>NZ_JALKBA010000100.1 GCF_023015805.1 Cellulophaga sp. F20128
GTTCTATTGTCATAGGGTTTATTTAAGCGTAAACTTTCTAATTTACCTGCCATTCTTTCCCGATAATAATCACGGATTAATCCACCCCACATTCGCGCTGCATAGTCATTAACACCTAATTTTAGTTTTGGAGGCCCCCAAACGGTAAGAATTCTCCGAGCATCTTCTTCGTACTTATCTTGTTGTATTTTGTTTTGACTTGTTGCTCTCGCAAAATCAATCCATCGTTGTAGATTTAATGTTGGGTGATATTCCAATAATCTGTCGGCGTTAGTAAGTAATTGTAATGCCCATTCCCCCGCTTTATCTCTTGTTTCAAAATCCAAATTTTGGTGGGCCTCATAGG
>NZ_JALKBA010000101.1 GCF_023015805.1 Cellulophaga sp. F20128
CTTTGGTAGGTAAACATCCATCCCTGCACTACCCATACGGCATCCGGATTTCCTGATTTAAGGGACTCATAAATAGAACTTCCGTACTCTGCCAAAAGTTCAGATACCGGTTGATCCGTCTTTGGAAGGTCCATTTCATTGAAGCTATCCGCAAGATAGTATTTGCCTTTTCCAAACTCACTCTCCCACTCTTCCATAAAAAGTTTTCCTATCTTATCAAACAAGGGTGTTTTTGGACTGATAAGATACCCTTGATATTTTTCTGGAAAACCTCCCCAACTTACTTGTAAAAGTTCATTCTCAGGATATAATCTATTGATGTCTTTTGGAGCAAAACCAGCAAA
>NZ_JALKBA010000102.1 GCF_023015805.1 Cellulophaga sp. F20128
TTTGCTGGTTTTGCTCCAAAAGACATCAATAGATTATATCCTGAGAATGAACTTTTACAAGTAAGTTGGGGAGGTTTTCCAGAAAAATATCAAGGATATCTTATCAGTCCAAAAACACCCTTGTTTGATAAGATAGGAAAACTTTTTATGGAAGAGTGGGAAAGTGAGTTTGGAAAAGGCAAATACTATCTTGCGGATAGTTTCAATGAAATGGACCTTCCAAAGACGGATCAACCGGTATCTGAACTATTGGCAGAGTACGGAAGTTCTATTTATGAGTCCCTTAAATCAGGAAATCCGGATGCCGTATGGGTAGTGCAGGGATGGATGTTTACCTACCAAAG
>NZ_JALKBA010000103.1 GCF_023015805.1 Cellulophaga sp. F20128
AAACCAAAGCTAAACTTCTCTTTCGGTTTCTAAATAATCGCTGACTTCTTCAAATTGCATTTGAATTCATCACAAGACGGATTATTTTTAACGAACCCTCACTTCAAGTTTTACGCTCTGTTTTTGTAGGTCGTTTTTTCTCCTAATTAAAATTTATGTCGCACCCCAATGTCCTCCAAACATTCGGGGAGAGTGAAATTCTACTTTCAGAATTTTGAATCGAGAACCTTTTGAACACATTGACTTCTCGATACTAATTATTTTTCCACTACTGCTCCAAAATAATTCACTCGAAGTGACAGTAGAACTATAAATTAAAATAGTATAAAGTAGTCAGT
>NZ_JALKBA010000104.1 GCF_023015805.1 Cellulophaga sp. F20128
TTCTTTAACTTTCGTATTCTTAAATTTTTCTTATCGCGATAATTACCCCTGTGGTAATTATACGCAATGTCCCAATATGTCAATGAACGTTTTCAAAATATTCCATTATCGGAGTAGCTTTCGCTGCTCCTCTAACTTCAATTTTGAGAATGCATTAAAAAAATCGTATTCTATAAATACTCAAAAGCAAGCTTTTTATATTTATATTCTTTCGATTTTGCTTTTAAAGCATTCATCGTGGAGAATATCGGAGTCGAACCGATGACCTCCTGCGTGCAAGGCAGGCGCTCTAGCCAGCTGAGCTAATCCCCCAATTACTAGTAGTTAGTAAT
>NZ_JALKBA010000105.1 GCF_023015805.1 Cellulophaga sp. F20128
TCGCCATCATCGTCGATAGCTTCTTGCTCTTTTTCACATCCTAAAAAAAGTACTATAAAAGCAAGTAATACTAAAAATTTAAACTTCATAATTTGTTTTTTGGTTGAAATACAAAATTACGTAATTATGAAAACGGCACAATCCCCACAAGTAAGGGTTTTTGTTGAAAATTGTTAGTTAGTGTTTCAGATAAGCATTAAAATATTGAAAAAGTTCTGCATTAGATTTAACATCTAGCTTTTGTTTAATATTTTTTATGTGGTCTCTTACCGTGTGTATCGAAATAAAAAGATTATCAGCAATTTCTTGATGCTTTTCTCTTTTACCAAA
>NZ_JALKBA010000106.1 GCF_023015805.1 Cellulophaga sp. F20128
TCGCCATCATCGTCGATAGCTTCTTGCTCTTTTTCACATCCTAAAAAAAGTACTATAAAAGCAAGTAATACTAAAAATTTAAACTTCATAATTTGGTTTTTGGTTGAAATACAAAAATACGTAATTATGAAAACGACACAATCCCCACAAGTAAGGGTTTTTGTTGAAAATTATTAGTTAGTGTTTCAGATAAGCATTAAAATATTGAAAAAGCTCTGCATTAGATTTAACATCAAGCTTTTGTTTAATATTTTTTATGTGGTCTCTTACCGTGTGTATCGAAATAAAAAGATTATCAGCAATTTCTTGATGCTTTTCTCTTTTACCAAA
>NZ_JALKBA010000107.1 GCF_023015805.1 Cellulophaga sp. F20128
GCTGTTGTTTCAATAGTCGCAGCATCACTAGCGGAAGCACTTGTATTCCCTACACCATTAGTAATGGTAGCGGTAACGGTCAATGTACTTCCTTCTCCTGGACTTGTAAAAGTCGTTGGATATTCTTCCGCTGTAATCTCAGCAGCCGTAAGCGTATGAGGTGTTCCATTTACAGTTAAAATATCTCCTGCACTAGCATCTGTAGGCAAGGAAATAGTTACATTAATGTCGTCAGATAGTTCTGAACTATTAATTGTACCATCATTGTTCGTGTCTTCAGTAATGACTACGGTAGGTGCATCAGGAGCTGTTGTTTCAATAGTCGCA
>NZ_JALKBA010000108.1 GCF_023015805.1 Cellulophaga sp. F20128
TGAGTTGGTATCCGATATGGCTTGGACCAATAAGGCTATAGATTTGGATACATGGTATATTGAATATTCAAAATCACGCTATGGAAGCTGTCCCGAAGCAATGGCAGAGGCATGGCAGCTTCTTAGAGAAACGAGTTATGGAACGATGACGGATCATCCTCGTTTTGGATTTCAAGGAAATGGTGGTTCATGGTCTACTGGCACCATTAACAAGGATCCCCGTATTTTTGAGGCAATAGAAAAGTTTTTATCCTGCTCAGATGAATTGAATAATTCTGAACTTTATAAGGCAGATGCTCTTGAATTTGCAGCAAC
>NZ_JALKBA010000109.1 GCF_023015805.1 Cellulophaga sp. F20128
GTTGCTGCAAATTCAAGAGCATCTGCCTTATAAAGTTCAGAATTATTCAATTCATCTGAGCAGGATAAAAACTTTTCTATTGCCTCAAAAATACGAGGATCCTTGTTAATGGTGCCTGTAGCCCAGGAACCACTATTTCCTTGAAAACCAAAACGAGGATGATCCGTCATCGTTCCATAACTCGTTTCTCTAAGAAGCTGCCATGCCTCTGCCATTGCTACGGGACAGCTTCCATAGCGTGATTTTGAATATTCAATATACCATGTATCCAAATCTATAGCCTTATTGGTCCAAGCCATATCGGATACCAACTCA
>NZ_JALKBA010000010.1 GCF_023015805.1 Cellulophaga sp. F20128
CCATCAACCATCAACCATCAACCATCAACCATCAACCATCAACCATCAACCATCAACCATCAACCATCAACCATCAACCATCAACCATCAACCATTTTCTAATAAGTATTCCGTATATTTGCACCCCAATAAAAAATGCTGTAATTAATTAAAAATGAAGAAGAAGGTTGCTTTTTATACACTTGGTTGTAAGCTAAACTTTTCGGAGACCTCTACCATTGCTAGAAGCTTTGTGGATGAAGGTTTTGATAGGGTAGATTTTTCTGAAGTAGCAGATATGTACGTCATAAATACATGTTCGGTAACAGAAAATGCAGATAAAAGGTTTAAGTCCATCGTAAAACAAGCACAAAAGAAGAATTCCAAAGCATTTGTTGCTGCGGTAGGTTGTTATGCACAATTAAAACCAGAAGAATTGGCAGCGGTAGATGGTGTCGATTTGGTGTTAGGGGCTACTGAAAAATTTAAAATCACTGATTATATCAACGATTTGTCTAAGAACGATTTTGGTGAGATACACTCATGTGAAATTGAAGAAGCCGATTTTTATGTAGGTAGTTATGCTATTGGGGATCGAACGCGTGCATTTTTAAAAGTGCAGGATGGTTGCGATTATAAATGTACCTATTGCACAATTCCCTTAGCTAGAGGTGTTTCTAGAAGTGATACCTTGGACAATGTGTTGCAGAACGCCGCAGAAATTTCGGCAAAAGGCATCAAAGAAATTGTACTTACTGGTGTAAATATTGGGGATTATGGCAAAGGAGAATTTGGAAATAAAAAACACGAACACACTTTTTTAGACCTCGTAAAAGCGTTAGACACCATTGATGGGATTCATAGGCTAAGAATATCGTCTATTGAACCTAATTTATTAAAAAATGAGACCATAGAATTTGTGTCTAAAAGCAATTCTTTTGTACCGCATTTTCATATTCCATTGCAAAGTGGTAGTGATGTGATCTTAAAATTAATGCGACGTAGGTATTTGACCAATTTGTATATAGATAGAGTAGCGAAAATCAAGGAAGTTATGCCACACGCTTGTATTGGGGTAGATGTGATTGTTGGTTTTCCTGGGGAAACAGAGGAACATTTTTTGGAGACCTATCACTTTTTAAATGAATTGGATATTTCTTATTTACACGTTTTTACCTATTCCGAAAGAGATAATACTGTAGCAGCTGCTATGGAAGGTGTTGTGTCTAAAAATGTGCGTAGTAAACGCAGTAAAATGTTGCGTGGCTTGTCCGTTAAAAAACGACGCGCTTTTTATGAAAGTCAGTTGGGAACAACACGAACCGTTTTGTTTGAAGGTGAAAATAAAGAAGGATATATTCACGGGTTTACAGAAAACTACGTAAAAGTAAAAGCAACTTGGAATCCTGCTTTGGTGAATACAGTACACAAGATAGTACTAACAGAAATAGCTGAAGACGGTTTGGTTCGGTTTAGTTTTGTAGAAAGTAATGTTATCGTATAAAAAAAGCCTCTTTTTAAATGAGGCTTTTTTTATAATTTTGTTTAGATGCGAATCCCAACGGGTAACATCTCTTGGTATTGTCTTTTGTTTCTTCTTAAGAAACTTGCAATATCTGGGCTTGTAGGAACCACTCTCATGTTTTTTTCCTGAATTTCACTTAAAACAGCTTTAATGAAATCTTCTTTAAATTCTTTGGCTGTAATTTCTTCCGGAATAATTAGTTTCGTTAAAAACACTTTACGTTCTTGTGAAGAGTATTCTATTTTGGCCAAATGTCCATTAACTCTAGTTTCGTACTGACGTAAAAAACTATTGTCTTTAATTTCTACTTCATTCATATAGTATGGTTTTAAATTGTAGTTAAAATATGCATCAAAGTGTTCTAAAATGACGATATTTAAAAAAAGATTTAAGCATTAAATATCGAAAGAAAATATCTAATGACAAGTTAACAAAGTTAGGTTAAAATAACCTAATTTCCTAGTTTTCATAAGGCTAAACCGTTTGTACTTACTATGATTCATGTTTATTTTATGCCAGGTATGGCTGCGAACCCAACTATTTTTAAAAATATACGGTTGCCAGAGGCTATTTTTCAACAACACCTGTTAGAGTGGTTTGTACCAAGTAAGGGGATGACACTGGAGGATTATGCAAAAAAAATGTGTACTAAAATAGAACATTCAAACGTTGTATTAATTGGAGTGTCTTTTGGAGGGTTTTTAGTGCAAGAGATGGCTAAGCATATTAAGACGAGGAAAGTAATCATTATCTCTAGTGTAAAAACTAATAAGGAACTTCCCAAGCGTATGCTTTTGGCAAAGTATACCAAGGCGCATAAATTATTACCAACAGGCTTGGTGACCAATATGGAAGTACTTCACAAATACGCTTTTGGAGATGCCGTAACAAAGCGTTTGGAGTTGTATGATGAATTTTTATCTGTAAAGGATAAGTATTATTTGGATTGGTCTTTGGATCAAATTGTAAATTGGAATCAAACGAGTTGTGATCCAAATGTCGTACACATTCATGGAGACAAAGATCCCGTATTTCCAATTCGGCATATAAAAGATTGTATTACGGTATCAAATGGTACGCATATCATGATAATTAATCGGTTTAAATGGTTTAATGAGCATTTACCCAAAATAATTTTAGATTAGGAAGGTATTTGATATCTTTGAGTAGAATTGAATTTAAAGAAAAGATAAGATGATGAAAATTATAAAAAATACGTTGATGTTTTTGGGTGTTGTTTGTGTTGCAGGGACTTTAATGTTTGCAGTACAAAGTGGAACAACAATTCCTGTTGAGGTTGCTGTAGACTTAGAATCTCCGGTAAATGCCTATAAAATAACATCTATTGACATCCCAGAGGATCTAAATTTTGCAGGTGAGTCTGTTCCAATGGAAGATCCTGAGGTTATGGAGCGTATAGATCGTGAGTTTTTAGTGAACACCTATTGGCAGTCTAACGCCTTATTGTTGATGAAAAGAGCGCACAAGTATTTTCCAATTATAGAGCCAATTTTGGCAAAACATGGAATTCCAGATGATTTCAAATATTTGGCTGTGGCAGAAAGTGGCTTGCAAAATGTGGTTTCTCCGGCTGGAGCAACTGGTTTCTGGCAAATAATGAGGGCTACCGGAAAAGAATATGGATTAGAAATAAATGACAATGTAGATGAACGTTATCATATTGAAAAATCTACGGAAGTAGCTTGTCGTTATTTAGCCAAGTACAAAGAGAAATTTGGCAACTGGACCTTGGCTGCTGCATCGTACAACGCAGGAGCCGGAGCTATTAATAAATACCTTGGGATTCAAAAAGTAGATACCTATTACAATTTATTATTGGGACAAGAGACAGGGAGGTATGTATTTAGAATTATGGCAATTAAAGAAATTCTTTCGTATCCAGAGAAGTATGGTTTTGAAATTTCTGAAGATGATATGTATAAGGCGGTACCAACCTTTACTATTGATGTAGATGAGCCTGTAGCTAACTTTGCTGATTTTGCAAATACCTATGAGATTAACTACAAAGTGTTAAAGAGACACAACCCATGGCTAAGAGAGCCACACCTAAACAATAACTCTAGAAAGAAGTATACCCTAGAAATACCAAATAAAGGGTATTATATGATCGATTAAGGAAGTTTCTCATTACTTTGGGTAGATACCCATGTAATAAGGAGAACTGACTTTATTAGTATTGATACGGCTGAATCTTGATAGGAGGGCGCTGCACCATCGAAATTCACCGTGGTAATATTTTATAATAAAATGGTTTTACTCAGGAAGTACTGCGGTGATTGAGGAAGTAGAAAATTTATTTAGAATACGAAATAGACCTTGGAGATTTCAAGTAAATAGAAGGTTATTTTAGGTTCACTTTAAAATCAAAAGCCCATCAAATTAGTTTGATGGGCTTTTTTAGGATTGTTATGGTAAGGTTTTTCGTTCCTGCTAAATCTTCTTCAGTTGTTGCTTCATCATTTTAATCTGATCTGCAAGCATATTTTGTTTGTCTAACTTTTTAGCTTCATTTAATAGGGTAGTTGCTTCTCTTTTACGTCTTTTCTGCATTGCTATACCAGCCAAACTAAGTTTTGTCATGGCAACATCATAGTCCATTGTTAAGCCTAGTTTTAATGCTTTTTTAAAATATTTTTCAGCCTGTGTTAAATTAGTTTGCGAAAAAATAATACCATGTAAATAGTTGTAGTACCCTTGCTGTTTTGTTGTAAGTGCACCTTCTGGGTTTTTAATTTTAGACAACCATTTTTCTGTACCCGCTAAATCTTGCTTTCTCATTCGTAAAAAAGAAAGTAAAATGATTTCGTTTCTAAAATAAAGAAAGATAAAAACTAATGATATTAGAATTAAAAAAATACCATTACCTATATTTCCATCTGTAAATTGATAAACGGCGTACGCTATTATTAGGGTCGCTATGACCAGTTTAAAGTTTTTATTGAACATATCTCTATTCTTCTATTGTTTTGTAAGTTATTGTTGATGTAATTTTTGTTGGTATTTGCTGATTGCCTAACATAGGCAAAGTAGAATTTCCGCTAGAAGTACCAATGACTTCCATTTCTTGTATAAATCCAGTTTTAGAGTTTGCTGTTACCTTTGTTGTTTGTGTGCCTGTTAGATCCATATTGGCGGCGGCATCTTTAACGCTCATAATTACTGAAGCTTCACAACTAAGTTCTGTAGTATCGGCGTTATAGGTATTTAAGGTCCATTTGTTTTTTGTGTCTAATTTACCGGTATATTCATTCTCCCATGAATCGCCCACTTTTACTTTTGTTGCTGGATATAAGTAGGTCATTTGTTCAAAACTACTAGCCAAACCTTCTGTTCCATACTCCTTGCCTAAGGATTCTTTTACTAATTTTAAGGTTGTTTCATCTGTAATGCCAGAGGCATCCATCATTTTGTTTATGATTTCATCACCTCCTGTAACACTTGTTATATTGCCATTTTTTGCTAATGTTATTGAAACAGGGATATTTAATATGGCATTGAACATAGCAGATTGCGGATTAGCTGTAGATACTTCTTTTGCTTTTATATCCATTAATTCACCTTGAAGATTAGAAGCCATTTTCATATTTAAATCAGTAAATGACATTTCAATAGTATAAGAATCGTCAGTCATTGACGTCACTTTCATCAGATATTCACCGCTCACCGTGTTGGTAAGTTCATGAGACATGCCTTGAATTTCTTGAGAAATTACCTGTTTTGCATTTTGTTGTATGGTAAAAGTATCACCTTTTGCCAGTTTGTATTCTAATTTAGATTGCGCCTTAAGGTGCAGGGAACACAATAAAATTGCGGTAATAAAGAGTATTTTTTTCATTTAAAAATAGTGTTGTAGATTTGCATTGGCAAAAGTAGTAAAAACAAACTAAAATATTTTATTAATTAGGTTTGCTAAAGAAAAAACTCTTTGTATATTTGCGCCCAGCTTTTCAGAAGCTAATTAACTAGATTTTTTACATATATTATTATAAAGATATTCTAAGATGAGCAAAAGAACGTTTCAACCATCAAAAAGAAAAAGAAAGAACAAACACGGTTTTAGAGAGCGTATGGCTTCTGTTAACGGTAGAAAAGTTCTAGCACGAAGAAGAGCTAAAGGACGAAAAAAACTTAGTGTATCTTCAGAGTTGAGACACAAGAAATAATGATTGAATTTATTATAAAATAATAAAGGTGTTACTTTTTTAAAAGTAGCACCTTTTTTTTGACTAAGCTGTACTTGCTGCAGCCATTACACCCACAAAGCAAAATACTATAAAATGCCAAAAAGACAAGACATTAAATCGGTTTTAATAATAGGATCAGGACCAATAGTAATAGGACAAGCGTGTGAATTTGATTATTCAGGATCACAGGCATTACGTTCGTTACGCGAAGATGGAATAGAAACGGTTTTAATTAATAGCAACCCTGCTACAATTATGACAGATCCATCAATGGCAGATCATATTTTTTTAAAACCCTTAACGACCAAATCTATCATTGAGATACTTAAAAAACATCCTAACATAGATGCTGTTTTGCCAACAATGGGTGGGCAAACGGCATTGAACCTATGTATAGAGGCTGATGAAAAAGGTATTTGGGAAGATTTTAATGTTGAAATTATCGGGGTAGATATTGCAGCAATTAATATAACAGAAGATAGAGAGCAGTTTAGAGAATTGATGTTGAAAATTGGGATTGGTATGGCACCACAAGCAACTGCAACATCGTTCTTAAAAGGAAAAGAAATAGCGCAGGAATTTGGTTTTCCTTTAGTTATTAGAGCATCTTACACCTTGGGTGGGGCAGGTGCTTCAATAGTATATAAACCAGAAGATTTTGATGATTTACTAAGCATGGGCTTGGAGATTTCTCCAATACATGAGGTGATGATTGATAAGGCCTTGTTAGGCTGGAAGGAATATGAACTGGAATTATTGCGCGATAAAAACGACAATGTTGTGATTATCTGTACTATAGAAAATATGGACCCAATGGGGATACATACCGGCGATTCTATTACGGTTGCACCGGCAATGACATTGTCTGATAGAACTTTTCAGAGAATGCGGGATATGGCCATAAAAATGATGCGTAGCATTGGCGATTTTGCAGGAGGTTGTAACGTTCAGTTTGCAGTTAGCCCTGATGAAAAAGAAGATATTATTGCTATTGAAATTAATCCAAGGGTTTCTAGATCCTCTGCCTTGGCATCAAAAGCAACGGGTTATCCAATAGCAAAAATTGCAACAAAGTTAGCAATTGGGTATCATCTAGATGAGTTAGACAATCAGATTACAAAATCTACATCGGCTTTATTTGAACCGACATTAGATTACGTTATTGTAAAAATACCGCGATGGAATTTTGATAAGTTTGAGGGATCGGATAGAACCTTAGGCCTGCAAATGAAATCTGTTGGTGAGGTAATGGGTATTGGTCGTTCTTTTCAAGAGGCATTACACAAAGCAACGCAATCCTTAGAAATAAAAAGGAATGGCTTAGGAGCAGATGGAAAAGGGTATACAGATTACGATCAAATTATACAAAAACTAACAGTGCCAAGTTGGGATCGCGTATTTGTTATTTATGATGCTATCCAATTGGGTATTCCGTTGAGTAGAATTCATGAGATCACTAAAATAGACATGTGGTTTTTGCGTCAGTATGAAGAATTGCACTTCTTAGAACGTGAAATTTCTAAATATACGGTAGAGAGTTTACCAAGAGAATTATTGTTAGAAGCCAAGCAAAAAGGTTTTGCAGATCGACAAATAGCGCACATGCTAGATTGTTATGAGAGCGAAGTACATACCAAGCGTTCTGCCCAAGGTATCAACAGAGTATTTAAGTTAGTAGATACTTGTGCCGCAGAATTTAAGGCGATGACTCCTTATTATTATTCAACTTTTGAAGCAGAAATAGAAACTGCAGACGGTAGGCGTTATGTAGAAAATGACAGTATTGTTACAGATAAAAAGAAGATTGTTGTTCTTGGTTCAGGACCAAACAGAATTGGACAGGGAATAGAGTTCGATTATTGTTGTGTTCACGGGGTGTTGGCAGCTGCAGAATGTGGCTACGAAACCATAATGATTAACTGTAATCCAGAAACGGTTTCAACCGATTTTGATACGGCAGATAAATTATACTTTGAGCCCGTATTCTGGGAACATATCTACGATATTATTCAGCATGAAAAGCCCGAAGGTGTTATCGTACAATTGGGTGGACAAACGGCATTGAAGCTTGCAGAGAAATTAGATAAATACGGCATAAAAATAATAGGAACTAGTTTTGAAGCTTTAGATTTAGCGGAAGATAGAGGTAATTTTTCTAAAATGTTATTGGAGAATAACATACCATTTCCTAAATACGGAATTGCAGAAACAGCTGATGAAGCCTTGGTTCTTGCAGACGAATTAGATTTTCCTTTATTGGTTAGACCATCCTATGTGTTGGGCGGACAGGGAATGAAGATTGTAATTAACAAGCAAGAATTGGAAGAGCATGTCGTGAATCTACTAAAATCAATTCCTGGCAACAAATTATTATTAGATCATTATTTAGATGGCGCCATTGAAGCAGAGGCAGATGCCATTTGCGATGGTGAAGATGTGTATATTATAGGAATTATGGAGCATATAGAGCCTTGTGGTGTACATTCAGGCGATTCTAATGCTACTTTACCACCATTTAATTTGGGTGAGTTTGTAATGCAGCAAATTAAAGATCATACCAAAAAAATTGCTTTGGCATTAAATACAGTAGGATTAATAAACATACAGTTTGCTATAAAAGACGATATGGTTTACATTATAGAAGCGAATCCTAGAGCTTCACGAACGGTACCTTTTATAGCCAAGGCCTACAAAGAACCATATGTAAATTACGCAACCAAAGTAATGTTGGGTGAGAAAAAAGTAAAAGACTTTAACTTTAACCCGCAATTGGAAGGTTATGCTATTAAGCAGCCAGTATTCTCTTTTAATAAGTTCCCTAATGTCAATAAAAATTTAGGTCCAGAAATGAAGAGTACAGGAGAAAGTATTTTGTTTATTGATAGTTTAAAAGACGATGATTTTTACAACCTTTACGCGAGACGTAAAATGTATTTGAGCAAATAGAAAAACAGTTTTATATAAAAAAGCGTCGAGTGTATAACTCGACGCTTTTTTTGTTTAAAACCGGTACTTTGCAGTGGCTCTAAGGTGACGAGGTAATCTATAGATAATTATTGCATTGGTTTAAAATCGGCGATTTGTTTTTCAAATTTCGCACTATCTTTAAATGCACAAAGATTTCCATCTGGGTCATAAAATTTTGCAATTGTTCCCCAAGAATGTTCTTGATAATCAACGGCTATATGTTTTGATACTAGTTTGTCTGCAACTGCTTTTACATCAGGAACATTCATTCTTATACACGTCTTTATCCGTTCATCAGGCGTTTTTTTTCCATGGTATTCATCATCTAGTTCTACCATCAGATACGACTTTCCAAACTCGAAACAGCTGAGTTCTTCCGTTTCAAATATCTTGGTCAATTCTAGCGTGTTTTCATAGAAATCCACACACTTTTTATAAGCGATGGTGTATAGAATTATTCCTGTTCTATCAAATTTCATAGTTTTGGTTTTCAACTTACTCAGAACAAACTAATTTGCGATATCATTCTCTTTTACGAATCCCACTCCGTATGAAAAATACCTTCCATATCTGTACGTTCATAAGTGTGTGACCCAAAATGATCGCGTTGAGCTTGTATTAAGTTGAGCGGTAAATTGCTAGAGGTATACGCATCAAAATATGTTAATGAATTGGTTAATCCAGGTGCCGGAATTCCATTTTTAGCAGCATAGGCTACCAATTCACGAGCAGCAGGCACCGCTTTTTGTACTTTAGGCACAAAAGAGGGCGCTAAAAGCAAATTGGAGATGTTTTTATCGGCTACATAAGCCGCAGAGATATCTTCCAACAAACCAGCTCTAATGATACAACCAGCACGCCATATTTTGGCTATAACAGACAAGTCTAAGTCGTACTTGTATTCTTTAGAGGCATCCGCTAATTGGTGTAAGCCTTGGGCGTAGGTAGTAATAAATGCAAAATACAAAGCTTCTTCAGCCATTTTAATAAAGGCATCTTTATCTGTTTTTTCAGGGGTTGGCCTATTGTACAAGCTATCTGCCAATACCCGTTCTTCTTTAAGAGCAGAAATTTCACGCATACTTACTGCAATATCAATAGAGGGAATTGGAATTCCTAAATCCATTGCATTTTGAGAGGTCCATTTTCCGGTTCCTTTTTGCTTTGCTTTATCTAAAATTTTATCCACCAAATAACCAGAACTTTGGTCATCTTTCTGAGCAAAAATTTCAGCTGTTATTTCAACTAAAAAAGATTGTAATCTTCCCTTGTTCCAGGTGTCAAAAATTGTGTGAAGTTCTTCGTTAGTCAGTTTACATGATTTCCGTAGCAGATCATAAATCTCTGAAGTCAGCTGCATCATTCCATATTCAATACCGTTATGTACCATTTTTACATAATTTCCGGCAGATTTAGGTCCTAGGTAAGCTACGCAAGGTTCTCCGTTAAACTTTGCAGCAACTGCTTCAAAAATAGGCTGTACGTGGGCATAGGCTTCTTTATTTCCACCGGGCATAATACTTGGGCCTTTCCGGGCACCTTTTGCGCCACCAGAAACTCCAGAACCAAAAAAGTGTATTCCTTTTTCTTGCAAATAAGCTTCTCTTCTGTCTGTATCTGTAAAAAAAGAATTCCCACCATCTATAATGATATCATCTGTATCTAAATGCGGTAAAAGACTTTCTATTACATTATCTACAATTTTACCTGCAGGAACTAAAAGCATTATTTTTCTTGGTTTCGCTAAAGCGCTAATAAAAGCTTCTATGTCACCAGTAGCATTTACACGTTCTAAATTTCCTCCTTCTTCTTTTAAAGCATCTACTTTCTCTTTGTCCAAGTCATAGCCAAAAGCTTTAAAATTATTGTCAGCAACGTTTAAAATAAAATTGCGTCCCATAACTCCAAGTCCAACTAATCCAAAATCGTAATTTGTATGCGTCATTTTTTAGTAAAATATAACAATAGGGTTAAATATTGATTTAAGTGTTCGGTTGTGCTATTATTTGATCTAAAATAGTCTTAATTTAGCCGAAATATTATTTCAAAATTAATTTAAAATATTCATTTTTTAAGGTTTATAAGGAGAAACTAAATAATATTCTCCATAAAACTGAAAAAAACATCATTTTTTTACAAAAAAAATCAGCAATACTTTATGAATAAGACTGCGAACCAAATGCTTATAATCTTTGGAGCTTCTGGAGATTTAACGGCAAGAAAATTAATTCCAGCAATTTACAATTTGTTTAAAGGAAATCATTTACCAGAAAACTTTGTTGTTTTGGGCGCAAGTAGAAGTGCAATTACAGATGGGGAATTTAGAAGAAAAGTTGTTCAAGAGAGCCGGTATTTAGAAGAGCGATTAACGAAGGAAAATGAGGATTTTATAACCCAGTTTTCTGATAAACTTTTTTACGAAGATTTAGGAGAAGATTACGATACCGATTACGATAGATTAAGTAAAAGAATCGCTGATTTAAACAACAAATACAAAACAGATAACAATTATATTTTTTATCTGTCTACGCCGCCAAGTTTGTATGAGGCTATTGCTAAAAACTTGTGTGATAAAGGATTAACTGCCGAAGACGATGGGTGGAAGCGCATTGTTGTAGAAAAACCCTTTGGCTATAGTCTTGCTTCTGCTAAAGAATTAAATACAGGTTTGCACAAGTATTTTCAAGAAAATCAGATCTACCGAATAGATCATTATTTAGGTAAAGAAACGGTGCAGAATTTGTTGGTTACTCGTTTTGCAAATTCTATTTTTGAACCCTTGTGGAACCGAAATTATATCCACCATATAGAAATAACCAATGCAGAAGAAGTAGGGGTTGAAAAACGAGGCGGGTATTATGACAAATCGGGAGCATTGCGAGATATGTTTCAGAGTCATTTGCTGCAAATTGTTTCTTTAATTGTTATGGAACCGCCAATTAGTTCAAGCGCAGAAGAAATTAGAAATGAAAAGGTTAAAGCGCTAAAATCACTCCGGTTAATGACCGATGAAAAAGTGCTGTATGAAAATACGGTTAAAGGGCAGTATGTGTCATCTGTTATCAATGGAGAAAAAGTAAAAGGCTATCGTGAGGAAGAAGGGGTTGATCCGCAATCTAAAACAGAAACATTTGCAGCCATTAAGTTTTTTGTAGACAATTGGAGGTGGAGAGACGTTCCGTTTTATGTAAGAACAGCGAAACGTATGCCTACAAAAGTAACTGAGGTTGTCATTCACTTTAAAACACCGCATCATCAAATTTTTAAAGAACAGGATTTAAATAATAAGGATAATAAATTGGTTATTCGGATTCAGCCAGATGAAGGAATTTTATTGAAATTTGGAGTTAAAGTGCCAGGGCAAGGTTTTAAAGTGGAGCGCGCCAATCTGGATTTTTATTATTCAAGTTTAGCAGATACCAATGTAATGGAAGCTTATGAGCGTTTGTTGTTAGATGCTATGCAAGGCGATGCTACCTTGTATGCTAGAGCAGATGAAGTAGAGTCGGCTTGGCGTTTTGTAGATCCAATTCTTGAATATTGGGAAGGTGGTAAAGACGTAAATACTTACGGGTATTCTGCGGGTACTTGGGGCCCTGAAAATATGGATCGCTTAATTGAAGGTGAGTATACCTGGAGAAATCCATGCGAACGTTTAACAGATGATTCTGGGTTTTGTATTATATAAAATATAGTTATGAAAGAAATTAAAATATACGATTCAAAGCAAACAGTAGCGGAAGAATTTTCAGTCTTTTTTAAGGAATTGGCAGCATCTCATAAAACTTTTAATGTGGCCCTTTCTGGAGGAAGTACCCCTAAGATTGTTTTTGATTATCTAGCTGAAAATTTTGAGGAAACTATAGATTGGAGTAGAATAAACTTTTATTGGGGAGATGAACGTTGTGTTTTGCCAACAGATGAGGAGAGTAATTATAAAATGACAGTAACCCATCTCTTGTCTAAAGTTGCCGTCCCTGAAGCAAATATTTTTCGTGTTCAGGGAGAAAATGATCCTATAAGTGAAGCAGTCCGGTACGGAGCAGTTTTAGCTAAAAATTTACCCAATGTAGATGGTGTTCCAAAATTTGATTTGGTGATTTTAGGTATGGGTGATGACGGACATACGGCTTCGATTTTTCCGCATGAAATAGAGCTTTGGGACGCTACAGAAAATTGTGAGGTTGCCATTCATCCAGATTCTGGTCAAAAAAGAATTACCCTTACAGGAAAGGTGATTAATAATGCAGCTGTTGTTGCTTTTTTGGTAACGGGAGGCAGTAAGGCAGAAAAAGTAAAGGAGATTCTAAAGGAAGTTGAAAACTACCGAGACTATCCAGCAACTTTGGTGCAACCGACAACCGGTGATCTCGTTTGGTTTTTAGATGCAGATGCCGCTAAGGAGATTAATTAGTATTGTAGATTTATAATGAAAGCGCTGATTGTAAAATCAGCGCTTTTTTATTGAGTTGAAAATCCTACCTTCTAGAAACAACGAAGAAGATAGCGTATTATTCAAAGTTGTATAAGGGGTTTATGCTTCTGTATCTTCTTCCGATTCTAGTGTGGTAAATCTCGCTAAAAGTTTAGTGGGTACTTTATAGGAAGCGGAATAGAAGAGTCCGGCTTGATCTTTTTTGAAGGATAAAAAGGCTTTGGTATACCATCGTTGGTCAGTTGCTTTCCTTCTAAATTCTTCATGGGTAACCTCTGTACTGAATGCACCATTGAACCAAGGTTTTATTGCATACACTCCAATTCCGAAATGGGCTACGCGTTCAAGAACAGTTTCGAAATCCGATTCAGAAAAGTAATGAATAGACGCTTCATCAAAGCCGTCGTTCAGGTTTTTTAAATCATTAAATACATTTTTTTCTAAGAATTCAGTTTGTTCCATAGTGTGGGTGACAACGCGTTTAAGGTTAATGCGGATGCAAATATACGCTTGTATTCTGCTACAAACAAAGCCCTTGTTTTATGTTTTTGTTTTATTTGCAGGAAAAGGCGCATTAAGATTAAAGCTTCGGTCACGAAGCCTTTTTGAATTATTTAAATATACAGTTCCTTATAGTCCAATCAAAAGTCTAAACTGCGGCCTATATTTAGGTGTTTTATCTTAGTTTTATTCCAAGCTGCCTAATCTTTGTAGGGCTAATTTCCGCACTTCTGGATCTTTATCTGTTTTGGCTATTTCTGTAAGGCTTGGCCCAAAAGTCATTTTATTTACCGCAGTTTTACGTACCTCTGGGTCTTTATCCGTTTTAGCGATTTCTGTTAAACTGGGCCCAAAGGTCATTTTGCTCACTGCTAGTTTTCGCACTTCTGAATCCTTGTCTGTTTTGGCTATTTCCGTAAGGCTTGGCCCAAATGTCATTTTGCTTACTGCCAATTTCCGAACCTCAGGGTCTTTATCCGTTTTAGCGATTTCTGTTAAACTGGGCCCAAAGGTCATTTTGCTCACTGCTAATTTCCGTACTTCTGAATCCTTGTCCGTTTTGGCTATTTCCGTAAGGCTTGGCCCAAATGTCATTTTGCTTATTGCCAATTTCCGAACCTCAGGATCTTTATCCGTTTTAGCGATTTCTGTTAAACTGGGCCCAAAGGTCATTTTACTTACCGCTAATTTCCGCACTTCTGGGTCTTTATCTGTTTTGGCTATTTCCGTAAGGCTTGGCCCAAATGTTATTTTTTGAACAGCATCTTTTCTGGCCTCTGGGTTTTTATCTGTTGTAGCAATCAGATACAAGGTAGAGTCCATACTGGAGCTGGTAGTTGTAATTTCTGAAGTACTAGATTTCTTTAAACTAATCGTACAACTAAGAAGGAGTGTAATTGATAAAGGAAGCAGTAAAAAGCGTATTATTTTCATAATTTATAGAATGTCTATTATGTAAGTAGCCTATGGTTTGGACTCGGATATATGTTTAATAGTTTGAAGATAGTACTTTTTGGGAGAATAGTGACCAGGCTAGAGATCATAGCATAGAATAAAGGCTCTTGTTAAGCTAATGTATTTTAGTATATTTATTAAAGTTCAATGGGTCGTTTATGAAGCGTTGTAATCCAAATCCGTTATCCCCACCAATACTAGTGCCTGCTCTCTTGAGTATAATATCTTTTCTTTTTTCTTCAACCCATTTTTCGAATACTTTATTGTATAAAATCAATTTTTTTATAAGATTATTATCTCCATTATCATACCTAAAACTAAGTTTTTTAATTGCTATCCCATTAGAGAAGGAAATTATTTCGTCAAACATAAAATTATGAATACTATGCTTAGGAAATGAGTTCATAACAGACTCGTCATCATTAAAAATTATTCGGCGATTAATAGCCCCAGTAGAATCAAATTTTTCCCATTTGTATTCATAAAATTTATCCTCCATACTATTGACATAATTTAAATAGTATTTATCATTTATAAAGTGTTTACCATTCAAGAAGTCTTTATCATTAATTCTTTTTCTTTGAATTTTCTCTATCAAAACCCCATTTTCATTATAAACTTCTACTTTTTCGTTTTCGCGATTCATTTTCAACGTTCCATCAATATAGTATTCTTTACCAGTCTTTTTACGTTTAAATGTTTTTGACCAATTCTCTTCTTTTTGTTCTTGATCAATTGGGTAACACTTTCTAAAAGACTGTGAGATTTGCTCAATTTTCAGCATTCCATCAGGGTAATATTCTCTAAGTATTATATTTTTTATTACCCGCTCTCTTACTTTCTTTTCTATTTCCTTTTTATGACACTCATAATTTAACTCGCGCTTTATATGAACTATGGCCTCAACTTGTCCATTCTCATAATAGGTTGTATTCTTAAATCCTTTCTTGTTGGGAGTTATTAAGGTTTTAACTTGACCATTCTCGAAATACGTTATACTCTTAAATCCGTGCTTATCAGGAGTCGTTACATTATAAAGCAGACCATTTCTATAATATGTAAACAGACTGTCTACAGGTTGTCCTTTTTTAAATGTACCTTTCATCCTCTTTTTTCCATTACTGTAATAATCAGTAATTTCCCCATCTGCAAGACTACCACAGAGAGAATACTCAGATTTATCATAATCACCGCCAATGGTCATTAACTTATTAAGTCTACTTAGCAAAAAGGTATCTTTAACAGTTCCAGAAGTAGTAATAGATATATCTATAGGTGTCGTAGAAATGGATGAGCAATTTAATTGATAATTACCTGTTTTCGGTAGTACAACCTTGTCCATACCATAATACTCAAGACCATAATTTTGGATAGAATCTGATAGCCACCACATCACTCTTTTTATTGGTTTATTAGTGCATTGGTCTATGAATGTTGGCTGGTAAACAATTTGGCTCAATAAAGATTGAGATAACAATAATCCTAAGGCCAAGAGTAAGGTTTTCATTTATTAAAGTTTTAACCTAAAGTTACAATATAGAAAGATTTTTGGGTATAAACGTAGCAATTGGATTTAAACTTCTTGCTCCAATATATCGTGAATTATATGTTTTTTTCGTTTGGTACAACCATAAAAACTCAGCTTTTATTTAAGTTCAAACTTAATATTTTCAGTGCTTTCATAATTTTAAATCAAAATTACAAGCTAAGAAATGTGGTGTAGGAAGCTAGAATTGCCATAATGAAAAGACTATATTTTGGCAAAAATAGTTTGAGGTAGACAAACACACTCACATTGGTGTTTTTTAATTGTAGTAATATTTAATTATTTAGAGAGTAATTTATTTTCTTCATCAGTTAAAAGTCTAGAATGAATAAAAAAACGTAGTCCCAAGGGTATTTCTAAAGAAAAACTGGAACCACGACCTTCGGTAACATCTACAGTTAAATGTGTGTGTTTCCAATATTCAAATTGATCTTGATTCATGTAAAAATTAACATCTTCTACCTGCCCAAGAAGCACATCACTTTCATCTAAATACATATCTCCTTCTTCAAAAATCATTGGAGCAGAACCATCACAACAACCTCCACTTTGATGAAAAATTAAATCGCCATGCTTTTCTTTTAACTGCCTTACTATTTTAGCGGCACCTTCTGTAATTGCTACTCTTTTCATAATTTAAAAGTATTAAAAAAGGCTGAATAAGATCATTCAGCCTATAAATTTATATTCATCTTAACTACTAAAAGAAACCTAATTTATTTTTATCGTAAGAAATTAACATGTTTTTAGTTTGACGGTAATAGTTAAGCATCATTACATGGTTTTCTCTCCCAAATCCAGATTTTTTATAACCTCCAAATGGTGCATGTGCAGGATACGCATGGTAGCAATTTACCCAAACACGACCTGCTTTTATAGCACGTGGAATTTGATATAATTGGTGTGCATCTCGTGTCCAAACTCCAGCACCCAAACCGTAAAGTGTATCGTTTGCGATTTCTAAGGCTTCCGCTTCATCTTTAAATTTAGTAACACAAACTACTGGCCCAAAAATTTCTTCTTGAAACACACGCATTTTGTTATGCCCTTCTAATATTGTTGGCTTAATATAAAATCCGTTTGCCAAATTACCTTCTAAGGCATTAGCAGAACCTCCTGCTAATACTTTGGCACCTTCCTCTTTTCCTATTTCTATGTAGGATTGTATTTTTTCATATTGATCATTAGATGCTTGCGCACCAACCATTGTATTTACATCGTATGGATTGTCTTGTATTATAGCATTCGTTCTTTCTACAACACGTTTCATAAACGCATCATATATATCTTCTTGCACCAAAATTCTTGAAGGAGCAGTACATACTTCTCCTTGATTAAAGGCAAATAAAACCGCTCCTTCAACAGCTTTATCTAAATAAGCGTCGTCATGATCCATAACAGAATTAAAGAAAATATTAGGAGATTTTCCACCTAATTCCATGGTTACAGGATTTAAGTTTTTAGAAGCATATTGCATAATTAACTGACCCGTGGTAGTTTCTCCTGTAAAAGCAACTTTGTCTACTTTTGGGCTAGAAGCTAAAGGTTTTCCTGCTTCTGGGCCAAAACCGTGTACAATATTTACAACACCTGGAGGAAATACTTCTGCAATTTTTTCCATTAAAAAAGTAGCGGAAGCTGGTGTCTGTTCTGCTGGTTTTAAAACCACACAATTTCCTGTAACTAAGGCTGGTGGTAATTTCCAAGAAAGCATTAATAATGGAAAATTCCACGGAATAATTTGTCCAACAACACCTAGTGGTTCTTTAATAGTTAATGATAATGTATTCTGATCTAACTCTGATGCACCTCCTTCTTCAGAACGAATACAAGCAGCAAAATAGCGCCAGTGATCTACTGCTAATGGAATGTCGGCATTTAAAGTTTCACGAATGGGTTTTCCGTTATCACAAGTCTCAATCAATGCAAATTCCTCTAAATTCGCTTCAATAATATCGGCTACTTTATTTAATAAGGTAGATCTTTCTGTAGCAGATGTATTTCCCCAAGCTTCTTTTGCTGCATTGGCTGCATCAAGTGCCATTTCAACATCTTCTTTTTGCGAACGCGGATATTTTGCAATTAAAGAATTATCAATTGGTGATGTATTTTCAAAATATTGCCCACCTAAAGGAGCAACAAATTTTCCGTTAATAAAATTGCCGTATTTTTCTTTAAATTTTGGTTTTGAGTAACTCATATAAATTCTTGTTAAATTAGTAATAAGATAATTTTACAAACTATAAAATAGATTATCTTTCTTTTTTATAAAGATATTTTATCATATTCTAATTATCTTGAACGTATTTATCATTATTTTGAACATATCTCTTATTAACAGATTTGTTAACTAAAATTTTGTACTATTGATTATGAAGTCCTTATTAAATCAACATAAAAGCACAAGAAAACTGACTACTTTAGTGGAGAACAGAACTACCTATAATGCGGATTATGCTGAACTTAATATTTTTGAAACACATGCTTTTGCCGAAAAAATATCACTAACGTTTAACTTTCCTATTATTGCAAGTATGCTTACAGGAAAGAAAATTATGCACCTTGAGGGTTTTGAAGCTTTTAATTTTTTTCCAGGAGAATCTGTAGTGATGCCTACAAATAAGGAAATGGTTATTGATTTTCCAGTTGCTACAAAAGAAAACCCAACACAATGTTTAGCTTTAGGTATTGATACTTTTAAAATAGATGAAGTTGTTGAAAAATTTAATCAACACGTAGCAATTGAAAAAGAAAATAATACTTGGGATTTAGAGGAAACAACCTCCCATTTAATTAATAATTCCGATGTTAATCATTTAATAGAAAGACTTACGTATACTTTTACAAATAACAATAAATCTAAAGACGTGTTATTAGATTTAATGATACAAGAGCTGATAGTTAGACTGCTACAAACTAAAGCGAAATCTTTAATAATAAACGATCAAAATCAGGTATTTAATGACACTAGAATAGGAACAGTTATTAAATATATAAAAGACAATTTAACAAATAAGGATATTAATGTAGATGTGTTGGCTAAAAAGGCATATATGAGTACTTCACATTTTCACAAGCAGTTTAAAAATACCTTGGGCATCTCTCCTATAGATTATATAAATTCTGAAAAAATTAAATTCTCTAAAAAACTCATCAAAGAATCAAAAGATTTTAGAATGTCGGATATAGCTTTTAAATCTGGATTTAATAACACAAGTTATTTCAATAGACAATTCAAAAAAATGGAAATGATGACGCCTCAACAATTCAAAAAATCTATTTCAATTTAATGAATTTCAATTTTCTTTAGTTCTAAACTTAATGAAAAACTAAATTGTCCAAGGACAAATTCAATCAAAAAAATAACAATTGCTATCTAAGTACTAACTTAATATTTTCATTGGCCAAAGAAGTCAAATGTTCTGCGACTTTAAAGTTTGCAGGTTCATAAGCGTTACTTCTAATAGAGGCCTGATTTTTACGTCTTATACTGCGTGCAAAACGTCGTGCGCCTTCAATGTTTTCTACCAACAAACCAGGAACCTCCATACTTTTGCCATCATTGTCCTTTGAAACCATGGTAAAATAAGAAGAATTGCAGTGTTTTTTTACCCCGGTGGTAATATTTTCAGACTCTACGCGAACCCCGACTACCATAGAGGTTCTACCTGTATAATTTATAGATGCTTTCAGGGTTACGAGTTCCCCTACTTCTATGGGGTTTAAGAAATCGACCTTATTAACAGATGCCGTTACACAATAGCTCCTGGAGTGCTTAGAGGCACATGCAAATGCAATTTGATCCATAAGGTTTAAGATATGTCCGCCATGTACCTTTCCGCCAAAATTGGAGTGGGAGGGCAGCATTAATTGAGTTATGGATACCCTAGATTCCATGGCTGCTTTAAATTTGTTCATACTATTAGTTTCTAAAGTGAGGGGAGGTTTCTTTTTCGATCTCCGTAATAAAATACTTTGTATCGCCTAACCACGGAAAAGTAGCAAAACGTTCTACATAGGTAACCTTGACATAATTACCTTGATACTCTTTGAGTTTTGCTATCACCGCAGCATTTTTATCCAATACCGAAAAAGTAAATATCTGAGCTCCTGAGATGCCTTGACTTATTTCTCCTTCCCATGTTTTAACAACAACTCCTTTGTGACTAAATTTTATTAATTCACCCGATCGGTATCCTTCGCTTATAGGAACATAATAGATAAAGGCGTATATCATAGCAAAAATAATTGCAATGATAAATAGCGTACTGAATAATGCTTTTTTCATGTGTTATTTTTTAAGTGTTGCCTTTGGCTTACTGCCTACTCATCGTCATCTTCATCCTCAGCTCGTTTTAAGATAGACTCTGGAATGGATTTCTTGGCTTTGGCCCCCATCTTCTTTAACTTCTCTATTGAAGTTATAATATTGCCACGGCCAACTACCAACTTACTCATAGCGCCTTTGTATTCAACCTTAGCCTCGTCCATTTTTTTACCTACCTTGGTTAAATCGCCTACAAAACCTTCAAATTTATCATACAAGGCACCTGCTTGTCTGGCAATTTCTATGGCATTTCGTTGTTGTTTTTCATTATTCCACATAGAATCTATGGTCCGTAAGGTTGCCAGTAAGGTAGATGGTGTAACTATAATAATATTTTGTTCAAAAGCCTTATTGTACAGATTGTTATCATTGTTTATTGCAATGGCAAACGCAGGTTCTATAGGAACAAAAAGCAAGACAAAATCCGGACTTTCCATTTCATACAAATCTTCATATTTTTTAGCAGAAAGTTGGTCTACGTGCTTGCGCAAGGATAGAATATGCTCTTTTAGAAATCGTTCTCTATCTATTTCCTCTTCTGCGTTTACATAGCGTTCGTAGGCCGTAAGCGAAACTTTAGAATCGACAATCATTTTTTTGCCATCGGGCAGGTTAATGATCACATCGGGCAATACCCTTGAACCGTCTTCTCGCGTAAAACTCTGCTGCACCGTGTATTCTCTGTCTTTTTCTAAGCCAGATTTTTCTAAAACCCTTTCCAATACAAGTTCGCCCCAATTGCCTTGCATTTTACTATCACCTTTTAAAGCCTTGGTTAAATTTTCAGCCTCTTGGGTAATTTTAAGGTTCTGACTCTGTAAATTAATCAATTGTTCTTTTAAGGCAGAGTGTATGCTGATGTTTTCCTTCTGACTGTCTTCAACTTTTTTCTCGAACAACAGAATTTTTTCCTGTAGCGGATGTAATATGTTCTTTATGTTTACTTGATTTTGTTCTGTAAACTTGGTGCTTTTTTCATCCAATATTTTATTGGCAAGATTCTCAAACTCTTTGGTAAATTTCTCTTGTAGCTTTTCTACTTCTTGCTTTTGCTCCGTATTTTTTAGCTGCAGATTTTCTAAATCTGCCTGATATCTGGTAATTTGGTTTCCCAGGTTTTCTTTTTCACTACGCAAGTTCGTTTTTTCATCTTCAATAGACAGCAATTTATTTTCTAGAGCAGTAATATTATTGTTCAATTGAGCTTCCCGCTCTAATAAGGTGCTTTGACTCGATTTCGTCTTTAGGTTTTCAATATAGTTGCCTAAAAAATAGCCTATAGCTAGGCATACGATTGCGATTAAAAGGTAAATTAAAAATTCGTTCATATAATTCTGTATTCTAAAAAAGTAAAGATAACAGTTTTGTCTCGTGTTTTCTTAACGGAAGAATAGAAGTAATTAACATAGTAGAACTACTTTATGCTAATTGATTTATACCACCCTAAAAGAACCGCTAGTAGCATCAAAAACAATGGTGTCCTTCGGGAAAAGGGTATCAAACTTATTGGTGGCAATTAGTTCGTTTGGGGTACCAAAATTACTGTTCTGTTTTTCTAATACCAAAATCTTGTCGCATAGCTGCAGGGCAACTTCAATTTCGTGGGTCGTAAATAAAATGGTTTTATTGGTTTTATGGGCAATCTGTTTCAATAATTTTAAAATTGTAGCCTTGTGGTACAAGTCTAAATGAGAAGTAGGTTCATCTAAAAGGATAATTGAAGTATCTTGAGCTAAAGCTCTGGCGATCATTACCTTTTGTAGCTGTCCGTCGCTGAGTTCATAACATTTTTTATGCTGCAGCCCTTCCAGTTTTACAAGGGTAATAGCTTCCGTAATTTTAGCCTTGTCTGTTGGGGTTAAGGTACCAATCCAGTTGGTGTAGGGTTGTCTTCCTAAGGCAATAACTTCTAGTACAGTTAAGTTTTTTGAAGCTATTTTTTCGGTGAGAACCAAACTGATTTTAGAGGCCAATTCGCCCGACTTATAATCCTCTATCACTTTATTGTCGATATGTATTTCTCCCTTTAGTTTTGGTTGTACATTACCTAAAGTACGCAATAATGTAGATTTCCCAATCCCATTAATCCCAACAATGGCAGTTAGCTCTCCCTGTTGTAAATCAAAATTTATCCCTGTTGATATAAGGTTTTGTTGTTTCTTGTTGCTATAGCCAATGCTAAGGTTGCTAACATGGAAGGTGATATTTTTGGGTTTGATAGGGTTCAAAGGATTTTTTTAAAAAGTCTATAAGTCAAAGTATAAAGTCTGATCGGTAAAAGTAATACGTTTATTTGGTATGCTGAATTTTAGTCGGTTTTTTTCGAAAATCGAAAGTATTATGTACAAAGTACAAAATAGGAGTTTGAAAGTCAAAAGCTAATTAAAATACCATTTTCTTTTTACGCACCAGTAACCAGATAACAACGGGAGCCCCAACAATAGATGTGATGGCATTTATAGGCAGTACATAGGCACTTGATGGTAATTGTGCGATTACATCGCAGAGAAGCATCAAAATAGCACCATATAGTAGTACGGCAGGGATTAGTGTTTTATGGTTTGTTGTATTAAAAATTTGTCGTGTTAAATGTGGTACAGCCAAACCGATGAAAGCAATGGGTCCGGCAAAAGCAGTTATGCCGCCAGCTAGTAATCCGGTAGCTGCAATAATAATATAGCGTTGCTTTTTGATGTTAACCCCTAGGCTACGCGCGTAGTTTTCACCCAATAAAAAAGCGTTTAACGATTTTATAGAGAGTACACTTAAAAATATCCCAATACTAATTATGGTACCCAATAAAGCCAATTGGTTCCAAGAGAGGTTGCCCAAACTGCCAAAAGACCAATATATGTACTGTTGTAATTGTTCAGCCGCTGTAAAATAAGAGAGTACACTTACAATGGCTGCCGTAATACTACCAAACATTAATCCAATAATTAACAAGGCCATTGTATCTTTTACTTTAGCAGCAACGAGCATTACTGCCAATAATACAGCAAAGCTACCAATGCTTGCAGCAATGGTAATTGTAAGGTCATTTACAAGGCCAAAAGTTAGAAACCCCGAGAGTAAGGAAGAGCCCATAATTAAGATTGCAGCACCCAAACTGGCACCAGAACTGATGCCCAATACAAAGGGACCGGCTAATGGATTTCTAAACAGGGTTTGCATTAACAGCCCACTTAAGGCAAGGCCGCTACCGGCTAACATAGCCGTTATTGCTTTTGGAATTCGATAATTTTTAATGATATACCCCCAAGATTCTTTCTGTGTTTCTCCTCCAAAAATAGCACTTAAGGTATCCGAAAAAGGAATACTAACCGAACCAAAACTTATGCTAATACCAAAACAGACTACAAGTAAAACAAGTAATAATAAGAAGGATAATTTGTAGGAGTTGGGATGCTGCACTTTATTGTAAGGGTTTAAAAAATAGTGGCTCGTGTTTTGGTAAGAGGTCTGGATGAAAAATATGGATAAGATCTTTTAACACCAAATCGGGTCTGTTAGGTGCGAGTTCAAAAAAGAGTACCCCTCCTGTTTCTCCTTTTGATAATGTTATGGTGTATATTTTTTTATTTTTATAAGCATCAAATTGTTGGTAATGTTCACTGGCATTGGCCATTTGTTTGTAGGTGCTATTGTTAGATGGCGAAATCCAATATTGGGCTGTACTAGCTTTGTCAAAAACACTTTCAACGCTTAAACCAACACCCCCAGTTTCATCTAAATTACTCCATAAATAATTGGCATTGGCATCTTTTAAAAACTGAGCCATCCAACTTTTTCCTCCAGCAACATGCCATAAATCTTTGTACAAACCACCTGTTAAAACACTAGGTCTGGTTTTAGATTTTTTGGCCAATTCATTGGCTTCAATATAGTCCTTTTCAATCGTTTTAAAAATAGAATCAGCCTTTGCTTCAGCCTTAAAAAAAGGAGCAAAAAATTTGATCCATTCCGCCTTTCCAAGTGGAGATTCCTCGGTCCAATCACCATTATATACCACAGGGATATTTGCGCGTTGCAGCGTGTTGTAGGTTTTATTTTGGTTGTCTATGCTAAAACCAACTACCACATCAGGGTTTAAGGCAATCACCATTTCTGTGTTTATAGATTGATTGGTTCCCAATTCTTCAATAGTACCTTGCTTAATTTGTGCTCTTGCTTTGGGGGATGAAATATAATCTGTATTTGGAAACCCAATGAGTTTATCCAAAACATCTAAGGCTTCCAAGGCGGGAATATGAGTGGTAGAGGTGACCACAATTTTTTCTATGGGCACCGTAACAATGGCATCGTATTGGTCTTTGTTTAGGGTAATGAATGCAGCTTTTTCTTTGGGTACTAAGGCGTAAGTGTAGGATGCTTCTGCATTAGGCCAAGGCGAAGAAATTTTTAATATAGTAATTCCATTTGCTTGTTTTTCTATGGTAAACCCTTTGGCGTAGCTGACCGTTGCAATAGAAGTCTGTTCAGATAGAGGTGTGTCTTTCGGTTTTTCATTCTGCTCTTTACAACCTATAGAAGAAAGTAGTATGGAAAGAATACAAATTTTGAAATAATGCATAGGTTGAATTTAAAAATTCAAAAGTAAGGTAATTTACTATTGAATAAAAAATTTGAATAAAAAGGATTACTTTTGCACCGAATTTTGGTTCGGACCGTTTAAAACGGAAAGATTAAAAGGGAATTCGGTTTAAATCCGAGACTGTTCCCGCAACTGTAAGCTAAGTTTACCAAGGGTAAATGCTTTTTGTAACTACAATCCACTGCCTTTTTAAGGTGGGAAGGAAGACAAAAAGACGCAAGTCAGGAGACCTGCCATTTTCAAACAATGAATGTTAAACTTTCGGGATAAAAGTTTTACGTGTGTGTACAGACATACGAAGGAATCTATCTGATTTCTACTCCCGTTTATGAATTAAACAAAATGAACAAAAATTTTATTGGTTTATGTGCAGCTGCAATGGCGTGCACTAGTGTTATGGCACAAGAACAAGCTACAATTCAACAATTAGACGAAGTTGTGGTTAGTGATTCTCGTTTTGCCCTAAAAAGGGAGAACTCTGGTAAGACAGTACTAAAAATTACAGCAGAAGAATTAGAAAGAAGTCAAGGCAAAACAGTAGCCGAAATCATTAATGCAAAAAGTGGCTTTTCAATAGCAGGTACTACCAGCAGAGAAGGTGCTGTATTAGGGGTGTATGCCCGTGGTGGTAGAGGAAGGCAGGTGTTAATTGTTATTGATGGTGTGCGTGTGTCAGACCCATCATCAGTGGGTCAAGAGTACGATTTAAGATTGCTTTCAGTAGCAAGTATAGCATCTATTGAAATTATTAAAGGAGCCGCAAGTACGCTTTACGGAACAAATGCAGCAACTGCCGTGATTAGTATTACAACTAAAACGGCTTCCAAAGCGAGCATCTCTGCTAATTTTCAGTCTAGTGTAGGTACCAACCAAACCGTAGAAGCTCAAAATTATGATGTAAACGATTTTGCGAATAGCGCTTTAATAAGTGGTACTGTGACTAAGTTTACCTATACATTGGGTTTTTCAAATAGATATTCCAATGGGTTGTCTGCTTTAGTTACACCGGCTAATGAAAAAGATGATTTTTCAAACTATAGTACCAATGTAAACTTAGGCTATGCTTTTTCTGATAAATTTTCGGTTAATGTTTATGGTAATCAAACCAAAAACAATGGTGCGTATGATGAGTCTTTTGGAATGATAGATGCGCCCTACGAGTTTATCAGTGAACAAAAAAGAGCAGGCTTGTCATCTATTTTCACTTATACTAATGGATCAATTGTATTAAATGGAGCATTTAGTGAGTATAGTTCAGAAAATATATCAGCCTTTCCAAGTGCTTACGAGGGAAAAAATAGTGTAGTTGATGTTTATAATAAATACAATTTTAACAATGCTTTTTATACTATTTTGGGAGTGAATTATATTCATGACGAAACAGAATATGTGGCTACACAAGATTTTTCTATTGTAGATCCTTACGCTAATGTTGTCTATGTTTCTGATTTTGGATTGAATCTAAATGTAGGGGCTCGTTTTAACAATCACTCTGAGTATGGATCTCATTTTGTATATAATTTTAATCCCTCTTTTACTTTGAAAAATGATAATGGGTATGTGAAATTGTTAGGGTCTTATGCTACTTCTTATATTACTCCAAGCTTAAATCAATTGTTTGGTAATTTTGGTGCCAATCCGGATTTAAACCCTGAAGAAGACCTTACCGTAGAAGGTGGATTGGAGTATGTAACAAATGATAAATTACGAGTAAGTGCTTTATACTTTAATAGAAAAGAAGAGAATTTTGTTTTTTATGGCGCAACTGGCTATGATAATGCAGCCAATACAGTACACGCTAAGGGGGTAGAAATAGAGTTAGATTATACACCAATAGCAGCGCTTAATTTTGGTGCTAACTATACATTTACAGAAAGAGAAGGAGATAGTGGTATTCGTTTACCCAAACATAAGGTAAATGGATATGCCAATTATAATTTTTCTGATAAAACAAATGCATCTTTAAACTACGCCATGGTTGGTAATAGATCAGATTCTGATTTTGCTACCTTTCCAGCTACAGATGTCAACTTGCACGCATATACATTATTAGATTTTTACTTTGCACATAAACTTATTGCTAATAAGTTGACTGTTTTTGTGAATGCAAGCAATTTATTGAATGAAAAATATACAGAAATTTTAGGATTTACAACAAAAGGAAGAAACTTTAGATTGGGTTTAAATCTAAGTTTATAAGACTACAAGTCGTTGTTAAAAATAATGATACCTACTTGTTATGTATAAAAAAAAAAGGGAGCGCTAACTTATTAGCACTCCCTTTTTTTTGATCAAATTATTTTACTGCTCCCAGGGCTTAATATCATTGGGCATAATATACATTTCATTACTAAATTTAGGTGTTTTTACACCGGCTTCTATGGCGGTCGCATTTTTATCTGCAAGCAAATTAAATTTACTAGAGGTACCCAATATATCATCTAAGGTGGCACGTAATAATGGTTCATCCGAATCACCAAAAGCTTTAATTCCTTTGTAATAATGCCATTCTATTACCTCAGTCTTAGGAGTAAAACCGTCATTGTAGTCATTTTCATCATTGGTGTTAAATATTTGAAAAACAATAGGCTGCATCCCTATAGTGTGTTTTGTGCTTCTATTGTCTGCATTTGTGTACGGATTGTCGGTGCCAATATTTGGAGCATCAACTACGGTAATAGAACCTTCGTTCTTACCTACGGTAGTTTCTCCAATGGTAGTTACCGGCATATAAGGTCTTAATCCGTTAATAATCATTTCACTTGCCGAAGCCGTTTTTCCAGTAGTAATAACATACAATTTGGTAATATCACTTAGTCTATTCATCGCTGTTGTACCGTCATAATCTCCTGTAGCTTTGTTGTATAAATAGACTTCATCAAAAAATGGATATAAAGACCCGTTTGAAGCATTACGCTTTGAATTATAAGTTAGTTTTGCAAAAATAGCGGCATTACTTTCTGCTGGGGCACCTCCATCTATCATACTTGCTAGCAAGGCCGATGTTAGTACTGAACCTCCTCCGTTATACCTAAAATCTAAAATAAGCTCGTCTATTCCTGCCGCTTTAAATTCGCCAAAAACATCGTTTAATTCCCCGTTATAGGTGCCGCGAAAACCATTGTATACCAAATAGCCAATTTTTTTCCCACCTTCTTCAATAACGCTTGTAAAATGTACCGGGTTTTCAGATATCGTTGCCGCCGTAATAGATTTTTCTGTCGTTTGTGTAATGGTATTGTCTTCAGAGACGGTTGCAAAACCTAAGCTTATGTTTTCTTCTGTATACAGATTGTTGATTAACAGATAGTTTTCTGTAGTTAATATTGTTCCGTCAATCTTAGAAATAATATCGCCTCTTTTAATTCCAGCAATTGCAGCTGGAGAATCAGGAGTAGTATATGCAACTACCTGAACAACGTTAGTGGTACCACTCACTTGTACAAATGGTCCTCGTGTTATACCATAGGATTTGCTAATCCCGTTGAAGCTATTTAATTGCTCAGCAACATCGTCTATATACCAAGAAAAATCGTCCTTACTGCTGTATACAAGTGCATCAAAAAGGTCTTCTGAGGAGTTGTAACTATTTAAATAGGTATTAAAACTATTAACATCATCATCCTTGGTATCCGCCAAAGCGTCTACATTTGGCTGCCAATAATACCAATAGTTTAATCCGTCCCAGATAAATTTATTTACTTCGCTCTTCAATGCAACATCTCCAGAAGTATCACCATCGTCGTCATTCTTGTTGCAGGCAGATAAAAATAAAATCAGCCCAGATAAAAGATATACAGTTTTTTTCATAGTATTTTTTTAATTTAGAACAGGTGTATAATTGGTAATTGCAATTATCATTCCATTTGTAAAGTAGCGCTACTTGTATATAGATATACGTAATTTAAGTTAAGTCGGTTTTTTAGTGTGAAAAATACTAACAACTTTAAGAATAAAAAATTATTTGTAACAAAATTCGTTATACTTCGTCTTGCTAATAGAACCCTTAGTATTGGGTTTTACAACAACCAAACTAAACAATGAAACAAACAGAATTTCTTAATGTGGTCTTGCCTTTTAAGGACAAGCTTTTTAGGTTAGCAAAAAGGTTGCTTGTTTCCACAGAAGAAGCGGAAGATGCAACGCAAGAAATACTGTTGAAACTATGGTCTAAAAATGATCGTATGAAGAGCTATGACAATGTGGAGGCGTTTGCTATGACCATGACCAAGAATTTTTGCTTAGACCGATTAAAATCGAAACAAGCAAGCAATTTAAAGTTGGTACATAGTAATTATACCGATACAAATGCGTCTTTACAAACACAAGTAGAAGTAAAGGATAGCGTGAGTTGGGTAGAAAAAATTATGGAGAGTCTACCAGAGAATCAAAAGATGGCATTGCAATTGCGAGATATAGAGCAATATGATTTTGATGAAATAGGAAAATTACTAGAAATGACACCAGTTGCCGTACGAGTAGCGTTGTCAAGAGCTAGAAAAACAGTCAGAGAGAAATTAATGGAAAAACACAATTATGGAATTGCATAATATAGAAAAGTTATTAGAAAAGTATTTGGAAGCTACCACGACGGTTGCTGAAGAAGAAACATTACGCACTTATTTTTTAAAGGGAGATATAGCACCTCATTTAAAAGAATACACAACTATGTTTCAGTATTTTTCTATGGCCAAAGAAGAACAGTTTACCAAGCAGGTACCATTAAAACCTAGAAAAAGTAATTACAAATGGTTATCCGTAGCAGCTGTAGCAGTTTTAGTATTTGGCATTTATTTTGGTAAGGATTACCAAGAGCAAAAACAAGCAGAATATGTTTTAAATGAAACAGAAAAAGCATTTCAACTTATTGCTCAAAATTTAAATAAAGGAACAGAGAAGCTGGTGTACCTTGGAAAATTAGAAGAAACGACAAACAAAATTTACACGAACAATTAAAATTAAATTATGAAAAAAATAATAATGATAGCAGTTATAGCTGCATTGCCATTCTCAGGGTTTTCACAGTCTCTGTTTGATAAGTTTGAAGACTTAGATAATGTGACTTCCGTAGTCATTAATAAAAGTATGTTTAACCTGTTAACTAAAATTGATGTTGAAGTAGACGATAAAGAAACACAAGATTTTATTGACATTGCTAAAAGCACCAACAGCTTAAAAGTGTTTATTACAGAAGATAAAGCCATAGGAGCAGATATGTATTCGGCGGTGAAGTCTTATTTAAAATCGGCATCTTTAGAAGAGTTAATGCGTGTTAAGGACAAGCAAGCGAATATTAAGTTTTATATAAAAAATGGGAAAGATGCAGACCACGTAAGTGAGTTATTGATGTTTATTAGTGGTATTCAAGATGTAAATTTTGATAGCCGAAAAATAGAAACTGTATTGTTATCCATTACGGGTGATATTGACCTAAATAAGATAAGTTCATTTACTAAGAAAATGAATTTACCTGATGAATTAAATAAGGTTAACCAAAAATAAGAGTACTAAGGTAGCTCTGAAAAAGCTTTCTAATCTACTTTTTTAACAATTCTAAAAACCTATAATAATGAAAAATAACATTAAAAATATAGCGGTAGCCTTGCTTTTAGTTGTGTCTCTAGCCAGTTGTTCATCTAGCCAGAGTCTACAAGAGTACTACGTAGATAGTAGCGAAAACTCTAATTTCTTATCTTTTGATATTCCTTCAAGTATTTTAAATATTGCAAGTGAAAATTTAACAGTTGAAGAGAAGAAAGCAGTGGAATCCATAAAAAAATTAAATGTTTTGGCATTTAAAAAAACAGGAGAGAACAGTGCCTCTTACAATGCGGAGAAGCTTAAGGTGAATTCTATTTTAAACAATAAGAAGTTTACCCAATTAATGAAAATTAATTCAAAATTTGCCAAAGGCGTAGTGAAGTATATTGGTAATGAAGATGCTATAGATGAAGTTATAATTTACGGACATACAGACAAGAAGGGTTTTGCTTTAATTCGTGTTATCGGCAATGATATGAATCCGGCACATTTGGGCCAATTAATTAGAGCTATGGAGAAATCGGATATCAATGAAGGGGCGCTCAAGGATCTTGGAAGTGTTTTTGGTCAATAAATAAAATAACAAGATTATAATGTAAACCCCACTTTTGAGCAATCAAGGGTGGGGTTTTCTTTAAGAAAAAAACGCAATAATTTCATATCATCAAATTGTTTTATCTTGTAGGCAACATTAACTAAAAATAAACAATATTATGACCTTACAAGACGCTGTAGACACAGCCGCTACAAGTACAGATTTTATGGGTAACCTAAATTGGGAAGGAGCCATGAGTTATATTGAGACTTATGGATTTCCTGTTTTAAAGGCAATTTTAATTTTCATCATTGGTTCCTGGGTTATTAAAAAGATTGTTGGGGCATCCAGAAAAATGATGGCCAAAAGTAATTATGACGAGTCGCTACAAAAATTTTTAATGAATCTGGTTGGGTGGGCACTCAAAATCTTTTTAGTAATTACTGTTATTGGAGCTTTAGGAGTAGAAACAACAAGTTTTGCTGCTGTAATAGCTGCAGCTGGTTTAGCAATTGGTTTGTCGTTACAGGGCTCTTTGGGGAATTTTGCGGGAGGCGTTTTAATTATGATTTTTAAACCCTATAAAATTGGAGATTTAATTGAAGCCCAAGGTGTTTTGGGACAAGTAAAAGAGATTGAAATTTTTACAACCAAATTAATTACTCCTCAAAATAAATTGGCTATTGTGCCAAATGGAGCAATGTCTAATGGGAATATCATTAATTATACTGCTGAAGGTAAAATTCGTGTGGACACTACGGTAGGGATTGGTTATGGTGAAGATTTACAAAAAGCTAAAATAGTATTGTTAGAGGTTTTAACTGCTAACCCTAAGGTTTTACAGGATCCTGTACCCTCTGTAAATGTATCAGAATTGGCAGATAGTTCTGTTAATTTGGTTGTACGCCCATTTTGTAAACCGGAAGATTATTGGGACGTATTTTTTGCGACCATAGAAGGTAGTAAAATAGCGTTAGACAAGGCAGGTATTGAAATTCCTTACCCACATGAGGTGCAAATAAATAAGTAATACAACGCTAACCTAAAAAAAGACCGCTAACTAGCGGTCTTTTTTATGTTTTTAACTTCTACAATTGTAAAAGGTGTATTAGATACCTGTATAATTGCTTGGGGTTATCGCTTTTAATTCTGTTTTAATAGCATCAGAAACCTCCAAAGTGTTTATAAAATTAGCAATAGATTGTTGGTTTATTTTTTCGTTGGTTCTCGTTAGTCCTTTTAAGGCTTCGTAAGGGTTAGGGTATGCCTCACGTCTTAAAATTGTTTGTATAGCTTCTGCTACTACTGCCCAATTATTTTCTAAATCCTGCTCAAACTTTTCTTTGTTGAGCAATAATTTATTCAATCCTTTTAAGGTAGATCCAAAAGCAATTACAGTATGTGCAAAAGGTACGCCAGCATTTCTTAATACTGTACTGTCTGTTAAATCTCTTTGCAATCTAGAAACCGGTAATTTGGCAGATAAATGCTCAAAAATAGCATTGGCTATCCCTAAGTTTCCTTCTGAATTTTCAAAATCTATCGGGTTTACCTTATGTGGCATAGCCGAAGATCCTACCTCTCCTGCCTTAATTTTTTGTTTAAAATAATCCATAGAAACATAGGTCCAGAAATCCCTATTTAAATCTATGAGTATGGTATTGATGCGTTTTACATTGTCAAATAAGGCAGCCATATGGTCATAGTGCTCTATTTGTGTTGTAGGAAATGAATGTTGTAAATCTAATTTTTCTTGTACAAAATTTTGTCCAAAGGCTCTCCAATCTATAGACGGGTAGGCCACTTTATGTGCATTGAAATTTCCGGTAGCTCCACCAAATTTTGCAGCGCTAGGAATGTCATTTAATAAATTAAATTGCTCTTTAAGACGGGTTGCATAAACAGCGATCTCTTTACCCAAACGGGTAGGAGAGGCAGGTTGCCCGTGGGTTCTAGCCAGCATCGGAATTTCAGCCCATTCTACAACTAATTCTTCAAGCTTCTCTAATACATCAAAATACATAGGTACATACACTTCATTCATAGCTTCCTTTATAGAAAGCGGAATAGCAGTATTGTTAATATCTTGTGAGGTTAATCCGAAGTGAATAAATTCTTTGTATTTTTCTAAACCAAGTTTGTCAAATTCCTTCTTAATAAAGTATTCAACAGCTTTTACATCGTGGTTTGTTACTTTTTCAATCTCTTTAATGGCTATTGCATCTTCCGTAGAAAAATTAGTATAAATAGACCGTAAACTTTCAAACAAAGCCGAATCAAAAGATTCCAATTGCGGCAAGGGAATCTCGCAAAGCGCAATAAAGTATTCAATTTCTACCCGAACTCTGTATTTTATTAATGCTTCTTCAGAAAAAAAAGGAGCTAAGGCTTCTACTTTGTTTCTGTATCTTCCGTCTATAGGAGAAATGGCATTTAATTGATTTAAAGACATCTGTTTTTGTATTGATTTTTAAAAGCTGCAAAGATAGTCAAAAGTTAAACTTTGTTTAAGCGTTTCTTAGTTTATCTATCGTTTAAATCGTATTATAACTGAGAATAAAGTTGAAAATTATAGTATGGCACTATTATAATTTAGCCAATGTCATTCTGGCTCTGGCTTTATATGCAGCGGTTCCTGTAGCATAGTTCTGTTCCAATATTATTCGTAGTTCTGGATGTATCCAAGGGAATGTTCTTCCCAATAGTAATAAACTGGTCATTGAATACGCTTGTGCCGCCACCTTATGGTCGCCAATAAGCCAATCAAAACAGGCCGTTGTAATATCTTCCAAATGCTGTTTTTTTACTACAGATTGAATAATGTTCTCTTGTTTCGCGTAGTATTGAAGAATAAGTATTTCGCAAATTTTTGCATTGGGCCTAATACTAGACTCTAAAGTTAATGTATGCAGACCTTTGGTGAAATCATTTAGGACCGGGAATAATATAGTTATGTCTTGTTTTACTGTAAATTCCATCACCCAAGCAGCCTTACAAGAAATAGGATCTTTTACCTTAAAAACTAATTCCAATAACAGTGGCATTAACAGGGGTTGATCTAAAATTAGGTCGGAGATTTCCTGTCTTTTCTCTCTAGAGTGATTTACGCCACTTACAAGCCGTTCGTATAATGCTGATTTCGTCACAAAAATTTGTATTTTGCAGTTGTAAATTTAGAACGATGAAAATACTAAAAAAAATTCTAGTTGCGTTATTGCTTGTTTTAATTGCAATGCAATTTTATAGACCTGATAAAAACAGCGCAGAAACCGATTTAAAAACGGCCTTTTTGACAGAAACTAATCCTTCTGCGGAACTGCAAAACATCTTTGAAAGTAGTTGTTTTGACTGTCATAGTAATACTACCTCATACCCTTGGTATAACAATATAGCCCCCGTTTCTTATTGGTTGGCAGATCATATTAAAGACGGAAAGAAACATTTAAATTTTTCAGAATGGGAGACGTATTCTGCAAAGAAAAAAGATCATAAGCTTGAGGAAGTGATAGAAATGGTTGGAGAAGGAGAAATGCCATTGCAAGAATATACCTGGACACACAATGAGGCCAAACTTTCAGAAGCACAAGTTGCTGCTGTAATAGACTGGGCTAAAAAAACTAGATTGCTTTACCAATTAGGTCAGCAACCAGAATAGGAACGCCAACAACAGCAGTTTTGGAAAGTATACTGAGGTTGTTAAATTCGCTGGCCCTAATTTTAGGTTGGGGATCTATAAAATAAATGGGCGTGTTTTGTTTTACATAGTGTACCAAGCTTGCCGCTGGATAAACTTGCATGGAGGTACCTATAATTATTAGTATATCTGCTTGTTGTGTTATTTGAGCCCCTTTTTCTAGTAAAGGAACTTCTTCCCCAAACCAAACAATATGGGGTCTTAGCTGATGGCCATGTTGGCTTAAATCACCCAAAACCAATTCTTTTTTCCAGGGTAGTACAACCAATTCATTTTTAGTACAGCGTGCCTTTAAGAGTTCTCCATGTAGGTGTATCACATTGGTGCTGCCGGCACGTTCATGAAGGTCATCCACATTTTGAGTAATAATGGTCACATTGTATTGCGCTTCTAGCTTGGTTAAGGCGAGATGGGCATTATTTGGTTCTACTGCTAATAGCTGTTTTCTTCGCTGATTGTAAAAATTCAATACTAGGGCTGGGTTGTCTGCAAAGCCTTTTGGCGATGCAACTTGCATTACATCATATCCTTCCCAAAGGCCATTGTCATCTCTGAACGTCTTTATTCCACTTTCAGCGCTAATACCAGCTCCAGTAAGTATTACAATGTTTTGCTTCATTTGCACAGTTTTCAATTTTTATAAAATTAAACTTTTCTTTTTATATTCGGTTTATGATAGATGAGCAACTCCTAAAATATCTAGAAAATATTATTAGCCCTGAGCGAAAAGAACGGTTTATAGAAGTCTTGGAAAACAGGACCAATTTTATAACGGTGGCCATTGAGGATGTTTTTCAATTGCATAACACCAGTGCTGTTGTACGCAGTTGTGATGCCTTTGGGGTGCAGACGGCCCATTTAATAGAAAGCAAATATAGTGAGCGCTTAGATAAAAACATAGCTATGGGGGCAGAGCAATGGATAGATACACCTAGGTATGACACGACAGCGGCATGTATTGATGAATTGAAGGCTAAAGGATATAAAATTATTGCAAGCTCTCCACATACCGATTCGTTTTTATTGGACGATTTTGTGATTGATGAAAAAGTAGCACTTTTTTTTGGAACTGAGCGAAGTGGATTAAGTCAGGAAGTGTTAGATAAGGCAGATGGTTTTGTTAAAGTCCCAACGGTAGGTTTTAGCGAAAGTTTAAACATTTCAGTATCTGCGGCAATAATTTTACAAGACTTAACCGTTAAGTTGAAAAAAACAAATTTAAAGTGGCAACTTTCAGAGGAAGAGAAACTAAATAAAAGACTGGATTGGACCAAAAAATCCATAAAAAGTATTGATGAAATTTTGATGAGGTACTATAAATAGGGGTAGAAAGCATTTTTTACAAGTATTATTTTGTAAATTGAAGCACCAACTAAACTATAAACCAATGATGCTAGCTGTTTATATTCTAATAGGATTAGTAATTCTAGTCTTTATTTTAGCTGTTGTAGCCCCGAAAAACTACGAAGTATATAGAACCGTGGATATCGCTCGTTCAACAGAAGATGTTTTTGAATATCTTAAATACGTCAAAAATCAAGAAATTTGGTCGCCTTGGGCAAAGAAAGACCCTGATATGGCCCGAAAATATACGGGTGAAGACGGTGCCGTGGGGTTTGTAAGTTATTGGAACGGTAATAAAGAAGTAGGTGAAGGAGAACAAGAAATAACTGCCGTGGTTAGAAACGAACGGATAGATGGAGAATTGCGGTTTTTAAAACCTTTTAGATCTAATTCCAATTGTTATTTTAAGGTGTATCCTGTTGCCGAAAATAGAACCAAAGTAAGTTGGGGTTTTTCAGGTAAAAATGTATTTCCTATGAATGTATTTATGTTATTTATGAATATGGATAAGGCCGTTGGTAAGGATTTTGAAGAGGGCCTTGCCGAATTAAAAAAAATATTAGAAAATTAGGGAAGCTTATTTGTTTGCACAATCTGTCAAAGCATCCAAGGTGTTTTTTGCTATTTCTTTTGTTCTTAGATGGTAATACCTTTTAGCTTCAGTCAATTCAGCATGCAACAACTTTCCTTCGCTTTTTTCAAAAATTGAAAGGGCAATCTTATACCCTTCTTTGCAATTATCTGTATTGAGTATTGTAGTCATCGATTCCTCAAAAGGAACCAAAATACTATCAATTTTAGCGTAGAGTAATTTGTTTTGCGACGCAGTTTGGTTAACAATGGTTCCTGAATTGTTATTTTCAGGGCTGTATTTGTTATTTAAACTGTATGCTGTTATTGAGTCTATGCTTATGGAAATATCTTTTTTTGCTTGTGAAAGCATTGATTTCGCCGTCGCAATGGATGCTGATTGGGTTACATTTTTTAATAATGTAAGTCCTTTAAGAATGATGGTTTCTGCACTTTGACATCCACAATCATCTATTTTTGTGTCTAATTTTTGCAAGGTGTTAACAGCCTTATAAGTATAATATTTTAAGGTGTTTAAGGTAGGAGCATTTTCTGCATTCGTCGCTTGCTTTATAGCGTATCCTAAGTTTGAATTCAGTACGTCACAGGCTGTATTCTCTTTAAAGGAATACAACTGTAATACAATTACCAGTAGGAGTAAAAATGTAGTCTTTTTCTTCATAACAGGACAGATTTGGGAGGTCCTTAAATACAAACGAAAGTACAAGATACTAGGAAACTGATAAAATACCTTTTATATTCGTTGAATAGGCAAAAAAGTCTATTAACCTACCTTTTTAGTGATCAAATAATCAAAAAAAGGTATATTCAAACTTTTAATAACCCAAAATAATAGCGGTGCGTAAAGTAGATATAAAAGAGTATAAGGTAGATAAGGGTACAAATATTAGTAGTGCTATCACCAATGAAAATTTTGGACAGTCTGATAAGAAGTTAAAAAAAGAATTAGAAGACATTCGTGAGGAACTTGGAGATTTCCAGGACACCCTCTATGCACACGGAAAATATAGTGTTTTAATTTGTTTACAAGGAATGGATACAGCAGGGAAGGATAGCCTTATTCGTGAAGTTTTTAAAGACTTTAATGCCCGCGGTGTTGTGGTTTATAGTTTTAAGGTTCCTACGGAGCTAGAATTAAAGCATGATTATTTATGGCGCCATTATATTGCCTTACCCGCAAAAGGTAAATTTGGAGTATTCAATAGAACGCATTACGAAAATGTATTGGTGACCCGTGTGCATCCAGAGTATATTATGAATGAGCACATACCTGGAGTACATAGTGTTGCGGATATTACGGACGAATTTTGGGCAAAAAGATTTGAACAAATAAATGCATTTGAAAAGCATATTGCAGACAATGGTACCTTAATTTTTAAATTCTTTTTAAATGTCTCAAAAGAAGAACAACGCCAACGTTTATTGCGTAGGTTGGCCTTAAAAGAGAAAAATTGGAAGTTTTCTCCGGGCGACTTAAAGGAGCGGAAGTTGTGGGATAAGTACCAAGAATGTTATAAAGATGCCATTACTAGAACCTCAAAACCTAAAGCACCGTGGTATATTGTTCCTGCAGATAATAAAAACGGTGCACGTGTTATTGTAGCTTCCATCTTATTACAAGAGCTAAAAAAATACACAGACATTAAAGAGCCAGAGTTAGACCATAAAATACAGGTGAACCTAGAAGAATATAAAAACCAATTAGAATCAGAATAAAAATGAAAAAATTAAGCATACTATTCCTTTTATTAAGTACCCTGGGTTTTTCACAATCCGCAGATGAAAAACAAATGAAGTCAATTTATGATATGGCCTTAACGGATGGGATGGCCTACGATTGGCTAAATCATATTTCAAATCAAATAGGTGGTAGGTTGTCTGGTTCGGTAGAAGCGCAAATGGCAGTTGATTATACAAAAAAGGAGTTGGAGGATTTGGGGGTAGACCGTGTTTGGTTGCAGCCTGTAATGGTTCCTAAATGGGTTAGAGGTTTGCCTGAAAGTGCTAAAATTGTTACCGAAGACGGTACAGCCGTTACGGTACCTATTTGTGCACTGGGTGGTTCTGTGGCAACACCAGCTTTAGGTATTAACGCCAATGTTGTTGAAGTACAGGGAATAGATGATTTAGCACGTTTGGGAAGAGAAAAGATAGAAGGAAAAATTGTATTTTTTAACAGACCAATGGATCCAACGGAGATCGTTACGTTTACCGCTTACGGGGGCTGTGTAGATCAAAGGTATTCCGGGGCTGCAGAGGCTGGAAAATTAGGAGCAATTGGCGTTATAGTTCGCTCTGTAAATCTGCGTTTGGATGATTACCCGCACACCGGGGCTATGAGTTATGGAGATACTCCCGTAAAGAATAGGATTCCCGCAGCAGCTATAAGTACAAAAGGGGCAGATTTATTGTCCACTTCCCTTCATTTAAACCCTAAAACTAAGTTTTACTTTAAACAAAATTGCAGGCAATTAGAAGATGTGCAATCGTATAATGTGGTCGGGGAGATAAAAGGGAGTATGTATCCTAATGAGATTATTCTCGTTGGAGGACATTTGGATTCTTGGGACTTAGGCGATGGGTCGCATGATGATGGTGCAGGTTGTGTTCAAAGCATGGATGTTCTTCGGTTAATAAAAGCCTCTGGATATGTTCCAAAGAGAACAATACGTGTGGTTTTATTCATGAACGAAGAAAATGGTTTGCGCGGTGGAAGTAAATACGCTGAGGTTGCCAAAAATAAAAAAGAGAACCACATATTTGCCTTAGAAAGCGATGCCGGTGGATTTTCACCAAGAGGTTTTTCTTTTGATAGTTCTGAAGCTAATTTTGATCGGATTCAAGAATGGAAAAAATTGTTTGAACCTTATTTAATTCATTTGTTTGAAAAAGGAGGTAGCGGGGCAGATATTGGACCTTTAAAAAATCCAAATATGGTATTGGCGGGACTTAGACCAGATTCTCAACGTTATTTTGACCACCACCATGCCGCCAATGATACGTTTGAGCACGTTAATAAAAGAGAGTTGGAACTTGGTGCCGCAACGATGGCCAGTTTGGTTTATCTGTTTGATAAATATGGTATTGTGCCTCCAAAAAAGATAAAAGGTTAATTGTTGGATGCGGATAAACAACTAAACTTTTTACAACAAAAAACAATTCCTTATCTTTGCGGCTCATAAAAAATAAGCGATATGCAAGACGGAATTTACGCAAAATTCAATACTACTAAAGGTGAAATTTTAGTAAAATTAACTCACGATAAAACACCAGGTACAGTTGGTAACTTTGTTGCTTTGGCTGAAGGAAATTTAGAAAACTCGGTAAAACCACAAGGGACACCGTATTACAATGGATTAAAATTTCATAGGGTAATTCCAGATTTTATGATTCAAGGTGGTTGTCCACTTGGTACAGGTACTGGAGATGCAGGTTATAAATTTGACGATGAATTTCATCCAGAACTTACCCATTCTAAACCAGGCGTATTGTCTATGGCAAACGCAGGCCCTGGTACCAATGGAAGTCAGTTTTTTATAACTCACATCGCAACTCCTTGGTTGGATAATAAGCATACTGTTTTTGGACATGTAGAAAATGGTCAAGAAGTTGTAGATGCTGTTGCACAAGACGATGCTCTTGAAAGTATAGAAATTGTTAGAGTAGGAACAGAAGCAGAAGGGTGGAATGCAGTTGAAGCTTTTAGAACTTTTGAAGGTTCAAGAGAAAAAAGAGTAGCAGAAGAAAAAGCAAAAGCAGCAGCAGAAATGGAAAAATTAGCAGCTGGCTTTGAAGAAACTGCCTCTGGATTACGCTATAAAATTATTCAAAAAGGAAAAGGAGCCAAAGCGGAAAGCGGAAAAACAGTTTCTGTGCACTATGAGGGTTCTTTAACAAGTGGTCAAGTTTTTGATTCGTCTTACAAGCGAAATGAGCCTATAGATTTTCAATTGGGTGTTGGCCAAGTAATTCCTGGATGGGATGAAGGTATAAGTTTATTAGAGATAGGAGACAAAGCACGTTTTGTAATTCCTTCTAACTTAGCTTACGGTAGCGCAGGTGCAGGTGGAGTAATACCACCAGATGCGACATTAATTTTTGATGTTGAATTAATGAACGTTAAATAAGTTCACTTTAAGCATAACTATTTTCAAGACCTCTCTTTTCTAAAGAGGGGTTTTTTGGTTTTGATAGAAAACCTCCATTTACACTTACAGATAAAAGAACGATGTTCACTAGAATTAGAACAGATAAAATGAGAAAAAAAGCGATCATAATGTTGTGGTTAATACGGTTATTTAAGGGTGTGTACTAATGAAACAATTCAGGAGGTAAAAACCCTACAATATTTTTTAACTTGTTCATATAATTTGGGGGAAACTATACGTATTAAAAAGAAGACACCTAAACGTTAAAAGGGTTGCGTAAAAAAAGTAAGAATTTATTTATTTTTATGTAGCTTAGGGTAAATTACCACTAAAAATAACAAATAAAGACGCTAATTCTATGAATAACAGCAGCTTGGAACAGCTTAAATTCCCCATAGGACATTTTAATTGTCATAAAGAAATTTCTGATTCCGAAATCTCTAAATGGATTACAGTACTCGAAAATTTCCCCCAAAAGTTACAAAGTTTAGTGGCTAACTTAAGTGAACAGCAATTAAATACTGTGTATAGACCTGGTGGGTGGACGGTAAAACAACTAATTCATCATATTGCCGATAGTCACCACCACAGTTATACGCGCTTTAAATGGGCTTTAGCAGAAGACAATCCCATCATCAAGGCTTATGAAGAAAAGGACTGGGCAAGTTTGGTAGACTCCAGGACTGCACCAATAGCATTGTCTTTAAATTATATTACGGCCTTACATGCAAAAATGGTATTTATGTTAAAGGGGCTTTCTCCTGAAGATTTGCAGCGCTGTTATGTGCATCCAGTAGGAAAAGTAGTTGTTTCCATTTCAGAAAATATGGGTAAATATGCATGGCATTGCAACCACCATTACGCACACATAGAAAATTTATGTAACTCCAAAGGCTGGTTGTAAATTTATTTCCATTTAATATTACAGCCAATACTGGGTTTTTGGTTAGGGTTAATGGGACTACCCCCAATTAGATTATCTAAAGCATTTCTAAGATCTACACCGGTTAATGGAACTCCATTTCCAGGCCTAGAGTCGTCCAATTGACCTCGATAAACTAATTTTAATTCGGCATCAAACAGGTAAAAATCTGGGGTACAAGCTGCGTGGTATAAGGTTGCAACTTCTTGAGTTTCGTCGTAGAGATATGGAAAATTATAGATGTTCTCTTTAGCAAATTCTTTCATTAAATCCGGAGCATCTTGTGGGTAATGCATTACGTCATTACTGGAAATCGCAATAAAACCAATTGCTTTACTTTCGTATTCTTGCGCTATTTTCACCAGCTCGGGGTTCACATGTACTACAAAGGGACAATGATTGCAAATAAAAACGATAACGGTACCTTTTGTTCCTTTTGCTTTCTCTAAGGTAGTGTTAGAGTCGGTTAGTGGATTAAAAAGTGAGAAGTCGGGTGCTTTTGTGTCTAAGGGAAGCATATTGCTTGGAGTTCTTGCCATTTTTGTACTTTTTACTCGGTTATGGATTATATTTGATTGATAAATATAGGAAAGAATGAAAGAACTAATCGGTTGGGGAGATTTTTTGAAGGTAGATATGCGCGTCGCAACAATTGTGAATATTGCTGATTTTCCCCAGGCAAAAAATCCAGCGTACCAATTGCAACTCGATTTTGGTCCAGAAATAGGGGTGTTAAAAACTTCGGCACAAATTACATTGCGGTATACTAAAGCAGAACTGTTAGGGCGACAAATAATAGCCGTTGTAAATTTTCCAAAAAAACAAATTGCCAATTTTATGAGCGAGTGCCTAATTTTAGGTGCTGTTGATGGTAAGGATGTTATACTATTACATCCAGACGCTAAGGTAGCCAACGGACTCAAGGTAGGGTGAACCTAAAATTAAATTACATCATATCACTAAAGAATATGGCATTCATCAATAATTTGTTGGTACCAAACCAATACGCCCTAAAATTGGTGTTGTCTGTAAATAATATAATTCTACCTTTTCCATAACGCTCTGTTTTAAAGGGTGCGCTATTTTTTAAAAGCGCTAGATTTTCTTCAGAAATATAGCCACTTAACAAGGGCTTGTCTGTGTAAAGAATGGGATTGTTATAGCTATTTTTATCTGGATTTATATAAATATTTGTATTTCTGAAAAGGGGTAATTTATCATTTTTATAGCCGTAATTTATGGGATGTGAACGATCTAATTTGGCTTCAAAAATAGCACCACCGGTAACCTGTGCTCCTCTAAAGTCGGCGCGTTGGTCAAAGGCTATGTTTTTGGCTGCCAAAGGAGTATTTTTCTTGAAATCGATCTTCATGAATTCGTTAGCATTAAGCCAATTTGCCGTATATCGATAAGCAATTAAGTTGCCTCCATTTTTAACCCAATTTTTTATATTATCCGTAGCTATTTTATCTAAGGCGTTCCCAGAAAGGTTGGGTACTATTAATGTGGTGTACTTGCTTAGGTCTACTCTAGAAAAATAGTCTGTATCTAGCTTTGTTATATTCATATCAAAACGCTGATCAAATAAATGCCATATTTCGCCAGCATCGGCATAGGATACGCCACGGCCTACCAACAAAGCAATTTTTTGCTTCCGTATTGGATCAAATTCATTACTACCTAAATCGATACCTTTTGTAAGTCCGGTGGCTACAGCGGTTATATTTAGGTTATTGTCACTAGCGATTGTGGTAAGCAAATTATGCAAAGCTGTTGCATTTAATTTTTGATTTTGAACGGGAATCATAAGGGTGCCATAATCATAGTTCTTACCCGCTATTGAAAATGGACGTTTACCTACTTTTACTCGAAGCTCTTTTTCTAAAAGCAGCTGTAAAGCCTTGGGACTATAGTACGCATTCCATGGTAGCAGATAAGCGTAATTGCTCTTGCCTGAAACCTTGCCCGTTAAAGCAGTAAGATTTGTTATTTCTTCTCCTAAATAAGATAAACTAGTAGTTTCAGTATAGTCTAAATTAAAGGCCAGTGGAAATGTCCATGCAGAGATATCATAAAAAAGGCTATCGGAGAAGCTTGTTCGTTTTTCGAACATGGCTTGAATTAGCCTGTAATTTTTTTGGTTCATCGGAACCACGTAGCTAGCACCCTTTTTATAATAGGTGCCAGCTATAGTTGCGTCATTTTTTAAAGCGTTAAACTGAATTTTGTGCCGCTGTAAGATATCTGCTAAATGCCACGTTTTAGAAGCGTCTTTACTGTCGCCAAAAACAATAGCCTTGGTTTTATTTTTTGCAGCTTCTGATTTTGCATTTTTGTAAAATTGGAACTGATATTCTAATAATTTGGGCCGCAAGTTTTTGGCCGCCTCAATGGTAGAAACTGCAGCGGTAAATTGATTTCTTATCGTAAACGGAAAGGTAAGGATGCCGTTTTCACTTTCCTGTATATGACCGCGAGAGCTGCCTTGTTCAAATAAAATACCAATGCTGCCATTGATGTCAGGAAAAGTAGAGCCTTTACCATAGTAATAATCATCATAATTTTCTTCAGAATAATACAGAGAACCAATTTTGTCAAATGCCTTGGCGTGATAGGTTCCAATTTCAGCCGTTAATTCTTGATTAAGGGTTGGTGTTAATGGATGTACTCTTGAAGGTACTCCTGGTTGAAAAAAGAAGGTAGAATTTGTACCCATTTCATGATGATCTGTAACGATATTAGGCATCCATTTGTGAAACGTTGCTATCCTAGCCTGACTCTCAGGTAGTTGTACAGGAAGCCAGTCTCTATTCATGTCAAACCAATAGTGATTTGTGCGTCCGTTAGGCCAGGTTTCATGAAATTCCCGATCATTTGAATCTGGATTTAAATTTTTACTTTTATTGCTATTCGCCCAATGGGCAAAACGCTGTATGCCGTCCGGATTAAAGGCGGGATCCATTAAGATTACAAGATTATCTAGTAAGTTTTCAATTTCTGGACCTTGTGCCGCAGCCAAATAATAAGCGTACACTAATCCGGCATTTGCACCACTTGGTTCATTGCCATGTATAGAGAAACCTTGGTAAACAACAAGAGGTAAATTAGTTAAGTTTTTTGTCTTTCCATTGGTGATATCCACATGTTCTTTTTGAATTATGTCTAAGGAAGTATGATTTTTTTGAGAGGTTATAGTTAAGAGAATAATGGGCCTGCCTTCATAGGTTTTGCCTCTATCTTCTATAGATATTCTATCACTTGCTTTTGCTAGGGCTTGCATATAATAGACTAATTTGTCATGAGACACGTGCCACTCGCCAACTTCGTAACCAAGAATGTCTGTGGGTTTTGGAATGCTTTCATTATAAGAAACATCTTGAGGTAGATAATAATTTAAGTCTAATTTCTCCTGCGAATACAGTTGTTGTACTACAATTAAAACGAGTAAAAGCAATCCTTTTTTCATGCGTATGGAATTTTTGATAATAAAAAACGACCCCTATTGAGGTCGTTTAAATATACATTTTAATTTTAATACTTAGATATCGTCAAAACTTACATCAGTAAAACTACCAGAACTATTGCTTGCTTCAACGTTTTCTGTGTTGTCTTCTCTTTTAAAGTCTTTTTGGTGCCTGTCAGAAATAACTTCTTCACCTTTTTCATTAATAATGTAATCCATCATTTCATTTAACAGCTCCTTAAAAGGAGTAAAGTCTTCTTTATACAGATAAATTTTGTGTTTTTTATAATGGAAGGATCCATCATCATGTGTGAATTTTTTACTTTCCGTTACGGTTAAGTAATAATCTCCTGCCTTGGTGCTACGAACATCAAAAAAATAGGTTCGCCTACCTGCCCTTAATACTTTTGAATAAATCTCTTCTTGATCCATTAAATCTTTTTCACTCATCTGTTGTAGTTATCTTGTTAGTGTAAACTTATCATAGTATATACCAAAAATGAAAAAAAAATGCCTATCTGGCAAGGTTTTTTTGGTTTTATTTCTCAGATAGTTGACTATTGTAAAGCTCTTTATAATAACCATCTTTTGTATACAAAGTGTTGTGTGAACCTTCTTGAATGATTTTTCCGCCTTCTAGAATTATTATTTTATCTGCATTTTTTGCCGAAGAGACTCTATGACTTACGATTAGTGTTGTTTTATTTTTAGATGCCGATTTTAAATTGTTTAAAATTTCTTCTTCAGTTTCTGTGTCAACTGCAGACAAACAATCGTCAAACAAGTATATTTTAGGATCTCTTAACAAGGCACGTGCAATGGATACCCTTTGTTTTTGTCCGCCACTTAAGGTAATTCCTCTTTCACCTAATACCGTATTGTACTTTTCTTTGAAGCCCATGATATTTTTATGGACTACTGCTTTTTTAGCTACTGCAATGATCTCGTCATCAGTGGCGTTTTCATTGCCAAATTTGATATTGTCTTTGATTGAATCTGAAAATAAAAATGCATCCTGTGGCACGGCGCCAATATGTTGTCGTAAACTATTAATATTAAAATCTTTTATAGGGATACCATCAAACAAAATATCACCAGAAGAAACATCGTATAATCTTGCAATTAAATCTAAAATTGTAGATTTTCCACTTCCTGTTTTTCCTAGAATAGCAACCGTTTCACCTTCGTTGATTGTAAAGGAAACGTTTTTTAATGCAGTGATATTGGTATCGTCATACGTAAAACTAACATTTTTAAACTCTATTTTACCGTGAACCTCCATAGGAGTGTTAACCGTGTTTATGATTTCCGGAACTTCTTGTAAAAATTCGTTTATCCTTGCTTGTGAGGCTTCTGCTCTTTGGATTACAGATGTTAACCACCCAACAATGGCAACCGGCCAGGTAAGCATATTAACATAAATAATAAACTCAGCTATAAGTCCAATATTATCAATTTTACCACTGATGTACTGTTGGCCTCCAATGTAAATGACAATAATGTTACTAATCCCAATCATTAATGCCATTAATGGAAAAAACCAAGCGTTGACATTGACCAATGACATACTTTTCTCTTTTCCTTCATTAGCCAAAGATATTAGTTCCCCGTTAATCCGTTCTTCTATACCATAGGCTTTTATAACGGAAATTCCAGAGAATGATTCTTGAGCAAATGAAGACAATTTTGATAAAAACTGCTGTACAATGGTACTGCGCTTGTGTGTAAGTTTACTAATTTGGTATATAATAACAGACAAGATAGGCAAAGGCATTAAGGTATATAAAGCCAGTGATGGGGCTTTTGAGTACATGATAGGAATTATACATGCAAAAAGAGTAAATGTATTGATACCGTACATCAGTGCCGGACCGCAATACATTCTAACCTGACTAACGTCTTCGCTAATGCGATTCATTAAATCGCCCGTTCTATTGTTTTTATAAAAATTTAGACTCAGCTTTTGGTAATGATTAAAAATTTCGTTTTTTAGATCGTACTCAATATAGCGCGAGACATTGATAATGGTTTGTCGCATTAAAAAAGTAAAGAAGCCAGAAAGTAAAGCTGCACCTAAAATGATTAGGATGTATTCTAAAAGGTGTTCCTTGACTACCACAATATCTACATTGCCTTGTTCAATGAAATCTTTGACAATGTTAATAGATTTATTTACATAAGGAGGCATTACTAAGGAAAACACACGGGCTATAATTGTTATGATAATTCCAATAAGTAATTTTAGCCAATACTTTTTAAAATATTTATTAATGTGTTTTAATTCTTTCATGCAATTTTAAGGATGGTTTTGTTTGGTAACAATTTTGCAAAGATAGTTTTTTGAAACATAAACTTATGTTATCATTATCATAAGATAAAATAAAGGCGGAATAGTTACATTTGAAAAATATAGTGGTACTTTTGCAAAATATTTTTTAACAAATTAAAGTTCTTTTTAATGCTAACAAGAAGGCATATTCGGGTAAAAGTAATGCAGTGTATTTACGCCCTCACTCATTCTCAAGATGATACGCTAGAAAAACAAGTAAAGTTTTTAAAATATAGTATAGACAATATGTATACACTATATCTTTTAATGTTAAGCTTGTTAATAGAGCTCCAAAGTAAGGCAGAAGAACAAGTTAAACTTTCTTCAAACAGTTACCTCGGTAATTCCACAGACAACCAGCTCAACAAAGATAAGTTCGTTAACAATAAGTTATTGCTCCAAATTGTAGACAATAAATTGCTTAAGGAAGAACTTTCAAAAAGAAAGTTGAACAATTGGTATTTAAATGAGGAGTATGTTCGGTTAATTTATAAAGAAGTAGTGGCCAGTGATTACTATAGTGCATATATGGCTAATGCAAAAAGTAGTTATAGTGAAGATAAGGAGCTAATTGTACAACTGTATAAAAATATAATTGCCCCTAACGAGAAGATCTACGATTATTTTGAAGATGATAAGTTAACATGGATAGATGATATCCCGATAGTGAATACTTTTCTTTTAAAATTGCTTAAAAAAACTACGGAAGATGAAATAGATTCCTATTTCTTACCTGCTTTGTTAAAGGATGATGATGATATGGTTTACGCCAAACAATTGTTGACGAAAACATTGCTGAATGATGCCTTATATGTTGAAGAAATAGAAGGTAAAACACCAAATTGGGACAAAGATAGGATTGCAGATATTGATGCGATACTCTTAAAAATGGGGATTTGTGAATTGTTAAATTTCCCGTCAATTCCTGAGAAAGTTACCATTAATGAGTTTTTAGAGATTGCCAAAGAATATTCTACACCAAAAAGCAGCATATTTATAAATGGAATTTTAGATAAGTTGGTGCGTGAGTATAAAGAAAATGGAAAGTTAAAAAAGATGGGAAGAGGATTATTATAAATAAATATTCATTATTTTTGTACATCACAATTTAAAAAATACAATTATGAAAAAGGTTATTTTAATGTTTGGAGCTGCAATTTTTGCATTGTCATTTACTTCTTGTAAAGAAAATGCTTCTAGTAAAATAATTATGGCTAATGTTGATGATGCATCAGAAAGAGATGATGCCGCTAAGAAACTTCCAGTGTTAACTTTTGATAAAGTAGAGCACGATTTTGGATCAATTCAACAAGGAGCTGCACAAGAAACGATATTCAAGTTTACAAACACTGGAGATGCACCTTTAATTCTTACAGATGCGACAAGTACTTGTGGATGCACAATTCCTGAGTATCCTAAAAATAAAGCAATACAACCAGGAGAAACTGGAGAATTATTGGTGAAATTTAATGGATCGGGTCAAAATCAAGTCACTAAAGCTGTAACCGTAACAGCTAATACAGCCAAAGGAAGAGAAACATTACGTATAAAAGCATTTGTTAACCCTAAAAATGGCGCAGGCGCGGCATCTATACCTTTAAATCAATAAAAGCATGCAACAATTATTAGAACAGTACCCATTCTTACCAATGGTAGGGATATTTATAGTAGCATATTTTTTTATGATACGTCCGCAAATGAAACGCTCTAAAGACGAGAAGAAATTTGCATCAGAAATTAAGAAAGGGGATCGCGTTATTACCAAAAGTGGATTGCACGGTAAAATTTTCGAATTAAATGATAAAGATGCTTCTTGTGTAATTGAAACAATGGCTGGGAAAATTAAATTTTCTAGATCTGCTATTTCTATGGAAATGAGCAAGAAATTAAATGAGCCAGAAAAAAAATAAGAGCATAAGATTTTGTTATAAAAGCACCGATTTAATCGGTGCTTTTTTTTTGCTTTAATTTTATTGTTATCTTCCATCTCTAAAGGAGTTTGGTATGGTTCACAATCGAAGAAAGTTTATACAAAAGAGTACATTGGCTGGTATGGGTATGGGGGCGGCGTTTTTGTTTCCAATGGACTTATTGGCAACTATCCGGAAAAAAGTTGGCGCTAATGACCGTATAAACGTGGGACTAATAGGTTGTAATGGTATGGGATTTTCCGACCTTACCTCCTTGTTAAAAATTAGTGAAGTAAGTATTATTGCCCTATGTGACGTAGATGAGCGTGTTTTGCTAAAGAGAACAGCCGATTTAGAAAAAGCAGGTATAAAAAAACCATTGTGGTATAAGGACTATAGAAGTTTATTAGCAAATAAAGATATAGATGTAGTGGTAATTGGAACACCAGATCATTGGCATTGTTTGCAATTAACGGATGCTATTAGTGCAGGTAAAGATGTGTATTGTGAAAAACCAATTGCAAATTCTGTGCAAGAAGCAGATATAATGTTAGACTATGTTAATGCTAGTGATCGCATTGTTCAGGTGGGGCAATGGCAAAGAAGTCAGCCGCATTTCGTAGACGCCATTAATTTTGTGCATTCCGGGGAATTGGGAAATATTAGGTTGTCTAAAGCATGGGCCTACCAAGGCTGGATGAAGCCTATTCCAGTTGTTTTGGATAGCGCAACCCCTAAAGAAGTAGATTACAATATGTGGTTGGGTCCGGCACCGGAAAGAGCATTTAATGCCAATCGATTTCATTTTAACTTCAGATGGTTTTGGGATTATGCAGGCGGATTAATGACAGATTGGGGAGTGCATTTAATAGATTATGCCTTGTATGGTATGAAAGCAGGTGCACCAAAATCTGTTATGGCATTGGGTGGTAAATTTGCATACCCTGATGATGCATCAGAAACTCCAGACACCCTACAGGCTGTTTTTGAGTATGATGATTTTTCAATCTTATGGGAGCATGGTACCGGAATTAGTAATGGTAATTATGGGCGTAACCACGGGATTTCATTTGTTGGAAATAATGGTACTTTGGTGTTAGACAGACAAGGCTGGGAGGTTATTCCAGAAGGTGATAGAATGCAAGCTATTCCTTTGCAAAACAATAAAGGCAATGGACTGGATTTGCACACTACAAATTTTATTGCGGCTGTAAAAAATAGGGATGCTTCTATTTTAAATGCGCCAATACAAGTAGGGTATGATGCTGCCTTAGTTTCTCATTTAGGAAACGTAGCTTATAAAACTGGAGACCGAGTCTATTGGGATAAAAACACCAATAAATTTACGAATGATAAGGCCAATGAATTTTTAAAAGCTGATTATCAAAACGGGTGGAAATTACCACAAGTGTAGTTTCAAAGGATTACTTTCTATACGTATCATGAAGCCCGGTGCCTTTCTGTATTAAGGCAATGCACTTTTTTAACCGAACTACTTTTGTAGCATCCTTTTTTGCTGCAAGGATGTATTCCATAAATTCCTTTTGCTTATAGGGTGTAAAAGCTTCAAATTTAGATTTTAAAATAGCATCAGAAGCAAATTCTTTTGTGAGCAGAGTAGGGATGGGGGTTATCTTTTTTTTCTCGGTAACAAGGACGATTCCCTTTTTTTGATTTTCTATAGCTTCCAACATGTAGGCTGAAATGGCTTTGGTGTCAATTTCAGCTGCGGAAGTAAATTTCCAATGCCGCATGGCTTTGGTTTTGCCTTCTTGAGCATTTTGCAATACTTTTTTAGGGTCGTTTAAAAAAACACCATTGTAAAACCATATTCCAAAATGGCTTTTAAACGCTAATATTCCTAGTACATTTTTGTTGTTGATGGTATATACAGGAACACCCCACTTATAGGTTTCAATCAGTGCTGTAGCTAAAGCCAATTGCCTTAGAATGGCGATGCCTTCTTTAAATAATTGCTTTTTTGCAAAGTAAGCTTCAATTTTTTCTTGGTCATCCTTTTTAACTACAGCACTCATTTTTATTTTTTAGCGGTTAACTCGCATATTTTTACAATTACCTCAACAGCTTTTTGCATACTTTCTACAGGAACATATTCATATTTGCCGTGAAAATTATGACCTCCAGCAAAAATATTAGGACAAGGTAAGCCCATATAGCTAAGCTGAGATCCGTCTGTACCACCACGAATAGGTTTTATTATAGGAGTTATGCCAATAGCTTCCATGGCTTCTTTTGCCGTTTCTACAATATGAAACACAGGAACAACCTTTTCTTTCATATTAAAATATTGGTCATCTATGTTTATCGTAATACAGTTGTTGTATTTTTCATTTAACTTAAAAACAATAGATTCTAATTTTTTTTTGCGATCTTCAAAAAGGTTTCTGTCGTGATCCCGTATTATTAAACTGAGTTCTGCATGTTCTATTTCTCCTTTTATAGTATGGATATGATAAAAACCTTCTCTGTCACTGGTGTGCTCTGGAACTTCCTTTTGTGGTAAAGAAGACATAATTTCATTGGCAATACCAATGGCATTAATCAATTTACCCTTGGCGTATCCAGGATGTACACTTTTGCCTTGGATTGTAATTTTTGCACCTGCAGCATTAAAGTTTTCATACTCTAATTCCCCAATTTGACTGCCATCCATGGTGTAGGCCCATTGGGCTCCAAATTTAGAGACATCAAACTTATGGGCGCCACGACCAATTTCCTCATCTGGCGTAAAACCAACCCTAATGGTGCCGTGTTTAATTTCGGGATGTGCAATTAAATATTCCATTGCCGTCACAATCTCTGTAATACCTGCCTTATCATCTGCCCCTAAAAGAGTGGTGCCATCTGTGGTAACCAGCGTTTGCCCTTTGTATTGAAGTAAATCCTCAAAATAATCAGGGGAAAGAATAATATTTTTAGCAGCGTTTAGAATAATGTCTTTCCCATCATAATCTCTAATTATTTGCGGATTTACATGGGTGCCAGAAAAATCAGGCGTTGTATCAAAATGAGAAACAAATCCAATGGTAGGCACTTCTTTGTCTATATTACTAGGTAAAGTTGCCATAATATAGGCATTGTCATCAATAGTGACTTCTTGCATTCCAATTTCTTGTAGCTCTTCCACCAATTTATGAGCTAAATCCCATTGTTTTTCCGTGCTTGGCGTGGTATCAGAACTGGCATCGCTTTGTGTATCAATTTTAACATAACTTAAAAATCGATCTAGAATATGTTGCATAGGTATATATTTTACTCAAAAATACAGTTTATTTCAGTTTTTTTGCTGATATTTTATGAAGATCTAGAGACCGATAAAATTTTACATTTTTGTTAAAAAAAAAGAAGATCTAAAACAGCACTACTGTTCCGTAGTTTGTATTTTTGCCGAAAGATTAGATTTTTATGTATAAAGCACTTATTAGACCTTTGTTTTTCTTATTGGATCCAGAAAAGGTACACCATATTTCTTTTTCCTTAATTAAATTTTTGTCTACAATTGGCTTAGGCGGATTGTTGCGATCAATGTACGTAGTAAATGACAAGCGCTTAGAGAAAGAAGTGTTTGGCATTCGGTTTAAAAACCCTGTGGGTATGGCAGCTGGTTTTGATAAGGATGCAAAACTCTTTAAGGAACTTTCTAATTTTGGTTTTGGATTTATTGAAATAGGCACCTTAACACCAAAGCCGCAATCTGGTAACCCAAAACAACGTTTATTTAGGCTAAAAGCCGATAAGGCTATAGTGAATCGTATGGGGTTTAATAATGGGGGTGTTTTAGAAGCAGTTGAACGTTTAAAAGAGACGCATAATGTTTTAATAGGAGGTAATATTGGTAAAAATAAAATTACGCCAAACGCAGAGGCAGTAGATGATTACATCCTATGTTTTGATGCCTTGTATGAACACGTAGATTATTTTGTGGTGAATGTAAGTTCTCCCAATACTCCTGGTTTACGAGAATTACAAGACAAAGAACCATTAACTAATTTGTTAAATGCATTAAAAACAGAAAATAAAAAACACATTACACAAAGAGGTGTTAAAGGGAAACCCATATTATTAAAAATTGCGCCAGATTTAACGGATGAGCAATTACTAGATATTATAGATATCGTGGCGGTTACTAAGATTGATGGTGTTATTGCAACCAATACTACCATAGCGCGAAACAATTTAAAATCTCCAGAAAATCTGATCAATGAGAATGGAGGGTTAAGTGGAAAACCATTGACAGCGAGAAGTACAGAGGTCATTCGGTTTTTATCTGAAAAAAGCAATAAAGCCTTCCCTATAATTGGCGTAGGTGGGATACACTCAGAAAAAGATGCCTTAGAAAAGTTAGAGGCAGGAGCCGACTTAATTCAGTTATGGACCGGTTTTATTTATGAAGGGCCAGGCCTTGTCAAAAGAATTAACAAGGCTATTTTAGCAAAATTATAAGATTTATTTCGTCCAATAATCAACAACTAATACATCATCTAAAATTGTTTTTAGTAAAGCCCCAAATGCTTTATGATCTGGATGTGGCAAATAAATAGCCCGGTCTTCTTCACTATTAAAGGTAAGGAAAAAACAATGAGTAAAGCCTTTACTTAGCCCTTCTGGACTGTTGTTTAAGCCCCATTCATAGGATATAATTTGTGGTATTTTGGAGGGTAATGCTTTAAAGGCGTTTTCTACATTTTTAATTTTGTCTTCTGATGCTTCTGCTTTAAACTTAAAAAGTACCACATGGCGTAATACGCTATCTTTTTGCTGCATATAAATTGTTGTTTTGGAGGATTTATCTTCTAGCTTTAATGGTTTAAAGCTAAAAAACAAAAGAGAAGTTACTACTAATAGTCCTAAAGAAAGAGTTTTCATACGTGTAATTGATTTCTTGAAAGGTAAAAAATTACGGCGTATTATGAAGTGAAATTTGTACATTTCCGTTTAAAATTTTCAATTTGAATTTCGACATACTCTACGCTTTTATTTCTGCTACAGCACTTTTAGCAATTTTTCCAGGGCCAGATAATATTTATGTCCTGACGCAGAGTTTGGCGAATGGGAAGAAATATGGAATGGCAACTGTAAGCGGATTAATTACAGGTTGTTTGGTTCATACAACCTTATTGGCTTTTGGAGTGTCTGCCCTAATAAAAGCGAATGATAATATATTTTTGGCTATTAAGATTTTTGGGACGGCCTATTTGTTTTATTTGGCGTTTAAAGTCTTTAAAAGTGATGCCAACCTGGTGGTGTCTCGTGAAAATACCCCACAGAAAAGCTTGTTTTCCCTTTATAAACAAGGGTTTTTTATGAATGTACTAAACCCGAAGGTGGCACTCTTCTTTTTGGCTTTTTTTCCTGGGTTTTTGTTTAACGATGATTGGAGCACGGTTATTCAGTTTTATGTTTTGGGGCTGCTCTTTATGTTGGTGTCATTTCTCATTTTTAGTTTAATTGCCCTATTGGCAGGGTTAATATCTAATTATATCAATAGAAGTCCATCGGTTGGCGTTTTTCTTAAATGGTTGCAAATAGTTGTATTTTTAGGTCTTGGAATTTATATCTTATTATCGGATAAATAATAGTAATTTTGAAAGCAAGAAGTTAAAATGATGTCTCAATCGGTAAAGATTATAGAATGTCCTAGGGATGCTATGCAAGGAATAAAAACATTTATTCCTACAGAGCGGAAGATCAAGTACATTCAATCTTTATTAAACTGTGGGTTTGATACTATTGATTTTGGGAGTTTTGTATCTCCTAAGGCTATACCGCAAATGGTAGATACCGCTGAAGTTTTGGCGGGTTTGGACTTGTCTAGAACACAAAGTAAACTTTTGGCTATCGTTGCCAATGAACGGGGAGCACAAGATGCTAGTGCGCATGAAGAAATAAGGTATTTGGGCTATCCATTTTCTATTTCGGAAAACTTTCAAATGCGAAACACCCATAAAACCATCGCACAATCCGTAGAAACCCTTCAAGAAATATTGCGTATAGGCAAGGCAACTAATAAAGAAGTAGTAACCTATATATCTATGGGTTTTGGAAATCCGTATGGAGACCCTTGGAATGTGGAAATTGTAGGAGAATGGACAGAAAAACTCGCAGCAATGGGGGTTAAAATTTTGTCATTATCAGATACAGTTGGTACGTCTACACCAGATATAATAACCTATCTCTTTTCCAATTTAATCCCAAAATATCCGGACATAGAATTTGGTGCACATTTACACACTACCCCTACCAAATGGCATGAGAAGATCGATGCAGCCTATAGGGCAGGTTGTCGAAGATTTGATGGGGCAATTCAAGGTTTTGGGGGCTGTCCTATGGCAAAGGATGAGCTTACGGGGAATATGCCAACAGAAAAAATGTTGTCTTATTTTACGGCCCAAAAAGCAAATTCCAATGTTAATTGGATGGTATTTGAAGCGGCTTACAATAAAGCAACTGAATTGTTTTCATCCTATCATTAATCCTGTTATCAGGGATTCATTTTTCTTTTTCTAGGAATTAAAAATATTTCATTTTTATTTAGATTTAATACAAATAAGTTTTGGTAAATAAATTTTGGGTCCTATATTTGCGGCTTTAAAATCAATTATTAATAATCAATCTAAATAAAAGCGAGTTTAAATGAAAAAGATTACTTCTATTATTGCCGTCTGTTTTGCATTAGGTGCCGTAGCCCAAACAACCACAGATTCAATTACATTAGATCCTCAGAAGCAATTAAATTCGGCCCAACGAATTTTATCTGGCAATTATGGTTCTGCCGTTACCGTTGGTGCTTATGGCGAAATGCTTTACAATCAAGAAGAAGGGAATAACGGAGAATTAGATGTTCAACGTCTAGTATTACTATTAGGATACAGGTTTAATGATAAGACTCAATTTTTTACTGAAATTGAATTTGAACATGTAGAAGAGGTTTTTATTGAACAAGCATTTGTAAATTACAGTGTGGCCAATAATACGAACCTAAGAGGTGGATTAATGTTAATTCCTATGGGTATTATTAACGAGTATCACGAGCCTACAACTTTTAATGGCGTGGAGCGTCCTGCTATGGATAACGTAATTGTTCCCACTACATGGAGAGAGTTGGGTGTAGGGATTAGCGGTAAAATTAATTCTGCTTCCTTAGGTTATCAGGCCTATATTTTTAATGGTTTTAGATCTACTTCATCAGATGGGGCAGGAGGATTAACAGGAGTGTTAAAAGGGTCTAACGGATTGAGAAGCGGAAGACAAAAAGGAATTCAATCTACAGTAGATAGTCCTACTTTATCTACGAAATTGGAGTATTATGGGTTGCCTGGATTACGTTTAGGTTTATCAGGTTATTTTGGTGATACACAGGCAGAAGATGATATAGAGCAGTTAGATGGTGCCAACATCGGAATTTCAATGGTTGGTTTGGATGCGCGTTATGCTTACCAAAGATTTACGGCTAGAGGACAATTTATTCATGCTAGCTTATCAGGTACAGCGGCTTATAACACAGCTACTGGAAATGATTTAGGGAGTGCTATGCAAGGGTATTATGTAGAAGGAGCCTATAATTTATTACCGACGACAAACGAACAAAAGTTGTTCCTTTTTACAAGATACGAACAGTATGATACGCATAATAAAACGGCTGGAGCATTGGTACGCAATGATGCTTTTAACAAAACTGATATCACCTCTGGCTTGTCTTACCACATTGCTCCTGGCGTTGTTTTAAAAGCAGATTACCAGTTTAAAGATGATGCGCGTAGTGGAGACAGTAGAGACAACCAACTTAATTTTGGAATTGGAGTTTGGTTCTAAGAAAATAAGAAATGCAATTAAGAGCTATCGCTAAGGCTTTTTTAGATAGCTCTTAATTTTATTATTAAAAATGATTCTAAATTACTACATTTGCTTTTATGAAAATGAATAGGATATTTACAGTAGCTATTGTAACACTTTCTTTTGCTTTGTTTGGGTTTGGATTAACTTCCGTCATTCAAAAAAAAGTCAAAAAAGAAGTAGTTAAAATATTTCATGTAGAAGATTTCAAATTAAAACCTATTTTGGTTTCTACGGCCTTAAATGAAATGCTACCTGCCAAAATTTCTTCGGATAATTTTTATAGTTTAAGCAAGAATGAAGAGCTACTGGGATACATTTTTGTAGATCAAGCCTCTAGTAAAACGGCTAAATTTGATTATTTGGTTGTGTTTAATGAAGAATTAGAGATTGTGAGTTCTAAGGTGTTGATTTATAGGGAAGAATATGGAGGAGAAATAGGTAGTACAAGATGGTTAAAGCAATTTCTAGGTAAAACAGGTGGAGATCGTGTAAGTATGAAATCGAATATAGACGCGATATCTGGCGCTACTATTTCAGTGAGATCAATGACTATTGCTATGGACAATTTATTGCAAACTATAGGCCTACTTCAAGAGAACAAAATTTTATAATGAAATACGACGGTCTTTTAAGTACATTTCCTTCGGAGATAAAAATATTCATTGCTGCCTTTGTAGTGATCTTATCAATTGGATTTTATACAGGACTACTTTTTGTAAATGAAACCAGCGAGTCTTCATTGGTTGGGATAGAAGAAAATTATTTAGGTAACGAAGCAGATGAAGATGCCGAAATAATGAAATTTAAAAAGAGTGAACGTCAAATGCTGACCATTGTACATACGCACATCTTATCCATGTCACTTGTCTTTTTTTTACTTGGTATCCTAGTTTGGCTAACCAAATTACCAAAAAGGGTGAAGCTGTTTTTAACTGTTGAGCCGTTTGTATCGGTTGTTTTGACCTTTGGTGGTATATATTTACTGTGGAATGGTATGCTTTGGATGAAGTACGTTGTTGTTTTTTCCGGAATGTTAATGACGCTAACTTTTTCCATATCAACTATTATCATTTTCTACCAATTAACGCAAAATAAAAATTTGCAATAGCGTTCTTCCTTTGGTTTAGTATTGTAGCTTTATACAATGTTGCGACAAATACTATCTTTTGTTTTATTTTTTTGTTGGATGCAGGCTTTTGCTTCTGAATGGAAAAATTTAAAACAATATCAAAAAGAAACTGGAAAAGTAGCACTTTCTTCTTCAGATTGGTTAACTGCTGATCGATTGAAAAATAGTGGTATTTGGCATAACGCTAATATCTTCAATTTAAAAAACAATGGTTACCTAGAATATCAAACCATAAACCAAAGAACCAGTTTTTACAAATGGTATGGTGTAGAGATTGAAAAAAAAGGCCATACAGTTGTTTGGCCTAAAATGGCCTATTTTATTTCCAGGAAGTTACACTTAACAAAGAATTTTCCTTATAATTTACTCGTCAATAAAGATGTAAAAGTATACAGCTATAAAGGGAGTGAAGTTGTTTTTAATGCCGCCTTTACCTCCTTAAAGGAATTGTTTTTTTCATCGGTTATTTTAAAAGGAAGTGCTGCATTGCATTGGGATACGAGTACATTGTATAAAGAGCAGTATGTATGGCTCGCAGATCTGTATTTAGAAATGGATGCTAAAACAATTAAAAGGCTAGCCAATATCGCAAAAGGAAATTTTTTGTATGGATTAGTTGTTCCAAAAAGTATACGATTTAAAGGGGATTTATCAGATTGTGAAGATCGGTATCTGTATGCCGTACATACGCTAAGAAAATATTGTAAAAACACTTATTGGTAATTATAGAAGCGTTTTTATTTATTAATCGTATATTTGCACGCAATTAATCTTTAATTGCTATGCAAGCGCACCTAAATAAAATTGTTGGAGAAGGTCTTACTTACGATGACGTACTCTTAGTTCCTGCCTTTTCAGAAGTACTTCCTCGTGAAGTAAATATTCAAACTAAATTTACACGAAATATTACTATTAATGTTCCTATTATTTCTGCAGCTATGGATACAGTTACAGAATCTAAAATGGCAATAGCAATGGCTCAAGAAGGAGGTATTGGTGTATTGCATAAAAACATGACCATTGAAGAACAGGCCATGAAAGTGCGAAAGGTAAAACGTGCAGAAAGTGGTATGATTATAGATCCTGTTACGCTACCCCTAAATTCTTTAGTACGTGATGCCAAGGCAAACATGAAAGAATATGGCATTGGCGGTATTCCTATAGTGGATAAAGAAGGCAAGTTAATCGGTATTGTTACCAATAGAGACCTTCGTTTTGAAAAAAATAATGATCGACCAATTTCAGAAGTAATGACTTCTAAAAACTTGGTTACCGTTGCTGAAGGGACTTCTTTGGCACAAGCTGAGGATATTTTACAAGTAAACAAAATTGAAAAACTACCCGTTGTAGACAAAAACTATAAGTTGGTGGGTTTAATTACGTTTAGAGATATTACCAAACTAACGCAAAAACCAATAGCGAATAAAGATACCTACGGAAGGCTAAGGGTTGCTGCAGCATTGGGTGTTACAGCAGATGCAGTTGATAGAGCAGAAGCCCTAGTGAATGCTGGTGTAGATGCAGTGGTAATCGATACTGCACATGGTCATACCAAAGGAGTGGTGTCTGTTTTAAAAGCCGTTAAAAAGAAGTTTCCAAATTTAGATGTTATTGTAGGAAATATTGCAACTGGCGAGGCTGCAAAATATTTAGTAGCAGCAGGAGCAGATGCGGTAAAAGTGGGTATTGGACCGGGTTCTATTTGTACAACAAGAGTTGTTGCAGGTGTTGGTTTTCCTCAGTTTTCTGCGGTTTTAGAAGTTGCTGCTGCCATTAAAGGTAGTGGTGTTCCGGTTATTGCGGATGGAGGAATTAGATATACAGGGGATATTCCAAAAGCTATTGCTGCAGGTGCAGATAGCGTAATGTTGGGGTCTCTTTTAGCAGGAACAAAAGAATCTCCTGGAGAAACCATCATATACGAAGGAAGAAAATTTAAATCGTATCGTGGTATGGGTTCTGTGGAAGCCATGAAGCAAGGAAGTAAAGATCGTTATTTCCAAGATGTGGAAGACGATATTAAAAAACTAGTACCTGAAGGTATTGTGGGGCGTGTTCCGTACAAAGGAGAGTTGTACGAAAGTATTCACCAATTTATTGGTGGTTTACGCGCAGGAATGGGCTATTGTGGTGCCAAGGATATTGCGACCCTAAAAGAAACCGGTAAATTTGTAAAAATTACGGCTAGTGGTATCAATGAAAGTCACCCACATGATGTCACCATAACGAAAGAATCTCCAAATTACAGTAGATAATTTTAAAGTATAAAATAGCAATGCAGCATCACGTTTACGTGATGCTGCATTTTTTTTTACCATATTTTATGTTTTGTATAGATATTAATCGTAATATTGCAATAAACAAATTAAGATATGGGGTTAACTAAGACAGAAATGTTTACAGATGAACAAAACCAAATTGCAATTTTTGCCAAAGCATTTGGACACCCAGCAAGAGTAGCCATATTGCAACATTTGTTTAAAATAAATGCTTGTGTTTGTGGTGATTTAGTTGCTGTAATTGGCCTAGCCCAACCTACAATTTCTCAACATTTAAAAGAACTTAAACTTTTAGGGTTAATAAAGGGGAGCGTAGAAGGTACCAGTGTTTGTTATTGTATCCATGTAGAAAACTGGACAAAAATGAAAAAAGTTTTGACAGAATTTTTAGATTTAGATACAAGTGTTGAAAACGGGTGTTGTTAAAATAGTATAAACTTATTAATAGAAACATTATGAAATTATCAGAAGTAAAAGAAAACCTAAAACGGTCATCGGAAATTGCATTTCAATTGCCAAACGGAGAATTGGTTCCAAGCCATTTTCACGTAACAGAGGTAGGGAAAATATCTAAAAATTTTATCGATTGTGGTGGCACAGTTAGAACAGAAGAACTTGTAAATTTTCAATTGTGGAATGCCAATGATTACAACCATAGATTGCACCCAGAAAAATTAGTGCACATCATAGAATTGTCTGAAAAAGTCTTGGGTATTCAAGATGTAGAAGTAGAAGTAGAGTACCAAGGTGATACAATTGGTAAATACGGATTGGATTTTGACGGGACCAATTTTCTATTAACCACAAAACGTACAGATTGTTTGGCAAAAGAAAATTGTGGTGTTCCAGAAGAAAAAACAAAGGTGAAATTGGCTAGCTTGGAAGCTTCCACTACTAGTTGTGCACCCAATAGCGGCTGTTGTTAACCATTACTAAGGTATAAATAGAAACAAACTATGACATTGTTTTCAAAAATAGAATACACCATCTTAACAATTTCTGGTGTAACAATTGCATCAGATCGGAAGGGTATATTACAGCCTTTAATTGATTTTATTCAAGAAAAAGTAAATGACAATCAAGAGATTCGCCTTAATTTTATTTGCACCCATAATTCCCGTAGAAGTCATTTATCTCAAATATGGGCACAGGTGATGGCCTATTATTTTGGTATTAAAAATGTGGCGAGTTATTCTGGAGGCACAGAGGCTACGGCACTTTTTCCTAAGGTTGCTAAAACCTTAGTACAGCAAGGATTTAAGGTTCAGGAACTATCTCAAGGCAAAAACCCCATATACAGCATTGCCTATTCAGAAAATGAGCATCCTGTAATTGGTTTTTCTAAAAAATACGATGCCGCATTTAATCCGGCATCTGCATTTGCTGCAATCCTCACTTGTTCGCAAGCTGATGGGGGTTGCCCATTTATAGTAGGCGCAGAAGCGCGAGTTCCCATTACCTATGAAGATCCAAAAACGTATGATGATACCCCATTACAAGCTGAAAAATACCAAGAAAGAAGTTTGCAAATAGCTTCAGAAATGTACTATGTATTCTCTAAAATTAAAATAAAAAATGAGTCAAAGTAAAAAATTAAGTTTTTTAGATAGTTACTTAACCCTGTGGATATTTGTCGCTATGGTTTTGGGGGTAGGAATAGGGTATTTGGCACCTTCTTTTCCTGAGATACTAAATTCCTTTAATAGCGGAACCACCAATATTCCGATTGCCATAGGATTAATTGTGATGATGTACCCACCCTTGGCCAAAGTAAATTATGCCTTGCTGCCAAAAGTGTTTAAAAACACAAAAATATTATCAATCTCCTTACTGCTAAATTGGATTATTGGTCCCATTTTAATGTTTGTATTAGCGATCACTTTTTTACGCGATTACCCGGAGTATATGGTTGGACTAATCTTAATAGGGTTAGCGCGTTGTATCGCTATGGTTTTGGTATGGAATGATCTTGCAGAAGGGAGTAGCGAATACGGCGCAGGTTTAGTGGCTTTAAATAGTGTTTTTCAGGTATTTGCCTACAGTTTTTACGCGTGGTTGTTTATCACCGTATTGCCACCTTATTTTGGGTTTGAAGGGGCTATTGTAGATATCTCTGTGGCTGCCATTGCAGAAAGTGTTGCCATATACTTGGGAGTGCCTTTTCTTTTAGGGATTTTTAGTAGGCTTATACTTGTAAAGCTAAAGGGTGAATCTTGGTATACTAATAAATTTATACCAACAATTTCTCCACTTACTCTTATTGCCTTGTTGTTCACCATTGTTTTGATGTTTTCCTTAAAAGGAGAACTAATTGTAGAAATTCCTTTAGATGTGGTAATCATTGCAATACCTTTACTGCTTTATTTTACGCTGATGTTTGTCATTGGTTTTTTTGTAACCAGGGCAACTGGCGCTACTTATGATAAGACTGCCGCGGTTGCTTTTACAGCAGCAGGAAATAATTTTGAATTGGCCATAGCCGTGGCCATAGCAGTTTTTGGTTTAAATTCTGGTCAGGCCTTTGCAGGTGTTGTAGGACCTTTGGTAGAAGTGCCAGCCTTAATTCTTTTGGTTCGAGTTTCCTTTTGGTTAAGAAAAAAATATTTTACAACGGCATAGGTTGTTGTGACACAAGAATTATTTTACGTAAATTTAAATCTTAAAAATAAGAAAGATGAGGGGTTTTGTTGTTTTGCTGATAGGTATGTCTACTTTGATTTCTTGTCATGAAATCAATGAGGTGAGTTCTATTGATCCTGTCAATTGGAATAAAAGAACAGTAGACATTTCTCCTAGTGACTCTTTAAATGAAGGCAGCACTTATCTATCAGTCTATTCACAAATATACAGTCAGTCTGAACATATAACCCATGACCTAACAGCAACGGTAAGTATGCGAAACACAAGTAGTACCGATACCCTATATGTATTAAATGCGGAATATTTTGATACTAAAGGAAAGTCTGTACGTAGATATTTTAACAAATCCATTTATGTTGCACCATTGGAAACCGTGGCTATCGTAATTGATGAGCACAATAGTGAAGGCGGTACCGGAGGCAATTTTATTTTTGATTGGAAAAATAAGAGCGGGGCGAGTACCCCACTTTTTGAAGGTGTTTTTATTTCTACCAAAGGGCAACAGGGCTTATCTTTTACTACGGTAGGAACACGGGTTAAATAATTCGGGAACTAGTCTTATTTTCTTTTTGTTGCCTCAGCATTTCTTCCAACTCCTTTCTAGTGGTGTTATAGAAAAAATGTCTCTAAGTACCTAAAATTGAATAAATTAACATATATTTAAGAGGTTGTCTAAATGTTGATGATCTACAGATCAATTCCCAACAGTTTTAAACACCTTAACCTTTAATCTGAGTAGAATGCAAAAATTAATTTCTTCAAGTATTACCCTATCGTTTTTAATTGTTTTTCTATTGTTTTCCTCTTGCAAAGATGCTCCAAAACAAGAAGTGGACCAAACGGAAGCACTAAATCAGTGGTTTGATGTTAAATATGAGGAATTATTACAGATGAGTCCGCTAGGGTTAACAGATCAGGGGCGAAAAGATCAGTATGATAAAATTGATGATTTTAGTAAAGAAGCAGAGGTTAAGAAATTGGCTTGGTATTCGGAAAGCATTGACGAACTAAAGGAAAAATTCAATTATAAAAAGCTGAATGCGTCAGACCAAACCTCTTATGATTTATGGGTGTATCAATACGAGATGTTAAAGGAAAGTATGGCCTATGATGATTTGGATTATGTTTTTGATCAAATGCGAGGATTACATACCGGACTACCTGGGTATTTGATTAATTTTCATAAAGTAGATAGTCTGGCAGATATGAATGCCTATATTTCTAGGATACAGGAAACAGGAAGAGCTATGAATCAGTTGGTAGAAAGAGCCAAGGAACAAGCCAATTTGGGAATTCTACCTCCAAAATTTGCCTTTGAAACTGTCATTATTCAAACAAAAAAGTTAGTAGAAGGTACCCCTTTGTTGAAGGATATGCACGGAAAAATTGAGGCATTAAAGGCAGCTGATAAAATAACTTCCGAAGAAGCAGATGTTCTTAAAGAGGAATCTGAAAAATCTCTAAAAAATTATTTTAAACCAGCATATGAAGATCTTTTAGCTTGGTTAGAAAGTAAAATTGATAGTGCCGAAGCGACACCAACAGGAGTTAGTCGGCATCCTAATGGTTCTAATTTTTACAAACATCAATTAAAGGTCTTTACCACTACAAGCCTTACGGCAGATGAAATTCACGAAAAAGGCCTAAAAGAAGTAGCGAGAATTAAAGAAGAGATGTTGGCAATCAAAGAAAAAGTTGGATTTGAAGGTGACTTAAATGCCTTTTTTACCTTTGTAAACACGGACAAACAATTTTTCTTTCCAAATACAGACGAAGGGAGACAAGGATACTTAGCTGAATCCATAAAATATTTAGACAACATCGCTAAAAAATTACCAGACTACTTTGGTATTTTACCAAAAGCCAAATTAGAAGTTAAACGTGTGGAGGCTTTTAGGGAGCAAGATGGTGCACCCCAGCACTATGCTGCAGGAACGCCAGACGGGTCTAGAGCAGGTAGATACTATGTGCACCTTTCCGATATGAATGCTATGCCCAAATCAACTTTGGAAGGAGTAGCCTATCATGAAGGAAATCCAGGGCATCATATGCAAATTTCCATTGCCCAAGAATTAAAGTCAGTTCCGAAGTTTAGAACACAGGCAGGATTTAGTGTTTATAGCGAGGGTTGGGCCTTATATACGGAGGCATTGGCCAAAGAAATGGGTGGTTACCAGAATCCGTATTATGATTTTGGTCGCTTGGTAAATGAGATATGGAGAGCCATTAGGTTAGTAGTAGATACAGGATTACATGCAAAGGGATGGACAGAAGCTGACGCCATAAAGTACTTTATGGAAAACTCTTCCATTTCGCAAGGTGCCATAAAGGCTGAAGTGCAACGCTATATGGTAATGCCAGGTCAGGCTACTTCATATAAAATAGGAATGCTTAAAATTCAGGAATTGCGAAAAAAGGCGGAGGCAGCCTTGGGAGATCAATTTGATATTAAAGGTTTTCACGATACCGTTCTAGGTGGTGGTGCCTTGCCATTAGATTTGTTAGAACGTAGAGTTACCACATGGATAAACGCCCAAAAGGGCAGCTAGAAAAAAAAGCTGTAAATGTATATTTACAGCTTTTTATAAAGGATTTTGATATGGACAAGCTATACTCTAGACTTGCGTTTTTTGATTTTTTTATCTTCTAATTTTTTTAGAATTTTCTCTTGTTTTTTAGCATTTAATTCTGCTTTTGTGAGCTTTTTTCTTAATACAGCCATGATGTAATTATTTTATGTTTATATAAAAAGAACATTGCTTAAACTCTAATTTTAGTACACTATTTTATATGCGAGTAGAATTATTCAGTATGTTTAAATTGAATGTTTTCCGTAAAAAATAATAGAATAGAGTTGTTCAGGCACACTCGTTATGCCTGGTTAATTGAGGAAGATGGTTTGACCCTTTGGATAGATTGCAACATATAAAAAAGAAAAGACCAACTTACTCACGAGGATCTCGTTAAAGTTTTGTTGGTGTTTTGTTTTTAAGGAATGCATCTTTACGTTTTACAATGAAATTAATAGTAGTAAAATGTAAACATAAGAATTAAGTTTCAAGTTGCCAAATTAAGTCAGGCAAAGTGGTTTACCATTGAGAAAAGTAAGGAAAGGGGACATTTTAAAGGATAAGAAACGCAGATTGAATACGCGTTAAAACATTTTTACTACAAAGGCAGTATTGCCTTTATCAAAAAATTTTCAAAAGAATACGACTAAAAAAATTAGAGTATAAAATTTGGGTTCCTAACATTGGTTGTATATTTGGGAGCTTAAAAATAATCTACAGGAAGACTCATCTTGTTTTCTACTAATTTGCATATATAATGAAGCGTTTATTTTCGAACTTGTTATTTAAAGTTTTTCTTGGTATTGTATTAGGTATTCTTTTCGGACAGGTTTTGCCAGAGTCAATAAATAGAATATTTACCACCTTTAATGCCTTTTTTGGAGAGTTTTTAAATTTCTCTATTCCCTTAATCATTATGGGTTTAATTATGCCCGCTATTTCCGATTTAGGGAGAGGAGCTGGTAAATTGTTATTGCTTACGGCTGTTATTGCTTATGGGTCGACTTTATTTTCAGGGTTTATGACCTATTTTACGGCTTCCAATATATTTCCAATGCTTTTAGAATCGCATGTAAATAATGCGGGTGCAATTACGGATTCTGGTCGCGAATTAACACCTTACTTTAGTATTACTATTCCAACAGTTTTAGATGTTATGTCGGCCTTGGTTTTAGCATTTGTTATCGGTTTAGGACTTTCTTTACAGGAGAAATCGAGTTTAAAATTGGTGGTTTCTGATTTTCAGAAAATTATCATGCAATTAATAGAGAAAGTTATTGTACCCTTACTACCGCTTTTTATTTTAGGCATATTTGCAAGCATGTCTTTTAGTGGAAAAGTATTTTCAATCCTTTCCGTATTTATAAGTATTATCGGTGTTATTTTTGCCTTACATATTTTATTATTACTACTTCAATATACTATAGCGGGTATTTTAACTAAAAAGAACCCTATTCGGTTGTTAGCTACAATGATGCCCGCGTATTTTACAGCATTAGGAACACAATCCTCAGCAGCTACTATTCCGGTTACCTTAGAACAGACGTTGAAAAATGGTGTTTCCGAAAAAATTGCTGGATTTGTTATTCCTTTATGTGCCACCATACACCTGTCTGGTAGTATCATGAAAATTACTGCCTGTGCCATGGCATTAATGATTTTACATGGAATGCCTTTTAGTTTTACCCTTTTTGCTGGCTTTATTTTTGTGTTGGGAATCGCGATGATTGCAGCGCCAGGTGTTCCAGGAGGCGCAATTATGGCTGCTGTGGGAATCTTGCAATCTATGTTGGGTTTTAATGAAGAGATGTTGGGCTTAATGATTGCCCTGTATATTGCGATGGATAGTTTTGGAACGGCATGTAATGTTACTGGTGATGGTGCTATTTCTATTGTGGTGAATAAAATTACCAAGGAAAAGCAGGTTGTTTAATTTGAAATATCCGTTGAACTAATTCTGAACTTGTTTTTAAAGGCGATTCTAAAGATAGGTGGGGGATTACCCCAGATCTAAATAGATAACAAATGCTTTTAATTCACTTCCTAGAAACAGCCCTTTTATTTTTTCAAGGAATTTCTAAGCAGGGATGAATTGTTCTTCTGATTTAAAACCCTAGTTGTTTTTTTCAATATATCTTGTTAGCTGCAGTATCCAATCTGTTTCCATACTAAGCGTTATGTTAGGTTCAATTCCCTGCGATTCAAACTGAAGATAATCTGAATCTTTTTTTGAAGTTAGAACAGCGATAAAATTCCCACAAGGCAAGGTGTAGTTGTCCCCTTTTATTTCATAGGCAAGGGTTCCATTTGTTCTTTGTCCAAAAAGTAGACTGTTGTCTAACCTACTTAATTTATACGCAAACTGTTCGGCGTTGCTCACCGTTTTATGATTGATTAGCACATAAACCTTGTTGGTTTTTGCGTATTTTTTAATGATTTTATATAGAATATCGGAATTTCGATCGCCCCCGCCACCATTATTTCTTAAGTCAATAATTAAGTTGCTCTTGTTTAAATTTCCTTCTAGGCTCTTATAAAAATTTTCAGCATCTGAAAGTGTTGGATACCATGAATTGAAACTTCCAACTTTTAGATAAGTAATGTTATTAGATAGCTCATTGCGGTAATAGGTGCTATCTGAAGGCATTATGGAAGCATAATTAGGTTGTGAAAATTCTTTCTGAAAACCCATAAAGTAGAAGAATCCATCTCCAATTCTTTCCGTATAAGCTATGAGTCGTTTAGAAGAGAGACTCCCCCCAATACTCAGTAGGTAATCATTGCCAAAGGGTATTAAGTCATAGGCAATTTCTCCTTTCACCCACACCTCTGTTTCAGAATTAAGAACAACGGCTCTATAGGAGTTCTGTAATTTGCTTTTATACACACCAATTGTAATGTAGTTATTTCGAGTATAAATACCTTCTATATCCTCTTTTGGTTTCGTATTTAAGACTGTTTTTAGACTGTCTAAATCGATCTTTGGTTTTGGAAAGGCGTTGAAAATTTTTGAATTTTTAAATGCAACGAATTTATCAGGATTTGCTTTGATGTCTACTGTGGCTCCTTTGTCGACGCTGTAAACCTTACTGTGATTATCGTTTAAAGAAATTAATAAAGTGTTCAGTAAAACTTGGCAATCGAAAATTGTGTTTGCAGCAGCTACTTTTTTTAAAATTTTAGAATAGGAAGATTCATAGGCTTTTTTGTTGATTTTATAGGCAGGTGTTTTTCTGATTTTGGCATCTAAGAATTTCAAATCAGACGAACAAGGACAGACTTCGTTTTGAGCTCTGACTTGTGCACTTAGGCCGCATATAAATAACAATAAAACTAGTATTTTTCTATGCATATTATATATTTTAATTCATAAAGGCTAAGCTAGTTAACCAAGCTGTTTCTTTAACAAATTTAAATTTTGAAGACACTCGAACTTCAGAATTAAATTTAGGGTTTGTTTGGGTATTTACTGATCATTAAAGTTTCCGAAATAGGAAACTTTTATTTTAAATTCATTATTTCTTGAGACATTTGTTTTACCTCACGATACAAAATTGGTAAAGCGGCATACATCATTTGTCCGTGGTTGAAGCCATCCAACTCAAGAATACGTACTTGTTTATGTCCCGCTACTTTCATCATGCGCATCATATAGGCATTCTCTTCATACCTACCCAACATTTCAAGCTTTCTATCCCCTGTAATAATTAACATTGGGGGCGCATCTGCTCTTACATGGTAAAGGGGGGCCATTGCATCAATAGTAGGCTGATGCCCTGGAATCCCCATCTCTTTACGTACCGTAAAATGTGTAATGGCATGCCCAGAAAAAGGGATTAATCCTGCAATTTGGTTGGCATCAATAGTATGGATTTTTAAATATTTTTTATCCAATCCCACCATATAGGCAAGGTATCCTCCTGCAGACATTCCAGAGACAAAGACAAGCGAAGTGTTTCCTCCATATTCTTCTATATTTTTAAAAGCCCAGGCTGTGGCTGCTGCGGCATCTTTGATGCAATCTACCACCTTAACTTTTGGTGATAACCGATACCCTACACCTATAACGGCAAATCCTTTGTCTTTCAAAAATTCTGGTATTTCTCGTGTTCCGGCAGTTAAACCACCACCATGAAACCAGACTATTGTTGGAAAATCCTTGATATTGGTTGGATAATAAAAGTCAAATACACACATTTGCTGTATGTATGTATCACCTTGCATAACCAACTCGGGATAGTAAGGAATAGCAGACTCTGTCTTGTATTCAATTTTTTGTTGTGCGCATACATTGGTTAGTATAAAGCTTAGTGTAATTGCAAATACAATTTTAGATGTCATTTTACAGGTATTGATTCCTATTTCAAATAAAACACAAAGTAGATTATGGGTTTGCTGTGTTTCTTGTGCAACTAAAATAGCAAAAGAAAACCAGACTTAAAAAAATTCGTCAATATCATAGCATCTCTATATAGAATAATATGGAGTCAAGCCATGGTCCAAGCTGTCTATAAGTCGGATTTTTGCGGAAGATAAAGGGTGCTTTAAGTCGTATCCCTCGCTACTTTGGTTAAAAGACAGCCATCTAATAATTAAGTAGGGAGGCCCTTAAAAATGCTTAATCAATCTGTATTTTAGTAGCAAAGTCTAAAAAGACTTTTTTATGAAGTTCTAAATCCAATGAAGGAGAAAGTGCAACCCGAACAATATAATCCTTGTCACCTTCCTTAGTTGTCCCTTGCGTAGATGTTGCCGGTATGGTCCAATAGCAGCCTTTTAACTGACCGTAGCTCACACAGAATTTACTCTCATTAGGGATTTCCGTGATCATAGCATTGATCAATTTTAAATTCAATGCTCTTTTGTACATTTCCTTTTCTTCAACCGTTTTTCCTTTGGTAGGAAGATCTAGTGAAAATACAGAAGGCGTAAATCCTTGTGCAGCCAATGCGGATGGTACAAAATTTATTTTTGCAGAAGGTAAAGTCTCCTTGATATAGTTTACAAAGGCAAGTGTATGTGTATAAGCATCTTTAATTCTTTGCTTCATGGAAGGCAATTGCCTTGCCAATATCTCGTATTGAAGTGAAGTAGCTTCGTTATCGCATAGCAGAAGATGACGTTCTATCTTGGCCATTAAAGCATTTGTTTTTTGATTTCCTACACAGTATCCAGCCGTACATTGTCCGCCGCTTGGAAATTTGGAACCACTAGCATAAGATATGGATCGCCCTTTTGCAAGTACTTCACCTTCCCCTAAAAAATGGACATTGGGACAAAAGGTTTGATCTAAAATAAAAACGGGATCTATGGCTGTTTTACCGGTATTTGTTTTACGTACTTTTCCTAAAACCTCTTTCAATTGCAACAGGTCTGGTACTTCAACTCTGGGGTTTGTTGGTATTTCTGCAATGATATAAGGAATTGCATCTTCTTTAGCAATTTCTGCTAAAATCGTATCCATACTTTGTACCATTTCATTATCACCGTCTACTGGTAAATCAACAATTTCTACAATATCAATACAGGCAGCCACACGTCTTGCCTGGTCATTGGTTCCTCCATAACAATTAGGAGGGACAATAAATTTGATTTTCTTTCCTTTATGATTTTCTAGTGCATCATGCACAAGCCCCATCATAATAGCGTATTGCATAGAGAGTCCACTAGAAGCTACCAGTGGTTTTGAAGTTGTTCCGGTAATGGCCTTAATTGAATTTAAGACCAGAGTTTTGTTGGTTTCGGTAACACTGTTCTGGGGGTTAAAAGAAGGCTTCTCAATGAGTAACTGTAAGGCGGTCAGAGAATTAGTTGGTGTCATTGCAATTGTTTCTCTTCGGCGCACATGTTGAATTTCGGAGATATACCCTTTGTTTTTTTCGCCATTAACAACTAAAATACTACCTAGATTTGTATACAAATTGATAAAAAAGTCAATGTTAGGGGAGAGGTCTTTAGTACCCAAATCCTCCTTTTCTGAAATAAAAATAGTACTCCCATTATATTCAGAAAGAGCAGTTGCTTGACCCACCTTTTTTAGCTCAAAATTATAACCATAAATTGTCCGTAGTACTTCAGGATCAAAAGAATCTGGTACGCTATCTGTATATAAAATTTGGGTCTTTTTATTGTCTAATAAATTTTTTCGTAGAATTGCCAATATGGGCATTGTCTGGGATGAAAAACTGATTACATTTTCTGGAGTCCTATTATTTAAGGTAGCAACTCCCCATTCTAAGATGCAAGACAGTGGATGCCCCAAGCGTATATAGTCGTAAGCCGTAGGTAATTCTTTTAGTGCCAATACTTCTGAATTATTAGCGTGATATAAGGTTTCAAACTGTGCCAAAAACTGAGTTTTGGCTAATTTTTCCTCATAAATATCTAGTCGATGGGTGGTTAAATGCAACCAATCAGTCGGCATATTTTTTAATACAGCTTTGATATAATTGACCATTTTGTTTGCTTCCATAGGGTATACTATTAAATAGGTTGGCAAGATACAGTTCTTAGATTTGTTTTAGAAGTGTTCTATGACCTTTGTCCCCATAATTTTCCTTGAATTTTGCTTGATCCCATAGGTGTTCATTTTATTGTTAAATTTTAAGCATAATGAGCTAGCTAATTGCGCCACTTTGATTACAAATACAACTTTTACACCTGTTATTATTGAAGTCAGAGGCTTTCAATAGTTTAAATATGCACTGTATTCGTAATTTATAGCACCCCTTTTTGCCAACTTTTTTTACTTATTTCATAACAGATACACTTCTCGTATGTTGGATATTCTCTTAATTTTGGATGGTTAAATTCTCCCAATTTTTTCATTCCTATTTTTTTCATGACATTTTCCGACTTGGTATTTTCCTTGGTGCACATGGAAATAATCTTTTCCAAATGCAATTCGTTAAATCCAAAATCAAGGCATTTTGTAGCTCCTTCCGTTGCATATCCTTTGCCCCAACTATTCTTTTTTAAGCGCCATCCAATATCAATTGCAGGGGTAAACTCTGTTTTATATTCTTGAAATGCAAAGCCTATAAACCCAATTAATTCCCCTGTTTTTAGAATTTCCGTAGCATAGTAGTTAAAGCCATTTTTTTTATAATGTTCTTGAAGTCGACCTATGAAATCTGATGTTTCTTCTATTGTTAGGGGTTTGGGGAAATGTTCCATTACCTCCAAATCAGCATTAATTTTTGAAAATTGAGTCAAATCCTTTTTGGTCCAATTGCGAAATCCAAGTCTTTCTGATGTAAAAATGTAATCTTTTTTCAAGGGAATGGTTTTTAGTGGAATAGTACTTCTAAAAAGCAGCTCACTTTTTAGAGTTCAGTTTGTGCCGTTTGGACTTTAAATGGTCCGTTAATTTTGCTTATGTTCTATCGTTTTTACTACACACTAATTTTTAACTAGCGAAGTCCCTAGATACATGCTACTAATTTAATAAAAAAAGCCGAAATGTACATTTCGTATAAATGTAACACGGCTTATTCTAAGCCCTGTTTTACGAAGAAAAGCGTTCAATAAAGAGTCTTTACAAACCATTTAAATAGTTTCTTAGGGTACATGCATTAACAGATATACCAAAGTGCATACCGTCTTAGCTTACCTAATGAAATTTAGTGGCCGGCGTATGGATAACAGTTCCTTTAAATTGTGGCAAAACAAAAAAATGAAGAGATGTAAAAACTGGGCTATAAGTAAAAACATAGTTAAGCCTCTATAAAAATCAAGAATTAAAAGTAGGCCATTAGAATGCTCTTGGATTTCTTACATGTTGTATCACCTTAAAAGTTACAATTAGTTACATCGGGTATTAGCGGCAAGGATTTATTCTTTTACTTTGCGTAAAATTTTATCCATTTTCCGTCCTTTTGCTAATTCATCTACCAACTTGTCTAAATATCTTACCTGTTGTGTTAATGGGTTGTCTATTTCCTCAATGCGATAACCGCAAATTAATCCTTTAATTAGGTGTGTATTAGGATTCAGATCTGCCTTTTTAAAAAATGCTTCAAAAGTTGTTTTTTCAGCAATAAAATGTTGCAGTTTCAATTCATCATAGCCTGTTAGCCATGCGATCACTTGATGGAGTTCTGCCACCGTTCTTCCTTTCTTCTCTACCTTAGTAACGTAATGCGGATAAACTGATGAAAATGTCATTTTTGCCATGCGTTCATTATGTTCTGCTGTAACTTTCATTTCTCATTTTTTTGGGTGTTGGTACTCCTAACTTTTGTACGGTTTATTGGGGCAGGCAGTCCGTAGCCCCATAGTTCACTTTCTAAATTAGCAATTATTTGGCTACTGGACGGCAGGTTATGCATACTTTTGTATTCGTTTAATTTGCGTTTATTATTCTCTTTCTAATGTATCAATATCTTGATTTTCTGCTTCGTATTGGATTGCAGTATAGGATATGATTTTCCAAGCGTTTGCTTTTTTTACTAAGGTAATGGTTGCTTTTGCTACAGTGATTATTCCTGCTTGGCTTGTCCAAGTTTGGTCAAATGCTACCCATGCCAAATTAGCATCATAAAAAATAAGATAATTGGAGTTTACAAAGGTAGAAGTTATGGGTTCAGGATTCTCGATAAAAAAGGATTCTAAATTTCCACCATTTTTATCCCAGCCTCTAGTTTGGGAGAAACCTGCTTTTGTAACATCCAATCGCAATACATCGCTACTATGGTCCCAATAAGAGGCCCATTTCTGATAATCTTTCTCCATATAAGCATAAGTTTCTCCAGCCACAATTTCTTTTAGAGTTTCTTTTATATCTTCAGAGGTTGAAGCTTTTTCTTGTTGACAAGAGAACAATAGTGCAATAAAAATTATTAAAATAGGTTTACGCATATACGAGTTTTTTATTATTTGGATACAATGGTTGGTAGCGGTGTAATTTACCTGTTTCAGGTAAATAATCATTTGCACAGTGTTGTACTTAGGATATTTATTTTTTCTGTAATGTATTTTTTAATCATTTCCTTATCCGTTTTATTTTTTATAATTAATAATTGGTTGTTTTTATGAGTCCGATAATTCATTACGAATTTTGATGCGCCACTTCGAGTTAATTCCGAGTAATCAAATCGGTTAGGGTCAAAATTTTCAGCTATCAATTCAGCCTTTTGAGTTCGTTCTAGGATTTTTATTAAACGAATCAGGTTTCTACTTTTCTCTTCAATTTCTATTTCCGAGGAGTAAATCCATGATGTTAATCGGTACAATGAATATCCGATTAGAGATAGAAACGCAACAAAAATTCCAATTCCAAAAGCAAGAAAATAAATTATAAGCACAATCGAAGCAGTATTCCAAAATATTAGCTCTTTCCCTTTAATCGGAATTCGGTCACTCAATGTATGAGCATCACCTTTTTTCGAAATTCTAAAATAGTCTTGGTGTTGGTTCATAATTGTTTTAATTCTGCTGGCTAGCAGCTTTATAAGCCATGAGCTACGATTGTTATTCATTTAATGCCCAAATCATAGCTTTCTCTTTTGTCGCTCTAAAAATGGTGTTGTGTTTTTCATTCGGTTCGTCTGAATATTTCCAGGTTAATTTTTTTGGCGCCTTGTTTTCTAAATTTTTTTCCACCCTTCTAGTGAATTGAGAAATATCTTCTGTCCCTGAACCTGCAAACCAGATTTTCAGATGTTTATCAGGAAATTGAGCCAATAAGGAGTCTGCGTTTTTGGTTAAGAAATGGTTGTTCCACCAAAGGGAGGGGTCCATTGCAATATAAAAATTAAACGCTTCGGATTTCGTAAAAAATGTTTCCATAACAAAAAGCCCTGCCAAGGACTCTCCAATTATTCCTTTTTTGTTTTTGGTTCTATATTTTTTATTTATTTCAGGCACTAATTCTTCTAAAATAAAGGCTCTAAAATCTTTAGCTCCATCAGTTACTGGGCAAAATTGCTTGTCATATTCAGCTTCTGAAAAACCAGTTAAATCTCTCCCTCTTTCTGTATTTTCAATACCGACTACTATAAAAGGTGGTATTTTCTTCTCAGCTAACAATTTCTTCACCGTATTGGCGATATGTGGGAAGTCTTCTTTAATTCCACCGTCTGGCATATAAAGTACGGGTAAGCTGTCAGCCGATTCGTTGTAATTTGGTGGTGTCCAAATGTTAATAGTTCGGTCTTCGTTAACAAATTTTGAGCTAATGGTTAAACTGTCGTGTTCTGGAATTGGGTCGTTGTAAGCAATTCCTTTGTTTTTACAGCTAATAGCCAAAGCAACAAGGAATAGAAAGAAAATTGCATTTTTCATATAATTTTAGTTTTTTCAAATGAGTGCGCTCTGTATTGCATCAGATTCGTGATGCTTGCCTATTGGCAGACAGTTAATTAAACCACTAATTTAGTAATAAAAAACCAAAAAAAACCCCGAAGCCTTAGGACTTAGCCTAAAAACTTAGGGGTTCATAAGTAGGCTAGAACTAGCCATTTTTTTGCTCGCTGTTGCCAACTGGCATTTTGATTTCTACTATACTAAAGCTCCATTTGCACCTATTACTTGCCCTGAAATCCATTTAGAATCATCACTGGCTAAGAACAAAACGACCCTGGCAATATCAATAGGTTCTGCTAATCTATTAAAAGCATTCATAGCACTCAACGTATCAATAGTTTCTTGTGATTTTCCATTTAAGAATAATTCTGTTGCTGTTGCACCTGGGGCAATTGCATTTACAGAAATACCTCGTCCTATTTCTTTAGAAAATACTTTTGTTATTTGCTCAACTGCTGCTTTTGAGGCCGAATATAAAGCGTATTTGGGAAACATTAATTTTGCAGTACTTGATGAAAAGTTAATAATAATTCCATTGTCAGCTAGTTTACGATCAGCTTCTTGTAGGGTATTAAAAATACCCCTAACATTTACATTAAAAAGTTTCGTAAATTCCTCCTGTGTATGGTCCTTTAAAAACTTATTGTACATAATACCGGCATTATTTATCAAAACATCTATTTTGCCAAAAGCTTCTATCGTTTTATCAAATAGAAGGGTTACTTGATTTTTTTGACTAACATCAGCCTGAATTGCCAAAGCCGTACCTCCGTTTTTAATGATATAGGCTACGGTTTCATTTGCTTCATTTTCACTATTAGAATGGTTGACAATTACCTTGGCACCATTTTCTGCTAGTAGAATAGCAACTTCTCTTCCTATTCCTTTAGAGGATCCAGTTACGATAATGACTTTATTTTTAACCTTCATAATAATCTTTTTATACATTGAATATTTGGTGGTATGGGAAATTTACCCATTCCAATAATTGAAATACTATTTATTATTTTAAAGAAATCAATTTAGTAGCAGCTAGTGCTAGATTACTTTCATTGATTTCAGGTTGTGGAGCAAGGGGATATAATTGAGCACCTGGTCTACTAATAAAAGCTCCTCTCCAACCAGCCCAAAGTGCACCGGCAATATCCCAGCCATGAGCAGCAACTAACAGGGCTTCGTTGGGTTTAATGCCCATTTTTTTTGCTCCCCAATCATAAGTTTCTCTGAAAGGTTTGAATTTTCCAACTCCTTGTACACTTAATCGCTCATCAAAATAGTCGATTAAGCCAGCGCTTTCAAATTGTTTTTTTAAACCTTCGTTAGATGAATTAGTAAACGAGACTAGTTTGTATCCACTTTCTTTTAATTCTATTAAGGCGGCTTTAACTTCGGGATGAGCAGGTAAACCACCTAAGGCATTTACAATAACCTCCCGTGCTTTGTTTTCTTTAATATGGATATTATTATTAGCTCCAACCATTTGAAGTGCAGCTGCACCAATATTTCCAAAATGTTCATATTGACCACTTGCTGTTGTAACCAAAGAATATTGTAACATTGTTGTAAACCACAGGGAAAGTAAATCCTCTCTACCATGTAGTGCTTCTCCAACCTGCCTTTTCATTTGAGTTAAATCTAGAAGAGTTTCATTAACATCAAAAAACAAAATTTTTGGTCTTGTCATTTCTTTTAGAATCATTATGTCTACTTATTAATTACGATACATAGGGTTGGGTATTCTAATTCCGGAAGTACTTGTATCGTTTCTCCTGGAACTACTTCTAATTATTATTTGAATTGGATAAGCTCAACTTCTAAATTGAGCTTATCCAGTTTTATTTATACAGTTTCTGATGGTTCCCAAGCAAATTTTTGAAAAGGTGCATCCACTGGGGTGTTGGCAATATGATTTGTATAATTACTTATCACTTTTTGCGATAAGCCCAAAATAATTTCTAGGACTTGTCTTTCTTCATAACCTGCTCCGTAAAATGTATTTAAATCTTCTTGTGATACGTGTCCACGATTACGTACAATCTTTAACGTAAAATCGTGTAAGACTTGCAATTTTTCCGTAGGCATTGCTGTTTTATTCCTTAATGCCTCGGTTAGAGATGCTTCAACTTTCATCATATGGGCAATTGCGGTATGTGCAGGTACACAATAATGGCATTCGTGCTCTACATTAATAGTTTGCCAAACCACAGTTAGTTCTTCTTTAGAGAAAGAAGATTCAGTGAACAATTTGTGTATTGTTTGGTAAGCTTCTAATAAACCCGGTGCTCCAGCTAAAACGCCATGTAAACCTGGTATCATACCATTTGATTTTAAAGATTGCTCTAATAATGTTTTGCTACCTTCAGGTGCAGTTTCAATGTTGTGAATTTTTAATTTTGTCATAGTTCTTTAATTTATTGTTTTTGTACTTCGTATTGTTTAAAATAAAAATGGTTTTTGTTAATATAAAATGATTCCAAAAGCGATGTAAACCAAACACCATTTGGGTTAAACTTTCAGGGAAAACTTTACTATAAGTGCGCCAACCATAGCGAGTAATCCAAAAAAAATGGTAATTATTGCCCATTTTTAAAAATGGAATTTATATAGTGATGACTTTGTTTATTAATTAGTAAATACCTAAACGTTTGTTTAGTTTAATGCTAAAAAAAGTTTACAAATTTTGGAAGGTCATTTCTATATAATCTTCTATTTCTTTTTCACTATTTACGCGAGATGCTGCTGCCAATCCGTGCTTTGCCAATACTAAATAATTGGCCTGTTTTAATATAGTTGCTTCCTCTTTATTGGCATCTGATTTTAATTTGTCGATGAATAATTCCTTTAGATTATTCATGAACAAATTCATCTGTTCCTGAATTTGTTCATCTTCTTTTTCTGAAAATTCATTGTATGTATTCGTAACCAAACAACCTTTTTGATTTCCAGCTTCCTTACAAATGTTAACTGAATTATAGAAGAATTCTTTTATGTCTTCTATACCATTGTTTGAGTTTTTAAATGCTTCGAAAATAAAATTTACTTTTCTTTTGTAACTTTTTAGACTTTCCAGAAATAGACCATGTTTGTTACCAAAACTTGAATAGATAGAAAACTTATTAATGCCCATTTCTTTTTCAAGCATCTGCATTGAAGTTGCTTCAAAACCATTGCGCCAAAAAAGATTCATTGCTTTTTCTACTACTACATCTTCTTGATATTGTTTTTTTCTTGCCATTATTTCCAATAATAAGTACAAAGCTAAACAATCGGTTAGTTATAAAAAATTATTCTTACTTTTATTTTAGAATTTCAATGAATGAAGTGGAATTAGAGGGGTGAAGTTGTTGCTGTTTACTTTTTATCTAACGTGTTACTAACAGTTAGTGTTTGATTGGTTAGTTGTTGCGATTCGTCCAAGAAACAATTCTACAGAACCTAATGAAAGCTTTTTGCGTTAATTTTCGTTTCGGAAATCTGCAAGCAATGAATTTTATAAGGTGTTATGAACCTTTTTTATTTCTCACTATTTTTACAATACGACTATATATGATTTCAGCTAAATTCCAGTTATATCCATCAAAATTAGTTGTATTATTAAATTGAATAACCACTGTGTCTATGTCTTTGTGGTATTCTGCAATACTCTGATACCCAGGAATCAGACCTGTATGTTCATACACGTAAATGGAGGAATAGATTTCCTGTTCCCCTTTATTGAACACCGACCCATCATTCAATGCCCTTAAGAATATACCCACATCCTGTGCTGTAGCTATCATTGAGCCTGCAGGGTTTATAAAATCACGATACTTTAGATCGCCATCATAACCTACGTAATACCCACTCATAACATCGGCTATATTTACTTCACTAAGCAAACTGTACGTATTGATCAGTTCAAGCGGTATTAAAATTTCCCTTTTAATATATTGGTGGTGGCTATATCCCAATGTTTTATCAAGGATTTCTCCTATCAATAAATAATTCGTATTAGAATAGCTATATTTTTTATCAGGTTCAAAGTCGGCAGGTTTATCCAGTACCAACTCAAGATTTTCTCTATTGGCTTTCGGTGGGGCTTGCCAATATCCAGAAGTACGGGTAAAATCGGGGATGCCACTTCTATGTTGCACCATCATCCTTAAGGTGATTTTATCCGAATTTTCGATTCTCCCCACAAGTTCAGGAACGTATTCAGCGAGCGTCTTATCCAAAGTCAAGCGTTTGTCATTTACCAATTTAGCAACAGCAACAGCAACATATAACTTGCTAATACTGGCAATCTTGAATAAGGCTTTCGGGTCCGCAGGAATTTTATTTTCTCGGTTATGCCAGCCTGCTGCATACAACTCAGGTGGCTTCCCAGCTTGGTCTACGTAAACAATCATTCCATCAAATCCAAAGCCCATTGCTTCATCTACTTGTTCTTGAACCGTATCAGGTAATGGTAAAATCCAAGCCTTTACTAAAATCCATGGTACAAACGCCAAAGAGCTTACGCTGGCAATAATAAATACGATTCTGAGTATTCGTTTTTTTGTCATACTATTTCAGGCCGATTCGTTTTTCTCAAATTCCGCGCTATCGGTCACGGTTATGGTTGGTGTGACTTAAAAGTAATAAACTTTCGGTGAAGCACTTAGTCAAAGCTTTTTATTTTGTTTTATCTTTTTTATTTTAAAGCCAAATCACAAGATTTGGAGGACTTTATAAATAGGCATAGATTTTGGTTAACGATAGAAGTGTCGGGGGTAGATTGAGCTGGATTTTATTTGTTTTTTAGCTCAGTTCTTCGTTAGCTTTTAGTGCTTTTTAGATCCATTTTTAATAATTAATGGATTTAATTAAATTTCAACTTTTTTAATTAATTGTCAGTTGTTTTTCGCAGCTGTCTCTTTCTTATCATCTCAATTCTCATTCGATGATGCCTTTGTAATAGAATTGGATAGAAATTGCCAATAAAATTTATTAGAAAAGTACAAACACCTAATTCAGTTTGTCTGATTATTACGAAATAAACGCTTAAAAAGCATATTATTATAAAGGGAAGTAGATGTCCAAATTCAGATTTCATTGATTGTTCTATCAAATTTGAAATTCCATTTTTTTTACCATTAAAATATTTTTTCCTTTGTTTTGGACTTTTCCATAAAGTGGCCAACAACATTTGTCTAAATAAATCAATTTTTAATACGTTATATATTCTCTTTAATTTGTTCGGATGATATATTTTGTAATACGATTTTGGAAGTAATTTTTGTGTCGAAAAAGCAAAACCAGAAAAAGCAAATATTCCAGTAATAAATAAGTTTATAATCCAAGCTGTAAAAATCAATAGTCCTACTGAATTAATTTCCAAATTGTTGATATTACGCAATAAACTATAGGATTGCCAAATCAAAAAGATAGTAGCCATTGTAAGTAGTATTTTTTTTATCATAGTTACGTTTATTCGAAACCTTGTTTTTGCATTCTAGCAAACGGTTTCAGTTAAGGTTCGTTGGGGCGATCTGTCCGCAGAACTGTCCCACTGGCCCCAGGCGTTGGATTAAAAATAGGGATTTCCAACAGGAAACCCGCAAGTAATGAACTTTAGGTATTTTTTTCTGCTGTCTTCTTTTCAATATTGGCTATATTTAAAAACCAAAACATCGCATATATAAGTCCTGAACCAACTATTAGCACGGATATAATAATTGGGTATTCATTTATCGTTGTATAGATGTTTGCAAAGTAAGGTGTCAAAAGATAAGTGGTTATGTTATACAGTAAATGGGCAGTAATACTTAAGTAAATATTATTGGTTTTAAGGTAAATATATGCAAAACTAGCTCCTCCGATAAAGGCGCTTAAAATACCTGTTTCTGTATAAATATGTGTTAAACCAAAAATTAGTGCAGAAATCCACACGGCTTTTTTTAGTCCAAGACGATTGAATAATTTTTGAGCCAGGATTCTCCGAAACAGGATTTCTTCAAATATTGCAAGGGATAGTATGGCTGCAAAAACCCTGTTGATTTCAGATGTTCTGTTTAAGAGTCCGGTATTATCAATTCCTGCAATCTTTGTTGCAAGTACGGGAATGAAATTGCTAACTCCCAAAAGTCCAATAACCCCGACTAAAATTACTAGTATGTGATTAAGTTTGAATTTAGCTTTTTCCTTTATTGGAAGCTGATTTTTGTTTAGGCCAACCAGTGTAAGTCCAGCAAAAAACATTACTCCAAGATGTACTATATGTTTAATCCAAAATTCCTTTATTTCAGACACAAAATAAAATCCAACCAAGAGTAGTAGGAGAAACAAAAATATAACCCGGTAAGTCTTTCTATTCATCTGTTGATTTGGTGAATTTTTCAATTTGCAGCCAACGGTTTGTATGTGATTAGTTGCGTATCTCGCGCAACTAATTTAGCAAAAGGAAGCCGAACGTAGCGAAAATCCGTAGTGTTTTCCGGGTACATACAAACCCAAGCCATTAATCATAGATGTTGCTGTACTTTCGTTATTTTTCTTTTAATTCGTTATTTATAATTTGAATCATTCTTTCAATTTTATCTATAAATAGTTGTTCATCTAATACATTCTCTTTTTTCCAGCTAAAAATATTGGCTGACAAATCTTCCATTTCACGATTATTGAAGAACCATTCATAATCTGATGCATATGTTCCTTTTGGAAATTCTTGATACCTTTCAGAATTTGAGATGCTATTTAAAGCACTTAATTTACCATCGGTTGATGGCCAAAAACGTTCATTTAATAGTCTTCTTACGAATCCATCTTCTTGGTTAGCATCTAAAATCATCGATTCAAAAGATGAAATGTATGATTTCAATTCAGAGTTTTGTATGTAATCAATTTTGTTCGATGCAATAAGTGATTTGATATATCCGTCTTTTGCTTCAAATGAATATCCGCTAAAAGCATTCGAAAAAAGTGAATCCAATTTTAATTCAGAAACATTTGAAACATCAGTTCCGAAGAGATTCAAAAGATAAATACCATCTTCAAATTCCGACTTATGTTGTTTATTTATTACTTCGAGTTCTTCAAGGTTGAAATTTAATTCAGTTTTTAAATTTTGAAGAATTTCTATTTCCGCATTTTTGATTTTTCGGATTTCATTCCAATTGTTTATTGATAGTGCAATTAAAATTCCAATAACAACAAGTACAATTTCTCCGATTGCGTAAATCAGATACTTACTCAACTTGTTTTCAGTCAGCAGTTTTTGTCTAATTCGTCTAAAAAAATTGATCATAGTTTTTAGGTTTTAAATTCTCCGCAAGCGGGGAAATCAAGCAAATGTTCTCTTAGCCCTTCGGGGTGCTTACATCAAACATCTATTAGATGTTTGGTATCGCTTCACGATACTTCATTTCAGCAATATCATTGGTTATTGTTTGGTCATAATGAAAGTTAACTTGGTGTGTATGGTTAGCTACTTGTTTAAGTAACTAATTTAGCAAATAAAACACAGATAGAAATTCGAGGTCTCGGAACGCGAGCCCCAACACTTTGGGGTTCGTAAATAAGCTTGCACTAGCAATGAATTATGCACGACTTAAGTTTGTTATTCGTTAAATTAAAGGTGTTATCAGTGCCAGATACCTTCAGGGATTGACTTTTCCTCTACTATTTCTACTAGCAGACTGTCAAGGCCTCTAACGAAAAAACTTTTCATTCCATGAATAGGATCAATTTTTATATCCTGTACAATATCTAACCCATCATATTTCATTTTCTTCATTAGAAACTCAATATTTTTAGTTGAAAAACCAATATGATCAATTGCGCTACCATCAGTTGGTTTAAATTCTTCGTTAGACCACCATGATTCTTTTTCAACTGGTTTACCAAACACAATAATATTAATATTATTGACAGTTAATAAATTCCATTTCCACCGAAGTTTGTTGTTCTGCCATTGTTTGGCCTTTTCATATACTGGAATCAATCCCAGATTTGATTTGAACCAGTCCATAGTTTTATTAACATCAGTTGATAGTAAATGTATGTGTTCAAATCTATGGTTTTTGTTTCCTGTATAGACCTCTACGACTTCATTCTCTGGGCCACGAAAGTACATCCAAAAATTATCGCCCAGGGGTGTAATGGGTGTGTGTACCGCTATTCCTTCTTTGACTCTCCAATCAAATTCAGATTGACCATCTACACCCGACCAACCAATATGCCATAAACTAGAACCCAAATGTGTTGATGGTGGCGTGTCGACAAGATTCATTAGTAAAAACGATTTTTCCGTAAAAAGAGCATCCACGCGATCTCGGTATTTTACTTGACTGGCACCAAAGTATTTTTGATAATATGCAATAGTTGAATCCCTGTCTGTAACATTTAGATGGACATGATGGAAATTCACTGAACTTAATTTCTCAGTCTCTTCGGATTTTTTAGGTAGCTGTTTACATCCAACAATTTGAAATAATAGAGCAGTGAAGACAATCAAGGTAGTTCTATATTTTATGTCATACAAAGTATTCATTTTTTTAAATGGGTGTTAATGGTTTTTGGTTAGTTGCGTGGGTAAGCAGCTAACTTATTAAAAATGGAACGAACCAGAGGAAAATAGGCAGGATTTTCCAAGTAGGCTAGAACTAGCAATTATATTTACGCGGCTTTCGTTATTTATTCAATTTTCAAGTTCTTCTTCAATTCCGTAAATCACACTATCTATTGCCTTAATAGTTTCTGTTTCTTCATCAATTATTTTACCTCTATTGAAGAGTGATAACTGCAAATTCATCATAAGGTCATTGTCATTTAAAAATTTATCGTAATTATTTATTCTTAATTTGTAAATAGATATAGAGTCAGAATGTATAAACCCATATTTTGTTGGTTGACTATAATCCGCAATCAAATATTTGAATAGAAAAGGCTGAATAAGCTTAGTAATATTAATTTCAGCTTGTTTCATCCCAAGTTCATCATCCAATCGCTTTAAATTTAATTGAAATAAATTGGTTATGTCAATGCGTAAACTGTCATTAGATAAGGTGTTTAATCCAATGTTTTTTAAATTTTCAAAGGCACTTGTTTTAGGAATAATTTGAAATTCAACACTGGAACTTGTCAATGACTCATAAATTGATTGCGAATTTGATTTCTTATCATAGATATCAGTTATAAGCTGTTGACTTGATTTGAATATTTCCTTATGCTTAACAATTGTTTTTTTTATATCATTTCTAGTTTGTAGTAAATCACTTTTTAGTTCTGTGTAAATCTGTGCTTCTAGTTTTTGTGCTTTTCGATTTTCATTCCAATTATTAATCTGAAGTGCAATAAGAATCCCAATAACCACAAGTACTATTTCCCCAATAGCATAAAGTAGATATCTGCTGAATTTGTTTTCAATTAAATGTTGTTTTCTAATTCGTCTAAAAAACTTAATCATAATTTGTATGTATTAATTTCTCCGCAAGAGGGTATCTCAACCAAATGTTCACTTAGCCCTTCGGGGAGCTTACATCAAACATCTACTAGATGTTTGGTATCGCTTCACGATACTTCATTTCAGCAATATCATTGGTTGGTCATAATGAAGCACAACGGTTACGTATATCGCTTGTTTCGCCTGGCGCAGCGCGTTGCTGGCAGCAGCTTGAACTTTAGCCTTCGCCTCGGCACCAAATTATTCGGAGCTGTGTGAGACTCAGAAAGGCAAGTGAGTTCGTATTTGTCAGAAACTAAGATAAGCTAATTATTTGTACCGAGCATAATCCTAGTAATAGTGCTGTAAATGAGTGATATACGTTGTTGTGTTTTCGTTATTCTTAAATAATTTCATTATATTGTAACCACCTTACCAATCGTTCATATTATGAAAATAGTCTCTAAAATTAGTATTGTTTTATTTCTTTTTATTGGATTCTCAGCAAGTAGTCAAACAAAGTCTCAAGCGCTTGCTAAAATTAATACTGAAGGCTTTCAGAAATCTCAAGTTATGAGTCTAGTTTCAGACTTATCAGACGTTTATGGCCCTCGATTAGCAGGAACAGATCAATATTTTACGGCAGCACACTGGGCAAAGAAAACCATGGAAAAATGGGGAGTGGATAAAGCCTATTTCGAAAAATATTGTGATGATTGTATGGGATGGGAAGTACAATCATTTAATGTAGAAATGACAGCGCCTGCTTATATGAAAATACAAGCCTATCCGTATGCCTGGACAGAAAGCTCTAATGGTGTTCAAATAGGGGATTTAATTTGGATTGAAAGTCATGCCGATTTAGGCAAAGTTAGAGAACAATGGAGTGGAAAATTACAAGGAAAAACCATTCTCGTAGGTGCTGCTCCAGAACAAAATATGTTATTCGATCCACTTTCCACACGCTTTACTGAAGCCCAAATTGAAGAAGCAGAAAAATCTATTGTACCTGCACCAAATAATCCGTTAAGCCATAATGCTGGAGATATGGATTTAATTGGAAATTTGGATTTTATATTCGATAATATGGTGAGAAAAGATGATGCTTTTTTTGCCTTTTTAAAAGCAGAAGGTGCATTAAGTATTTTAGGGACGACACCTTTTTTTCCTGGTATTGTTCATCCAAGTGGAACTTATAATTTTAGAGAAAGCGATGCAAAACCAATACCGTATTTTGCGATTTCTCCAGAGAGCTTTGGAAAATTAAAGCGCCTAATAGGAAGAGATATTAGCCCTAAAATTAAATTCCATTTAGATTCTAAGCTTTATTTAAAGCCAGAAAATAATGTAAATATTTTTGCAGAAATTACGGGCTCAGATCCAAAATTAAAGGACGAAGTTGTAATGATTGGTGCACATTTTGACTCTTGGCACCCTGCATCTGGAGCTACAGATAATGGAGCAGGTTCTGCAGTAATGATGGAGGTTATGCGAATTATAAAAGCTTCTGGATTAAAACCAAAACGAACTATAAGAATTGCACTTTGGGGAGGAGAAGAACAAGCATTTGTAGGTTCTATGGCCTATGCGGAAAAGCACTTCGGTAAAGTAAAAGAAACTACTCGGAAAAAAGAGGTTGAAAAAATTTCAGCCTATATAAATATGGATAATGGTGCGGGACAAATGCGAGGTATCTATATGCAAGGAAACGAGGCGGTAAGACCTATTTTCGAAGAGATGTTAAAACCCTATGCGTATTTAGATGTTAATAATCTAACCATTCAAAATACAGATTTTACAGATCACGATGTTTTTGATTATTATAAAATTCCAGGATTTCAGATAATCCAAGATAAATTAAACTATAGTACAGTAACGCACCATACTAATTTGGATGCACTGGAATATGTTCCCGAACGCGATATGAAGATTAACGCTACTGTAATTGCAGCACTTGTTTATCAAATTGCTCAGGAAGATTCTAGGTTGCCAAGGGAAGATTAAAGGTTAAATAATACTTTTATGAACTTGATTCTTTCATTGGTAAATGCTGAAGATAATGAAGCACAACGGTTTTGTATATGGTTTGTTACGTGTTTCAAGCAACTAATTTAGTAAATATTTAGCGACCAAGGAAGTCCGCGAGAACTAGCCATTAATTATACACTTCTTAAGTTTGTTATTCGTTATTTTATTGAATTTGTTGATAAAGATTCAAACATGATTTATTCCAGATTATATTCTACTTTAATATTATCAATCAAAACCTCACCATCAGTTTTAAATGTTTTCAGTGAATTCTTATACATTTCATATGATACTGAGTATATGTGAAAGTAATTAGCGTAAGTGTCATCTTCAAAAATCATGTTGGTATATTTTGTTCGATTTTTGTTTACATTATAATCTACTAAAACGCCTTTTTCTACTGCGTGATTAGTTAATCGGGTTAAATTATCATTTAGAAATTTCTCATCGACCTCCATTTCGAATAAATGCTCGGAATACAACACTGAAAGCGCTTCCGTAAGTTCCGTATTTAGTCCATAATCAAGCTCAATTTTTGATTCAAGTAGCCGTATTCCTGTGTCATTAATTTGAATGTCTGGATATCCTATGGTATAATAGTATTTGCGGAAATAATCATCATTTGTCAAAAGGGAATCACGTACAACATCACCTTTATTGATATTTTGCATCAAAGGATATATGATATCCATATTTTTAAGCCCTCTCTCAATTTCTATAGCTGTATTATTAAAATCTTGCACAATTCGAGTATAAATATTTCGTATTTGTTTTTTCTCTATCTGTTTCTGATTCCAATTATTAATAGAAAGTGCTATAAGAATTCCAATAACAACAAGAATAATTTCTCCGATTGCGTAAATCAGATACTTACTCAACTTGTTTTCAGTTAGCAGTTTTTGTCTAATTCGGCTAAAAAAATTGATCATAATTTTTAGGTTTTAAATTCTCCGCAAGCGGCTATCGCAACCAAATGTTCTCTTAGCCCTTCGGGGTGCTTACATCAAACATCTACTAGATGTTTGGTATCGCTTCACGATACTTCATTTCAGCAATATCATTCGTTAGGGTTTGATTTTAATGATACCCGATGTTATACCACGTTTATAATTCCGGTTTAATTATTACTTTCCATTTATCAGATTCCGCAAATTCTTTTACAATCATATTACGTTTCTTTAATAATTCAGACATGTATTGTTTTAAAAACAGAAAGTCAGCTAGCTTTCCCAGAATCCCAAGAGGTGATTTATAATCAAAAATATCAGTCATTAGAGTTCCTTTATCAGAATCTGAAAAAAGATGTTCGTGTTTAAAACTTTTAAATACTCCATTTAGCATTTCATCAACAAAGTAATTCGGTAGCTCAAATTCCGTTATTTTGGTAGTCAACGTTTGAGAAATTCCGAAATGTTTGGCTTTCCAGGTAACGCTTTCATTCATTCCAATTAATCCACTTGTCTTACCACTTATAGCTTCTTCATTTGTATGCTCGGTTGAAATTTTATGTAAATCAATGCTACGAGATAAATCGAATACTAGATTTTTGTTTGCTTTAATTATAGTACGTAATTCTATTCTAGGCATTTAGGTTCTCGAATGTGGTGTAACAGTTGAATTTATTTTCTTCCCTGTAAGGTACGAAACAGGAATGAAATTTACTTGTTGTTGTGCTTTCGTTATTTTTTATTCAGCTATTGTTCTAATTCTTTGTCAATTTGAGAAATAATATCCTTAAGTGTTTCCTGGTTTATTACAAATGTTCTCCAATAATAAAAATCCTTTGATTGAAAATAAATATTAAGATCAGCAATTAAATACTCATCCGTTAAATCACTAATGTTTTTATAGGGCTTATAAGCAATTACATGAGCATATTTATAATTTAAATCAGATGATTCCTGCCTCAAGATTTCAAATAGATTTTCATTGGTAGGTGCATTAAAAGTATAAAACCTTTGAATATTTGAATATAAGGTGTCATTTATTATAAGGTCAGAATTGCCATCAGCAATCATTGCATCGTAGGCACTTTTGCTGGACCGAAAGGGCATATCATATCCAAATAACTCCGAATAAGATATTTTGCTAATAGTATCAAAGCCTTCAAAGGAAGTTATTTCTTTTCGAGGATTAAATGAAGGTAAAACCTTTTTAAAGTACATAATCTCTCTTCCCCAATATGGTTTTAATTCTTCGATTAACTCTAAATCTTTAAACATATCCGAACGAATTTCTTTCAAAATAGTGGTAGCTTTCATTTTGCCCTTTTGAACTTCATTCCAATTATTAATCTGCAGTGCAATCAAAATCCCAATTACGACAAGAATAATTTCTCCAATTGCGTAAATCAGATATTTACTGAATTTATTTTCAGTCAGCATATTTTGTCTAATTTTTCGAAAGAATTTTATCATTTGGTTATTGGTTGGTCATAATGAAGCACAACGTGTTTGTGTATGTAAAGTAGCAGAGTTAAAATGCTATTACTTTCATTTTTAAAATAAAAACAGTAGAAAAGCACAAACTTAATAGTTTGCACTTAACTGCTATTTTTTATATACGTGTTAGCTACAGTTATTTCTTCCATTTTGTAAAATCTGAATCAGGTCTATTAAAAGGTTCTGATAAAAATTTATTCGTAATTGCATTAAATAATTCAGGGTTTGATGCAGGTGTAAAATGTGTTTCTCCAGGCATTATGCATAATTGAGCTTTGGGAATATTTTCATATATTTCTAAACTATGTTTAGTTATAATTATATCTTCATCGCCAGCCATTATTAAAACTTTTGCTTTTATTTTTGATAAGTCTTGAATTGGGATATTTGGCTGGTCGCCCAAAAGTCCGAGACGTTGTTTTTGTGAGTTCCAATTTTGAGTAGTATCGTCCTCCTGAATTTTTAATTCAACCATTTTTTTGGATTTCAAAGCGTGATTCACTGCCCAAGAGTTAACAGCTGTAGAATCTGGTCTCAAATTAGCTCCCATCGCTACAATTTTTTTGATTTTTGATTTACCTGAAATCCCCATCTTCAATCCAATAATTCCACCGTCACTCCATCCAATTATATTAATAGAATCTAATTTTAAGTAATTAACTATTGTTTCCCAATCTCTTGTAATTTGAACATATGTCAAAGAATCCGTTTTTAATTCAGATTTCCCATGTCCTCTATTGTCAGCTATGATTACTCTATATTTAGTTTTGAAATAATCTATTTGATTACCCATTGATTTAATACTACCACTATTTCCGTGAATAAGTAATAATGGTTCTCCTTTTCCATATTCCTCATAATAAATTTTTGCTCCATCTATTGTGATATAATTCCCGACTGTTTCATTTTCTCCATAAGGTGTGTCAAATTCATTGTTCATTTTGACTTGAGCATTGGTAATAGTACTAATCAAATAGAAAATAAGTATTCCTAAAAGTTTAATTGAATTTTTCATATTGTCGGTTTTAATTGTAGCTAACCGGTTTGTGTATGGTTAGTTGCGTGGCTCGCGCAACTAAAATAGCAAAAGGAAACCGAACCTTAGGGAAATCCGTAGGATTTTCCAAATAATCACTTGCCCAAGCAATTAATTATACACTTTGTGTGTGCCCAGCATGGGCATCTTTACCATATCTAAGATATGGCATTAATCTAGAGGGTGCAAGTCCCTTATGGGCAGGGGTGACGCCTTGAACCATTAGTAAGCTGCAAGGTTGCTAACCGTGAGGATAGGACTGAAGGAAGCAGGACTACAAAGCTCGGTTCTGACGAACAGAAACCGTATACGAGGCATAATTGCACGGGTAAGCAAACACATCATTGTAACGCCCAAAGAATACGAAAACTGTATAGGTCTCACGTGTGGGGAAGGACTGAATGAAGTACTTCTGGAAATTACAATGGGAGCATTGATTTCCGTTATTTGGGTGACCTATTCCCAAGAAAAACTGTAGACTATTCAAAAAGTACAGAATAGTTTCAATTGGTGTAAAGAGCAATTGAAAAGATGGATTGCGAACCGCCGTATACGAGACCCGTATGTGCGGGTGGTGTGAGAGGCGCACCGTGGGCATATTGCTCACTCTATTACCGAGACATCTTTTAATATAACCGTTGAAGCGACTATTGAACCTATTGAAACAGTCACAATCCAGTCGAAGTTATTAAGCTCTTATGTTGAGCGTTTTCCTAAAATTCCAATATAAACTACGATAATAATAGATATGATAATTGCTGACCCGAGAAATTGTAAAATATCTTCTAAACTACACTCAAATATTTTGCTCGTTTTAATTTTTATTTAACCAATCCATATGATTTTGTGTTGCTTTTTGCGCCCATTGTCTTGGACGGGCTCCAAAACACTCTAAAATGGCATCGACACCTATTATTGTTCCTTTTGCTAATCTACCAAGAAGTGCAATGGGAACTTTTTGATTTTTATTGTTGGAAATCAAGTATCCGTTTTTATTGGTGGTGACACCTAAATCATCGTGGACAACTTTTATAAGACCATCATCAAGCATATTTTGTACTAGTGGCGACCTGACAGCATTAATTTTAGGGGAATCTAAAACCGAGTCAATCAGTATGGTTGCAGTAAGTGATTTACCGGAATGTTCAAATTGCCAACCTTCAGTAATCAATTCAATATTAGGATCATTGATCATATTCAAATTCAAAATATCTGCTTTAGCTAATGCCAATAATTGCTGAATACTTTCAACAGGAGGTCCGTAAGAATACCGCTTTGTTGATTCATCCAATGCAATTATTTCTACAAAAACTTCATCTGAACAGTCATTAAATGATAAGGCTCTATAGATGGTGGGCTGGCAATGCCTCCATACTTGACCAATGCAATAATCCAAACTCACGGTGGCATTTCCTGTTGCCATTGCTTCAAAATTGCGCATACTTTTTTCTGCGGATTGTTTAGTAGGTGTAATAAGAGCGTGGGCTATGCTTTGGTCATTCAGCCAGAGCATAATTAATTTTTCAATCTCTTGTTTTGATAAATTTTGGATGTTGTTTGCATTCTTTAATTTAGAGAAAACACTTGCCGCAATTGGGGCAAAGGCAGCCAGTAAGAAATGAGGGCTTTCTGCATCTTTCTGAATCTGTGTATTGCCAATTTGCTTTTCAAAACTCAAAATAGAGGCTTTGGAAGGTTTAAACCAACTATCTATTCGTGCATTTAAAGGTTTAGGAACAGGTGGCAATCCATCTAGCGAAAACGGAATGAACAAATTCTTGATTGCATGTTCTGTTTGATACGTGCATAAAACATTTTCTTTCTGATTGATATAAAAACCACCAAATTTTTCAGCTATTGCCCTTACCACATCGATCATAGCCAGCCCAAAGCCTCGAATTGCAATAGTGCTTTTACTGGTTAGATTATTGTGATTTAAGAAGTTGTCGACTGGGTAGGGCGATTTGAAAAGAGTTGTATTTTCGTTGTCCTTAGCATATTTATCCCAATCTAATAGTTGGTTAGAAAGTTCTGTGCTTTGATGCCCGATGGTTAATAATATTTCATCAAACGCATTATGTCGAGTAGAGTCTGTGATTATTTGAAGTTGGTTATAATCTATCCACTCTATTTTTATAGCCTGCTCTTTATGTAGCGACACAATCTTTGCTTTTAAAAGAGGTTTTATAAGCGATTGGAATCTTTCGACCAAGAATTTCCCCAATTTCGCACGAGGGGGATAAGTATCTATTTCATTTTCCGAAAGAGTGCTGAAATCTTTGTTAATCCACTCGTGGTACGAAGGAAAGGGTTTAATTTTTACAGTTTCAGTATTAATGGCTTTTCGCCCTTCTAATGCAAGTACCCTTTCAGTAATATTTATCCAGTTTGATGCATTTTGGTCTAAATCATAGACTTGTCCATTGCCAAAATTACCAGTAGTTTCAAAGAGTGATATGTGAATATTTATAAGACTGTTTTGTTCAGCCAATTCAACAATTAATCTTTCTAAAGCATATCCGCCTCTGGGTCCAATACCTATGATTCCAACTTTCCTCATATTGTAATGTATTTCGTTTCTCAAATTACAACCAACGGTTTGGCTCGTATGTTTCGGTCTGGGAAATCCGTTAGGATTTTTCAAGATCGGAATCGAGCCAGATTAAAAGTATTAAATTTTCTCTTTTAAAAAAGGCAAGACTGAATTATAGCCATTGTTGTAGCCAGTTATTTAATTCCAAATTTCATTAGATTCTGTTAAAATGACTGGATAGTTATCAGTTACAAGTATTGTTTGTTCGTGTTGGGTTACATATCCACCTTTGTTTCCGACTAAAGTCCAACCATCATTCAGTTCGACAGCAACAGTTGAGTTTGTTGAAATAAATGTTTCTATTGCTACCGTTGTATTTTTCTTAAATCGTTCTCTGTTACTTTTAACTCTATAATTTAAAATATTCTCAGGTTCTTCGTGTAAACTTCTACCAACTCCGTGACCAGCCAAATTTTTAATTACTTTAAATCCTGACTTTTTAGCTTCTGTTTCTATTAAATATCCAATTTCAGAAATTTTTACTCCGCCTTTAATATTGCCTATTGCTTTGCGTAAAATGTTTTTAGAAGCATCTACAAGAGGTTGGTGATTATGAATGTCTTTTCCAAGTATAAAAGAACCTCCATTATCAGACCAAAAACCATTTAGTTCTGCTGAAACATCAATATTAATTAAATCTCCTTCCTGCAGTATTTTTTTCTCGGATGGTATTCCGTGAGCCGCTTCTTTATTTACACTTATACAAGAGTAACCAGGAAATCCATAAGTTTCGTATGGTGCAGATTTAGCGCCATAACTCTTTAAAATTGCTCCTCCATATTCATCAAGCTCTTTAGTTGACATCCCAACTTTTGCGTATTCTCTCATTAGTTTTAGTGTAGTTCCAACAACTTCACTTATTTTTTGCATCCCTATTAATTCAGATTCTTTTGTTATTGACATTTCGTTTTTTTTAATTAGCTACAACGTGTTCGTGTATAGTTTCGTTGGGTTTGGTACTAAGATAGCAAAAAAGCGTTGCAGTAAGGAAATCCGCTAGGATTTCCGAGGCACTCTTTACCCACAGTCAAACAATTAATTAAACTCAGTGTTAGACACTGGCAATTTTTCAGTTCAAATTTTCTAAAAAGTCAATTAATGGTAAAATTCCTTTATTATTTTCTTTTTTTCTTTTTTCTATTGAATAATACATCACGCAAATCATTAAAACTGTGAATACAACGTGAATAATTATCCTTACAGTTATTGATACATTGAATTTTTGTAAAACATCAATGTAGCCTATATTTATTCCTAAAGCTAATAGAAATGTATAGAACCACATATATCTTGATGTAGTTAACATTCGTTGCTTTAGTTTATGAATAAGGTTTTTTATATACTTATGATTATTTAATTCAGCATCATTGCTTATTAAGCTATACTTACTTCTATAAGATTGGATTAGTATCATTATCATACCAAAACTAATTAGGACGATAGATATTAAATAATATATATTTGAGAGTATAGGAAGTAATGTTGCTAAAACTATTATCGTAACTGGAACAGCAACGAGTAAAATGATTCTTTCTAACTTTCCTTTCTTTTCAATTTTGTTTAAATGAGTAATCAACTTACTTACATCTAAAGGTGTCGCCTTTTCTTCTTTCCAAAGGTTTTGCCAATTTGTAATATCGTTCTCCATAATTATTTGAGTTTTTTACTCAATGTTTTTTTAATTCTATTTATTCTAACTCCAACATTCGAAGTTTTCAATCCAGTTATATTTGAAATGTCGTCATAACTACAATTCTCTAATAATAATCCTATAATTATTCTATCTATTTCTTTAAGTAATGAAATGGCTTTATAGAGTTTTTTTACTTCTTGTTCTTTATCAGTTGAGTTCAAATTCTCACTTTCGTAATGAGGAATATTGGGTTGATAATCTATCTCTTTTTTGTTTAATTTGGTTTTTCGATTTAGAGTTAAGAGTGCTGTGTTTGTTGTAATTCGATAAATCCAAGTATCTATATTGCTCTCATTTCTAAACGTGTCTAAATTATTCCAAACTTTTATAAGAACTTCTTGAAACAAATCATCAGCATCAGTTTTATTTCCCATAAATCCCAAACAAAGTCGATAGACTTTATCTTTTGATTGCTCGTAGACTTTTTTAAATTTTTGTTCTTTATTCTTCATAATTTATAAATGCCTCAACTGAATTAATAAACCATTTAGGTTCGTCCCACATTATAAAGTGCTTTGCTGTTTCTGCAACTTTGATTTGACAATTATCTGCTTTCAAAAATTGATTTTTATAGTTTGCTTGAACTGTTTCTTTTGTTATTCCGTAATCTTTTGCTCCATACCAACTTCCAAATACAAGGATAGGTATTTTTACTTTTTCAATATCATTTCTTAAGTCCGTTGTCATAAGTTCGTAAATTGCTTGTGCCATTGTATTTCTGTCTGATTGTATAGACCATTTAGTCGCTAACTGAATATTTGTGGAATCAGTTATCATAGTAGGCATCGTCATTTTTTGTTGTTGAATAAATAGACTATCAGAAGTTGATAGCATCATTTCTTTCATCATTTTTGCTTGTGGAAGAATATTTTCTTCTGTTGCATTTGGGTTATAAGCCGAAGACATAAAAGGATATGAGTCAACAATTATAATCTTTTTCAATAATTTAGGTTGAGAACTAGCAATTGAAAGTGATAAAAAACCACCCAAACTATGTCCAATTAATATTGGTTTTTCATTGAGTTCATCCTGAACATACTTGATGATTTCGTTTTCAATAATTGGTAAGTAACCTTTTTCGAGTGAAATTGCACTTTGATTAGCAAATCCTGCTAAAGTCAAAATATGACATTCAAAATTGTTCTCTAATGTATCTGTTGCTTCTTCCCATACTTTACCAGAAGATGCTAATCCTGGAATTAAAATTATCGGTTTCCCTTGCCCTTTAATTTCAATATTGAAAGAATATTTTTCAGATTGAGAGTAAGTTGTGGTTTGATAAAAAAAGATGACTAATAGAATTGCTAATTTTTTCATTGTAAATTTTTTTATGATTTACTCTTTAGATTAGCCAAAGGTAATTTTATTACACTTTTTCAATTATTTTTTTTATGCCGATTTTTAGGGTTTCGTGAGTGCTTGTGCAGAACGTTTAGGCTCGTATGTTTGTTTCCTAGTTTGAAGGTAGTAAATTTTTAAGAGATTAAGAGGTTCGGCTAGATGCAAATTAATTGATATCGTTTCATAGAATTAAGACTTTAAGAGAGCTACTACTTTTTAAAAGGTAGTAGCTTAGATACTGCAAGATCCACAGTGTTTCCTAATTTGTTACGGCAATAGGTTGTCTGCCTTCCATTCTGGCTTCCAAGAGACACGAGATATCATTAAACCCATCCTTTTTTCCATTTTCATCATTCCAATATACCTCTATTCTGGAAATATGAGATTCGAAAATTTCTAAGGCACTGTCAATTTTAGAAGTTAAAAAATCAGCGCTTTTTTGTTCTCCAGTAAGCGTTTTATCGGTATTTATTTTACAGCATTTTTAATGCTTTTTAGTATAAATTACTAAAAGGCCATTTAGATGCTCTAAATAGCCTTTTAGTTCTTAATTATGTATTCCCATTTCCATTATGGATAGGAAATTATTATTTCTTTTGGTCATCTCCTGGCCTCGGGGACTTAAATACATCCATTCCCTCTTCTCTATGCTCCACCACTTGTTCCTTAATAAATTCACGGAACTCCCTGTTACTCTGACCGGCTTGTTTGGAGAATTCAGCTACTGTTTTGGTTATTCCTTTTAACTTTGTATTCAAAAAAGTTTTACTCATATATAATTGTTTAAATTGTTAACAGGCAGTATACAGGTTTAAAAGTGGAACTGTATTAATACTGTCTTAAAATCCAAAGATTATCTTAACAATGGGCTATTCTATTAGGGTTCTAATTAAAAGATCAACTTCTTTAAACCCAATAAAGAGGGCAAATTTTCCCATTTCTAAAAATCAATTTCGCGATATCCTTTTTCTTTAGCACTTACAAGAGCAGTCCTACAAGAAGGTTTATTCCCAATAGAAGCGCGATGAATACCAACATATCTGTTGAATAGTACTTAGCTGCAAATAATCTCAAAAAATTGGTGTGAATTAGTAAAGGATAAAATAAACATTACCAAAGTCCGTGTTCTGTTCATTTTTTGTAACGCCCAAAGAACGAACCAATAAACGCCAGGCTGATTTTAAATTTCTTTAAATCCACTCACTTTCCACTGCCGCACCGTTTAGGTCGCTTTCACTTGGGTGAAATGCTCGTAAACAACCAATTGAAACTAAATCGTAAAATGCTAAAGGAATATACTTAAGGCGGTATGGTTACAGTGCGCTTAGCGCGGTTAAAGGAGTAGGGATTTATCCCATTGTTTTTACCCACTATTGGAAAAATAAAAAAATGAAGTCTACCTCTTTGTGTATGAATATGGCTTTATAATGAGAAGTGATCAGACCATAGAGAAATAGGTGCTTATCCAATGGCAAGGCTATATGGTCGAAGCCATATGCTGAAAACCGCAATGATGCTATTTAATCTTCAACAAGGGTTTAAATTTCTAAAAGAAGGAATAAGAAAGCGATGTACGCCATCCCTTTCACCCAAAAGGCTAGGCTGTTATTCCGTTTCCGTATCGTATTCTGCCCACTTTTTAGTTTTGTGAATGTCCTCACCAAAGTACTTCGCAATTTTTAAAAAGGGCTCTGGTTTTTGGTAGCCTGGAACAGGAGAGAGCATTTCTTGTTTCTCATCTAAGAAAATGGTTGTAGGATAGCTCATTTTACCTTGCATTAAAGCAGCGGCAAATTCGTGGTAACCACGCCTGCCAGAGGCAACAAATTTAAAGGTTTTACCCTTGTATTCCAATGGCTCTTTTTGCTCACCATCCAACTTTACCATATAGTACGTTTTTTCCATATAGGCAGCTACCTTAGGATTTTGAAACGTATCTGCATCCATTTTTTTACACCATCCACACCAATCTGTATAGACATCAATAAACATTTTTTTAGGAGTTTTATCGGTGCTCGCCAATGCAATTGCTTCTTCCCAACTCAACCAATTCACTTCCTGGGCGTTTATACTAAAACTCCAAAGGGTAAGGCAAAAAATTAGAATATTTTTAATCATAATAAAATGGATAAACCTAACGTATACTATAATAGTACGTAATGGGTACGTAAAACTAACGAAAAAGTAATCATTTTATTTTGCCAAAGCCACTTTTTGCTTGGTTTCAAACAATTCTTTAACATCTACCTGATTCCGAATAAGGTCCTCAAAAGTTTCGCGTTCCCGGATTAAGATCGCTTTTCCGTTGTGCCACAATACTTCTGGTGGTCTAAATCTAGAGTTGTAGTTGCTAGCCATTGTAAAGCAATAGGCCCCTGCATTGTGGAAACAAAGAATATCGCCTTCTGAAATTTCATTAATCCTGCGGTTGCTTGCAAACGTATCTGTCTCACAAATATAACCCACAACAGAGTAATAACGCTCCCTGCCTTTAGGATTAGAAATGTTTTTTATTTTATGTGAAGAACCGTATAACATTGGTCGTATCAGGTGGTTAAAGCCAGAATCGATACTAGCAAAAACCGTAGAGGTAGTTTGTTTTACCACATTAACTTTGGCTAAAAAGAAGCCAGATTCACTCACTAAAAATTTCCCCGGTTCAAAGGCTAAGGTTAGTTCTTTCCCGTATTCTTTACAAAAAGTATTGAATTTAGTGCTTAATTTCTTCCCTAATTCCTCAATATTGGTTTCAATGTCTCCGTCTTTGTACGGCACTTTAAAGCCGCTTCCAAAATCTATAAAATCTAAATTTCTAAAGTTTTTAGCAGTCTCAAACAATATTTCTGAAGCATACAAGAAAACATCAATATCTAAAATATCGCTGCCCGTGTGCATGTGAATCCCATTAATATTCATTTTGGTTAGATCTACTATACGTAGTAAATGCGGAATCTGATGGATGCTAATTCCAAATTTAGAATCAATATGACCCACAGAAATATTAGAATTCCCACCCGCCATTACATGCGGATTAATACGTATACAAACAGGAATATCAGGGTGTTTCCCACCAAATTGTTCCAATACTGATAAATTGTCAATATTGATCCGCACTCCTAAAGCTGCCGCTTTCTCTATCTCCTCCAAGGAAACCCCATTGGGTGTGAAAATTATATTTTCTGGTTTAAAACCCGCCAAAAGGCCTAGTTCTACCTCTTGGATAGAAACCGTGTCTAAACCGCTCCCCAAAGAATTCATTAAACGTAATATGGTGATATTAGACAATGCCTTAGCAGCATAATTTAATTGTAACTTTTTAACTCCCTTAAAAGCATTGGTTAGTCTTTGATACTGGGAAATTATTTTTTCCGAATCATAAACATAAACAGGATCGCCGTATGTTTTTGCAATTTGTAATAAATCGGATGCTTGCATAGTTCTCTAATTTTTATACAAAACTAATATTCTTAGTTCGTTTCAACAAAAATAACGGAACGAAAATATTTAAAAATAACAAATTGTTACATTTGAAACAAATTATATTCTAATTCTGAATTCAATTCCTCAAAATAGGCAGCCAGAACCTAAGGTATATTCCTAAAATAAGTAGCATCTTGGGTTTTGTAGTGCTAAGCGACCTACTATTTTGCATTTTAAAGCGGAATCCTATTATTATATACAGCTAATTTAAAATTAATTAGTGAAAATGACCTTGGTTTCTTATTTTTGTGCCAGAACAAAATATACCATTATATATGAACCTTCACGAATATCAAGGAAAAGAGATTTTAGCAAGCTTTGGAGTCCGTATTCAACGCGGAATTGTTGCACATAATGCAAAAGAAGCTGTTGCTGCTGCCAAACAACTTACAGTAGAAACTGGAACTGGGTGGCACGTAATAAAGGCACAAGTACACGCAGGTGGTAGAGGAAAAGGTGGAGGCGTAAAATTGGCCAAAAACTTGAATGAAGTAGAAGAAATTGCAGGTTCAATTATTGGAATGAACCTAATTACACCGCAAACTTCTGCAGCTGGTAAAAAAGTACATCAAGTTTTGGTAGCTGAGGATGTGTATTATCCTGGAGAAACAGAAACATCAGAATTCTACATGTCTGTATTATTAAACAGAAGTACAGGAAGAAACATGATTATGTATTCTACAGAAGGTGGAATGGATATCGAAGAAGTGGCGGAAAAAACACCACATCTTATCTATACGGAAGAAATAGACCCAGGAACTGGTTTGTTAGCTTTTCAAGCGCGTAAGATTGCATTTAACCTAGGGTTGTCAGGAACTGCTTTTAAAGAAATGACAAAATTTGTTGCTGCTTTATATACGGCTTATGTTGAGAGCGATTCTAGTATGTTTGAAATTAATCCGGTTTTAAAAACATCAGACAATAAAATTATGGCTGTAGATGCTAAAGTATCTATAGATGATAATGCGTTGTACAGAAGAAAGCAATATGCAGAAATGCGCGATTTGCGTGAAGAAAATCCAATTGAGGTAGAAGCGGGAGCATTGGGGTTAAACTATGTAGACTTAGAAGGTAACGTTGGCTGTATGGTAAACGGGGCTGGACTAGCAATGGCAACAATGGATTTAATTAAGCAAGCAGGTGGTGAGCCAGCTAACTTTTTAGATGTTGGTGGTACTGCAGATGCAGCTCGTGTAGAAGCGGCCTTTAAAATTATTTTAAAAGACCCTGAAGTAAAGGCTATTTTAATTAATATTTTTGGTGGTATTGTACGTTGTGATCGTGTTGCACAAGGGGTAATTGATGCCTATAAGAACATGGGAACCATAAATGTACCAATAATTGTACGTTTGCAAGGGACCAATGCAGATATTGCAAAGGAATTAATAGATAACTCAGGATTGGATGTACAATCAGCTGTGCAATTCCAAGAAGCTGCAGATAAGGTAAAACAAGTTTTGGCTTAAGCTCAAACAACCATATATAAAAAAGGGACAGCAATGAATTGCTGTCCCTTTTTTTATTTGAATAACCAAACTACTTCTTTTTATTCTTATACTTCACATAACTAAGATCTGGAGTTTTGCTCTTTGGCTTAACCCTGTCCTTATACGGTGGTTTTGGCTTGTTGGCCGTGTAAATTTTCTTCTTAGGAGCAGTCTTGGCAAAGGCTTCAGCAGGTGTTTTTGGATTTTCTTTGGTACCTCTTAAATGAATAACTAAGCCATTTAAAAAATTACGCAGCACTTGGTCCCCGCATTCCATATACTTAGGGTGATCTTCTTTTCTAAAAAAAGCACCCAATTCACTCGTAGAGATCTTAAAATCTACCAATTTTAAAATTTCCACAATATCATCATCACGTAACATTAATGCTACCCTCAATTTTTTTATTATATCGTTGTTGGTCATTATCTTATAATTTATTACAAAGTTACTATAAATATACCATTGATACATAAACATGATACAGTTATACAGTTTTAAAAATATATACTTTAGCCCGTTTTAAAATGAATTATATTGCATATCAATTCATTGGATATGCGTCAACAAACTGTTTATTTAAAGAAGTTAAGTATTTTAGTAGATTTAATCGATTTTGCCAAAGTAAATGGGTTGCTCGAATGTGAATACGACTTTTTACAAGAGGCAGCCACAGATTTAGGCGTGGATACAATTATTTATGAATCGCTTTTTGATGTTGAAATTGAAAAAACAAAACCTAGAACGCAATCAGATTGTATACAACACTTGTATACCCTTGTTCAATTATTTAAGGTAGACCACAAACAATCCATAGTAGCACTTAATAGGTTGCATCATATTGGCGTAGCTATGGGGCTATCGCCTGTAGCCATACAACAAGTACTATCCCTAATGCACAACTATCCCAATAAAGATGTGCCTTTTGCTGTGGTAGAAAGCACCCTTATGGCGCAATACAACTAATACTTCCTTTTCCTTCTAGTACACTAATTGCAATACGTAGCTTGTAAGACACAACCTTATGATCACTTTTTGATGGCTAAAATCAAAATAAACGCCATTTTGTCACTTATCTTTTGCTGAAACACGCCAATACGTCATGTATATTGAGTTGGTACAGCATTTGACTATTGCTATACCAAAGAATAGAAGTTTAATTCAAACATTAGTAATTATGAGTATAGTAAAAAATAACAACGCAAGTTTTCCATCTTTATTAAATGAAATTTTTAATGCAGATTGGTACGGAGGTTTAGAATCTCAACGGGTTTCTTATCCGCCAGTAAATATTAAAGAGGGTGAAAAAGATTTTACCTTAGAAATGTTAGTTCCTGGTAGAAGTAAAGACCAATTCAATATAGAGATAGATAAAAGCATATTAACTGTCGCTGTAGCGGATGAAATTTTAAATACAGAAGCGCAAAGCAAGTATTCTGTACGCGAGTTTAAACTAAAAAGTTTTAAAAGAACTTTTAGTTTACCAGATGCTGTGAGTGTAGAAGCAATTAGTGTTCAGTATGAAAACGGAATTCTAAGGTTTACACTTCCTAAAAAAGAAGAAGCATTACCAAAACCAAAAAGGGTATTGGAAATTGCTTAAAACGAATATAAGAAATTGTTTTGCATCATTACGCAAGATGATGATTGATTAAGTTGGTTGGTTTGTAAAGTGTCCAGGGGGTTATCTCTCTGGGCATTTTTTATTTCTCTTGCAGGCGTTTTATTTCATCTCTTAATTTAGCGGCCTGTATAAAGTCCAATTCCTTGGCGGCTTTTTCCATGGCTTTTCTCTTTTCACGTACCATTTTTTCCTTTTGCTCTAGGGTCAAATAGTTGAGATCGGGTTCCGCTGCACGTACTTCCTCTTTTTCAAAATGATAGGTAGAGACCGAGTTTTTAGAAAGTACGCTGTCCAAACTTTTATTCAGCGCTTTGGGAGTCATATTGTGTTTGGTATTGTAAGCTATTTGCCGTTCGCGCCTATAGTTGGTTTCATCCATTGTTTTCTGCATGCTTGCAGTAACTTTATCCGCATACATTATGGCCCTACCATTCAGGTTTCTGGCGGCTCTACCTACCGTCTGCGTCAAAGAACGGGCACTTCTTAAAAACCCTTCTTTATCGGCGTCTAAAATAGCTACCAAAGAAACTTCCGGTAAATCCAAACCTTCACGCAAAAGGTTAACCCCAATAAGCACATCAAAAATACCCTTTCTAAGGTCTTGCATAATTTCCACTCGTTCCAAGGTATCTACATCACTGTGTATATATCTACAGCGAATACTAATTCGGTCTAAGTATTTGGCCAATTCTTCGGCCATACGTTTCGTTAAAGTGGTAACCAATACCCGTTCGTCTTTTTCAATTCGCAAGTGCATTTCTTCTACCAAATCATCTATTTGGTTTAGGCTTGGGCGTACCTCTATAATGGGATCCAACAAGCCCGTAGGGCGTATCACTTGCTCTACAAATACCCCGCCACTGAGTTGTAGTTCATAATCCGCCGGGGTAGCACTCACGTGAATCACTTGGTTTTGTATTGCTTCAAACTCTTCAAACTTTAGGGGCCTGTTGTCCATCGCCGCCGGAAGTCTAAATCCGTATTCCACTAGGTTTTCCTTTCTACTCCTATCACCTCCATACATGGCGTGTACCTGTGGTATGGTTACATGGCTTTCATCAATCACCATTAAGTAGTCATCCGGAAAATAGTCCAACAAACAAAAAGGTCGTGTCCCAGGTTCCCTACCATCCAAATACCTAGAGTAGTTTTCAATACCCGAACAATACCCCAATTCACGTATCATTTCCAAATCAAAACTAGTCCGTTCTTCAAGGCGTTTGGCTTCTAGATGTTTTCCTATTTCTTTAAAATAATCTACCTGCTTCACCATATCTGCCTGTATGGCATGAATGGCATTTTGTAGAATGTCCGGGGAGGTTACAAACATATTGGCAGGATAGATATTCAACGTTTCGTATTTTTCCAGTACCTTATTGTGTAAGGGGTCAAAAGCCTCAATTTCCTCAATTTCATCCCCAAAAAAATGAATTCTAAAAGCGTGGTCTGCATAACTCGGAAAAACATCAACCACATCTCCCTTTACCCTAAAATTCCCATTTCTAAAGTCGGCCGTAGTTCTCGAATATAAACTCTGTACCAGTTGGTGTAATAATTTAGTTCTAGAAATGACCTGGTCTTTGTTGATGGTAATTACATTTTTTTGAAATTCCACTGGGTTTCCTATACCGTACAAACAAGAAACCGAAGCCACTACCAATACATCCCTTCGGCCAGAGAGTAGGGAAGAGGTAGCGCTTAAACGTAATTTTTCTATGTCTTCATTAATCGATAAATCTTTTTCTATAAAAGTTCCAGTGGTAGGTATATAAGCTTCGGGTTGGTAATAATCATAGTACGACACAAAATACTCCACCGCATTCTCAGGAAAAAACTGCTTAAATTCAGAGTAAAGTTGAGCGGCCAAGGTTTTATTGTGGGCCAATACTAGCGTTGGTTTTTGTAGTTGTTCCACCACATTGGCAACGGTAAAAGTTTTTCCAGAACCAGTAACACCCAAAAGGGTTTGGTGCTTGTCACCTTCGTTAATTCCTTTGATCAATTCTGTAATAGCCTGCGGTTGGTCTCCCGTAGGTTTAAAATCGGATACCACTTTAAATTTCATGGTTTAAAAGTACTAAATACCATAGAAAAAGCAACCAAATAAAATGGGTATTTTGGGCGCTCGGGCGGGCTTTACGCTGTACTCCGTTTTGCCAGTAGGCAAATACGGGGTGCCGCTACAATCCCTAGCGCAATCCTATCGTTTTAGAGAAAAATGACCGTTAAAATCCCTGCCATCTTCTAATTTTGCCCGAAACCAGTAATCAGATTCCGGAACAGGTTTGCCATTATGTGTGCCATCCCATCCGGCAGAAGTGGGTGTAATTTTGGAGATTAAAACACCGTATCTGTCAAAAATAAAAATAGAACTATTGGGCTGAAACTGTTCGTTTAAACCGCTAATTTGCCAAGTCTCATTGGCTGTATCCCCATTGGGGGTAAACATTTTTGGATACCCTATAATAGATATTTTATAAGGCGATGTTACTCCACATCCCTTTTTATCGCGTACATACACATCTAAAAAGCCAACCGGAAGACCGCTAAAAACATTGCTGTCTTGGTAAGGTCCAATACTATCATTTATAGCATATTCATAATCGCCATCTCCAGAGACAAGTACTGTGATCACGTTATTTTTCCGGATATCCTTAACTTCTACATTGGTAATGATTGCAATATTAGACGGAGTAACCTTAAAATTTTTGCTGTTGGTACATATTTGCAGCCCTCCGCGGTAGCTGTATCCTAATTCCAATCGATAATCTCCTATTTCTGTAAGGGTAATAGTGCTAGTAGAGGCAACCAATACCTCTTGGCCATTGGCCTCTGTTTTGTACCATTCATAACTGTCAAACCCATTCTCTGCCGTGAGTTCTAAAACGGGGTTATCGGTACAAAAATAATATTCATCCTCAATAATAACCTTGGGTATAGGTTGTACGTTGAGGCTAATCTCTTCTACGCCTTGGCATTGATTAAAAGCTTCCAAACGTACATATATTGTTGCGGTTTCAGAACTGTAATTTGCACCAGAAACGGCGTTTATTTCTAAAGACGCATCTTCTTTAGAGGTGTACAAGCTAACGTCGAACCCTAAAAAATTGCTAGCAATTATAGCATCCAAGTCAAAATACCCAGTTTCTTTTCCATCATTAGGGTCGCTATCACAAGCGTAGTAAGGCAGATTTGTTGGGAGGCTTATACTGGCTGTGGTAGGGTTTACTATTAGATTAAGGCTTCCGTAAGAACTACAACCAAGGGTATTGGTAACACGGGTATAAAGAGTTTGGTTGGTGGCCGTAGTATTGATAAACCCTATAGGATTAGCAATAGGTTTGTCTGCATCCCTATCCGCTTCCGACGCATAAAAAGCTACCTTATTCCCGGCCACTCCATTGGCAATATCAAAACTGGCCTGTTCCAAATTAAAGGCCGTATACCCGTCTGTGGAAGCGGTGGCGCTATCGGTGTCCAAATCGCATTGCGTTAATGTGGGGTTGTTTATAACAGGCATAGCGTTTATACTGAGTTGTGCTTCTCCAAAAATGGAACATTCAGATGGATCCGCAGGAATAATTTCTAGGGTGTATTTCCCCTCATCAGTTAATGCTGCTTGGGTAACGCTGAAAACAGAACCATTTGGGTTAGCAATAGGATTTCCATTGTGCGTCCAGTTGTAGGTTGCTCCTGGTATATTTGTGGCTTCTAAAATAAAAGGGCTGGCCTCACAAACCGTTAAACTTGTGCTGGTAGTACCATCCGAATTTTTTACCAAGCCCGTTTTAGCAAAGAAAGATTGAATAAAAGGAGGCAATCCTTGTGTGGCATGCTTTCCGTTCAAATAAATGGCATTGTGTTGGTAACCGGCCGCTGTTCCTAGTTGGTTGGGATTGTTAATAACGCCCAAATAGCGCGAACCTTCGTCGTAAGATACGGCTAAGGACCGGTAAATTTTACCATTTTCAGCCAATTGCAGTGCCCCTCTATAAATATTGCGTTCGTCTAATACAACCTGTGAAGCAGAAATGTCTCCTGCTTTAAGATTAAACTGAAGCAGGTTTGATGATTCCGTATCAAGCCCTTGCACCGCATTATAGGCTACCACATAGAGTAATTCGTTGTTGGGAGAAAATTCTACTCCATAAGGATCTTTATTGCTAGCCCGTATGGCAATATGTTGTTGATTGGCGAGGACCCCTGTACTAGCGTCAAAGTCATACAGGTAAAGACCATCTTTTACATTTGCAGCTGCCATTTTTGTGCCATCTGCAGAAAGTTTTAAATACCCTCTATTATCAGAGATTGCGATGCTATCAAAAGTGTTTATTACAGGTGTCATCACAACGCCTGTGTCATTTACTTCAAAAGCAAAAAACGTATCAAAAATTTCAGTGTTACCACTTTCAGAGCCATAGGCAATTACCCAAACAGATTTTTCAAAGCAATCCTTAAGAACAGCTGTTATCTTTTCAGAGCAATTAGCGAGTAAGTTTTTATTTTTTTGGGTAATAGCACCGGCGCCTGCATTGAGCGATAGGTCTACAGTGGAGTAGTTTAGTCCATAGTCTTTATCCGTGCCGCCTAGTGAAGTATCTACGGTGAAAATATAGAAAATATGGGTGTCTTTTTGATTGGGTACTATAAGAGCCGATTGCGAACTGGAAGGATCACCGTACAATCCTGTGCCGTTTTGCATGATATCATGGGTGCTGGTATAAACCGTAATACCATCCGTATAAAACAATAAATTGCCGTCGCTATCCGAAATGGTAGCGCAACCTTCTTTGGTGTTTAGTTTTCCGTCTGTAACAGCAGTAACACTGCCATTGCCATTAAAGCTAAGACCCGCACCTTCTCCAAAATACCAGTTTGATGCTTCACTCTGGCTAAAAGAAAAGAGAGGCAATAGAATGGACAAAACAAGGAGCCTCATATATAACTTCATATTCGCGTTCTCTAAAACGCTTCAATATAGTTATAAATCTCGTTTTTTCAGTAAAGCATAGGATAAATAGATAAAAACAGCTGTCCAACATAAGACAATCAATAGTTGTGATCCATGAATGCTGTAGTCCCCAGATATATCTTCTCCTACCTGTTGTGCAGCAGTTTTAATAACACTTAGCCTACTTGCCGGTTCAGGAATGGTACTCCACATAGAACCAAACGGAAAAAACCGCGAAACAGAATCTGCAAATTCTTTGGAATAATTAGAGCTTAAATAGATATACGGAATTATTTCTGCGCCAATAAACCAGATAAATAAAAAGCCTAAGGCAAAAGCAGATCGCTTTACCAACATACCAACAAAAAAGCAGAACGAGAAAAACCCTAAAAGCTTTACAAAATAGGCAGCCAGATACTCCAGGTCAGAGAAGATGATAGCTACTTCCGTATAATCCGAATAAAGTAATCCCAAAACTAAAGAAATTGCAAAAATAAAAACCGTAGAGACCAGTGCAAATACGGCAATGGTTAAAAACTTAGACAGAATAAATTCCTTTTTTGAAAGGCCGTCTATTAAATTTTGTTTTATAGTCTTATTGCTGTATTCATTGGCAATCATAGAGACAATAACAATGGCTAAAAACAACTTTAGAAAAGCAGCCACAAAGGTGTTAAAATGCCAGATATATGGGAAGTTAAAAATCCCAATATCTGCGATATGGAATTTAAGAGGGCCAAAATCTACCTTGATCATAGAAATCCCGGCAATGAGTATCATTAATATAAAATAGGATAACACAAGAACTTTACTAGCTCTATTGTTCCATAATTTAATAAATTCTATCTGTAATAAGCGCAACATAATTTTTAGTTTTTTTGGTGGGTATATTTAGTTAGATTGGTTCTTGGTGAGTTCAAGGAATTGTTCTTCCAAGCTTTCTTTTCGTTTCACCAAATGCGATAAAATAATACCAGTGCTAAAGAGCACTTTGTTTAAATCTTTTGCACTTATTTCTTTATTTGGAAAACCAGTGACTAGTCCGTTTTCTTCTTTAAAAGAATCAAAATCAGGATTGTCTTCTAAAAACTTCTTAAGAAGTGATAGATCGTCCGTCTTTAATTCAAAAAAGCCATGACTGGCCAGCATATCTCCAACACGACCCGAATAGAGCTTTTCTCCTTTGCGTAAAATTACAACATGGGTGCACACCTTCTCAACTTCATCCAAAAGGTGAGATGCCAATAAAATTGTAGTGCCTTGGGATGCAATTTTCTTTATAATTTCTCGTATCTGATGAATCCCTTGAGGGTCTAATCCATTTGTGGGTTCATCCAGGATCAAAATTTCAGGATCGTTCAATAGGGCAGAGGCAATGGCTAACCGTTGCTTCATGCCAAGGGAATAGGTTTTAAACTTGCTGTTTTTTCGGTCTAGGAGTCCAACCAATTCTAATTTTTCTTCTATTTTTTCAGTACCCACTTCCTTAATCTTACAAACCAATTTAAGGTTTTGAACGGCGGTCATATAGGGGTAAAAATTGGGGCGTTCAATAATAGCCCCTACCTTTTTTAAGGCTTGGTGGGTATTTACGTTTCCATCAAACCAGCTAAATTCACCTTGAGTTTTGTTTACTACATTTAAAACAATACCCAAAGTAGTAGATTTACCACTGCCATTGGGACCTAAAATTCCGTAAACATTGCCTTTTTCAATTGTAAAAGAGAGGTCTTTTACTGCTGTTAAATAACCAAATTTTTTGGTGAGATTTTTTACGGTGAGAATAGTTTCCAAGAGTTGGCGGTTTTAAGATTGTTATGGTCATAAGACGACTGCCTATAGTTTTTGTTACAAAAAAATGAAGAATAGTATCAAATAAGAACCACCTTGTTTTATTCAAGCACCATAAAATGGAAGTGTAGGTGTAATAACCTTGGTCTAAAAAGCCAAATACCGTTAAATAAATCGCTTTTTTTTGAGAATACAATAGTTTATCCTATTTTATGATAATAGGCACACATTTTGCACTAAATTAAGTAGTAATATCGAGCTCTAGGGAATTTTAAGGAATACCATATAAAGCCGACTTATAGTGTAAATTTGTAGGAAAGGAATAACTAAAAATGATAAAAGATATGTTGACTTGGAAAGACGTAATAAAATTTGCGAATAAAGGCAATCTTGCACCCGATAAACGGGTAGAAAAAACGGAAGAAGAATGGCGCAGCTTGTTAACGCAAGAACAATTTAGAGTTACACGTAACGCGGGTACAGAAGCCGCTCATTCAGGTGCCCTTTGTACAAAATATGATGCTGGAAAATACAATTGTGTGTGTTGTGGTACGCCTTTATTCGATTCTACTATTAAGTTTAGTTCGGGAACGGGGTGGCCAAGTTTTTCACAACCCATCAAAGAAAATGCCATTAAATATATCAAGGACAGTTCGTTTGGAATGGTACGGGTAGAGGTGCAATGTAATACCTGTGACGCTCACCAAGGGCATGTGTTTCCTGATGGTCCAGAACCAAGTGGGTTACGCTATTGCGTTAACTCTGCGGCTATGGTTCTTCAGGAAGAAGAAAGCGAGGATTAAATGAAGCTAGAAACGGTAACAATAGCTGTTGCGCACCTTTTTAAGTAGGCTTTACGAGGCTTCCCTTCATGAGCAATGAGTGCAACAAAAGAAAGACCGCCAAATTCGGTAAATAGAGATATATTAACGAAATTAATACAGACAAAATTGGAGATACTACACGACAAAGAAAATAAACGTTTTACCATGGATGTAAAGGGTGAAATGGCAAAAGTAACCTATACACTTAGGGATGGTAAAATGTACCTAAATTATTCTGAAGTGCCCAATGCCTTAAGAGGACAAGGTATCGGAAAAATATTGGTAGAAAAAACCTTTGAAAAACTAACAGAAGAAGGGTATACCGCCGTTGCCGTTTGTAGTTATATAAAGGCTGTGAAAAACAGAAGCGATTATTGGAAAAATAAAATCGAATAATAGCAGATTTTATAAATTGAATCGGTATTGCCAATTCATTACGATTAAAAAAAGCGCGGATTACAATTTTTAATGGGTAGGAAACGTAAATACAAGCCTTACATACATAAGAACGATAAATTTTGGATTTAAAACTAAACATACAAGATTATTTTAATAAAGAATTACCAGCAGATCCTATTCTAGAAAATAGTAGGAGGCAAGTAACAGAAGCTTGCTTCTCTTTTGTTACCCCCAAAAAAACAGAGAAACCTGAATTGTTACATGTGTCTTCTGAGATGTTAAAAACATTGGGGTTAACAGCAGAAGACGGGGCAAGTGCCGATTTTTTAAACGTATTTACCGGAAACCAACTGTTGCCAAATACCAAGCCGTATGCCATGTGTTACGGCGGACATCAATTTGGGAATTGGGCGGGGCAATTGGGAGACGGGCGCGCCATTAACCTCTGCGAAGTAACACACACTACTAAAAATTGGGCACTTCAGCTTAAAGGTGCTGGGGAAACCCCCTATTCTAGAACGGCAGACGGATTGGCAGTGCTGCGTTCTTCAATCCGGGAATACCTGTGCAGCGAAGCCATGTATCATTTAGGTGTCCCTACCACACGGGCACTATCCTTGGCGTTAAGTGGAGATCAGGTTTTAAGAGATGTGTTGTATGATGGGCATCCAGAATATGAAAAAGGCGCCATTGTATGCAGAACGGCCCCCTCTTTTATTCGTTTTGGTAATTTTGAAATAGTTGCAGCAAGAGACGACAAGAAAACGCTAAAAACTTTGGTAGATTATACCATAAAACATCATTTTTCTCATTTGGGCGCCCCTTCTAAAGAAACTTATATTCAATTTTTAAAAGAAGTAGCAGATCAAAGTTTAGAAATGGTGATGCATTGGCAACGAGTAGGCTTTGTACATGGCGTTATGAATACAGATAACATGTCAATTTTAGGGTTGACCATTGATTACGGGCCCTATGGTTGGTTAGAAGGATACGATCATAATTGGACACCGAATACAACAGACCGTGCACACAGTAGGTATCGCTACGGGACCCAACCCAAAATTGTATTGTGGAATTTAGTAAAGTTGGCAAATGCTTTATATCCACTCGTAGAAGAAGCGGCACCCCTTGAAGCAGTATTGCATAACTATAGTGATACGGTTGAGGTGGCCTATTTAACCATGATGCGGGGTAAATTAGGATTGGAAAACGAGCACGAAAACCATGCTAGAATTGTCACAGAATTAGAACGCTTGTTACAAGAGTCGGAAACAGATATGACTATTTTTTTTAGAAATTTAGCCAACCTACCAAAAGATAAGCCCGTAGACTGGTTTAAAGTAGTTGGTACTGCTTTTTATGCCCCTTTAGAAATTACAGATGAACTGAAGTCAGATTGGAATCTTTGGTTTATAGACTATTCAGAAGCCTTACTAAAAGAAGTACAAACAGACGATGAACGTAAGCTTAAAATGAATCTCCTTAACCCAAAATATGTATTGCGTAATTACATGGCCCAATTGGCAATAGAGGATGCTGATAAAGGGGATTACGAATTAATTGATGAATTGTACCAACTCCTTAAAAAACCCTATGAAGAACAGCCAAAAAACGAAAAGTGGTTTGTAAAACGCCCGGAATGGGCAAGGAATAAGGTAGGTTGTTCCATGTTATCCTGTAGTTCCTAATTCATTTTTAAAACACGTAGTACGGCAACATAAATTAGGCTGGGCTTGGTGATGTTACGGAATAGTGACTTAGAAAAAAAATGAGCTACATTTTATACTACTAATCTGTAAGTTTGTAGTTATAAGCAAGACCAATTACCAATATTTTAATACCGAACAAAATGAATAATATTAAAAAAGTATATATCGCAGGAGGATGTTTTTGGGGTATGGAAGACCTCTTTCGGGTGCGTCCAGGAATTAAAGATACCGAAGTAGGTTACCTTGGGGGAGAAAACGACGAACCAACCTATAAAAACCATCCCGGACATGCAGAGGGGATAGAATTAACCTATGACCCTAGAGCAACTAATTTTAGAGAAATTCTAGATTATTTTTTTAGAATTCACAATCCAACAACCATGGACCAACAAGGGAACGACTTGGGTTCTAGTTATAGGTCGGCCATATTTTTTCAGAATGAAGAAGAAAAAGCAATTGCCGAAGAAGTTATCAAAATCGTAGACGACTCCAATAGGTGGGAAGGTAAAATAGTAACTACTTTAGAACCATACACACACTTTTGGGCTGCAGAACCGGAACATCAAGATTATTTGCTTAGAATACCAAATGGCTACACCTGTCATTTTGAAAGATTTGGCACCTTTTTAAAAGAAAAAGCTTCTTAAAAAGGCAGAAGAGGAACCCATATTTTGAACCTATGAACAACAACAGTAATATAGGATTTGGTACTGCCGCTATTGGTAGACCGCTGTATATAAACTTGAAACAAAATAAGGAAGCAGAAAAACCATTTTCATTAGCAGAATTTAAAGCCAACGGTATGCAAACCTTAGAAGATGCATACAACAACGGCATCCGTTGTTTTGATACTTCTCCAGGTTACGGCCTGGCAGAAGAATTGATGGTAACTTGGTTGGCTCATAAAAAAGACCCTTCCATAAGCGTGTCTACAAAATGGGGATATACCTATGTAGCAAATTTTGATCCTAAAGCAACTGTACACGAAATAAAAGAGCATTCGTTACAGAAGCTCAATGAACAATGGGCATATTCCAAAAAGCTAATGCCTTATCTAAAAGTGTATCAAATACATTCAGCTACCTTAGATACGGGGGTTTTAGAGAATGAAGCCGTTTTAAATCGTTTGCACCAGTTAAAAAAAGAAAACGGACTTATCATTGGTTTAACAACCACTGGAGCAAATCAAGTTGAGGTGCTTCAAAAAGCATTGGACATCACTGTAGCTGGCGAACAATTGTTTCAATCTTTTCAATGTACTTTTAATATTTTAGATCAAAGTGTATTGCAGTGTAAAGAAGCTTTACAAGCCTTACAAGGCTCATTGATCATCAAAGAAGCATTGGCAAACGGCCGTTTACTGCCAAATACAAGGTATTCAAAATACGAAGGCCTTTATGGTTTTTTAAAGGTGTTGGCGGCACAGTATTCCGTAGGTGTAGATGCCATTGCCCTGCGCTATTGTATGGATAGCTTTGTAGGGGCTACTATTTTAAGTGGAGCTACAAACAAAGGACATCTTTTGGCTAATCTTGAAGCGCATACCTTTAGCTTAACGATACCAGAATTGGAAAAATTAAATGCATTTGGAAAAAGTTCCGAAGCCTACTGGAAAGAGCGCAAAGCATTGGCTTGGAATTAGAATCCATATAAAACCACTACTTTATCCCATAGGATGGCGTTTACAAGGCCATAAGCGCTATGCAGTAGTTATTGATATTGAAATAGAGATACAAATACACTAAAACAGTTTATTATGAAGGCAATTTGGAACAATCAAATTTTAGCAGAAAGTGATGCCACAGTGGTGATAGAAGGAAATCATTATTTTCCAATAGAAAGTATAAAGAAAGAATATTTTAAATCTAGTGATATGCACACCCATTGTCCATGGAAAGGACAGGCATCTTATTACACTTTGGATGTGGATGGGAAAACCAATGAGGATGCAGCTTGGTATTACCAAGAACCATCGGCCCTAGCAAAAGGAATAAAAGATCACCTTGCTTTTTGGCGTGGGGTAACTATCATAGACTAATAGATAATGAATAAGCATACCTTATAATTGAAAAACGTAAAAAAAATAGGATTTGGAGGTGGTTGCCATTGGTGTACCGAAGCAGTTTTTCAAATATTGAAAGGTGTTCACACGGTAGAACAAGGATGGATCGCTTCAGAAGGAGATGCATGTGCGTTTTCGGAGGCGGTTATTGTTACCTATGACGCCACTGAAATTTCACTAGATATTTTAATTGCAGTGCATGTACATACCCATAAAAGTACGGCTAGCCATAGTATGCGTAAAAAATACCGTTCTGCAATCTATTATTTTAGAGGGGAAGATGTTGTTCCTATAAATCAAGCGTTAACAAGCTTACAAGTAACAATTCATGAGCAATTAATTATTCAAGTTTTACCATTTAAAAGCTTTCAGGCATCACAAGAAGCCCTACAAAATTACTATAAAAAAGATCCGCAAAAACCATTCTGCGAAAAGTATATCGACCCAAAACTTATCCATATCCTACAAAAATTTTCTAACTTCACTAAAAAAGAAGAAACAAAACATTTAATTGAGACGGAGCAATGCAAACAAAACTGAAAATAAAAAACAGAAAAGGGATTGCGCTACACGCACATTTGGAAGTGCCTGCCAATCAAAAGCCATTACAATTTGCCATATTTGCACATTGTTTTACATGCAATAGTACCTTAAATGCGGTAAAAAACATTAGTAGGGCGTTGACCAAACACGGTTTTGGAGTATTACGGTTCGATTTTACAGGATTAGGAAGAAGTGAGGGTGACTTTTCAGAAAGTCATTTTTCAGCGAATATTAGCGATTTATTAGATGTGAGTAAGTACTTGGAGGAGCATTATAAAGCCCCGGGACTTATAATAGGTCATTCCCTAGGAGGTGCAGCAGCTATTGTTGCTGCTTCAAAGCTAGACAATATAAAGGCTGTTGCTACTATTGGGGCGCCAGCAACGTCGGATCACGTAACGCATTTGTTTTCCCATAGTGTTGAGGAAGTACAAGACAAAGGTGAAGTTGAGGTACATATCGGAGGCCGTCCATTCACTATAAATCAGGAATTTGTGGCCAATTTTAGTAAAACAGATTTACCTGAAATAACTAAGAATTTACGGAAACCTCTATTAATTATGCATGCTCCGTTTGACCAAGTTGTTGGGATTGAAAATGCACATAAATTGTATACGGGCGCACATCACCCCAAAAGTTTTGTCAGTCTTGATCAGGCTGATCATTTACTGAGCAATACTCAAGATAGTGTATATGCTGGGACAATGATTGGTACTTGGGCACAACGCTATTTTCCGGTACAGGATAACGAAATGTTACAACCAGAAGGCGAACAATTGGTAGCCCACTTAGATATCATAGAAAATAACTTTACCACGCAAATTCAAACTAAAAAACATAGTTTTATTGCAGACGAACCCAATAGTATTGGAGGAGATGATTTTGGACCATCGCCTTATGAATACCTTAACGCGGCAATAGCGAGTTGTACAGTAATGACCTTGAAAATGTATGCAGAACGTAAAAAATGGGACTTACAAGAAGTCTTTGTTTACATTTCGCACGCTCGGAAGCATAGTGATGAACTCCAACTGGATGTAGAGAAACCAGGGTACCTTGATCATATTTCAAAAAAATTAAAATTTGTCGGGAATCTTGACGAGGCACAAAAAACACGTTTAAAAGAAATTGCTTCAAGGTGTCCTGTACATAAAACAGTGGCAGGAAAAGTGATTTTTGACACTGAAATTTTAAACTCATAAAACTTTGAAAACACAAATTTACCAGCGGTTTAAAGAAGTGAGGTTGCAAACGGAACAATTGTGTAGTCCCTTAGAAATTGAAGATTATTCGGTGCAGCCCATTCCAGATGTTTCGCCACCCAAATGGCATTTGGCACACAGTACTTGGTTTTTTGAAGCCTTTATACTTCAGGAATACAAAGGAGGTTACACGGTTTTTAATGATGATTATGCCTATCTCTTTAATAGTTACTACAACAATGCAGGAAAACGTGTATTACGTCCTAATAGGGGGTTAATGACAAGACCTACAGTACAAAAAGTGCTTGAGTATAGGGCCTATGTTACGGAACAAATTTTGGGTTTGTTGGAGGTAAACGCTTCTTTAGAAGTCCTTGAATTATTGGAAATTGGTATTAATCATGAGCAGCAACATCAAGAGTTGTTGGCGTATGATATAAAATATATTTTAGGCCATCAACCTACATTTCCTTCGTTTGCCACAGCAGCACATCTTACAAAAGAAACCCATAACCAAGGTTTTAATACCATTGCTGAGGGGGTTTATGAAATTGGTCATAAGGACACCAATTTTTGTTTTGATAATGAATTGGGGGTACATAAAGTGTATCTAAATGCTTTCCAAATTTCAAATGCATTGGTAACCAATGCAGAATATATCGCATTTATAGAGGATGGCGGCTATTCTAATTTTAACCTATGGCATGCTGAAGGTTGGGACTTTATCAAGCAAAAAAATATTGAGAGCCCTATGTATTGGTATACCATAGATGACCAATGGCACTATTACAACTATAATGGCTTGCAGGCTGTAGATCTAGAATTGCCCGTTATGCACCTTAGTTATTATGAGGCCTTTGCTTATGCAGAATGGAAAGGAATGCGTTTGCCTACAGAATTTGAGTGGGAAATAGCATCTAAAAACCTAGATTGGGGACAATTGTGGGAATGGACATCAAGCGCGTACCAACCCTATCCTAATTTTAAAAAGGCCCCTGGGGCCTTGGGCGAATACAACGGAAAGTTTATGGTAAGTCAGCAAGTATTGCGCGGTGCTTCTGTTGCAACACCACATAATCACAGTAGAAACACCTATAGAAATTTTTTTCATCCCAGTTTGCGATGGATGTTTTCAGGAATTAGACTAGTAAAATAAATATGGATCAACAATTCGCCAAGGATATTGTAGAAGGACTTTCTACAGCTAAAAAACGGTTATCATCAAAGTATTTTTACGATGCTGCTGGGAGTAAAATCTTTCAGGAGATTATGAATATGCCGGAATACTATTTAACAGATAGTGAATTTGAAATACTTTCGCTTCAAGGCAAACAAATTATTGAGGCTGTTCAGTTTAAGGAGCCATTTAATATTATAGAATTAGGAGCTGGCGACGGGTTTAAGACCTTTAAATTGTTAGAATATCTCGTACATGCTAAAATTGATTTTCATTATGTGCCTATAGATATCTCACAAGGTGCAATGGATAGCTTGCTAGAAAAGTTGCATCAAAAGCTTCCAAACCTGTCCATTCATCCTCGGGTAGGAGACTATTTTGAGATTTTAAATACAGAGAATATAAATACAGATATTCCAAGTTTACTCCTGTTTTTAGGTAGTAATATTGGCAATTATGGTAATTTGGATGCCATTGGGTTATTGCAGCATTTTGGTGCGGGAATGAAAAAAAATGACAAACTCTTAATGGGTGTCGATTTGATGAAGAACCCTAGAACAATTCAATATGCCTATGATGACCGTCATGGCATTACCAAACGTTTTAATATCAATCTACTTCTACGTATTAATCGTGAATTGGAAGGTGATTTTAAAGTAGACGATTTTGATTTTTATTGTCATTACAATCCTATTACTGGTGAAGTTAGGAGTTATTTGATTAGTTTGCGTAAACAGACCGTTCATTTAAAAAAGATAGGTAAAAGCTTTAATTTTGATTATAATGAGCTTATTTGGACCGAACTTTCTAAAAAATATGCTTTAGAGGAAATAGAAAACTTGGCAGAAAATAGTGGCTTTAAAGTTGAAAAGCATTTTTTAGATTGCAAACACCATTTTACAGATACCCTATTAATTAAATAAGGTGTCCATAAAATAAACATAGGTAAGTGTATGAAGAATATACGAAGCATGCCAAAAATGATGAAGAGATCGTAGTTGAATGTGCAAAACTAAGAACCTATGCCTATAAAGGGGATTAGGAAGCTATTTTAAATGTCTAAAATCATAGGTGTTCTAGTGTTTTTTTAGGATGTAACTATTTTATCGTCTATTTGTTAAGGAAGTTCGTGTAAATTAGCAAATGGTGTATGTGGTTAAAAGGGAGGCAGTAAACACTAGTTTTTAAAGAATAAATTACTTTTTATTTAAGCTAAATGGAGGAAGAAAAATTAATGTCTAAAAAGAAGCCTGCTTACCCAGTAAGTGTGCACTTAGATGCCTATTTAAAACATTACAATAGAAAGACAGAAATACCTATTTTTTATGATGATTTACTCCGGTTTTCAGGATCAGTTGTGGTGTATGATTCAAAGGAAGTAGATACCTTATGGGTACGTGTGTATTATTCTGAATATGAAAGGGAAGAGATTGATGTAAGCTTAAAAAAAGTGTATTCCTTACTGCATTCCGATGGTAGTGATTACATCAATCAATATTTAAATATAGATGCGGTTGATTTCTGTACTTTTGGAAATTCTAAACCTTTTCGAATAAAAGTAAGGAATATCCTAAATGATAACTTTACGTATTTCTATATTAAAAAAACAGATGCCTCTAGAATTTACGGTTTAGAGCTAGAGCATATGTTATCGCCTTACAATCTCAATTTCTTAGTGTATAAGGATACCCTAATTGAAGAACATATAGCAGGTATACCCGGAGATGTTTTTATTAAAGAGATGTTACCCAATTGTTCTGAGCGTGAAAAATCACAATTGGCTAAGGAATTTGTAAAGTTTAATGAACGTTGTATGATTCGCTTGTTGGGTGATATGCGTTCCTATAACTATGTAATTGTACCGGTGCATGATTTTGATCATGTGGTTTATCGGATACGTGCCATAGATTTTGATCAGCAATGTTTTGAAGGAAAGCTTAAAGTGTACCGCCCTCAATTTTTTAAAGAAAACTATCAGATGGTAGAATTAGTGAGGAGTAAATTACTGGTTAGTTCTGTAGATCAATACAAATTAGAGGAGCGATCTATTGTTGCCAAAAGAATTCTTAGTTCTGGGAATAGAATAAAAAAATTGAGAAATATTTGTAAAAAAGATACGATTTCTACCCCAGAAAATATAAAAATGCTTCGTGAACATATCTATGACCTTACTCTTGATATGCAATTTAAAAAATGTAAAACGATGGGAAGAGTTTTAGATTTGGCCTTAGATTTTGTAAAAAGAAATTATGAAAACATTAGTATGAAACAAATTATAGAAAATAAGATTAAATTGTAAGCAGAACCTGGTAAGGTATTGATTTTAAGTGGTAAGAACGAAATAAAAATAACATGTACCAATTGCCAAGTAAAAACCACTAAATAAAAATTGCCAAGTCTATAGTTTTAAGGATGAAGCTGAAAGACTTTCAGTGTCTAATTTTTTGTGAATGTTTTTTTGTTTATTTGATGCTTTGGACTCCAAGTTTAGTTTTTTCAACTATCAACTATCAACTATCAACTATCAACTATCAACTATCAACTATCAACTATCAACTATCAACCAAATTTAGCTTTTCTCTTCCTTGTTAAAATAGACAAGATAATAATACATTTGTCGTTCTTCGTCCCATCCTTTTTCCACAAATTTTTGAGCAGATTCAGGATTAATAAAATCCATTTTTATTTGAATGTTCGTGTCTAAATTGATAACATTTTTTATCTTTTTACGAGCATCGGAAACCGCTTTATTAGCGATATTAAAGTTAGATACATCTTCAACACTATACTTGGGTCCTTTTTCTACCTTGTAATTTTTAAATTCTGGTATTAGCTCAGGATTGTCCATTACTTCGTTAAGAAAGACAGACTCTTCAAAGGCATCATTTTTCGCAAAATGATTTACAGCTTTATTCATAAATAGTACTTCTTGCTGTTTGTCTTCAGCAGGGAGAACTACATCCTTAGCAAAATTTTGACAAAATTTCAAGTAATTTTTAGTGTAAAAAGTTTCATCAGCTAAGGCATCTACCCCTAGAAAATTTTCCAGCCAGTATTTTGTGTCGTATCGGTTGCTATCTACAGACAACACTTTATATCCTTCTTCCTTATTGGAATTGAAAATTAAACAGCCTTTATCCAGCTTGTTTACATTAATACCTTGCAGAATGTTAATGTCCATATTTTCTCCATTTTCATTTAATTGAAGAAAATCATGTTTTAACTCACTTTTAAAGATACCTATAGCATCGGTTTTCTTATTGTCTAATAATAGATCTGTTAAGTACGTAACATATAACTCTCCACTTTTTATATGTGGGTGATTGGACTGTTCAAACAAATGAGTCGCTATTTTTTTTGAATTTGCATGACAGCTTTCTGGGGCTTCAAAAATAGCCATAGCTATTTGGTATAATTCGTTAAACTCAACGTCTACTTCATTAGAAAATTTAAAATAATTCTCTTCTTTTTCCCGAAAAGGTTTAAAAAAATACTCTTTTAATAATCCCGTAGTTTCATCATTTAAAGCATATGGTTGGTTCGATAAAAATGCACCTTCGCCTTTATTTTTATTACCGATACGGTGTATAGAAATGCTTTCAATTTGAGTAGAGTATAAATTAATCATATAGAAGAAGTGTATGTTTTAATAAGGTGCGTAAATATAATTTTTATTTAGTTCCAATTTTCATCAAAATCTAAATCGTCATAACTTTCAAAAGAATCGTCCAACTCTTCCTCAGAATCATCGGCTTCAAAGTTTTTTTCAGGTGGACTATCAGGTAATTCCCCAAAACTAAAAAGGATGTTGGGGTAGGCCTTACCTTCATCATTATCTTCTATGTCTGCTAATTCAACAAAAAATGTCCACATACTTAAAAAGTCGTACACATAAATAAGCTTTGGTGTATTCTCAGTTAAAATATCTTCCAACAACACTTCGTTCATCAACCGAACATCGGAAATCCCATTTTCACTCATATCAAAAAGAGCAATTTCTTGGTCTTGGTTCCACTCTTCATCACAGGTGTAAAAGGAAGCCATTTCACTACCTAAAAAACCAAAAGCTTGGGTGATGGTGTTGTGAAAATCTTCTAAGGTGTTTTGAGCTTCTATCTCAACATCTCTAAATACGTCATCTTTGGCATCTAAGATGATTCTAATTTTATAAATCATTTCTTTTCAAATATTGCAAGTGGGCAAAGTTACAAAGTTTTAATCCTTTCTCACAGTATTAACGATTACAAATAAGTTAAAAAATGCAACAACGGCATAAAGTCTTTTAACTGATGTAGATCGGATAAATTACAGCGGAACTTTCGGGAAATTCAAAACAGAATAACTTGCTATTAGTAACACGGCTTAAAGTAATATTCCAAGAGCTGTTTGGGTTATACTGGGAGGTACAAGTTACGCATCCGCCAATACCATAGTGCCTAAATTTTACTGAATGTTTTCTGTCTTTTTAAAATGTTCAATGACCAAATAAAACTGTACGCCAAATAATAGTGATGCTAGCACCAAATGAAGGGTTTGACTACCAAAAGGGAAGTCAAAATAATTCATTTCAATCCCTGAAATTACCTCCAATGCTAGTAAAATCAATACCCATTTTATTTTAGAAAGGGCTAATTTTAATTGAAGCATTCTGTAGAAAATAGAACCGTTCAATAAAACTACCAAGATTGAAAAGGATCTATGGATGTAAAAAGTAAGGGATCCATTTTCTAACCACAGGTTTTTCGCAGTTTCACCAACTAAATCTACTTGTGTATCAACCAATTGCCTTACCTGCGTTCCTAAAACAATTTGGATGACTGTAACTGCTAAGGCAAGTAGGAGGAGTTGTTTTGTTATTTTATCGGTTTGCAATTGCGTTGTTACTTCCTTAACGCTATATAAAAGATACAGTAACATGGCTACAATGGCTAAGGCCATAACCATATGTATTGTAATCTTTACAGGGTTTAATAGTGAGTAAACAACGGTTGCTCCTAACCAACCTTGAAAGCCCATAGCAAAGACTATGGCCCATGACAATAGGGTTACTTTTTTATTTTTTTTCCAAAATTTAATGGAAAGTATAGCCAGAACAAATGTAGCTAAGCCTGCCAAAGCCCCAAAAAGCCTATTTATATATTCTATCCAAGTGTGGGTTGGATTAAAGTGAGCATAATTGTGTTTTGTGTAGGTCTCCCAATTGGCGGTGTTAAATTGTGCAGTTGTGGTAAAATCTTTACGTGCAACCTGCAAAGTCTTATCAACAATAATTATTTCTCCTTTTTTAACCCCTGAGAAAGGTTGCCATTGTAGCTCAGTAATAGCTGTTGGCGGTATGTATTGACCAAAGCATTTGGGCCAGTCTGGGCATCCCATTCCACTACCAGTCATTCTAACAACAGCTCCCGCAATGATTACCAGATAAACAAGAATTAGGGATATTTTGGCAGTTTTTATAAATTTTTTTTGCATTTTGAAGAAGTGTGAAATACGAATGCAAAATTACATTTCTTTTGTTAATTGAGATAATATTAATGGGAATAAAATAGAAAAGGCTACCGTTTTTGGTAGCCTTTTTACAATAGCTTAAATTCCATTAATTTTTTATGACCATAAAGGCGGATCTTCTATTTTTTTGATGTTCCTCTTCGGAACATGTGTTAGCGGAAGTACAATTGTTAGTAAGCTGACTTGCTCCAAATCCTTTTCCAGAAACTCTCTCAGGATTAATTCCGTTATCTAAGAGGTATTTCACGGTTTCATTGGCTCTTCTGTCAGATAATGCCTGGTTGTATGCAGTAGTCGCTCTAGCATCAGTATGTGAGCGCACTTCAATAACCACTGCAGGATATTCCTTGAGGTAAGCAAATACTTGTTGCATTGTAATTTGACCATCAATTCTAATCGTGGACTTATCCAAATCAAAATAAATAGGATCAAGGTTTAAGTATTGGGTTAAATCTGTGCCAATAGGAGCTGCCTTTTTGATGGGTGTAAGATTTACAACGAGAGTTTGGTCTTGTTTTTTAGGGAGAATAGTAAAGGAAGTTTTTCCTGAATTATAGTCTAATTTATGAGCAACTACAATATAGTCTTCTTCATAACAGATATCTTCTAATGTAAAGTTGCCATTGTCATCTGAAATAGTTTCAATTGTTAAAGAATTTTGAAGGTCTTTAAGTTGTACGCTTGCATTTGGAATGTTGGCTCCTGTTGTACTATCTATAACAGTACCAATAATGGTGTTACCACAGTTTAGGTTTAACTCTTTGGTTTGGGTAAAGCTGTATATATCATCAAATCCTTTGCCGCCATCTCTGTTAGAGGCAAAGAACCCTTTTTGAGTGTCTTCATTAAAAATTAGTGAAAAGTCGTCTTTTTTGCTATTCACGGGTTTTCCAATATTTACGATATATGAATCGTTAAAATTATCAGTGATTTGAGTTGCAAAAATATCCAATCCACCAAGTCCAGGATGTCCATCAGAGGCAAAGTATAGGATGTTATTTTTTGAGACAAACGGGAATGTTTCTCTAGCTTCTGTATTAATTTTGTTCCCTAAATTAATAGGTAATCCAAAAGACCCATCGGCAATAATATCAACCCTATATAGATCAGACATACCTCTTGTTCCAGGCATATCAGAAGCAAAATACAATTTAGTTTCATCGGGTGATAGGGCAGGGTGGGCAACAGAATAGTCGTCCCCATTAAAAGGTAATTCTGTAATTTTTTTCCATAGATCATCAATTTTTATGGCTCTGTATAATTTTAATCTACTTACACCGTCTGTGCCACGGGAAAAACGTCCGTTTTCAGAATTGTTTCTAGTGAAATACATAGTATTTCCATCTTTGGTGAAAATAGCAGAAGATTCGTGTGTTTTTTTATTGAGTTTACGATCTAATTTATTTGGATTAATTGGATTGCTGTTTTCATCTATAGTGGCGGCGTACAGGTTTAAAAACGGTTGATTGTTCCACTGGTGAATAGCATTACGTACCGTACCGGTATCTCTGGCCGAGGAAAAGACCAATTTATTGTTGTAATAGGCTGGTGAAAACTCAGATGCTTTAGAGTTTATTTCAAGATTTTTAAGATTGTATCTGCCAGAATTTTTTTCAATTGTTTGCAGGTAATCGGTATTGTTTTCAAACAAAGAAGCTCTAGTGTCGTCTTGTTTTTTAGCATCAAACTTACGCATCCAAGCATCAGATTCATCGTAATTTCCTATTGATTTTAGAGTTAAAGCGTATTTGTAAATTTCTTCAGGGTCTACCGTAGCACCTTCTAGATTCACTAGTTTTTCATACCAAGAAGCTGCATTTTTATACCTTGCATTAAGGTAATTGGAGTTGGCTAGTTTTCTGTAAATTGTTTCCGAGTTGTATCCTAAATCTATCAACCGCTCGTAGACATCTATAGCCTCAGCGTATTGGTAACTCTTAAACTTATCATCTGCTCTTTTTTCTTTTTTGGTTTGTGCATTTGCAATTGCAAAACAGAACAAAAAGACTAGTGTTATATGTTTAAATTTCATTTTTTCTTCTTTAAAAGAATCTTGGTGTTATTACTTTTTTGTATCTAGATCTAAGCTCATATCTTAAAAATACTTCAAAAGATCCATCATTAAAAGATGTATTTCCAAGGTCCGTAGTTTCTTTGTCGTAGGCTAGCCCTAGCATTAATTGGTCGCTAATTTGAAAACCAAAAAGAGCACTAACTGCAGCATCCCATCTGTAAGCAGCACCAAAGCTAAACTTGTCTCTTAGTAAAAAGTTAGCAGATAAATCTGCTTGTAAGGGAGCACCTTTAACCGCTTTAATAAGGGCGGCAGGTTTAAACTTTAAATCGTGATTAATTTCAAAAACATAACCTGTAATTAGATACCAGTTCATGCGTTCTACTGCGACAAAAGAACTATTAACGCCTCCAGAATTATCAAAATGTTCAGTTTCTAAGAAATTAGGTACTGAAAGTCCTGCATAGAATGTATCGGTATGGTAATAGGCCCCAGCTCCAAAATTAGGAGAGAACTTTTTTTCGATATCATTATACCCAGAGGGGGTAGATTCTTGTCGGTAGTTTGCTAATTTAGAAAAGTCAATGTTTAGAAAATGTCCCCCTGCTTTTAGTCCAAAGGATAATTTTCCTAGCTCCCCAGTAGGTATTGTATAAGAAAATGCAGCATCTATGTAGGTATCTTGATTGGTGCCATTACCAATTTCATCATGTACTACAGACAGACCCAATCCAATTCTTCTGGCAATAGGAGTATTGAGGTTTAGGGTTTGTGTAGTAGGGGCTCCATCGAGTCCTATCCACTGTGATCTGTGTAAAGCGGCAATACTTAAGACACCCCTAGAACCTGCATAAGCTGGGTTTATGGCAATTGTATTGTACATATATTGAGTGTATTGCGCATCTTGTTGAGCAGTACTATTTTGTACATAGAGTAAGATGCATGCAATGCCAACTACTATTTTTTTCATAATCTGTAATTTATGCGTTTAATGGTTTTGTATTATTTATCTGTTTAGGTACAAATACCCTGCTTTCGATTTATTTTGTCCGTTATTGTTGTATTTAATAATGTAGTAATAAACCCCTGCAGGTAAGGTTTCATTTTTCTTAACTACAGCTCTACCATTAGAAATACCTCTAAAGACATTAGAACCAAGATCGTATCCTTTTGTTTCAAAAACGATAACCCCCCATCTGTTGTAAATCTGTACCGTATTGTCCTTAAATTGTTCAATATTGATAATTCTAAAGTAACCATCATCTATGCCAGGACCAACAAGGTCATTGTAAATAGAGATATCACATGCAGCTCCTGCCGGAGGGGTACCTCCAATATTGCTACACGGATCTAACGGATCTGTTTGATCAGAAACTTCTTTCCCATCTATGATTAAATCACCATCAGAATCAGGGTTAAATGGATCCGTACCTAAGGTAGCTTCTTCCGAATTGGTTAACCCATCATCATCACAATCACTGCTGTCAAGAGGCGTACCACCGTTAGATTCACAATCGTCTAGTGGGTTAGTATTATCATCAACTTCCTGACCATCTAAAATGGTATCACTATCGGTATCTGGGTTGTTAGGATCTGTACCTAAACTTAGTTCATCATTATTGGATAGACCGTCCCCATCATTATCCAATATAATTGTAACACTTCCTGTTCCAATATTCCCAGCTGAATCGGTCGCTGTAATCGTTAAAACATCTCCGTCACCTAATTCAGGGAAAGTTCCAGTATCGGGTGTTGCAGAACTGGTATCCAAGCTCCAGCTTCCGTTGCTATCGGTAACAACCGTGTAGCTAAGGTCAGGAATATTGTCGCCATTGGTATCAATTTCGATAAGCATAGCTTCATTTGGCCTTCCTTCTCCAGTTAATACAGGTGTGGTAACTGTGGCTGGCGTATTATCTACCGTCGGGGAAGTAGTATCCACAACAATAGGGAATACACTGGATAGCTCACTAGTATTACCCGCTGTATCGGTTGCTTGTACGGTAATGTCGTAATTGCCATCGGCAAGTGTTGTTCCGGTATGGTCAAAGTTCCAGTTTCCTGAAGCATCGGCAGTAAGATTTCCGATACTTACTCCGTCTATAAACACTTCTACAGTAGTGTTTGGTACGGCAGTTCCGCTAAAAGTTAAAGTATTGTCATTTGTGATCCCATCAAAATTATCTGTTCCAGAATCCTCACTAATGCTAGTAACAATAGGGCTACTAGGTACCGTGGTATTGATGGTTAATTCTAAGGTTGTTACATCTACCGTACTATTTGCAGCAGCATCTGTACTTGTAACAACTACCTCATTGGTTCCATTTATGTCTGGATTAAAAACACCACTATCAGGGGTTGCTGTTTCGGTATCAATAGTCCAGTTGCCAGAACCATCAGCAATAGTCGTATAGGTCGCATCGGCTACTTCTACCGTAACTGTACTTCCAATCTCTGCGGTACCGCTAAGTACAGGCGTAGTGTCATTTGTAATCTGACTTTCTACTGTTGGCACCTCGGGTGCCGTTGTATCGATGGTTAATTCTAAGGTTGTTGCATCTACGGTAGTATTAGAAGCAGCATCTGTACTTGTCACAATTACCTCATTGGTTCCATTTACATTTGGAGCAAATGCTCCACTATCAGGGGTTACAGTTTCGGTATCAATGGTCCAGTTGCCAGAAGCATCTGGCGTAGTCGTATAGGTAGCATCGGCTACCTCTACCGTTACTGTACTTCCAATCTCAGCCGTTCCGTTAAGCACTGGTGTAATATCATTTGTAATCTGACTTTCTACAGTAGGTACTGCGGGTGCCGTTGTATCGATGGTCAATTCTAAGGTTGTAGCATCTACGGTAGTATTACCAGCAGCATCTGTACTTGTAACAATTACCTCGTTGGTTCCATTTACATTTGGTTCAAAGACTCCATCAGCTGGTTTGGCTATTTCGGTATCAACAGTCCAGCTTCCTAAAGCATCTGTGGTTGTCGTATAAGTAGCACCGGCTACCACAACAGTTATTGTTGATCCTATTTCGGCCGTTCCGTTAAGCACTGGTGTAGTATCATTTGTAATTTGACTTTCTACAGTGGGTACCGTGGGTACAGTGGTATCGATGGTCAACTCTAAGGTTGTTTCGTCATCTGTACTATGCCCTGCAGTATCAGAACTGGTTACCAACACTTCATTGGCACCATTTATGTCCGGATTAAAAATACCACTATCAGGGGTTGCTGTTTCGGTATCAATAGTCCAATTGCCAGAACCATCAGCAATAGTCGTATAGGTAGCATCGGCTACTACTACCGTTACTGTACTTCCAATCTCTGCGGTACCGCTAAGAATAGGAGTTGTATCGTTTGTAATTTGACTTACTACTGTTGGCACCGCTGGTGGTGTTGCATCGATTGTTAATTCTAAGGTTGTGTTATCATCTGTACTATTGCCAGCAGCATCTGAACTAGTGACCATTACCTCATTTGCACCATTTATGTCTGGATTAAAAACACCACTATCAGGTGTTGCAGTTTCGGTATCAATGGTCCAGTTACCAGAACTATCAGCAATAGTCGTATAGGTAGCATCGGCTACTACTACAGTTACTGTGCTGCCTATTTCGGCAGTCCCACTTAGTATAGGCGTAATGTCATTGGTAATTAGAATCGCTACCGTAGGTGCAAGGGGTGAAATTGTATCGATGGTTAATTCTAAGGAAGTTGAATCAACAGAACTATTCCCTGATGCATCCATGCTCGTTACTACTACTTCATTGACACCATTTATGTCTGGATTAAAAACACCACTATCAGGTGTTGCAGTTTCAGTATCAATAGTCCAGCTTCCTGAAGCATCTGATATCGTTGAATAGGTAGCACCTGCAACTACTACAGTTAAGGTAGTCCCAATCTCTGTTGTACCATTAAGTACAGGTGTTGTATCGTTTGTAATTTGCGTTTCGACCGTCGGTTCAGCGGGTGCTGTAGTATCTACGGTGATTGGGAAATTAGAAGAAAGTAGACTCATATTACCAGCGGCATCTGTTGCCTGTGATGCAATCATATAACTGCTATCACCCAGCGTAATTCCGGAATGGTCAAAAGTCCAGTTTCCAGATCCATTTGCAGTTGTAAATCCAATACTAACACCATCAATAAATACTTCTACGGAAGCATTTGGTTCTGCTGTTCCAGTAAAGA
>NZ_JALKBA010000110.1 GCF_023015805.1 Cellulophaga sp. F20128
TGGGGACGGAGTAACCAATGGTGATGAGACTACAGACAATACAGATCCATTAGACGGTTGTTCTTTTCTGCCAGCAAGTGTAACGCTTACACCAAGTACAGCTTGGGAAGCGCTAGATTGTGATGGTGATGGGGTAACCAATGGCGATGAAACTACAGACAATACAGACCCATTAGACGGTTGTTCCTATTTAGCATCAAGTGTAACGCTTACACCAAATGCAGCCTGGGAAGCGCTAGATTGTGATGGGGACGGAGTAACCAATGGTGATGAGACTACAGACAATACAGATCCATTAGACGGTTGTTCTTT
>NZ_JALKBA010000111.1 GCF_023015805.1 Cellulophaga sp. F20128
GTCGTCATTTATGGCGGTCACTATAGGGGCTACCGGATCGGTAGTATCTACCGTAATTGGGAAATCGGCTGAGAGTGGACTGATATTACCAGCGGCATCTGTTGCCTGTGATGCAATCACATGACTGTCATCACTAAGCGTAATTCCGGAATGGTCATAGGACCAGTTTCCAGAACCATTAGCAGTAGTAGATCCAATACTAACACCATCTATAAATACTTCTACGGAAGCATTTGGTTCTGCTGTTCCAGTAAAGATCAATGTATTATCGTTTGTAATACCGTCATTTGTAATAGCTCCTGAATC
>NZ_JALKBA010000112.1 GCF_023015805.1 Cellulophaga sp. F20128
TCGTTAAAAATAATCCGTCTTGTGATGAATTCAAATGCAATTTGAAGAAGTCAGCGATTATTTAGAAACCGAAAGAGAAGTTTAGCTTTGGTTTTGTCAGTCTAGATTTTTTGTTTCTTTTTCATCGATGGAAAAAGAAAGAGAAGACCTTTTAGATTCAATTGGTTCTCGATACATTTTTCGTTTCATTTTATTGCACAAAAAACACGCGAACTGACTACTTTATACTATTTTAATTTATAGTTCTACTGTCACTTCGAGTGAATTATTTTGGAGCAGTAGTGGAAAAATAATTAGTATCGAG
>NZ_JALKBA010000113.1 GCF_023015805.1 Cellulophaga sp. F20128
CTGAAAACACACAAATATATGTGACTATCACTCCGTATAACGCAACGGGAGATGCCACTGGATGTTCTGAAGAGTCGTTTACCACAGAAAATACGGCAACAATCCCTAACTGTACTTCATTGAGCAGTCCGCTAAACGGTGCTAACAATGTACCTACAGATACAGCTCTAAGTTGGAATATGGTTCCTGAGGCAACGGGTTATAGGATAACAGTAGGTACAACTGCTGGAGGTATTGATATTTTAAACAATTCAGATGTTGGTAATGATACCACATTGAATTTAAACTCAGACCTCCCTGA
>NZ_JALKBA010000114.1 GCF_023015805.1 Cellulophaga sp. F20128
TACTATGACTTCTGCTGACTTCTCTACTATACCAACCCGTGGTTATAGAGACCTCCCCAGGTAAGGGCATCTTCTTTCCCCCGATCCCTGCCGTATCTACATAAATGCACTTTTGATGTTCTTTTGGGCGTTACAATGATGTGCTTGCTTACCCGTGCTTAAATGCCTCCTATACGGTTCCTGTTCGTCAGTACCGGGCTTTGTAGTCCCGCTTCCTTCAGTCCAGCCCTCGCGGACAACGACCTTGCGGCTTACTAATGGTTCTAGGCGTTACCCCAGCCCATAAGGGACTTGCACCCTC
>NZ_JALKBA010000011.1 GCF_023015805.1 Cellulophaga sp. F20128
TACAGAAGGGGAGTCTCGGGTACGGATAATTGGAGTAGAATTGATTGCGGATGGTAAGCCTATTTATAGTAATTCAGAAGTTCGTTTTATTGAAAGGGAGGGTAGTTCGGCGGTATACCCCTTGGTATTAGCAAATGACGTTAGGGCAAATAACGGTGCCTCATTAAAAGTGACTTTAGATAATAACAATGGTGAAATACCAACGAATGGAAAAGTAGTTTTAATGCTACAGGATTAATAGAAATATGAAGGAGGTGCGCATAGAAATGCAGCACAAGGTTTTTAATGTTCACTAGGGTGTAGCATAAGCCTTCCTTAAGAAGAAGATTCTAGTTTAAATGGTAAAGCAACAGGAAACCCATAACGACAGTTGTGGGTTTCCTGTTGCTGAGAAAGAGAGATTTGCTTCCTTTCGTGATTTCAGATCAAAATCCTGAGCAAGCATAAAAACCATTCCAAATGGAGGAACACTGTATTGTGAAACGGAAACTAATAAAGCGTAACGCATTGCGCTCCTCCAATGTGGTGTACATTTTATAATGGATGTACCTCCGGGGAATTGCATTGAAACTCAGTACAGGGCATTGATCTTTAATTTTAGACCCAAAGCGATGATAGCTTATGAAAGAGAGCAAGGTATAGATTAAACAAGGGAAAGAAAACAAAGGAATTAATAGGTCAAGTCCCTTAAAATTATAAAATACATCTTAGCGTACATTTAAGCAACAAATTTTATTTAGTTATATCAAGCTTATTGCTTTTCCTTAAAACTGTAATGCTTTATAGCCCAAAACAATTTGGGTTAATGAAATGATTATAACAGTTAATATAAGGTGAATCATCATTGTATTTTACATAAATTAAAAACTCACTTAATGGTGTAACTTATAATATACTATATATGAATTCAGAATACACTACATTTTTATTCAAAATAGGAATAGCAGCTCTGGCCGGACTTTTTATAGGACTAGAACGAGAGTTTAAAGGGAAAGAAGCCGGTCTTAAAACAAACGCTTTGGTCGCTATAGGGTCTGCTGTTTTTGTCATTATTTCGCTTCAATTTAGAGGGGAAGACAATACTGATTTAACGCGTGTATTAAGCCAAGTTGTTACTGGGATTGGATTTTTAGGAGCTGGCGTAATAATTAAAAAAGAGGGTGGTGTTAGTGGATTAACTACGGCGGCAACAGTTTGGTGTAGTGCCTCTGTTGGATGTTTATCAGCTGTTGGTATGTATGTTGAACTCGGTTTTTTAACAGTTTTAATTGTTCTTATTAATTTGATTTTTGGCTATATCGATTCAAAATTTAAAATTTCAACAAAGAAATAGATTATTTTAAAGGGTTTATACCTTGTAATTTCGATAATTAGTCGTTCTCATTACCCTTTAATTCTATAGAGGGTTGTATCCCAAAACCATATTTTTCTGCATACACTTTTGTAAATGTGGCTCCAAAAAATAAAATTAAACAAGAGTAAGATACCCAGAGCAAAATTAAAACCATAGTGCCAGCAGCACCATAGGTGGAATCAAAATCTGCTCTTCCAAAATATAATCCTAATAAGAATTTCCCCAATACAAATAACATAGCTGTTATGAACGCACCAATCCAAACCGATTTCCATTTTATTTTCGCGTTTGGTAAATACCTATACATCAGGGCAAAGAGCACGGTAATCATACCTATTGAAAGTAGGATGTCTAAAGAATAGGTAAAATACACAATAACCTCTGGAAAACTACTACTTAAATACTTCGAGAAGGCAGAGATTCCGGCGGTTACGATAAAACTAATTAGTAATAAAAATCCAAGGATTAATATAAACGTAAAGCTTCTTGCTCTGTTTATTAGCATACGCCAAAATGTTTGTTGTGGTACTAAATCTATCTTCCAAATTTGATTTATGGAGATTTGCAGATGGTAAAACACACCCGTAGCACCAAACAATAAGGTGCCGATACCAATAATTGTCGAGATTACATTTTTTTCTCCATCTCGAGTTTCAGAAATCATAGTCTCAATAGCAGTTGCGGCATCTCTCCCCAATGCGCTCGATATCTCGTTTGTTAATTCTCCTTGAACAATTTCTTCTCCCCAAATGGAGCCAATTAGATTCACTATGATTACTAGTAAACCAGGCATAGACAATATCGCGTAATACGCAACCACAGCACTTAGTCTAAAAGGGTTTTCTGCATCCCAAGCTTTATAGGTTTTCACTAATAAAGAAGGCAAGTCTCTTATTTTAAATTTTTGTGATGTTGTTGTTTCTGTCAATTTAAAACGGTTTAAATTATACTAGCAATTTAAGATTATTCAATTTAATTGTTCAATATTTAGGTTTTTTTTAGCAGAATACATGTTGTGGTGAAAAAGAGATTACCTGGGTATCACAGATCAAAATCCTGAAAAAACATAAAAACCTCCAATGCGCAAGGCGCATTTAGTTTTTTTGTTTCCTTTCAGAAACCCAAGCAAACTTGGCTTGTTCTAGAAAACAAAAAACCCATAACTTCCGTTATGGGTTTTCTTTTGCGGAGAAAGAGGGATTCGAACCCCCGGAGGTGTGACCCTCAACAGTTTTCAAGACTGCCGCATTCGACCACTCTGCCATTTCTCCAAGTGTCTCATCAGGTATTCCCTGAATGCGGCTGCAAATATAAGAAGCTTTTTTATTTGGTAAAAGCTTTTTATTGTTTTTATTTTTTTTGATCCAAAAAACAGCATTCTTTCTTCCTTAAACTGCCCATATGGCCCAAAAATAGGAGGGTAGTAGCCTTCCTAAAAAGAGTGGTTAAAAAGAATCACGTTTAAAAAGGATATCCAATTGCAAAATTAAGTAGAGGTTCGTCAAATTTAAAGTCGTAACGTTCTCCTTTTGGTAAGGACGGATCGTGAAATGGTGCTGCCAAATCGAACCGAATAACAAATCCTTGAACGTCAATGCGGAGTCCAAACCCTGTACCCATACCCAATTCATTTATAAAATTGGAAGTAAATTCATCCTTTCCCGAAAAAGTAGGATTGGGTTTTGTATTCCAGACATTGCCTGCATCAACAAACAAGGCCCCTTTAAAAAAAGAATAAATAGGAAAACGGTACTCCAAATTTGCTTCGATACTTACGTTTCCGGTTTGGTCAAAATAGGTGCCTGTTGAAGTACCATCTACGGCCTCGTTATACGTACCTGGCCCTATTGAACGAGTTCTAAAGGCTCGAATACTATACGGACCGCCAGAGGAATATTGTTTAACAAAGGGAACTACTACAGAATTTCCATAGGCCAATCCATAACCTCCAAAAATGCGGGTGGCTAGTGTTTGTTCTCTATTTTTCCCAAAATTATAATGATATCGGAAGTCGGCACTAGCTCTTCCATATTGTGCATATTCTAAGCCTAGGAATTCCTTGGACGCCCCAACCGTTTTCTCGCTATCAAAAAGACTTATAAGGTTTCCTGAAGTATCAAAGGATGTATTGAAATAAAACTGACTTTCCTTAGCTGTATCTACCATTTCATTATAGGTAAATGAAAACGTTAAGCCCGAAATAAACTCTTGATCAAAGGTTCGTTGTAAAAATGGATTGTCATTTAATATGGTCTGGAATTCATCGGTAACATTTGTTAATTTATTATAACTAACCGCAATGGGGTTAAGTTCATACGTAATAAACTCATTGGCTTCCCAGGTATATCCATAGGTTGCATTTCCAGAAAGTAAGGTAAAAAGCTGACTTCGTTTTAAGAAGTTAATTCCCAGACCTGTTTTTGTTTTTGGAATGGCGTACTTAAAAAATTGCTGACCCATACCAAATGGAGCTATAACCCGAGGGAAAATCAACTCGGTTTTTAAGCCTACTTCTAAACTACTTAAACCCGCTTGGTCCCCACTTGAAAACTGCGATTCATAACCAAAATTTATACTCGTATTTAAAGTTTCTCCACCTCTAAATAAATTTCTATTACTGTAGGTTAGCGCTAGATTAGGACCTATAAAATTATTAGATTTAGAGACGGCTTGCAACTCTGTTCTTACAGCTCTTTTGGTTAATGGTGATAAATAAATATTGGCCTCTAAAACCCCTAAACTATCGGTTAACGCACTATCGATCTCCTTGTACTGTATGTTCACAAACTTATAAGCACCAATGGTAGAAAGTCTTCTTGCCGTATTTTTTGATGTATTTGAATTGTAGAAATCACCTTCTTGTAAGGTGATGTATTTGTCCAACCGACTCGATTTAAAAAACTCCTCTTCCTGAATGTAATTCTTGGCCTGGTATCGTTCTATTTTTGTCGCTGAGGAATCTTGCAAATTATAATTAGAATAAACATTTATTGTTTTAATTTTATAGGGGACAATTGCAGGTGTTGGGGTTCCTGGTTTTAATTTTAGATACAGATCAAATCGCTTCTTTTTATACCTGTTGGTGTCCGCTTCAAAAACCAAAAAGTCCGAATTAAAATTATAATATCCTTTTGTTTTTAATTCTTTATCTATTCGCTGTCTTTCTAATTTTAAATGAGAAAGATTAAAACGCATCCCTTTTTCTAAAGGGGTGGTCGCTATGCTTTTTTTAATAGCGCTATAAATTGGTACTCCTAAACTATCCAAATGAAAACCTTCCACAACATAAGGTTCCTTTACTTTAAGCTTGTAATTTACGGATGCCTTACGCTTTGTTTCTTTAAAAGTAGATACTATAGCACTGTAAAAGAAACCATTGTTTTCTAATCTATTTCTTAAAAGATCTTCTATTTCATAGATTTTTACGTTCGATTGATATACCGGTTTTTCACCAATTTTTTTGTAGAACCAACGGTTTAGGAACCCGGGTTTTTCCTGTTGATTTTTATAGAAAAAGTAAAGACCGGGACGCATTCCTAAAAATTTAGAATTTGGTTCTGGTCGTATAACCGCTGCTAATTCTGTTTTTAATTGATCTAGGTTTGTAATCATACTATCCGTTTCAATATCCAGTTGAGCTCCCGTATACAAGCGGTCGTCTTCAGGGATATATTTGTTGATACTACAGGAGTAAAAACAAAATAAGAAGAAGCAGAAGTACATATAATATGGAACTGTTTTATTCACTCTTAGTTGTTGTTTTTGGTTTCTTTGATTTCTTTAGTTTCTTTTTGTTTGCGAAAAATAGCATCCCAGAGTTCGCTAAATTGGTTGAATTCTTGTGTAAATATTAAGGCAATTCCACTTACAATGGTTTGCCCATCGATCACATTTTCAAATTCATTTTTCCGAAAGCCCTTAAGTCGGTACCTACCGTCCTTTGTTAAAATATACTCTAGGGCTACGTTACCAATAATGGGCGCAGTTTCACTTGTAGTATTGCTTTCACCTTGGATATCTACTTCACTTCCTACGCGAACGATAAGTCTATCATCAAATAACTTTTTTTGAGCTGCAATTTCCAATTGGGTCCTATCGGTTGGTGTATCGCCTTGATAATCGGTATAGCTATCAATTCCAAGATCGAGTTGAATCCCGGTTTTACCTAAAGCCTTGTTAGAAATAGAATTAAGTTGGTCAGAAATAGCATCGTTTAAATTGTTTCTTGCCAGTGTTTCAAAACCTCCAGAGCTGCCATCACTACTGGTGTTAGAATAAAATCGATTTAATACTAATAAAGAAAAAACTTGTTGGTTTAGTTCTCCTTCTTGTTGATTCACTTCCTGCATTCTACTGTACACTTGTCCGCCAATAGCCCCTTGTTTATCTTCTGGCATATCTAAGCTAAAAGAAATATTGGGTTGTAATAATTCGCCATTTACATTGAGATACACCAAAAAGGGTAAAACCTCTTCATATTTATTTTGTACGGACGTATCCGTTCCCGAAATTTGCGATGCCATTAAGGAGGAAGCTGAAGTTTCCACATTATAAATGGCACGCACTTCTAGCTTTGCATCAAAGGGATCGCCTGCCCAGCTAATGTTACTTCCTTTGGCTAAACTAAATTTTCTATTCACTAAATTGTAAAGATTTAGTTCATAATGTCCGCTTGCAATTTCGTAGTTTCCTACAAGGTTTATAATGCCGTTTGGCGCCATAGTAAAAATTAAATCTCCCTGGCCTGAGGCTGAAAAATTATCACCCGTAGCTTCGTCAATAATAACGGTAACTATTGCATCCTTAGGGATCTTAATTGCGGTAGAAATATCGAAGCCTTTTATAAGAGCCGATTTTTCTTCTGTTTGGGTAAGAATAGCATCCGGATTTTCTCTATTTACAAAATAGACAACGCCATCTCTATTTTCTATGTTTGCTACATCTGTAGGTAGTACATAGGTAATATTAGTTTTAGAGCCTAGCGCTAATTTAGCATCTAACTTGGGTAGGTTTAAGTCGCCCGTAAGTTTTCCATTGGCATCAAAAGTGGCTTTGCCATACATTAAATTATTCTCTTCCTTAGAGGCATTAAGAACTTGAAAATTATTCGCTTTTAGGGTTAGGTTAAAGGAGGGGTTTGAAAAACTTTCTGTACCTATATTTCCCGAAAATACCAATGGATTTTTAGCCTCATCATGAATGGTAAAATCAGACATTGTTAAACCAGAATTGTCTATCTCTAGTGTTTCTTGAACCAAAGTAAAACCAGTATTTAATTTTGCAATATTAAAACTAGCTTCATTAAAGTTTAATTGCCCTTTGTATTGTGGGTTTGCAGTACTTCCCTTCACATTAAATTGCCCGGACAAAGTTCCTTTTCCTTCCTTGAGTTCACCAAAGGAAAAATTGTTTAAAGCTTCCATTTTAAAGGCATGTAAAGCGACATCAAGATTAAGGTTGGATTCGGTGCCTGATGCCCTATAATCTCCACTTACATCCAGATTAATGGCACCACCTTTTAAGCTTGCATTTAAATCATAGGTGTTATTGGCACCTAATTTGGTTGTAAAATCTAAGGTACCTAGTTTCGTTTTTAAAACCTCGAATTGTTCAATTTTTAAATTGGCAGTAATCCTAGGATCTTCAAAAGGTTCTTCAAGGACAAATGCTGTATTTAGGATACCGGAAGCTAGCTTTATTTTAGGATTTAAATAATAAAAAAGCTCATTAATATTGTAGTTTTTAAATACTAAGGCAGCATGTTCTTTAGTGTTATTTGCTAGTTTATTTGTCAGTTCAACCGATTGATTTTGTTTTGAAAATACAAAGTTGTTAAATTCAATATTGCCTTCCGTAATAACAACTTCATTGGTTGGTGGTACATGCCAGCTGCTCTTATTAAAAATTATATCGTCCGGAAGTACTTTAAATACAAGTCGCTCGCGATTGCCCGTAATGTCGGCCTTAACATTAAGTATTTTGTCTCCATCCAAATTGCCTACAAAACTGAGTGAAAGCTCGTTATTGGTTTGGATTCCTATGATTTTAGTGCTTGGGATGTTGATAGGGCCTGCGGTAAAGTTTTTAAAACCAAAATTAAAATTAAAGTTGGTCGTATCTGTATCCATTTTAAATGTTAAACTATCCAATTCATTCCCTGCATAATTTATATGAGGTGCTGTAATATAGGCGTTTAGTTTTCTCGCTCTTTCATGAAAATCGATAGCAATATTTATAGTGTCTAGATCGTTTACATTGGCTAAAAACACATCATTTAGAAGGGGAGACTGAGAAATTTTCCCTTTTAATACGAGGTTCACGGGATTGGTTAGGGTATCCGGAACGGTTTTATCTCTATAAAAATAACTCACTATATGTCGCTGTAAAGAAGTGCTAAAGGATTGTGGGTTGGCGTTAGAATTTAATTGAAGCTCAATCATTTTATTCTTTAGAGAAAAGGCTGTAGTGTCTTTTGTAACATGTGCCAAGGCATTAAAATCCCCCAATAAATAAGTTCTATTTTCATAAACTAAAACACCATCATCAATTGTGGCATCCGCATCAAAAGCTTCGGTATTTCCCTTAAAATTAGCAGAAATTTTCATCCCAGTTTTTACTGCTTTAGTAAGGAGCCCAAGCCCTTGCAGGTTAGCACCTACAATATCCAGTTCCGTATTTATTTCAGTAGCAATAGAGTCTAAAAGTACAGATCCATTTAAGTTTAGGTTTATATTTTCGTCTTTGTATTTTGAAAATAGCTTCCCTTTACCATTTGTTATGGCTCCAGAAACGTTAAGGTTCCTTAGGTCGTAATTATTTAATTTAAATTGAGAAACAGTGGCTTCCAAAGTTGCGTTTAAGGCATTCAAATTTTTCCCGCTGCCCTTTGATTCTAACTCCATACTTAAAGCTCCTAATTGTGGATTGTTTAGAAGTTCGTTTAGCTTGTAGTTTTCTATGGCTAGATTGGCCTCATAAATTACTTTTTTTCCATTTCTTATATGGGCATCGAGTGTTGCAAGGCCCTGGGTTGTTGTTAGTTTTACTTGGGTAGTTACCGCTGCAGTACCCCCTTTTCCGTTTCCTGCAAGCAAAACCTGTTCTGGCAATTGAATTCCTAAATCTTTTTCATTTACAAACTGAACTAAATCTGTTCTAGTGGTTTTTACAGAAAATGCGGGCAAATCAACATACAACTCATTTGGTTTTATGGGGTTTGTTAGAATTCCGTTGGCTGAAATTTGGGTAGATTTCCCCCAGTTTATTTCGGCTTGTGATACCGAAATGGAGTCTAAAGTCCCTAAAGCTTGTATACGTCCAGTTAGGTTGTTTTTACTTAATGTTTTTAGATATTTATTGTTTTTTAAGGCTGATTGAAACTTAAAAGCATCTGAAGTACTAATGTTAAACGAAGGTATGTTTAAAGTGAATTTAGTGGATTCAGGAGTTTTTAAGAATTGCGAAATACCGGAATAATTTAGCCTAGCATTACCGGTAATGGTATTGTCATTTAATTGCAAGTCTAAGACTGAAAGGGCTAATTCTTTGTTTGTAATCTTAAAGTTAAAAGATAATTTTTTTAAATCTATTCCTGAGATTTCCTGAAAACTAAACTGATTTAATGTAAAACCTGCACTCTCTTGTTCAAGGTATAGGTCAGATACTTTTAAAATGCTATTTTCAATAGAAATAGCTTTGGGATTAAAAATATTTTTTTGTGAGTGGGCATTTCCAACCTTGTATTGTATAGTATTATTTTCTAAATTTAAACTTGCGATCCTAGCATGTATCTCAGGCCATTGAAAATTTGAAGCAACGCTATCAGCTGTATTTATTTTTGTTTCAGATGGTTTACTCAAATTGTTTCCATCAGCCTCGGTATGTATAAGAATTTCGGAATTCTTAAGATGTAAAACATCCAGGTCTAGATTGTTTTTTTCAAGGTCAATTTGCGGAATTTCAGAATAAAAATCCTTGATATTGACCTTGGCTATGGTATGAGTAGCTTCTATTTTAATATAGGCTGTAACATTTTTAAGTGCAAATTCTTCAATAGAAAATTTTGGTAGCGGCGAATCTGAATTGGTAGTGTCAATTACTTTTGTAGGTTTTTGAATCAATTTGATATCTGTGTCAGAAATTTCAATTTCTGAGGCATTAAAAATAAGGTTTTCAATATTTATGGTGTCTAAATTCGCTTTTAACTGTCCAATTTTAAACTTAGAATCAATGCCAGCTACTTCATCATTAAAATCGATCGTAAAATCGTTTAGTTTTAGGTTCTTTAAAAAAATATGTAAAGGTTTAGTTATACTGTCTTTTGGAAGAGTTTCAGTTGAATCTGTGCTGGCAAAAGCATCTATTAAAAACTGAAAATTATAACCTGAAATACTATCTTTTCTAATAATATTTGCTCGTAAACCGCTCCAATCTAAATCATCAATCCCAAGTGCATCTCCTTTGATTATTTTTAGCAGTGGAATATTAGCTTCTAAGGATTTGGAATACAATAAAGTATCTTTGTTTTTATCTGCTAAAAAGAGTCCGTTTAGTTTTAAATTTCCATCAAAAGTTATAAATAACTTATCAATATTAACTTTGGTATTTGTTTTGTTAGAAACATAAGAAACCGCTTTGTTAACGATGATTCTTTGTCCCCAAGGACTTCGTAAAAAAGCGATGAGCAATATCAGAAAAAATAAAAAACCAAAAAGCACACGCACTAGTCGACGCATAAAGCGAAACTTTCGTTTTTTTATTGTTTTATCTTGTATGTTTCTGTTTGTATTCAAATCTAAATATGAAGTAGTAAATTTATTACAATTGGATATATTTATATCAGTATACTACTTTAAATTTTAAAGCTATGACATTGGAGAAATAATTTTTAACTCGTTTGCTTTTTTAACTTAATTTTTCAATTTTCAGTAGTAATGGAGTAGCCGTTTAAATACCTTTCTTTATATTTTATTGAGTATTTTTGCAACCACTAGCCGTATTGCAGGTTTAAATAAGCAGTTGAGCGCTTCGAAAAGAATACTTATTTTAATAAAGCTGATGAATTAGATGGATATTGTAAAAAAATTAGAATGGCGGTATGCGGTAAAAAAGTTTAATCCAGAGCGTACGCTATCAAAACAAAAAATAGAAGTTTTAAAACAGGCTTTTAATTTAACGGCGACCTCATACGGTTTACAACCTATTAAGTTAATTGTATTGAAAAATAAATCGCTACAAGAAAAATTAACCGCCCATTCATACCAGCAGCAACAAGTGACACAGGCATCGCATCTATTAATTTTGTGCAGAGAAAAAGAAATTAATGCCACCTATATCTTTAATTATTTTAAAAGAATACAAGAGGTAAGAGGTACAAGTTCAGAAATACTGGATCCGTTTAAAGCGGAAATGGTCCGTAATTTTGAAATGAAAACTACAGAGGAAATCGCGCAATGGGCCATTAATCAAGCGTATTTGATTCTCGGTAATTTACTGACGGTTTGTGCAATTGAAGAAATAGATGCTTGCCCAATGGAAGGTTTTGATCCCTTTGGATACGACAAACTTTTGGATTTGGATTCGAAAGGATTGGCGTCTGTTTTAGTCTTGCCCATAGGGTATAGGGCAGTAGACGACTTATTTTCTGGTTTTAAAAAAGTGCGAAAAGACACCGAAGATTGCATTGTAGAAATAGAGTAAAAGTTACTAACTTTACAAGCTGAAAATTGTTAGCTAGGAATACCTTGCGTATTGCCAAACAGATTTAAGAACAAGTAAACTAAAATATATGCCAGGATTTGAATTTTTTGGAGAAAAGGAAAGAGCAGAGGTACAAGATGTACTAGACTCAGGTGTTTTAATGCGTTACGGATTTGATGGCGTACGGAACAACAACTGGAAAGCGTTAGAATTAGAAGAGGCCTTGACCAAGAGAATGGGGGTAAACCACGCCCAATTGGTAAGTAGTGGTACGGCTGCATTAACTGTGGCTTTGGCCAGCGCCGGAATTGGTGCAGGGGATGAAGTTATCATGCCAACTTTTACTTTTGTAGCCAGCTTTGAAGCTATTTTATCTGTGGGAGCAGTTCCCGTTTTAGTCGATGTAGATGATACCCTTACCTTGGACCCGGTTGCAGTTGCAAATGCGGTTAACGCAAAAACAAAGGCGGTAATGCCCGTTCATATGTGTGGTTCTATGGCTAATTTAAGAGCTTTAAAGACTATTTGCGATAAGAATAACCTTATTCTATTAGAAGATGCTTGTCAGGCTATAGGAGGCACTTATGAAGGGAAACCACTAGGGAGCTATGGTGATTTGGGTTGTTTTTCCTTTGATTATGTAAAAACAATTACTTGTGGTGAAGGTGGTGCTGTAATTACCAATAATGAGACCTTTTATAAAAATGCAGATCATTATTCTGACCACGGTCACGATCATATAGGAAAAGATAGGGGAGCGGAAGATCATCCATTTTTAGGGTATAATTATAGAATATCTGAATTACATGCGGCGGTTGGTCTAGCGCAAATAGGGCGTTTGGATGAATTTATTGCCATTCAGAAAAAAACGTATACCGTATTGCGTACGGCTTTAGAGGCTATTCCAGAGGTTACTTATAGAACCGTTCCAGAGGGAGGGGAAGAGAATTATTCATTCCTTACTATTTTCTTACCTACGGAAGAGTTAACTAGAAAAGCCCATAAAGCATTAGGAGAAGCAGGTGTTGATGCTTGTTTTTACTGGTATGATAACAATTGGCATTATTACAGAAAATGGTCACACCTAACAAATTTGACGTCTTTGGGTAAAGTGCCTAATGAAGTAAAAGAACAAATGCCAGATTATAGCAAAGCTGATTTTTCTAAATCCGATCAATGGGTAGGACGTACCATCTCTTGTTTGATCAAGTTAGGATGGACGGACGAGGAAGTAAAGAATAGAGCTGTAAAAATGGCGGAAGCAATTAAGTCTATTTTATAGTTGCATAGGTTAAATAAAAAAAGCCCTTAAAACTTAGTTTTAAGGGCTTTTTTTTAGGTCTTAATCGCTGTTTTAGTACTTAATATACTCAACAATTTCTAAACCATACCCAACAATACCAACGCGTCTTGCCTGGGTTGTATTGGTTAATAATTTTATCTTACTAATATTTAGATCGTGCAATATTTGTGCTCCTACACCAAAATCTTTGGTGTCCATATCTATTTTTGGGGCTTTAAAAATACCTTCTCTTTGCAACTCTTTAAGCTGAGATAACCTGTTAAGTAAGTTTAAAGATTGTGATTCCTGATTGATAAATACAAAGGCACCTTTGCCTTCGTCGTTTATCGCGGCGAACATATCTTCTAATTTTTTATCTGGATTATTGGTTAATGTACCTAGAATATCATTGTTGATTAAAGTGGAGTTAATCCGAGTAAGGATTTTTTCGTCAGAATTCCAGTTCCCTTTGGTCAGTGCAATATGTACTTGGTTATTGGTAGTTTGTTGGTAGGCGTGTAACCTAAACTCTCCAAAACGGGTTTTAATAGGGAAGTCCTCTTTTTTTACAATAAGACTGTCGTGATCCATTCTATAGGCAATGAGCGATTCTATAGAAACTATTTTAAGGTCAAATTTCTCAGCAACCTTCATCAGTTGTGGTAAACGTGCCATAGAACCGTCATCATTCATGATTTCTACAATCACTCCTGCAGGTTGGAACCCCGCCAAGCGTGCAAAATCTATGGCAGCTTCTGTATGGCCAGTTCGTCTTAAAACACCACCTTCTTTAGCTACTAAAGGGAAAATATGTCCGGGACGAGCCAAATCTTGGGGTTTAATATCAGTTTGTGTAAAGGCACGTACCGTTTTTGCACGGTCTGATGCCGAAATACCAGTGGTTACACCATTTCCTCGTAAATCTACAGAAACAGTAAAAGCCGTCTCTAAGGGATCTGTATTGTTGGATACCATCATGTGCAATCCTAGCTCTTTACATCGCCCTTCTGTGAGGGGTGCGCAAATAAGCCCTTTGCCATAGGTTGCCATAAAATTGATCATTTCTGGTGTAACGGCTTCTGCGGCAGCTAAAAAGTCACCTTCATTTTCCCTATCTTCATCATCAACTACAATAATAACTTTTCCTTTGCGGATGTCTTCTATTGCTTCTTCTATTGAATTAAGGTGTATTTTACTTTCCATTAATCAGTCTTCTTGGGTTTCTTTTTAAACTTATTTACATAAACATCTATGATACTGCCAAAAGTAACCAATCCTTTATCATTTGTTGCCCGTAAGGTTAAAAATATACCTAGCGGAAGCATAACTAAGGTTGGGAGCCAAGCGCCAATTACGGGTGATATTTTACCCACTTTAGCTGAATTGTTTACAAAAACACCTAAAAAGTAATAGGTTAAGAATAAAAGTATGGCAATGACCATTGGTAAACCCAACCCACCCTTTCTAATTATAGCACCAAGTGGTGCACCTACAAAAAAGAGAACAATACAGGAGAAAGCTAAGGCATATTTGTTATGTAAAGATAAAATATGAATGTTGTAGCGTTGGTACTTGATTTCTATTTCTTTTTTTCGAGCACCTATAGAGTTTAGCACATTGGTAGTGGCACTGTGCGCATTATTTAAGATTTGTTCTTGTGATTGCTCATCATAGTATGCTAAGATGTTGTTGGCGAGCGTAGTGGAGTCCTTTGTTTTTTCTGGAGTAACCAACTCTTCAGTCTGGTGCACGTTGGTTGTTCTCTTTACCTTTTCAATAACCTTTAATACTGCTTTTGATGCGTTAATTTCTGGTTTAAAAGCACCGGCACGCAATGATATATTTTTTGAAAAAGCCTTTATGTTTTTTAAATTGTCTTTTCTTATAGAATCAATATCCTTTACAAGCCGAGATACATTTTTCATTTTATCTGTATCTATTTTTCGGTCTTCTTCCAAATCCTGATCCTCCAAAGTAGATAGGGCTATATTTATAATATATTCATCAAAATTAGCCTTAGCAAAGGGGTGTAACTTTTTTTTAAGGGCACTTTTGGGTTGTACATCTTTATAATAATTGCCATCCTTTAAAACCAGTTGTACAATAGGGGATTCCTTGCTGCTAATTAACTCCCCGGTTTTTGCCTTAATAACAACATTGCTAATGGCGCCAGTTTCTTTTTGGTGTATGATAACTTTTTCCAGAAAACGATCATTTTCACCAAACTTTTTGTCCACCTTAATATTCATTCCTTCAAAATCACTAAACACACCTTCCGTAATTACAGCTGCCGGCTTTACTCTTCCTATATTCTGTTTTAGATTGTAAACCTTAAAGGCAGCGGCAGGTGCCACGTTATTCGCAAAAAAGAAGGCAACCAAACCCAAGAACAATACAAAAACGATAAGGGTACGCATAGCCCGTTGTAAGGAGATTCCAGAGGCTTTCATGGCTGCAAATTCATAATTCTCTGCAAGCGTACCAAAAGTTAAAATAGAGGAGAGTACAACGGTAAGTGGCAATACTTTATCGATTAGGCTTGGCATAAAGTAAAAAATAAACTTGCCAATAATCACAAGGTCTAAACCTTTGCCTGCTAAATCACCAATATAAAGCCAAATGGTTTGGAATATAAATATTACCATCAAGATGGCAAACGAACTTAAAAAGTTAGAGAGAAATTTGCCTAAAATGTAGCGATCTAGTAGTTTCAATGGCTTAGTTTCTTATGATGTAGTACCCACTATCTTCGTACTTTTTAACGTCAAAAGTAAATAAGCTTTTTGATAAAGTTTGATTTGTTTTAAAAGAATTAACAGTAATAGTGGTTTTCGTCCCATTTTTACCGGTTTCTATAAGGTTGTAAATGTGCTTTGTTTCAATATCAATTCCTAAAAGTCTGGATTTTATTTCAGAATTAGAGTCAATTGGTGTTAAACGTACATACTGGATTTTTCTACCATTCATATTTTGAAGAATATCCCAATCATAAGAATGTCCATGTTTGTAAAAGGTCAACATTTTAGACGGTGTTATAGCATTGTCATCGTCCGACTTTTCTTCTATGGTTACTTCTTCATTGTCTGGTACAATAGTATATACTTTTTTACCGTCAAACAATTGCTTGGAGCCTAAATAATTAAAAAGATACTTTTCTCCTTGTAAGGTTACATCACCTCTTGTTTCTCTATTGATATTAGCATCGCTGTTGTTCAAAGAGTGTTTAAAGTCAACAAAAATATTATCGTAGCTATTTACTTTTTGATACACCTCATCTAATAAGGCCTTAGCCTTAGCGGAATTTTGTCCTAACGTCACGTTTGCCATCAAAATAAATAATAAAACCCCTAATTTTTTCATTGGTATGGTATTAATTGTTGTTTTTTTCATTTTCAAAAAATTGGTCTAATGCAATCATATCTGGGAGAAGTACTTGTCTTGCTTTACTTCCCTCAAACTGTCCTACAATTCCGGCGGCTTCTAATTGGTCTATGATTCTACCAGCCCTATTATAGCCTAATTTTAATTTTCGTTGTATTAGGGAGGCAGATCCTTGCTGTGCAATGACAATCACTTCGGCAGCATCTCTAAACAAAGCATCCCTATCCGAAATATTATAATCAATACTTGTGCCAGACTCGTCTCCACCTACATATTCCGGTAGTAAATAGGCATCTGCATAGGCGCGTTGTCCTCCTATATAGCCTGTGATGCGTTCTACTTCTGGTGTGTCTACAAAGGCACATTGTACGCGGGTAACATCATTGCCCTGGGTATAGAGCATATCTCCACGTCCAATGAGCTGATCTGCACCTTGTGCATCAAGAATTGTTCTTGAATCTATCTTGGAGGTTACTCTAAAAGCAATTCTTGCAGGGAAGTTCGCCTTTATGATACCCGTAATTACGTTTACAGACGGTCTTTGTGTTGCAATAATTAAATGGATGCCAATAGCTCTAGCCAACTGTGCTAAACGTGCTATCGGTGTTTCTACCTCTTTCCCAGCCGTCATAATAAGATCTGCAAACTCATCGATAACCAAAACAATATAGGGTAAAAACATATGCCCATCGTTAGGGTTTAATTTACGAGTTTTAAATTTAACATTGTACTCTTTAATATTGCGTACCATTGCTAATTTGAGCAATTCATACCGATTATCCATTTCAATACAAAGCGAATTCAACGTATTTATAACCTTAGCATTATCGGTTATAATGGCATCTTCTGAATCTGGCAATTTGGCTAAAAAGTGACGTTCTATCTTATTAAATAAAGTAAGTTCTACTTTTTTAGGATCTACCAAAACGAACTTAACTTCAGCTGGATGCTTTTTATACAGTAAAGAGGTTAATACGGCATTGAGCCCCACAGACTTACCTTGTCCTGTAGCACCGGCCATTAGTAAATGAGGCATTTTGGCTAAATCTACCACCAAGGTTTCATTGCTTATGGTTTTTCCAAAGGCTATGGGGAGCTCCATTTCTGCTTTCTGAAATCTAGTACTAGCAATTACCGAACGCATGGAAACTATAGATGGGTTTTTATTAGGCACTTCTATACCGATGGTTCCTTTACCGGGAATTGGAGCAATGATTCGGATGCCCAAGGCAGCTAATGACAAAGCAATATCATCTTCTAAGTTTTTAATTTTAGAAATTCGGACCCCTGCCTCTGGTACAATTTCATACAAAGTTACAGTAGGACCAATCGTTGCTTTTATTTGTGCAATACCAATTTTGTAGTTTTTTAAAGTCTCAACAATCTTATTCTTGTTTTCCTCTAATTCTTCTTGATTTATAGTAATACCACCACCAGAACCGTGTTGGTCAAGAAGGTCAATATGGGGAAATTTGTAATTAGACAGTTCTAAGGTGGGATCAAACTCACCAAAATCATCAACTAACTTATCTGCTAGATTGTCTTTTTCTTCTTTTTCTTCAACAACCTTTTCTACCTCCATAGCAAGTTTGTCTTCGGCGTCCTCATCTTCTTCCTGAGCAACGGTAACCTCAAAATTATCTGTAGGTGTTTCTTTTTCTTTTTGAATGGGAGGGATATGCTCTTTATGGGTGTAGGTATCAATAATAACGGGGGCTTCCTCTTTTTCAGGAGCAAGCGAATCATTTACCGAATTTGCAGTAGCCGTTGATTTAAATTCTTCCGATAGTGCCGCTTTTTTTTGTTTAAAGTAATGTAAGGTTTTATCTGGTGTAAATTTAAACAAGCGCACAAGGATAAAGATTAATCCAAACAATAACAACAGAAATACGCCAATTTTCCCAGCAAAATCCTGAAGAAAATCGTTCATTTCATATCCGACTAGTCCACCTAACAAAGGCCACTTTCCAGCAAAAAATCCTAGCGCAATAGAGAGCCAAAGAACAAATATAAGGCCCCATATCCATTTTCGAACTAAACCTTGCCTGCCCAAACTAAAAAATAAAGACAGCCCTGTTAAAAACAATAATACAGGGAAAATAAAGGAGGCTAAACCAAATCCTTTATATAAAAACCAGTGCCCAATAGTGGCCCCAAATTTATTCAATAGATTTTTGGCTTGTTCATTTCTATTGGCAAACTCAGACAAAAGGCTTTGGTCATCTTGCCATGTAAAATAAAAGGAAATAAATGAAAAAAATAAAGCAACAGAAAAGAGCATTATAAGACTACCAAACAAGATTTTATTCTGCTTGGATGGAACTAATGTGCGTTTCTTTTTAGAGGGTGCTGTTTTTGGTTTCTTTGTTCGTTTAGCCATTAAAAATTGTATTCCTTGAGAATAATTAGTCCACCTGGAAATAATTATAAATTAAATATTTTAGGGATGTAAATAATAAATCCAATAATAGTCGCTGCAATAGATACGATCATAACTGCTCCAGCGGATATGTCTTTAATGAATCCAATTTTTAGATCAAACTCCGGTTGTATGTAATCTGCAATTTTTTCAACCGCAGTATTTAAGCCTTCAATGCCCATAACCAAACCAATGGCAATGATTTGCAAAATCCATTCTATGGATGAAATCTCATAATAAAAACCTAGAGCCGTCATTAAAATACCAATAAAAAATTGAACTTTAATGCTTGCTTCTGTTTTTAAAAGTAGCAATGCACCCTTTAGGGCAAAACCAATACTGCGCATTCTGTTTTTTGCAAAACTTTCTTTGGCCATTTTATAATACTTCTAATGCAGCCTTGTAATTTGGTTCATCAACAGTTTCTGCAACTTGCTCCGCATGTAAAACGGTTCCGTTTTCATCTAATACAACAATAGATCTAGACAAAAGCGCTTCTAATGGTCCGTCTGTAAAAGATACTTCATAGGTTTTTCCAAAATTACCATCTTTATAATCAGATAGCATTTCAACGTTTTCTATCCCTTCTGCGCCACAAAAACGAGCTTGTGCAAATGGTAAATCCTTAGAGATGCATAAAACTACAGTATTGTCTAAAGTAGCAGCGTCTTTGTTAAACTGTCTAACAGATTGTGCGCAAGTACCCGTATCTATACTTGGGAATATGTTTAAAACTACTTTTTTTCCTTTGTAGTTTGCCAAGGTAGCGGTTGATAAATCGTTCTTGGTTAAATTAAATTCAGGCGCAGAACTCCCTATTTTAGGTAGTGTACCTATTGTATTTAATGTATTTCCTTTTAATGTTACTATTGCCATAACTGTGTCGTTTTAAATTTGGTGTGAAATTAAAAAATATATGAGTGATATGTAACTATTTTGGTTAAAAAAGTATTTCAGCTGTTTTTAAAGGTAATAAGAATTAATTATTAGTATCGACAAAGATATTGTTAAACCTTATACTTTGGAATAGCTGCCCTTTTTTTTAACAGTTCTTGAGTGTTAGAAGCCAACCGATGCTGGGGTGGTATGCATGACAAATAAAAAGCCGCAATTCTACATGTAGAATTGCGGCTTTATTTTACTTCGTTAAGTTTTCTATTTATCTATGGAGCCTAAAACCCGTTGCATAAATTGGTTTAAAGCTTCTTTTTCAGGAACACCTTCTTTTATAGATTTCTGCACCTCTAAAGCACCATACATATTAGAAATTAACTCTCCAATCACATCCAATTCTTCATCTTTTAAGGAAGAAACTTCTGTAAGCGCCTCTAAGGTTTCAATAGTTTCAAGAACATAATCTTCATCGTTCTCTTTTATAAAACCTGTAAGGTGTTTAATTATTGGTAATTTCATGTACTAGATCTTTTAAAACGTCATATTTATTAGTCTGAACCTGATTTTTTATGGTTCCATTTTCAAAAGAAGCAAAAGTTGGTAAATTATCCACGTTTGCTAATTTTCTAGATTCTGGAAACTTTTCAGCATCAGCCAAAACAAATGTAACTGATTCATTTTCAGAAGCCTCTTTTTTAAATTTAGGCTTCATTATTCTACAATTACCACACCAAGTGGCAGAAAATTGAACAACAACTTTATTATTTTTAGCTATGATTTCAGCTAAATTATCTTTTTCTAATTCTAATAACATAATCGTTTCAGTTTTTAGTTTACGTGTGCAGATAGGTATTCTGCTGTACCCTTAGAATTTGCTTGCATAGCATCTTTACCTTCTTCCCAGTTCGCCGGACAAACCTCTCCTTTTTCTTGAACGTGTGTATAGGCGTCTACCAAACGAATAAACTCATTTACATTTCTACCCAATGGCATGTGGTTTATTCCTTCATGGAAAACGGTTCCTTCTTCATCAATTAAATACGTTGCTCTGTACGTTACATTATCTCCTTCAACAGTAATTACTCCTGTTTCGTCGTTATAGGTTTCGTCAGTAATGTCTAAGATGCCTAAAGTTGAAGCCAGGTTTCTATTGCTATCTGCTAAAATTGGATAGGTAACACCTTCAATTCCACCATTATCCTTTGGTGTGTTTAACCAGGCAAAGTGAACTTCAGCAGTATCACAAGAAGCACCAATTACAATAGTATTTCTTTTTTCAAATTCTCCCAAGGCAGCTTGAAAAGCGTGTAATTCTGTTGGACACACAAAAGTAAAATCTTTAGGGTACCAGAATAATAGAACTTTTTTATTGTTGTTTTGAGCTTCTTCTAAAACATTAAGTTTAAAAGTGTCGCCCATTGCATTCATTGCATTTACATTTAAATCTGGGAATTTTTTTCCTACAAAAGCCATTTTTTATATATTTAAGGTTATTATTTTCTACCTACAAATATAAGCCGCATCACTGCCTAAAACTCCGGAATAAAATTTTAATTATTTATAACACAATAAGCTTTGCTTATGTGTGGTTAAAAAGGAATATTAATTGGATTTTAACTGTCTAATTTTTATTGAAAAAGCAGCGAAAATCAATGTCATAAAGGGGCTTAGCCAGTTAAATATGGCGTATATAAAATATTCACCAACCCCAACCCCTAAAACACCAGACTGATAGGCTCCACAGGTGTTCCATGGAATTAATACGGAGGTTACTGTACCAGAATCTTCTAAGGTTCTACTTAAGTTTTCGGGAGCCAAACCTCTGTCTTCATAGGCTTTTTTAAACATTTTTCCTGGAATAACAAGTGCCAAATATTGATCGCTGGCAATAGCATTTAACCCCAAACAACTAACAACAGTACTAGCAAACAAGCCAAAAGTTGTGGTTGCAACAGCGAGCAGTGCCTTTGTAATGCGTGCAAGCGCTCCAATTCCGTCCATTATCCCACCAAATACCATAGCACATATAATGAGAAGTATGGTCCAGATCATGCCTTCCATACCGCCAGCGCTAAACAATTCATTTAGCGTTTCATTATCTGTAATGATGGCTGTATCTGTTAGTACGGAGTGCATAACAGCAGTGGTATTTGAGTCTGCTAATTGGGCCAAAACATCCGGTTGAAAAATAAAGGCAAATACACCGGCTAAAACAACTCCGGCTCCTAAGGCAATAAGGGGCTTTGTCTTAAATAAGATAAGGATGATGACTACAATAGGAACTATAAATAAATAAGGAGTTATATTAAAGGTTTCTTTAATAGCAACCAATAGGCCACTAATATCTGCTGTACCTGTTGTATCAATATTTAGACTAATAATTGAAAAAACTAACAATGTAATTACAATAGTAGGTACTGTGGTATAGGTCATGTATCTAATATGCGTAAACAAATCTGTACCCGCCATTGCAGGAGCAAGATTTGTGGTGTCGCTCAAAGGCGACATTTTATCTCCAAAATAGGCGCCAGATATAACAGCGCCAGCAATCATTCCTGTTGGAATGCCTAGTGCTGTACCAATACCTATTAATGCAATACCTACAGTTGCAGAGGTTGTCCAGCTGCTTCCCGTGGCAATTGAAATAATAGCGGCTATCACAACAGAGGCCGGTAAAAATATGGTTGGATTTAAAACCTGTAGCCCATAATACACCATAGCGGGGATAATACCACTTACGAGCCATGTGCCAGATAACGCACCAACCAATACCAAGATGAAAATAGGTACAAGTACACTTTTTAAATTTTCAAAAATTTCTTTCCCCATTGTAAATAGGGTTGTTTTATTGAAAAAACCAACAATTGCAGCCACACCACCACCCATCAATAAAATAATCTGATTGGAGTATTCCCCCATCATTTCACCAGCTGCAAAAAAAATATTATAAGCCAAGAGACTCATTAAGATGAATACCGGTATTAAGGCTTCAAAAAAATTTAATTCTTTATTTTCTACAATATGTTCATTTTTAGGGTCTGAAGTGCTTAAGTTCTGGTTGCTCATTAAATGCCTTAGTTAGTTACCTCGTAATATTACGATTTTGACATGTTTCCTGCAAATTTTCAATTTTAGAAAGCTATTTTATACCGTTTTTATAATGTTTAAACTTTCCATACAGTTTTTCATGACGCGGTAGGTTCGCTCAATATCGTTATCTAGTCCTATTGAAAACCGAATTAAACCATTAGAAAGTCCCATTTCTTTTTGTTCTTCCAGGGGTATTTCAGAAGAAGTTGATGTCCCTGGGGCACTGAATAGGGTTTTGTAAAATCCTAGACTTACTGCTAAATAGCCAAGATTGCGTTCCTGCATTAACTCCATAAGTGCATTCGCATTTTCCAGGGTGCCAACATCTATGGTTAGAATACCGCCATAGCCATATTCTTGGTCCATTTGTTTATTCATTTGAGCGTGACTTGGATGAGAGCCTAAGCCAGGATATACCACGCGCAAACCATCTTTTTCAAAATGTTGGGCCAAATACATTGCATTTTCACTGTGTTTTTTAATGCGAATATGCAGTGTTCTTAAATTTTTAAGGATTGAAGCTGCCCGCAAGCTATCTAAGGTACTTCCTAATAACATTCCAGCACCATTGTTTACATCTTTTAAGCTTAAGCAGAATTCTGTGGTACCACAGACGGCACCAGCAACACAATCACTTGTACCGTTGATGAATTTAGTAAGACTATGGATAACGATGTCTGCCCCAAGTTTTCCAGGTGTAATGTTTAGTGGTGAAAAGGTGTTGTCTACCACCAAAGGTAGTTTGTGCTTTTTTGCTAGGATTGAAAGCGCTTTAATATCTGCAATTTCTAGAAGCGGATTACTTACGGCTTCGCAATAAATCATTTTGGTTTGGGGTGTAATTGCTTTTTCTACGGCTTCAATAGAAGTAATATCAACAAAGGAAGAATTTACATTAAACTTTTTTACAAAGTTTTTTAAAAAGGCGTAGGTACCTCCATAAATAGTCCTGCTACTTACAATATGGTCGCCTGCATCACACAATTGCATAATAACAGAGGTTATGGCGCCCATGCCGCTGGCGTATACATTGGCCGATTCTGTTCCTTCTAATGCAGCTAATGCTTCCCCTAAATAAAGGTTAGAAGGGGAAGAGTGTCTGGTGTATAAATAACAACCTTCTGTATTGCCTTCAAAAGTATCAAACATTGTTTTTGCTGATATAAAGGTGTAGGTGGAGGAATCAGAAATTGAAGGGTTAACACCTCCAAATTCTCCAAAATATTGTAAATCTAGTATGTTGTCTGATGCTTTAGAATCCATTTTTGTAGTTTTTATACGTTAAATGTACTTTTTAATAGTTATATTGTCAATTAAAATTAAAATTAGATTAATATAAAACTATTATTACTCAAAATGATAGATTTTAAATCTATAATTTTGAATTATAGTTCCATCCAAAGAAAATAGACTATGACAAAGTTTGATGAAACCGACAGGAAGCTTTTGGAGTTATTGCAAGAGGATTGCAAGAAAACAACAAAAGAATATGCCTATCAATTAAATTTATCCGTTACTGCTGTCTATGAGCGTATTAAGCGGTTAGAACGTGTTGGTGCAATCACCAAATATGTGGCATTGGTAGATAAAAAGGTGGTAAAGCGATCATTTGTAGTGTTGTGTCATATTAAACTCATACAGCATGCCAAGGAATTTGTTTTGAAGTTTGAGCGGGAAGTTCAAAAATTACCAGAAGTAGTAGAATGTTATCATGTAAGTGGTGATTACGATTATATTTTAAAGGTTTTGGTTTCAGATATGGATGCTTACAGAGACTTTATGGTGACAAAACTTACGGTATTAAAGCATATCGGTAGCACCCAAAGTACTTTTGTAATAAATGAAGTAAAACATACTACGTCCATAGCTGTTGGGTGTGATGTTGTGTAAAAAGGAAAAATTTTTGAGGGAAAAAGGCAGCAGTTAAAAGTGAAGTGCTTAGAGAATAATGATTAGGGGTTAATTATACCTGCATTATATTGGTTTAATTTTATAACCACAGAAAATAATGCTAATTTTACGACTTTAATTAAAGAGAAATATATGAATTCATATGATGTTGCCATTATTGGCTCAGGTCCTGGAGGATATGTTGCAGCGATACGTTGTGCACAATTAGGAATGAAAACTGCAATAATAGAAAAATATTCAACTTTGGGGGGTACATGTCTTAATGTTGGCTGTATACCATCTAAGGCTTTGTTAGATTCTTCGCATCATTATGAAGACGCTGTAAAGCATTTTGAGGAACATGGGATTGATATTCCAGGTGAAATTAAAGTCAATCTTGAAAAAATGATTGCTCGTAAACAAGCCGTCGTAGATCAAACTACAGGGGGAATAGACTTTTTAATGAAAAAGAATAAAATAGACGTTTATGAAGGTTTAGGAGCTTTTAAAGATGCTACTCATATTACCATAACAGGGAAAGAAACAATAGAGATAGAAGCTAAAAATACCATTATTGCAACAGGTAGTAAACCATCTTCATTGCCTTTTATCAAATTAGATAAAGAGCGTGTAATCACTTCTACGGAAGCGTTAAAATTGAAAGAAATACCGAAACATTTAATTGTTATTGGGGGTGGTGTTATTGGTTTAGAGCTAGGACAAGTATACAAAAGATTAGGGGCAGAGGTTTCTGTGGTTGAGTATATGGATCGAATTATTCCTACAATGGATGCCGGTTTGTCTAAAGAACTAAATAAGGTTTTAAAGAAGCAAAAATTTAAAATAAATACATCGCACAAAGTAAAATCTGTGGAGCGTAAAGGAGATGAAGTTATTGTTAAGGCCGATAATAAAAAAGGTGAAGAAGTAACGTTTATAGGCGATTATTGCTTGGTATCTGTTGGAAGACAGGCTTATACAGAAGGCTTAAATGCTGAAGCTGCAGGGGTGAAATTAACGGATAGAGGCATGGTAGATGTCAATGAACATTTACAGACCTCAACAGCTAATATTTATGCCATTGGTGATGTCATTAAAGGGGCTATGCTAGCTCATAAAGCTGAAGAAGAGGGTGTTTTTGTTGCAGAAACTATAGCGGGACAAAAACCACATATAGATTATAATCTAATACCGGGTGTAGTTTATACTTGGCCAGAAGTTGCTGCTGTTGGGAAGACTGAGGAGCAGCTTAAAGAGGCTGGAGTAGCTTACAAAACTGGGCAATTTCCAATGCGTGCTTTAGGAAGGTCTAGAGCTAGTATGGATTTAGACGGATTTGTAAAAATATTGGCAGATGAAAAAACCGATGAAATTTTAGGAGTTCATATGGTAGGGGCACGTGCTGCAGATATGATTGCGGAAGCTGTTGTTGCTATGGAGTATAGAGCAAGTGCAGAAGATGTGTCTAGAATGTCACATGCACACCCAACATTTACTGAAGCTATCAAGGAAGCTGCTTTGGCGGCAACTGGAGATAGAGCATTACATGTATAAAACTAATTTTTAATATTAAAAAAGGCTGTCTATAAATTAGACAGCCTTTTTTTGTTTTACAAGTATTTAAGGTGTTTAGTTTTTATGAGAACCATCGCAATAAGGAGGGTTGTTCGTTAACTTACACCTACATAAATGACAAGTTTTGTTTTCTTCAACAGCAAACCCTAAAGAAGGTGTTGCGTAGTGTTTACGGTGAGAGCCATCGAAAAATGGCTGATTTTCACTATGGCTGCAGGTATACCAAGCATACCGCTTGTCTTTTTCTAAATCGACCTTTATGGGAGTATATTGTTTATTATCGCTCATTGTTTTCAGTTAATTAACAATAAGCATAAACCAAAAGTCAATTGTCAAAAATTTAGCCCCTCAATTTTTAGTCAATCTAAATAGAATATAGCAATTGTATGGGGTTCACTTCAGCTATTCGTTCACAGATACTCCTAAGGTTTACATAAATAATGAATTCACTTTTCATACTAAAAGACACAACACTTCTGCGCGGTATATACTACATGGGTTCTGTGTCTTAAATTTTGGCCGAGTCTACTTGAAATTGAGGTTTGGCCTGTTTGAGGCTCCTTACTGATTTTCACCAAAGAAAGGCGTAATACCTATTAATTCGATTATTAAAGATTAATAAATACTCCTAGAGTTTGCATAAATAATGAAACCCATTCTCGGGTATCAGTTCTAATTTTGTAATACCCCCCACAGTACCTTAGTGCATTTTAGAGTACATGTGATTATGAAAGATGAAACGAGATACCTTATTCGGAAATTGGTGATTCAAATTACCAAATGCTGTAGTCTAATGCTACTGATTAGTGTAGTTACCCTATTGTTTTATTTTGATGTATTTTCTAAAGCTCCACAGCAGCGACTAAAAATATCACTTGCTCCGATAGCTACAGACTTTGATATTTCCTTATTGGACAATTCCAAAGAAAATACGGTTGTAAAATATGGTTATGAGCTGTTTAAAAATACACCCAAGTACATTGGCCCAGAAAACAGCAACCTCAATATAAGGACTACCGGCAATGCATTGGCCTGTACCAATTGTCATTTACAGGCAGGTACCAAGCCTTTTTCGGCGCCGCTGATTGGTATTACCAATAGGTTCCCGCAATTTAGAGGTAGAGAGAATAAAATAGGCACTATTGAAGAACGTATTAATGGATGTATGGAGCGAAGTATGAATGGGAAGACATTAGCTGTAGATGGAAAGGAAATGCAGGCATTTGTAGCGTATGTATCTTGGTTAAGTAGATTGGCACCCAAAGACGGAAAAGTATTTGGTCAAGGGTTTGTGAAAATAGAAATTCCAAATAGGAAGGTTGATCTACAAAAAGGCAAAAAGGTATTTAAAAAAGTATGTGTTGCCTGTCACGGTACTAATGGCGAAGGTAAAAAAGCGATAGAAGATTTTGTCTATGAATACCCTCCTTTATGGGGTTCTGATTCTTATAATAATGGCGCCGGAATGAATCGGGTTATTACAGCAGCACAGTTTATTAAGGCGAATATGCCTTATGGAACTACCTATGAGAACCCGGTATTAAGTGATGAGGAGGCTTATGATGTTGCTGGGTACATCAACCAACAAACAAGGCCTTTAAAGCCTCAGCGAGAAAAAGATTTTCCAGATTTAAAGAAAAAGCCAGTGTCTACACCTTATCCGCCTTATGCGGATACGTTTTCGGTAGAGCAACATCAGCTGGGACCTTTTCAACCTATTATGACGTTTTATAAGCAAGAATACAATATTGTTAAATCTAAATAAATCAATACATATGAAAACTACAGAAAGTAATCCAAGAAGAAAATTTATGGGAGCTATGATGCTTGGCGCTACAGCGAGCACGCTATCCCTATTAGGCAACCCTGTGTATGCTAATTTACCAGAGTTCGATGATGAAAAAATGGGAGCAATAGACAACTGGTTCGATAAAATTAAAGGCAAACACAGAATTGTGTATGATGGTTCTACCCCACATGATGGGTTTCCAGTTATTTGGAACTGGGCATTTTATTTATCGAACAATGAAACAGGATCTGCCGACAGTGATATTACAGCAATGACAGTGTTGCGACACAATGCAATACCCTTTGCCTTAACATCTGAACTATGGAAGAAATACAAGCTTGGCGAAGTTTTTGGTGTTACCGATAACACAACTAAGGAGCCATCCTTGAGAAATCCGTATTACGAACCTCAGGAAGGCGATTTTCCAATGCCGGTTATTCAGGGAATTAAAGATATGCAGCAACGCGGCGCTCTTTTTTGTGTGTGTAATTTGGCGATATCGGTTTACAGTGGCGCTGTAGCACAAAAAATGGGCTTGGACGCAAAAATGGTATACCAAGAATGGATAGATGCCATTCATCCAGGAATAGAACTTGTGCCATCCGGTGTGTGGGCCTTAGGTAGGGCTCAAGAACACGGCTGTGGCTATATTTTTGCAGGAGGATAAATCAGGATTAACTATATAAAGAAACTTATGAAAACGTATATAAATTTAGTATTGGCGTGCTTATTTGCAACAATAGCATTGTCGCAGGAAAAACCAGTGAAAATAGTATTTGATGTCACCAGCAGTAATATTGGGGTACAAAAATCGGCCATCAGGCATGTGCAAATGATGTCGAAATCCTATCCAGATTCCAAATTTGAAATGGTAATTTACAGTAAAGCCTATGAAATGGTTATAGCCGATAAATCGGCCGTTGCCAAAGAAATGGCAGCACTGGCTAAAAACAAAAATGTAGATTTTGTGGTCTGTCAGGCATCCTTGAATCGGCACAAGATTGAAGCGTCACAATTAATTAAAGGTGTGAGAGCTGTTCCTGATGGTATCCTAGAGATTGTTGAAAAGCAGGCGCAAGGCTGGGGGTATATAAAGGAAGGGTTATAGAAGTATAAGTGCGTTATCAGACTTAAGCTAGTATTTTTATTAGGGGCTGTTGACGCTAATTATAGCATATGGAAGCGGTGTATTTTTTTGGTTATTTAGGCGCATTGTTGGTGGGAATAATTTTAGGAATTATGGGAAGTGGGGGTTCAATAATCGCAATCCCCATTTTTACTTACGTATTTCATATTAGCCCTATGGCAACTACCGCCTATTCTCTTTTTGTTGTAGGGGCCTCGGCTTCAATAGGAGTTGTAAGAAATTGGAGAAAAGGATTGGTAGATTTAAGAGTGGCAGTTGTTTTTGCGATTCCTGCCTTTCTCATGGTCTTTGCTGTTCGGAAATATATTTTGCCTATCATTCCAGAAGAATTATTTGTCATCAACCATCTTATGGTTACTAAAGATTTGATGGTGATGGTTCTCTTAGCCTTTACCATGGTATTGTGTTCACTATCAATGCTAAGAAAAAAGAATTCTCAGGTGGTAGCTCATAGTCAACATAGTTACAATTATCCTTTAATTGTATTACAAGGGTTGCTTATAGGCTTGTTTACGGGTGTTCTGGGGATTGGTGGTGGATTTTTAATTATTCCTACTTTGGTGCTATTGATAAAACTTCCAATGAAGAAGGCTGTTGCTACGTCCTTGTTTATTGTCGCTATAAAATCATTGATTGGCTTTGCGGGAGACTTAGGGAATTTTGAAATAGATTGGGCCTTTCTTTTTACATTTACGATAGTATCTGTATTTGGTATTTTCTTGGGAATTTACCTTTCTGCTTTTATAAATGGAGATAAGCTTAAAAAACTCTTTGGTTGGATGTTGTTGTTTATAGCAGTAGGTGTTTTTTATTTTGAGTTAATTTATTAATTCTGTACGAATTTTTTATAGTTTCCAAAACTTAGTTTTTATTTGGGTTCAATAATTTCCAGACACTTTGCTTTAACCTATTTAAGGTAGTTTTTACATTTAGTTCGTGTTTGTCATACCCTAACGCAAAAAGGGTACAGATCAGTACAAAAAATGCCGCTCCAACAATAGCAGCGGTAGGAGAGAGTGAATATTTAAAAAATTGGTAGAGCCCTAAGCCAGTAAAACTGCCGTAGAGAATAATAAAGTGAATAACATAGATGGATAGGGTGTTTTGCCCAATTTTTAAAATAATCTTATGGGTGATATACGTTCTAAAAAGCATGAATACAGCGAATATCAAGAGGACATCGCCCAAGTGAATAAACAGATAATTATTAGAATATACGGCAACGAGAAATTCGGTATTCGTTCCAGCGGAAATCTCATAGAATATTCTAGATGAATTTAACAGTACAAGGCCAAGGATAGTGCAGGTAATAATGGCAGTAGGGTATAAGTTTTTATGTTCTTTGTACTTGTAAAATAGCGAAGACATAAAGCCGCCAAATGTGGCGTACCCAAACCAAGGAATAATAGTAAAGACAGATCCGTTTGCTCTGGTGAGGTAATTGGCCAAGGCATTGGGTAGATTAGAGTAGGTCCATAATTTATAAGTGGGTTCAAATAAAAATAAAACCAAAGTTATAAGTAACAAAGTAAGAGTAAAAACCATAGGTTTTGTTTTGCTTGATAATATATACATACCTATAATACCTAATATAGAAAGCCCAATACAGTGTAAAACATCCACCAAATAAAAAGAATTGTAGATGTTTCCGGTTAAAATACCCAGTATATTGGTTCGGAGTAAGTACCCTATGATTATCAATTGTATACCGCGACGAACCCCTTTTTGAACACGGGGGTTTTTAATTCCAAACTGTTTGCTTCTGATTAATAAATAGGTGAAAATAAATCCAGAAACCGTAAAGAAAACAGGGGCCGTCATACCTCTAAAATAACGCCAAAGACTATAACTCCACAACGTTTTATCCTTATAAACAGGATCTAACAATCCGTCTATAAAATGCCCTTGAAGCATCATTAAAATAGCCCAAGCACGCATAGCGTCAATAAAATACAATCTATAATTAATATCTTTCATGGGAAGGAAGCAGCTACCTGCCTGCAATACTGGTTTTTCAATGGCTTTAATTTGCAAAACTAGCTAAAATGCTCGCAAATGATTCTTATTTGAAGTATTTTCGTTAAAAATAGTATGGTATGAGTAGAATTTTAGCATTCGCAGGAAGTAATTCTAGTACTTCTATAAATTATAAATTGGTAAAGCACACCGTTAGCAATTTAAATGGGCATTCGGTAGAATTGCTAGATGCAGCTACAATGGCAATCCCTATGTTTAGTGAAGATGTAGAAAAAACAGCAGGATATCCACAGGTATTAAAAGAATTAAAGGAGACTATTGCTAATGTAGATTCCCTTGTTATTTCGGTAAATGAACACAATAGTAGTTTGTCTGGTTTTTTTAAGAACTTAATAGATTGGTTGTCGCGAATTGATCGTAATTTTTTAGGAGATAAAAAGATTTTATTACTTTCTACGTCTCCTGGTAAAAGAGGAGGGATCGGGGCTCAAGATACAGCCAAGGCTATTCTTCCAAGATTTGGGGCAGAAATTGTCGCTACCTTTTCACTGCCTTCTTTTTATGATAATTTTTCTGTAGACTCAGGAATTTTGGATGCAGAATTAAAGGAAAAACACCAGGCAGCAGTATATCAATTTTTAGCTAAAATCTAAACTACTTTGCGAAAATCGGTTTCTTTTAAGGTTGATGACCTTTTTGAGTTTAAGGCGAAGCTATTGCAGTGGAGTCAGCAATTTAACGAGGTGGTATGGCTAGATAGCAATAAACATACAGGCAAATACAGCTCCTTTGATGCGGTATTGGCAGCTGATGCTTTAACGGCCATTGCAACCGATTCCTTCAATGCTTTTGAAGATTTAAAGGTGTATCAAGCGGAAACTAAAGATTGGATTTTTGGGTATTTATCCTATGATTTAAAGAACAATATAGAGCGCTTAAAATCTGAAAATTTTGACGGACTACATTTTCCAGACCTTTACTTTTTTCAGCCCAAGAAGATTATTCAAATCATTGCCGGAGAGGTGCATTTCCTGTATTTAAATATGGTGGATGATGAAATTGATTTAGATTATAAGGAAATTTCTGCTGTACCGTTAGAAACTGATAAAATACAAGGGGAGGCAGTACCCATTCCTATTAAAATGAGAATCTTTAAGGATGAGTATTTTAAGGGGCTTGGTAAAATGTTGCAGCGCATTCATAGGGGTGATATTTACGAGGCTAATTTTTGTCAAGAATTTTATGCAGAAGGTGTAACTATAAACCCCCTGCGAACCTATTTAGAATTGAATAGTATATCGGAACCGCCCTTTGCCGTTTTTCTAAAACTTAACGATAAGTACTTATTGTCTGCTTCGCCTGAGCGATATATTAAAAAAGAAGGTTTTAAAATTATTTCTCAACCCATTAAGGGAACAGCAAAACGTTCCTTAAACGTGGAGGAAGACGAGGCATTACGGTTGTCTTTAGAAAAGGATGAGAAGGAAAGAGCCGAAAATATAATGATCGTAGATCTTGTGCGTAACGATCTTTCTAAAAGTGCAGAAAAAAGTAGTGTCGTTGTGGAAGAATTATGCAAGTCATATACATTCAAACAAGTACATCAGATGGTTTCAACCATAACTTCAATAGTATCCGCGGATAAAAACCCGGTTGATATTATACAACAAACCTTTCCTATGGGAAGTATGACGGGCGCCCCAAAGGTTTCTGCTATGCGTATTATTGAAGAATTAGAAGCGACAAAAAGAGGCTTGTATAGTGGTGCTGTTGGGTACTTTACCCCAGATCAAAATTTCGATTTTAATGTGGTCATACGTAGTATTTTATACAATGCCACCGAAAAATATGTTTCCTTTTCTGTGGGTGGGGCTATCACAGCCCGATCAGTACCTGAAAGGGAGTATGAAGAGTGTTTGTTAAAAGCAAAAGCAATGCGACAAGTATTAGAAGGTAAAGTGTCTTAGTTTATTTACATTTGTATGGTGCTACAAGAATTTAAAAATCATATTAAAACCAATTTTCCTGCCTTGTTGCAAGGTCCATTGCTATTGGCGTGTAGTGGTGGTATTGACAGTGTTGTTTTAGCCCATTTATGCGCTTTGAGTGAGCTGGATTTTGCATTGGCTCATTGCAATTTTAAATTAAGAGGAGCCGCCAGTGATGCTGATGAAGAGTTTGTTAGAGAATTGGCTGTAAAATTAGATAAAAAAGTATACGTAACTACTTTTGATACAAATGCCTATATAGCATCAAATAAAGTATCACTTCAGATTGCAGCAAGAGAGCTCAGGTATCAATGGTTTAACAATATTAGGGATCAGGATGGTTTTTTAACAGTGCTTACTGCGCATCAGGCAGATGATAATCTAGAGACTTTTTTAATAAATCTTTCTCGAGGAACGGGAGTTGATGGGTTAACTGGTATTCCGGCTGAAACCAACAGTGCTACAAGACCAATGTTGCCCTTTACTAGAGCTCAAATTTTAACCTATGCCACTACAGGAAAAATAGTATGGAGGGAAGATGGCACCAATGCAGAAACTAAATATTTAAGAAATAGTATACGACACAATATTGTGCCGCTTTTAAAGGAGTTACATCCCACTTTTTTAAAGAATTTTGAGAATACCCAAAAGTACCTGCAGCAAACTGCTGTATTGGCCGATAATCACATCAAACAAGTACAAAAAGAACTGTTTGTTCATAAAGGAGATCTTGTAGAAATTTCAATACCTAGGTTGCAACAATACCTACCCACCAAAAGTTATATCTATGCTTTGCTTAAGGACTTCGGTTTTACGGAATGGGAAGATGTTTTGGGCTTGTTAACTGCAGTAAGTGGTAAGGAAATACACTCTAAAACGCATCGTTTGCTAAAAGATAGGGATGTTTTACTACTGCAGACACGGAAAGAAACCCCAATGGATTCCTATGATATAGCCCTAGAAGGGGAGTCGTCTAAATTGCCTATTCGGTTACAGCTGACAGAGGTTACTGCAATGGAAGAAATTTCATCGGATGCTATTTATGTTGACAAAGACAAGTTGGTTTTTCCCTTACAGCTACGAAAGAAGCGGGAAGGGGATGTTTTTTATCCCTTTGGACTGAAAGGAAAGAAAAAACTTAGTAAGTTTTTTAAGGATGAAAAAATAGACGTTATCTCTAAAGAAGCACAGTGGCTGCTTTGTTCTGGTGATAAAATTGTATGGGTTGTTGGGAGACGAGCAGACAATAGGTTTAAAATAGAACGTACGACAGCCAACATATTAAAAATCAAATTACTACATTAATGCTGTCAAATTCACTATTTTAAAGTGAATGCTATTTGGTCTTACTTTTTAAACTTTAAATCTAACTTTATAAAATATTAGCAGCATATATGCGACGATTAAAATTAATTTTAAAAATAGGAGTGCCAATTTTAGGGTTGTTCATATTGGGCGTTAGTATTTTCTTATACACCCTTACACCCAATTATGAAGGAGAAAGGTTTTTAAGTCACTTATCAGATAATGTGCAAGTGTATTATGATAATTACGGTATTCCCCATATCTATGCGCTTAGTGAAAAGGATGCCTTGCGTACTTTAGGCTATGTACAAGCGCAAGATAGGCTATGGCAAATGGAGTTACTAAGGCGTATAAGTGCAGGTGAATTATCTGAGGTTTTTGGCGAAGAGTTGTTAGCAACCGATAAGCTGTTTTTAGCCTTAGGGATCGATGATTATTCTAAGAAAACAATTGAAAATTTAGATTTAAATAGTGATTATGTACAGTTGGCAGAAGCCTATTTAGACGGTATTAATCAGTTTGTAGAAGAAGGTCCAACGCCTTTAGAATTTTACCTTACGGGAATAGAAAAGCGACCTTTTGTATTAAAAGATGTATATAATACCATTGGGTATATGGCTTTTAGTTTTGCTATGGCCCATAAGACAGATCCTTTACTTACTAGTATTAAAGATAAATTGGGAACGGCCTATCTTCAGGATTTAGGGATAGAAACCATGGCTAATTCTACCTTGATAAAAAATTACAACCCACTTACAGATTCTACTCAGATAAATTTGTCGGCTTCCCTATATAAAACATTGGCAAAATTGCCATTACCGCAGTTTGAAGGGAGTAATAGTTGGGTGCTAGCCCCTGATAAGACAAAGAACGGCAGTGTTATTTTAGCCAATGATCCGCATATTGGTTTTGCACAACCTTCGGTTTGGTACGAAGCCCATATTAGTACCCCTACCTATAAAAAATATGGCTACCACTTGGCCGGAATGCCCTATCCTTTGTTGGCGCATAACAGACAGTTAGCCTATGGGATTACGATGTTTGAAAATGATGATGTTGATTTTTATTGCGAAGAGACAAATCCAGACAATCCTGTTACTTACAAAACAGAGAATGGTTGGGAAGGGTATTCTTATCATGAAAAAACAATCAAAGTAAAAGGGGAGGACGATGTAAAATTCACGATTAAATCTACCCGGCATGGCGCTATATTAAACGAAGTTCTTCCTGGAATAACGAATGATAAACCAGTTGCTATTTCTTGGATATATACCCAACTAGAAAATAAACTGCTAAGTGCTTTATACGGCATGTCTCATTCAGAAACCCAACGTACTTTTAAAAGTCATTTGGTTGATATTCATGCGCCTGGTTTAAATATAATGTATGGAGATGCAGAAGGAAATATAGCGTGGTGGGCCACTGCTAAACTATATGAAATGCCAGATAGTACCCATACAAAGTTTATTTTGAACGGTAGTGATGGTAAGCAAGACCGTATTGGCTATTTGGATTTTTCACAAAACCCACAGTCTGAAAACCCTCCTTCAGATTATGTGTATTCTGCCAATAATCAACCCGATTCTGTAGCCGGTAAGTTTTATCCTGGATATTATTTGCCAGAAAATAGAGCCAAACGTATTGTTAGTTTGCTGGAACCCAAATCTGATTGGGATTTAGAGGCTACAAGTAAGATGATTACAGACGTGACCTCTTCTGTAAACCCTACTATGGCTGTAAATATGTCTAAAGAAATAGATATAACTAATTTAGAAGATGCTCATATTAAATTATTAGATGCTTTGGGAAAATGGGAGGGGGAGGCAGAAGTAAATAGTGTAGAACCTACAATCTTTCATCGTTGGGTCTATTATATGTTGGAGTATACCTTTAAAGACGAATTGGGGGATGATCTTTTTAATCAATTATTAAGCACCCACTTTCACAAACGGTTATTGGTGCCTCTGGTAGCTAATGAAAATTCTATTTGGTGGGATAATATAGAGACTACAGAGGTTGTGGAAACCCAAAAAAGTATACTTCAGAAATCCTTTGAAAAAGCAATTCAATCCTTAACCAATGAATTTGGAAGTAATGTATCAAAATGGACTTGGGGAAAGGTACATACCTTAGAACACAAACACCCCTTAGGGGAAGTAAAGGCACTGCGTAAGTATTTTAATGTAGGCCCTTTTCCGGTAAATGGAACACAAGAAGTTATTAATAATATGGGCTTTACCTATGATGAGACGGGAGCGTATAAGGTTACTTCGGGACCATCAACCCGAAGAGTCATAGATTTTTCTGATATTGAAAATAGTATTAGCATTCTTCCTACAGGTCAGTCTGGAAACCCATTTAGTTCGCATTATAACGATCAGGCTAAGATGTTTGTCAATGGAGAATTCCGTAAAATGATGATGAACAAAGAAGAAATTATAAAGACCAAAAAATCTTTGCTTACTTTTAGGGTTAAGTCAGTGAATTAGTAATAAAAATGAATCCTTATGCTTACAAAAATTTACGGTAGTGCAGTTTTTGGAGTGGAAGCTACCACAATTACAGTGGAAGTCAATATCGATAAAGGCATCGGGTACCATCTGGTAGGTTTGCCTGATAATGCTATTAAAGAAAGCAATTACCGTATTGCGGCAGCACTCCAAAATAACGGTTATAAAATTCCAGGAAAAAAGATTACTATTAATATGGCGCCAGCCGATATGCGGAAAGAAGGTTCTGCCTATGACTTAACACTGGCTTTGGGTATTTTAAGCGCCTCCAGTCAAATTAAGTCGACCGAGATAGAGAAGTATATCATTATGGGTGAAATCTCCTTAGACGGAAGCTTACAACCTATAAAAGGGGCATTGCCCATAGCTATAAAAGCCAAAGAAGAAGGTTTTGTTGGCTTTATCTTACCCAAGGAGAATGCACGGGAGGCGGCTATTGTTAGTGGTTTAAAGGTGTATGGCGTAGCGAATATTACGGAGGTGATCAATTTTTTCGACAAAGGCACCCCTTTAGAAGAAACGATAATTGATACTCGAGCAGAATTTTATAAAAGTTTGGATTTTCCGGAATTCGATTTTTCTGATGTCAAGGGCCAGGAAAGTATAAAACGTTGTATGGAAATTGCAGCTGCAGGTGGACACAATATCATTTTAATAGGCCCACCCGGTGCAGGAAAGACAATGTTGGCCAAAAGATTGCCTTCCATTTTACCCCCTATGACCTTGCATGAGGCTTTGGAGACCACTAAAATACACAGTGTGGTGGGTAAAATTAAGAACATGGGGCTCATGAATCAACGGCCGTTTCGCAGTCCACATCACACCATTTCAGATGTAGCTTTAGTTGGCGGCGGGGCCTATCCACAGCCGGGTGAAATATCATTATCGCACAACGGGGTTTTGTTTTTAGATGAGTTGCCAGAGTTTAAACGAGGCGTTTTAGAAGTGATGCGTCAGCCTTTGGAAGACAGGGAGGTAACTATTTCTAGAGCACGCTTTACGGTGACCTATCCCAGTAGTTTTATGTTGGTTGCCAGTATGAATCCTAGTCCCTCTGGTTATTTTAACGATCCGGATGCTCCGGTAACCTCTTCTCCAGCCGAAATGCAACGGTATTTAAGTAAGGTTTCCGGTCCTTTGTTAGATCGGATTGATATTCATATAGAGGTAACCCCTGTTCCTTTTGAAAAGTTATCAGACGAGCGCAAAGGGGAGGGCAGTGTTGCAATTCGAAAGCGAGTAACGGCAGCACGGGAGTTACAAACTATCCGATTTACGGAATTGGAGAATATTCATTACAATGCCCAGATGAATACCAAACAAATTCGCTTGTACTGTAAATTAGACGACGCTTCTAAGGCCTTGTTAAAAAATGCGATGGAACGACTAAACCTTTCGGCTAGGGCCTACGACCGGATTTTAAAGGTAGCACGGACCATTGCAGATTTAGATGCAGCAGATCATATTGTTGGGGATCATATTTCAGAAGCCATACAATACAGGAGCTTGGATAGAGAAGGCTGGTTGGGGTAATTGGCGTTTTAAAAGAACACTATTTGTTACTGTATTTTTAAAATGATCGTAGTGCTTTCGGTATTTAATGAAAATAATGATCATTCAATCGCATTGAGGAGGTCTTCAATTTATTTAATTTTTAACTTCAGCCTGATATTTGGAAAAGTACATTTTCAAGTCTCCATAAAACGTTTAATTACAAGAGATTTTAGATTTAACACACTGCGATTGTTCCAGGGATCAATCTGCAAGGCAATTGATTTCAGGGGCCCTAAGTTTGATTTTTATAAATTGATACTATAATCAGAAGGAATAAAAGAGAACGTTAAGGTTTAGCTTTTTGCCAACCGCCAATAAGTTGTTCTGATAATCCTTTTACAACTTTGATAAGTGTTTGTTCTGCTACTATATTAACCATCTCATTCGGATCATTTTCCCGATCAAACAATTCTCTATTTTTCAATTCACCTCTCGTTCCAGTTTTAGGATCCCAAGTATACCATTCTATGTAGTGATATTTTTTGGTGTTAATGGAATACCCCATATATCTATTGCCATCAGCGGATTGTCTTGGTCTGCGGTGAAACTGACTAAATGCGGCTTCCTTCCATACGCGTTTAGGGTCTTTGATTAAGGGCACAAAACTTGTTCCCTGCAGGTAATCAGGTACTTCTATTCCTGCCAATTCACAAAGCGAAGGAAACATGTCTATCAATTCGGTAATTTCAAATGTTTGAGCCCCTCGATTTTCTTGGTTTGGATAACGAATGATCATCGGTACTTGTAAATCAATATTGTAGTTGGTCATTTTCCCCCAGCTATTATGGTCTCCTAATTTCCAACCATGATCTCCCCATATAATAATAATAGTATTTTCGTAAATCCCTATCTCTTTCATGTGAGATATGAGATTGCCTAGCAAAGCATCCACATAACTGACACTTGCATAATATCCGTGCTTTAATATCCGTGAGGTGTCTTCACTCATTCGGTATGAAGATTGAGGGTGGCCAATTTGGTTGAAACCGTCATAGTGCCGTAATTCATACATAGAATTCATAGTATGGCTCGGTGCGTTTTCTGGTACGTTTTTATTTGCAGCCAACGGAATTTTTTCTGGGTCGTAAAGATCCCAATATTTTTTAGGGGCAGTAAACGGAAGGTGCGGCCGAAAATAACCAAGCCCCATATAAAAAGGTTTGTCATTTTTAGCCAGACGCGTAAGTGTCCTTTTAGCTAGTTCGGTTTGTGCTCCGTCATAGTACAATGTATCGTGAACTGCAGCAGCTTCCCAAGCAGGTCCTGTATTCCATCCATCTGCGTACCTCACAGGTCTAAGGGCTAATAAGGAGTCTCTTTTAAGTGCTTGTGAGTGATTGACTTCTTCGCTGATGTAAAATGTTTCTCCGTCTCTTTTTAACCAATCGGGTCGTAAATATTGAGCAGGACGCAAATCTGGCTCATCCCAAGAGATGGAATCGGGCATATAATTATGAAAAATCTTACCAATATTAACGGTGTGATATCCAAATTTTGAGAAGTATTGCGGCATAGTCACTGTATTTGGATTGATGTCGCGGAACTTATCCCCAAGATGCCAAACACGGGTAGAATCAGGTCTTAAACCAGTCATTAAACTTGCTCGTGAAGGAGCACAAACTGCTACTTGCGTGAAGGTTTGTCTAAAGGTCATACCTTCAGCAGCGAGTTGGTCAATATTTGGGGTGATTGCTGTGGCGTCGCCATAAGCCCCCAGGGTAGGACGAAGATCATCAATAGATACAAACAGAATGTTGGGCTTTACAACGTCTTTCTTGTCGGTGTTACAACCAAATAGTGTAAGTAATGAAAGGAGGAGTAGGTAATATAGAGCGTAATTTTTATTCATTGCTTTTAATAATTTATGTACACTAGAACTTAATATGAACGCCTGTTATATGGTTAGAACGCATATTAAAAGTAGCAAATTTTTGGTTTATAAGTTAGCGAACGCTTTTTTTGTTTTAAAAACAAATCTAAGTATTTTGGAGACTTGCCTACGGTAGCTAAGCCTAAAATGCTGCATTGCGTTTTGTTTGTGCACTTATTTTTTAGGCTGTAACTGCTTTTTTCCATTTGTGAGTTTCCGTAAATTCCTTGATAATTCTATTCGGTGTTCTTTTAACGATAAATGTTGGCTTCACTAAAAAAGTAAAGCCAACATTTAGTCATAAGCAATCTATTTGTTATAGATTTTATAATCCCTATTTAAGCTATTTATTTTTAAAATGCTTTTTTACAAAAGCAATCTGTTCATTATCAGTAATATTGTCTGATGCTTCTATATCAATTTTTATATTTTTAAAATGTGAATCTTTTTTCAAGTAATTGTGTAATTCTACTTTTGCATTTGTTGGTCCAAATAATAGTACATGATTGTGTTTTAAAATTTGAGCTCCAATTTTGTCATAAAATTCTTTATGCATTTGCTGTCTTTTGTTATGCATAAGACTTTCGCTTCTATTGGAGGCTTCTTCTTGGGTTTCTGACGTAAATTCAGAAACAATTGAATACGATTCTTTTTTTGAATTTATATCAATCAAATTAGCGATGGAATGATCCATCCAGATACCTAAGTTGTTATTTGTTGTCATATTGTAAATTTTTAGTTTTTTTGAATTTTTCCAAGAACACTTTCTATGGCAGTTTTTATTTTATCAATAGCGCTAGTTACGGCAATATCCATAGTGTTTGCTTGACTAGTAACAGCGATGGGTTTTCTGCCTTCAATTCTAGCTTCTAACAAACAGGATATATTATTAAATCCGTCTTTACTTCCGTTTTCATCTTTCAAGTGTACCTCAATTCTAGTGACGTGAGATTCAAATCTTTGTAGCGCTTCTGAAATTTGAGAAGAAAAAAAATCGGATCTTCTTTTTTCTCCTTTAAGTGTTTTGTCTGTATTTATTTGGATTGTCATATTTATTGGTTTTTATGTTTTAGTGTATACGATTCTAATAAATTATTTAGGGAATCTAAATAATCTTTTAACGCTTGGCTTCCTATTCCTTTTTCCGCCTTGGATTGAGAGCTTCTAGGGATTTCAATCAAGTATTTTATCAGTTCAGGGTATTCCTCTTGAATTTTTAAGGTAGTTAATCGGATCTTGTCATTAAGGTCTTTTTGAGATTCCATTTTCTATAAGTTTTTAAAATTAAAAGCACCTTCAAATTTAAAGCTGCCTTGAAGAAGGGTGCTATTGATTTAACCAACTATTTAAAGTTGTTTGATTCCTGCTTTTTGAGCTTTATGGAAACGGTTTATCTGACTATAGACGGCAATTGTACAATATTCCGCTTTTTGTTGATTTACTTCTTCATGCTTAGTATACAGCTTTAATTCTTAGACCTTGCCAATACTGTCTTAAAACTAAAGAACTATATTAATTGGTTGATCCAAACCCATAGGGTTTGCTCTTTTTTTCTATTGAAAAAGTTTTGGTGTAAAGACTCATTGTTCTGTGTGTATTGAACATACAAAACTTTATTTTTTTGATCTACGCTAATTTTTGGTAGGTGCTGTTTGTATCTAGCAAGTGGGGAAGAGCCGAATGTAATCCTTCTGGAATTTTGTTTGAGAATTTTGCTAAATTATTTTTTTTAGGGAAAGTAATTAATATCACACTGCTTTTTAAAAAGTTTGTTGTTTATTGTTGCCTCCTATTTTGAACTCTAAAAATAATCGATGCATGGCGAATCTTGATGTGGTATATGAAAACAAGGATTTTATAGTCGTAAACAAGAATGCAGGACGCATCAGTGAAAAGAGCCCCTTCGAGGATAATACAGTCGAAGATCAGGTTTTTAATCACCTTTTAAAAGTCAAGCCGAAGCCGTATGTTGGGGTGATACACAGATTAGATCGGGTAACCAGTGGGGTGTTGCTTTTTGCAAAGAAAAAAAGCATACTGGTAAAATTCAATGCGTTGTTTAGCAGTCGGCAAGTGCAAAAAACCTATTTGGCTATTGTTGCCAACAAGCCGCCAAAGGATAAAGGACACTTGGATCATTTTCTCATAAAAAATAAGCTCGAAAAAAAGGCCGAAATAGTGCAGTCTAAATCCAAAGACTCCTTAGCTTGTAATTTATCCTATGAACTTATAGGTGAAAATGATTTTGGGTATCTTTTAAAGGTACAACCAAAAACAGGGCGTTTTCACCAAATTAGAGCCCAATTGGCTCATATAGGGCTCCCGATAGTTGGGGATGAAAAATATGGTTCCAATAAAAAATACCTCCCATTGTCTGTTTGCTTGCATGCATGGAAAATAACGTATCTGGACTCGGTTTCTAAGGAGAAAATCAGCTTTGAGGCAACACTACCAAAAAATGATTTTTGGACTTTTAAATCAATCTAAGCATTGTGACTAACCAGGATTGAGTTTTACACTGAACAATTATACCTCTAAATTTTGAGTTGAGCATAGGGGTACTATAGCTTGTTATCTTCCTGTATACCACAATTGCAATCTCTTTGAGAAGAAAGGATATAAAAAGGTGACTTAAAACTAGAATTTGAGTACTTGGTGGTATTTATATAATTTATTACATGTATGTTCCTATATTTAGTTTTTAATAAATCAGCCAAATTATGCATAAATTTAACTCTGTCTTTGTTTTCTTTTTTTTAGTGATTTTTTATGCTTGTACAGAGGAAGAAAGTATTCCCTTGGTGCCAGACACAACTGCACCTACTGTAAATTTATCTATTGCAGGTTTACCTAATGTTGTTGCAGGTGAGGCTATTGTGGTTAGTAATAAAATAGAAATTAATATTGATGCCAACGATGAGGGAGGAGTTGCAAAGATAGAAGCGTTTATTAATGACGTAAAGGTAGGTGAAGATACTATGCCACCTTATGCTATTACAATAGATGTGTCGTCTTATGCATCTAAGGCAGGAAAAACAGGAAATTATAAAAACTATACTTTAAAGATAGTAGCAACTGATAAAGTTGGAAACTCCTCATCTAGTGAGATTCCAATAAATATAGACAATGAAATTCCTTCAATCACCGAAGTTTCTTTAGGGGGTGACGAAGTAATAAATGGGGATTTAAACACGGTGTTATTTGCAGTTGTAGACAATCAGGAAGTGTCTTCAGTTTTGGTATATCTAAACGAGGAATTGCTTTATGATATCAAAGACGAAGTGTATGAGGTAAATATTGATACTTCTGCCTTAACGGATGGGGAAAATACACTAAAGATTGAAGCCAAAGACAATGCGCAAAATATAGCTAGTCATGAAGTGCAATTTATTGTAGATAATACGGGGCCAATTATTTTGTTGGAATCCATTATAGAGGGACAAGAAATTGATGAGTCAATCCGTTTAGAACCCCAAGTTTCAGATGTTTATTCTGCAATTGCATCCCTAGAAATTTTTTATAAAGAAACAAGTTTAATGCTTTTTGATAGTACGGCTACCAATTTTGAAACAGATTTTGATCCTAATGCTTATGAGGTAGGGGATGGTAAATTGACAATTGAAGCTAAAGATAATTTAGGAAATACAAGTCAGTTAGAAGTTAGTATCAATATTTTAAGGTTAATCCTTAAAATTACAATTCCTGAAGGTTATTTTAGTCCAGCAATACAATCATTTCATAAACATTATGTGTTTGCCTCAAAAATGGATGGCACTTTAATAGATGTAGAAGAAATACGATTCCCTACTAGGGAGGTGAAGTTGCATTCCGTAGAAGAATTTGAAAATAGTGAGCAATTTACATTAACATACGCCTCAATGGGCAATAATGGGGAGAGTTCCTACTTGTACAGTCTCTCCAATTTTAATCGTGAATTTCCTAAAAATATAAATTTAGAAGCATCTAAAAGATTTAAAGTGGCCAATAGTAACCTTTATCCAATTTCGGGGTTTGATGCATCAACAGAGGTATATGCCTTTGGAAAGGATTATCATTTTACATCCTCAGCGGAGGGTGATAAATTATTGCAGTTGTTTGACCCTGTAGATCATCAATACAAGACGAATGACGTATATGTATATAGTTACAATCCCTTGGTTGATTTTTATAACTATCAATTTGTTGAGAAACCAATTCCAGCCGATTTTGAAATTAATTTCGAAGATTTCAGTGATGAAAATTTAGAACAGAAACAATTTACAACAGTTTCTAGCACTTTTTATACAAATAATAGCAAATCATTTTCTATTTACGGGTATCAAAGTCAAGAAGATATGGAGAACGATATATTTCATAAAATATGGGAATATGGTTATGGCGTTGATATTCCTTTTACCAGTTATGAATATCAATTAAATACCCAATTTTATGCCTATGCGCACGAGCTAATCATTGGAAATTATTATTCTCGTGGTTTAGGTTTGCCTAATGATGTAATTGATATTCCAAATTGGACGGTAGATTATTCTTTTCAAAATAATACTTTAAACCTTGTGACATCAGAAAACAGCCATACTAATATTGAAATATATGCAGAAGGGGGTTATGATGTTGGTAGTCCTTATGTTTGGAATTTAGTTTATGATAGTGCTACAAACGATGAAATTGTCTTGCCAGAAATTCCGAGTGAACTACAAAACTTTGGATTTTACAATCAATTTCAAAACGCCGAACTAGAAATTCAGCGAGTCGGACTTTTAAAGTATAAAGAGGTGGATAGCTATGCTGATTATATAGAAAATATAGTGCTAAAAAATAATTCTTTTGGTAAGGCAGCCCCTCAATTTGAAAGTATTTTTTCTGGGGATTATTATCCTATTTTCAATGCCGATAGTTATTTGTATAATAAGTAGTAAAAGTTAGTAAATTATCGGATTTTATATTTTAATGTATTAATTAGTAAAAAGATATTAAAATTATATACTACTAAAGGAACTAGTTTTGTAGGAGCCTATATCTGTACTTTGTGTTATATGATAAAGAGTTGTCACTGCGAGTGATTTTTTTTAGTAGCAGTAGCGGAAAAAGAATTAGTATCGAGAAGCTTTTAATTCAGAAAAAATTCTCTATACCTAATTCCTTATAGGAGCAACACTTAGTCTGAAGACTGCCACTGGATACGGAACACTGTCAAACAACAAATAACAACCGTCAATCAAAACCTAACATCAAAACCCTTCAAAAACGCCCAAACCAAAAAGGGCAAAGTCGTATTTAGCGGGATCGTTAGCGTCTAACTTGCGCAGACTTTTGTCTAATTCGGCCAAAGCCTTGGCATCATTTTGTTTTCGTTTTAGCAAGCCTAATTTACGGGCCACATTGCCTGAGTGTACATCTAAGGGGCATGAAAGTAGAGCAGTAGGTATGGTTTTCCAAATACCAAAATCAACTCCGGTAGCAGCATCACGTACCATCCAGCGTAAAAACATATTGATGCGTTTGGCAGCAGATCCCTTTAATGGGTCAGATACATGCTTGGTAGTACGTTTGGGGTGTGGAATTTCAAAGAACACGGCCTTAAATTTAGAAATGGCCGTTTGTAAATTATCAGTTGCGGTATATTTTGCAAATACTGCTTCTAATCCGTTATGATGGGTATAGATATTTTGGAGACTTTTGACAAAAAAAGACAAATCGGTTTCATTAAAGGTTCGGTGTACAAATCCTTGAAACCTGTCCAAATCGTCATCGGAATGGTGCAGTATAAAGTCGTGAGGCGCATGATCCATCAGTTCCATCATCCGGGAGGCATTCGTAATAATGCTTTTGCGATTTCCCCAAGCTATAGTTGCTGTTAGAAAGGCTGCAATTTCAATATCTTCCTTTTTCGTAAATGCATGCGGAATTTGGATGGGGTCTGTTGTAATAAACTCCGGGTTGTTGTATTGTATTACTTTTATATCTAAAAACTCTTTCAATTCTGTCTTTGTCATTCTAAAGGGATGTCTAGTAGTTTAGCGGCTAAGAGCGGCATAAATAAAATTAAGCTGTGACAAGCATGCAGTAGGATAGACCAACCCAATCCAAATTTTATACGAATAAAGGAGGCGAAAGCGCCTAAAACTAGTTGTGGAGCTACTAAAAACGGTGCTAAAATTAGGATGGTGGGTGTAATTTCAAAATTGGATATATGTACAGCACCAAATAGGACAATGGAGGTGTATAAGGCTAATTTAAAGTATTTCGAATTTTTAAAGAACACTAAAGGGCCTCTAAAAATAAACTCTTCAAACAGGGGAGCGGCAATTATTGCCATTAACCCCAACAAGGGTAATCCCATTTCATCCATGGCTTTGTTTAATGCGTGCTCATTGGGGTCTACTATTCCAAACGACTCCCAAATGGTGTTAAAAACTACAATGCCAATACCAAAGGCTAGGCCTAAGAAAAGTAATTTGGCAAAAACTGTAAGTCGGTAGTGAATAGCTGTGTTTTCATCTTTTTGATACACAGGATTTTTTAAAAAATAATAAACTTCTTTTAGCATCCCTAGCTTGTAATTTGTCCGTCTACCATAACTAATTTACGATCTGCCATATCAGCAAGTTCTTGGTTATGGGTTACAATAACAAATGTTTGTCCAAATTCATCCCGAAGCTTAAAAAATAATTGATGCAGATTGTCTGCACTTTCAGAATCTAGATTTCCACTAGGTTCATCAGCAAAAATTATAGAGGGATTGTTAATTAAGGCACGTGCCACGGCAACACGTTGTTGTTCCCCTCCAGAAAGTTCATTGGGTTTGTGCTGGTGCCTTTTTTCAAGGCCTAAGAAATTTAAAAGTTCCTTGGCTCTTTTTTCAGCCTCGGCTCTTGGCGTCTTTTTTATAAATGCTGGAATGCAAACATTTTCTAATGCCGTAAATTCTGGCAGTAATTGATGAAACTGAAAAATAAAACCAATGTGATTGTTTCTAAATCTAGCTAATTCTTTGTCCTTTAACTTGGTAATGTCTGTGTTGTTAATTAATAGTTCACTATTAGATGTTGCGGAAACAGCATCTAAAGTACCTAGAATTTGTAATAAAGTTGTCTTGCCAGCGCCAGAAGATCCTACAATAGAAACAATTTCTTTTTCTTGAATATGGACATCTACGCCCTTAAGAACTTGCAGATCCCCGTAGAATTTTTGTATGTTTTTGGCTTTAATCATCTATCTTATTTTTTCACGGTTGAAAGTAATCATTAGCAATGATACTGCAAAAATAAATAAAAGAAAGGCCACTTCTTTATTCTATTTTATTCCTATTTTTGAAAGAGAAGATACCAATTGGAGGTGCTAATTTTTAATCAATTGTTAATAATCTGTGTTGTAGTCTGTTATAGATTGCTAGAATAAACTAAAAAGCAAATATGTCATTTTATAAAAACTTTGAAGAATATAATTTAAAAGCTACGGACGACGTAAAAGAAAAATATTCCAAAATAATAGAAGGTGTAGGTGAGGATGTTCAAAGGGAAGGATTGGTAAAAACGCCTGAAAGAGCAGCAAAAGCAATGATGTTTCTAACACAAGGGTACAAGCAAGACCCTGTGGAAATATTAAAAGGAGCCATGTTTAAGGAAGATTATGACGATATGGTCATTATAAAAGATATTGAGTTGTATTCCTTATGTGAACACCATATGCTTCCCTTTTTTGGCAAAGCACATGTTGCCTATATTCCAAACGGACATATTGTAGGGCTTAGTAAAATACCTAGGGTGGTCGACGTTTTTGCGAGGAGACTGCAAGTGCAAGAGCGACTAACTCATGATATTCTAGAATGCTTAAACAATACCTTAAAACCAAAAGGGGTTGCAGTTGTAATTGAGGCATCGCACATGTGTATGATGATGCGAGGTGTTCAAAAACAGAATTCTGTTACCACAACCTCAGGATTTAGAGGACAGTTTGAAAAACAAGAAACAAGGAATGAGTTTTTAAAGCTTATAAGTTCTAATTTGTCATAGATGTGGCATTCAATTTGCAGATTGGTTGAAGAATATTAATTTTAAACCGTATGACAACTAAAAAAAATACAAAAATAAGAGATTTATTTCTTGGGCTTCTTTTTGATGCCGTGGGAATGCTCTCCTATACTGTCCTGGGATTGGGAGAGTTCTCAGACCTTGTTTGGGCTCCCTTATCTGCTTGGTTAATGACTAGAATGTATAAGGGTAGAATAGGGCAGGCTGCAGCAATGGTTTCCTTTGCTGAAGAACTAATTCCAGGGACAGATTTTATACCCTCCTTTACCATCATGTGGCTGTATACCTATGTGTTTAGTGGTTCAAAAACTGATAAAATAATAAGTAAAAAATAAATGAAGAAAAAACACATCCCGTATATAGTGCTCGTTTGCTGTGTATTGTTGATTGGTATGCATTTGGTAATGGCTAATTTTAACGATCTAACTCTTGGGTTTTATGTAGGAATAATTTCTGCTGTGTTGGTTGCCATTGCAATGCTACTCAACATACGAGATCGCAGAAGAGGAAATATTAAATAACGATTAAATATTGATTTAGTTTGAAAAGAAGAAATTTTGTTAAGAAGGCCACCTTAACTACAATGGCTGGAATTATTGGAGCCGATATTGTATTTGGAGCCAACATGCCGCTAAATTACAACCCAATGGCGTTGCAAGATGCAGACCCCTTTCAGTTGTTTGGATTGGATAAGGAGATGGTTGTTTTAAATGATAAGCCATGGAATATTGAAGCGAAAGCGCATTTATTGGATGAAAAAATAACCTCCAATAAAAATATGTTCATTCGTAATAACGGGTTAATTCCAGAAAATATTGATGTTGATAATTGGGTGCTCACCATAGATGGAGAATCTGTAAGTGAATCAAAAACATATTCCTTAAAAGACTTAAAATCAAAATTTAAGCAGTATACCTATCAACTAACCGTTGAATGTGGAGGTAATGGTAGAAGTGAGTTTAATCCACCAGCCAAAGGCAATCAATGGACCATAGGTGCGGTATCTTGTGCAAACTGGACCGGAGTACGCCTACAAGATGTTTTAAATGATATAGGGATTAAAAGTGATGCGGTGTACATTGGATATCACGCCGCAGATACACATATTAGTAGGGATCCAAATAAAGAGCCAATTTCAAGAGGGGTCCCCATAGCTAAAGCAATGCAAGAAGAGACTTTATTGGCTTTTAAAATGAATGGAGAAGATATACCCGTGTCTCACGGATATCCGTTGCGTTTGGTTTGTGGGGGATGGCCTGCGTCTACCTCTGGGAAGTGGGTGAATAGAATAAGCATTCGTAATATTGTACATGATGGTACTAAAATGATGGGCACCGCATATAGAGTACCTTGCAATGCCGTGGCTCCAGGTGATGTTGTGAAGGATGAAGATATGTGTATAATAGAATCTATGCCCGTAAAATCACTGCTTACCTATCCAAAATCGGGGGCTATGATAAAGGACGGGAATACATTAAATATTAGAGGACACGCTTGGGCTGGTGAGTTAGCCGTTGAAAAAATGGAGTATTCCATAGATTTTGGTGCTACCTGGAAGGTGTGTACATTGGATAAACCCGTAAATCGATTGGCATGGCAGCATTTTTCTGCTTCGGTGTCTTTCCCTAAAAAAGGATATTATGAAATATGGGCAAAGGCTACGGATGCTAATGGGGTAGGTCAACCTATGTTAGTTCCGGGTTGGAATCCTAAAGGTTATTTAAATAATGCGTGTCATAGAATAGCAGTAAAAGTTAATTAAATGGCAGGAGATAATGAATTTAAAGCCCAAGCAAAGCAAGTGTACCGTATGCTAGTTGTGGTTTGGTGTATTGTGCTCTTGGGAGCTGTTTTTGCAGCATATGTGCTTGTAGATCCTAGTTTATCCGCTTTTAAGGATAAAAGTGAAACAGAGCTATCTGTGGTGCGTGATGAAGTTACCGAAGATGATTGGGATAAAGTTGAAAACGGTATACACTTACGAACAGGTTTTGTTGAAGGCGAAGGCTTGTTGACGGTTGTAAATAATTGCACCAGTTGTCATTCAGCGAAATTAGTGACTCAAAATAGAATGTCCAAAGAGCGATGGGTGGCGACAATTCGTTGGATGCAAGAGACCCAAAACTTGTGGGATTTGGGGGAAAATGAGGAGGTAATAGTAAATTATTTAGCAAAAAATTACGCTCCAACAACCGTTGGTAGGCGTGAAAATTTACAAACTACAGCATGGTATGATTTACAGGTAAACGCGAATTAATTACTTAAGAAATCTACCTAAGCCAAGTCTAACTAACATCTTTTTTTCAAAATCCCAGAAAAATTTAAACTGACCAAAAAGCCAACCATATGCCACTAAAAGAAATTGGTATATTGGAAAGATAATGGCTATTCTAAGCGTGGTGTATACAATTCCACCCCACCAAATTCCTTCAGGGAAAGCGGTGCGGGCTATTCCTAAAAAAGAAAGGACGGGTTTTGCAACATAAATTGATGAAGAACCTGTAATACCAAAAACAATAAAAATAATAACTACTTGAAAATTGCTTTGGATGCCCCAACGCTCTTTTAATTTCTGCATGTAACTTAAGAATAAGCTGCAAATATAAAATCTTATATGCGAGGAACAAAATGTCCTAGACGTTGATTGTACTTTCTTTGAAAATAAATAAAGTAATTGTATAGTTTATAGTTTACTTCGTAACCGTAATCTGTGCCAGGAGCGTAATCTATTTGCATTTCATACAAGCTTGTATTGTGTCTAAATGGCTGGGAAACCCTGCTATTCCATTCCGCTACATAAAAAATGTTCTTGCTTTCTAAGTAAGACTGCGAGTAAAACTGGTAGGGTTTTGCATGGCTAGCTAGCCAGAAATCAAAACCAGGATCTATAATTGTTATTTCATATTCCGTTTTTTCATCTGCGATTACCACCGGATCGCCTTCGGTTTTGTTGAATATTTCCTTTTCAGACTCTGAAATGTCTAATTGCTTTTTGGTACTTGCGCAACTAGTTAATAAAAGTATGCTGCAAAATACTATTCCCGATATAAAGTGTAATTTTCTCATAACATGATTGTTTACTATAATATACGAAAAAAAAGCCATTAGGGTTTCCTAATGGCTTTTTGAATTTGCACATACGGTTGTTATTTACCAAATAAGCCTCCTAATAGACCGCCAAGTCCAGAGCTACTTTTTTTGTCATTTCCGCCCAAAATCATACCTGCTACATCGTCTAAGATGCTGCCGTCACCATCAGAATCTAGAAAAGATTCTATTAAAGATTGTTGGTTGTTGTTGTCGCCTCCTAGCAAGCCACCTAGTAGGTTGCCAATACCGTTAGGTTCAACTACTTGTTCGTTCCTCGCTTGCTTTCCTAAAACGCCCATTAAAATAGGGGCTGCTACTTTTAGTATAGTTGCTACGGTGTCTGCACTTACGCCAGATTTTTGGCTCAACGCATTTTGTACTTGAGGTTGTTTTGCTCCTAATACGTGGTTTAAGATGCCTTGACCGTCATTCATAACAGATGAATCTATTCCGCCACCAAACAAACTACCAAGGTTATCTAGGATGCTGCCATCGTGTTTGTTAGATAGGGCATTCATAAGTCCTTGAGCCCCTTCCGGAGAAGCTGTGTTTTTTTTCATAGCTCCCATTAATAACGGTAGTGCCATGCTTAATACACCTGCTGTTTTTTGCTCAGATTCTCCTGCTTGACCTGCAACACCTTTAATAATTTGTGTGCCCATTGGGCTGTTTAATAAATCTAGTAATCCTGACATTTCTTTTATAGTTAATGTTTAATAATGTTCTAAAATACAAAAAAATTGGCTACAATTTACTTGTGAATATTGTTAAGGTTATTTTAGTAATGTGATGATTTTAGTCGCTAATTCTTTGCCAATTCTGTCTTGTGCTTCCATTGTTGCCGCACCAATATGAGGGGTTAATGATATTTTGGGGTGCATTAGAATTCTGATTTCAGGTGAAGGTTCAGATTCGTACACGTCTAATCCCGCAAAAGATACTTTGTTGTTTTCTAAAGCGTCTACCAATGCAACCTCATCTAAAACCCCGCCACGTGCCGTGTTAATGATTCCAACCCCATCTTTCATCATATCGATCTCATTCTTTCCTATGATATATGCTTTTTGTGCTGGGGCATGAATAGTAATAAAATCGGATGTTTTTAAAACTTCTTCTTTGGCTGTGTTTTTTAGTGTAAAGGAAACAGTTTGTCCGTCGTAAAATTCAATAGCGATGCTTGCTGCCTCTACCTGTGGATCGTAATACAGTACATGCATTCCTAGGCCTAGGGCTGCCTTAGCTGTAGCCTGACCAATTTTTCCGAAACCTATGATGCCTATTGTTTTTCCCTTAAGCTCAACACCCTTGGCGTAGGCTTTTTTTAGTTGCTTAAAGTGGCTATCTCCCTCTAAGGGCATTACCCTGTTGGAATCATATAAAAATCGAATTCCACCTAATAAGTGCGCAAAAACTAACTCGGCTACGGCTTCTGATGATGCAGCAGGAGTGTTGATAACATGTATCCCTTTTGTTTTGGCATAATCCACATCAATATTGTCCATACCAACGCCACCGCGACCAATTAATTCTAAGGAAGGACAGAGGTCTATAAGATCTTTTTTTACTTTAGTGGCGCTGCGCACCAATAAAGCAGAAATCTTATTCTCATTGATGTAATTGATGAGTTGTTCTTGTGCTACTGTTGTTGTGCTTACAGAGAATCCGGCTTTTTCCAAGGCGTCCTTACCGCTTTGTGCTATGCCGTCATTTGCTAATATTTTTTTCATAATTCTTAGGTGATTATGCGTTTCGTTCTAAATCACTCATTACATCTACAAGTACGCCAACGCTATCTAGAGAAAGTGCGTTATACATAGAAGCTCTATAACCACCAACCGATCTATGACCATTAATTCCGTTAATGCCTGCTTCTTTACACATCGCTTCAAAAGAATTCTTGAGGCTTTCATCGGTCAAAGTAAAAGTTGCATTCATTAAAGAGCGATCTGCTTTTTCTGCATACCCTTTAAATAATGGGTTTAGGTCTATTTCAGAATACAACAACTGAGCCTTTTTATTGTTTATTTCTTCAATGGCTTTAACGCCGCCTAAATTCTTTAACCATTGTAAGGTGAGCATAGAAACGTAAACAGCAAAAACAGGAGGAGTATTAAACATACTCTCTTTGCTTATGTGTACTTTATAATCTAACATGGATGGTATTTGTCTTGATACTTTTCCTAATATGTCTTCTTTTACGACAACTAGGGTAGCTCCAGCAGGACCCATATTTTTTTGGGCACCAGCGTAGATTAAATCAAATTGAGAGAAGTCCAATACCCGTGAAAAGATATCAGAACTCATATCGCAAACCATAGGAATTTTAGTTTTTGGAAATTCCTTTACCTGGGTTCCAAAAATGGTATTATTAGATGTTAGGTGAAAATAATCCAAATCGGAAGGAACCATATAATTTTTTGGTATATAGTTAAAATCTTTATCTTTAGATGATCTTACTTCAACTACTTCTCCAAAAAATTTAGCTTCTTTTATTGCCTTATCGCTCCATGTGCCTGTATTTAAATAACCCGCTTTTGACTCCAATAGGTTGTAGGCTGTCATTAAAAATTGCATACTAGCACCTCCTTGTAAAAACAACGCCTTATATCCTTTGTCCTTTAATCCTAAAAGTTCTAAAGCAAGGGATTGAGCAGTGTCCATAACATCTACAAAATCTTTACTTCTGTGAGATATTTCTATTAGGGATAAGCCAGAGTCGTTAAAATTGATTACGGCCTCTGATGCTTTTTGCAATACCTCTTTGGGTAATATACAAGGTCCTGCACTAAAATTATGTTTTTTCATTTGTAAAAATTTGTTTGTCTAAAATTGGATTATTAGAACGATAATTTGTTTTCGAATAGACCAGCTATACTATTTTATAGTAGAAGTCTATGCAATTTATAACTAGGGTAAAGGTCTAACTTTTATCACAATGCGCCTTTTTAAATTTTAATTAATTTTGGGATGTTTTCAACAAGAATTCAACAGTGTCTATATTGTCTGCGTAATCAGTTAGACTAGGGTGTTGGGTGTTTCCAAATTTAATCTCGTTCTTAAACAGACCTTCAGCGACAATACACTGTATCTTATCCTCATCAGCTGCTAGCTTTTTGTTTAAGCTATCTAAAGAATCGTAATACTCATAGAAAACAGTTGAAATGGGAGAGCCATAGCTTTCATCCTCCTTAATCATTAAAAAACCATTTTCTAGGATATTAAATTCGCTCATGAGATAAACCGCCTTGTTATAATCGTAGTTGTTGGCGTATTTATGGTGATTTATAATGTCTTGCTGTGGGTACATTGCCTTGAAAAATGCTTCAAAATCATATCCTTGGGGAACAAATAATTTAGAGACGCTTCTACAGCCTAATCCGTAATACCTAAAGATATCCTCGCTTAAGGCTTCTAACTGATCTTTACTTTCCTCACCCGTTAAAATGGCAACAGAATTTCTGTTTTTGCGTATAATATTAGGTTTCTTTCCAAAATAATGTTGAAAATAACGGGCGGTATTGTTACTGCCCGTGGCAATTACAGCGTCAAAATTTTCAAGTTTTCCGTCTACAAAAACAATATGATTTTTAAGCTCAGGAAGGCAATCAATAAGGTAGGAAGCAATAAAGGGTAGTAAAATCTTATCATTGGAAGACAGTTTTATTACGGCTGTATGTCCTGTTATTAGAGTGGCGAGAAAATCGTGAAAACCAACAAGGGGTATATTCCCAGCCATTATTATGGCTATATTCTTGTTATTAAGAGGGGTTGAGTTGTATAACCTAAACCAATTGATTAATTCTTTTTCGGTTAATAATTGGCTCCAGCTATCCAGGCAAAAATGGATGTTTTCTTTGGTGAACCAGCCATTGTGTATGTTGGCTGATATACTAGCTTCGTTAATCCTGGAGATCCATGGGTCTGTGCTTTCTATTGGCTCTTTAGTATTTGCAAATTCACAAAAATTGGCAAATAAAGTTCCTAATTTGGAAAAAGCAGCTATTCTATCCTCAAGTTTAGTCATTTTATTTGTATAGTGATTTAATAGGGTTTACCTTTGTGCAAAAGTAGATATACTGATGAAATATCAGTCTAAAAATTGATATAAATTATGGCAATAATAATTACAGACGAATGTATTAATTGTGGAGCTTGTGAGCCAGAATGCCCAAATACCGCAATTTATGAAGGTGCAGATGATTGGAGATACGCTGATGGAACGTCATTAGAAGGTAATGTTGTTTTACCAAATGGTAAGGAAGTGGATGCAAATGAGTCTCAAGAGCCTATTAGTGATGAGATTTATTATATATCACCAGATAAATGTACAGAGTGTAAAGGTTTTCACGAAGAACCACAGTGTGCTGCTGTATGTCCAGTAGATTGTTGTATTCCTGATGAAGACGTTGTAGAGACGGAAGAAGAGCTTATGGGAAAACAGCGATTTATGCACCCTGAATAATTAGTTTTATATAAAAGTATATTAAAAACGAGGACATATGTCCTCGTTTTTTTTGTTTCTGTTGTAAGGTAAAACTTTTAAAAGCTAAAACTAATTCTGCTAAAAACATAGGTTCCATCAGAACCCATTTGTACAGAATCGGCTAAACCACCTTGGTCTGTCCAACCGTCAAACTGAGGTGTTGGGTAGTTGTTAAACAAATTATTTGCTCCAACCGTAAGTTTAAGGTTATCACATAGCTCATAACCAGCGCTTAAATCGACTACCAAGGCTGCCTTATAGATGTCGGTAGCAACTGGGAATAACGCATCGGCTTCTCCTTGTGTTGTTGCAGGAGTGTCTACCCATTGGAAATCTTGTAATTGAACCTCGCTGAATTGAGTTAAGGTTGCTTGTGCGTTAAATTTAGGTTTGGAATACCCTAAGTTAAGTCCAAATTTATAATCGGGTGCAGCAGCTTCTAAATAGGCTTGTGAAAAAGGACCAAAAAAGGTAAATTCATTCAAATTGCCATTGTGGATTTCTTTTACTTCTAAATCGTTAAAGTTACCAATTAGGCCAATTGTAGCCTTTCCGTTACTCCCTACGGCAGTGCTGTAATTTAGAACAATGTCTAATCCGGTTGTTTTGGTGTCCACACCATTTGCAAAAAACTGTGCAGCATCTACTCCTAAGGGACCTAATACAGTTTGATCTGTGAAGTTGTCTGTTAAAATAATTCTGTCATCCACAGCAATGGAATAAGCATCTATGGTTGCAGAGAATCCTCCATTAGTATAGGAGAAACCAAAGCTGGCATTAAATGCTTTTTCTTCATTTAGTTGTCCTATTCCAAAGGCTTTGGTAATTGTACTATTGTTGGCAGATAGTAAGGAGGGTACCGATTCTCCTGCCACAATATTGGTGAATATTAGGTTGTAGTACAGTTGTGCAAGTGAGGGAGCTCTAAAGCCAGAAGAAATGGAGCCTCTAAATGCTAAATGATCACTGACTTTGTATCTACTGGCAAGTTTAAAATTAAAAGTACTACCAAAATCACTGTAGTTTTCATAGCGGAGGGCGGCGGCAAGCATTAGCGCTTCGGTTGCATTTAATTCAGAATCCACATAGACGCCATAATTAGTTCTTCCGCGATCTACCTCGTTGGCGGGACTATAGCCTGGGAAGCCCTGTGAACTTCCTGGTAAATCATCACCATTGCTATCCTGGGCTACCGTTTGAGTGGCTGGGTTGGTAATGGGTACTCCATTTTCATCATACAAAGAATACGATGATTCTTCCCCAGAAAAGATTCCAAAATTTTCTGTTCTGAATTCAAAACCGTAGGCCACATTTAAACCGGCCGCAATATCTTCAAAATACTTGCTAAAATCTAAGCCAGTTGTGTTCATAGAAAGGTAGTGACCACCAGCATCAAAATCGGTAGGTGAGGCATCTTGCATAGAAGCATTGTTGGAATTTTTAATGTAGTAGTGAAAATTATTTTTCCCGTATGAGTTGTTAAAATCTACATTCCAACCATTATCCATAGTGTGTCTAACTCCAGCAGATATAGAAGCGTCATTAATGATGGATGTTATTTGTGGTGTAAAGCCGTTGGGGTAAAGGCTAGGAACAGCTCTATTGTCACCGTCTGCAAAGCCATCTCTAGAAAATGCGTTGGCATTTGTGTCTCTGTAATTTCTGCCTCCAAAGGCATAAACCTCTGTGTTTTCGTCAACAGGAATAGCTGTGTTTAGCATAAAGTTAAATCCGTCTATGGCCGCACCTCCGTATCCTTTTCTCCAAGAGAAACCAGGTCTTAAGGTTTTTTCTTTCGATAAAAATTCGGTTGTAATATTAAAAAAACCACCATTATCGCCTAGTGGTAAGCCGTAGTTAACGTCAATTTTGGTTGAAGTACCATCAAATTTTTTGTCTTTGCCGTCTAGTCTGTTTTCGCCTTCTACATTGTAAAGCGTTTCTCCAGTTTCTTCGGCCCAACCTTTTCCAATTGCAGTACTATAGGCACCGTAGGTAATGCCCCCCGTGAAACCATCGGTATTGTTTTTAAGTACAATGTTGATTACACCGGCGATAGCATCAGAACCATATTGAGCGGATGCTCCATCTCTTAATACTTCAATTCTCTTGATGGCAGAGGCGGGAATGGCATTTAAATCCGTTCCAGAATTACCACGACCTCTAGTGCCAAAAATATTTACCAACGAAGATTGGTGTCTTCTTTTTCCATTAACTAGAACTAGTGTTTGGTCTGGTCCTAGCCCTCTTAAGGAGGCCGGTACAATATGATCTGCACCATCAGAGCCTGATTGTTTTGTAGCGTTAAAGGAAGGGGCTGCGTATTGTAAAATATCGTTTACTTCTACTTTCCCTGTGTTTGATGCTATTTCAGCAACATCCAAAACATCTATTGGTACCGCAGTATCTGTGGCGGTTCTATTGGGACTTCTAGAGCCAACCAACTGTATCTCGTCTAAAAGCATTCCTTCAGATAAGGTAATGTTTAGAGTTGCTTTGCCAGCAGCATTAACTTCCTGGGTATTGTAACCAATATAACTAAATACTAGTGTAGGATTTGCACTTGTGCCAATAGTGTAGTTTCCATCAAAATCTGTCGATGTTCCGTTTGTGGTTCCTTTTTCCAGGATATTTACTCCGGCAAGTGGAGTGCCTTCGCTGTCTGTTACTGTGCCTGTTATTGTGCCTTGGCTAAAAGCGAAGGAAAAGAATAACAGGCTAAATAAAAGTGAAATTTTGTTTTTCATAAGGGTTGCTTTTTAGGTTTTACTTTCTTAAAGGTAATGAAATTTGTAGTTAGTTTATAGTATCTTTAAACAGAAGTATACTACACACTATGAGGAATCTATCTATTAAACTGTTTGTATTTCTATTTTGTTTTTACTACTCGCTGGTATAAACAGCGCTCATGGTTAAAGCTTTCAGTATTTATGCTCCTTATGTCGATAACCTAGATGCTCTTGTTAATTTTATTGCTGATGAGCTAGTTCCAATGGTATTAATTCCCTTGTGCTGCAAATTAATTACCGTTACATCTTTACATCCAAGCCGGAATTAAGAGAAAAGAATCCTTTGCATAAGGCTGATATTGAAAAATTATAAAAGTGTGTAATGCAAACTGTTTGGTCTGATGCGGTTGTTTTTTTAGAAGAATTTGATAGCTATAAGTGTTGAAAAAACTAGCTTTTAAAAAGCCAAGTGGCTAGTTTTAAAGCCGTGGTAAAGCCAATTGATGATATTAAAAATTAGGAGTCGGTTCTCATTTTGTATTAGAAATTTATGGACCTGTAAATTGTAAAAACTTAATCTTATATTTGCACCTCAATTTTTAGAAAAACTCATAGATGAAAGCAGGTATTGTTGGATTGCCAAACGTAGGAAAGTCTACTCTTTTTAATTGTTTGTCTAACGCAAAGGCACAAAGTGCAAATTTTCCGTTTTGTACCATAGAACCTAATATTGGTGTGGTTAATGTACCGGATTCCAGATTGGAGAAATTAGAGGAGTTGGTAGATCCCGAAAGAGTGTTACCGGCAACTGTAGAGATAGTCGATATTGCAGGCCTTGTTAAGGGTGCAAGTAAGGGGGAAGGACTGGGAAATCAGTTTTTGGGAAATATACGAGAGACAGATGCTATTTTGCATGTTTTGCGTTGCTTTGATGATGACAATATTGTCCATGTTGATGGGTCGGTAAACCCTATGCGAGATAAGGAAACTATTGATATAGAGCTGCAATTAAAAGATTTAGAGACCGTTGATAAGAAACTTGAAAAAGTAAAGCGAACCGCAAAGACGGGTAATAAAGAGGCTCAAAAGGAAGAGGTTGTTTTGTTGAAAATAAAACAAAATTTAGAGGCAGGTATCTCGGTAAGAGCTATTGATATAGAGAAAGACGATCGACTGGAGTTTGTAAAACCTTTGCAGTTTATTACAGATAAACCAGTGATGTATGTTTGTAATGTAGGTGAAGATGCTGCTGCCACAGGGAATGCTTATGTAGAAACGGTTAAGGAAGCGGTAGCTATTGAAAATGCCGAAGTTATCTTCCTAGCGGTAGGTACAGAAGCTGATATCACAGAATTAGAAACCTACGAAGAAAGACAAATGTTTCTAGAAGATCTAGGTTTGGAAGAGCCGGGTTCGGCCAAGTTAATTCGAGGTGCCTATAAATTATTAGATTTGGAAACTTATTTTACAGCGGGTGTTAAGGAGGTTCGTGCTTGGACAATTCCAGTAGGAGCAACTGCGCCTCAGGCAGCTGGTGTAATTCATACCGATTTTGAAAAAGGCTTTATACGTGCAGAGGTAATTGCATACAATGATTATGTTGCCTACGGGAGCGAGGCTAAAGTTAAAGAGGCTGGAAAAATGCGAGTAGAAGGCAAGGAATACGTTGTTAAAGACGGTGATGTTATGCATTTTAGGTTTAATGTGTAAATTGCTTTGAACATTGTATTTGCGTTTGTAGTAGAGTGCATTTTTTTTACAGTTTAAATTAATTTTAGAGGATGGTTAGTAAATCGTCCGCTTCATTGGGTGTTCTTTATGCAGTGCTTGGTGTAGTTTTGTTTTCGGCAAAGGCAGTACTTGTAAAATTAGCGTATCAGTATCATATCGATACGGTTACGCTTTTGCTTTTTAGAATGTTGTTTTCTTTGCCATTTTACATCACCATAGCGCTTTTAGTAAAACCTTTAAAACCAGCTGAAATCAAAAAAACGGATTATCTATGGATTGTCTTTTTTGGATGTATTGGATATCATTTAGCGAGTTATTTTGATTTTGTTGGGTTGCAATATATCAAAGCCGGATTGGAACGTATTATTCTGTTTGTGTACCCTACAATAGTTGTTTTGCTGTCATGGTTGGTATTTAGACATAAAATTTCAAAAACACAGTTCCGCGCAATTTTAATTGCTTATTTCGGGATTTTGATTATTTTTTGGAATGAAGTTGGCTGGTCTGGAAATGATGCGCTATGGGGTGGCTTTATGGTTTTGCTTAGTGCAATTGCTTATGCTTCTTATTTGGTAGGAAGTGGATGGTTACTTCCTAAATTTGGAGTGTTAACATTTACGGCCTATGCCATGCTTGTATCTACTGCAGCTGTGCTTGTGCATTACCTTTTTGTAGGGAATTATCAGCTGTTGGATTACCCAATGGAAGTTTATATTCTAGCCGTAGTGATGGCAATTTTTTCAACCTTAATACCTTCTTTTTTGGTGTCAGCTGCAATTAAGCAAATTGGAGCGGCTACTTTTTCTGTCTATGGGAGTTTGGGGCCTGTGGCTACTATAGTTTTGGCGTATTTTTTTCTCGATGAAAAAATATCATATATTCAGGGGTTGGGAATGTTGGTTGTGATTTATGGTATTGTTTTGATCTCTATAAAAAAGAAAGAAATTAATTAGGAAAAACTAAGTTCTAGGCTGTTGCATAATACTATCAACAAAATAACTGCTGTATTGTTAATTACTTTACTGCATTGGGGTTTTATCTTTTTCTAACACTTCCTATATTAGCGTGCAAACTGAAATTTGCATAAAATTAATGTCAGACAACACTAAATATACAGAAGATAATATACGTTCGCTAGACTGGAAAGAGCATATTCGTATGCGACCAGGAATGTATATTGGTAAATTAGGTGACGGTTCTTCGGCAGATGATGGTATTTATATTCTTCTCAAAGAAGTTTTAGATAACTGTATTGATGAATTTGTGATGGGTGCTGGGAAAACCATTGAAATTGGAATTAAGGACAATGTTGTAAGTGTTCGTGATTATGGTCGTGGTATTCCTTTAGGAAAAGTGGTAGATGTAGTTTCGAAAATGAATACCGGGGGAAAATATGATTCCCGAGCTTTTAAAAAATCTGTTGGTTTAAATGGAGTAGGCACCAAGGCAGTTAACGCACTGTCAAATTTCTTTAAGGTTGAATCTTCTCGAGATGGGCAGTCTAAATGGGCTGAGTTTAGTCAGGGTAATTTAGTAGCAGAAGAAGGGCCTTTGGATTCATCAAAACGAAAAGGAACCAAAGTTTCTTTTACGCCAGACGAGGCCATCTTTAAAAAATATACCTATAGAAATGAGTATATAGAACGAATGATTAAAAACTATGTATACCTAAATCCAGGGCTTACTATAGTTTTTAACGGGGAAAAGTTCTTTTCGGAAAATGGACTGCGCGATTTGTTGGAAGACAACAACAGTGCAGATGATATGTTGTATCCTATTATTCATTTAAAAGGAGCAGATATCGAAATAGCTATAACACATAGTAAAAGTCAGTATAGTGAGGAATATCATTCGTTTGTAAACGGACAACACACTACGCAGGGTGGAACACATTTGACAGCTTTTAGAGAGGCAATTGTTAAAACCATTCGTGATTTTTACGGTAAAAATTATGAAGCTTCGGATATTCGTAAGTCTATAATTTCTGCCATTTCAATTAAGGTGATGGAGCCTGTTTTTGAGAGTCAAACCAAAACAAAGCTAGGTTCTACAGATATGGGCGGGGAATTCCCTACCGTACGGACCTATATTAATGATTTTGTTGGAAAATATTTAGACAACTACCTTCATAAAAATCAAGCTACGGCTGAAAGCCTACAACGTAAAATAGTACAAGCGGAGCGGGAGCGTAAAGATTTGTCAGGAATTCGAAAATTAGCGCGCGATCGGGCTAAAAAAGCGAGTTTGCACAATAAGAAATTACGAGATTGCCGGGTGCATTTGGGGGATTTAAAAAAAGATAGACGTTTAGAGTCAACCTTATTTATTACTGAGGGAGATTCGGCTTCTGGATCCATTACAAAGTCTAGAGATGTAAATACCCAAGCGGTGTTTAGCTTGCGAGGGAAGCCCTTAAATTCATACGGAATGTCTAAAAAGATCGTGTATGAAAACGAAGAGTTTAATCTGTTACAAGCAGCGTTAAGTATTGAGGAGTCAATGGAGGACTTGCGCTACAATAATATTGTAATTGCAACGGATGCCGATGTGGATGGTATGCATATTCGATTGTTGTTAATCACCTTCTTTTTGCAGTTTTTTCCTGAATTGATCAAAGAAAACCATCTGTATATCTTACAGACCCCTTTGTTTAGGGTGCGTAATAAAAAAGAAACTTTTTATTGCTACAGTCCTGAAGAAAAGGCTGAAGCGATGGGAAAATTAAGCGGGAAACCAGAAATTACCCGATTTAAAGGATTGGGAGAGATTTCTCCAGATGAGTTTCAACACTTTATAGGTGATGATATCCGCTTAGAGCCAGTAATGCTAGATAAGGCAATGTCTATTGAGCAATTACTGAGTTTTTATATGGGGAAAAACACCCCGGACCGACAAAAATTTATTATAGAAAATCTTAAAGTAGAACTTGATATAATTGAGGAAAACTAATTATAAACCAATAAACACGAATCTTTCTTTATGGAAGAGAATGAAGAAGTAAACGAAAACCTTACAAATGACACTGAAAATCCTCAAGAAGCCTTAACCAAGGTAACTGGGATGTATAAGGATTGGTTTTTAGATTACGCCTCTTATGTTATTTTAGAACGTGCCGTGCCTGCCATCGAAGATGGTTTTAAGCCTGTGCAACGTAGAATTATGCATTCGCTTAAGGAGTTGGATGACGGAAGGTATAACAAAGTCGCTAATGTTGTAGGGCACACTATGCAGTATCACCCCCATGGTGATGCGAGTATTGCGGATGCAATGGTGCAAATTGGCCAAAAAGAGTTGTTGATAGATACCCAAGGGAACTGGGGTAATATATTAACAGGGGATAGGGCTGCAGCATCGAGGTATATTGAAGCTCGACTGTCTAAATTTGCCTTGGAAGTTATTTTTAGTCCAAAAATTACGGAATGGCAGCAATCTTATGATGGTCGTAAGAAAGAGCCTGTAAATCTTCCCGTTAAATTTCCTCTACTTCTAGCTCAGGGTGCCGAAGGGATCGCTGTTGGTTTGTCTACTAAAATTTTACCACATAACTTTATAGAGCTTATTGATGCGTCTGTTAAGCATCTTAAAGGTCAGAAATTTAAATTGTATCCAGACTTTCCAACCTCAGGAATTATAGATATTAGTGGGTATAATGACGGCTTGCGCGGCGGTAAAATTCGCGTAAGGGCAAAAATAGCACAATTAGACAAGAGTACCTTGGTTATTAATGAGATACCCTATGGTACTAACACCTCTTCTTTAATAGATTCGATCCTTAAAGCAAACGAAAAAGGAAAGATAAAAGTTAAGAAAATTGAGGATAATACAGCTGCCGATGTGGAGATTCTTGTGCATTTGCCTTCTGGTATTTCGCCAGACAAAACAATAGATGCGCTGTATGCCTTTACGGCTTGTGAATCTTCCATATCTCCTTTAGGTTGTATTATAGAAGATAATAAGCCGCTATTTATTGGGGTCACCGAAATGCTAGAGCGTTCAACAGATTACACTGTAGAATTATTAAAAGCGGAACTAGAAATTCAACTTGGAGAGCTAGAAGAGCAATGGCATTTTTCTTCCTTAGAACGAATTTTTATAGAAAACAGGATTTATCGCGACATTGAAGAAGAGGAAACTTGGGCAGGTGTTATTACGGCAATTGATAAGGGTTTGATGCCGTATACCAAACATTTAAAGCGCGCAGTAACAGAGGCAGATATTTTGCGACTAACAGAAATACGTATCAAGCGGATCTCTAAGTTTGATTTAGATAAAGCCCAGCAATTACTGGATAGTTTAGAGGAAAGGATTGCTGAGGTTAAGCATCATTTGGAGCATCTTATTGAGTTTGCTATTGATTACTTTAAAAACTTAAAATCCACTTACGGAAAAGGAAGGGAGCGCAAGTCTGAAATTAGAATTTTTGATGATATCGAAGCGACTAAGGTAGCTATTCGGAACACTAAACTATATGTTAATAGGGAAGAAGGTTTTGTAGGTACCTCGCTTAAAAAAGACGAATACGTTACGGATTGTAGTGATATTGATGATATAATTGTTTTTACACAAGATGGAAATATGATGGTTTCTAAAGTGGATTCAAAAATATTTGTAGGTAAAAATATCATTCATGTAGCCGTTTTTAAGAAGAAGGATAAGCGCACCATCTACAATTTAATATACAAAGACGGGAAAGGTGGAGCTAGTTATATTAAGCGTTTTAATGTTACGTCTATCACTAGGGATAAATTATATCCTCTAACCAATGGAAAGCCTAACTCTGATGTGTTGTATTTTTCCGCCAACCCTAATGGAGAGGCTGAGATTGTGACCGTACATTTAAGGCAGGTTGGTAGCGTTAAGAAACTAAAATGGGATATTGATTTCTCAGACGTTTTAATAAAAGGGAGAGCGTCTAAAGGGAATGTAGTGAGTAAATATGCTGTAAAACGGATTGACTTAAAAGAAAAAGGAGTGTCTACCTTAAAGCCACGTAAAATTTGGTTTGATGAGATAGTGGGCCGACTTAATTTGGATGGGCGAGGAGAGTTGCTAGGGGAATTTAAAGGAGATAATTTATTGTTGGTTGTAACTCAAAAAGGTGTTGTTAAAACCATTAAGCCAGATGTCTCTACCCATTTTGATGATGACATGATTGTGTTGGAAAAATGGAACCCTAAAAAGCCTATTTCTGCCATTTATTTTGATGGTGTAAAGGAGCGATATTATATAAAACGCTTTCTGATAGAACATGAAAACAAAGAAGAATTGTTTATTTCTGAACACCCAAAATCTGTTTTGGAATTGGTTTCTACAGATTGGAGACCGGTAGTAGAATTGGAATTTGTGAAAGCGAAAGGCAAGGATGTTAAACCGAATCAAGAAATTGATATTGAAGATTTTATAGCGATTAAAGGAATTAAAGCTTTAGGTAATCAGTTAACCACTGATAGGTTAAAGTCTACCAATGTTTTGGAGTCATTACCTTATGAAGAAGAGGAGGAGTTGGCTCCTGAGGAAATGGAAGTGAATGAAGAAGAGGATTTGTCATCTTCTTCTGATGGAAATAAGAGTGATGATGAGGCTGATAGTGATTCTGAACAAACCACTTTATTTTAGAATTATTACCTTTTAATATTGCTATATTTGCAACTTAAAAATATTTTATATGGATTTTACTAACCCACTAGTTTATGGTGGTCCTGCTTTTATAATTTTTATTTTATTAGAATTAGCATATAGTAAAAATCATGAAGAACACCATGATTTATACGACTGGAAAGACCTCTTTGCAAGTGGATTTATGGGGCTTGGTTCTGCGGTATTAGCAGCTGGATTGAAAGTAGTATCGGCAATCGTAATATTCACCTATGTTTTTGAGCTTTTTAACCCTCTTGTTAATGGTGTTCATACCAATATACTGGGGTATCAATCCTTTGGATATGCTTGGTATGTTTGGATTTTGTGTCAATTAGCTGATGATTTTACGTATTATTGGTTTCACAGAGCCAATCATGAAATAAGAATTCTCTGGGCGGCTCATATTGTGCATCATTCATCAGATAATTTTAATTTAGGTACTGCTGTTAGAAACGGTTGGTTTACGCTAGTGTATAAGCCTTTCTTTTATATGTGGATGCCTGCTCTTGGGTTTGAGCCAGAAATGGTAGTTTTTTGCCTGGGAATAGAAGCTTTATGGCAGTTTCAGTTGCATACTGTATTGCTTCCTAAGCTCGGTATTTTTGAGAAGTTTATGAATACACATACCATGCATCAGGTACATCATGCACAAAATGTAGAATATTTGGATAAAAACCATGGTGGGTTTTTAAATATTTTTGATCGAATTTTTGGTACTTGGCTAGAGTTAGATGATAAAATTGATGTAAAGTATGGGGTTATACATGCTCCAAACTCTAACAACCCCATTGTGATTTTAACGCATGAGTTTAAAGATATTTGGATAGATTTAAAAAAATCAAAGAAATTATCACATAGGTTTATGTATATCTTTGGGCCTCCAGGCTGGAGTCACGACGGTAGTACAATGACTGTAAAGCAACAACAGAAGCAGTTTAATGAATATAAAAAGAATAGTCCTGAAGCTACCTTTGAAAGGCCTAATTAAGTAATTAAAAGGTTCTAGCTTGGTTTATTTTAAGTTCAGGCGTATGTTTAACTACTTGTTAAACTTTATTTTTAAGATGCTGTTGGTTAGTTCTATGACTTCAAATTCATAAACAGTGTTAGTTGTATTTGAAGTGACTGTAATTGTCTTTGTTAATTGGTTGACAAGCCATTTTCCTTCATCCATATAGTGTGCATCTACAGGTGATAAAACACTATAATTACATTGGTAATTTTTCTTAAACTCAAACACTTGTCGGTACCTGCTTTCAGGAAAAACGAAAACCGTAGCGGGTCTGTAAATTTTATAATCGCTAGTATTCTCTTCTTCGTAAGAATTCATCCAAACTTGTTCTAATTCAGGAAGGTAATAATTCTGATCTTCATTGTCGCAACCTGTATTTAATAAGCTAAAGGTAAGGCATATAATGGCGTAGAGCGTCTTCATTGCGGGGTGTTTAATGGTAAGATGTGTTCTAGCGGTTAAGGTTGCGTAGGCATCGTAAAATTATTGAAATCGCCTCTCGCGAGGTATACAACGATTTTGAGCTTTTGTTCTACAGTTTGCACGTTATAGGAGTGTAATAGTTATAATGCCTTACAAAGGGTTCTTGAGTCTTATGCGAGGCTTAGGGCGTAGGTATGGTTAGGTATGGTTATCTAGTTTATTGCTGCAGTAGAAGTGATCCTATTTAGCTTAGTTCGAATTTTTTGCTTAGCTAAGGGAGGTTATGAGCTTATAGGTCATTCCTAGTTGCTACTCCTTTCTTAATTATTAATTTCTTTTTTGTGTCTCTAGAGGCGTTGGTGTATTCAAACGTATAATTAGTTGCAGTTGTTTCAAGTATTTTAAAATGTATAGAAGATTGATTGTTTAATGATTTCAGGATAAACTCACAATCATTAATCCACCGTACGGTAGAGCTGTCAATCTTATTTTCGTAGTACTCTACACTGTATTTTTCATCACGTGTAAAATGTCCTGTGTTTTTAACACCATCAATTTCATACTCAAAAGTAAAGCTTCCTGTTTTGTAGTCTTTACAGTTTCTTGTAGGGGTGTAACAAGAAACTAAAACAAGGGCAAGTGCTAGGTAAACGTATCTTATATTCATAGCTGCAAAATACTTAAATAAGAATGATATAACGAAGTATATATTGTAAAAAATTAATTTGTTTTTCTAATTTTTATCAAAAGTTTCAAAAGTCCCATCTGCATAGAAAATAATTACTTTACTAATGGTTTTTTGGGAAATTGAATTCACTGGTTTGGGCGCAACTTGTTGGGTTGGGGGAGTTAGATTTTCTTTTTTTCTAAGCTGAGGGAAGCTGCCTTTTCCGTTGAGAAGCCAATACAAATTTACATCAGGAAAGGCTTCAATTACCTTTAAAACAAATTCTAAGCTAGGCTTGTTTCTTCCGGATAAAAGGTGTGAAATACTAGAGCGCTGAACAGCAACTTTATCGGCAAAAGCAGCCGCAGTTAAGCTGTAGTATTGTATGATTTTTTCTAACCTTTTGATGAACTCTTCAGAATTTACCATTGTAATTAATTTTTGCGCTATTTGTATTGATGATTACTTATGTATTTCTAGTATAAGCTGCTTTTTTATTTAACCCAATATCTAGATGTGTTGTTTTAAGCTATTGAATTGTAAATAGTTAACACCAATGTATAGATATTTGTGATTCTAAGCTATTCTTTTGATTACAAATGTAATCATTTGCGGTCAAATCAAGCTTTTGGTATGTTACAAATGTAAATAATTAAGTTACAAATGTAATTTATAATGCAGTTATATTTGCAGTATATTTAGATGGATAGTAATGATGAATTTTGAGAAAATATTTAGAAGTTGTAAGGTTAAAAGTACAACAGGTCGCTATGTAACAATAGCTACCGTTTATCCTTTTTTAGAGGGTACAATTTTTAGTGATAAGTTGAAAACTATTGGAAGTTCTGTTTTGGGTGCTCCAATAAAAATGCTAACCCTTGGCCAGGGAAAAACAAAAATTTTAATGTGGTCACAAATGCATGGGAATGAATCTACAACTACCAAAGCTGTTTTAGATTTCATCAACTTTTTATCGCAGCCAGGTACCGAATCGAAATTAATTTTGGAGCATTGTACTATTTGTATACTTCCTATTTTAAATCCAGATGGTGCTGAAGCTTACACAAGGGTAAATGCAAATACTGTTGATTTAAATAGAGATGCTCAAGACAGGAGTCAGCCCGAGAGTAAAGTACTGCGGCAAGTTTATGATGCGTTTGCACCAGATTATTGTTTTAACCTACATGATCAGCGTACTATTTTTAATGTAGGGACAACTAATAAGCCTGCAACAGTTTCATTTTTAGCGCCTGCCTTTAATAAGGAACGTACTGTATCATTGACTAGAGCAAAAAGCATGCAGCTTATTGTTGCAATGAACACCGTTTTACAGCAATTTATTCCAGGTCAAGTTGGTAGATATGACGACGGATTTAATAGTAACTGTGTTGGAGATGCGTTTCAAATGTTAGACACCCCAACGGTTTTGTTTGAATCTGGACATTACCCAGAAGATTATGATCGAGAAAAAACTAGAGAGTATATATTTTATGCCTTGCTTACCGCGGTAACTACTATTGCAGAAAATTTAATTGAAAACTTTAAGGTGTCGGCCTATTTGGGGATTCCTGAAAATGGAAAACAATTTCTGGATATTATAATCACTAATGCCCACCTAGTGCATTCTAAATATAAGGAAGGGGAATCTTTAGGAATTCTTTATAAGGAAGTACTGCGAGGGGATACATTGAATTTTGTTCCGGATATCACGGAAAAAGGCAACTTGGATCATTTTTTCGCACACAAAGAATACAACTGTTTGATTGATAGTGATTTAATTGAGTTAAAAAATAATTCTGAATTGTACATTTATTTGTTTTAAAATTGAAATATTGATTTTTAATTGTAATATTATTACGTTATTGATAAAAAAAACACATATTTTATAAGTATATTTCTATATTTTATTATTTTTGCCTAAAATATAATTACACATAATGACTAAAGTTAAACTAGACGAAATTGACCATCAGATTCTGGATATGTTAATAGACAATACCAGAACTCCTTTTACAGATATTGCAAAGAAATTATTAATTTCTGCAGGAACCGTTCATGTTAGGGTTAAAAAAATGGAGGAGGCCGGAATTATTCAGGGTTCTTCATTAACGCTAGATTATGTTAAATTGGGGTATTCCTTCATTGCTTATGTAGGGATCTTTTTAGAGAAAACCCATCAAACCAAATTTGTTTTAGAGAGGTTGGCAGGTATTCCTTATGTTACAGTTGCACATATTACAACGGGTAAGTTTAATATATTTTGTAAAATTAGGGCTAGAGATACACATCATGCTAAAAACATAATTTTTAAGATTGATGATATTGATGGGATTAGTAGAACGGAAACAATGATTTCTTTAGAGGAAAGTATCAATGATAAGAAAAGATTAATGCATACCATTTTTAATGAGTTGTAGGTCTTAAAAAACACAATATATAAGGCCCAATGTTGTTGCATTGGGTTTTTTTATTTCAATTTATGAAAGCAATTGCCTTATCAGAACAAGAGTACAATATATATTATAAGCGTTATATTGACCTAGTAGCTTCGGTAGATTTACTAGATGCTTTGCATCAAACTAAGAGTGAGTTTGAATCCCTTATGCTTCGTATTCCAGAGGATAAGGTTTATGTGGCTTATGCGGTAAACAAATGGACTATTGCAGAGGTGCTAGTACATATTATTGATACAGAAAGAGTTTTTCAATACAGAGCCTTGTGTTTTTCTCGTTTTGACGGCACTCCATTGCCAGGCTATGAGCAAGATGATTATGTGAATAACTCTAGGGCAGAGGCAAGAAGTAAAAATGAGTTGCTGGATGAATTTATAGCAGTTAGAGCATCTACAATTAAGTTGTTTGAAACCTTTAATGAAACACAGTTAAGGTTTATTGGAAATGCGAATAATTCCCCTTTGAGCGCTGCTGCTGCCGGATTTATTATATGTGGACATCAAATACATCACGCGCAGATTATTACAGAAAAATACAGTATCGGATAATTAAAGTGTACATAGGTTAATCTTCCATTTCGTCTTCATAAATTGCATCAGAAGTTTCCAGTTCAGAAGTGTTGTTGACTTCAAGGGATGATAATTCCAATTCTTTTTCAATTTTATCATCAAAAGTGGCTATAAAATTTGAAAGACTTTTGCTTATTTTTACCAAATAAATAGTATTTTCTGTCCTTATTTCAACAGCTTCTACTGTTTCTCCGTTCGCATTTTTAAAAGTAATGATGTCGCTATCTCCATAACCATGTGGATAAGATTCAATTAATTTTGCAGCAACAACATGATCTAACTTTTTGTAATCAACAAGTTTTCGTAACATAATTTTAAAAGGTTGGTTTGTATGATCTAAACTAAAACTTTTTTCTGTCGGAAAACGTAAAGAGTTGTAAAACAGCTATTTTATGTAGGTCAGCTTCTTAAACTTTGTAGTAAGCAAAAGATTCTCTTAATAAATCTTCAGAAACGATTACATCTATTTGGCATTCACCAATTGTTTTTAGCAGCACAAAATTAATATTGCCATGTGAATTTTTTTTGTCAAACTTTAAAAGACTTAGAATATTAGTTATGTCTTCATCGTTAAAAGAGACTTTCCCGTATCTATTAATAAAGGTGGTTTTTATGTTTTCTAGCTGTGTGTCTGCTAGTCCCGTTAGCTTGTTGCTTAAAAAACCTTCCAATACCATTCCTACGGCAATAGCTTCCCCATGCAATAGTGTATTGTGGGTTTTGCTTTCTAAAAAATAGGACTCTATGGCATGACCTAGAGTATGACCGAAATTTAATATTTTTCGGAGGTTTTGTTCTGTTGGATCTTGAATTACAACTTCGTTTTTTAGCAATACTGAATCATAGATGAAGGCATCTAAGTTGGTGAGGTCTGAAACTAAGTTGAGTTCATTCCAGTATTTTTTATCACGGATTAAACCGTGTTTCAACATTTCGGCAAAGCCACTTTGCATTTGCCGTGATTCAAGGGTTTGTAAAAAAGAGCTTATGATGAGTACCATTTCTGGCTGGTTGATAACCCCAACTTGATTTTTTATACTACCCAAGTCAACCCCTGTTTTTCCGCCTACAGAAGCATCGACCATAGAGAGTAGGGTGGTAGGGACATTTATGAATGCAATACCTCTTTTATAGGTAGAAGCAACAAAGCCGCCTAGGTCTGTAACAACACCACCTCCTAAATTAATAATCAAGCTTTTTCTATCCGCATCTAATTCAGACAAAGCATACCAGACTTGCGTGCAGGTTTCTATGTTTTTGTTTATTTCGCCTTCTTCAATTTCAATAATTTCAAAATCATAATCCCCAGAAATCTGTGCCATAAAACTAGGCAAACAGTTTTGGTGTGTATTTTCATCAACCAGGATAAATACTTTAGAGTAATTCGATTTTTCTAAGTGGATGTTAAGTTCTGAATATGCTTTTTCGTTAAAATGAATCGCATAGGTATCAGATAAAATGGACTGCATAAATATTATTTTAGTTCACACAAAATAAAGACATATTTTAGTGATTAGAATACAAAATCTGTAATTATATTTGCCGCTTTACGAAATTAATAAAAATGAAACAAATTTTTGAAAATACAGCAACTGCTTTTGCATTAAAATCGGATTCGGAATTAGAGCGAGCGTATTTTTTGTTCAAATTAATTGCTAACGAACCCTTGGTTCGCATTGGGACTGCAGTTACAAATTTTGCAATTAAAGCGCATTTGCCAGTGGAACGCTTAATAAGAGCTACTGTTTTTGATCACTTTTGTGGTGGAGTGAGTGAGGAAGATTGTTTGGGGGTTATTGAACGAATGTATGAGAAGAAGGTGAGTACCATTCTTGATTATTCGGTAGAAGGTAAGGAAGTGGAAAAGCAGTTTGACCTAGCACTTGAAAAAATTCTAAATGTATTAAATTTTGTAAAGGAGAAAGAATCAATTCCTTTAGCGGTGTTTAAGCCAACTGGTTTTGGACGGTTTGCACTTTTTGTAAAAGTAGGAGAGGGTAAAGAGCTTACAGAAGAAGAGCAATTAGAATGGGATAGAGTAGTAGCTAGGTTTGATAAGGTTTGTAAAAAAGCATTTGATTTAGATGTGGCATTATTGGTTGATGGTGAGGAGAGTTGGATGCAAGACGCTGCAGATAATTTGTGTGCAGAAATGATGAGCAAATACAATAAGAAAAAAGTTATAGTTTGTAATACTTTACAGATGTATCGGTGGGATCGGATGGACTATCTAAAAAAACTACATCAACAAGCCAAGGAGGAAGGATTTAAAATTGGGATGAAAGTGGTGCGTGGTGCTTATATGGAAAAAGAGAATGAAAGGGCCGAAGAAAAAGGGTACCCTACGCCAATATGTGAGTCTAAGTCGGCTACAGACCAAAATTTTGATGCTGCTATTGGGTATATCGTTGCTCATTTAGATGATTTTTTACTTTTTATGGGTACCCATAATGAGAACAGCTGCTATGGGTTAATGGCCTTAATGGAGGAGACCAATATAGATAGAACTGATGATCGTATCTGGTTTGGGCAGTTGTTTGGAATGAGTGATCATATTTCTTTTAATCTTGCAGATCAAGGCTATAACGTTGCAAAATATTTGCCTTTTGGACCTGTGAGAGATGTTATGCCGTATTTAATCCGTAGGGCTGAGGAGAATACCTCTGTAGCCGGACAAACCACAAGAGAGTTGTCGTTATTGAAAGCGGAGCGAATTCGAAGAAAAATTAATTAAATTAAAAGGTGATTCCTTATAATCACCTTTTTTTATTCTCTTTGGCCTTTATTGGGGTATGCTGATATTTTTTACAACCACCTTGGCGTTGCAGTTGGTAACTGTTAAAACAGCCTCTTTTTCTTTGAGATAACCTTCAATTTTATATGTTTTACAAGGGGTAGACTTGGTGTCACTATTTTTAAAATCGATATCTCCTTCAGTTAAAAAATAGGCAATTGCCGTAGAATCTAATGATTTGTTGGCGAAAAGTACTTTTATCTCATCAGAATAGGACAGTGGCTTGGAGCGCAAATCTTTTAAAACTCGGCAATTGGGGAAGTAACAGAATTCTGATCCAGTTTCTTCGGATTTCTTTTTTAGGAAAAAAGTTAAAAATACAATTCCGATAGATAGTCCAATCATGTACCATCCTAATCGTTTGATAAACGCCATAAATTAAAAAATTAAAAAATTGATATCACTGTACTGCAGGTCGTACCATTCGCCTACAGATTTGTTGGTTAAAATTCCGTGGTACATGTATAGGCCGTTGCGCAAGCCTTTGTCAAATCGCAAAGCGTTTTCCATTCCGCCATCCTCACCAATCTTTAATAAATACGGAGTAAAGATATTGCTAATAGAAATGGATGAAGTTTTAGGGTAGCGCGAAGGGATGTTAGGAACCCCGTAGTGCACTACGCCGTGTTTTGTAATGGTTGGTTTTTTATGTGTTGTAAGTTCAGATGTTTCAAAACATCCGCCAGTGTCTATACTTACATCTATGATTACAGCATCTTTTTTCATATTCTCTACCATTGTCTCCGTAACAATAATGGGTGCTCTATCCTTACCGCGAACCGCGCCAATAGCGACATCACATCTTTTTAGCGACTTTAGAAGGTTTTTAGGTTGCAAGGTAGAGGTATAGACCGTTTGTTTTAAGAGGGTCTGTATTTGACGTAGTTTTGTGATAGAATTATCAAATATTTTTACGTTTGCACCAAGGCCAATAGCAGATCTTGCTGCAAATTCTCCAACCGTTCCGGCACCTATAATAACAACTTCTACTGGAGGAACGCCACTTATATTGCCAAACATTAAGCCATTGCCATTATTTGTAGTTGCCATTATTTCTGCTGCAATTAAAACTGAGGATATGCCGGCAATTTCACTAAGCGACCGTACTGCAGGATATTTTCCGTCTTCATCCTGTATGTATTCAAAAGCAATAGCTGTAATTCTCTTTTTTGCTAATCCTTCAAAATACTTTTTTGATTGTGTTTTTATCTGCAAAGCAGAGATTATCGTGGTTTGTGGGTTCAGCAGTTGCACCTCAGAAAGCGTGGGTGGTTCTACCTTTAAAATTATGGGGCACGAAAATACTTTTTTTGTGTCTTTGGTTACTTCGCCTCCAGCATTGGTATAATCAAGGTCTGAAAAATTTGCTCCCTCTCCAGCGCCAGATTCAATAAGAACTCTATGGCCATTGCAAGTTAGTGCGTTAACGGCATCGGGTGTTAGACATACTCTTTTTTCGAGAGATTGGTTTTCTTTTAAGATTCCAATAAATAGTTCTCCCTTCTTTCTTAGAATCTCTAGCTTTTCTTCTTGGGGTAATAATTGGTATTTGCTAAAAGGTGAAGAAGGCTGATTCATTAGTGTTTTAATTTGTTGGTATAACGACCAAAATTACAATTTTATTTTTAAAACTAAAGGCTGTTTTATTTTTAGAAATATTCTAGTTTGTTGAAATTACAAGATGTTGATTTTTCGCTCTTTATCACTGACAACTTCAAGTTTAATATTGGTTCTGTTGTCTGGCAGAAAAGAACTAATTTTTTCTGGCCATTCTATAAACACCCATTTGCCTGCATAAAAATAATCTTCCACACCTATGTCTAGCGCTTCCATCTCATCTTCTAATCGGTAAAAATCAAAATGATAGGCAATGGTTTTGTTGGTTTTATCTTGATATTCATTTACAATTCCAAAACTGGGACTAGAGGTGTCTCCTATAGCACCTAGTTCTGCTACAATCGCTTTTATAAGTGTTGTTTTTCCTGCACCCATACCCCCGTAAAAACAAAGGGTTTTTGTCGGGGCATTTTGTATAATTTCTTTAGCTAGATCCTTTAGTTCGCGGTACGTAAAAGTTTTATTCATTGGGTAAATGACGGATTGAAATGAATTTTTTACAAAGATAAAAATTACAGCTTTCTTTTGGTGTTTTTTTAGGTGGGAATTAAAGTAAATAATTCAATAAGAATAGGCTACCTAGGTTCTAAAACGACAAAGGGTATTATCATTTCTTCCAAGGAAACCCCTCCGTGTTGATAGGTATTTCTGTAGTAGGTAACATAGTGATTGTAGTTGTTTGGATAAGCGAAAAACAAATCGTTCTTAGCAAAGATAAAAGAGCTACTCATATTTATTGTTGGCAATTGTAAATCTGACGGTTTCTTTGCAGCCAACACATCTTTGTCGTCATAAGAAAGACTTCTTCCAGTCTTGTATCTTAAATTTAAGCTAGTGTCTTTATCTCCCATTACCTTAGAGGGTTGCTTTACATTTATTGTTCCGTGATCTGTGGTTATTATTAGTTTTTGACCCATAGCCTGTGCCTGTTGTATAATCTCTAGTAAGGGAGAGTTTTTAAACCAACTTACGGTTAAGGAGCGGTATGCTTTATCGTTACTTGCCAGCTCTTTTATAACTTCCATTTCTGTTTTAGAATGAGAGAGCATATCTACAAAATTATAAACAATCACCGTAAGGTCATTGTCTTTTTGGGATTTGTAATTTTGTGATAGGTGTTTGCCTTGTTTAAGGCTGCTTATCTTGTGGTATTCCCATTTTAAATTGAGCCCAAGTCTTTTTAGTTGTGCACCAAGAAATTTGTCCTCAAACAGATTTTTACCGCCTTCTTCGGTGTCATTTTTCCACCATTCCGGATGTTTCTTCTCCATTTCAAGCGGAGTTAAGCCAGAGAAAATAGAATTACGTGCATATTGGGTTGCTGTAGGTAAAATGCTAAAATAAGGGACTTCCTTTGTTTTTTTGTAGAATGAATTAACAGTACTTTCAAAAGCCAACCATTGATCGTATCGTAAATTGTCTACAACAACTAATAGGGTTGCTTTGTTTTTTAACTCTGGTTGAATTAAGTTTTTAAAAAGGTTATGCGATAATACGGGAGCATCATCTCCAGAAAACCAATTTGGATAATTCTTGTCTATAAATTTACCAAATTGGTTGTTTGCTTCTGTTTTTTGAGATTCTAGTATTTCAAACATACCAGAATCTTCTATTTCTTCCAATTGGAGTTCCCAGTGGATTAGTTTTTTATACAGATCCGTCCATTCTTCAAAAGAATTTACCATGGATAAATCCATCGCAATTTTACGAAATTCTTGTTGGTAGTTGGAGGTTGTTTTTTCAGAAATTAACCGCGAATGGTCTAAGCTTTTCTTTAAGCTGAGTAATATCTGGTGTGGATTAACGGGTTTTATAAGGTAATCCGCAATCTTAGAGCCTATAGCTTCCTCCATTATAAGTTCCTCTTCACTTTTTGTAATCATTACAACCGGCAGGGTTGTATGTGTTTTTTTAATTTCAGAAAGTGTTTCCAAACCACTAATACCGGGCATATTTTCATCCAAAAAAACAATATCTACTTTGGTGTTTTCTAGCTCTTCCAATGCTTCTCTTCCGCTTTTGCAGGTGACCACTTGGTAATTTTTCTTTTCTAGAAAAATAATATGAGGTTTTAGTAAATCTATTTCATCATCTACCCAAAGTATTGTTATTTTATTCATTTAGTACCTATATTTGTGATTGTAAAGAAAGAAGATTTTGGTGAAATCTAATAAACTTAAAATATTCAATGATCCAATTTACGGATTTATTGGCATTCCTAGTACTCTAATTTTTGATATTATTGCGCATCCTTATTTCCAGAGATTGCGAAGGATTTCTCAAATGGGGCTCTCTTATTTGGTGTACCCTGGGGCGCATCACACAAGGTTTCAGCATGCTTTGGGTAGTATGCATTTAATGACGCAAGCGGTTCAAATACTTCGTTTCAAGGGAGTTGTAATTTCTGAAGAGGAAGAGCAGGGACTTTTATGTGCTATTTTATTGCATGATATTGGACACGGACCTTTTTCACATGCTATGGAGCGTACCATTGTAGAAGGGGTAGATCATGAGGCGATTTCGCTGGTTTTTATGGAGGAGTTAAATAAGAAATTTAACGGAAGTTTAACTATTGCGATTTCTATTTTTAAAAGGGAACACCCTAAGAAATTTCTAAATGAACTGGTATCTAGTCAGTTAGATATGGATCGGTTAGACTACCTAAAGCGTGATAGTTTTTATACCGGTGTTGCAGAGGGGAATATTAACGCCGAACGTCTCATAACGATGTTGAATGTTGTGGATGGTTGTTTGGTCATTGAAGAGAAGGGAATTTATTCTGTTGAAAAATTTCTAATGGCGCGTCGCTTTATGTATTGGCAGGTGTACCTGCATAAAACGGGCTTGGTTGCGGAACAATTACTAATAAAAACCCTACAGCGGGCAAAACTTCTAATAAGTCAAGGGGAGTCTGTTTACTGTAGTTCCACCTTAAGCTATTTTGTAAACACCAAAGTTTCATTGAAAGATTTTACGGGAGATGTGATCCAAAAATTTGCATTGTTAGACGATGTAGATATTATGTCTGCCGTTAAGGAATGGCAAAATCATCCTGATTTTGTATTGTCTTCCTTGAGTAAAATGATATTGAATAGAGAATTGCTACATATTAAATTGAAGAAAAAACCTGTAGCCAGTACTAAGTTTAACAAAGAATTTAAAAGATGCAAAGAAAAATATAGACTAACAGATGCTGAAACTGAATATTTTGTTTTTACAGGAGAAATAGAAAATACAGCATACAATCAACTAAAACAACCAATTAAAGTATTGCGAGACAACGGAAAAATTTCAGATGTTTCTAGAATTTCAGATCAATTAAATAGTAAAACCTTAGGGAAGACTGTGACAAAGTACTATGTATGTTATCCAAAAGATACTAATTTCTAGTCTATTTTGTGTGTGGATGTATAGCTTAGCGGTGAAGTTTAGCTGATGTTGGATAAAAAATGTACATTTAATGATGTTATTGTGTTTAACTAAACTCAAAAATATTTCACTATTTTTCTTACTTTTGTCGGCATGAAGAGTAAAACCATTTAAACTTTCGGTTTTTAAAAAAAATTGTTAGAGATAAAATTCCCTAAAAATAAATTAATAAAACGTGAAGTTTACAGCTAGTCAGATTGCAGGTATTTTAGAAGGAGAAGTTCAGGGTGATCCTGAAATTGCTGTAGATACACTTGCAAAAATTGAAGAGGGCAAGGCAGGGTCACTAACATTCTTGTCAAATCCAAAGTACACCCCTTATTTATATACAACAGAAGCTTCTATAACAATAGTTAACAAGGACTTTGTTCCTGAAAAAGAGTATTCTACCACCTTGATCAAGGTGATAGACGCGTACCAATCTTTCTCAAAATTACTAACCTACTATGATCGGGCAAAGAGTAATAAAATTGGTATAGAGCAACCGGCACATATTGATGAGACCGTAAAATACGGTTCCGACTTGTATTTGGGAGCATTTTCATATCTTGGAAAAAATGTAATTTTAGGGAACAATGTTAAGATATATCCAAATGTCTACGTTGCCGAAAATGTAATTATTGGGGACAATGTAATCTTGTATTCTGGAGCAAAAATAGGTTCTGATTCGGTAATTGGTAACAATTGTGTGATTCATTACGGGGTTGTTGTAGGTTCGGATGGTTTTGGTTTTTCGCCAACAGAAAAAGGGACATTTACTAAAATTCCCCAAATCGGTAATGTAATTTTGGAAGAAGATGTAGATGTGGGAGCAGGTACTACAATAGATAGAGCAACTATGGGTTCTACTATCATTAGAAAAGGAGTTAAATTAGACAACCAAATACAAATTGCTCACAATGTGGAAATTGGTGAAAATACGGTCATTGCTGCTCAGACAGGAATTGCGGGTTCTTCCAAAATCGGAAAAAATTGCATGATAGGAGGACAAGTAGGTATTGTTGGTCATATAATAATTGGTGATAATGTACGAATCCAAGCGCAAGCGGGTATAGGTAGAAATGTTAAAGATGGAGAAGTACTACAAGGATCGCCAGCTTTTAACTATGGTGATTTTAATAAATCCTATGTGCATTTTAAAAATTTACCTAAAATAGTGAACGGAATAAATAACATTGAAAAGAAATTTGATGGAGAATAAATCCAATAATAAGCAAAGAACCATTGCAAAAGAAATAACCCTAACTGGGGTTGGTTTGCATACAGGTGAAAAAGTAACTATGAAATTCTTGCCAGCAGCTGAAAACTTTGGTTATGCATTTAAACGCATTGATTTAGAGGGAGAGCCAGTGATAGAGGCTGATGTGAATTATGTAGAAAATACACAGCGCGGTACGAATTTAGAAAAGAATGGCGTTAAAATTCAAACTCCAGAACACGTATTGGCTGCCTTGGTGGGACTAGAGATAGACAACGTTTTAATAGAGTTGAATTCACCAGAACTTCCTATTATGGATGGTTCGTCTAAATTTTTTGTAGAAGCTTTGGAAAAAGCTGGAATCGTTACACAAGAAGTTGAGCGTGAAGACTATATTATAAAGGATGTTATTTCATATAGAGATGAAGAAACAGGAAGTGAAATTACAATTATTCCATCCGAAGAATACCAAGTAACCACAATGGTAGATTTTGGCACCAAAGTTTTGGGAACCCAAAATGCGACATTATTAACCCTTGCAGATTTTAAGGATGAGATTTCTAAGGCCAGAACTTTTAGTTTTTTACACGAACTAGAAGCATTGTTGGAACATGGTTTAATAAAAGGCGGAGACCTTAATAATGCTATTGTTTACGTAGATAAGGAAATTTCAGAAAGCACTATGAAGAAGCTTGAAAAGGCTTTTAATAAAGAGAAATTATCTGTAAAACCAAACGGCATATTAGATAATTTAACCTTACATCAACCCAATGAAGCCGCACGGCACAAGCTATTGGATGTCATTGGTGATTTATCTTTAATTGGCACAAGAATTCGTGGTAAAGTTATCGCGAATAAGCCAGGGCATTACGTGAATACGCAATTTGCCAAAAAATTAGCCAAAATAATAAAGGCAGAGAAAAGAAATAGTGTTCCAAAATACGATCTGAGTTTACCTCCATTGATGGATATTCATCAAATTATGGATATGCTGCCTCATAGACCCCCTTTTTTATTAATAGATAGGGTGTTAGAGCTTTCAAAGAATCATGTGGTGGGTATGAAAAATGTAACCATGAATGAACCCTTCTTTGTTGGGCATTTTCCAGGAGCACCTGTTATGCCAGGTGTTTTACAAGTGGAGGCAATGGCACAAACCGGAGGAGTTTTGGTCCTTAGTACCGTTCCAGATCCAGAAAATTACCTCACTTTTTTTATGAAAATAGATAAAGTGAAGTTTAAGCAAAAGGTTTTACCGGGAGATACGTTAATCTTTCACTGTAGCCTTATTACACCAATACGCAGAGGAATATGTCATATGCAAGCCTACGCTTATGCTAATGATAAATTAGTTTGTGAAGCCGAAATGATGGCGCAAATAGCAAAAAAACAATAGGATGAATCAACCTTTAGCGTATATACACCCAGGAGCTAAAATCGCAAAAAATGTAGTTGTAGAACCGTTTACAACCATACATAACAATGTTATAATAGGGGAAGGAACCTGGATAGGTTCTAATGTAACTATTATGGAAGGTGCTAGAATCGGAAAAAATTGCAATATTTTTCCCGGAGCAATTATTTCAGCTACACCTCAAGATTTAAAATATGCGGGTGAAGAAACTATTGTAGAAATAGGGGATAATACTACTATTCGAGAATGTGCTACTATAAATAGAGGTACCTCGGACAGACAAAAAACAAAAATCGGAAAAAACTGCCTAATTATGGCGTATTGCCATATTGCACACGATTGTTTTGTTGGTGATAATTGTATTTTTTCAAACAATTCTACCTTGGCAGGCCATGTAACTGTAGGTGACAATGTTGTATTGGCAGGATTGGTTGCTGTGCATCAATTTGTATCTATAGGGAATCATGCCTTTGTAACAGGAGGTTCTTTAGTGCGTAAAGATGTACCGCCCTTTGTAAAAGCAGCAAGAGAACCTTTATCTTATGTAGGGATCAATTCTGTTGGTTTGCGTAGAAGAGGAATATCTTCTGAAAAAATAAGAGAAGTTCAGAATATTTACCGAATATTATATCAAAAAAATTATAACAATAGCCAGGCTGTTGAGATCATTGAAGCAGAAATGGAAGCAACTCCAGAACGCGATGAAATTTTACAGTTTATCAGGGATTCTCAAAGAGGAATAATGAAAGGCTACGTTAGTACAAATTAAATAAAAGTATGGCATCAACATCAGACATTAGAAAAGGATTGTGTATAAAATACAATCATGATATTTTTAAAATCATTGAATTTTTACACGTAAAACCGGGTAAAGGTCCAGCTTTTGTAAGAACCAAATTAAAGAGTGTAACCACAGGTAAGGTAATTGATAATACCTTTTCTGCCGGTCATAAAATTGAAGACGTTCGTGTAGAAACACGGTCCTATCAGTTTTTGTATGCAGATGGGGAAACCTATCATTTTATGAATACAGACGATTACAATCAAATTACGTTGCAAGAGAGTAGTTTGGATGCACCAGGTTTATTAAAAGAAGGGGAGGTTGTAACTATTTTGTTTAATACAGAAGATAGTATGCCACTTTCAGTAGATATGCCTGCAAGTGTAGTTTTAGAAATTACGTATACAGAACCAGGAGTTAAAGGGAATACAGCAACAAATGCTACCAAACCTGCAAAAGTAGAAACAGGAGCAGAGGTTAACGTTCCACTTTTTATTAACGAAGGGGATAAAATAAAAGTAGATACGGAAAAAGGTTCTTATATGGAACGTGTGAAGGAGTAGTAGAAGGGTGTATCTTTCCTTTTTTATACAACCCCTTATGCTAGATGCAATGGGGTTACTACTGAATTTTGATAGCTCAATACTATAAACCATGAAATTTCCCATTCCACATACGTTAAAACAAATTGCTTCCATAATTGATTCTAGTTATGTAGGTGAAGATGATTTTTTGGTTTTGGGGATGAACGAGATTCATGTGGTTACCATTGGCGATATTGTTTTTGTAGATCATCCTAAATATTACGATAAAGCCTTAGCATCTAAAGCAACCATTGTTTTAATCAATAAGGAAGTAGCGTGTCCGGAGGGGAAGGCTTTGTTAATTTCAGACGATCCATTCCGTGATTTCAATAAGCTAACCGCTTATTTTAAGCCATTTCAAAAATCAGTCTCCATACAATCTAAAACTGCAAAAATCGGTAAAAACACTATCATTCAGCCCAATGTATTTATTGGGAATAATGTTATTATTGGCGCCAATTGTGTGCTACATCCAAATGTTACAATTTATGACAACTGTGTAATTGGGGATAATGTTACCATACATGCAGGTTCTGTTTTAGGTGCAGATGCATTCTATTATAAGAATAGACCAACAGGTTTTGATAAACTATTATCGGGAGGAAGGGTAGTTATTGAAAATAATGTAGATATTGGGGCTTTGTGCACTATAGATAAGGGTGTTACGGGAGATACAACTATTGGGGAAGGCACAAAGTTAGACAATCAGGTTCATGTAGGTCATGATACTGTAATTGGAAAAAAATGTTTGATTGCTTCCCAAACCGGTATCGCTGGTTGTGTAATTATAGAGGATGAAGTTACGCTATGGGGGCAGGTGGGTACCACGAGTGGAATTACAATTGGTAAAAAAGCTGTTGTCATGGGGCAAACAGGAGTAACAAAATCCATTTCAGGAGGTAAAAGTTATTTTGGGACACCCATAGAAGAATCTAGGGAAAAATTGAGGCAATTGGCCAATGTGAAAAAAATCCCGGCTATTTTGCAAAAGATTGAAAATAAATAAACAAAGATTACTTTAATAATCGCTGGTAAAGCTATATTTTTGTACAGCGAAAAAATAACAAACGATATAATGAGTGTTTTAGTAAATAAAGATTCCAAAATAATTGTACAAGGTTTTACAGGTAGTGAAGGTACTTTTCACGCTGAACAAATGATTGAATATGGTACCAACGTAGTTGGTGGTGTAACTCCAGGAAAAGGAGGACAAGAACATTTAGGTAGACCTGTTTTTAATACAGTTTTAGAAGCTGTTGAAAAAGTAGGAGCAGATACTACAATTATTTTTGTTCCGCCAGCATTTGCTGCAGATGCAATTATGGAAGCTGCTAATGCAGGTATCAAAGTTATAATTACAATTACGGAAGGAATTCCAGTAGCAGACATGGTTAAGGCTGCTGATTATATAAAAGATAAAGATTGTCGCTTGGTAGGTCCTAACTGCCCTGGTGTTATTACGCCCGGAGAGGCTAAAGTAGGTATTATGCCTGGTTTTGTCTTTAAAAAGGGAACGGTAGGTATTGTATCTAAATCGGGTACTTTAACCTATGAAGCTGCTGATCAGGTTGTGCGTCAAGGCTTAGGTATTACTACAGCTATTGGTATTGGGGGTGACCCAATTATTGGAACGACAACAAAAGAAGCTGTTGAATTGTTAATCAATGACCCCGAAACGGAATGTGTGGTTATGATTGGTGAAATTGGAGGTCAATTAGAAGCTGATGCTGCCCAATGGTATAAAAACAGTGGAAGTAAAAAACCAATTGTAGGTTTTATAGCTGGTGAAACTGCTCCTGCTGGTAGAACAATGGGACATGCAGGTGCTATTGTAGGAGGTAGTGATGATACGGCGCAAGCCAAAAAACGTATCATGAGAGAATGTGGAATTCACGTTGTAGATTCTCCTGCTGAGATAGGGTTAAAGGTAAAAGAAGTTATGAGTAAATAAAATGACTCTACTATTTCTTCACAATATAAGAGTGTCTGTTTTACAGGCACTTTTTTTATACCTGAATTTTAGCGTAAATTAGACTTCTCAATCAAAAAAAAATTATAGGCAATGAAGAACCTCTTTACTAAAAATGATGTCAATGAAACTATTGTAAGAATAAATAGTCTTACCGCAGATACTCCTGGCTTGTGGGGAAAAATGACTGTAGATCAAATGTTGGCGCATTGTAATGTAGCTTATGATATGGTGTATACAGACAATTATCCAAAAATAGGAGGTTTTCAAAAATTTATGATTAAGCTCTTTGCAAAATCTACTGTTATCGGATTAAAACCCTATACTAAAAATGGGAGGACAGCACCTGAGTTTATTATAAAAGAAAGAAAAGATTTTGAAGCCGAGAAAACCAAATTGATTCAGAATATAGAGAAAACATTAGCATTGGGCACAGCTCATTTTAACAACAAAGAAAATAGAGCCTTTGGAAAATTAAGTGGTGCAGAATGGAATACCTTATTTTCTAAACATTTAGATCACCATTTAAGGCAATTTGGGGTTTAAATATGATAAATTATTGAAAGTGACTTTTCATTTATTTTTTAACCATCATTTTTAAAAATTGAAGACATATCTTTTAAAGGTCTAAAACAAAACCTATATTTGAATAGCAAGAACACAAAATTTTAATACATGAGACTGTTAGAAGGAAAAAACGTAATTATAACTGGTGCCAGTAGAGGTATTGGAATGGGAATTGCAAAAGTATTTGCCGAAAATGGTGCAAATATAGCGTTTACTTATAGTTCTAGTGAAACACCTGCTTTGGAGTTAGAAAAAGAGTTAATAGCTAGTGGAGTTAAGGCAAAAGCTTATAAGAGTAATGCGGCAAGTTTTACGCAGGCAGAAGAGTTGGTTGCCAAAGTATTGGAAGATTTTGGAGGTATAGATGTGTTGATTAACAATGCAGGAATTACCAAAGATAATCTACTAATGCGTATGGGAGAGGCTGATTTTGATACTGTGATAGAAATTAATTTGAAGTCTGTTTTTAACATGACCAAAGCAGTGCAGCGCACTATGCTAAAACAGCGTAAAGGATCTATTATCAATATGAGTAGTGTAGTGGGTGTTAAAGGGAACGCCGGTCAGACAAACTATGCGGCATCCAAGGCTGGAATGATTGGTTTTACCAAATCTGTGGCCTTAGAATTAGGGTCTAGAAACATTCGCTGTAATGCAATTGCTCCAGGGTTTATAGAGACAGAAATGACAGATAAATTAGATGCTAAAGTTGTACAAGGTTGGAGAGATGGAATTCCATTGAAAAGGGGAGGTTCTCCTGATGATGTTGCCAATGCTTGTCTGTTTTTTGCGTCAGATTTGTCGGGGTATATTACAGGGCAAGTGCTTAATGTAGATGGCGGAATGTTAACCTAATTGATAATTAAAGATGGTAAGAGGTAAGTAAAATGTTTATAAAGTAACTATTGCTTTTTTAAACACGAATGCCTTGAAGCTTCTTAACACTTAAATGGAATACTAATGATATATGTTTCAACAAAAGATATAGCAGGTAAAGAAATAGAAGCACACTTAGGCATTGTACGTGGTAGTACGGTAAGAGCCAGAAGTGTGGGTCGCGATATTTTTGCAGGTTTAAAAAACCTAGTAGGCGGAGAGATTTCTGAGTACACTAAGTTATTGGCAGATGCCAGAGAGCAGGCTATTAAAAGAATGTTGGATGATGCACAACGTCATGGTGCCGATGCGGTAGTAAATGTCAGGTTTACGACCTCTCAGGTTATGCAAGGCGCAGCAGAAATGTTAGCCTATGGAACTGCTGTTAAACTAAAATAGATGTCTACTCTTATTCCTATTTTTATTATGATATTGATATATGGTTCTGTTTTTATGATCTTAATATACCTTATTGTGAAACGAATAGCGGATAAGAAAAAGGAGAATTTTGAGAAAAGAGATAACTAATACATGCAGATTGAAACCGTACTGTGGATTATTTTAGCAGCGATTTTTGCGTTGTCATTAGCCCTTTTTCAATATTATTACAAAACTAAGAGGAGAGATAAACTTATTGTTTTACTCTCCTTTTTTCGTTTTTTAGGTGTTTTTGGAATACTCTTATTAGTGATTAACCTCAAGTTTGTTAAGAAAGAATACAGTGTGGTAAAGCCCAAACTTGTGCTTTTGGTGGATAATTCTAGTTCTATAAAAAATGCGGATGCTGGGGCAAGCGCAACAAGGGTTTTAAAAGAATTTAATAAAAACACGAGTCTAAAGGACCGATTTACCATTTCTCAATATAATTTTGGGGAAGGACTTAGCGAGTTTAATGATTCTTTAACTTTTTCTGATAAGAATACAAATATCGGGGCAGCCTTAAAGTCTGTAAAAGATATCTATAGAGGTGGCAATACAGCTATTGTATTGCTTACCGATGGAAATCAAACCTTGGGCGAGGACTATGAGTTTTTTGGAAACACTTCAAAGTTCCCTGTATTTCCAGTTGTATTGGGGGACACTACTAGGTATGAAGATCTAAAAATAACCCAAATTAATAGAAATAAATACGCCTTTTTAAAGAATAAATACCCCTTGGAGGTACATGTTTCATATGAAGGGAAAAAAACGGTTCAAGCTGTTCTTACGGTTTCTGAGAACGGTAAAACCATATATCGAAAAAATTTAAATTTCACAGCGACTGATAATAGTAAAGTAATTGAAACAAACATAACTGCTACATCTGTTGGAATTAAAAAATTAAAAGCTACAATTAGTGTTTTAGAAAACGAAAAAAATACCGTTAATAATAGTAAAACTGTAGCACTAGAAGTAATTGATGAAAAAACCAATATAGCCATAGTTTCTGCAATTGCGCATCCCGATATTGGCGCCCTTAAAAAAGCTATTGAAAGTAATGAACAGCGTTCTGTACATGTTCTAAAGCCAACGAGTAATGCTAAAGCATGGGAAGATATTGATTTGTTTATTCTGTATCAGCCCATATTATCTTTTCAGAATATTTTTAAATATTGCAACATGGCTAGGAAGAATTCACTTGTAATCACCGGAACCAAAACAGATTGGAGGTTTTTAAATACAGTGCAATCTGAATATGTATTTGAGGAAGGATATCCTGTGCAAGAAGTAATTCCATTATTAAATGCTACTTTTTCTAAGTTTGATTTGTCAGACTTTGAGGTAACAGATTTTCCTCCGCTTCAGAGTAATTTAAGTCCGCTTATTACTATTAAAGCCGATGAAGTTATCTTAAATACGAGTATCAGAGGCATTCAAATTGAAACTCCTTTGTTAACTGTCTCTGAAAGTGAAAATAGCAAAGCGGGGTTTTTATTTGGAGAGGATTTATGGAAATGGAGAATGCAAAGCTTTCGAAATCAACAAAACTTTAAAAAGTTTGATGCATTTATTGGGAAATTGATGTTGTATTTGGTGTCTACCAAGCAAAAAAATCGATTTATCCTAGATTATGAGCAAATCTATCTTGGCCAAAATGAAGCCATTATTAAAGCTTCTGTTTTTGATGAAGCATTTGTTTTTGATGGGAATGCAACGATCGACTTAAAAATTAAAGGAAAAGACAATTCAGTGAATAAGGAAGTGTCTATGTTGATGAATGCATTAAGTTATGAGGCAGATTTAAGTGATTTGCCGGCTGGGGATTATAATTTTACAGCAAGGGTAAAAAATACCAATAATGTTAAATCTGGAGCCTTTTCAATTCTTGAATATGATGTGGAGCAACAGTTTCTATTTAGTAATGAACTTAAATTAAATAGGTTGGCAACTTCTACAAATGGAGAATTGTATTACCCCAATGAAATCAATAAGTTAAATAAGGTTTTATTAGAAGAAAACAGGTTCACCCCAGTACAGCAGAGCAAAGAAAATGTTGTATCTTTGGTGGAATTTAAAATTTTACTTGCGCTCATTTTATTAGCTTTTGCGATAGAGTGGTTTTTAAGAAAATTTAACGGACTAACATAAAAATAAAGATAAAAATGGATAAATTACCCAAGATTGCATTGCCCGTAATATTTGTAGCAGTACTCGTTATTGTTTTAATTTCTAAATCTGCTGTGACAATCGACTCAGGTAAAGCTGGAGTTTTGTATAAAACATTTTCAGATGGTGTTGTTACTGATGAGCCTCCTATGGGAGAAGGTTTTCATATTGTTGCGCCATGGAACAGAGTATTTATATACGAAGTTAGACAGCAAGAAGTAATGGAAAAAATGAGTGCACTATCTAGCAACGGATTGGATATAAAATTAGAAGCTTCAGCTTGGTTTCAGCCTGTTCGTAGTGAGTTAGGAAAATTACACCAAGAAAAAGGAGAAGATTATATTCAACGTGTTTTATTGCCAACCATAAGATCAGCTGCACGTTCAGTTGTAGGTCGTTATACACCAGAACAATTGTATTCTAGTAAAAGAGATGCTATTCAACAAGAAATTTTTGACGAAACTCAAAAAATAGTAAAAGGGGAGTATATTCAATTAAACGAAATACTTGTTCGTGATGTTACTTTACCACCAACTATAAAAGACGCTATTGAACGTAAATTAAAGCAAGAGCAAGAGTCTTTAGAGTATGAATTCCGTTTGGTAACAGCTAAGAAAGAAGCTGAAAAAGTAACCATTGAAGCCCAGGGTAAAGCAGATGCTAACCGTATTTTAAGTGCTTCCTTAAACGATCAGATCCTTAAAGATAAAGGGATAGATGCTACATTAAAATTAGCTGAATCTCCAAACTCTAAAGTAATTGTTGTTGGAGGAGGAGAAGGTGGTTTGCCATTGATTTTAGGGAATAACTAATTTTAATATCAAAATGTAAGAAACTAGCAATAGTTTGTGAAATTTGAAATTTATATTTTTTTTAATAAAAATTAATTTTACTTTTACACCATCATGAGAAACAATAACACACATCATCATTTTTTAACTTGCTATCAAGCGAGCTAGAAATGTTTTGCAGTGTTTAAACATAAATCTAACCCGTTTGAGAAATCAAACGGGTTTTGTATTTAATCACGTTTGGGTTTCTTAAACCATCAAAGTGAAAACAAAATGACAAAAATTAGAATTGCAATTCAAAAAAGTGGACGCCTTAATGAGGACTCCATCGCCATATTAAAAGATTGTGGCATATCAATAGATAATGGTAAAGATCAATTAAAAGCTTCTTCTAGAAATTTCCCAATGGAAGTTTTTTACCTTCGAAATGGTGACATCCCTCAGTATTTAAGAGACGGAGTTGTTGATATTGCTATAATTGGTGAAAATGTATTGTTGGAAAAGGGTGGGGATATCACCTTTTCAGAGCGCTTGGGTTTTTCTAAGTGTAAAGTCTCTTTGGCAGTACCGAAATCGGTTAAATACAATTCAGTACAGGATTTTGAAGGAAAGCGTATAGCCACCTCTTATCCAAATACGGTAAAGAACTATCTGGACAGTAAAGGTGTAACTGCAGACTTGCATATTATTAATGGTTCTGTAGAAATTGCTCCCAATATTGGTTTGGCAGATGCTATCTGTGATATAGTCTCTAGTGGTAGTACTCTTTTTAAGAATAACCTTAAGGAGGTGGAGGTTATGTTAACCAGCGAGGCTGTTTTGGCAGTTTCACCTAAAATAACAGAAGAGCGTAAGGAGATTTTAGCACAACTAGAGTTTAGGATTCAATCTGTTTTAAGAGCTAGACAGTCTAAGTATGTATTGCTAAATGCTCCCAATGAAAAATTAGATTCAATTATTTCCTTGCTGCCAGGAATGCGAAGTCCCACAGTATTGCCATTGGCAGACGAAGGTTGGAGCTCTGTGCATACGGTAATAAATAAAGATAAATTTTGGGAAGTAATTCAAGAATTGAAAAAAGCAGGTGCCGAAGGTATTTTGGTTTGTCCAATTGAAAAAATGGTGCTCTAATTTTTGTTTTGTTATGAATAAGAATTTTAAAATAGCCTTAATTCCTTATGCGGAAATGGAGACTATTCTTCCTTTGGTAATTCAGCTTAATAAAGGCAAGTATCCCGTAGCTGTTTTAAGAAGTCGCTTAAAAGATATGTTAGCTATGGGCGGTTACCAATGTATTGGGGTTTATGACAATCATAAACTAATTGCCTGCTGTGGATTTTGGGTATTAAATAAATTATATGCGGGTAAACATGTGGAAGCAGACAATGTATTTGTTGAAGAAGAATATCGCAGTAATAAAATTGGAGAGCTAATGATGAATTGGCTTTTTGAGTATGCAAAAAGTATAGATTGTATAGGTGCAGAAGTAAATTGTTATAAGCATAATGAGCAAGGTAAAAAGTTTTGGGAGCGTCATGGGTTTGTTGCTTTAGGGTATCACATGATTAAAAAAATTTGATGAACACAGAAATGAATAAAATATATAATCCTAAAAAGGAAAACTGGAAGGCTATTTTAGAAAGACCAACCCAAACTGTAGCAGATATAGAAGATACGGTGGTTTCTGTTTTTAATGAGGTAAAGCAAAACGGTGATCGTGCGATTAAAAAGTATACGAGTAAGTTTGATAAGGTTTCTTTGGATTCTAGCATCGTTTCTTTAGAAGAATTAAGCCAAGCAGAAGAATTAGTTTCAGCTGAGCTTAAAGAAGCTATTCAATTAGCGAAAAAAAACATTGAAACTTTCCACAAAGCACAGCGAACAGAAAGAGTAAGTGTGCAAACGGCAAATGGGGTAAATTGTTGGCAAGAAAAAAGACCAATTCAGAAGGTGGGTTTGTATATTCCAGGAGGTACAGCGCCATTATTTTCAACAATTTTAATGTTAGCAACTCCAGCAAATTTAGCAGGATGTACAGAAATAGTACTGTGTTCACCTCCTAATATAGAAGGAAAAATAAACCCGGCTATCTTGTATGCTGCGAATTTATGTGGGGTTACTAAAATATATAAAGTTGGTGGTATACAGGCTATTGCGGCGATGACCTTTGGTACAGAAACAATACCACAAGTATATAAAATATTTGGACCAGGAAATCAATTTGTTACTGTAGCTAAGCAAATTGCAACAAAGTACGGTGTAGCTATAGACATGCCAGCAGGGCCAAGTGAATTGTTGGTTTTAGCAGATGATACCGCCAATGCGGCTTTTGTGGCATCAGATTTATTAAGTCAGTCAGAGCACGGAACAGATAGTCAGGTTGTTTTAGTTACAACTTCCAAAGAAATGATTGAAGCTGTGGAAACCGAAGTTGAAAAACAGTTAGTGGTTTTACCTCGGGTTGCAATTGCTACAAAAGCAATTGCAAATAGCAAGCTTATCTACATAGAAGAGATAGAGACGGCAATGCAGTTGATCAATGAATACGCTCCGGAACACTTTATAGTTTGTGTTAAAGAGGAAGATTATGTCTTAGGAGCCATTGAAAATGCTGGCTCGGTTTTTATAGGTAATTATACGCCTGAAAGCGCTGGAGATTATGCTTCTGGAACAAATCATACGTTGCCAACTAATGGGTATGCTAAACAATATAGTGGTGTAAACTTAGATAGTTTTATGAAGAGTATTACATTTCAGAAAATATCGGAACAAGGAATACAAGAAATAGGAGTAGCCATAGAGTTAATGGCAGCTGCCGAAGGTTTACAGGCCCACAAAAATGCCGTAACATTACGATTAAAGAGTTTAGAATAATGAAAGATTTTAACTTAGATGCGTTAACGCGAGAGAATGTAAAAGGGCTTCAGCCGTATTCTTCAGCAAGAGACGAATATGTTTCTGATGGTACAGAAATGGTGTTTTTAGACGCTAATGAAAACCCGTATCAAAATGGTGTTAATAGGTATCCAGATCCACAACAACGTACTTTAAAAGCTATTTTAGCGGAACAAAAAGGTGTTGGGGTAGAAAATTTATTGCTGGGAAATGGTAGTGATGAAGTTTTAGACTTACTCTACAGAGCATTTTGTGAACCAAAGGTAGATAATGTCATCACCCTACCGCCAACCTACGGAATGTATAAGGTGCTCTCGGCTATTAATAATGTAGAAAATAGAGAAGTTTTACTAACAGCAGATTTTGAACCTAATGTGTCGGCTATAGCGGCTATTACAGATGCAAAAAGTAAGATTTTATTTTTGTGCTCCCCGAACAACCCAACGGGTAATAGTTTTGCGACTGAAACAATGCACCAATTGTTAGAAAATTTCAAAGGTTTGGTGGTTGTAGATGAGGCCTATATCGATTTTTCTTCTACCCAAAGTTGGGTTTCTCAATTGAAAAAATACCCGAATTTAATTGTAACACAAACACTTTCTAAGGCTTATGGTTTGGCAGGTATCCGATTAGGAATTTGTATTGCATCAAAGGAAATCATTTCGGTTTTAAATAAAATAAAACCTCCTTACAATGTAAATGAATTAACACAGCAAAGAGCCAAAGAACGAGTCTTAGATATAAATTCTGTAAAACAGGAAGTATCTAATATAATGGAAGAAAAGAAGACTTTATCTAAAGTATTGCTTGAGGTAGAGTATGTGTCTAAAGTTTATACTTCTGATGCTAATTTTATCCTTGCTAAAGTGGATGACGCAACAAAAAGATACAATCAACTCCTTAAAAAAGGCATTGTAATACGGAATAGAACAACACAGCCATTGTGTGAAAATACATTGCGATTTACAGTAGGTACGCCAAATGAAAATACCCAACTAATAAACGCACTAAATCAAATGAATACTGAATTGTAATGGGAGCAGCCCCCTTACACTGAATTTTATAAAATTTTTAGGCAGTATAACGCATATTACAATTTTGCAGTAGAACACTAACGAACTTGAAAAATGAAAAAAGTATTATTTATAGATAGAGACGGTACCATTATCAAAGAAACCATTGATGAGCAAATAGATGCATTTGAAAAAATGATCTTTTATCCAAAGGCATTTACATTTTTAGGTAAAATAGCGAAGGAATTGGATTATGAATTGGTTATGATTACCAATCAAGATGGCTTAGGTACCGATGTTTTTCCAGAAGATACCTTTTGGCCAGTGCAAAATTTTATTCTAAAATCCTTTGAGAACGAAGGTGTAGTTTTTAATAAAGTATTTTTAGATCGAACATTTCCACATGAGAATGCCAATACGCGTAAACCAGGGATAGGCTTATTGACAGAATATTTTTCGGGAGAATATGACCTGGCAAATTCGTTTGTAATTGGGGATCGACTAACAGATATTGAACTCGCAAAAAACTTGGGTTCTAAAGGAATTTTTATTAATGATGATACGAACTTAGGTACCGGTGAAATCACTGTAAAAAGGGAAGAATTGGATGATGTTATTGCTTTAGAAAGTAGTGATTGGGAAAAAATATATGAATTTTTAAAGTTAAAAGATAGAGTTTCTGAAATTACTCGTAAAACCAACGAAACCGATATTTACATCAATGTAAATTTAGATGGTACCGGTAAAAGCGATATAAAAACAGGCTTGTCTTTCTTTGATCATATGCTAGACCAATTGGCACGTCACGGTCAAATGGACTTGGAAATTAAAGTAAATGGTGATTTAGAGGTAGATGAGCACCATACCATTGAAGATACAGCGATTGCTTTAGGAGAAGTGTTCGGAAAGGCTTTGGGAACTAAATTGGGTATTGAACGTTATGGTTTTTGTTTGCCTATGGACGACTGTTTAGCTCAGGTTGCTATTGATTTTGGAGGTCGTAATTGGTTGGTTTGGGAAGCCGATTTTAAACGTGAAATGGTTGGTGATATGCCAACGGAAATGTTTTTACACTTCTTTAAATCATTTTCTGATGGTGCAAAAGCCAATTTAAATGTAAAGGCCCAAGGTGTAAACGAACATCATAAAATAGAAGCCATTTTTAAGGCATTCGCCAAAGCAATTAAAATGGCGGTAAAAAGAGATGTAGAAAAAATGGTTTTACCTAGTACTAAAGGAATGCTGTAATCTGAAATAGCAATAAATAAGTTGAATAACTTTTTACTTTGCCCTTATTACTTAATACTAAAATTGAAATGAAAATAGTAATTATAAATTACGGAGCAGGAAACATACAGAGTATAAAATTCGCCATAAAACGCCTTGGTTTTGAGGCTGTTCTAACCGATGATGTAAATGAAATTATAGCTGCAGATAAAGTGATCTTCCCAGGGGTTGGTGAAGCTAGCAGTGCCATGAATAAACTACGAGCAAGTGGTTTAGATACTTTAATTCCGACTTTAAAGCAACCGGTTTTAGGGATTTGTTTGGGTATGCAACTCATGTGCAATTCATCAGAAGAAGGGGGTACAAAAGGATTGGGCATTTTTAATGTTGATGTAGTAAAATTTACAAATAAGGTAAAAGTACCACAGATTGGCTGGAATGAAATATCAAACTTAAAAACGAATCTGTTTACTAGTGTAAAAGAAAATTCACATATTTATATGGTACATAGTTTTTATGCGCCACTGTCCAATGAGACTATTGCAACGTCCAATTACGATGTTGACTATAGTGCTGCTTTACAGAAAAATAATTTTTATGGGACACAATTTCACCCAGAAAAAAGTAGTGTAGTAGGAGAACAGATTTTGAGAAACTTTTTAACTTCAAACTTTTAATTTTACAAATGAGAATAATACCAGCAATAGATATTATAGACGGCAAATGTGTTAGGTTGTCTAAGGGTGATTACAATACTAAAAAAATATACAATGAGAACCCTTTAGAAGTTGCTAAAGAATTTGAAGCACACGGCATAGAGTATTTACATTTAGTGGACTTAGACGGCGCCAAATCCAAGCACATAGTAAATCATAAGGTATTGGAGCAAATAGCTTCTAAAACAAACTTAAAAATAGATTTTGGAGGCGGATTAAAGTCGGATGACGATTTGCGAATTGCATTTGAGAACGGTGCTCGGCAAATTACAGGAGGAAGTGTTGCAGTGAAGGATAGGGCTATGTTTTCCTCCTGGTTGGAAAAATTTGGAGCAGATAAGATTATATTAGGGGCAGATGCTTTGGATGAAAAAGTAGCTGTTTCTGGCTGGTTAGAAGAATCTAAAGAAGAGTTGGTTCCCTTTATTCAAGAATACCAAAAGCAAGGAGTTAGCTACGTGATTTGCACGGATATTAGTAAAGATGGGATGTTAGAAGGCCCGTCGTTTGATTTGTATGCAAAAATAATAGCAGAAACAACAAGTGGATTAAAATTGATTGCCAGCGGCGGAATTTCTACTTTTGATGAATTACCCAAGCTTGCAGAAATTGGTTGTGAGGGAACTATTATTGGGAAAGCAATCTATGAGAATAGAATTTCAATGAAACAGTTGGAAGAATTTATATTAAACAGTAAATAGTATAAAGCAAGACGTACAAAGTTTCTTATTAGAGCTTAAATAGTACTTATTACTTAATACTAATTACTCAATACTTTGATTAATGTTAACAAAAAGAATAATACCCTGCTTAGACATTAAAGATGGCCGTACCGTTAAGGGCGTAAATTTTGTGGATTTGCGCGACGCCGGTGATCCTGTGGAATTAGCAGAAATTTATGCTAAAACTGGAGCAGATGAACTTGTTTTCTTGGATATTTCTGCTACCGAAGAACGCAGAAAAACATTGGCAGATCTGGTGTTACGGGTTGCAGAAAAAGTTAATATTCCATTTACTGTTGGAGGAGGTATATCTTCAGTAGAAGATGTAGATGTCTTATTGCAAAACGGTGCAGATAAGGTGTCTATAAATTCCTCAGCCGTTAAAAATCCGCAACTAATAAATGATTTGGCAGCTAAATTTGGATCGCAATGTGTGGTTGTGGCCATTGATGCGAAAAACATAGACGGTAAATGGATTGTTCATTTGGTAGGAGGAAAAGTACCAACCGAATTAAATTTATTTGATTGGGCGAAGGAAGTAGAAGAAAGAGGGGCAGGAGAAATTCTATTCACTTCTATGGATAATGATGGTACCAAAGACGGTTTTGCAAATGAAGCCTTGGCGCGATTATCGACGGAATTGAATATTCCAATTATTGCTTCTGGAGGAGCAGGAACTATGCAACATTTTACAGATACCTTTAAAGATGGTAAGGCCGATGCTGCTTTGGCGGCCAGTGTTTTTCACTTTAAAGAAATAGAAATAAAAGACTTGAAAAAAGAATTGAAAAATAACGGTATTCCTGTTAGATTATAATAGTAAAACGCACAAAAATGACAATAAATTTCACAAAAAGTACGGACGGATTAGTCCCTGCAATTATACAAGATGCAACTACCAAAACGGTTTTAATGCTAGGGTATATGAACCAAGAAGCTGTTGATAAAACGAAGGAAACGAAAAAAGTTACGTTTTATAGCAGAAGTAAAAATAGGTTGTGGACTAAAGGAGAAGAGAGTGGTAACTTTTTAAACTTGGTTAGTATGATGGTCGACTGCGATAACGATTCTTTATTAATTACTGCCAATCCAGTTGGGCCAACTTGTCATACAGGTACAGATACATGTTGGAAAGAAGAGAATATATCTAGCTATGGATTTTTGTCGGAACTAGAAAATATAATTACAGATCGCAAGGATAATCCCGAAAACAAGAACAGCTATGTTGCATCGCTATTTAGAGACGGAATTAACAAAGTGGCTCAAAAAGTAGGAGAAGAAGCTGTTGAAGTAGTAATTGAGGCAAAGGATGATAATGACCACTTATTCAAGGACGAAAGTGCAGACTTATTGTTTCATTACCTAATTTTATTACAGGCAAAAGGTTTTAAATTAAACGATATTGTAACGGTTTTAAAAAGTAGACATTAGTGAACAGGTAATGTAAAAGTAAAGGTGCTACCTTCTTTTGGTTTGCTAAGTACAGTAATGGTGGTATTGTGTAGTTCCATTATTTTCTTAACGATAGCTAAGCCTAAACCAGCACCCCTTTTCTTTTCGGATTTGTCTAGTTGTTTGTATCTATCAAAAATATAGGGTTGTTCATTGATGGGTATCCCAGCTCCGGTATCTGTAATATTAATTTCTACGTTTTTAGATTGTTTTTTAATGGCAAGTGTAACTTTACCATTGGGTTCTGTATATTTTATGGCATTTTCTAAAATGTTTTGCAAAGCACGTTCTACCATACTCACATCTGCAAATACAAAGTTATTTTCATTTGAAGCATCCATGACCAGCGTAATCTGTTTTTTTTCAGCAATGACTTTAAACTTCTCAATTAAATCAAACGATAACTCTGTAATAGAAAATGGTTCCTTTGTTGGCGTAATTTGCTCTGATTCTAATTTAGAATACTCAAATAATTGGTTTATTAATTTTGATAATCGATCTATATTATTGTGGGTAATGTGTAAATACTCTTCTTTTTGACGCTCAGTTAGGGTATCCTTTTTTATTTGAAGGGTTTCTACATATCCCTTTAAAATGGCAAGGGGAGTTCTTAAATCGTGTGATACATTGGCAATAAGCTCTCTGCGTAACATGTCTACAGATTGTATTTTATCCATATTACTAACTATAGTATCTGCCATATCATTAAAAGAATTAGCAAAAACTTCAATATCAGATCCTTTTGGATTTTTAATACGCGCTGTACGGTCTCCTTCTTGAAATTTGTTAATGGTACTGATCATTACACGTAGGTTTTTTGTTAAAAACCAAATGCTTAATAGTCCAAGTAAAGCCGCAAATACCATAGTAAGTAAGGTAGCACCAATACCAAGTTTCATAAAGTATTGAGATAATAGTCCGCTACTTATAGTTTGAAATTCCTTACCAGCGAGAATTATATAAATATAACCTTCTTTGTCACCACTTTTAAACGGAGCTGCAGAGAATATCTTTTGTTGCCCCGGATTTCTTGGGTCGTCACCTAGAATATAGTTCTCACCATCTGCCTTAATAAATTCATTTATTGGACCAAGAGAAACATGCTTAATGGGTTCATTTGCACCATGTTTTAAAACGACCGAATACAGAACAGAACCAGCTTTATCCAACAAATAAACCTCTATGCTTCTGTTAACTGCCATCATATCATGCATTAAATCACCAAAAAGGGGTTTGTTAACATTACCATCTTCTAAAAACGGAGAAGCATTTTGGAATTTTTCTTCAATAAGATGGCTTGCTACTTTCGCATTTACTTTTTGAATGGTAGCTTCATTGTATTTGTTGGCAAAATATCCTGTGATAAGAATATAGCAAGCCCCCATTAGTAAAATAATTAAGATAAAGGCAAGCCATAATTTCTTTATTAGATTATTTCCTACTATTTTTTTTGAGGTTCCCATGATCAAATATCTTCATTAAATTTATAGCCAACTCCCCAAGTGGTAAGTATATACCTGGGTTGTGCCATATTAGTTTCTATTTTTGCACGTAATCTGTTTATATGAGAATTAACGGTATGCTCATATCCTTCAAAGTTATACCCCCAAATAATGTTAAGAAGTTCTGTTCTAGAGTAATTTCTCCCTGGATTAGAGGCCATCAAAATTAGGAGTTCAAATTCTTTTGGAGACAAATCAATTTTTTGCGTATCAAGAAGTACTTTTCGTTTATCAATATCTATAAATAGACCTTCAAAATTTAAAGAAGTAGAGTTGATTTCCTCTATTTTAGGTGTAGTAGATCTTCTTAATACTGCTTTTATTCGCGCTAATAATTCACGGATGCTAAATGGTTTTGTTAAATAGTCATCTGCCCCAATTTCTAAGCCGAGTACACGATCTATCTCTTCTGATTTAGCAGTAAGCATTATAATAGGTGTGTTTTTTTTAGCTCTTAGTTTTTTGCAAACTTCTAAACCATCCATAATGGGCAAGGTAAGGTCCAGTAAAATAAGACTATAGTCGTTCTCAAGAGCTAAATTAAGGCCAGTTTCACCATCCATCGCTTTAGATGTGTTATAGACCATATCTGTTAAATGGATTTCCAGTAATTGTATAATCTCTGGATCGTCTTCTATGATTAATATCTGTTTCATAATATAAGGTGCAAAGAAGTTAATAGATATCACAAAGCTATCACAAACTGAGAAAGTTTGTTAAGTCAATGAAATTAAGCTTTTAACAACGATATGACTATTAGGAGGTAGTAAATATCACAAATACCTTACAAAAGTAGCTGTAAAGTTTACTTTTCTGTGATTTTAGCGTTACAAACAAGCAGTTTATTTGTAGTCTAATCTTAAAAACTCTAAAAATATGAAAAAGTTACTTTTATTAATTATGGCTACAACACTTGCAGTTGGCTGTAATTCAGATGATGAAAACAACGAACCACTAACCAAAAATTTAATTATTGACATTGATGGTTTAGAAGACTTGGGGTCAGATTTTGTTTATGAAGGATGGATTATAGTGAACGGAGCTCCAATATCTACAGGTGTTTTTAATGTAAATTTGAATGGCATGCTATCTCAAACTTCTTTTTCTGTAGAAACAGAAATGCTAGATCTAGCCACAGCTTATGTGTTATCTATAGAGCCTTCTGTAGATACTGACCCTGCACCAGCAGCAACCAAGCTATTATCTGGTGTTTTTTCGGGTGAAGTTGCCACTATTAGTAGTACAGATCTCCTAGGTGACTTTACAAATGCTAATGGAACTTTCTTTTTAAGAACCCCAACAGACGAGGCAGACGGTATGAATAATGGAAATGATGAATTTGGAATTTGGTTTGGTACCCCAGGAGCACCACCAACTCCTAATTTTAACCTACCAATATTACCAGATGGATGGGTTTACGAAGGTTGGGTTGTAGGAACTGAGGGGCCTTTAACTACAGGAACGTTTACAGATCCAACGGTACAGACAGCAGATTTAAATGACCCTTTTAGTGGTGAAAACCCAGGTCCTCCAATTCCTGGAGAAGATTTTTTTAACAATGCTCCAACAGGATTTATATTTCCTTTAGATTTAAGAGGAAGAACTGTAGTTATTTCTATAGAACCATCCCCTGATAATAGTCCATCTCCATTTTTGTTAAAACCTTTGGTAGGCATGTCAGGACAAGATACGGCACCAACAACCTATGAATTAAGCTTAAATAGTGATTCGTTTCCTACAGGACAGGTAAAACGAAACTAAAATCATTACAATTAAAAAGAGCTGTTAGAAATTCTAACAGCTCTTTTTAATTGATTGTTGTCCTAGGTTCAAGACCAAATATCTAATTCTTCTTCACGAATAGAATCAATAGAATAAGAACCAAGCTTATTTTTTCGAATAGTAAATAGTTGAAGTGTAAGTAGGCATAACAAAAGATAACTCAATACAATTCCTATTCCTACAGCTAAAAAAGTTTCTGGTAAAATTAAATCCTTATAAGTAGCATACCCAAATAGTAAACTGGCGGTATCTATAATTTTATACAAGTATACTCCAAATACGACATAAAAGGAGTATTCTAAATTTCTTAAATCTGTATCTGGATATTCATTTTCCTTCAATTTAAACCAAATGGCATATAAGTACACAAAGTGCACAAGGGTGAGAATTGCAAATAAATAACTGTCAATTTTATTAAAGTAAAACTTATCTATTAACAATCCATAAAAATTGGATACAATAACAACAGCCAATAAGAGAACTGACATTATAATTACTGCTTTCCAGCTAAATATAGGTGTAGGCTTTTTCATTGTTCTTTTTAGAATTAAGATTTGGATACTGTATTCTAATTTGAAAAAACAAAGTAAGTATCTTACTACAAATACTAAAAAAATACTCGCTTAAAGCCTTAAATAACAGTGATAATGTAGGGATGTAAGATAAAAGGTATTCTAGATCCGTTGACCGGAAAACCCCACAAATCTAGAATTTGTACATTTTTACGACAACCAACCTTTTTTAAGTGCCGTTTGAGCAAAAATGACCAAGGCTATGGCAACTAAAATCACCAGAATAGGAAAATATAAGGCCTGATTGCCCATAACTTCTAAGGTATTACTCATAAAGAAAGCATATATATTTTGAGCCAATACCCCCAATAGTGATACTAGAAATACGGTTTTGGCTAGCTTTTTCCGTAAAAGCAATAGTATACAACCCAAAACTCCTGCAAAAACAGCGATGGCAAATGCGGCTGTTACCCAGGGAGGTCTAGCGGCATAAAGTTCTTGTTGGGTTGCAGGAAGTGCGGTTAAAACCTCTTGGGGCATATAGGCATCTGCCAAATAGGCCATAACCCCCATAATATTCCAGAGTAATGCAACAATAGACAGTATCCAAAACCATACGGGTATTTTGTTTGTTGAAATTTGAGTCATTGTATTTTAAGTTTGGTTAATAGTATAGTAAAGTACAAAAAAATCAGATATCACTTATATTCTTATTATTGGTGTATTTTTGATGCAGTGAAAAAACAAAAACAATATTACTTAATTAGATTGCAATTTTTGGGCTATCGCTTTAGTGGGTGGCAAAAGCAGCCAGGACAAAAAACCATTGAGAGTATGCTTTTAAAAACTTTAAAGTTTGTCCTTCCAGACCGACAGTATAAAATACTAGGGGCAGGCCGTACAGATGCTAAAGTGTCTGCACTGGATGCTGCTTTTGAGTTGTTTTTAGACGGAGAACCTATAGCTTTAATTGAAGATTTTAAAGTTCATTTTAATAAAAATTTACCTTCAGATATTCGAATTATAAGTATTGAACACATCAAGGAAAAGTTCAATATAATTCAGCATAGTAAGGAGAAGGAGTATGTGTATTTGTTTTCTTTTGGTAAAAAAAACCATCCGTATGCAGCGCCTTTTATGGCAAACATTCAAGAAGCTTTAAATGTAGAAGAAATGGAGAAGGCTGCTCAACTGTTCCAAGGAACACATAATTTTAAAAGTTACACCGCTAAACCAAAAGAAAACGGAAAATTTATTAGGACTATATCTCTATCGGAAATACGGGAGAATACCATTTTAAAAGCCAACTTTTTTCCAAAAAAATCCTATGCTTATCATATTAGAGGAGAGGGTTTTATGCGCTATCAGGTCCGTATGATTATGGGGGTTCTAATACAGATAGGTAAAGGAGAATTACAACTTTCTGATATCGAAAAATCCCTAAAAGAAACGTCTGAAATTAAGTTTAAATCTGTAGCTCCAGGTTCTGGTTTAATGCTGCATTCACTGGCTTTTAATTTTGATGAGGACTAAATACTTCGCATATTTTTTGTAATTTGTTTAGAAACGAGTCAAATGCAATATTGGATATCCTTTTTGTTGATTATTCTTTCTATGTATATTGTCATTAGTGTTTTACTCTATTTTCTTCAAGACCTCTTATTGTTTAAACCAGAAAAGCTAGCCAAGGATTTTCAATTTCACTATGAAAACCAAGAAATAGACGAATATAACATTACTACCAGAGATGGGGCCATTATTAATGGGCTACACTTTAAGGCCAAGAATTCCAAGGGTGTTGTTTTTTATTTAAAAGGCAATTCAAAAAGTATTAAAGGGTGGGGAAAATTTGCTGTAGACTTTACCAGACTTAATTATGATGTTATTATGGTAGATTATCGGGGTTTTGGAAAAAGCACAGGTAGACGAACCCAAAAGAGCATCAAGAGAGACTTACAGGTTGTATACAACAAGATTAAGGAGAATATCAAGGAAAAGCACATCATTCTCTATGGTCGTTCATTAGGCTCTGGTTTTGCTGCTAAATTAGCTTCTATGAATAATCCGAAAATGTTAATTTTAGATGCACCCTACTATAGTTTAAGCAAGGTGGCGAAACGTTATATTCCTTTTATGCCCTTGTCATTATTAATTAAATTTCCAATGCCCACCTATAAATGGTTAAAATATGTGAATTGCCCCATTCATATTATTCACGGCACCGACGATAAGTTGATTCCCTACAAAACCAGTATAAAATTATCTAAGATTAAACCAAAGTCCACGACACTTTATACCGTAATAGGAGGCGGACATAAGAATTTAAATACCTTTGAATCGTATCATAAAATGCTGATTGAAATTATTACAACGTTTCCAAAACCCAATAATTTGGAAAACACGAGCATAAAGGTGATGCGCAACGCAAAACAAAGGAATGAAAAAATTTAAGAAGCTTGTTAAAATCCTAGTCGCGCTATTTATTACAATTGTACTAATGTTATATTTTTTACAGGAGAAACTCATTTTTATGCCCACTACATTGGCGCATGATTATGAATATACTTTTTCAAAACCCTTTCAAGAATTTAACCTATTCGCAGAGGATGGTGCCCAGCTAAACGGATTACATTTTAAAGCAGAACGGCCCAAAGGGGTTATCTTGTATTTTCATGGTAATGCTGGTGATTTGTCGCGTTGGGGAGAAATAGCGTCATTTTTTGTAGATAAGCAGTATGATGTTATTGTTATGGATTATCGTAAATATGGAAAAAGTACCGGTAAACTAAGTGAAAAGGTGTTGTATACAGATGCGCAACTTTTTTACGACTACAGTTTACAACATTATGAGGAACATGAAATTACAGTCTACGGTAGATCCTTGGGAACAGGAATAGCAACCCAAATTGCCTCGGTAAACAAGCCAAACAAACTAATTTTAGAAACCCCTTACTACAGCTTAGTATCCCTAGCTAAAAATAGGTTTTCCTTTTTACCCATTGAAAGCTTGCTAAAATATAAAATACCATCCCATAAGTTTATACAGCAGGTAGCTTGTGCTATTGTTATTTTTCATGGAACTGATGACCGTATTGTGCCTTATTCCTCGGGAAAACGATTGTATGAGTCAATTCCTCATTCTAAAAAACAAATGATTACTATTAATGGGGGGGCACATAATAATTTGATACAGTTTGATGCTTATTTACAAAACAGCACAAAAGTTTTGGAGTAAATACGGCTATTGCTTCCTGATTGTCACATTTTACATTCCAAACCATTTGGAGAACAACCTATTATTGCCATGAATTAGATTCAAAACTAACTTTTGCTGTATTTCTAAAGTGGGTATCTTTTTTATTGGCTGTTGCCGTGTTGGAGTGAACCAATCCGTCTAAAATATTGGCTAACCGGATACCTATATCACCATTGTTGGTACAGATATTGTGGGCTATCTCTATTTGGTTAATTCGGTAACCTCGTTCCCCCTCAACCCTGAGTCCACGAAAGAAATTACCATAGCATTCATTGTTTGTTAAAGTGATTTCCTCCGATTGAGAAATATTAATTCCATTGCCGGTAGGGGAGTTGTACATTTTGGAATCGGAAATAAGACACTTAAAAACGCGTCTAAAATAAAGATTGTGATAGTAGCTTTCTATCATTCCATTGGTATGCAGGTTCATATTCGTTAAAGTAACATCTCTTGCTCCTTTGATATGAATTCCCATTGCACAATTAGAAACTTCTATATTTTTCATTGTAATATGTGCACTTTTGGCATTGGCATAGCTACTGCCGTCTGCCGTAAGCAATATTCCTAATAAGGAATTCCGAATGCCTGGAATATTTTTAGCTTTTCCTTTAGAATGATAGGTAGGATCTAAATGTTGCTCCGCGTCTTTTAGATTTCCTTGCACCTTAAAATTTTCGAAATGGAGGTTATGTATTCCCTTCTTACTATGGATAATAGGTTTGTTAAAAGAGAGGTCCTCAACGGTTATAACAACCCCTGAAGGGTCTTTGTCAGAATAACCTTTTATGGTTATATTGGAATAAACAGTTAGAGATTTATTGACTACATAGGTCCCTTTTCCCAAAACAATAGTGCCTCCATTTTGGCTATTTAATTGATGAATTGCGGCTTGAATATTATCCCCTGGAACCAACTGTAGTGTTACTAGAGTGTCTATAACATCACCTTTAAATGCATGAGGTTGTGTTTTGACATTTTGAGTGCTAAAATTGGCAAATAAAAAAACACAAACTACCCCAGTTATGACAGTTAACAGTAACCTATTAGTTTGCATTATCATATTCAGTAGTATTTAATTTTAGCCTTCAAAAGTTATTTGTCAAACAAACCCGAGGACAAATACCTGTCGCCTCTATCACAGATGATAGAAACAATGGTGCCGCTTTCTAGACTATTTGCCAATTGAATGGCAGCATAAGCAGCGCCACCACTACTAATACCAGAAAAAACACCTTCCTCTGTAGCCAGTCGCACAGCGGTTTCTTCTGCTTGTTTTTGGCTCACCTCCATAATTTTATCAATCTTACTGGCGTTAAATATTTTTGGTAAATACGCTTCTGGCCATTTGCGTATCCCTGGTATTTTTGCACCATCCTTGGGTTGTACGCCTACAATTTGAATGTCGCTATTTTTTTCTTTGAGATAGGTTGATGTCCCCATTATGGTACCCGTTGTACCCATAGCCGATACAAAATGTGTTATTTCTTTATGGGTATCTCTCCATATCTCTGGACCCGTAGTTTTATAGTGAGCTTTCCAGTTATCATCATTTGCAAATTGGTTTAATAAGAAGGCACCGTTTGCAACCTGCTTTTCTGCATAGTCTCTAGCCCCTTCAATACCTACGGCTTCAGAAGTTAAGGTCACTTTAGCGCCATAGGCTCGCATGGTCTGTATGCGTTCTATTGTAGAATTTTCTGGCATCACCAATTCAATATCTAATCCGTAAATACCCGCAATCATAGCCAAAGCAATTCCTGTATTACCACTCGTTGCTTCTATTAACTTGGTTTTTTTTGTAATATCACCACGTTCTAAGGCACTTTTAATCATATTATAGGCGGCTCTATCTTTAACACTGCCTCCAGGGTTATTGCCTTCTAATTTAAAAAGTAAGGTAACCTTAGGGTTGGTGTTTAAAACCTTTGAGACGACTAAGGGTGTATTTCCTATTAGGTCTAAAATATTAGGATACATTATGTGTTGTTTTTATTTTGATTTCTGTTTGATGAAATACCTTAGAGTTGGGAGGGATGGAAGTAGTTACCCACGCATTACCTCCAATGATGCTGTTTTCACCAATTATGGTTTCTCCCCCAAGAATAGTAGCATTGGCGTATATAGTGACATTGTTTTTAATTGTGGGATGCCTTTTTGTTTTTTTGAGATCCTTGGCAACAAACAAGGCCCCTAAGGTTACCCCTTGATATATTTTTACATGGTCTTCTATGATAGCAGTTTCTCCAATTACAACCCCAGTTGCATGATCTATAAAGAAAGAGTTTCCAATTTTTGCACCAGGATTAATATCTACACCGGTTAATCTATGTGCATATTCTGTCATTAAGCGTGGTACCATAGGAAAACCAATGGTATTTAATTCATGGGCTAATCTGTATATGGCTATGGCGTAAAAACCAGGATAGGCCATATAAACTTCTTCAATAGATATGGATGCAGGATCACAATTTACAAAAGCTTCGGCATCTAAATTTAGTTTTTTTAAAATATCGGGTAGTTGAACAACATATAATTCCCATATTTTTTTACAGGGTTTATTTACTTCCCAACAGGCAAGATTTACCAATTCGTCAAATAGGGACTCTAAAAGTAAAAGATTTTCTTCTACAGGAGTTTGGGTGTCAAACAAGGTATAAAAAAGTTTTTGGGTAAAAACTTCTGTTTTCTCCTTAAGACTAAAGTTTAAATTTGGCTGCTTTTTATACAACTCAATTTCTTTAATTACAGATTTTAGCATCATAAATCATAAATTCTACTCTCAAAATTAACCATAAATTCTAGATGAAGAATTTTAAAACAGTTAACTTTCGCATAAAATAGTTGATTAGTGATTTTTTTATGGAAAATGTAGGTATATCCAAAAATACGCTTGATTTTTTAAATAAATTAAAGCGAAATAATACGCGAGAATGGTTTTTAGAGCATAAAACCGAATTTAAAATACATGAAACTAAGTTTAAAGAGTTTGTAGCCGTATTGAATGAAGCATTAAATGCACACGATGAAATTGAGAAATCTAAAGTTTTTAGAATTTACAGAGATGTGCGTTTTTCAAAAGATAAAACCCCGTATAAAACCCATTTGGCGGCTTCGTATACTAGGTCTGGCACAAAGTTAAGAGGTGGTTACTACCTACAGATAAAAGAGGGGGAGAGTTTTATTGCTACGGGATTTTGGGAACCGAATAAAGAAGATTTATTTCGAATTCGTAAAGAATTCGAAGTAGATGCATCTGAATTTCGGGAGATAATAGAAGCGAAAGACTTTGTAAATGTTTGGGGCAGCTTGGTAGGGGATGAGTTAAAAAAAGCCCCCAAAGGCTTTGATGCAACCCATCCAAATATTGATTTGATTAAGAAAAAACAATACATCTTTGTACGTAAATTCACTGACAAGGAAGTGTTGTCTCCCAATTTCTTAGCGATAGTAAATGAATCTTTTAAAGCCATTAGGCCCTATTTTGATATCATGAGCGATATTTTAACGACAAACCTCAACGGAGAGTCTTTGTTAGACTAAAACATCTTCTTCAAAAAATTGCAGCTGATTTTTTAATCGGGCAATGACTATAGACATCATTCTTTTATTAAGGGCGGAAGAGTCTTGAATATAAATTTCATATTCCTCAATAGTAAACTGACCGATGATCATTCCCTTAAGGGAGTTTCTAAATTTTATGTCTCTTTGAAGTGCGTTTTCTATATACTCCATCCTTTTTTCAAGGGAGAGTGTATAAAATTTGTTTTTGTGCTTTTTTGTGTAATTTTTAAAGGCAAATAGGAGTAATTCATTTTGCAACTTCACTATGGGCCGTATTGTTTTGTTTTGAAAAAGTTCATTGGTACTTATCCCGTCAGCTATTTTTGTAGCCTTCATCTCTGGTCTTAGTCGCAAGAGATCTATTGATCTTTGGTTCATACGAATCGTTTTACTAAAGATACAATATGTAATAAAGTAGACTTTTAAAGCTTCAATTAGTTTTTAACGGTCTTATGAACATTTGGCCTAGTGAATATCTAAACCTATGGCTAAATAAACTTTTTCAATCTTTATACTATGGACTTAATTCCCCAGCGATGATTATTTATTATACACCAAACCCCAACAACCCATCTATAGTATTTGCAGTTACAGCATGATAATTTGGGCGTGCTTTTTTATAGATTAGTAATGCTTCATTAAGGCGGTCTGCTCTTTTAAATGCCTTAAATAACGTGGTAACATACCAACGTCTACCTACTGTATTTAAGAACTCTGAAATTTTAGAATCTACCTGGTTGCCATGATAGTTATTTAAAATGGACTGCTCATACCAAACCATACTGATATAAGAATTGGTAGACCCTGTAAAATTAAAGGTGTCGTCTAACTGTTGCAGCTGTTCAATTTTGATGTCTTCTTGGAAATTTCGGATAAAATGCACCCATTCCTGGGGTGTCCATTGTTTGGTTATGTTCGTATCTATGCCGTTGGTGTCTACAAATGATTGTAGCGTCTTTTCTACAGTTGAAAAAGCATTCGATTGAATGATAGCGGCATTACTAGGAACCCCCGGTTGGTATATCCATTCGTCTGTATTAAAAGTAATCGAATTCTTTTCTAGTAAATTGGTGTTTAGATAGGTGATGAAATCTTCAGTATTTGTAGTAGAAAAGGCGTTCTTCTTAAAATATGATTTTAAAAAGGCATCCATTTTTTCACGACCTACTTTTTCTTCCAGCGTTCTTAAGAATAAATAACCTTTATCATAAGCAATACTGTTCATGCCATCATCAGGACTTCTACCTTTTAAATCTAATTTTAGTTTGGTGTCGTTAGGAGTTTCTTTTAAGGATTCCAACTCTTCATCTAAATCCTGACGTCCAATAAGTGCCAGCATATTGGCCCGTTCTTTTCCATAAAGTGCTTCCATAATCCTAATTTCAAAATAAACAGTAAAACCTTCATTCAGCCAAAAGTCGTTCCAAGTGGCATTGGTTACTAAATTTCCGGACCATGAATGCGCCAATTCATGGGCTACCAGCGAGGTTAAACTTTTATCACCTGCAATAACCGTAGGTGTGGCAAAGGTTAATCTTGGGTTTTCCATACCTCCAAATGGGAAACTCGGCGGCAATACAATAACATCAAATTGTTCCCAGGAATAAGCTCCGTATAAATTCTCGGCGGCAACGACCATTTTTTCCATATCTGAAAATTCAGCCTGTACCTTATCAATCATTGATTTTTCAGCATACACACCAGTTCTACTGCTTATGGCCTTATATTCAATATCTCCTATGGCAAGCGCAATAAGGTAAGCTGGTATGGGTTGGGCCATTTTAAAATGATACATACCATCTGCTGTTTTTTCCTGTGGATTTTGGGCACTCATTACGGCCATTAGGTTTTTAGGTACTTTAACCGTTGCATTGTAAGTGATCCGAATCTGGGGACTATCTTGAATTGGAATCCAAGTGCGTGTTAAAATTGCCTGACCTTGGGTAAAGAGAAATGGATTTGTTTTATCTGCCGTTTGTTGGGCATTTAACCATTGCAAGGCTTCGGTTTTTGCTGTAGTCCTATACTTGATTGCAATTTTTTGGGTGGTTTCCTTAATACTAATAGCCAGAGGTTGACCAAGGTTCTCATCGAAAGAACCTAAAGTAAAGGTTGTTTTTTTACCATCAGCTGTTATGGCTTCAATATCTAAATATTTGCTATCTAAAATGATTTCCGAGGCACCGTTGTTTGCAATGTTATAGGTTGCTGTTCCACTAATAATATGGGTATCAAAATTAACATCGATATTTAAATCCAAATGAGTGATAACTGCCTTATTGGGTTGCGCGAAGGAATGTAGTTCTTCCTCATAAGTCTTTAGCGTCATAGGTGTTTTGGGTTGTTTACAATTGGTAAGAATACACAAGCAGCTCACTGCTAAAATAATTGCTTTTTTCATTTGGAATCGTATAAGTACTGCTAAAGTAAGGAAAAGCGTATCGTATAAAAAGTAATATTCTTTAGAGAATAGGACTAGGGCTTTTCATAGGAGACAATGTTGTGCTGTCGTTAATTATTTTTCTTCTGTCTTTTTATAAATCCATTCAATTGTAAAGCAAAATACAATAATTATAAGAGCAATAATAACACCAATCCTATTTGAGCTGTATTGTTGATTAATTAAGATTACTGTAGCAATTATACATAAAACAAAACCTATTAAAGGAATTAGTGTGTTACTAGCTGTTTCTTTTGATAATCGATATCCAACAAGATTAACCACAGCAAAAATGAGTAAAAAGCCAACACTACCTGCAGTTGATATACTTTCTAGTTTAAGTACGTTTACTAAAATTAAAGTAGCTACTGCTGTAATCATTAAGCCAATGGGCTTCTTCCAAAGTTTTGCTAAAAAGTGATGTGGCAGTTCATCGTCTTCCGCAATTTCATAATTAACTTTACTTCCTCCATAAAGGGATGCGTTAATTGCTGAAAACGTAGAAATTAAGGCAGCAATAGTAATAATAGAAAAACCAACTTTTCCTAACATTGGTTTTGCTGCTTCAGCCAAAACATAATCTTGTGCATTTGCAATTTTCGCAAATGGTAGTGAGCCTACAGTTACAAAAGCAATAATGACATATAATACAATCACGAAAATTACGGAATAATAATACGCTTTTGGTATGTTCTTTTCTGGATTAATAATATCAGGTGTTGCGTTTGCTATCAGTTCAAATCCTTCATAGGCAACAAAAATAACCATTCCTCCGGCAAATAATTGAATAGGTGCTTCCCACTGTGAAACTGCAAGTTGAGCAACATTTGGGTTTCCAATTAAACCATAAGCCCCAATAAAAATAAAGGAAATTAGAATGACCAATTTGATAATAACCGCGTAGGATTCTATTTTGCCAACTACAGCAATACTATAATAATTAATGGCGGTAGCCAAAATAATTATGGCACTTGCATAAATGTGTGAATCCGTTATTTTGTCATGCGTTAACTCTAATAGGTTTGGTGCATAAGACCCAAATGCTGAAGCATAAAGGGAAAGCATAATAATATAGCTTATCCACAAAAGATTATTGATTCCGCCACTAAAAATGGTTTTCCCAAAACCTTGGTTGATAAATTTGACAGTTCCGCCTCTGTCAGGATACTTTTTTGATAACTTTACATAGCTGTAAGAAGTGATTAACGCCAAAATACCAGCCAATAAAAAGGCGATTGGTGTTCCGCCTTTGGCTAATGAAACGGCAAGTCCGAGGACTGCAAAAATTCCTCCACCAACCATTCCTCCAATTCCGATAGCAATAGCTTCTTTTAAACCTATTTTTTTATTCATATTGTAGGGTTGTTTTATAATACCCAAGGGTGCCGGCTGTGCAGAATTGAGTGGTATTGTATTTCACTATGCATAGTACGGAACATAAGTAGTAAACTTTTGATAAAGCCCTGAGCCACCGGCTGATGACTTAATTGCGGTATAACTTTAATGCCTTGTTGGTAACTGTCTTGCTTATAGTTGTTTGGTCATTTTTCCAAGGTTAATTTTTTCTGCTTTTGTAAATTCAATATCCCGAACAAATTCCATCGTTTTCCACAAATACGTATTTCCTTTTAGTCCGTTAGTGGCTTTCATTCGTCTGTTTAATCGGCTAATTTCTTTTTCTGTTGCCTTTCTCTTTTCCCCTAACTTTCCATAAAGTTTAATTGCTGGGTACTTGGAAAAAGTTCCTGTAAACAACGCTTTAATCCAAAAAAAGCGTCCGCTATTCACAGCTAAAAGACAAACATTTGGATTTTCTGTGGCGTGTTTTGGTAATTTCGATGGAAATTTCTCAAAATAAAATCCAGTTTGGTTGTCATTCAGAAATAAGGAGCCAATTGGTGTCACTGTGGGATTATTTTCAGCATCTACTGAAGCTACAGCTACATGAAAATTAGAGCTAAAACTTGTATTAAAATGCTTGCGGATTTCATTCCAATCATTTTCTATATCCATACGTTTTCTTAATAATACTCAGATTTTAATTGCTTGTGTTGCCTACTGTTATTTATTTTTAGCGTCGTTTTTAAACACCTTTAGCTTTAGTGCTTTTTCAGGATCTTCCAAAATCAAAATTTCATAATCTTTCCAGGCTAGCGATAGTTCCTTTCCAACTTGTATATCTAGAGATACGAATGTCATGGTTTCTTGCTCCTTTTCTTCTGATACCAAAATAGTATAGGTGTTAAAGGCATCGGTCTGATTTCCATCAATATCCTCGGACCATTCTCCAATATAACCTTCAAACTGTATGCTGAGATTTTCGATAACCGCGGTCTGCCCTAAATCAATAAATATTGCTTTTCCAAAGTCTAATTTTTCAACAACTAGCGCAACGGCTGCTTGATTAATTTTTAAATCAAAAGCATAGTTTTGATATGCCTTGGGAAAGTTGTTTTTTTGACGATCACCCGACCCATCATAATTTCTGAGAAACGTAGTATAGCTACTATTGTTTTCAATGATTTTTAATTCCAGTTGAATAGGGGTAAAGGCCTTGGTTGTTGGATTTGATTGAATAAATAAATTGGCAGGTTCTATGAAAAATGTCTCAAATTGAGTGCTAGGGTTTTTTCCAATTTTTAGAGGTATTGTAATAGAATGGTTTCTCATCTTTTTTTCTGATTGCCCATAGCCCGAGACTTGTATACAAACAAGGAATAGCATTAACGGGATATTAAATTCAAAAACCTTCATTTCACTATGTATTTTATGGCAGTGTTGCTACTTAAAATCGTTATGGATTCAACGGGATAATTCATAGTTAAAAGAGTTTGTCCAGTTTAAATGTGGTTAGGAAATACAGCATTCCTGATGTAGCCAATACATGCATCCCAAAGCCAATATAATTGATTGCTTTTATATAGGTTTTTGTATGCCTACTAAAGATGGTGTACAAGGCAAATAGTATAATACAAACTTCCAAACCGAGTACAACCAATTCACTAACCTCTAAAGTATGTGGCTTTACGGTAAGACCATCAATAGCCCAAAAAACAATTAAACCGACGCCCATTACCGCATTTAAATACGAAATGAATACGGATGTTCTTTGCTTTTTGTACCCGACAATAAGGGTTGCCAAATGACAAATTAAGACAACAATCAGTATTGTACTTACGGTTAGATCATTTAGAACCATTCATTAGTGTTTTTTGAGCGTATGTACCGTTAAATATAACAAATGTTACCGACCTAGAGTATAACTTTGTTTGGTCTCTACTATTGTGGTTTATTTTTAATTCGATATACTAAGCATCGAGAATCAAATTTTATATTGTTTTTTACCCTAAATTAAGGATTAGTAGACCATAAAGCGGCACTTTTAAGCATTGCTCTTCTGGGTAGTTTTAATCCGGCTACTATTAATTCTGCAAAATCTTCAGGCTGTAACACACTGTCTTCAGAATCTTTAGATGCAATTCCTAATTCAATAGACATATCAGATGCAATGGTGCTTGGTGTTAATGTACACACCCTAATATTGTTTTTACGCACTTCTTTCATTAAAGATTCAGACATTCCAATAACTGCAAATTTTGACGCAGAATAGGCAGAGGTGCTTGCATTTCCACTTAATCCAGCGGTAGAGGAAACATTAATAATGTCACCCTCATTTTTATTTATTAGGTAAGGTAAAACTTCTTTGGTCACATAATACATTCCCATAACGTTGGTTTGAATTATTTGACTCCATTGGTCAACTTTCATTTCATTAAAAGTGCCAAAGGCTGCAATTCCGGCGTTATTTACTAAAATATCTACAGTACCTAGTTCGTTTATGATATTTTTAATTCCTTTTTTAACGGCTTCATAATCACCTATATCAAATACGGAATAAATAGCCTTTATGCCCAATGCCTCTAATTCTGAGACTGTTTCTTTTAGAACGGCTTCATTTCTACCGGTTATAGCAATGTCTATTCCTTCTTTTGCAAATGCCACAGCAGTCGCTTTTCCAAGGCCTCTTCCGCCGCCAGTAATTATTGCTTTTTTATTTTTCAAGTTTGTCATAGTAGTTTATAGTATTCGTGATTTTTTAATTTGTGTACTGTTTTTAACAAGGTGTAGTTAAGAATTTCAAGCGTTAGCGAGAACAAGCAATTGCGTATAGCCCTTGTTAAGCTTACGTTGTTTCTAGAGTTCTTGTTCAATTTCCATTATAATAGTCTCTATTTCAGCCTTTATGCGTCCTAAAAATCGTGGTCCATTTGTTGCTTTAGCCACTAAATAGTAAGACAGCAGATAATTTTCTAATTCAGCTGATGTAAACATTAACTTATTATCAATCTTTTTGGATATGGACTCGTGTTCAAAATCCATAAAATTAATATCCAATACAATGTTTCGGATACTTCCTTTTTTAAAAAAGATACTGCGTAATTTTTCGTCTGTGAATTTTGCTCCATTTAACTGAATGTTTAAAAAATTCAATGAACTTTCAAAAGAGGCCAGGTTTTGCCTTAAATTTCTATTTAAAATGATATTGAGCTTACCTGAACTAATGATGTCATTTAAAACTCCTGTTGATGGAAAATAGCTTATTTCAGCGCCGAAAATAGGGGCTAACAATTGAGAAATTCTCTGATTACTTATGGTATCAAGGACATTGCTGTCAAAAAGGGTCAATAGTTGTTTAAGGGCCTGTTCCCGTCCCTCATTTTCTTCAATAGAGGCATTTACCTTCGTTAAATTAATTTTAAATTCTTCTTGCAGTGACAATAAATATTCCTTTTCTATGCTTCTTTGTTCGTTATAATTATTGTTATTATTAATCTGTAAAGCAATTAAGATCCCAATAACCACAAGCACAATTTCTCCAATTGCATAAAGCAGATATTTGCTGAACTTGTTTTCGAATAGCTTTTTTTGGCGGATTTTACGAAAGAATTTTATCATTTCCTTAGTGGTTGGTTATAATGAAGCACAACGGTTTCCTGAATAAAAAGTGATGTGTTTACGCACCTAATGTAGTAAATAATAACCGAATAGAATTCTGAAGTCTCGGAACGCTAGTCCATATGCCTATGGGTTCCTAAGTAGGCTTGCAATAGCTAAATCAGGATTATTATATGAAGATAGTTATAAAAGTGTATGGGCTAATAATTAAGCGAATTTTATTTGTTTTTTACTACAGTACTTGATTGACAGGAGTTATTTTTTAAAGTCAAATTTTTCTTGTTTACTTGTCAATTCCGCTTTTTTCTCAATTTTGTATTCAAAAACTTATTAATTCACGAAACAACTTATTTTGAACATAATAGACTATAGGTAAGCATTCTTAAAAAGAAGAATTATTCACTTACTTAAAAAATTAAAAAAGAGTCTTTGCATTATTAAAACAAAGACTCTTTTTCTTGTTTTTGAAGGTTAAATATTTTCAACCATTAAAATTTCAAGTTTTCTTTCACCATCCTTAAAAGGCCAATTTATTATATCGCCTACCTGTCTTCCAATTGTGGCAACGGCAACATCACATAAAATAGATAATTTACCTTTTTTATTGTTTGTTTTGGTGGTTGACACAAACATATATTCTTTTTCTTTGTTTTCCGTATGATCTTTAATTTTTATACGTCTGTTTACCGTAACAATATCATCTGGTAAGTCTCGCCTAAGTAATTGTTGGGCGTTTTTTAATTCTAAAAGTAAAAGTTCTTCTTCTTGTTTGGTTACTTTTTTTCTTCGAACATGATCCTTAAGCATATTGTATATTCCGGTAGTTAAAATTACATTTTTTGACATAATATTTTTTTTTGAATATCCTTCTTAATACTATGTAGTGGTGACTCAATCATTCAAAATAGTTCGCAGTATATTGAACTCCTGTTTTTGAATGCTAATAGTAGTGTTAAGAAGAAAATAAGATTATAATTTGAGAATAATAAAGAGTAGCCCTGTTTTGAGTCGAACAGGGATTAATTTATAAACTCTTTTGAATTATTTAAAAAAATATCGTCATGTAAGTATGGTAATGACACAGCTAACCCTAAAGGATTGTTTTCAGTATATTCAAAGTAAACTGCTGCCATTTGTATTAAAAATTAAGGAGTTACAAAGCTAATCATTATATATGATATTAACAATGTTAAAGCCATTAAGGTGTACTATAAGGTGTACTATAAATAATTGTTCTATAGGCCTACCCAAGGCATCCTATTTTTGAATTTGGACTGTTTTTTTTAATTACTGGCAACGGTTACCCTTGTTGGCAGCAGTTATTTTTTGTCTGTGCCAAATTTAAGTTGCCTCTCGTATTATTTATTGTCAAAATAGCTTTTTGATTCTTGGATTAACCCTTCCTCATTTATAGTCCATTCTTCAAAGCCGTTAAAACGTACTTTGTTCCCATTTCCATCTGGTCCATTATTAGTTCCAGTAAATGTCCAATGAAATTTTGTTTTGTCTTTGTTGGTAGTAAGACTGTCCATTGAAACAACCATATCAGGAAAAGCCTCCATAAAACTTTTAACAATATTTGTTATTGCTTTTGTACCTTCTGCTGGTATACCATCATTTATTTGTAGAACGCCATCTTCAGCGAAAAAGTAGGAGACAAAATTGGGTCTTTGGCTGCTCCATACTTGGGCATAACTCTTGGCAAAAGCCTCTAAATCAAATTTTTGCAGTTCTTCTGGTAAGCGTGTATTTGTAAATGAAATATTAATGAATTTCCATTCACCATCTTCCTTGATTAGGGTGAAATTATCGATGTTATTTGTACGTGGAACACCATATTTATACAGCGTAGCATCGGCCCAAACAAAAGCAATTTGGTCTTGATTTATAAGGATTTTGTATTCATTTACGGGTTCGTAAAAGGGCTGCCGTTCTCTGTTTTTTTGTGTTTCAAAATATTCGCCAATTGTGATAACGGAATTTTTGGAGACGCCATCTCTAATTGTTGCACTTCCCAAGTTTGCCTTGTTTGAAACTATGGAATCCAAAGTCTGCCAATCAGAATTACCTACAGCAAACAATAGCTTTTCTACAAGGGCTTTTAATTCTTTTTCTTCTGGATTTCGTGTTTTTACTTCTTCAATACCCTTTTCGGTTAATTCAGTTTTATTTGGATTGGACTGGCAACTAAAAAATAAGCTAGAAACGGTTACAAGAAATAATAGGGTAAAACTCAATGTTCTTTTCATAATTGGATTTTTTAATGTCTTGTCCTGAAATAGGGCTACAGCTTAAAATTGATTTACGCTGTTTATTGATAGACCATATTTGGTGAATGCTTAGTTGTGTGTTTAAGCAACTAACTTACTAAAAATGGAACGAACTGGAGGGAAATACGTAGGGTTTTCCAAGTAGGCGAGAACAAGCAATTACTTATAGCCATTGTGGTGGTGTCGTTATTATTCGTTCGTAAATTTATTCTTAATTGCTCTTTCAACTCGTATTAATAAAAATACGACCATCAATATCATTAATACCAATCCTAAAAACATTCCTATTTTGCCTTCAGGTTTAAATATTAATCCAATAATTGAACTTAAAGTCAAAAGCGCGCCAAGTTTAACCATTTCAATGGAAGAGTATTTTTGAGAAAAATCCCATCTTTCTTGATTTTTCATCGAGCTTGAAGTTCTGTATCCATAAAGTCCATTTATTTTTTTCGGTGGAAATTTTAGCATTAAAAATCCTGCGAGCATAAAAATTATTCCAGACGATGACGGAATTAGAAATAAGGGATTGTCAAAGGGCAAATTCATTATTAATTTTTGATTTTATATTTGTTCGAGTTTGATTTTATTAACAAGTATGGTATTCCGATAATCATTGAAGTCCAAAAAGCATAATTTTGAATATTGGGATTTTCAGTCAATTCAGCTATTAGATACCCAGAAATGATAATTAAAGCCATACCGAACATTACATTTCGAAATAAATTTGCTATTCCTTCAATGTTGTATTTTTCTTTTTCTTCTTTCGGCATTGTATTGTAGCCAGCAATCAGCCAGTACATTTTTCCATATTTTATTAAAATTCCGAGTATGATAAATATTATAGCTGCTACAATCATAGTAATCTATCTTTCTGAATTTTGACGTTTCGTTTTTAATGCACCACAATATACGGCTATCGGTCTGTGTACTGTTATTTCTTTTATAGGGGGAGTACTAATCTAGTGGATTTTTTAGTATTATAAAAGTATTTGTAGTCACACCCTATTAACATTCAGGTGTATAACCAGATCTATGACCCATAAAGTAGGTTCAGGCTATTATTGAAAAAAAACAGGAAGAGCGCGATTTATAAAACACCGAAAGACTCAATTCACAAAGAAACTATTAATTAGCTGTAGAGAACTGGACTAGGGCTTTTCATAGGAGCCATTGTTGTGCTTTCGTTATTTTTTAATTTCGGTTTCCAAGAGGTTAATTATTTCCTTATTCAGTTCAATACATTTTTCGTGTCTATCAAGTAATAATGATTTATATACAATCAGGTTTTCAACGATATTTTCGAATTCAATGTTTTTGAGTAGATCATTATTGTTTATTTCAAATCCTGATTTAGGAAATCTTATTTTAGTAATTTCTTCGTCATTGGTTTTTTCATCAGAATTTAACCAACTGCCATTTTTAATAATGTATCTAATAAAGTCATCAGAAAAATCAATTACAGATTTTTCTCTGTCTTTTAATGTTTCAAGTGTTGGTAACCAAGAAGAAAGTTTATTCCGTAAAATATCGTTTTTTATTATACCGAGATTACCCGAGTTAATTAAATCCAATAAAAACCCATTTTGAGGGTAGTATTTTGGAACGTTTCCAACCGATTGCAGTAAACTATCGATATCGAATGAAGCTTGATATTTACTACCTGTATTATCAAGAATTATGAAACTATTTTTTTTAATTTCTTTTAGTTCTGCAATAGATTTATTTAATTCTGATTGATTGTACTCAAAATCCAGTTTAAGATTAAGAAGGGCCTTTCGTTCAAAATCATTTTTATTTAAGGCATCATTATAATTATTCAATTGCAATGCAATCAAAATTCCGATAACCACAAGAATTATTTCTCCAATAGCATAAATCAAATACTTACTGAATTTGTTTTCAGTCAGCATTTTTTGGCGGATTTTTCTAAAAAAATTGATCATAATTTCTCTGTTTTAAATTCTCTGCAAGCGGGTATATCAAGCAAATGTTCTCTTAGCCCTTCGGGGTGCTTCCATCAAACATCTACTAGATGTTTGGTATCGCTTCACGATACTTCATTTCAGCAATATCATTGGTTAGCGGTTTGTCATAATAAAGCACAATGGTTATATAAAGTGTCGTGCGACGTAAGGCGATCGACAGGATTCCCGGCAGGGAATCCACGAGTAAATATACATTTACTTTGCAAATTAGGGCTAAGCCTAAGCATGCATTTTATATGTTGTTGTAAGTAGTTTTTTATTGTAATACATTCAGTTCTAAATTCACTTCTTTAAAATAGTCAAGATAAATATATATACTATTTTTTTTATTATTTGAAGTATAACTCTGCACAATTCCAGTTCCTATGTTTTTTTTCTCTACAGCATCTTCGTAAGGATGTAAGCAACTAAATCTAAAGACTGGAAATAAGTTATGTGAATATTTTTTGATTTTTAATTCTGAATTATTTATTATTTTTTGTCTCTTATTAATTGTAGACATTTTTACAATTTTGGATAAACTGTCTGATTTTTCAGTTTCAAATTTAAAATAGTTATCCTTGAATGGGTTATTTATGTAATAAATATCTGTGTCTAAATACACAAATTGAAAAAATATTTCGTTTAACTTTCCTTTACTTTCTATTACTTTAAATCTGTGTTTTTTTAAATTTTTCAAATCAGTAAGGTATGCAATCGTTTCATTTTTATATTTTTTTAACTTTAAGAAATAGTTGTCATTTTCTTTGTTAGAATAAACGACAGTTTCTAAATAGCCATTAGAGGATTTATATCTTGTTAAAATATTAAATTTATAATTTTGAGTATAACAAAATATTGAATTGCAAAGAAATAATAATATTATAGTTTTTTTCATATTTAAATTACTTACAACGGCAGTCTGTCTAATAACCTATCGAATCCGCCGTAATTGCGGTTATACATTGTTGGCAGCTGGCATTAGTATATTTCTTATTAACTTCTCGTTTAATTTATTTTCTCCACTTGAAATTCTAATAGCAAGATCTGAATCAAAATCATTAACGCTTTTATAATATATTAATGGATTATCGATTTTCACGTAAATTTTTTCACAATAATTTTTTTTCAAAAAATCATTTCTTTCAAATTTATCGTAGCGATTGGTTTTTAAAATATAATAGTAAGAATTGATTTCGTTTATTTCCCATTCATTTTCCTCGGCAGTCTTAAGTAATCTATTTTTAAATTCAGTTTTTTCTATTTTAAATTGAGATTTTAAATAATAAAGATTTCTATGAAGATAAATTAAGTTTAACATTCCAATAGTTATAACTGCAATACCAATTTTTCCCAAAGTGCCAATTTCTCTAATCTCAAAATTAAAATTTTCGATTTCTGAAGTCAGACAACAAACTCCAATAAATATAAAAATCAAAGTGATTTTGTAATATTTTAATTTTTCTTTGAAGTCTAAATTTATTTTCAATTTCTGTGTTTTTTGCTTGCTGCCAACGGTTCGGCTATGATTTCGGTCTGGGAAATCCGTTAGGATTTTTCAGAATCGGAATCGAGCCAGATTAAAAGTACTAAATTTTATTTTACGAAACAGTAAGACTGAATTATAGGCATTGTTAGCTTTAGTTTTTTTATTTACAATCACTTTTTTCCGTTATAATTCGTCTTTGATTTCGCCAATATTCAATGAATTCTTTCGAACCCGTTTTGCTATTATAAAGTACGTCGCCAATCAAGAAATGAAATTTTTGATTATCCCTTTTAATAAAAAGTGTGTCCGAGCATTTATTTTTTTCCAAAAAATCTCCTTTCAGTAAAAAATCGGCAATAAAAGGCTCGGAATAGTCATAATTTTTGCTACCATCTATTTTCCAATACTCATTTTCATGTTCGAGAAGAATATAAGTGAATCCTTTGTACTGGTTTAGGTCGTTGATAACTCCAGTAATTGGAGTTTCAAAGATAATTGGTTTCGAGTTTTGAAAAATTCCAAAAGATAGGTGTCCAAACCATACTAATAATGAGGCAAATCCAATTAAAGTCATGGATATGATTAAAATTTCATCTCGTTTCATCCTCTTCCTTCAACGATTTTTCAAAATTAAAGCTAACTGTTTTGTGTATGATTAGTGGCGTGTTTTAAGCAACTAATTTAGTAAATAAAACACAAACCAAGAAAGTCCGCGAGGACTTTCGCAAGTGAGTAAAAAGCCAGCAATAAAGTTTATACGGTGTTGGCAATAGTTATTTCTTTTTTGAATTTCTGAATTTCATTATAATTTTCAATGTTTAAAATATTCAATAATTCTAACCAGCTAATAATTCCATTTTTATGATAATTCGTTAACACATCTTTATAGAATTTAAGTTGTTCAGATTTGGTTTGTAAAAAATTGTATTCAATTTGTTTTCCGTTTTTCAAAGTCAAAATAAAACGATTATTCAAGCCATTTGAAAGGTGAGGAGTAAATTCTAAAAGATTGTTTGTAAAATCTCCTTTAACATCAAAAGTTGAGAAAAATTCCAATTTCTGTATTTCCTCAAGACTATATTCATTATTTTGAATTTCTACCCGATTTTCGTAAAAAGTTATTCTCCCACGATATTCTCCTATTTCTCTTTCATATCTAAAAAAAGTACTAATCATAAGTCCGATTATGTAAATTGTTCCAAGAATAAGAATTCCAGTTTCGAAACCTTTAAAATTAAATCCGAATGATTCTTTTAAATAATAAATTAGAAATATTAAAGCAGTCCAAGAAATCGCAACAATATTTTCTGGAGAAATATAAATTCCTTTCTTTTTTTCAAATATTCTTAATCTTCTCGGGTTCATTTTTTAATTATTGCCAACGGCTGGGCTAAGCGTAGTGCGGAGGCAAGGAAACTTTTCGTTTCCGTCTGCCGACGTAGCTAAAGCTTATTGTTTTGCTTTTTCTTTTTTGTTCCAAAGCTAAATCCATAAGATTTAGCGACATCATAAATATACACAGACCTTTCGATTTAGCTCAAAAGCCCGCATTACGTTTAGGCATTGTTGTATGCCGTTTTTATTTCAGGAGACCCATAAGGATTCAACTTTTTCGATTTTCCATTTGTCCGTTTTCGTAAAGAGAAATACTAGTCCTTCTCCACATTCCCCGCCACAATAGTAAACGGTATATATTAATGCTTTGTCTAAATCTTGATTGAAGATGATTGATGAAAATTGTATTGTCCCGATGTATCGACTGTCGTTATTTTTGTCGGAATCAGTTTCTAAACGGTAACGATTATATTCTTTGATTTTTTTAATATCCCACTCCTTGTAATTTTGAAAATCTTCAATAGCAAACTCTGACAATTTATTGAAATTAAGATAATCGTTCAATATATTGATATCTAGCTCTCTAAGATTTGTATGATTTCTTACACGAAGAGAATTATAAGATTCTGATGTGTCAATCCAACCTAGTCCGTTTTCATCGTCGGTTTCGTGTCCGTAAGAGTGATTTAAGATTTCTGAAATAATTTGATATTCCTCTGATTCATTTAATACTGGTTTACACGAAAAAAGAAGTAAGGTTAAAAAAATAAGTCCCAGATAAAATGTGGTTCGTTTGTTCATTTTTTAAATGGCATACAACGTTTAGGCTATGATTTCGGTCTGGGAAATCCGTTAGGATTTTTCAGAATCGGAATCGAGCCAGATTAAAAGTACTAAATTTTCTTTATAGAAAAATGCAAGACTGAATTATAGGCATTGTTGGCATTAGTTTTTAATTCTTTTTATCTCGTTCAGCTTTTCAGTTGTTTCTTTCAAGAATTCAAGTGTCCAGCCGTCTGTTTTATATTGCTTTATTATCGTGTATCCTTTTCGGTCAATTCTCATATGGTCACTGACAAGTGATGAAATCCCTATACCATTTCCATAATATTCAACTGTTAATTCATTTATTGGGATATCAGTAATTTTCCTTTCCATTTTAGAATTGTAGTATGTAAACTCTATAGAATTATCTTTCAATTCAGCTTTCGTAATAAAATGTTCCGTTGCTTTATAATTCATAAGAATAAAAGTCACCACAAAAAGGGTCGCCATTATCCATAAAAACGAGATTTGAAAAGAAAAGAATACCAAAAGTCCAATCCATATAAAAACCCAAGGAGCGACCAACGATTTTAAAAACCTTTGTTTAAAGTCAATCACATCTTTTGTAAATATTGGTTTTGTGTCGTTTATCAACGTTTTTCTAAATTAATGCCAACGGTGCGGCTATGGCAAGTAGGGCAGGCAAGGAAACTTTTCGTTTCCGTCTGCGCTCGCAGCCAAAGCTTTTTGTTTTGTTTTTATCTTTTTCATTTTAAAAGCCAAATCCAAAAGATTTGGCGGACTTAGTAAACAAGACCAAGCAATTAAATTTAACACTTTATGCCCTATTTGCTATAGGTTGTGTTGTGTAGCGTTTTTTTACAGTCGAATAGTCGTGTCTTTTTTTAACTCACTCAATATTTCGATTTCCATACCAGTCTGGAAAACTAATTCCATAACGGTTCCAGATGATTTTTTAAATCTTTTTTCAAGTGCTGTTGAGTTCCGAACCATTAGTGCTGTATCACTAATTTTTTCAATCATTTCTTTTATCAATTCCAAAGCTCTTTCATCATCTATTTTATTCCAGTTCTCCAATTCAGGCATTGCTAAAGTCCGAACAAATTCATCAAGTCCTTCACTTCTCCAATAATTGCATAAATCATATTCAGTAATTTCTTTATCCGATAACTTTTTAATTTGAAATAACGCCGTCGCAACGTCCAATTTACCGTTCTCCAAATCGAGTATGATTTTCTTTATTGGCTCAAAATTTTCGAGATACATCATATTTTTTTAAATGCTACACAACGTCTCGTATATGAAAAGTAGCGCTGAAAATAAGCGATAATTTTCGGATTATTCACGAGCCGAATTTTTAAATTTTACTAATTATTTTATTTTTGGGAATTTGTCAAATTTAAAATTTGGCGACTTTCCAAAAATGCACTAGCCTCCGTGTTAGCAACGACTTGCGCTATTTTTTATATACATTGTTACCCAACGTATTTATTCGGTTAATGAGTTTCTAAAGTTATTATCTAATATTTCATAAACCCTTTTGTCCGTATAATTAATTGAAATACTAAATAAATTTTCTCCAACAAAACTGTTGTAAATCAATTGCGTTAAAACTAGTTCATTTGTTTTTGCATTATATATTTTCGTTTCTATACTGTAAAAATCATATTTTCCAATTTTTTCAGTATTCAAACTATTTTCAAATTGGATTCCATTAATTTTTGAGTAAGTGTTTGAAAGAAGTTCGTCAACAAATTTTTGGTGTTCCATAAGAGACATTTTCTTTGTTCCTTCCAATGATTCAAAAGACGATGAGAAATAATTTCTTTCGTCAATTTCAAATCCGATTAGGTCTGACCTGTTCTTACGTACTTCAATTCCGTCTGGTGTATTGCCTTTGACTTTTTCGTAACCAACATCTTCGAGGTCTTCTTTTTGTTTTAAAGTTCTAACTTTGAAATTTTCGGGAATTTTAATGTTCCAATCGATTAGATTGCATTTATATATTCCGTTTTCAATAATTCCATTTTCAGTGTGACTTTGAGAACAAGAATTAAAGGATAATAAAAGAAGTATACAAATAAGCAATATCGTTTTTTTCATATGTTGGGTAACGGTTTTGTAAATGGAAAGTTGCGTGTTTGCGTGCGAGGATTTTCCGAAGGAAAATCAGACGTAGCAAACGTGCAACGACCTTTGTTTTAGCAAGAAACCAGCAATTTTTTATATACGTTGTTGGCAACTGGCTTTTATTTTTTCATTTATTCGGTCAAATTTATTTTCTCCGAGTTCATTTTTTATTAATTCCGAATTCCGTTCCACAATATTTTTAAAAGTCAGAAATTCAGTTTTATTTTCATTCCAAAATTCATTCGATAAATTCGAAACTGCAACAAGTAAATCGCCTTCATAAAAATCACATTCGGTCAAAATATTCCGTTCGAGTTTTTCGAGTGCGATTCCGATTAGATATTCAATTCCGATTTTTTGAGAAATCAGAAGTCTTATCTGTTCGTTTGTCAATACCGCAATACTGATTTTCCGATAATGATAACATTTTTCAACCAAATCAGTCGGAAATTCGGAAGGATTTTTCCAAATATCTTTTTCTAATTGTTCGATTGATTTTGTTTCCATAAGAGTGATTTCAGCTTGTTGCCAACGGTTAGTATATGAAACGTAGCGTGCAAATAGACGCTAACTTTTCGGATTATACACAAGCCGAATTTTTATGTTTTGTTTTTGCTTTTTTATTTTAAAAGCCAAATTTAAAAATTTGGTGACTTTACAAATACACACAAACCTCTCGTAAAGCCTATAATAGCTATGTTTTATATACATTGTTAGCTATAGTGTTTTATTCAGTCAGCTTTAATTCATATCGAACATAATGTATACTTTTTATTGACTTTCCACCTTTTAAAGCAGGTTCAAATTTTAATTCAGACATACTTGATTTTACTTGCTCATCTAACCACATATTGCTTGCAACAGCAAATTTTATGTCCTCGACACTCCCTTTTTCATTAACAAATAAATAGTAACCATAAGATAATGTATGGTCATCTCCATATCCATCAAAAATTGATTTTTCCGCCTTAAATTTTTCAGCTATTATTTGGTCATTTTTTAGTGTTGGTTGATTGTCAGGAAGTACATAATCCTCATAGTCTTTATAACACCCATCGCATATTTTGGAAATAATATTTGTTTTGACTTTTGGATTTGTAAACTTTGGAAATTTTTTAGATGAAATAGCTTTGCCATTTTCATAAACAGTTTCTTGTTCTAAATTTCCGTTATCGTAATAACTTCTTGTAATACCGTTTTCTTTACCTTCTTTAAATTCTTGTTCTAAACTTACTAAACCTTTTCTGATAGTTCTTGATTTGCCATCTCTGAGGTAATTTTTGTATTCAGTCTCGTATATGGTTGTGCTATTAAATGAATTCCATTCGTTTATATAAAGTCCTGTTCCGTTTATCAAAGTTTGCCCTCCTTTTTCATTCCAATAGTTTTCAAAATAGACTTGACCTTCTTTAAAATCTGCTTCCAGTTTTTTACTTCCATCTTTCCAAAATTTCAGCCATTTTCCAGTCCTTGTAGTATTATCAATGAAATTCGATTGCTCTTTAAGTTGTCCATTATCATACCACTCTTTTGATTCGCCAAAGTTTTGGTCGCCATCAGCTTTTTTTGTTTCTAATTTTTTCTGGGCTCCATTTTCATAGAACCATTTATGTATTAGAACTTCATTAGGTTTATCTTTTACAACCTTATATTTTAGTGTTCCATTTTCGAAAAATTCTTCTCGCTCTCCAGTTTGTTCTCCTTCTTTGTATTCTATTTGTTCTTTTAGCTTTCCGTTTTCATAAAAGGATTTGAATTCTCCATTTATTACACCTTGTTCAAGGTAAAACTCTTCTTTAACTTTTTTGTCAGGATAAAAGGTCTTGCAAAGTCCAGTAAAAGTCAGGTCAAATTCTTTTCCATCTTCGTCAAGACATATTTCGTTTGGGTTTTTACGAATGTAAGATTCAATTAAGGACATTGTCTCTTCATTCATTTCATAATACTTGTCATCAAGCAAAGACATTTCGTCAAGTCTATCATAAAGGTCGCTCCCGAACAAATCACTTTCTTGAGCTTTGTCCATTAGTTTTTTGTTTTTCTGATAGATTTTATCCGCTTTCTTGACAAGGTTGGCCATTTCAGTATCTCCAATATGTTCCAAGCCTTTAATTATTGTAGGAATATAAGGTCCGTAACCATTGTAATAGAATTGTACAAATCCACCATTTGTAACTTGAGCATCTAAATACCACCAATAATAAAGTGCTTTCTGTCCATACGATAAAGATTTTCCACGTTCAATTTCGTGTTCTTTGTCTTTTATGAATTTCGATATTGGTTCAAGTACAAACCAGCCAAAATCAAAACCGTTTAATTTGAAGAATTCGCCTTTATTCAGTTCAGGACGAAAATGTTCGGTTTCATTAAATTCCCAATAAGGGTCATTTTCGTTTTGGGCTTTGCAACCGAACAGATTTAATAAGTTTATCATTATGATTGAAATGGTAAGTATTCTTTTCATTCTTGATGTTTGTTCAACATTATAGCTAACGATAGCGCTATGATTAGTGGCCCTTATTCAGGCTTATACTTTAGGGCCATTAATTATAACGCGTGTTATTGGCCGTTTTATTTTAATTTT
>NZ_JALKBA010000012.1 GCF_023015805.1 Cellulophaga sp. F20128
ACTTTTAAAACCCTGCGTTTTCCTGTTAGCGGGTGCAAATATACACCCCTTTTTGTTTCTAACAACCCTTTTTAAATCTTTTTTGAAATTAATTTCTAGCGGCTTATTTACCACCCTATTTATCAGTCACTTAAAACGGATCTTTTTTGTTGATTTTTGATACCTCAACCGAAGCTGTGAACTATATCATAGCTTTCGCTTGCCTTGTATCTCTTTTAGAGCGTACTTCTACCCCTAAAAAAATTACTAAGCTACCCTATATATATACCTAATATATATACCTATTGAATAGAAAAGGGTGTTGAATTAGACGCAACCTCTATAATACAGCCTAGCAGTTAGGAAAAGAAGTTCCATACAAGTCCAAAACGGATTACAAAATCACGATAGGGGTAATTTGGCGCCGCGTAATAGTTGTAGCCCGTAAATGAAGAATTAAAATGTTCTGCCTTTAGATATATGCGAGTTTGCTTTACCTTACCATTGATAAAGAAATCGAACATTGGATACCCTCCCAACTTTTCTTTATCCTGTGCATAAAACTCGCCTAATGCAGGGTTATACGCATTCATATGATAGGCAGTAAAGTACTTAAAGGTAACGCCAGTTTGCAGAAACATAGCTCCTTTAAAAATAGTTTTTGAAAAATACAAGGTATTTCTCGTTACAAACTGTGGCACATTGAGTACATTATTTGTTTGGGAAACATCTTGATACATGATCGTATTATCTAATGCAAAGGCCCCTTTTTTAAACTCTTTGTTATACTTTAACTTCATATATCCAACAGCATCCCCTTCTTGATAAGGTTTAATAAATGCATTTTCTTGTCCCGCATCTATTTGTTCTTGCGTGGCTTCAGAAGCAAAATAGGTGTACTTACCTAAACTTGTATACTTTAAAGACAAACCTCCAATAAGGTCAGAACGATATTGAAACATCAAACTATTTACAGTTTGCTTTTTAAAGGCAGCTGTTGTATTCCAATTGTAGTTTTCATAATTACTCTGATGCAACAAATAATTAAAGTTTGGCATCTTGGACTCGTTATGGATTGCAAACGTAAAATTGTGCTTATTCCTAAATTGATAACTCGCTTCTGCATTCACCAAACTACCCCCCAAATCTCCAGACAGATTATAAGCCGCTTCACCTGCCAAGTTAAAAGCTCCTATTCTTTTCTTATAGGTTGCCCCCAAAGAAATCTCATTGCCGCTCAACTGATTGCCAATTGTTCCTGTTGGCGTAATTAATACACTATTAAAATAATAGTGATACTTATAAAAGCCGATATACCCCTTTAAAGTACCCAGTAGGGTATTGTCAAAGGTTGCATTTAATTGATTGTAGGTAGTTTTTAAGTTCGCCTTATCATGTGTTTCTGATAAAAAAGAATTTCCAAAATAAGCATTCTCCGATGCCTGTCTAAATTGGGAATACTTAGTCTCATACGTAAACTGATGCCCTAATACTATAGAGGTAGCAATAATACTGGCAGAATCTTTTGCTTTTCCCACGAGTTCATAGTGGTGATCTAAAAAATATCGTTTCCCTGATACAACCGTACTAGCATCTTGAAACATCAAATCTATGCGATCTCTATTTTTAAACTCAGGGTCACCCAATTCAAATTGCTCTTCTTTATTAGACAAGCCTCCATTCTCTTCAAACGTAATATCTTGAGATGCAATATGCCCCATCATTTGATATTTAGCATTCTTAGTTTTGTAATTGGTTGAAACTATAAAATTACCCGACTCCGCCTGGTCATAGTTGTATTTACCCAAAGACCGAAACCCCTTATAGCCAATTGCAAAGTTAAGTTGGCGCGATGTATTAAAAGTTAATAAAGCATCTAACAACTGCCCCTTACCCATTGTTGTTTTAAACATTAATTCCGTTAGCGGCGTAGGCACATTATAATACCTCATATCCTGCAATTCTTTGTAATTGGCATGCAATGCCTTTGCTCCAATGGATGGATACATACTTACTGCATTAAAATCTACACCCAAATTATTGACAGGTTTACCTATGTTGGCAAATGGCATTGTTTCAAAACCATCAGTTCTCAGGTAATTATAGTTGTATTCCTTTTTAAGACTTAGTGTTGTATCTAAAAAAACAGTATCCCTTTTGTATGAAATTATTTTATAATCTTCAATACGAACACTATCCTTTGTTTTACCACCCTGTAACTTTTGCTTAACAGGCTTCATAGGCTTTATTGGCGGAATGGAATCTTGTGCAAAGACAACAGAGTTCCATACTAAAAAAACAACTAAAATATATCTCATTTAAAACAAATCTAAGACAAAGGTAATTTTTTGCGTTTAATTATTCTGTGAAAGTTTTGTTAGGTTTATTATAAAGGCTTTTAAATTCAGGCTGAATGGAACAACTGAACATCTAGACAACCAGCTCCATCACTTAAATATAACTACTATATCTATACCCATATCTATAAATTTAATTCTTATAAGCGAAACATTTCAGATGAAGTTCGTATTTTTATCAAATAAAAATTGTGTTAAATTTAACATTGAACTTTTATATCGTTACATTTTTACGCAAACAATAACGCGATTAACATATCCTGAATGACAAAAAAATTACTTTTATTTTTCATATTGGCAACGACATTCTCCTACGCTCAATTTAATGAATCTGCTCCTTGGATGAGCAGCCTAGCAAAGGAAACGAACAAGTCAACTTCTAAAACTTCGGAAAACGCCTACTCTATTGAAGACATCACTGCATCTTTTGACAACTATTGGAAAAACAGAGATAAAAACGCAAAAGGTAGCGGACACAAGCCTTTTATGAGGTGGCGTAATTATTGGATACACTTTACAAATGAGAATGGTATCATACCCTCTTCAAAAGAATTATGGCAAGCATGGAAGGACAAGGAAAATAGAGCAGGAAAAACAGTAAACCCTACTAGTTCATGGTCTACCGTTGGTCCATCTACTAGCAATGCCTACCCTGGCAGACTCCCTGGGGCAGGGAGAATTAATGCCATTACCGTAGATCCAAACAACGAAAACACCTGGTATGCAGGGCCACCAGCAGGAGGTTTATGGAAATCTACAAACGCAGGAATGAATTGGGTAAATCTCTTTTCAAATTTTCCACAGACCGGAGTTTCGGGCATCGCTATAGACCCAAATAATTCCAATATAATCTATATCTCTACAGGGGATGATGATGCCGCAGATTCTTACAGTATTGGAGTTTTTAAATCCCTTGACGGCGGTAACACTTGGAATGAAACCGGTCTCAATCCCAATAGCCCAAGTGTAAACAACAGTTTTTTAACCAATGAAATCACTATAGACCCAGCCAACAGCAATACCATTTGGGTAGGATCTAACAAAGGGCTATACCGCTCTTTGGATGCAGGAGATACATGGGAAATTAAACAAACAGGAAATATTACAGATTTTAAATTAAAACCAGGAAATAGCGCAATAGTATATGCTGTTTCTTCAAACAACTTTTACAAATCTACCGATAGTGGAAATTCATTTTTATCTACAAGCACTGGTTTACCAGCTTCTTCAGGCAGACTTGTTATAGGGGTTACTCCTGCCGACCCAGAAATGATTTATATACTAAGTGCCGCAACAAATTACTCGTACCAAGGGATATACAAGTCTACCGATAGCGGCCTTACTTTTGAAAGAACTTCTAATGAAACAGATATTTTAGAATCGGACCAAGCTTGGTTCGACTTAGCTATTGAGATTTCTACAACGGACCCAAATGTCGTCTTTGTGGGATGTTTAAATATTTGGAAAAGCACCAATGGAGGTAAAGCCTTTAGCAGACGAAACAATTGGAATCAGAAAACAAATGCATATACCCATGCAGATATACACACCTTAAAAATGTTTAATGGTAAGTTATTCTGTGGTAGTGATGGCGGACTTTATGTATCCTCTGATAATGGTTTTACTTTTGAGGATGTAAGTAATGGGATGTCTATTGGGCAATTTTACAGAATATCTGTTGCAGAAGATGACGCATCTAAAATGATTGGGGGCTTACAAGATAATGGAGGAAATGTTTTTAACAACAACCAATGGAATAATTACCATGGGGGTGACGGTATGGACAATGTGATAGATCCAAACAACAACAATTTAGTTTACGGATTTACTCAATATGGAGGATCTTTAAACATTTCTACAAACTCAGGTGAAACTATTGGGCAACTTGGTCCTCCGAAAAATTCTTCAGACGAAAACATCCAAGGCAATTGGATCACTCCGCTTGCCATTAACAGTGAGGGAGAAGTTTTTGCTGGCTTTGATGCTCTCTATAAACTAGAAGGCACCAAATGGACCAAATTATCGGAAAACATTGGGTCAGGAAACATCGATGACCTAGAGATTGACCCTAATAATTCTAATATAATCTTTGCCGTAAATGGAACTTCAATTTACAAGAGTACGGATGGCGGTGTCTCTTTTTTTGACTACCAAACCTTATCTTCTGTGATTTCTGATCTCGCTATAAATGTTTCAGACAGCAATATTGTGTATGTTACTACATCCAATAGGGTTGGAACCTCCTTAAATCAGCAGCCAACCTCACGGGGCATTTTTAAAATTACATCAGATGGCAGCAATATAACCCAAGAAGATATCACTTTAAACCTCCCTACAAATCAAGCCTTTTTTAGCATAGCACACCAAGGACTCCACGAAGACAATCCCATTTATGTGGGCACCAGTTTGGGCGTTTATAGATTGGACGACACCCTAACCGAATGGGAAGAGTATTACACGAATTTGCCTAGTGTGGCAATTGGGGACCTCGATATTAATCTAAATAGCAACGTAATTACGGCGGCCACATACGGCAGAAGTGTTTGGCAATCTCCAATTCCTACAAAAGAAATCGCAAATGAGATTAGCTTAAACTCCATATCTCCAAAGGTAAATTCTATTGTTTGCGGGGAGTTAAGTCCGGTAGCAGAGGTTAAAAATTTAGGCACAAATCCTATTACCGAAATCACCCTGAACTACGGCTTAAACAATACAAACGAAAGCTTTGTTTGGAATGGAACACTCAATTCAAATGAGACTATTTCCATTATTTTACCCAACCTAATTACTACAGTTTTTGGTAAAGCAACTCTAAATGTAGAGGCAAACATAATGAATGATACATTTAGCAACAACAATAATGAATCTACTCTTGTATACATAAACAAAGAAGGTCCAGGAGGCCTTGTAAATACTTTTGAAGCCAATGAAGACGAATTACTCACTTTTAATGAGTCTAGTCAGGAATTATTGTGGGAAAAAGGAACCCCTTCCGGAACACTTTTAAATACTACCGCCACTGGAACACAAGCATATGCCACCAATCTTTCAGGTGAACACCCAAATAATACGAAAGCGTTCTTAATTAGTCATTGTTACAATTTATCTACGATTACCAATCCAATATTAAAATTTAAAATGGCCTATGACCTGGAAGCCAATTGGGATATTACCTATGTTGAATACTCTACTAATGAGGGAACGGATTGGACAGTGTTGGGTAATATAGATAGTCAACCCAATTGGTATACTAGCAACAGGACCAATGCAAGCTCTGGAGCTGATGATGATTGCCAAAATTGCCCTGGAGCACAATGGACGGGAACCAATACCACACTTGCAGAATACGCTTATGATTTTATAGCCAATGCGGCGGCAGGAGAACCTAATTTAGCCATTGAAACTAGTGTTGTTTTTAGGATTGTATTTCATTCAGACGCGGCTGTGACTCAAGAAGGAATCGTTATTGACGATTTTGTTATTCAAGGAGAACAAGATGATGAAGATGATGACAACGATGGCATTTTAGATGTTGATGATAACTGCCCTACCATTGCAAATGCGGATCAGTTAGATACGGACGGAGATGGTATAGGTGATGTTTGTGATACAGATGATGACAACGATGGTGTTTTAGATACAATTGACAATTGCAGCCTTATCCCTAATACGGACCAAGCTGATGATGACAATGATGGGATTGGGAATGTATGTGATAATGACGGTGACAATGACGGGGTTCTAAATGATGTCGATTTATGTCTAAATACCGAGTCTAATGCTGTTGTTGATGTAAATGGATGTGCTGTTTTCTCTCTTCCCGTTTCTAATTTTAGGATTTTAACAACCGACGAAACTTGTATTTCTAGTAACAATGGAAGCATACAAATTACAGCGGAGGCCACCACCTATAATTACACGGCTACTATGAGCGGACCAAAAGTTGAAACAAAAGCATTTACAACCAACACTTCTTTTGACAATTTAGCTTTTGGAACATATACCGTTTGTATAACAGTTGAAGGAGAAAATGATTACGAAAACTGTACCACCATATCAATTTCAGAACCCGAGGCACTATCTGTTTCTTCTAAAGTAAATTCTGTTGCCAACAAAGTAACCTATAGCCTATCCGGAGGAAACTCATATACGATCCAAGTAAATGACAAAATATTTACCACAACAAGGAATGAATTTACTGTTCCACTCGAAAAAATAGAAAACAACATCCTTATAACAACAGATAAAGACTGCCAAGGTTTATACGAGGAAACAATTATCTCTAGTTCAGACATATTTATTTACCCCAATCCTGTTTCTAGTGGTGATTTAACGATTCAATTAGGGAAATTAGCCAATGATAAAGTTGAAATTTCCTTATTTACTGTACAAGGTTCCCGGGTTTTTAGAAAAGATTTCCCGACACCTAATGGAGTCGTTCAATTTAATGTGGATTCCTTATCCAAAGGCATTTATATCTTGAATATCAAGACAAAGCAAACATTACTAACCTACAAGATCATTAGAAAATAATAAAAAATGAAGACCATTCTATATAACCTAATAGGTATCAGCGCATTTTTATTAACATCTTGCGGAGGCGGAGGTGATGATACTAGCGGAGAAACCCCTACTCCAACGCCAGTTACCTCGCCAAAAGCAACCACACTTGTGTTTCCGAACAACAACAGTGAATGTACTGAAGGCACTGTTATAAGTACTTCTGAGAGCACAGTTGAATTCCGTTGGAATACATCTGAAAACACAGATACCTATGAAGTAAACCTAAAAAACCTAGCTACAGGAGGTGTCCAAAGAAAAACAGTGACAACTACAAACGAAAGTTTTACCATAGAGCGGGGAACTCCCTTTGAGTGGTTTGTCATCTCTAAAGGAAACGGAACATCAGAAACAGCATCAAGTAGTATTTGGAAATTTTACAACCAGGGATCTGGGGTAACTAACTACGCTCCATTTCCTGCTGATGTATTAAGCCCCCTTCGGGGATCAACAATTGCCAATGCTACTACGGTTTCTTTAAGGTGGACAGGTAGTGATGTGGACAATGATATTACGGAATATGAAGTGTTTTTTGGAACTTCAAAAACAACGCTTACAAGCATAGGCCAAACGACAGAAACTTCTATAGAAGCAACAATATCATCTGGTGTTATCTACTATTGGAAAGTAATTACAATTGACAGTAAAAACAATACATCTTCATCAGAAACTTTTGAATTTAAAGTAGGTTAACCCAATTAACTGTCGATATTGACTTAGATTTAATAATATTCCAAAATTACACGTGCTCACAAACTATCTCAACTGTATAAATGAAGCCGGCACTGATGAAGCCGGAAGAGGGTGTCTTGCAGGCCCGGTAACTGCTGCTGCCATTATATTACCCGAAAATTTTAAAAACAATATTCTCAACGATTCCAAACAGCTTTCAGAAAAAAAACGAGACCTATTAAAACCCATTCTAGAAAGTGTCGCTATTTGCTTTGGTGTTGCCCATGTATACCCTACTAAAATAGATGAAATAAATATTTTAAATGCGTCCATACTCGCCATGCATAAAAGTATCGCAAAACTAGAATTCACTCCAGAATTTATCATAGTAGACGGCAACAAATTTAAGCCCTATAAAGACATTTCACACGAGTGTATTATAAAAGGGGATTCTAAATTTATGAGTATTGCTGCTGCCTCTATTTTAGCCAAAACCTCAAGGGATGCTTATATGGAAAAGATTCATTTGGAATTCCCCATGTACAACTGGAAAAAGAACAAGGGGTACCCAACTAAAGAGCACCGAGAGGCTATTCGGAAATATGGAATTACCAAATACCACAGAAAAAGCTTTAGGCTACTCCCTGAACAATTAAAATTGAGCATATAATTAATAAAATACTATAACTTTGTAAGTAAAGTTAACCTTTATGAAATTAAGAATTGTAACAGGTATCCTGTCTTTATTGGCCGTAGCTTGTGCTCCGGATATAAAAACGGAATCCTCCTTATTAGACTACCTTCCTAAAAACACGACCGCATTACTGAAAATTAATGATTTTAATAGTGTACAAAGTGAAATTAAAAACAATGCTTTTCTAAGTAGCTTTAAAGCAACTAAGGCGTATGAGGAAATAAAAACGAAAACCAACATTCTTAAACACATCGCTCCTGCTTCTAAAAGCATTTTAGCGTTTAGCACCACAGACAGTACGGCATTAGACCTATACTTTATCACCAAAGACTCCTTGCTTTTTAACACTAGATTAGACAGTATTACAACCGAAAAGAAACAAATCACCTATAACAATACTTCCTTTTATGAATTAACAGTAGACAACACCATTTACTATTGTACAGCTATAGACAACCACTTTATAATTAGCACTTCTAAAATTTTAATTGCAGCCGTTTTAGGTACTGAAAAACATGAGGAAGATTGGGTCCTTAAAAAATTATACAATACAGCCAACACTTCTAAATCTGGAACGCTTTTTATAAACACTACTAAGAGCAAACTTTTATCTAACAGCTATAGTTCAAATGATTCTATCAATACAAATTTTATAAGTAATTGGGTATCCCTAGACTTAAATACCAAACAATCTCAGTTAAACCTAACAGGTATTAGTCTGGTTAATGACTCTTTACCAAGCGTTATAAATCTATTTAAAAATACAACGGCAATAACCAATACCATTCAAGAATATGCGCCTGATACTGCTGAAGGCATACTTTCGTATACCTTTAATGATTATTCAATTTTTGCAAAAAATAGAAAAAAGCTACTTCAATCAAACCAGGCGTTAGACACTATTTTTAATACGGTTGAAGAAATTGGAATTATATACCTCGAGGATAAAAGGGCCGTAATGTTACAAACGTACGGATCTGACAATATCTATGAATACTTGAATACCCACTCAAAATCTGAAACCAATTTCAATGGAAATCAAATTACAACCCTCGCAAAGAACGACCTCTTAACTGAAAAATTTAGTCCAATCCTAAACAATTTTGAATCGAACCATTACACCATCATAGGCAACGCCTTTCTCTTTTCTGAAGATATAGAAACGCTTCAAAAAATTATTAGCAGCTACAAAAACGACACCACCTTTAACAAAACGGCAATCTATACCTCTGCAAAAGAAACTATTGCCAACGAATCTTCAGTGCTTTACATTAATTCAAAGCAACTAAAAAACGATTTAAGCAGAAGCCTGCCAGAAAATTTTTCCAGTGATTTTAAATCCGTTTCCGTTTCTGATTATTTCATTGCGGGTCAAATGGTGGCCGACAACAATTTCTATCACACTGCACTAACTATTCAAAAAACGAAGAAAGAAAACAAAAGCAATACCACCTCTTCTATCTTTACAGTACAGTTAGATAACGACCTTGCTACAAATCCGCAGTTTGTACTAAACCACAGAACCAACAAAAAAGAAATTGTAGTTCAGGATACTGAAAATCAGCTCTATTTAATATCAACAACTGGAAAAGTAATTTGGAAAAAGCAGTTGGAAGGCAGAGTTCAAGGCGACATAGCCCAGGTAGATATTTATAAAAATGGAAAGTTACAATTGGCTTTTACCACCAACAATCAGTTTTTAATTCTAGATAGAAATGGTGAAAAAGTTGAACCTTTTACACTAAAATATGATGGCGGAAACTTAAACCCCCTTGCCGTCTTTGATTACGAAAATAACAAAGATTATAGGTTTGTAATTACTCAAGGGCAAAAAATTTACATGTACAACAACAAGGCTAAAATTGTAACAGGATTTACCTACACCCAAGCAAATAGCGCAGTGATTCAGAAACCAGAACATTTTAGAACCAACAATAAAGATTATATCACATTTGTTTTAGAAAATGGAGACCTAAAGATTTTAAACCGAACGGGTAAAGACCGTATAAAAACAACTAAAAAAATAGATTTCTCTACCAATGAAGTCAAGCTTTATAAAAACAAATTTTCCATAACGGATAAAGAGGGTACTTTGCATCAAATTGCATTAAACGGAAAAACCACGCAAACAAAATTTAACAGCAATAAAGACCATGGATTTGATGCCACAAGCAATACTTTGGTTTTAATGAATGAAAACAGTTTAACAATAAAAGGTGAAAAAGTAACACTTGAGGTGGGTGTCTATACCAAACCTCGAATATTTTACATTAATGACAAAATTTACATAAGCGTTACTGACCTACAAAATCAGAAAATTTATTTATTTGACAGCAACGCCAAACCCATTCAGAATTTCCCAGTATTTGGTAGCTCCATCATTAATCTTTCGGATATGGACAACGATAAAAAATTAGAATTGGTATCAAAAGATTTAGACAATTCCATTATTGTTTATAGATTGTATTAAACCATTAACACATCATTTTCAACCTTTTACACACACTTACTTCTGAAGTACGTTTTTTTATGTATATTTATTTTCACACTATGACCAATGAAAATGATTGTAAAAAACCACTCCTTATTTCTAGTTGTACCCACCTCAAAAAAAAGCATGTTAACCATGTTTTGCCTCTGTGTTTGTCTCCTAATTTCATCCGTACAGCTAAATGCACAAACCAAGAAAATAAACAGACCAAAAAGTACTTTAGGGATTTCTAGTGTCGACAATTTTGTAGGCGAATCTTTTAATTTATACGACAAGGTATACAAGTATGATGCCTATGCCAAAACAGAAACTCCACTAGAGGATGAAGATGTAGATATCTTAGAAGATGCCTTAACTAATATCACCAATTTAAGTGAAAGTGCACCAGATATACTTGCTGATTTGGATGGTTTAAGTGTATTAAAGCAAGCCAAGGCAACACTTCAGATAAACAGAGCTAAAAAGGCCTTAAAGTACAGTATAAAAACCACCAAGGAATTGCTATTAGGCACTACAGAAAAAGAAGAAGATAATTCATCTGAAAAAGAAAAACCAATAGAAAACGAACAATAATTGCGCTATATAATCTTAAAATATATCCTTATGAAAAAATACGCTTTCGGTTTTTTACTTTTAATCTTTACTTCAAATTCTCTAATGGCACAAGGAGATTGCAGCAGCTATTACCCCTTTAAAGCTGACGTAAAATCTGAAATAACTATTTATGACAAAAAAGATAAAAAGGAAGTCGTTGTAAATTATACGGTCACTGAGGTTTCAGAAAATAAAGCGACCTTAACCTCTGAAGTGTATGATAATAAAGGAGACTTTGTTCTCAATAGCGAATATGATGTACTGTGCAATGGAGATGGTGTTAGCATCGATTTTAAATCCATGATAGACAGCCAAATGTTAGAGCAGTACAAGGATATGGAACTTGAAATAACTGGAACTAATATAGACTTGCCCAATCATTTAACCACAGGTCAAACTTTACCAGATGCATCTATGGATATGGTTATAAATTCTGGACCAATAAAAATGAAGTTATTTGTAAAAATGATGAATAGGAAGGTAGTAGGCAAAGAAAAAATTACAACCCCAGCAGGCACTTTTGACTGTATTATCCTAACCTATGATACCGAGTTAAAAATGGGTATGAAAAAAACAATCAATCACAAACAATGGCTGGCAAAAGGTGTTGGAATGGTAAAAAGCGAGGATTACAATAAATCTGGAAAACGCATCAACAAAAGCATTCTCACCAAATTTGAAAATTAGTCCTTAGTCTGTTTTACCACAATTGAAGCTTTAAACAGTGTACTAAAATGCTTGACTAGTCGTTCCTGCACTTCACTTTCGTTTACTTCTTTTTTACCTAGCTCTACATTTAAAGAGGTAACGGCTTTGTCTTTAATACCACATGGGATCATTAAATCAAAATACCCTAAATCTGTATTCACATTTAGTGCAAAACCATGCATGGTAACCCACCTACTTGCCCGAACGCCGAGTGCGCATATTTTGCGTGCAAAGGGGGTGCCAACATCTAACCAAACCCCGGTTTCTCCTTTAGATCGTTCTGCTTTTAAACCGTAATCGGCCAAGGTAAGAATCACCATTTCTTCAAGTAGCCGTAGGTACTTATGAATATCTGTGAAAAAATTATCCAAATCTAAAATTGGGTACCCTACAATTTGCCCAGGTCCATGATAGGTAATGTCCCCTCCTCTATTTATCTTATAGAATGTTGCCCCTTTCTTAGAAAGTTGAACCTCATCTATAAGCAAATTAGACATATCACCGCTTTTACCCAAGGTATAGACGTGCGGATGTTCCACAAAAAGAAAATGATTTGGTGTTTTTAACCCGGTATCCTCTCTCCTATTCTTAATTTTAATGGCTACGGTATCCTTAAAAAGAAGTTCTTGGTAATCCCAAGTTTCTTTATAATCCCTTAGTCCTAAATTTTCCAGAATTACTTCTTTATTCATTCTGCAAAGATACAATTATCTGTCTGGATTATTCAATATGATCAACGCTGCAATTGTACCAGGAACCCAACCACATAGCCATAACAGAAAAACTATAAATATAGACCCACAACCCTTACCAATTACTGCCAACGGGGGACAAAATATAGCTAAAACTACTCTCCAAAAACTCATATTTGATTGATTAATTATTTAATTGATGTGCTCATAAGACGCTTCAACTAGGACTTTGTTACTACTTTAAGTTAATTTTTTTTATCTTTTAGAACCCACACGCATCTATTTGCGTAAATAGTATATGAAATCAAAACAAATGATCACTTCCTATTCGCTAGCACTATTCTATTTCTTTGTTTCTTGCAGCACGCAAGATCAGATGGAAAACAAGCTGTTTGAGAATCAGGTCACAAACAATGGGCCTCAAAGCGAGCCATACAATCCTCCAAATACAAACAATACTACAACAGCCAACTATCCCAATTATATATCCTTTAATTATTTGGCATTGGGAGATAGCTATACCATTGGCACTAGTGTTACCTATGAAGAGAGTTATCCCTATCAATTAGCCAAAAAATTGAAGATAGCACTTACCACAGAAGTAAACCTAACCACCATTGCCACCAATGGATGGCGGACCGATGATTTACAAAGAGCCGTAAATTTAAATACCACTTTACCTACTTATGATTTGGTGACCTTGCTTATTGGCGTAAACAATCAATTTCAAGGAAGGCCTTTTTCACAATACGAAAAAGAATTTCCTGAACTATTGAATACTGCATTAAAATTAGCCAACAACAATACCAGCCATGTAGTTGTTATTTCCATACCAGACTATGCCTATACTCCCTTTGGCAGCAGCCAAAACAGAGAAATCATATCAAAAGAATTGGATGCGTACAACGCCTTTGCCAAAGAAATAGCGACACAGCAAGGAGTTACTTTTATAAATATAACCGACATAACACGTAGGGGGTTAAGCGAAAAAGACTTGGTTGCCAACGATGGTTTGCACCCATCTGGTCTTGCCTATAAAAAATTTGTGGAACGTTTAACTCCAATTATCCTTTCACAGTTGAAAGATTAGCACATTGTAACTATATTTGCAGCCTTAATATAGATTTATGCAGCTTTCGGAACAAGAAATCATCAGAAGGGAAAAATTAGGCAAGCTAAGAGAAATGGGAATAAACCCATATCCAGCAGACCTTTATCCAGTAAATACAACCTCAAAACAAGTTAAGGAGAATTATGAGGAGGGGAAACAGGTGGTTATTTCTGGACGATTAATGTCGCGCAGAATTCAAGGAAAAGCATCCTTTGCTGAACTACAAGATAGTGAAGGTAGAATTCAAGTTTACTTTAACCGTGATGAAATATGTACGGAAGAAGATAAAACATTGTACAATGATGTGTACAAAAAGTTATTAGATATAGGTGATATTATTGGTATTGAAGGCCAATTGTTTACCACACAGGTGGGTGAAAAAACAGTAATGGTAAAAAACTTTACCTTATTGAGTAAATCGCTACGCCCTTTACCTTTACCAAAGGTTGATGCCGATGGCAAAGTGTTTGATGAATTTAACGATCCAGAGATGCGTTACCGTCGTAGGTATGCAGATTTAGTGGTAAACCCGCATGTAAAAGAGGTGTTTGTAAAACGAACTAAGTTGTTTAATGCCATGCGAGACTTTTTCAATAACGCTGGTTATTTTGAAGTTGAAACACCCATTTTACAACCAATTCCGGGTGGTGCCGCAGCCAGACCGTTTATTACGCATCACAATAGTTTGGATATTCCCTTGTACATGAGAATTGCAAACGAATTGTATTTAAAGCGTTTAATTGTTGGTGGGTTTGATGGTGTATATGAGTTTTCTAAGAACTTTAGAAACGAAGGGATGGACAAAACGCACAATCCAGAGTTTACAGCGATGGAAATCTATGTGGCCTACAAAGATTACAATTGGATGATGGATTTCTGTGAGCATTTACTAGAACATTGTGCTATTGCTGTTAACGGAACAAGTGAAGCAACTTTTGGGGAACATACAATTAGTTTTAAGCCTCCTTATGCTCGGGTAACTATGGCAGATTCTATTCAGCATTTCACTGGATTTGATATTGCAGGAAAAACGGAAGCTGAAATAAGAGATGCCGCTAAAGGTATGGGCATAGAAGTTGACGAAACAATGGGGAAAGGCAAGCTTATTGATGAGATTTTTGGTGAAAAATGTGAAGGAAACTATATACAACCTACCTTTATTACAGATTATCCAAAAGAAATGAGTCCGCTTTGTAAAGAACATAGAGATAATCCTGAATTAACAGAACGCTTTGAATTGATGGTTTGCGGAAAAGAAATTGCAAATGCATATTCTGAACTCAACGACCCTATTGACCAAAGAGAACGTTTTGAGCACCAATTAAAATTAGCTCAAAAAGGAGATGATGAAGCCACCGAATTTATCGATAACGATTTTTTACGTGCGCTAGAATACGGAATGCCTCCAACCTCTGGAATGGGGATTGGAATGGACCGATTAATTATGTTCTTAACAAACAACCAATCGATTCAAGAAGTGCTTTTCTTCCCACAAATGAGACCAGAGCGCAAGGCGGCTGCCTTAAGTGAAGAGGGCAAAGCTGTACTAGATATTTTAAAAACATCTGGAAAATTGGATTTAAACGATTTAAAATTGAAGTCGGGCTTAAGCAATAAAAAATGGGATAAAACCATTAAGGAGCTAACTAAAAATAATGCAGCCAAAGTTTACAAAACCGAAGAAGGGTTATTTGTTGAACTACTATCCTAACTAGAATTGGGAACCTATTAAAAAAGGAGGTGACATGAAAATGTCACCTCCTTTTTTTTGGTGCTATTTTATTAAAAAAAATGTTGCACTAAAGTTGCATTAAAGTTCGTTTGTATCTCTATACAATTATCATATCTTTAGAACTTAATACATCTATTTTTAGATATAATGAAGTGTATAAAATGAAAAAAAAGGCAATTACGGCTTCGCTCTTGTTACTCGCTATTATTTTAATAGCAGCTGTATGGCAATCCCTTAAACCAGAAGAAAAAGTAGATTATAGTCTCCAAATTAAACCCATCTTAAACAAGCATTGTATTACCTGTCACGGGGGGGTTAAAAAGAGTGCCGGTTTAAGTTTTTTGTTTGAAGAAGAAGCATTTGCCAATACAGAATCTGGCCACCCCGCCATAATCCCTGGCAATGCAGAGAAAAGTTCTTTTATTCAGCGGCTAAAAGAGAAAGATCCAGAACTTAGAATGCCCTATGAAAAAGCAAAACTCTCAGACGAAGAAATAGATTTGCTAACACGTTGGGTAGACCAAGGTGCACAATGGGGCAAACATTGGGCCTACAGTTTACCAGAAAAAGTAAAAGTACCTAATACCACAGAAGAAGCTGGGTTTTCATCATCAAGTGAGTCTTCATTTATTAAAAATGATATCGACAAATTTATTTTAGAAAAATTAGAAGCCAACAACCTACAACCAAACAAACAAGCAGAGAAAGAGGTCCTAATACGCCGACTAGCTTTAGATATTACCGGCCTACCACCAAGCGAAAACCTTTTTAATACTTGGATGCAAGGTGCAATATCTTATGAAGCCATGGTAGACACTTTGTTATCTAAGGAATCATACGGTGAAAAATGGGCAACATGGTGGTTAGATTTAGCCCGTTATGCAGACACCAAAGGGTATGAGAAAGATGGCTCTAGATCTATGTGGAAATATCGAGATTGGGTGATTCAATCTTTAAATAAAGACATGCCCTATGACCAATTTACTATAGAGCAATTGGCAGGCGATTTATTGCCAGATCCATCTATAGATCAACTCATTGCGACAGCCTTTCACAGAAATACAATGAACAATGATGAGGGAGGCACAGATGATGAAGAGTTTAGGGTAGCCACTGTGATAGACCGGGTAAATACCACCTTTGAAGTTTGGCAGAGTACAACCATTGGGTGTGTGCAATGTCATAGCCATACGTACGACCCCTTTAAAAATGAAGAATACTATAAATTAATGGCATTCTTTAACAATTCCATGGATGAAGATACTCCAGATGAAGTGCCTGTGCTAAAATTTTACACAGAAAAGCAACAAAAAGAGGTTGACAAAATAAACGCTTGGGTCGCAAAATACGGCGATAAAAAGCTCGCCAAGGAGTATCATGATTTTCTGCTGTACTCACATCCAATGTACCAAACTCATAGGGCTTCTAATTTCAAAAATGGACAGTTAGCAGATGGCAAATATTTAGCCTTGTGGAATAATGGCTCTTGTGTAATTAAGGATATCACAACCAATGAAGCAAGTTCTATTTATCTAAAATATTGGGCTTCCTATGATGGCACAAAAATGACCATAAAAGAAGATAATGAAAATGGTGAGCTATTATCTGAATTTACCATCAATAAAAGCGGCAATACAATACACAAGTTTCCTTTCAAAAAAACCAAGGAAAAGGTGAATTTATACTTTGAAGCCAAGAATGATAAACTACCACCACAAGCAAATACGAGTAGCATTAGCTTACTAGGTTTTATAAGAGATTTACCAGGAAAAGATGCCCCTGGTTATGAGGAAATAAACACGGCTTTCCTCACCATGATTAACTCGCCAACAACCACGGTTCCTATCATGGTTGAAAATCCCGATTACATGGAGCGTACCACACAAGTTTTTGAACGTGGCAATTGGCTAATGAAAGCAGATACAGTTCAACCAGCAACACCGGTTGTATTAAATCCTTGGAAAAAAGAATGGCCAAAAGACCGGTTGGGATTAGCGAAATGGATGGTAAGTAAAGAAAATCCATTAACAGCAAGAACAGTTGTAAATAGAGTATGGCACCAGATTTACGGAGTTGGCATAGTTGCTTCTTTAGAAGATATGGGGTCACAATCAGATGCACCATCGCACCCAGAATTATTAGATTGGTTATCCCTACGCCTCATGAACGAACACAATTGGAGTATAAAAAAACTAGTTAAAGATATCGTGTTATCGGGTACTTATAGACAAAGTTCATTAAGTAGTCCGGAATTAAATGAATTGGATCCTCATAACGAATTGTATGCAAGAGGTCCGAGAATACGACTTGGCGCTGAACAAATTAGAGATCAGGCCTTAGCCATTTCTGGTTTATTGAGTGCTAAAATGTATGGTCCTGGTGTTATGCCTCCACAGCCTACTGGCGTATGGCAAACTGTATATAGCGGTGAAAGTTGGACTACTAGTAAAGGTGAAGACAAATTTAGAAGAGGTATTTATACCTTTTTAAAAAGAACAAGTCCATACCCTTCATTTATTACTTTTGATGCAGGAAGCCGAGAAGTTTCCACGGTTAGAAGAACCATTACCAACACACCGTTACAAGCCTTGGTTACCCTAAATGACCCTGTATATTTAGAAACGGCCTATCATTTGGCCAAGTATATGGATACTGAGAACAACACTTCCAAGGGTATCACAATTGGATATCACAAAGCCTTGTATTCAAATATTAGACCAACGACCTTACAAATTTTAGAAGAATTATACACTGATGCCTTTACAGAATTCAGCAATGATGCAACGGCTACAAAGAAATTCCTCCCTTTTGAAAAAGATCCGAATGCAAATCTAGCAGCCCTTACGGTTGTTGCAAATGCTATTATGAATTTAGATGAGTTTTTAACCAAATCATAGCTATGGACAATATAGAAAAACTGATAAAAGAAAAGCTAGACAAGGAAATACAAACAAAAACACGACGGCACTTTATAAAAAACTGTGTTACCGGGATGGGCGGCTTGGCCTTAGGTTCTCTATTTATGGGCTGTGATCCTTTTGGCAAAAGTGTTGCGCCTAATTTAGGCATGAACAATAGGAGTTTAAATCCTTTGGCTCCGTTGGCGCCACCATTTTCACCCAAGGCTAAATCTGTGATACATATACACATGGCGGGTGCACCGTCTCAATTGGAGTTATTTGATTACAAACCTCAGCTCACAAAATTACACAATCAGGCTGTTCCTCAATCTTTTATTGAAGGTAAAAAATTTGCTTTTATTCGCGGCACTCCCAAACTTTTAGGGCAACAAGCAAATTTTAAAAGAGAAGGTCAGTCTGGACAATGGGTTTCAGATTACATTCCTCATTTTAAAAAAATTGTGGATGATGTTGCACTCCTTAAGGCCGTACATACAGATCAATTTAATCACGGTCCTGCTCAATTATTTATGCATACCGGATCTCCTAGATTAGGAAGACCAAGTGTTGGTGCTTGGGCAACTTATGGGTTAGGTTCTGAAAATCAAAACTTACCTGGTTTTGTGGTCTTAACATCAGGTGGCAAAACCCCGGATGCTGGAAAGAGTGTATGGGGAAGCGGATTTTTACCCTCCGTATACCAAGGTGTACAATGTAGATCTAAAGGAGACCCTGTACTTTACCTAGACGATCCAGATGGGGCAACTAGAGACATCAAAAAGAAAACCATTGATGCTATTAACAATATCAATAAAGAAGAATATACAAAATATACCGATCCTGAAATTCTAGCTAGGATTAACCAGTATGAAATGGCATACCGCATGCAAATTGCTGTTCCAGAAGTAATGAATATCAATGACGAACCGGAACATATCAAAGAAATGTACGGTGTAGAACCCGGGAAGGAGTCCCTTGCCAACAACTGCCTTTTGGCGCGTAAATTGGTAGAAGATGGCGTTCGTTATGTACAGCTTTTTGATTGGGGTTGGGACAGCCATGGCACAGGACACCAAACTGCGATTGATTTAGGCTTTAGAAATAAATGTAAAGAAATGGATAGACCCGTAACCGCCTTAATTTTAGATTTAAAACAAAGAGGATTGTTAGAAGATACCTTGGTGGTTTGGGGAGGCGAATTTGGAAGAACTCCGATGCAAGAAAACAGAGAAGGAAAAGAAATGGCATTTAAGGGGCGCGATCACCACGGTGATGCATTTACAATGTGGATGGCCGGAGGCGGAGTTAAAGGTGGTGTTTCTTACGGACAAACAGATGAAATTGGTTTCAATCCCGTAGAAGGCAGGGTCTCTGTACATGATGTACATGCTACAATGATGCATTTATTAGGCTTTAACCATGAGCAATTTACCTATGATTTTCAAGGTAGGCCGTTTCGATTAACAGATGTTGAAGGGGAAGTAATTAGAGAAATATTAGCTTAAACAAAAATTTAGAATGAGATTATATACGTTAGTGTTTATTATTTTTATTGCAGTAATTACCCCTGCAAAATCACAGAACAAAGTACAGTTTTTTCAAACCAATTGGGGTAGCTCATTAGGCTGGGATCAATTTTGCCAAAAAGCAAAAGCATCTGGTTATGACGGTATTGAAGTTTGGATGCCCAATGGAGCGGATAGTCAAAATGAATTAAAAAATGCCCTTGAAAAACACAAACTGGCCATCATTTTTTTACACGGCACCTCTAAAGGCACAACCTTCAACGAAAGTCTCAAAAATTATTCACAGAAACTAGAAGCTATATTGGAATGGAAACCTGTAGCTGTAAATTGCCATACAGGGAGTGATTTTTTTACTACAGCACAAAACAAGGCTTTTATAGACGCTGCAAATAAAATCAGTAAAAAGCACGGAATTCCAGTATATCATGAAACGCATCGGGGTCGCTTTAGCTATAGCTTGCCCGAAACTCAAAAATACCTATCCTTAATTCCTGATTTAAAATTAACCTTAGACATTAGTCACTGGATGGTGGTCCATGAATCTCTATTGCAAGGAAAAGAAAAAGAATTACAAGAAGTAATACACAGATCTGAGCACATACACGCTAGGGTTGGTCATGCAGAAAGCCCCCAAGTAAATGATCCTGAAGCCCCTGAATGGAAAGGTGCTTTAGATAGACATTTAGACATTTGGGAGGAAATAATCTTAAAAAAATGGAAAGAAGGGCATGCCGTTTATACAATTACGACAGAATTTGGCCCACCCAATTATATGCCAACCTTACCGTACACAAAAGTACCCGTTGCAGACCAATGGAAGGCCAATGTATTTATTATGAATGCCATTAAAGAGCGCCTAAAAATTCAGTAAAAATTCATATGGAAGTCATTACGCAATTACTAGGTCGTTTGCATCCCTTGCTCGTACATTTACCAATAGGTTTTATTATTTTCGGGTTGCTTTTTTTGTTTCTTGATCGCAAGCAAAAAGACTATACAAAACCCATTTCCTTCGCTTTTTTATGGGGTGGTATTATCGGTGTTTTCACTTGTATTAGTGGTTACTTGCTTTACCTCAATGAAGGGTATGCTTTTGATACCATTAAATTTCATTTATGGATCGGAATAACCACTACTGTTTTCTCATTTTTGGTTTACTTAAAACTACAAGACAAGTTTACGATTGCATTTTTTAAGCGGGTACCTACCATGGTATTTTCTATTCTAATGTTTGCGCTAATTTCAGCAACCGGTCATTTGGGCGGCAATATTACTCATGGCGAGGATTTCTTAACCGAACCCTTGCCTAACGGACTCAAAGCAGCACTAGGGATTGCAACCAATGAAAAGAAGGAGATTGTCTTGGATGAAGAAAATTGGCAAGACACTAAACTCTATGCCGATGTTGTTCAACCCATACTCAATAACAAATGTGTAAGCTGCCATGGCTCCAAAAAAGCAAAGGGAGAACTGCGTTTACACACACCGGAAGCTATTTTAGCTGGGGGAGAAAATGGTGAAATTATTAAAGCAAACAATCCAATTGAAAGTGATTTATTGGTTCGCTTGCATCTCCCCAAAGAAAATGAAGATCACATGCCACCCAAAGACAAAACGCAACTTAGCAAAGAAGAAATAGCCCTATTGGATTTTTGGGTAACCCATGGCAGTGATTTTGAAAAAACAGCAAAAGAATTACAGCTTAAAAAAAGTCTATTATCAGCCTTCTTTCCTGTGCATACAACCAATGATTTTCCTGATATTGAGGTTGCTGAAGTAACAGATAACATCCTACAAGGAATTCGCAACAAAGGCTTTTATGTAGAAAAAATAAGCGAAAACACCAATTACCTTAGAGTAACTTGCATTAACCTACCCTCCTTTAATGATGAAGATTTTATAGTATTATCCGATATAAAAGAACAAATAGCCATCCTAGATTTAGGAAATACAGCCATTACAGATGCTAGTTATGCCGCCGTGGCGGGCTTCCCAAATGTTACCGTCTTAAAACTAGACAATAACAATATTAGTGGTACTGAAATTGAAATCCTCGCCAATTGCAAGCATTTAAAATCTATAAATTTGGTGAAAACGCAATTTACCGATGTTAATCTTGAAAAGTTAAATTTAATTCCTAGCTTACAGACGGTATATTTGTACGATTCTAAAGTTAGTACAGAAGCCATAAAGAAATTAGACCCAAACAAAATTTCTGTTGAATACGGCAATTATAAAATGCCCATAATAGCATCAGATAGTATACTATATTAATTACAACGATGGCATTAAGCAAAAAAATAGGATTAATCTTAGGGCCTCTAGCTTTCTTTGCAGTGCTATTTTTTCCGGTTACACTTCTTTCAACCAAGGGCGATGCGGTCATCGCCGTGGCCCTATGGATGGTTATTTGGTGGATTTTTGAGGCTGTATCTATATCAGTTAGCGCTTTATTACCTCTTATTCTATTCCCTCTGCTCAACGTAATGCCCATAGACGATGTGGGCGCCAATTACGGCAGTAAAATTATTTTCCTATTTTTTGGTGGTTTTGTATTGGCATTGGCTCTCGAAAAAGTAAACTTACACAAACGAATTGCCTTAAACATCATAAAAATTACGGGTACAACCCCTAACAAAGTGGTCTTGGGTTTTATGATTGCAACCGCTTCCCTAAGTATGTGGATTAGCAACACGGCTAGTACAGTGGTTATGCTTCCTATTGCGGTATCCGTTATAAAACTATTGCAACATGATGAAGACGGCTTTACCAAAAGTGACAAAAACTTTGCACTTAGTGTTATGCTTGGCATCGCTTTTTCTGCCAATGCCGGTGGAATCGCAACCATTATTGGAACACCACCCAATTCTGTTTTAATTGGTTTATTGGAAAAGCAATACCATATCGAAATATCATTTTTAAAATGGATGACGATTGGGCTGCCAATTTCCATACTCTTACTTATCATTATTTATTTTGTGCTGGTAAAGTGGATGTTTCCCAACAAGCAATTAGAGTTTTCTGCATCCAAAGAGATCATAGCACAGGAACTCCACAAACTAGGAGCTATTAACAAAAGAGAAAAGATGGTATTGACCATTTTTGGAATTACTGTATTTCTATGGATTTTCAGAACATTGATCAATTCAATTTTTCCAAATCTAGGATTGTCCGACACCGTAATTAGTATGATAGCAGCTATTTCTTTGTTTGCAGTTCCCTATAATTTAAAAAAAGGAGATTTTATATTACAGTGGCAAGACACAGAAAAATTGGCATGGGGTATTTTAATTCTTTTTGGTGGCGGCTTGGCATTAGCCAATGGTATGGCTACTACCGGTATTGTCAATAAGGTCGCTGAAATCATTTCTACTAGCAATCTACCGATACTTTTCACAGTTTCGCTCTTACTATTCCTGGTACTTTTTATGACAGAATTAATGAGCAATGTGGCTTTAATTACTATAGTAGCTCCTATTGTGGCTGGGATTGCTATTGGCTTAGAAATACCCATGTTATATGTATTAATACCGGTAACTATTGCTAGTAGCTGTGCCTTTATGCTTCCAATGGCCACGCCACCCAATGCCATCGTTTTTGCTAGTGGTTTTATTAAAATAAGTGAAATGGCCAAAGTAGGTGTCCTACTAAATCTAATCTCTGTAGGCTTGCTTATTCTAATGTATCAATTTATAATGCCTTTATTCTTTTAGCCCCAACCAAACCACACCAGAGCTTCTAAAAAGTGGATGGTTTATAAAAAAGAATAGCCACTGCATTGCAGCGGCCATTCGATTGACTAATCCAAAAAACACAAAAGACGTATTGTTAAGCTGTTCGCATTGATTGTTATTATAAAGGACGCTTAAAAACCCACTTTTGTTACAAAAAAATTAAGGTTTAACAAAAACAAAATAAATAGCATGATTTTGTGACCCAAATGTTAATTTATGTTAAAATTACAGTAATGTACTGAATTTAAGCAGCTTAAAAAATACCGCCTTTTGGCTTATGGCATCGCTCTTATGATTTTGTTAACATATATTTATGTTTTTTTCCAGTTATTTGTGGAACACTTTAAAAAAAATAAACCAAACACAAATGATTAGAAATTTACTTACCAAATTATTATTGGTCGTTTTCCTTGTCGCTTCCTTTACTACGGTGGAAGCACAATCTAAAAAGAAGAAAAAAAATAGTAAGAAAGACGAAAAAACGGCTGAAGCAGCTGCTGCTCCAAAGCCAAAAAAAGGTGATATTTTACCGTATGACAAAGTAATCACCAAAGACGCAAAAACAGATGAAGGTCTATTTAATGTGCACGAAGTAGAAGACAAGCGCTATTATGAGATTCCTGATTCCTTGTTCAACAAAGAAATGTTGATGGTTAGTAGAATTTCTAAAACTGCTTCCGGTTTAGGATTTGGCGGTGGCAAAATTAACACACAAATGTTGCGTTGGGAAAAGAAAGACAAAAAAGTACTTTTGCGTATCATTTCCACGAGTATCGTTGCCGATGAAGAATTACCGGTATATGAAGCGGTAGTAAATTCTAATTTAGAACCTGTTTTATATTCTTTTGATATTGCTGCCTTTAAAAAGGATTCGCTTGCACCTGCAACGGTCATTGAAATTGGTGATTTTTTTGAAAAAGATGTAAAAACAATTGGTTTACCGGAACGTGCTAGAACACAATATAAAGCAACGCGCTTGGATGAAAGCAGAAGTTATATTGAAAGCATAAAGAGTTACCCTTTAAATATTGAAGCCAGGCATATAAAAACCTATTTTGCAGGGAACCCTCCTTCCAATTCGGCTTTAGGGTCTATTACCATAGAAATTAACAATTCTATGATCTTACTACCCAAAGAGCCCATGAAACGACGTTATTTTGACGAGCGTGTAGGTTGGTTTGCTCGGAATCAGGTAGATTACGGTTTAAGTGCACAAAAAAGTAAATCGGTTACTTATTTAGATCGATGGAGATTAGAAGTAAAGGAAGAAGACATCGAAAAATTTAATAATGGTGAGCTTGTAGAGCCTAAAAAACAAATTGTTTACTATGTAGATAGAGCAACTCCAGAAGAGTGGGTTCCGTATATTAAGCAAGGTATTGAAGATTGGCAAGTTGCCTTTGAAGCCGCTGGTTTTAAAAATGCAATAGTTGCAAAAACACCACCGACAAAAGAGGAAGATCCAGATTGGTCTCCAGAAGATGTTCGTTATTCGGTTGTTCGTTATTTAGCTTCTCCAATTCCAAATGCAAACGGTCCTCATGTAAGTGACCCAAGGTCTGGAGAAATTTTAGAATCGGATATTAACTGGTATCACAATGTTATGACCCTATTGCGCAACTGGTTCTTTGTGCAAACTGCTGCTATTAACCCAGAAGCAAGAGGTGTTGAATTTAAGACTGAAATAATGGGCCGCTTAATTCGTTTTGTTTCTTCGCATGAAGTAGGCCACACCTTAGGTTTACCTCACAATATGGGGAGTAGTCCTGCTTATCCTGTAGATTCTTTACGATCAAAATCTTTTACTGCAAAGTATGGCACGGCACCTTCCATTATGGATTATGCACGTTTTAACTATATTGCTCAACCTGGAGATGAAGGTGTTGCTCTTATGCCAAATATTGGAATATATGACAAGTATTCTGTGAATTGGGGATACCGTCCTATACTAGACAAATCTGCAAAAGATGAAAAAGAAACTTTAGACAGCTGGATTTTAAAACATGCTGGAGATCCATTGTACCGTTTTGGAAGACAACAAGGAAGGGTTATTGATCCTAGTTCGCAAACTGAAGATTTGGGAGACGATGCAATGAAGGCAAGTGCCTATGGTATTGCTAACCTAAAAAGAATAGTGCCAAACCTAATAGAATGGACTGCGGAAGACGGAAAATCTTATGAAGATTTGGATGAATTATACGGTGAAGTTCTGAGCCAATTTAACAGGTATATGGGACACGTTGCCAATAATATTGGTGGGGTCTATGAAAATTACAAAACATACGACCAAGAAGGAGCAGTGTATACCCATGTGGCTAAAGAGAAACAAAAAAGAGCCATTGAATTCCTATCCGACGAATTGTTTGATACGCCAGAATGGTTAATAGACACCAACATCTTCAACAAAATAGAAAGCTCAGGTGCCATAGCACGAATTAGAAGCACACAATCGAGAACTTTGAGTACTATTTTTGACACGACTAAAATGGCTCGCCTTATAGAAAGTGAAGCCTTATATGGTAATGATGCCTATTCGTTATCTACTATGATGTCTGATGTTAGAAAGGCTGTCTGGAAAGAATTAAGTACAGGGCGTTCTATTGACACCTACAGACGTAATTTACAACGTACTTATATTGACCAAATGGAGTCTTTAATGACCAACGACGATGCCAGTCAATCTGATATTACAGCAGTTGTTAGAGCAGAATTAAAAACGCTACAACGATTAGTACGATCTGCCTCTTCCAATGCATCAGGAATAAAAAGAGCGCACTTACAAGATATCTTAGAAAGAATTAATCTTATTCTTGACCCTAAGTAATTAGAAGTCACTATTCTAAATTTAAAAGCCGTGTTGTACACTTAAGTACAACACGGCTTTTTTTTCAACCTAAATTTAACAACAAAAGACTTTGTAGTACAACTACAAAATAATGAAGATAATCCCTTCATTTTGTTAAAAACAGTGTATTTCATCGATAAAATATGTCTTTTATCTTGTTTTTCTAAAGAAAGTTTCTATATTGCATACATCAAACAACACAATTGGCTGTTTACACAACTATATTGTAGTGTTTACACAACATGAATAGAATACAAAATAAAATTACTGTCTATCTTTGTTAAAGATATAAAAAAAACCAAATCTTATGTCCTATAAAATTAAAAGCTTAATTTATTTTTCTTGTCTAGTTGTTGCGATTTTTGCCTATAACGAAATTGAAACAGAACAAGTAGCTCAAAATGCAACGGTTGTTGAATTAAATGATATGGATGTTAAAACCAGCCATAACGATCAATTGGTTCAATTATCGGAAGAAGAGTAAACCGCAGAAAAAAATAGTATAAAGTGTGAAACCATAACGGTTTCACACTTTTTTTTTGCCCAAAAAGTAAGTTTGGCTAATGTTAAAATTCTACCAAAACAACAAACTTGTTTAAACTTTTAACACAATTGCGTGTCCAAGAACTGTAACATTTAAAAAAACAAAATGAAAAAGATCACTTTTATAATGGCAGTAATGCTAGGGATATTCATGAGTTCTGCGCAAGAACACAGTAAAGAATACAAAGAACGCAACCAAAAAGAACATCGGAAATCGAATCCCGATGGCTTAAAGATGAGAAAGGCTCACATGGCAAACTTCTCTCCTGAACAGCTTGCCACCTTGCAAACTAAAAAAATGACATTGGCCTTAGACCTAACGGCCGCCCAGCAGTCTAAAGTTCAAAAACTGAACGAGGCTAATGCGAAATTACGTCAAGAAAAAATAAAGGAATTTAAAGCCAAAAAAGAGGATACTCAATTATCATCTGAAGAACGCTATAAACGAGCTTCTTCTATTTTAGATCATAAAATTGCTCAGAAACAAGAAATGAAAAAAATTCTTTCTGAGGATCAATATGATACCTGGTTAAAACAAAATAAAGGTAGAGAACATGGTGCAAAAAAAAGAATAGGTAAAAGAGGTTCTGAAACGAGGCAAGACCGAAAATCAAGACATAAAGAATAATAAAAAGGGGAGATTTTAAAATCTCCCCTTTTTGTTTATTAAAGCGCTACCTCTTCCAAGGCGGTAATGGTGTCGTCTAGATCTTTATAGGACAAAGCATCATTTAAAAAGTAACTTTCAAAAGCACTGGGTGGTAAGTAAACACCCTTGTTTAACATGCCGTGAAAATACCTTTTAAAGGTTTCGTTATTTCCGGTGGCAGCAGAAGCAAAATCTACGACAGGGGTATCGGTAAAATGAACAGAAATCATACTTCCAAATCTATTTATTTGGTAGGGTATTCCCTTTTTATCCAATGCTTTTTCAAAGCCCTTGTGCAAATACTCTGTTTTTTCGGCTAGGCTTCTAAAAATTTCAGGCTTGGCATTTAGAGCTGTTAACATTGCCAAACCAGCACTCATCGCTAAGGGATTTCCACTTAAGGTCCCTGCCTGATACACCGGTCCAACAGGTGCTAAATAATCCATTATTTCATTTCTGGCAGCAAATGCCCCCACAGGCAATCCGCCTCCAATTACCTTTCCGAAGGTTACAATATCTGCAGCGACACCCAATACTTCTTGAGCTCCTCCCCTAGCCAAACGGAAGCCCGTCATGACCTCATCAAAAATTAACAAAATACCTTCTTGGGTACACAGTTCGCGTAGTCCTTTTATAAATTCTTCGGTAGGTATAATACATCCCATATTGCCGGCTACTGGTTCTACAATAATAGCAGCAATTTCTCTTTTATTGGCTTCAACCAATGTTTTTACACTCTCTAAATCATTATAATTAGCAAGTAAAGTATCCTTGGCTGTTCCTGCTGTCACTCCCGGACTATTAGGGCTACCAAAAGTTACGGCTCCACTACCGGCTTCAATTAAAAAAGAATCTGAATGGCCGTGGTAGCAGCCTGAAAATTTGATGATTTTATCTTTGGCGGTAAAACCTCTTGCCAAACGAACAGCACTCATACAAGCTTCGGTACCACTGTTTACAAATCTGATTTTATCAATATTAGGCACCATTGAAACCGCTAATTTTGCCAATTCAGTTTCTATTTCTGTTGGCATCCCAAAGGAAGTCCCTTTTTTTGCTTTTTCTATGACTGCATTGATAACCGGGTCATAGGCGTGGCCTAAAATTAACGGCCCCCAAGAGGCGATATAATCTATAATTTTATTGCCATCTTCGTCATAGAGGTAGGCCCCTTTTGCTTCTTTTACAAAAATAGGATCTCCGCCAACAGCATTAAAGGCGCGTACGGGAGAATTCACTCCGCCCGGTATATACTTTTTTGCCTCTCTAAAGAGTGCACTGCTTCTTTGATAAATCATTCCTTCTGATTAATTTTTTATAGATTTCACAATTAATTCTTGCCCAATAGACAAGCTTGTGCTTTTTAGGTTATTGAGTTCCATTAAATCTGGAACCGCCATAAAATACATCCTAGATATGGCGTATAAGGTTTCTCCTGCCTCTACGGTATGTCTTTGAACCACATATTGTTTGGGTGGTTTTGGATAGGTTTTAGGTACGGAACTATCGTATTTGTCCAATCCATATTTTTCTATCAAATAAATTAACTTCTGTGGGTATTTGGGATCCGTGGCATAGCCTGCTTTTCGTAATCCTTTGGCCCACCCTTTATAATCTTCTGAATCTAAATCGAATAAAAAAGCATAGCGGGCTCTTGTAGTTAAAAAAACACTGTGATCTCTAAAAGAGTACATGGGATGGTTGTATTTTCTAAAGCACTCTCCTTTTTCATCATCATCGTGAAAATCGTATTCACCCTCCCAACCCGTATGGCATTTAATACCAAAGTGATTGTTGGTTTTACGTGCTAAATTCCCTTTTCCAGAACCGCTTTCTAAGATCCCTTGCGCTATGGTAATACTAGCAGGTACGGCATACGCCTTCATTTCATCCTGTGCCAAACCCGCAAAGGTTTCAATATACTCGGCTGTATTTTCAATGGGGAAATTCACAAATACCCCATCATCTTTGGGCAAGGCATACATTTGCCCATTGGTATCATAGGTCGCTTTTTGGGGAGAAACGGTAGTAATTTTAGTATGTTTTCTGCCTTTATCGGCAACACTTCTTTTGGCCTTACAACTGGCAAATACAGTTATTAAAAGTACAACGCCAAGTCTAACAAACGTTTTTTTATAGGGTTTCAATGGTATACTAATCATGAATTAATGGTAAATTTTTCTTTTTCAACAAATTATTCATTCCTTCTATTCCTTGCAAGCCTCCTGTATGAATGGCAAGAATTTTAGTGCCCGGTTTAAAATAATCATTCCGGATCAAATCTAACACTCCAAACATCATTTTACCCGTGTACACAGGATCTAATTGTACATTGGTTTGTTTTTTAAATGTATTTATAAAGGTAATCAACTCGGTTGTTACCTTTGCATACCCTCCAAAATTAAACTGATTGTTCAGGTCCCAATTTTTATTTTGTGCAAATTTACAAATATCTTCTTTTAAAAAATCACCTTTTAAGGCAGGAAAACCTAAAACCCTTTGCTGTGGTTCTGCAGAATTAATAATCCCTGCAATTGTACCTCCTGTTCCAACAGCACAACAAATTACATCAAAATCCCGATCGGCCGCTGTTAAAATTTCTTCACACCCTTTAATAGCCAAGGCATTTGCGCCACCTTCAGGTAAAATATAACATCCTTTATAGGCTGCTTTGAGTTGATTTATAAATGCTACCTCATGCTTTTTTTTATACACCTCTCTAGAGACAAACACCAACTCCATTCCTTGGGCTTTGGCAAAAACCAAAGTTGGATTTTGTTCCCATTTAGCCTCCAGTTCTTCCCCCCTAATAATTCCAATTGTTTTTATGTTGTTTTCTCTACCTGCGTAGGCCGTAGCCGCAATATGGTTCGAAAATGCACCGCCAAAGGTGAGCAGGCAACGCGACTTACTGTCTATTGCTTGTTGCAGGTTGTATTTTAGCTTTCTGTATTTATTCCCCGATATAAAAGGGTGTATCATATCTTCTCGTTTGATAGCGAGCGATACCTTCTTTTGCGTTATTATAGGAAGTTCAATAGACTGATTTAAAACATTCACGCCTTACAATTTTCAGCGCCAAAGATATTTAATAAAACTGAAGGGTTTACGTTCGTTTAAATAATTAGGATTATCTTCATTATAATACGCTTCTCTCTCAAAACTAAGATTCTGATACGCTTTATAACTATCCCAATAACACAAACATCGCACAGCAAACTCTAAGAGGTAAAACACATAAAAAGGTAGTACCAAAAGTTCTAATTGTTGTTTTAAATGTATTTTTTCGTGATTAATTAAGGCCTCGTCTGCCTTGAGATCATCATTTTTAAGAATGATAAAAGGCCATAAGGAGAGCCCTACATAGTTCTTTCTAAAAAAAAGTTTTGAAACTAAAATCATTCAAACGGATTAATTAATAAGGTCAAATTTAATACGTTAGCGCACAAGTTATGCCAGTTTTGCTTCTAAAACCGTTTAGAAACGCAAATATTCGATTAGCAACGAGAAACCAGATTTTAATCCTTTGAAATTGAATAGTTCAGCAAAAAATAATTAATTTTACCCGTATGAAAAAAATTCTTCAACCCGAAGAAGGTGACTATTACCTTTCCAAAGAAGGCTATAGAGTGTTTACAGAGCAATACCACATCCGTAGAGGCTATTGTTGTGAAAGCGGGTGCCGCCATTGTCCGTATGGGTATTCCGCAAAAACCAACTCTCGAGGGTAGATTTTATAAGGACGGCACAGTTTTTGTGATTATAATAGTAACTAAAACTTCAAAAATATGAAAGCAATAAAATTAGCGATAGTACCCATACTAGCCTTGTTCCTTTTTAGTTCTTGTACTTCAGTACGAGTCTTATCTGATTATGATAAAGAAGCAAATTTTGGAACCTATAAATCGTATGCTTTTTATAAAACGGGTATAGACAAAGCTCAAATATCTGATTTAGACAAGAAGAGAATTCTAAGAGCTATAGAATCAGAAATGAGTACTAGAGGCTTTGTAAAATCAAATACGCCAGATGTATTGGTTAGTATCTTTACTAAAGAAAAAGAACGTGTTGATATTTACAACAACTATTGGGGTGGACACTACGGTTGGGGATGGAACCCTTATTACTGGGGTGGTATGCGTGGCAGCAATGTATCTACAAGTACCGAAGGGTCTTTATACATTGATCTTATAGACGCAAAAAGTAAAGAATTGGTATGGCAAGGAAGAGGTGTAGGTACTTTAAACAATACGCGTAATATTGAAAAGAAAGAACAACGTATACAAGAGTTTGTTTCCGAAATTCTTGAAGCCTATCCTCCTGAGATGGCTTCCAAGTAAAAGACAATTAAAACCGCTATCAGTAGCGGTTTTTTTTATGCTTTCTACGAAACAGCCTTGTGTTTGAGCAGTGATATTCCCCCAATAAGTATAAAAAATCAAAGGATGTTTTTTGTACTTTTATACACTTAAACATTTAAAACAGCGCAACTTGCTATGTCTTACGAAAGCAATTACATCCTTGACAAACTACCAAAGCACCTGAAGCAGTATATTAAGGCGCAAAATTATGAGGATTACACCCCCATAAATCAGGCGGTTTGGCGGTATGTAATGCGTAAAAATGTAGATTACCTCAGTAAGGTTGCCCACGTTTCTTATTTAGAGGGCTTAAAAAAAACAGGCATCTCTATTGAGCAGATTCCCAACATGTATGGGATGAACCGTATTTTACAAGCTATTGGCTGGGCTGCTGTTGCGGTAGATGGTTTTATTCCGCCCTCTGCATTTATGGAATTCCAAGCCTATAACATCTTGGTCATTGCTTCAGACATCAGACAACTAGAACATATAGAATATACCCCGGCTCCCGATATTATCCACGAAGGTGCTGGTCACGCCCCAATCATAGCAAATCCGGAATATGCAGAATACCTAAGGCGTTTTGGGGAAATTGGCTGCAAGGCCATCTCTAGCGGCAAGGATTATGAATTGTATGAGGCCGTAAGGCATTTGTCCATTATAAAAGAAGCGGCTGGCATTGATCAAAAAGAAATTGAGAGTGCCGAAAAACTGGTAGAAGATTTGCAAAATAATATGGGAGAACCCAGTGAAATGGCTTTGATTCGCAATTTACATTGGTGGACCGTAGAATACGGTTTAATTGGCAGTCTTGATAACCCTAAAATTTATGGAGCAGGATTACTCTCATCCATTGGGGAGAGTGCTTGGTGCATGACAGATCAGGTAAAAAAACTAGCCTACTCTAGTGAGGCGGCACATACGTCTTTTGATATTACCAAACCACAACCACAGTTGTTTGTTACCCCTGATTTCGCTTTCTTAAGTCAGGTTTTGGAAGAATTTGCCAATACCATGGCCTTACGTACCGGTGGCTTAGATGGGATTCAAAAGCTTATCACCTCCAAGGCATTGGGAACCGTAGAGCTCAGCACAGGATTACAAATATCTGGCATATTCGCTAGCGTAATCACATACAAAGGAAGGCCCGCCTACCTACAAACTACGGGGGAAACAGCATTATCTTACCGGGAAAAAGAATTGGTAGGCCATAGCACAAAACACCATGCCCATGGTTTTGGCTCGCCTATTGGCAAGCTTAAAGGCATTAATTTAGCCATAGAAGATATGAGTCCGCGCGACTTAAAAGCCTATAATATATTTGAATCTGAAAACGTTTCCTTGGAGTTTGAGGGAGGTATTACCGTTACTGGAGATATCGTTACGGGTACTCGCAACCTAAAAGGAGAAATTGTACTGATAACCTTTGATAATTGTACGGTAACCCATGGCGAAAAAATACTGTTTTCACCCCATTGGGGATTATACCACATGGCCGTTGGTGAACATATTGTCTCCGCTTTTAATGGCCCGGCAGATTTAAACAGTTTCAACTTAATAACACATAGCATTACCGTAGCAACGATAAAACAAAAGCAAACGGAAGCAAACCACCAATTGGAGCTACTCTACAAGCAAATTCGTGAATTTAGGGAAGGAATAAATACCACCATTTCTAGAAATAAGGTTTTTCAAGAGCTTAAAAAGAAGTTTCCCACAGATTGGTTACTCGCCGTAGAATTGTATGAATTGGCAAAAACTAATGCTGATGACGATTTTGCCGAAGAAATCCTGACCCATCTCGAAACCGTAAAACAAAACAATCCTAGGCTGGGGCATTTGATTGATGATGGCATTGCCTTGGTGGCAAAGCACTTGGTCGTTTAAAAAGGTGTTGGGTTTTGGGTAAATGGTTGATGGATAAATACAAAAAAAACAGTGCTTAGTGAATGAAATTGGAGCATTTAAATAATCCCATGGGCTCTTTTTTATTAGAATCCAAGGAACATATAAGCACCAACGCTATTGCAGTTCCAATGCTTCCATCTGTTTAAAGTCCTCCAAACTCTCAATGGGTTTTTCCTCATACTGCAAGGTCCACCCCAGGGAATTGGTTAAAATATAAAACTTCGAAAGTTCGCTCATCAACCTATTTTTTGCATTCTTCTTTAGGGAGGAAGCGGCTATCTTTTTTTGAAGCGAAGCCGTGACATTCTTCTTAATCTTATTGTAATCTTCTGCCCCAAACTCTGAAAAATAGTCGGCCGTAACATCATAATATTCAAAATCGGGATGCATCTGTATTTCAGGTTCTGGAATACTGAGTATGTGCAAAATTTTATGTTCTTCATCTACCTTAAAGACAATCTTCTCCAGATCATAAACCACATTTACATCGGCATTAACTACGACCAATGCCTTTTTTGAGGCGGTAAACAAACTCCCAAATACCAACTGTGAATCTCGGTAATTGTACACCTCTGCAAAATGACCTTCAGTAACAATCAGTTTGGAAACATTTTGTATTTGCTTCTGAATAAGCATGGAACTCTCTTGCAGTATACTTTTTTGTTCTTTTTTATCAGAACAGGTTTTAAACACCAATAGCGCAACCAATACAATGATAATACCGATAAGGATTCTCTTCATAATTAAAAGGTCATAAAAGGATATTCTTTTTGAAGATACGCAATTTTTTCTTCTAAGGCTTTTACAAACTTCTGATGGCTATCCGATGCTACATTAAAGGGTCTGTGTTGTAATCCTCTTTGTACAACCGCCACCTTCTCCATAGTTGTTCTAGCCCCCTCAGCGATCCAAACCGCTGCAAATTTCTCCCAAATATAATCCACAGCCAAGGGGTTAGGGTGCAGCATATCGGTAGTGTAAAAACGATAATCGCGCAACTCATCCATCACAATTTCATAACTCGGAAAATAAGAAGCCACCGCTTTTATACGGTCTTTATTTAAAACGGTGTGGAGTGCTGTTATTAAGTGCGACTTACTCCTTTGGTTTTCTACAAAACCATCTTTTATATGGCGTACTGGCGAAACGGTAAAAATAAACTTAGCCTTAGTATTTACAGTCTGCACCAAAGCGATCATCTGTTCTATGCTCGCTTCAATTTCCGATACAGTTAGTATTTTTTTCGTGAATTCTTTTTGAGGTACCTTATGGCAATTGGCAACAATGCTATTTAAACGATTGTGCTGATACACCCAAGCCGTACCCAAGGTAATCACAATATGGGTTGCAACCTGCAACTGTTCTTGGGTTTGCGCTACCGCTTCCTTTAAATTCTGAAGCAATTGAACCTTAGAGGCAGCGCTTAGACTAGAATGTGCATTAAAACTATGCCAACGTTGCTCTAGTTCAAAAACATCCTTATCTGTATCTATTGTGCCTTGCACTGCATTTTCCAGTACGGTTTCAATGGCTTTGGGATGAAACAATATCCCAAAAGGATTGGTGCCGGATTGAAACTTAAAACACGAAAATTTATCGCCTATATTTTCCGCAAAACAAGAACCCAAAAGGACTACCGTACTCTTATAATCAATCTGAAACGCAGACGCTTCCAATGGAATTTTAGTTTGCAGTTTCATCTTCTGTTTATTTTATATAAGCCATTGCCTTTTCCAAAGCTTCTGGAATGCCCGCTGGGTTTTTACCCCCTGCTGTTGCAAAAAATGGCTGTCCGCCACCGCCACCTTGGATATACTTGCCCAATTCGCGAACAATAGTACCTGCATTTAAGCCTTTCTCTGCTGCCAACTCCTTGGAAATATAACAAGAGAGTGTGGCTTTGCCGTCGTTTTCTGCTGCAAAAAGCAAAAACATATCAGTAGTATTGGCTCCCATTTCAAAAGACAAATCTTTTATTCCTGCAGGATCTAAATCTATTTTTTTTGCTAGAAACTGTACCCCATTTATGGCTGTTAGCTCCCCTAGCAAATCGCCTTTTAAGTTTTTAGCCTTGGCTTTTAGCAATTGCTCTACTTCTTTCTTTAGCTTGCTATTTTCTTCCTGCAAGGACAAGACAGCCTTTACGGGATCTTTAGCATTGTTCAGCAGATCTTTTATCTCGTACAAACTGCGATTGTTATCAAAGTAAAAACCTTTGACTGCATCTGAGGTAATGGCTTCAATTCTTCGTATTCCGGACGCCACAGCACCCTCAGATTTTATTTTAAAATGCCATATTTCGCCAGTGTTTTGTACATGAGTACCGCCACAGAGTTCTATAGACTGTCCAAAGCGAATGGCACGTACAGCATCGCCATATTTTTCTCCAAACAGTGCCATTGCCCCTTCATCTAAGGCTTGTTGCATGGGGATGTTACGTTTTTCTTCTAGCGGCAAATTGCCTTCAATTCTAGCATTGACAAAATCTTCTACTTCCCGCAATTGGTCTGTTGTTAATTTGGCAAAGTGAGAAAAATCGAAGCGCAAATATTTAGAGTGTACCGCAGAACCTTTCTGTTCTACATGGGGTCCTAATATTTCACGTAATGCTTGGTGTAGCAAGTGGGTTGCCGTATGGTTACAGGCAGTTCTTTGACGTTGTTTTTTATCTACAACAGCCTTAAATGCATCCTTCGTATTGCGAGGTAAGTTCTTGGCTAAATGATAAATTTCATTGTTCTCTTTCTTGGTATCCAAGATATAAATTACATCGCCGTTTGAAGATTCCAAATATCCTTTATCCCCTACTTGTCCGCCTCCTTCTGGATAAAACGGAGTCATGTTAAATACAAGCTGATACTGCTCCCCTTCTTTTTTAGAAGTAACCTTTCTATACTTTACCAATCTTACATCGACCTCTAAAATATCATAGCCTACAAATTCTTGTTCCGCATCGTCTAGTAAAACCTCCCAGTCTTCCTTAGAAACTTCAGAAGCAGACCTAGATCGGTTCTTTTGCTCCTGCATGGCTTTTTCAAATCCGGCCTCATCCAAATCATAACCACGTTCACTTAAGATTAAGGCGGTTAAATCTATAGGAAAACCATAGGTATCGTACAATTCAAAAGCTTTTTTACCATTGATTGTCTTGGTGGTTGCATTACTGATAACGCTATCTAACAACACCAAGCCTTGGTCTAAGGTCTTTAAAAAAGAATGCTCTTCTTCTTTTACTACATTTTCTATCAGTTGCTTTTGTTCTTTCAATTCAGGGAAAGCATCGCCCATGGTCTTGGTTAATATTTGCACCAACCTGTACATAAAAGGCTCCTTGGTATCTAAAAAGGTAAATCCGTAACGAATGGCCCGTCTTAAAATTCGTCGTATCACATAGCCAGCACCTGTATTGCTCGGTAACTGTCCGTCTGCAATAGAAAAGGATACGGCTCTAATATGATCTGCAATAACGCGAATTGCAATATTTGTCTCTTCGTTTTTATTGTAGGTAGCATTGGTAATGGTTTCTATCTCGCGAATAATGGGTGTAAAAACATCGGTATCGTAATTAGATTGCACTCCTTGTAACACCATACAAAGTCGCTCAAAGCCCATCCCAGTATCCACGTGTTTTGCCGGTAAGGATTCTAGATTTCCATTGGCTTTACGGTTGTACTGCATAAAAACCAAGTTCCAGATTTCTACCACCTGCGGATGATCCATATTGATCAGCGTTGCCCCAGAAACTTTCTTTTTTTCTTCATCAGAACGGATATCCACATGTATTTCAGAACAAGGTCCGCAAGGTCCTTGATCTCCCATCTCCCAAAAGTTATCCTTTTTATTTCCAAAAAGTATCTGTGATTCTGGTACAATGTTTTTCCAAATATCCAAGGCTTCCTGATCCATACTCAGTTTATCCTTGTCCTCGCTGCCTTCAAAAACAGTGACATACAAGCTTTCTTTATCGATCTTAAGCACATCTACCAAAAGTTCCCATGCCCAAGCAATAGCCTCTTCTTTAAAATAATCGCCAAAACTCCAGTTCCCCAGCATCTCAAACATAGTATGGTGGTAGGTATCCTTACCCACTTCTTCCAAATCGTTATGTTTTCCACTTACTCTAAGGCACTTTTGGGAATCTGTAACCCGATTGTTTTTTATTTCACTATTTCCAAGAAAGAATTCTTTAAACTGATTCATTCCTGCATTGGTAAACATTAAAGTAGGATCATCTTTAATAACCATAGGGGCAGAAGCAACAATTTTATGGGATTTGTTCTTAAAAAATTCTAAAAATTGAGCTCTTATTTCTTGAGATTTCATAGTAAATTGGTAAGCTTTTAATAAATTTAACTATTTCTGCAAAACAATTTTTATATTTGTTTGTTTTGATACTATAGAAGTGCAAAAATAGGATAAATTCCCTTTATGTCTAAAGTTAAATATTATTATGATCCAGACACTCTATCTTACAGAAAGGTAGAGTATAAAAAGTCTAAAAAATACAGGAATGTAGCCTTGCTTATTTTAGGGGCAGCCATCCTTGGTTTTTTAGGCCTTATCTTGCTTTTAAATACCAGTATTATAAATACACCCAAAGAACTATCCCTACAACGAGAATTACACAACTACGAGTTTCAGTTTGAGTTATTAAACAAAAAAATGGAACAAATGGAACATGTATTGGCCAATATCGAAGATCGAGACAACAATATTTACCGTTTGTATTTTGAGGCAAACCCTATTCCTGAAGAACAACGGCATGCTGGTTTTGGCGGTATAAATCGCTATAACTCTTTAGAGGGGTTCAACAATTCTGAAATGATTATTGGCGCTACCCAACGCTTGGAGATTATCCAAAAACAAATGGTAATCCAATCCAAGTCTTTGGATGAAATAACAAAACTAGCGGAGGAAAAAGAAAAATTCTTAGAAGCCATCCCAGCGATACAGCCTATCGCCAATGAAGATTTAAAGCGCATGGCATCGGGATACGGTTGGCGTTCAGACCCATTTACCAAAGTGCGTAAAATGCATTGGGGAATGGATTTTACAGCACCTAGGGGCACACCCATTTACGCTTCAGGCAATGGAACAGTTACCCGTGCCGACGCAAGTTCTACGGGTTACGGAAAGCACATCCGTATAGAACATGGCTACGGTTATCTTACGCTTTATGCACATTTAAGCAAGTACAATGTCACCAAAGGTCAAAAAGTAAATCGCGGTGACCTTATTGGCTTTGTAGGCAGCACAGGAAGATCTGAAGCCCCACATTTACATTATGAGGTATGGAAAGATGACGATCGAATTAACCCGATTAATTTCTATTACGGCAACCTTTCTGCTCTAGAGTTTGAAAATTTACTAAAACACGCATCACAAGAAAACCAATCATTGGATTAATGCATATAGACCTTCCAGAAAAAAGATATTATGGTATTGGCGAAGTAGCCAAGGCATTTAACGTGAACACCTCGTTGATACGCTTTTGGGAAAAAGAATTTGATGTTTTAAAACCCAAAAAGAATGCGAAGGGCAACCGGAAATTTACGCCCCAAGACATTAAAAACCTGCAATTAATTTATCATTTGGTAAAAGAAAGAGGTTTTACGCTAGACGGTGCAAAAACGCATTTAAAAGAGGAGAAGCAAAAAACACTTACTAATTTTGATATCATTCAAAAACTAGAAAATGTAAAAACGGAACTCCAAAAAATAAAAGAACAACTCTAATTAACGCTACAAACACAAATTAAACACACACTATTATGAAAAAATGGTTACTTCCTATACTTATTATTGGCGGACTTGCGCTCCTGTTTGGCGCTTGGTACGTAAATACAAACAATTCTTTGGTTGAAATGAAAGGCCAGGCTACCAAGCAATGGGCTAATGTAGAAAGCTCTTACCAACGTAGAAGCGATCTTATTGGCAACTTGGTAAAAACGGTACAAGGAGCGGCAGATTTTGAAAGAGGAACGCTTACCGATGTTATTGAAGCCAGAGCAAAAGCAACCGCAATTACTATAGACCCATCAAACATAACACCAGCGCAATTGGAACAGTTTAATCAAGCGCAAAGTGGATTAAGTGGGGCACTTAGCAAACTATTAGTATCTGTAGAACGCTACCCAGAGCTAAAAGCCAATCAGAACTTCTTAGAACTACAATCGCAATTGGAAGGTACTGAAAATAGAATCAACGTAGAACGCAATAGGTTTAATGACCTGGCGGGGGAATACAATATAAAAATTGCTAAAATACCGACCAATATCATTGCTAGTATTGCCAATTTTGATCCTTTGGCCTTGTTTTCTTCTAAGGCTGGGGCTGAAGATGCGCCAGACGTAAATTTTGAATTCAGCAACTAAACTATGTCAAAGGTTGAAGATTTTTTAAGTGCTAGCGAGGAGCAAGAGATTGTTGCAGCCATCCTAAAAGCAGAAAAAAATACTTCTGGTGAGATTCGGGTTCATATTGAATCCCAGAGTAAAATAGAACACTTTAAAAGGGCGCAAGCCGTTTTTCATTTGCTGAAAATGGACAATACCAAAGCAGAAAATGGAGTGTTGATCTATGTGGCTGTAGCAGACAAAAAGTTTGTCATCTATGGTGACAAAGGTATTGACAAGGTGGTGCCTCCCGGATTTTGGGATACCACCAAAGATACTATGCAAGCTGAATTTAAGGCGGGCAATTTTAAACAAGGAATTATTAATGGTGTCCTAATGGCGGGCAAGGAACTGGAAACCCATTTCCCCTGGCTACACACTGACACCAATGAATTGAGCAATGAAATATCTAAAGGGTAGTATTTTTATAGGGTTGTTATGTTGTGTTACACTGAGCACAGCACAATACAACATCCCAGAAAAGCCTGCAATAGAAACAAGTGTCTACGATTATATTAAGCTATTATCAGCTACTGAAAAAACCACACTCGAACAAAAACTTATTCGGTATTCAGACAGTACTTCCACCCAAATTGTAGTGGCGATAATCGCGAACACTCAAGGCGAAGAAATAAAATATTTAGGCGCCCAATGGGGTCAAAAATGGGGTATTGGACAGGAAGGTAAAGACAATGGTATTTTAGTACTCCTAGCCAATGACGATCGGCAGATAGCCATCAATACGGGTTATGGTGTTGAAGGGGGATTAACCGATGCCCTGTCTCGTAGAATTATTGAATCTGTGATTATTCCTCGCTTTAAACAAGGGGATTTCTACGGCGGACTCAGCAATGGATCTGATGCTATTTTTAAGGCATTAAACGGGGAGTTTACAGAAGACCGATCGTTTTCTGAAAATGACTTCTCTATAAAATCTCTCTTACCCTTCCTTATCTTTTTTGTCATTTTTCTTATCCTTTCCAATAGAAAGAATAGAAACGGTGATGGAAAGGGCGGCAATGGTGGAAAAAACAGTACTGGAATCGATTTATTAGACATCATTATCCTAAGCAGCTTAGGACGTGGCGGATCATCTAGAGGTGGTGGTTTCGGCGGCGGCGGCTTTGGAGGCGGCGGCTTTGGAGGCGGTGGTGGCTTTGGAGGCGGATTTGGTGGTGGCGGCTTTGGCGGCGGCGGCGCTTCCGGAGGTTGGTAATACGATAACACATAAAAAAACACCCTTGCTATTTTAAAATAGCAAGGGTGTTTTTTTTAGCTCAAAAGTTACCTCTATGGCGTTCCTCTTCTGTAGTGTCTAGACCCACGATCATCAACTTCACCAGCCTGACCTAAGCTATTAAATTTCCAACTGAAACTCAGCATAAAGTACCGTTGCAGTACCGTACTCTGCGAATCTTGAATATAGTTCCCTGAAGCAATACGCCTTGCATTTGTATTCTGATTGAGTAAATCGTAGGCTTTTAAAGAAAGCATACCATTGTTGTCTATAATAGAATACGACAAGGTAGCATTCCAAAACCAGGCACTTTTTTGAAAGTCGTCTGCAATGTTTGGATTGTAATTGTAATTGATATCATTACGCCATTCAAAGTTTTCAGGCAAAAAGGTAGCGGTGTTTATTCCCAAATTATGGTATTTAAACTCTTGGGTATTAAACTGCTCTAAATCGAATTTATTCTTCGTAAAAGAAACGGAGTAGCGCGGTGTAATTTCCATCACATCTTTCCAAGTAAAGGTCACGTTTAAAGAAGGACTTAGCGATGTATTTGTTGAAGCGTACTCCACATCGTTGTTAAAGTTGATGGATTTATTTAAGTTTCCAAAAAGTCCCACTCCCACTTTTATGGTCTTTACGGTATCAATCCGTTTTGTTCTACTTAATTCTCCTCCTCCACGAAGGCTATAAGTACCATCTACATTGGCATAGGTGGTATTCCGTACAAAGTTTTCATCTATGGTTGTCTTTGAAACCACTTGATTGTTATCTATATCCGCTCTAATGTAGGTGAAAAAATTCACCCCTTTTTGATAATCGTGATTGTTGGCATACAGACTAAAATCATGTGAATTTCGCGGTTTTAGGTTTGGATTACCTACTACGGTATTCAAGGGATCGGATACATCTACAAAAGGTTGTAGTTGACGAACACTTGGCGGACTATTATCTAGGGAATACCGAAAAGACAAGCTGGCTTTAGGACTAAACCTGTAGCGAAAACGTGCATAGGCTTCCACCGCTTTAAACTCTCTTTTTAAACTGAGTTCTGGCCGCAATTCATCACTATTCTCTAAGGTTCTAAACAAATAATCTCCACCCCCACTTACACTAATCTTATCCTTTCTATAGCTTAAACGCAAACCGGGTACACTTCTATTGTTCTTGTATTCATAATCAGTACTCAAGGCTGTGTTAAAATCGTTGAACTCCTGTGTAGCATCATCAAAATCATAGGTGCTCTCTGTATTGTTTTGTCGTTCTGCAAAGTAAGTATACCTAATATCCAAGGACAACTCTTCTCCTTTTAAGGGCACTCGATACGTTAAATTGGTCGTTAGCTTATTCATTTCCTCTACACCATCTGTATATTGGTTTCGGGTAACAGACTCCGGCGAATTTCCATAGACTTCTGTTTGAGAATTTAGAAAATCATCGGAAGTGGTTTTGCTAATTTCATTATCGATCCCCACTCTAAGAAATGCCCCTTTGTTACCGATCCTTTTGGTGATATCAAACTCATTTCTAAAATTGTTTCCAATATTTTCCACAAAGGATTCAGAATTAGATTCGTTGGTCACTACCCCATCATCATCTCTAGATTCTTCATCACGCGCATAGGAGCGACTGTTTTTAGAGGATGAAAACGAAGGTTCAATATCGATACGCAGGGTGGTATCTAGCTCTACCTCTAATTCTACATTGGCTCTATGGCTGTAAGTATCGTTAAAAGAACTGGAATTTGAATCTGTAAAATAGCGATTGTCGGGAATGATATTCTCTCTTTGTGTGGAATTTTTATCTTCAGAATGGCTATTGCTATAAAAATAATCGGCAGATATTTCTACCTTCTTACTTAAGTCATCCGCATAGTTAAATCCGGCATTTTTTGAGGTTGTTATTCCTGAACCGCCACCAAAGGAGCGCGAATTCAAACCACCACTACCGCCAAACATTTTTTCTATCTCTCCAAAGCTAAAACCAACAGAATTGGTATTGTTACCACCGGCCAAAATACTGATGCGTTGGTCGTTATCAAACAAATTAAGCATTCCTGCACCTTCATAGCGGCCATCTGTACCACCACCAGCTGAGACTCTTCCAAAAACACCCTTGTTTTTATCTTCTCGAATGGTTAGGTTGATGGTTTTATTTTCAGAATCGGACTCTTCACCCGTAAATGCTTGTGCCTTGGTTTTAGTATCGGTGATTTGCACCTTTTCAATCATTTCTTTGGTAAGACTACGCGTCGTAATGGTAGGATCATCACCAAAAAACGGCTTCCCATTGACATAGATATTACTTACATCCTTGCCATTGGCTGTTATTTTACCGTTCTCATCTATTTCTACCCCTGGTAATTTTTTAAGCAAGTCCTCAACATTGGCATCTTTTTTTGTGGTAAAGGACGCCACATTAAATTCTAAGGTATCTTTTTTTACGGTGATGGGTGCTGTAGCTTTTACAATAACTTCATCCAATAGATTGTCATCTACTAGCAAATTAATCTGCCCCAATTGCTGTATTGGTTCTTCCAAACTGATGCTTTGGGTATAGGTTTGGTAACCGATATAGGAAATAAACAGGTTTAGTGCTGAATCAAACGAACTGCCTTCTAGGGTAAACGCTCCTTTTTGATCGGTAATGGTATAGGTCACTAAAGCGCTATCTTTTACCCGCTGTAAATAAACGGTTGCCGCTTCTAATGGCACGTTATCATCTGCCGTGATCAGGGTTCCCGATACTTCAAATTGTTGTTGTTTGGATTGGGAAAAACCAGCAATGGAAGTAACTAAAATTGCTAGTGCTACTAATTTTTTCATAAAACTTAAAACTGTGTGTTAAGGAAATACGAATATACCGCTAACACACAGCTTACATCCTTAAATAAAACTTAAAACTTAAGGGATGTTCTTAAAAAAATCTTAATTATTTTTTACGCATGAATACCGAAATTGGTACTCCTTCAAAATTAAAGTTCTCGCGTAATTTATTTTCTAGGAAACGTTTGTACGGATCGCGCACATATTGCGGCAGGTTACAGAAAAATGCAAACTGCGGATAAGGCGTAGGCAATTGGGTACAAAACTTAATTTTTACGTATTTTCCTTTGTATGCTGGTGGCGGATTGTTCTCTATAATAGGCAACATAACGTCGTTAAACTTACGGGTCTGTATTTTTCGTGCTCTGTTGTTGTACACCTCAACGGCAGTTTCAATGGCTTTAAAAATACGTTGCTTGGTGAGTACCGATACAAAAATAATAGGCACATCAGTAAAAGGCTCAATGGCTTGTTTAATTCTAGTAGTGTATTCTTTAATGGTATTGGTTTCTTTGTCTTCTACCAAATCCCATTTGTTTACCAAGATTACAATTCCCTTATTGTTACGTTGTGCCAGCCAGAAAATATTTTCTACCTGCCCATCAAACCCACGGGTTGCATCTAAGAGTAAAATACATACATCAGAATGCTCTATAGCTCTAACTGAACGCATTACCGAATAAAATTCCAGGTCTTCTTTTACCTTGGCTTTTCTACGAATCCCCGCAGTATCTACCAAATTAAATTCGAATCCAAAACGATTGTATTTGGTATCAATACTATCTCTAGTAGTACCGGCAACATCGGTTACAATATAGCGTTCTTGCCCAATTAGGGCATTTATAAAGGAAGATTTCCCAGCATTTGGTCTTCCTACTACGGCAAACCTTGGCAAATCATCGTTTTCTTTTTCTTTCTCTGGCAATACTTTTACAACAGCATCAAGCAAATCTCCGGTACCACTACCATTGATACTAGCAATAGTAAAATACTCACCCAAACCAAGGGAATAGAATTCCACGGCATCTTCGGCACGCTTTCCATTATCCACCTTATTTACTACTAAAAAAATAGGCTTGTCTACCTTGCGCAATAGTTTGGCAACGTCTTCATCCATTCCGGTTACCCCAGATTCTACATCGACCATAAAAATAATGGCATCGGCTTCATCAATAGCTAATTCTACCTGCTTGTCTATCTCAGCTTCAAAAACATCATCAGATCCCAAGACGTAACCACCGGTGTCAATTAATGAAAATTCTACACCATTCCAATCGCTCTTTCCGTAGTGACGATCTCTGGTAACACCACTTATTGCATCTACAATAGCTTCCCTACGCTGAATTAATCTATTAAAAAAAGTAGATTTCCCTACATTCGGTCTTCCAACAATAGCAACAATAGCACTCATTCTTTTATTTTTTGCAAAAGTACTACTAATATCTGAAGAAAAACAGTATCTTTTTGTTTACTATCTGTTTACACTATGAAAACGCTTCCGAATGACATTGTTTTGCGACCTAGATTCCATCTAGAATTGCAGCAATCTAGCCATCAAATTCTTGCCAAATTTAAACAAACCACTAGTGAAGGTATTGTTTGCAACTGTTTGGACGAACATGTGTTTTTAAAAATTAGACCCCAACATCTTCATTTTTGGTCACCACAGCTGCACTTAGAGATCGATGCTATTGACGAGGAGTCTTGCCAATTGCAAGGTATTTTTGGGCCCAACCCCTCGCTATGGACATTTTTTATGTTTATCCACTTTGCCATTGCCCTCTTTTTTATCGTTTTTGGCGTATGGGGGTATTCCAATTGGGCACTACAGAAACCCTATACCCTACAAATAATGACGATGGTATTGATGACGCTTGTTTGGGTTTCCTTGTATCTATTTGGTAGAATAGGCAAACAGAAAGGCAGGCCACAAATGCAAGAACTCCATGCTTTTGTGCAACAAACTATTGGCTGATGCCCCGATAAGAAAAGATAGATTTAGCCTTTGTTGTAACCAAAGCGTTTTAACTGATTGGCATTACTACGCCAATTCTTATTCACCTTTACATACAACTCTAGATGTACTTGTTTGTCAAAGAATTTCTCCAAGTCTTTCCGTGCTTCTACACCCACTCGTTTTAGAGCAGCTCCTTTATGGCCAATGATGATTCCTTTTTGAGAATCTCTTTCTACCATAATTACAGAACGCATTCTAATAATTTCATCGTCTTCAAAAAACTCTTCCGTATCTATTTCTACGGCATAAGGCACTTCTTTTTTATAGAACTGCAATATTTTCTCGCGAATGGTTTCGTTTACAAAGAAGCGTTCGGGCTTATCTGTTAATTGGTCTTTAGGATAGTATGGGTGAGAAATGGGAAGCAATTCTATAATCCGAAGAAAAACTTCTTTTACATTAAAATTCATCAAGGCAGAAATAGGGTGTATTTCTGCTGTTGGCAATTGTTCATGCCAATAGGCCACTTGTTCCTCTAAAACCCCTTGTTCTGAGGCATCAATTTTATTCAATAATAAAAGTACAGGGATTTTGGTATTTTTCAATTTATTAAAGAAGGCTTCATCTTTAAGGGCCTTCTCTCCTATCTCTACCATATAGATAAGGATATCTGCATCTTCAAAAGCTGTTTTTACAAAATCCATCATGGAACTTTGCAACTCATAGGCGGGTTTTATAATCCCCGGGGTATCAGACAGAATGACTTGAAAATCATCACCATTCACAATCCCTAAAATACGGTGTCTTGTAGTTTGTGCTTTGGAAGTGATAATGGATAATTTTTCACCCACAAAGGCATTCATCAAGGTAGACTTCCCCACATTGGGGTTTCCTATAATATTTACAAATCCTGCTTTATGCTCTGTCATTTTTTACTTTTACAAAATAGGTTTTCATGGCTTTGTTTACTCTTGGCGCCAAATACAATACGGCAATCATGTTCGGGATTACCATAAGGGCAAAGGATAAATCGATTAAATTAATTACCAAATCTACCGATGCCACCGCTGCAAAGGTAATACTCCCAACGTAAATGAAATTATAAAACTTCCCAATTTTAGCATTGGTGATAAAAGATAAGCATTTTGTACCGTAATAAGAGTAGGTAAATAAGGTAGACAAGGCAAAGGCACTAACAACCACCATTAATAAAACGCCACCGTAGGGAATAGAGCTCTTAAAGGCATTTAGGGTCATGGCGATACCATTGGTTTCTGTATCTAGATGCGCACCACTGATGATAATCACAATAGCGGTAAGGCTACATACAATAATAGTATCTATAAAGGGGCCTAACATGGCCACCAAACCTTCTTGAATGGGTTCCTTGGTTTTTGATTGTCCGTGAAACATAGGTGCGGTACCTACACCCGACTCATTAGAGAAAACGGCTCTACGAATCCCGATTATAATTAAGCCCCACAAGCCACCGGTGACTACCGTTTTAAAATTAAAGGCTTCGGTAAATATCAATTCTATGGAAGGAAAAATATTAGCAGCGTTCGTAAAAAGAATATAGACTACAGCCAGGAGATACACGAGCACCATAAAAGGCACTATAGCGGTTGCTACTCTGGCAATTTTTTGAAGGCCTCCAAAAATCACAAAGGAAGTAATGATAGAAAGGACGATACCGATACCGAGTTTCCAATTAAAATCACCCAAGACCATGAAGGCTTCGTCTGGTTGTATCACTGTCATTAGGGTCTGGGTAAACTGGTTGGTAGTAAAAGCGGGCAGTACACCAAAGAGGCCGGCGATACAAAAGAAGACCGCTAGGGGTTTTGCTTTGGGGCCAATACCTTTGGTGATATAATACATAGGACCACCTTGCAGCTTGCCGTCTGAATCTTCACCTCTATATAAGATGGAAAGGCTACAGGAATAAAATTTTATACACATGCCAATGATGGCGGTTACCCAAATCCAAAACACAACACCGGGGCCACCCATATAAATGGCGATGGCTACTCCGGCAATATTTCCCATGCCTACGGTAGCGGCTACGGCAGAAGAAAGGGCTTGTAGGTGACTAACTTCACCTGGATCGTTAGGATTATCATACTTCCCACGGGTAATATTTAGAGCATGTCTAAAATACCGATAGGGTAATAATTTGGAATAAAAAACAAGGAACAGCCCCCCACCGATAATCAAAAAAAGCATAACCCACTCAGTATAAGGTAGTATGCTTGATAAAAACTTATTTACAACTTCCATTTAATTTTAAATAATGTAATGAGCGAGTAATTTAAGCATTTTAAAAAAGAATGCTGTGAAAAATATTTATCAATTTATGTTTTGATAGTATGAAAAAAGCTTCGTATATTTGCAGTCCAAAATAAATCAGTCGGCATTATGAACCGAGGAGTTAAAAGCTAGGATGATTGTTTTGGAAACCCATATCGCGGGATAGAGCAGTAGGTAGCTCGTCGGGCTCATAACCCGAAGGTCACTGGTTCGAGTCCAGTTCCCGCTACTAGTAAAGAAAAGGCTTTGCAGAAATGTGAGGCCTTTTTTTATTTCCAATAGTACAGAATAAGTACAGAATATTCCTATTTTCAAAATTCAATTCTATTTATGCTCATTTGCCTTCTATTGATAATAAGTAGTATCAAATATCTAAATAGTGTTTGGATATAAAGGTGAACATTCTTTCTTTGCACAACCTGTGCATCCATTATTTTGTATCTTTGTCAAACTTTATGAAAATATTCGTTTCCATATCAATGTCGTTCCTATTCCTTTTTCAAGGAATAGCGGCCAATATGGAAGTTTGTGAGCAGATTGAAGAAATATCGCATTTTATTGCGCATTATCAAGACCACAAGGAAGATGATGGATATTCTTTTTTTGAATATGTTTATGAAGATTATATAAACGACGATGGAAAAGTGGACAACCACCATCCAGATTCGGAACACGATGATGCACCCGTACATATAAACCACCAATGTTGTCAACACTTTGTGTTCTTTACACCTTTTCAACCTACGTTAATAAATACGATTTCCCCCGAGGCTAAAAATCAGTATAATCATTACACTTTCCAATTAAATTCCAGATATCTGGAATCCCCATTCCAACCCCCAAAAGTATAATTCAGTTTTTTTAAGGACAGCTATGTCCTAACGTGATGCTTTTCAAAGTAGGCATTGCTTTATAAATACGTTGCACCTATACGCATCGTAAGTTTTCAACTGAATTAATACATATTTATGATTAATAAAATCATCTCATTTTCCATTAATAATAAATTTATTATTGGGCTCTTTATAGTGGTACTTATAGGTACTGGTATTTGGTCTATGGCCACTATAAACTTGGGTTCTGTACCCGATATTACCAACAATCAAGTTCAAGTTATAACAACTGCTCCCAATTTGGGAACTGAGGATATTGAACAATTTGTAACTTTTCCCGTAGAATTGGCAATGGCGAACCTCCCCGACGTTATCGAGCTGCGCTCGATCTCTCGTTTTGGTCTGTCTGTAGTAACCATTGTTTTTAAAGACAAAGCAGGCACTTACCTTCCCCGGCAACTGGTACAAGAAAAGTTAACTGAAGTAGCCGGAGAAATTCCTGAAGGTTTTGGTACACCATTTATGGCTCCAATTACCACGGGTTTAGGGGAAATCTACCAATACACCCTAAAAGTAAAGGAAGGTTATGAAGAAAAATATGATGCAACGGAGCTCCGTACCATACAGGATTGGATCGTAAAACGTCAAATGGCATTAGTCCCCGGAGTTGTTGAAGTAAATGCTTTTGGTGGTTTTGTAAAACAATATGAAGTTGCTCTTAATCCGGATAAACTTAAAAGCTTCGGCCTCACTATGAGCCAGGTTTTTGAAGCATTAAAGGTTAATAACGCAAATACTGGAGGCGCTTATATTGAAAAAAACCATCAGGCCAATTTTATACGTGGCGAAGGCTTGGCGCGTAGCATTTCAGATTTGGAAAATACAGTGGTCACTACACAAAATGGAAGCCCTGTTTTAATCCGGGATGTGGCTGAAAAAGTAGGATATGGCAGTCAAGTGCGTTATGGTGCTTTTACACAGGATGGCCACGAAACTGTAGGCGGACAAATATTAATGCTGAAAGGCGAAAGTCCAAGCACCGTTATAGACAATGTTGAAAAGCGTATAACGGAAATTCAAAAATCCCTGCCTGAAGGCGTGTATATCGATACGTTTTTAAGCCAAAGCGAGCTTATTGAGAGAACTACAAGTACCGTAAAAACAAATCTAATTGAAGGGGCGCTTATCGTCATATTCGTTTTGGTGCTCCTTTTGGGAAGCTTTCGTGGTGGATTGATTGCTGCTTCGATAATACCCTTATGCTTATTATTTGCATTTATTTTGATGAAACAATTTGGCATTTGGGCGAATTTAATGTCCTTGGGAGCAATAGATTTCGGAATTATTGTAGATGGTGCTGTGATTATTGTGGAAGGAACGGTTTTTCAGATTCATCAACGGATGAAAAAATCCAATGCTATCATAGGACAATCCGAGATGGATGAAATCGCCTATGACTCTTCAAGTAAAATGATGAATTCTGCCTTCTTCGGTCAACTAATTGTTCTTATAGTTTTTACGCCTATTCTGTTTTTGACCGGTGTGGAAGGGAAAATGTTCCGACCAATGGCGTTTACATTTGGTTTTGCCGTTTTAGGGGCAATTATCCTTTGTCTTACCTACGTACCGGTGATGTCGTCATTATTTTTAAAACCTGCCAAAAACCAAAATAGTTGGTTTGCTAAATTTGAAAATAAGATTGATAGAATCAGTAATAAAATTATGGGTGCTTTGAATCGTGCCTATCTTCCCATATTAAATTTTGCACTTCGTTTTAAAGCAGGAGTCGTTATAGGGGCGGTTGCGCTATTCTTGATTGCAGGATTTCTTTTCAGTAATATGGGAGCAGAATTTGTCCCGAAATTTGATGAAGGCGATATTGCCTTTCAAGCATTGATAAAACCGGGGAGCAGTCTTACAGAATCGATTGAAGCTTCAGAGAAACTTCAGAATTTAATCAATGAATTTCCGGAAGTAAAAACGGTAGTTTCAAGAATTGGTGTGGCAGAAATACCGACAGACCCAATGCCTATGGATATTGCAGATAGTTACATTATTCTTGAAAAGGACAAGAGTAAATGGACATCCGCAGAAAGTAAAGAAGAACTCATAGAAAAGATTCAAGAAAAAATTTCAGTAGTTCCCGGCGTAAATTTCGTGTTTACCCAACCTGTGGAACTTCGTTTTAATGAATTGCTGACTGGCGTTCGTGAGGACGTGGCTATCAAATTGTACGGAGAAGATTTGGACGTGTTGGCAGACAAGATACAGGAAATCGCTGCGGTAATACGTAAAGTTCCGGGTGCAGCAGACCTTAATGTAGAGGCTACAAGTGGTTTACCCCAAATGACCGTGGTTTACAACCGTGCAAAAATGGCACAATACGGTGTTACTGTCAATAAACTGAATGATTATGTAAGTGCTGCATTTGCTGGAGAAAAGGCAGGTGTCATATTTGAAGGGGAAAAGCGCTTTGATGTGGTCATTCGTTTGGCAGAAGAATATCGACAAGATATCAACAGCTTAAAAGATCTTTATATTGATTTGCCAAACGGTGCACAAGTACCCTTAAAGGAAGTGGCTGATATTAGCTACAAACCTGGGCCAATGCAGATTTCAAGGGATAATACCTCGCGGCGTATTTCGGTAGGGGTCAATGTTCGTGGACGCGATGTAAAATCGATGGTCGAGGAAATTCAGCAAAAACTGGAAACGGAAGTAAAACTGCCCCCAGGTTATTATGTTACTTACGGAGGGTCATTTGAAAACCTGCAACGAGCATCAGACCGATTGATGATTGTAGTCCCAATCGTTCTATTAACAATATTTGTTCTGCTCTACTTTGCTTTGAATTCATTTAAACAAGCTATGATGATCTATATGGCAGTGCCTTTGGCGGCCATTGGTGGCGTGTTCGTCTTGTTGATTCGAGGAATGCCATTCAGTATTTCCGCAGGAGTCGGGTTTATCGTACTCTTCGGAGTTGCCGTATTAAACGGACTCATACTCATAAACAAATTCAATGAACTAAAAGACAGTGGAATGACAGATTTAAAAAAGCGGATATACGAAGCTACGCACGAACGTTTACGTCCAATTTTATTAACAGCCATTACAACAATTATGGGTTTTATCCCAATGGCGATTTCCACCTCTGGAGGTGCAGAAGTACAACGCCCTTTGGCAACAGTAGTCATTGGAGGAATGATTACGGCAACATTTCTGACTTTGGTGGTTATACCTATTCTTTATTATTGGCTTGAATCGAGAAAGGAACGAAACAATGCTGGTGGAGATGTAAGCTATATCAACAAATCAACGAACATTGTAACCGTACTATTGATGGTTGGTGGTTTGATGGCTTCTGGAACTGCGTTTGCCCAAAACACCAGTCCAAATGGCACAATTCCAAAAACCTTGACCGTAGATGAGGCTATTGCGATGGCAAAGCAGAATTATCCATCGCTTAAGGAGAGTCAGGCATTTATTGAACGGGAAAAGGCACTAAAGGGAACGAGTTTTGACCTTGGTAGCACACAAGTTTTCACGGGCAAAGAAGAATATGGCAATAATCTTCCTGGCGTACAGACAACCGTTGGTGTGCAACAAGGCAACATTGATTTGCTTTCAGGATTTTCAAAATCCAAGTTTTACAAAGAGCGTATTGTCTTGGGAGAAAAGTTTTATGTAGCCAATGAACAACAGTTGGTGCGCAATGTGATGCAAGCCTACGATCAAATTAATTATTACAAGGCACAGTTGCGTTTTGCAGACCAATTGGACAGTATTTATGCCAATTTTAAGTCCGCTGCCCAACTTCGGTATGACACTGGAGAAACAGGCAAGTTGGAATTTATTTCAGCCTCTTCCGAATTTCAACAGATTCAAGTGTTGAGGCAACAAGCTTTTGATGATATTGAAATTGCCAAACGTGCCTTAAAACAATATTTGGGAACGGATGAAACCATCGAGACGGTAGATGGTTTTTACGAGCCATTGGATTTTATGGCGACATTGGATTCAACTTCGGTTGCCAATAACCCAATGTTGCAATATGCCTTGCAAAATGCCGAAGTAAGTAAAGCAAATGTGGGCGTTGAAAAATCGCAATTCCTACCGAAATTCAGTTTATCATATGGCAGGCAGGTTGTGGATGATGTTTCAGGGTTTAATACCTATCAGGCAGGTATTAGTATTCCGTTATGGTTTTTTCCGCAGAAGTCAAGGGTTAAGGCAGCCAAGGCAGACGCAATGGTAGCAGAGAATCAATATTTGGAGCAAAAAGCGGTTACAGAAAGTCGTGTTTCACAATTGACCAAATCACTCGAAAAAACAAAGAAGATTTTGCAATATTACGAAGAAGGCGCACTATTGTTGGCAGAAGAACAAATTACCACAGCGCAGTTGGCTTCTAAAGAAGGCGAAATAGATTACGTCAATTATATCACCATTCTTAATAGTGCCATCCGTATTAAACAAAACCATTTACAATACATCAATCAGTATAACCAGCAGACCATTGATATGCAATATCAATTGGGCAATTTATAACCTTAAAAAAAGAGAAATGAAGAATATACTATTAGTTAGTACCGTATTATTTACACTTATGTTTATGAGTTGTAATGATGCCCAAAAATCTGAACTTGGACATAATGAAGCCGAAGGTGTATCAAAGACCAATGAAGTTGGAGAAGATGCACACGGCGAAGAAGGCCACGTTGAAGGAGAGGAAGAAGGTGGTCACAGCGAGGAAGAAGGCGTTGTAGAACTTACAAAGCAACAAGCTGAAACCATCGGTTTGGAAATGAAATCTTTGGAGGAACGGAATTTAGGGAACAACATTAAGGTAACAGGTACGCTGGAACTTTTCCCACAGGATAAGGCGAATATCAGTCCGTTTGTTGGTGGAAATGTGAGTTCCATAAAAGTAATACCTGGAGATAATGTAAGTAAAGGACAGGTATTGGCATATATAGAACACCCAGATATCATTGCAATGCAACAGGAATATCAGGAAAAAAATGACGAACTGGTCTTTTTGAAACAGGATTTTGAGCGCAAGCAGACTCTTTATGACAAAGGTGTTTCTTCTGGAAAGGAATTTCAGATGGCGCAGTCAAAATTTCGTTCCACAACATCCAGCGTCAATGGTTTGCGGTCCCAATTGAGACTGTTGGGCATTAATCCGGACAAAGTGGCTGAAGGCCAAATATATTCCGCTGTTCCCATTACCACACCCATAAGTGGCTATGTGGATGAAGTAATGATTAGCCTTGGCGATTACGTGGCGCAACAATCCAAAATGTTCTCAATAAGCGATAATTCAAAGATTTATGTCAACTTCAAAATATATGAGAAGGACATAAAGCAAATCAAGAAAGGACAACAGATATATTTTTCTACGGCCTCTCGTCCAGATGAACTGCTTAAAGCAACCGTTCGGTCTGTGGGTAAAACATTTAACACCGACCCAAAAGCTTTGGAAGTTCTGGCAGATATTGAAAACGAGGATAAAAACCTATTGCCGGGTATGTACGTGGAAGGGCGAATAGTGCAAGGTGAGAAAAAAGGTTTCGCCGTACCGGAAGCCGCCGTTATAAAAGAAGGCGAGCAATCCTTTATTTTTATTCTGGATGAAGATGGAGAAATGGAAGCGAACAAAATGAAATTTAAAATGATACCCGTAACGGTTGGTATTACTGATTTAGGCTTTGTTGAAGTCAATCTGCCTGCCGAAGTTTCAAAGGACGCCAAAGTTGTCATAAACGGAGCTTATAATCTCTCTTCGGAAATGGTTAAAGGCGAACTGGAACACGGACATTAATTCAATAATAATCAAAGATTTTGATTCCGGGTTTGTTTATCGTCTTAATTAGTTAGTTAAAAATTAGAAAACAGGCTCGGTTCAAAATTGATTTAAAATATTCATAATATGAAGGAAATAAAAGCATTTATAAAACCGAACCGAATCCAAAGAGTCATTGAAGCACTATCAGATAATGGATTTAAAAGTATGACCCTTTCACAAGCAGAAGGAACTGGCGCCTTTAAGTCAAAAGGTGCAAGACCGTCGTTGGATTTTCACGTGACAGATAGTCCAGTGGTTAAGTTGGAACTGGTCTGCCAAAATGAGGAAGCCCAAGTGGCCATTGAAACAATTATAGCCAACGCCAAAACCGACGGACCTGGAGATGGTATTATTTATATAGCAAATATTGAAGATGCCTTTCAGATTAAATCTGGAGATTCCTTAAAACGGTACGACCTATAAAACACTTTGTTGCAAATGGAAAAAATAGTCCAACTACTTGAAAGCAAAGGGATACGACCTACGGCTATGCGCCTAATGACTTATAAACGTTTGGTGGAATTAAAGGTAGCCATCAGTCTTGGCGATTTGGAAAAGGATTTTAAGGTCAGTGAAAGAAGCACCCTATTTAGGACTATGAAAGCGTTTGAAGAAAAAGGTATTGTGCATCAAATTGAGGATGGGACAGGTGTTATAAAATACGCCCTTTGCGAAGAAAATTGTGAGTGCGAGGTCGGCAACGACCTTCATTTACACTTTCATTGCAACAATTGTAATGAAACTGTCTGTTTAACAGAGCATAAAATCCCTCATATCAACTTACCTGATGGCTATATTACCGAGGATATCAACTTGGTGGTAAAGGGCATTTGCGAAAAATGCAGCGACAATCTGGATTAAACGTTTGGTTTTTAAATTCAATTATCATTTATAAATAGTGAGCAATGATAACAATCTATAAAAAAGAGGCTACTGTATATATGGTGGCAGAGAATAAGCTGGATGCCAAGGATTATGAAAACTTGATACCGGTCTTAACAGAACATATAACTGCATATCAGGAAGTTTCCTGGTACATTGAAATGCAAAATTTTGAAGGCTGGACGGTAAGTGCCTATTGGAAGGGCATTGAATTAAATCTTCCGAATGAAACGCATTTAAAGCGTGTTGCTTTAGTGGGTAGCGTTAAATGGCAGGAGCAATTTACCGAGGCATTGCTTCCTTTTTCAGAAGCTCATATAAAATTTTATAAGCCAGAAGAAAAAGACGATGCCAAAGAATGGATAAAAAAAAATAGTAAAAAATGAAAAAAATACAACTAAAAATTCCAGTTATCCTTCCGCAAGTTCCAAACGAAAAAGATACTTGTGTTGAGCGGCTTATAAAAGAATTACAGGCTAAAGAGGGCATCGAAAAAGTACACGTTGCCGATACAAAGGAAGATGACACACCACAGCTCTGTTTTCATTATGACCCCGATATCATTTCTATAGACCGCATTCAATCCCTCGCCGAACGGACTGGTGCTGAAATTACCGAAAAATACGGGCATTTGCTCATTGAGGTTAAAGGAATCAGACATACAAGACAGGCACGTTCCATAGAGAAAAGTCTTTTGGCAATCAATGGGGTTTTGGAGGCTTCCGTTTCGGCCTCTGGAATGGTGCGCCTTGAGTTTGATAAAAAGCAAACAAATTTTGATGAAATAAGTAAACAGATTGAAAAGGAAGACCTTCAGGTTAAGCGGAGTTCTTCAAACGAAAATAATTACACCGAAGCATCCAAAAAAAAACAGGAACGTTCAAAGAAGGAAGATACTAAAGAGCAAACTTCCACAGAGGGCCACGAGCACAAGGAGGGCGAGACCCACGAGGAAGGAGAAGAGCACGCCCACGGTGGGGTTTTCGGTAAAAATACGGAGCTTATTTTTTCCATTATCTGTGGGGCACTTCTCGGGATAGGTTTCGGGCTTTCTTATGTGGAATCCATCCCGGATTGGGTCAGTCTTACTTTGTACATTGGCGCGTACTTTTTCGGTGGTTTCTTTACGGCCAAGGAAGCGGTTCAAACTGTGGCCAAGGGTGGTTTTGAAATTGATTTTTTAATGCTGGTCGCTGCCATTGGTGCCGCCATTCTGGGAGAATGGGCAGAAGGTGCACTGTTGTTGTTTTTATTTAGCCTTGGGCACGCCTTGGAACATTACGCAATGAACAAAGCAAGAAAAAGCATTGCCGCGCTTGCAGACCTTGCACCAAAAACAGCCTTGCTTAAAAAAGATGGTAAGACTGTAGAAGTTGGGATTGAGAAATTGAGTATTGGCGATATTATAGTGGTCAAGCCCAATAGTAAAATATCCGCAGATGGCGTCGTGGTCAACGGAAAAAGTAGTGTAAACCAAGCACCAATTACTGGGGAAAGTGTACCTGTGGACAAAATCCCTGTGGAAGATAAGGACAGAAACTATTCGGCAGACGATGATATCAAGGATGAAAACCGTGTGTTTGCTGGAACTATCAACGGTAATAGTATGTTGGAAATTAAGGTAATCAAAGAAGCCAAAGACTCTACCCTGTCCCGATTGGTTAAACTGGTCAACGAGGCGCAGACCCAAAAGTCCCCCACACAGCTGTTGACCGATAAGTTTGAAAAATACTTTGTGCCATCCGTACTGATATTGGTTGGTGTCTTGCTCTTTGCCTTTCTGGTCATTGATGAACCGTTTAGTGCCAGCTTTTACCGTGCAATGGCGGTATTGGTAGCTGCAAGTCCCTGTGCTCTGGCCATTTCAACACCAAGTGCCGTATTGAGCGGTGTGGCGCGAGCAGCGCGTGGTGGTGTACTCATTAAAGGTGGGAGACCGCTGGAAGATTTGGGCGAATTGACCGCTTTGGCTTTTGATAAAACAGGCACGCTTACCGAAGGCAAGCCCAAACTTACCGAAGTAGTACCATTGGGGGATATTGAAGAAAATGAACTGTTAAAGATAGCCGTTGCCGTTGAAAACTTGAGCGACCACCCTTTGGCCAAAGCCGTCGTAAGGGATGGGAAAGAGCGTCTGAAAGGTACTGATATTATCGATGCGTCAGATTTGGAAGCAGTTCTCGGAAAAGGTATCAAAGCTTCTTTGGGCAAGGATAAAATCTATATTGGAAACCTTGACTTGTACGAAGACCTCGATGAAGCAAAACCATCCGAAGATATATCGAATAAAGTAAAAGAACTTGAAGGTGGTGGAAATACTACGATGCTCATAAGAAGGAACAAAGAATATATAGGTATCATCGCCCTGATGGACACCCCACGGGAAGCGGCCAAGGAAACACTGAAAAAATTAAAGGAAATCGGTATCAAGCGGATGATAATGCTAACCGGGGATAATCAAAAGGTTGCCGATGCCGTTGCTAAAGAAATTGGGTTGACCGATGCCTGGGGAAGCCTGTTGCCAGAGGAAAAAGTAGATGCCATTAAAAAATTAAAAGAACAGGAATCCAAAGTCGCAATGGTAGGCGACGGTGTGAACGATGCCCCTGCAATGGCAAACAGCACCGTAGGTATCGCAATGGGTGCAGCGGGCAGTGATGTGGCCTTGGAAACTGCGGACATTGCCCTAATGGCTGATAAACTGGAAACACTGCCCTTTGCCATAGGTTTGAGCAGGAAGGCAAAGGCCATTATCAAGCAAAACCTTTGGGTCAGCCTCGGTATTGTGGCATTGCTTATCCCATCGACCATTATGGGTTGGGCCAATATCGGTATTGCAGTGGTCATCCACGAAGGCTCAACATTACTTGTGGTTTTTAATGCGTTAAGGCTTTTGGCTTATAAGAAATAAATTTAATAAAAAGGGTTGCTTTTGAATCAAGGTTAAAATGACCAAAACGGAAAAAATATTATCATATCACGGTATTCGCCCTACTAAAATGAGGTCGAAGATATACAAGTTCCTGAAAAGGAAACAAAGTGCCGTGTCCTTTTCCGATTTGAAAAAGGCTTTTGTTCAAAAGAGCGAAACCAATAAAACAGCAAACAGAACTACCTTTTATCGCAACCTCAAAATTTTTGAGGATAAAAGGCTAATTCATCAGATTAATGATGGGGTCGGAGTGGCAAAATATGCGATTTCTGATGAAAACGCCAAAGTTAAATATGGTATAGATTTACATATGCACTTTCATTGCACCGATTGTAGGAGAACAATCTGTTTACCGAATAAGATATCGGAAGAAAGCTTGCCAGACGATTATGAAGTGAGCGATGTGAATCTGGTATTAAAGGGAATATGTGAAAAATGCAGGCAAAAATAACAGGTGGGAGTTCCAGAACTCTGAACCCTTGCGCCCAATGGTCAGGTTCAGGTTTCTTCCACCTTCTCTAACTTAAAAAATATTATGGTAGAACTAAAAAAATCCTTGGGTACGCTTCGACTTACGTTTTATGGTGTTGGCACAATTGTGGGCGCAGGAATCTATACCGTGATTGGCGCGGCAGCTGGACAGGCAGGAACCGATATTTGGTTGAGCTTTATTTTTGCGGCAGTTGCAGCCAGTATTTCTGCAATGTCTTATGCAGAATTATCATCTACCTACCCCAATGCAGGCGCAGAATTTATATTTGTAAGGAAAGCATTTCCAAAAATCGACATTCCTTCCTTTCTTACGGGTTGGACCGTTGCCTTCCATAGTTCGGCAACAATTGCAGCCGTACTATTGGCATTTTCGGGATATTTCAATACCTTTTTTGAAGTACCGGGATTATTGATAAGCTATGGTGTACTGCTGCTGCTTGCCCTGATAAGTGTTACAGGAATCAAGAAATCATCTACTGCTAATATTATAATGGTCAGTATTCAATTGTTAGGTTTGCTCATTCTTATCTTTATAGGCCTTAAAGAAACAGGCCTGCCAAAAGCTGAAATTTTTCAAATCAACTCATTCTCTGGAACACTTGCGGCTACGGCAACTTTGTTTTTTGTCTATACTGGCTTTGAACATATGGCATCTTTGGGTTCAGAAGTTAAAAATCCAGGAAAAACAATTCCTCGTGCCTTTTTGCTGACAATGGTAATTACCACTATCTTTTATTTACTCATTTCTTTTACGGTACTTAACATAGCTGACCCTTTAGCTATTTCAAAGGTAGATTCGCCATTGTCCTTGGCAGCATCGAATCTTAACTCTTGGCTACCAGTAGTTTTAGCAGTTGCAGCATTATTTGCTACAGCCAATGCTGCGTTTAGCGGTATCATTTCCATAAGTAGGTTATTATTCGGAATGGCAAGCGTGGGCGAACTTCCAAAATTTATGACTAAAGTAAATGCACAAAAAGTACCTTGGGTAACCACATTTGTGGTTATGGCTGCGGTCGCTTGTTTTTTACTGTTGGGCGATATTAAAATTGTAGCGGGTATGTCCTCTTTAGGCGCACTGCTTGTGTTTGTCGCCGTAAATATTGCACTCATTGTTTTACGTTTTAAAGAACCAACGCAGAACAGACCTTTCAGAGTGCCATTGTCCATTGGCAAAGTTCCAGTACTGCCCATTTTGGCCATATTAGTTAGCCTAACTCTAATTATTCAGTATGATGGATTGGTTTACGCTGCCTTTGTAGGAGCGATAATAGTGGGAATAATACTCGATTATTTTTTGGATAAAAGAGAAAAAAAAGATATAGACCCCAAAGAAGAAAATGAATTGTTTAAACACTAATACATTTTTATGGACTGGACATTTGAAGAATTTAGAACAGAGCTTGACACCCTTAATCCAGCGGTACGAAAAAAGGCAATCGAAATTGCGAATGACTTAATAGAAAAGGAAGGTCTTTCACAAGATTTAGCCATCAAAAAAGCAATTGTTATGGCTGAAGAATGGTTTTATGATTTGGAAGGTTAATCTTTAAAATTTTGGACTCCTTTAATTTTAAAATAGATGATAAAAATTAAGAAATTATCAATTCCCATACTAGTAGGGTTCGCCATAGGTGTATTTATTATTCAACCCTTGGGAATCACTATTTTTAACTATGGAAATCAAGCTAATGAAATTAATTGGCTGCAATATTTGAAAAGTAATTTAGTCGAAATTTTGAATATAAACGGGAATCAAATTGTCGAGAATATTCTGTTTGGACTGTTAGGTGCAAGTGTTGCATTGATTTTTTATTTAGGTAAAATGGAAAAGAATATCGATAATAAGTGACAATTATATTTTAAAATTAAATAATCTGCGATATATGAAGTGGCCAATAAATGCACTTCCATAGCACTATATATTTCATTAAATTGATAAAAAAATAAAATTATGATACAGTTTGTAAATTCTAAAAACGAAAATTTAATTGCCGCAAAATTGGAAGGCAAAATATCTACAAGCGATGTAGAACTGATACATTCCCGAATTGATGAAATCCTGAACAGCAACCAGAAGGTTGATTTCTATTTTGAAATGCACGATTTCCACGGTTACGACCTGCAAGGTCTTTGGGCAGATATTAAAGTAGACAACTCCCATCTTTCCGATTATGGCAAAATGGCATTTGTGGGCGAAAGGAAATGGCAAGAATGGGCTGCCAAGGCAACCGATTTCTTTACCGGTTCAGAGGTAAGATATTTTGATTTAAAAGATAAGGAACAAGCCAAGCAATGGATAAATTTATAATAAAATAAAATGAGCAAGAAAAAACAAAATCTTCGTGATATCAATACCGAAGAACATAAAGGAGAACACGCACACGACGATGGCCACAACCATAGCGACCCGGAAAGTGTAGGAAAATTTAAAACCTATCTACCAGCAATTTTCAGTTTTGTGATGCTGATTATCGGTATCGCTATGGACTATTTTGATGTTGCATTTTTTAAGGATTGGGTACGTATCGTTTGGTATGTAATAGCATACCTTCCAGTAGGTTTTCCCGTGATAAAAGAAGGCTGGAACAGCATCATAAAAGGCGATTTCTTTACGGAATTTCTTTTGATGTCCATTGCTACCATTGGAGCATTCGCCATTGGCGAATATCCCGAAGGTGTGGCAGTAATGCTTTTTTACGCAGTGGGCGAATTGTTCCAAAACGCAGCGGTCAATCGAGCCAAAAGCAATATTAAAGCCTTGCTCGATGTAAGACCTAATGAAGCTTTGGTTTATCGAAACAACGATTACATTTCTGTAAATCCTGAAACCGTTGAAATTGGCGAAAAAGTACAGGTTCGTGTGGGCGAAAAAATTCCTTTGGATGGGGTGTTGCTATCAAAAAAAGGCTCGTTCAATACAGCAGCCTTGACAGGGGAAAGTAAACCTGATACTATTGCAAAAGGCGAAAAGGTGTTTGCCGGAAGTATCAATCTGGATGGTGTGATTGAAATTGAGACCACCAAAGAATTTAAGGACAGTTCCATTGCCCGAATTCTCGATATGGTGCAGAATGCAACAGCTCGTAAATCGAAAACCGAATTGTTCATTAGAAAGTTCGCAAGAATCTATACACCTATTGTTGTCTTTCTTGCGATTGGATTGACGTTTATACCCTACTTTTTTGTGGACGATTATATCTTTAGCGATTGGTTATACAGAGCCTTAATTTTTCTTGTGATTTCTTGTCCTTGTGCTTTGGTTATTTCTATTCCTTTAGGTTATTTCGGAGGATTGGGAGCAGCTTCAAAAAATGGCATTCTGTTTAAAGGAGCATCGTATTTGGATGAAATGACAAAGGTTAATACCGTTGTTATGGACAAAACCGGAACCGTGACCAAAGGTGTGTTCAAAATCAAGGAAATAAAAGCCATTGATTGGAATGAGCCTGAATTTATGAAATACCTAATGGCGATGGAAGAACAATCTACCCATCCCATTGCCAAGGCAATTATGGAATATAAAGCCGATGGCGAAGATTTTCAAGCTTCCGAAGTAACTGAAATAGCAGGAAAAGGTCTAAAGGGAACAGTAAACGGTAAAACCGTATTGGTAGGTAACAAACCATTGATGACGTCAAACAACATCGAAGTTCCATCTGAAACCGACAACATAGTAGAATCTATCGTGATGGTTTCCATTGAGGGCAAATTTGCTGGTTATGTAATTATTGCAGACGAGTTGAAGGATGATGCTCACGAAGCCATCAAACAAATCCGTGAATCAGGAATTACCAAAATAATAATGCTTTCGGGCGATAAGGATTCTATTACGCAACAAGTCGCAAAAGAAATGGGTGTAGATTGGGCAAAAGGGGGTTTGCTTCCAGAAGATAAATTGAAAGAAGTCGAAAAGCTGATGTCCGAAAACAACAACAAAGTAGCTTTTATTGGAGATGGCATCAATGATGCACCCGTATTGGCGGTTAGCGATGTAGGTATTGCAATGGGTGGATTGGGTAGTGATGTGGCAATAGAAACTGCAGACGTTATCATCCAAACAGACCAACCGAGCAAAATTGCAAAGGCTATAAAAATTGGTAAATCCACACGTCGCATCGTTTGGCAGAACATTATTTTAGCATTCGGAGTAAAAGCAGTTGTTTTAGTATTGGGTGCAGGAGGTCTGGCAACGATGTGGGAGGCGGTTTTCGCAGATGTGGGCGTGGCTTTATTGGCAATATTGAATGCCGTAAGGTTACAGAAGATGGAATGGAAGAAATAGATATATAAATAAAACAATAGTATATGTCAGAAAATCGAAGGAAAAGACGTCTGAAAGAGAAAAGTAAAGTACAAACTGAAAAAACTGTCATTTCTAAAAGGGATAAAATAATATGGATTGGTGTTATAATCATATTTGTATTGTTTATTCTATTCCTGCTTTTCTTGAAATACTTTATAACTATTTAGATACAAAGCTATTATAGAGGGTTATTTAGAAATAACTAAAAAGGATGTATCAAAAACAAAGAAAAAAAAGAAATAAGAAAGTTGGTAAATCCAATAATCAAATCACAAGGAAAGATAAGTTCAATGGTATTCTTGCAATATTATTTGTGATAATATCCGCGTTGTTATTGTACTATTTTGTGGTAAAAGGGAATATTCATAAACATTAACTGTTGTATAGACTATAATGTTCATAATGTTCGTTCGTAATGAAACAAGATAATCTATTGCTCTCTATTTCGAATACGCTCATCCCTAAATTCAGCATAATAGCCCGACATTTTATACGATTTGGCGTGCTGTGTTTGCTTAACAAAGGATAGGGTCAGTTTAATCATATAAGGCGTTTGATGATGTTGTACAATCACCGATTCAGCATCATCCTCACTTTGTATGGGGTCAAAATGTTTTACTTCCAGTTTCTTTTGTTCTTTATAAATATTCGATTCTTTGACCCATTGTTCAAGCTGAAAATCAGTTACATTATCCGTAGAATAAATAGATTTATTAGCATACAAACAAGTTAAAATATTTAAATACTCAATATCTTTTTCATTCATAGGAATGTTACTGAATTGTTTTTTATTTCCAATTTTATAGACTTTTGGGTCATACATTATAAGTAGCAAATCTGGTGCTAATGGGTAAAAAATCTGTAATCCCTTACTTGCCATTCCATTGTGTCCGAAGGGAAATTTTCTTGATTCCAAAAACAGATTATATTTCGAAATAGGATTGTCGCTTGTTATCAATTCATTTGAAGTAGTATTTCGAATCAGCTTGATTTGCATATCCATCATCATAGGTAGACTATTAAGAAGTAAGTCAAGTTTTTTTTCTATTGCATCTTCGTATGCAAAAAAATGAGTATCATAATCAAAATTTTTAAATTGAGGTTCGAGCTTCATTGCCGTTTTCATAATTGTATCTATCATATGATTAAAATCTTCAACATTCGACTTGGTGCGATACGCTTGAAGAAGGATAAATAGCCAAATAAGATAATAATTATCAGATTTATCCTTTGGCAACTCTTTTGTTTGAACCACCCTATTTAGAATTAATGAGCTCTGATTTTCAATAGTCCCAAACCATTCTTCCCTTTCCAAATCCTTGCCATAGAAATAATCTTCTTGGGCTTGTCCTTCCAAATTTGCTTTATGGATGATTCTACCTGTATCCTTTAGACAGAGCTTAATTATTTTCGTGGAATCATTTAAACTAAAGTATCGTAAATAAAATTTCGGGACATAGTGTTGTTTTTTCTTATTGGCCATTATGAAAAAATTATTTAGATTGTAAAAATAAGAATGACAAATTTTAAGAAAGACAAAAAGCTAATTCATTTTATAGATTTTGTTTACATAAGCCATTGCAACCCATTCCCCTGCATTCCGTAAAAAACTCCATTACGGTAAATGCGCTTCATTAAAAAAATCTTGGACAAAACTCCAAAGATTCCGATCTACATTACGTTAATCCCGAAAAAAATCGGGAAACACTTCATTCCAAATCTCCATCTTTGAAGTTCAGTCCGCTTTAAACCCTACTGCATTAGGACAATCCATTTTCATAATCCGTTCAGCACATTCCCCTACATTCCGCGAAAAGCTTCATTTCAGGAAAAGAGCTTCCCTGTAAAGGTCTTGGACAAAACTCCAAAGATTCCGATTTCCATTACGTTAATCCTGCAAAAAAGCGAGAAACACTTCATTCCTAATCTCCATCTTTGAAGTTCAGTCCGCTTTAAACCCTACAGCATTAGGGCAATCCATTTTCATAATCCGTTCAGCCCATTTCCCTGCATTCCGCGAAAAGCTACATTGCGGGAAAAGAGCTTCACTGCAAATATCTTGGACACAATACCCAATTTCTACTTTCCATTCCGCTAACCCGGTCCGTCCCGATAGCTATCGGGACTGGAACGGGACACTTCATTCCCAATCCGAAATTGTGAACGGAGTCCGCCAAATCGGAATTCCATTTAATCATTTGGTGCCACTTCCTATGTTTTCGTACTTCACAAAAGTCTTTAAACCTCCATCCGCACCCTCGCCGTTATACCCTTTTATTGCCAGCAAAATACCAACATTTGGAAGTTGAACGGACTGCATAAACCGCTACGCTGCGCTTCACTTTTTATAAGTCCTTATCAATTCCAAATATTGAAAATGTATCAGCAACAAAAAAAGGTAACAGCGAGGGCGCTATGGGAAGTAAATCTAAAATGAATCTTATGAAATCTTACAAAAACATCAAAAAGGAAGCGGCACCAAAAAAAACAAAAAAGGAAAACGCTCAAGATATAATAAGTAAATCACTTCAAAAAAATATAACAATAAACTGTCTGAATAGTTCAGATAGCAATTTTAATTAATTTTTAAATATTTTATTATGAGCACTTTAAAAAATCACGTACAGTTAATCGGAAACGTTGGACAAGAGCCAACCATTACAAACCTTGAAAGCGGTAAAAAAGTAGCCCGTTTTTCACTCGCCACCAATGAGTTTTATAAGAATGACAAAGGCGAAAAAACACAAGCCACCGACTGGCACACGGTCGTAGCTTGGGGAAAGACTGCCGAAATTATCGAAAAATATGTAGGTAAGGGAAAAGAGATAGGAGTTACAGGAAAACTCAGAACCCGAACCTATACCACCGATGATGGTAACCAACGCTATGTAACCGAAGTGGAAGCAAAGGAAATTCTTTTGCTTGGAAATAAAACCGATAAATAATCACTAAAATTTAAGAGGGCGTTCCCGTGGAAAGTAGCGCCCTCTTATTCATTATTCACTACATAAAATAGAAAATTATGAAATCACAAGTTAACGAAATCAAAGAAGGATTGCAACATTTTCACGGAACGGAAATGTTCTATCAAATCCCATTATTAAGAACACGTTTTACAGACGGACTAAAATATCTTGTTAATGTAGCAGATTGTTTTTGGCTCATTACGGACACTTCCGTAATTGCAAAGAGTCTGATGAACCGAAGCGAATTTATAACCATCGACTTTAAAAGATTGTCCGAGGAAAAACAGGATTTTACAGGGTACGAAGCAGAGATAATTTACAGCGATGGCAACGATAACGTATTGGAAAAACACGGCTATCGTGTAACAGATTTTCCGCTCGATGAACTGCGTTTATTTTTTGTAAATGATACGCTGATGTTACCAAGCGAATACTAAATTTTAAAGCTATGGTTTATCTCAATTTTACAGACTTGAGCGAGGAGGCTCAAAACCGTCTTTTGGAAGATTCCAAAAAAGACGTGGAACGGAAATTTGGGGATAGTATTCGCAAATACGTAAGAGAAAATTACACTTGTTTTGAAACGATGATTGAGGAAGAAGCATTACGAAATTTATATTCCTACACATTCATTTTTAATATTTAATTTTCTGAACTTGATTAAGAAGCACCTCTAAATTTTGGAGGTGTTTTTTTTGTATTATAATTCCAAATCGAATAAAAAAACGTATCTTTATTTCGCTGAAATTCAGCATTCAAATTTACGTAGGGTTATCCATTTTTCACTTTCGCCGATAACCTTACCCATCGAAAAATAACATATCGGAAATTCATTTCCTTAAAATGGCAATTGGCTTTTTAGCCAGATTGTACGAAATTTTTGTTCGCCTGTGGCGAACGAAAAGGAGTAGCAAGAGGGTAACGGGCAGAGCCACGTTACATATTCCTTTTAGCGTATAAACCATTGAATTTCAAGTACTTGAAAATTAACGGATTATATAAATTTCTTCGATTTGCGTCAAATGCCCCCAAAGAGCCTGTAAACAGGGATGGATTTACGTCAAACACAAAAAAAAGCGAAAGAAAATGGATTCATTCATCACAATTAGATTTAAGCGGGCAACTGCCAAACGTTTTCAAGAATTTTCAAAAAAGCACTTCAAGACACATACGGAAACGATGGAAGCCATTCTTGATTTTTTCTTCTATAATGAGATATCGCCAAAAGAAAAATTAGGTCCGACAGGACGAACCATCGAAGCCAAGTTACTTAAAAGAATCAATGCCGTAATCGCTATAATGAGGGATGTTGAAAAGACCCAAACCAAGCCTACAGTTGCAATGATTCAATCCCTTTTTGAGACAGAACAGCCAAGCAAAAAATCTTTGATAGTGGAAAAGAAATATGCTCAAGAAAAAAGGAAGTACGCTTTCGAGAAAAGCAGAACCTTAAAAAGAACACTAAATTATAAGCGATGTATATCACAATCACAGCTCAAAAAATGGGTGGCAATTATTCTAAAAGTTCGGCTGATTTTGTGGGTTATCTGGAGAAGGAAAACCAAGGACTGGAACAGCAGGATATGGAGCATTTCTTTAACCAAGATGGCGGCGAGATTTCAGCAGAAGAAGTGGTCAGGGAAATAGACGGCAATACTGCAAAACTTGAAAAACACGAACCACGGTTTTATTCTATTACCGTAAGTCCTTCAAAATACGAACTGAAACGGTTGCAGAACCATAGTGAGGATTTGCAAAAATACACCCGTGAAATTATGAAGGATTATGTGGCTTCATTTAATCGCGAAATCAATGGACGACCCATTACAATCGATGATATAAAATACTATGCAAAAATTGAACACCAAAGAACCTTCAAAGGAACGGACTTTCAGATAAAAGAAAACCAACCGTATGCCACAAAAATACTTCAGCTTAAAACTGAAATCCGAAATGTGCAAGATGGGCGAGCGGAAGGGAATGTGAAAAAATTGGAAAAAGAAATTGTGAAACTCGAAAGAGAAGCACCACACCAACAGAACGGAAAACGAATTGTACAAGGAATGCCAAAAGCAGGAAACCAAAGTCATATCCATATTATTGTGAGCCGTAAGGATGCTTCCAATAAATTCAGTTTGTCCCCAGGAAGTAAATACAAAGCTTCCGATGTTAAATTAAATGGTAAAACAGTAAAACGAGGATTTGATAGAGATGGATTTTTTACAAAAGCAGAAAAGACTTTTGACAAGACTTTTGGCTATCAAAGGAACTTCGCTGAAACTTATAAGGCAAGAAAGGATTTCATCAAGAATCCGAAAATCTATTTTGCTTCACTAATGAAACTGCCCACCAATGAAAAAGCATTAGCGTTCAAAATAATGGGGAAAAGTGGTATCCCGATGATGCCGAGTATTCCCGTCACGCAGGCACAAGTGGCGATGAAAATTTTTAATAGGCTACGACGTGGTGCTGAAGTGGCCATTAAATCGAGTTCCATAGGAATCTAATTTAAAATTATGCAAATGGACAATCTCGTAACGGTACTTTTTATTATTGTTTTGGGCAGTAGTGTTTTCTATGGAATATTTCGGATAAGCAGATATGCATTTGTCGTCAATCTTCTATTGATTGGCGCTCTTGTGTATTATTTAAATGAACAATTACCATTGGTTCAAATAGCACTTTATTTGGTTTGTCCTCTGATATTAATTAATATAGGAATGTATGTTTTCTTGCATAAAACGGACGAGCCTAAAAGTGGAAATGCCAAATATCAGGTCAACTTTGCCACTACAAAAGGAAACTTTAAACTGGATAACCATAAACGAGGTGCATCCATAATCGGTTCTGCCGGAAGTGGAAAGACCGAGAGTGTTGTGTATGGATTCCTAAAACACTTTCAAAAAGAAGGATTTTGCGGAATTATTCACGATTACAAAGATTTTGAACTGACCGAAATGGCTTATCCACTCTTTAAGGATGGCGATATCCCTTTTAAGGTCATTTCCTTCGATAAAATTATCCACAGGGTAAATCCTATTGCGCCACGCTATTTAGAGAACGAGGAAAGCGTAAACGAAGTTTCAAGGGTATTGATTGAAAACCTTTTGGAACAAAGGGAATCAGGAACAACCGGAACAACAAAATTCTTCAACGATGCTGCGGAAGGTTTGATTGGTGGATTGATTTGGAAACTGAAAACCACATATCCACAGTTTTGCACACTTCCACATTTAATCGCCATTTATCAATATCTGGACACAGATAGCCTTATCCAGTTTTTGGAAACCAATACAACATCGAGGGCAATGGCAGATGCTTTTATAAGTGGCAAGGATTCTGAAAGACAGACCGCAGGTGTAAAAAGCACTTTGGCCAATGCGCTGAAACGAATTAGCACACAACGCATTTTTATGGCATTGTCTGCGGATGAAGTGCCGCTCAATATAAATAGCCCGGAAAACCCAACCGTAATTTCAGTTGTGAACAATCCCAAATTTGAAACTTCGTACTCGCCTGTAATTGCCACCATCATTCACACCATTACAAAGCAAATGAGTGTTCGTAATAGCAAACCGTCTTTTCTATTGATGGAAGAAGCGCCAACCATACGACTATTGAATATGCACCGTATTCCTGCGACACTTCGAAGCTATAATATTTCTACGATTTACGTAATGCAGGACAAAATCCAAAACGATATGATGTATGGCGATAAAGCAAGCAAAGCTATTTTAAGCAATCTATCCTACCAATTTTTCGGAAAGGTAAACGACCCGGACACCGCTAAATATTATGAACGTTTTTTTGAAATAATCAAAGATCCGACCAAGAGCATAAGTCGTGGGCATAATCTAGATTTTGATACACGAATTACAACTGGAGAAAAGGAAATACCTAAAATTCGGGCTGATGTGTTTTTCAGATTGAAACAAGGCGAATTCATAACCTATGCGGATGGAAAGGATAAAAAGATACAGTTCAAGTTAGCCAACATAAAAAGAGAGTTTCCGCAAGAATCGAAGCAATTTTCTCAAGCTGATTTGGAGGTTAATTTTGAACGGATTTATGAGGAAGCAAGGTCAATATTTGATTGACGAGAACTCCATAATAGCAATACGTTAAGCATTATTAAACCTAAACCTTAAAATTAACTTCATTCATCTTTTTGTATCGTGAAATTATACTAATATCTTTAATGCCTATTTTAAACAGCCAATGACAGAATTAAGCCAAAGAGAGAAAGACTTCTTAATAGAAAAATTACAGAATGGCGAGCAATTGCCCGATGATTTTAAGTACAAACTTTTCCCAACAACCCAAAAGGAATATGAGCTTGTTTATGCTGGTAAAATGCGTAAAGAAGATATTCTTGCAGATGAAGATGGCGTGACGGCTGCACCACTACAAATTGAAAGGACCTACAATGGCGACCGCGAATCCTATCCTGACGGTTGGAAAAATATGATTGTTTTTGGCGACAATCTTCAATTTCTGAAGACCATATATAAGAATGAAGACCCACTAATAAAAAATAAGGTAAAAGGGAAAGTCAAATTAATTTATATTGACCCACCTTTTGCAACGGAATCAGATTTTAGTGGTTCGCAGGGTCAAAAAGCATACACAGATAAAGCTAAAGATGCCGAATTTGTCGAATTTATAAGAAGACGACTAATTGTGGCACGGGAAATTTTAGCTTCTGACGGTTCTATATATGTCCATATGGATACCAAAAAAGGTCATTATATTAAAATGATTCTTGATGAAGTGTTTGGAGAGCACCATTTTAGAAATGAAATTGTATGGTGCTATTTTGGTTTCAAAAGAAAAACTTCCAAAAAATTTCCTCAAAAACACGATACAATCTACTCGTATACTAAATCTTCGACTTATCAATGGGAAACACAATTTAGGCAACATTCGCAAGCATATAAGGAAAGATTTAAAATTGATAAGGACGGTAGGCTTTATCGTGATGATGTAAACCCAACCGCTGGTGGTTCAAGGGTTATATATTTAGATGAAATCGAAGGGGATATTATCGAATCATATTGGACCGATATAAGTCCTGTTAATCCAGTTGCTAAAGAAAGAACGGGTTATCCAACTCAAAAACCTGAAGCTTTATTACAGAGAATTATAGAGTCATCTACTGAAGAAGGAGATTTGGTTTTGGATTTTTTTGGTGGTAGCGGAACAACAGCTGCTGTAGCTGAAAAATTAAATAGAAAATGGATTACTTGTGATATTGGTAAATTTTCATATTACACATTGCAAAAGAGAATTCTCACAATTGAAAATACACGTTCTCTTCAAAATAAGAATATAGATTATAAGAAAACTTCAAGGGCATTTGAGACTTTAAATTTAGGTTTTTATGATATTGAAAAACTTTTTAAATTAAAGCACGAGGAGTATCAAAACTTTGTGCTCAATCTTTTCGAGGTAAACCCGAAATCAAAAAAAATAGCAGGAATTGAGTTTCAAGGAGAACGCAAGGATGGATATGATGTATTGATTTGGAAATATTGGGAACATAAAGATGCAGCTGTAGATGAAGATTATTTGCAGATATTACATAAAAACATTGGTAAAAAAGTTGGGGACCGTATTTATATTGTTGCCCCAGCAAATTCTGTCCAATTCATTGACGATTACTATGAGATTGGCGACGTGCGCTATTATTTTCTAAAAGTGCCATATCAAATTATTCAAGAATTGCATAAAGAAAAATTCAAAAAATTCAGACAGCCTACAAGTTCAAGTAATGTAAACTCACTGGAAAATGCAGTAGGTTTTCATTTTATTAGACAACCCGAAGTTAAGTCCTCTTTTGATAATGGCGTCATAACAATAGAAGCGTTTAAAGCATACTATCCAGATGAAGACACATTAGAAGATATTCCTGGCCTCGATGCTTTAGCGATGGTTGTTGTAGACAAGGATTATAATGGTAATGAATTTTTAATGTCCGATGTGTTTTTTGCGGCAGATATTATCGGCGAAGATGGTCAAGCTCAAATCTCAATACAAGATTGTGGTCATAAAGTAAGCGCGGTATATGTTGATATTTACGGCAATGAATTTCGTGAAGTATTTACCAATAAAAATATTAACGTATGATTCAGGAAAAAAAGCGATACGACACAAAAGATTTAATTTTAAAAGTAAATCAGTTTTATAACCAAAGCGAATTACCCCTTGCATATTGGGATAGATTTTTAGACGCACTCTGTGGTACAAGAGAGTATCAAAAAGAGGCAATAAGAAATTCAGTCATTTACCTGGCATCAAAAGAATATTCAAATGTAGAGGACTTAATAACCAAAAACCATTACCAAAACCCTCAATTACGGGAGAGATACCCAGAACTTGCAGATTACCACCGCAAGGTTCAATTACCCACAAAGTTATCTGCAACTATAGACCTTGCGACAGGTACCGGAAAGAGTTATGTAATGTACGGAATCGCCCAAATTTTGTTGGGTATGGGTCTGGTCAAAAGAGTTCTCGTTTTGTGTCCATCCACAACTATTGAAAAGGAATTGCTTAAAAAATTTTTAGCCTTGGTTTCCGACCCAATTCTTAAAGAAACAATTCCACAATCAGCAATAATTAAAAATCCAAGTATCGTTGATGGAAGTGTTACAGTAGCCGAAGGTGCTATTTGTATTGAAAATGTACACGCTGTTTACGAAAGAACTGGTTCATCAATTGAAGATAGTTTCGGTTTCAAGCAAGGTTTTGACACTTTGGTATTAAATGATGAAACCCATCATATTTACAATAAGATTTCAGGAAACACAAATGAGGCAAAAGGTCTCAAAGTGTGGAAAAAGTTTTTATTGGATGATGGCTATAACTTTAAATATATGCTTGGTTTTACTGGTACAGCATATATAGGTAATGATTACTTCAATGATGTTATATACAGATATTCGTTACGAGAAGCTGTTGATGAAAAATTTGTAAAAAAAATCAATTATGTTTCAGAAGATGACAGTATAAATGAAGACCAAAGGTTTCAGAAAATATATCAAAATCATAGCAAGAATAAAGTCACTTATAAAAATGTAAAACCTATAACAATATTAATAACTAACAATATTACTAATGCTAAAAGACTTGAAACGAGATTAGTTGAGTTTTTAATGTTGGAAGAAGGTTTGGAAGAACAAGAGGTTCGTGATAAGCTCGTTATGACAGTAACATCAGATAAATCGCACCAACGCAATGCTATTAGGTTGGAAGACGTAGATATGCCTGATTCTACTGTAGAATGGATTGTTTCGGTTTCTATGCTTACAGAGGGATGGGATGTCAAAAATGTATTTCAAATAGTCCCTATGGAGGAAAGAGCATTCAATTCAAAATTATTAATTTCCCAAGTATTAGGTAGAGGCTTAAGAGTTCCGCCCGAATATATCGGTAATGCAGAGGTTACAATTTTTAACCATTCATCTTGGGGTTCAAAAATTAAAGGGCTGGTTGATGAAGTTCTGGAGTTGGAAATGCGATTGGAGAGTTCAAATTTAACCAATAGCGATAGAAGTAAATTTCACTTTGAACTCTACAATATAGATTATGATAAAATTGAAAATGCAGTTGAAAACAATAGTAAGGAGAAAGAATTCAACTATAAAGGTTTCATAACTTTAGAATCTTCAGTTGATGAAGTCAGCCAAGAAACAACTTATACGAACCTTGCCAATGAGTATAAAGGTGTTGAGTACAAGATTAAAAACCGAATGACCCCTATTAAAGAAATTGTCGATAAAATCTATCACGAATTTCAAACAAGAGAATGGGAAGGCGTTACCCTGAATCTTCAAGAAGGCCAATACACAAAAAATAATCTGCCACCAAAAGAAGAGATTACAAAATTAATACGCCGTTCAATGGATAAGGTTGGTCTTGAAGGTAATGAATTGAACGAAAAGAATAAAAGAAACATTTTCTCTTCATTCAATACGCTGTTAAGACGTAAAAACAAATCACTGGAATTAGTTAGAATAGCCCAAAAACCTTATAAAATCTCAACTAAAGAAAGAATAAAGGAAACTTTATCTGTTGGAAATTTGCGCCATAATTCCACGGTAATGTATTCAAATAAATACAGTGAAGAAGTTGAGGATGTTGATGTTTTAAATTTTTTGCAAGATGTTATTGATGATGAATCACTACCCCGTACTGCTATAAAACAAGCTAATAGTTATGATTTTAAGACACCTGTTGATTTAGCTTTTCTTAACGCAACGCCTGAACGGAAATTTGCTGAAAAACTGATAAGGAACGAAAATGCCAATGCAATAGCTGCTTGGCTAAAATCAACTAATCAAAGTTTTTATACAATTGAGTATTCACTATCAAGCAAATCTGGAAATCACACAAAACAAGGTAAATTTAACCCGGACTTTTTTATCAAAACCTCTGATAATGAGATGGAATATATTACTGTAGTTGAAATTAAGGATGACCAAGATTATTCAGACTTGAATAAGGCAAAATTTAAGTGGGCAACCATTCATTTTCAGGAATTAAACAAACAACTTGAAGAAAATAAAATCAACCAACGGTATAATTTTCATTTCTTAAGTCCTGAAAATTATGATGATTTCTTTGAGTATTTAAAAAATGGTAAATTAATACAAGGCTTGTTCACGAGTAATTTAGACAAAGAATTAAGTACATCCAGCTAAAATAATATGACTGTCGAGAAAGTAGAAAAAGCCATTGCCCTATTGGAGGCAATTAATCCCCTGAATGAATATGCCTACGAAAAAGCAGTTTTAGCATACTTGACAATAGGAAGGCTTCCCGTATTGCAATATGATATTCCTGCCGAATCAGTTTTTTTCAGAACACGCACCCACGATAATGATGATTTATTTCCATTAATATCTGATATTTCAATAACCCCAAATCAATTCGTTAAAGATTTCGCAAGATGTAATCGACCCTTTCAATCTAAATTCTACTGTTCAGAAAATAGACCTACATCATTTGCAGAGTTAGTTGAGTATTGGTCCGAAACAAAAGTATATGGCGACAAGGTGTATGTCACTATTGGAAGGTGGCAATTAAAAATACCTTTAACTGGAATTATTGTAACCACACCTGATAAAGAACATAGAATTTCAGAATTTGACAAAGAACACGGAGTGGTAATGGAAAGTTTCATTCAACAAAGTGACCCAGAAATAAGAGAAGCCACCATATTATTTTACAGATTTTTGTTTGATAAATTTAGAAAATCAGCAAAAAATGACCGTAAAACTTATATAATCACAACAGCCTATTGCAACGTGGCTCTTGCTCATTCTGAAGGTAAGGCAGATGGCATTTATTATCCGAGCGTCCCATTTGGAGGGCAAGGAATCAATTTTGCTATTAATTTTGATTATGTTTCAAAAAATAATCTTGAACTCACACATATCTTAAGAAATGAATTGACCGTTTCCAAAAACGATAATGGAAAACACGAATTTACAGAAACTGGAAAAGTTGAAGCTTTAGGATTTGATATTGAAAATAATCAAATAAACTGGTAAAATCCATTAAAATTGTGTGCTCATAATGATATTTATTTTTGAAAGTTTCTTTTTTTAAAAAGGTCCCTTATCCCTCGGCCCATTATGCGTTACCTTCCATTGGCCATCTTCTTGAACAAGTTTAAAAACACCTGGCTTTGGGTCGTAAGCTGTTGAATATTTTACCCAAGCCACCTTGCCATCCATCGCTTCATCCACCACTTTAAAATGAGCTTCTGAATCTTTATCTTCAGCAAACATTGCTTGAATGCTTGAAAGGTTTGCATAGCCTTCCGCAGTTGTATGCTTTTTTAAGGTAGCTTCATCGCCGTGATAAATACTTTCGGCAACAATTTTGGCAGTTTCAGAAGGGGAAAGATTCTTGTTTTCTGAACAGGAGAAGAACAACAATAAGAACGAGCAAATGACTAAATTTTTCATAACGTTACTAATTTGGGTTATTGATATAACTATGTGATATTTTCAGTTCAATATTACGTTCACCATCTTTTTCGTGCAATTCCAAAATTGCTCTGCGGTCATTGGATAATGAAAACTTTGGTATTACATATACAAACCGAACTGTTTCATTTTCTTTTATTTTGGAAGACTGATTGTGTTTAAATAATGGTTCTTGATACAAACGTTGTAACGATTTCTTTTTTCCCTTTTGTCTTGTTTCAACCGAGAGTTTTAAGAAATTCAAATCGTAATCCAAAGTAGAATTGTTCTTAATCTCGATGACGAAATAAAGCTCTTCCGTATCAAAAACAATGTTCTCAACGCTCAAAACTATACCTTCGGTTCGCTTTTTAATCCTACCTACACGCTGCTTTCTTTCAAGAAGATAGGAACTGAATTTCTGGTAATAATAATTTCTGTTATCAACATTACTTTCAGCAGTAGCAACCGAAATAGAATCATTCATTATTGGTCTTTCGTTCCCAATACTACTTGACTTCGGAATGAAATAATTAAACTTGGTTAAATTCTTTTTATACCTTACAATATACGAAAAAATTGAACCATCTCTATTGACTATCAGAAGATTGCTTTCTTTTCCGGGCTTTGCTTGAAGCAAACCGAAATACTGTTCTTTTTCTCGGTTATACGTAAATATAAAATTATCCGAACCGGTTACGCCTTGCCGAATGGGCTCTGGAAAAAACAGCGCAACATTTTTAGTGTCATTCGCATAGATGGTATCTATTACTATTGTGTCTTGTGCTGTAACCTGTGCCCAGCAGAGTCGAGGTGCAAAAATTGCAACAGCTATAAATAATGAAGTTATGATATATTTTTTCATAATAGTGAATTTTTGAGAACCCGTTAGGTTCATAGTTTTGGTTTTAGAATAAGCTTATAATTGTTTAACACAGTCACTTTAATGCTTCGGTTTTTCCGTTTTAGGATTTTAGTAATACCACCAACCTCGGGAACACTCGGAATATTAATATCGCCAATCACATCGTCCAGAACCTCCGTGGTAATTTCTGACCTAAAATTGTTTTGTACATAGATACCCTCACTACCATCCTGTAAATCGAAAGCTTTAAGTTTGGTGGGATGGTGCTTGATATTCTCGATTTCTATTAAAGCACGATTTGGCTGAAAACTAATAAATCCAAAAACGAGTGTGTTTTTTGGCATTTGCTTATTATTAATCATTGCAGCCTTTGTAAGTCGCATTCTTAATCGGGAGTTTGCTTTTACTACTTGGTCGCCATCGACGACCACATAGATTGTTTCATCCGTATTCCCGATGATTGAAATGTCGTTTGGTTTTGGAGAAGCGGCGAAGAACAGTTGATGCTCCAAGCCTAATTCTTTAGACTCAATTTTCTGTTCCCTTTTTATATCCGCGGAATCTACTTCTTGAACTTTTTTTGGAGCTGTTCTTCTGTTACCAAGATTCTGATAAGTCAAATCAGAATATTTGATTTTTCCTGCTGAATAGATGCTATCCACGATACGTTCTTTTTCACGTGTAGGCAAATCTGCACTATAAAAGCCAAGGGAATCAATCAGTTTTTCATCATAGATACTCGGAGCGTTGGTTTCGCGAACTTCCTTCAAATCATTGATAGCATCCAATTTTGAGTTGTATTGCTTTTGGTTTTCTTCCAAATCAGGTATCAATGTTTGCTCAAGGTTTTTACTTTCACTTTCATCACCACCCATTACCATTACAGAGTATGATATCAGGAAAATGAAGATAATTGCCAAAACCGCAGCAAAAACTATTTTATTCTTTTCTACTTTCATCTGTTGATATTTATTTGTTTTTAATTGTCAGATGTAATTCGCCAGCCAATATTTCGATTAGTATCAAAACAGTTATGGCTCATTTCATAATCGTGGTTTATAAATCCCGATTACCTGCACGACGGCAAGCGGGTCGGCTCAATTTTCATTGTTCAGCTTTTTTAAGGTGTTTTCAAAATAATCGGTTATCAATAATCCGTGTGGATTATTCGGGAAGTTCCGATTGACCATTATGAGGTTTCCAGTTGAAACCAGTTCGTAGGTGTCAATTATGGTACCTCTATTGATTTCAAAAATGGTAGTCGTAGTGAAACTATATGAATCATTATTTTCAAATATCCTTGAATCAATACTCAACACTTTTTGAACCAACGAATACTGTAGTAAGCGGTTGTAAACGCCATCCGCTTTTTTCTGGCGGTACAGATTGTCAACTGAACTATTGCCCAACCAAAGCGCTTTTTCCAAGTTCCGTTCATAGTTGCTTGCATCGATGTTATAGAAGTAATTGTGGAACAGTTCCAAATGCGCCAAAGCTTCAACCTTGAAATTTTCTTTTTGGGTAACGAGTTTTAATGGAATGATGCTACCATCGGTGTTGATGGCAAAGGCACTATTAAGTGCATTTTTGTTAGTTCTAAATGCTATCCAAACGGAAAATGTACTCGCCAAAAAGGCAAATACTACGACTGCCAAAACGATGAACCTATTTAGTTTTAGGATGTTATAAATATTCTTATAAGGTGTTTTCATTCTGATTTTGCTTTAGTTGGAAAATAATCTTAACGTGAAGGACGTGGCGCGTCTATATAATTTGAATTTCAGGAAAACAATGAAGCCTACTGAACCAAGTTGTACTACAGGAGCAAAAAAACCTTGACCTACATCCGTACCAAAAAGGTTATTCCAAAAGTTTGTGTTGATTTCTGTGTATAGCGCATTAACAAATACATTGACCAAAAAGAAGGCTGGCACGAGCATATATACCGCTGCATATAGTTTAAAAAAATTATAAGCCAATGACCGGAATTTTTCAAATACAGCTAAACTGATGACCAACGGAAAAAATGCCTGCATAATACCCAAAAGGAAGAATCGTTCTGCTAAAAAGAGCGGATAAATAAACAGGTCTAAAATCCATAGGATAATCCCAATGATAAAGGCAAATATTTTGAACCCGTAAAGTGGCGTTACCAAAGCTTCATAAAGCAATGTCATGGCATTTTTTGCAGCATCAATTAGATTTACATCTTCCTCTATCGGAATGTCCTGCATTTGCAAAGGCAACAAAGCTGGTGCAGTTCCTCGGTATTGTGCTTCTATAGAAACCAAGATGCCATCGAAAAAACCTAATACCTGTGTCGAGAAAATGACCAAAAGTACAATTGCAAAATTCTTCGCCAGCTCTCCAGGACTCAATCCCCAAGTATAACCATCCTTATCTGCAACACCTTCATTGTACTTTTTAAGGATATTGACCAGAAAAAACAGAACAGCAAGCGTTTTCATTCCTGCAATAGTATATTGCGAGAAACTGCTGTTCTGTATGGTCTGAAAAACCGTGTCTATATATTCCAGTCCAATCCCTAAAATGATGGTTGCGGTCATCCTTAATATTCAGTTTCGCGGTTATTGATTTTATCTTGCATTTTTCTGAAGGAAATAATATCCTTGTAGCGTTTCGTTTTGGCTTTGACGTTAGAAACCATTTCCTTTGATTCCAGTTCTTTTTGTTTGAGGATTTCAGCACGTTCAGCATCGCTCATTTTCAGATAATCGCTGGATAGGATTTCATCTATGAAATTCATTGTATCCAAAGAATTTTCTACAATGGCAGTGAATGATTCAGAAACCCTTGCAACTTCTTCGGGCTTGATGTAAGGGCTATCAAGAATGTCCCTTAAATCATCCTGCATCACATCAATGAGTCGCTGATTGTTACGGCCAATCTCACGAACGGCATTCAATTGCCTAACCACATCGTTGACCTTTTCAATGTTTTCTTTTGCTGTTTTTAAGAACTTGACAGTCTTGATAATGTTTGCGGTTTGCTTCCCAGATTCTAATAGTTGTTTTATTAAACTAATAAAATTGGTATTGTCATAAACTGGCATTCCCTGTGCTTTAATGTTCAAGCTGAACAGCAATGCCATTGCGAGTACTAAAATTTTTGTTTTACTCATTGCTAAATATTTGTTTTGGTATTCGTGAATCTGCGATTTCATAATATTATGTTTTAGATATGAATTGAATTATTGCTTTTTTCATATCGTGATGCTCTTCGTAGAGCTTCATTATTTCTTCGTTTTCCTTTCCATCGGTCAAATAAGCTGCATACACTTCCTTTGGAACTTCGAGACGGAAAATGTTGCTTTCCCTCCCGATTTTGATAAACATTTCGGTGTACTTTCGTGGTCCGGAAAGATTGTTTTTGATGGACTTTAATTGGTTCAGATCGTGGGTTGAGAGGTTGAGCCTTTTTACGAGTTCATCATACCCTTTTTCATTGTTCAGGCTATAAATGACCTGTGTATTCTCCAGAATGCTTGCAGAAGTTGAATTGTTCGGCAATTGATTGATGGATTGTAGTATAATCCCAATCGCACCATTCTGTTTACGGATGGCTTGATAGTAGAATTCCACACTTTCTAATACGTTTTCAAACTTCAATTGCTTCGCAAACTCGTCAAATAGGATGATGCCTTTTTCAGCACGGTTTTTCCAAATGGTTCTTTGGATGGCTGACTTAATCAGCTTCAACATTACGGACAGAATTTCTTTATTGTCCTTCACTTCGTCCAGTTCAAAAACAATCAAGCGTTTATCCTCAATTTTATAGGTCTGGTCTTCACTTACTTCAAATAAGAAGCTATATAGACCATCTCCGACATATTCAGACATTACGTGCAAGAAGCTTGTAACATTGAAGTAGTCGGGATGGATTTTAAGAGTATTCAGAAGGTCTTTCTGATTCTTTTCTATAAAACCGTAAAACCCTTCCAAAGAATGGTTTTCAGCAGTGCTATCGTAATAGTGACGTAATATTTTTTTGATGGAAACCGATTGCGCTTTGGTAACTTTTAAATCCGAAGCGAACAATTCAAAAAGGAACACCGACAAATCCTCAAGTCGTTCTGGTGTCAGGTCATTTTGGTTACTGATGTAAAATGGGTTGATGCCTAAATTTTTTCCACTCTCATAACGAAGTACGGTATATTGTTCAGGATAGAGCTTTGCAAATTTGGTGTAAGATCCACCCAAGTCGATAATGACCAGACGAACGCCACTTTCAAAATACTGGCGCAAAATGTTATTGGCCAAAAAAGATTTGCCCTCGCCCGTTGGCGCGAAAATGGCAAAGTTTCGAGCCTTGATCCGCTTCTTACATTCGTCCCAAACATCCTTCAAAACAGGAATATTATGTTCACGGTCATTAAAAATAATTCCGGTAGCATCAGATTTATAATTGGTATTGTTGATGAACAGGCAAAGTGCGTGTTTCAAATCGGTAACGTATAAATCGTTGTTTGAAAAGTTGGATGAGAAACAGCAGTAACTGTTCAGTATATAATTCTTGCGTTCTTCCCCTCGTGGATAATACGGGATGATATCCAGTTCCTTAAACTCAGTCTTTATCTTTGAGGTAATTTTATCAAGTTCTTTGGCTGCCTTCGCCCAATAGACAATATTGAGATGACCACGTATAATCCGTGCATTATCATCGGCATTTATATGGTCGAGAATATGCTGAATCTTTCCAAGTACTACTTTGTTCTGTGAACCGAAATTGGAACTTTTGTTCAATTCTTCGATTTTCTTGTCCAGTAACTTACGCCATTTTTGTTTGTCGTCCAGATAGATAATTTGATTAACAATATGGTTTTCATTAAGCGTAAGCCCTAAACCATCAATAAACCCTTGATGAAACACAAAATCATCTGAAGTGAATTTCTCATTGGTTTTGCTACTCTGTACACTTTCGCCAAAGCACAGTTCACTATTGATGGCAAGGGCATCAAAATAGTTTTCGCCTATATTGACGCTTTTTTTATCTAACAATATATCTGTGTCAAAACCTTCGTTGAAGCCATTGAAATAGCCATTTGTGAGCTTCTGAATCTCTTCCGATTTAAGTGGAAGGAATGCCATTTTTCGGCTATTATTAATGAAGGAAACAGAATCGCTTACCGAGTTGACGAAGCTTTTAATGTTGTCGTCCAGTTCCTGTACAATTCCCAATGAAACCTTTCGGAACGGATTGACATATTTTGGATTGTTGAGCGCTTTGGTTTTAGTCAAAATGAAAAACAAATAGCATTTGTGTTCAATATGTCCACGACCTTTAAAATGCTCGTGAGTCGCTTTCTCTAAAAAAGTTTTATTCGGAAGCTGTTCCGAGGAATAAGATTTTTTAAGATAGATATCCTGCTTATGAACCACAGTTCCCACAGGCAACGATTTCAAAGCCTGAAACCAAGCACCGTGCATATCTTCAAAATCCTTTTCTGATAAAGAGTAAATTTCTGGCAAGTTACCTTCATAACACAAGACAACGTTACCATTATTGGCGAAGACGATATTGTCCTGAATATCTGCAATGGGTTGATATGCCGAAAGGTTAATCTTGTTCATAATCGAAGCCTGAATTTCTTTTGTTACTGATAATTTTTGGGAAGGCTTTCGCCATCTGAAATAGTTGTGGATTGTTTGTGATTCGGGTCAATGCAATGTATAGCGCAGCATTAAAAATTAAGACTCCTATTATTATCCCGAAACTGAATGAAAAAATAATAATCATTAAGGATCCAAGTATGGACATCATCATTAAGGCAAACAGGGAAATGGGCAGCCCAAAAATGACTGCCTTTTTCCTAATATTTCTATAGACCTCGAACCGCTTCACTATACTACGATTCCAATTAGATAAGTAAATATTCCAACAACAGCACCCGCAATTAATACGAATACCAGAACCCTGGTAATACCTTTTTTTAAATCTGCATTCTCGCCAAAGAAGTGTCCTGCGTTAAAAAGGAAACCAACTAAAAAAATAACACCGAGTAAAATTGGAAAGATTGTTCTTATAGTATCACCCACATCATTTACAGAATCCTCAATGCCCCCAATTTGAGCAAAAAGAGATGTTGAGATAAGTGAAAGAAATACTGCGAAATAATTTGATTTTTTCATAACTGAAAAGTTTAAAAATTTGTGTTGTTTTCGTTATTGGAAATTTACATATATTTGTTTACAAATAACTGATAATCAAATATTTGTGAATAAAATATTATTTGATTTCGATTGATTTCCTTTGCTATTATTTGGTGTCAAATTCTATGATTTTTGGAAGTTGAATTGTTAATAACCCAAAATTTGAAAATGAAAAAAGTGCTCAAAAACGTCAGTTTTGTGATTTTGCTCTTAAAAATATCCATCATTTTTGGGCAGGAAAATGCAACTCAAAAAAGAATAATTATTGATGTTGGACACGGTGGAAAAGATTCTGGAGCAATAGGCATAAATGGAATCCAAGAAAAGGATGTGGTTTTGTCTATTGCAAATGAGATTTTGAAGTTAAACAACGATTTGAATAAGCCCTTGGATATTTATATGACCAGATATAAGGATACCTTAATTTCCTTATCGAACAGAACTAAACTGGCCAAAGCTTTAAATGCTGATTTGTTTGTGTCATTGCATTGTAATCATTCGGATAATCCGAATGCTAGAGGAATTGAAGTGTATGTGGCCAAGGCTACCTCACAGTATTCAAATGATGCCACTTGGTTGGCATTTCAATTGCAAGCTGCGCTTAATAAGGAATTGGGATTTGAAAGTAGGGGTGTGAAGTTTGCGAATTTTCAGGTTTTGAAGGAAACGGTAGATTATTGCCCTTCGGTGCTTTTGGAGTTGGGGTTTTTGAGTAATGTAGACGAAAGTCGATATTACCAAAAGTCTGAAAATTTTGTATTTATGGCAAAGGTATTATTGGAAGGTTTAAACAAAAATTTTAGTGGTTATGGAAGAGTTGGGAATTGAAATTATTAAGTTAATTAAGGCTATAATTGTTAAGCTATATAAAGTGTTGTTTTGTGGAATGGGCTTATAGAATCTCTACTATAATCTTATATAAATCAAAAGGAGTCTATTCGATAAGTTTTTCATTGTGAATCCCGATTTGCCTACGATAAATTCAAAGCTCTTATTATTGTTGTGAATAATAATTAATGAAAATCGGGTCTAAACTAATATAACTTTAAAAGCTTTTCCTAAATATTATAGCATCCTCAATCCAATTGCTCAAATTTCTGGAAATATAAGAATAAACTTCCTTGCTATCAGTGTATGGTGGTTCGTAGGATTTAACAATAGTGGATAAATCTTTAGAGTTCAATTTAAAATGACTTAATGGATTTTTACCCTTACTTGATTGGTAACCCAAAGAGTTTTTTAAATTATGAATGTAAATAGGAACAATCCCTTTTCCTTCGTTCCAAGCCTTTTCTATCTCATAATTAATCCATTTTCTACCAAATGTAGCACTGCCAATCAACATTATAAGACAAGAGCGGTTAACCATATTTTCGTCAATCCAATTTTTAATGGATTTATCGCCACCACGTTTTACTTCCTCCCATTTATTGGAACTTGCTATTGGGTTCTGCTCTATTGCTCCAATGCTTCTTAATGTCGCTACTCGCCAATTATCATTATCATAATGAAAACTGTAAAATACTTTTCTTCCCATTCTATTTAATTTTATTTATTAGTTTGAGTATCAATGATACTTTATCATTTAGAGTTGAATTATCATTTGCAAGCTCTTTTAATATTGGTATTATCTCGTCAGGATTAGTAAAAAAGTTTTTAGGGTCTAATAAAATTTTATCATAAATTGCTTTAGCTGCAAAGCCAGTTATAGGGACTGGAATACAGATATTACCTTTTTGGTGTGAAATTTCGAACTCTCTTATTACACCATTGGCTTCTACTATATTGTTGTGTTCGTCTTTTTTGTTACCAAATAAGAATATCGAGATACCAGCCTGTGAAATTATATTTTGCCGATAATCTTCCCAAAGTGTCTTCAAATCTTTACCTCCTGAAGCGATTTGAGGAAAAGGCTTTAATACAAGTTGGTCTTCGGAATATTTTGTAGGATTTGAATAAATGCAATCCAAAGCGCCATTAATTACAGAACTGCCAACATTCCAACCAAAACCATTCACAATACGAAAGTTGTTTTCAACGATTTTTTTAGACAAAATATGAATAAAATTAAGGGATTCATTTCTGGTAAACGGTTCGAATACTTCTGCACTACCTGAAATAAAAATTGTTCGTTTTTTATATCTGTTTTCTATTTCCTTTAATATTTCTGTAATATCATTATAGTCATCTATCCAAAGTGATGTGATGCCATAGCGCTTCAAATCATTTACGATTAAATTTTGTTTGGTAGTATTATAATCGAAAGTTGCTTTATCCGGGTTTTCTGAATCATCTAATCGATGTTTTTTGACAAAACAAAAATGCTGTCTTTTATTTTCTTTAAATCGATAATGAAGACGACTCAATACGTAATCGAGATTTGGGTCTGAAAAACTAAAACCTAAAAAGAGGAAGGTTTTAGTTATAAGTTCTCCGGAAAGCGCATCAATAAATGACTGATGGGATATATGATAACGTTCATATTGCTCTTTTGTTAGAATAGCCTCGGAAGGATGATTAACGTCGCCGTGCATTTTGAAAATTACTACATCCCTCTTGGGTTTAGTATGTAACAATTGTTGGTTGGTATATTTAACATCGGCAATTTTTTTTACGTTTTTAAATGCTGTTTCGATTAAAGTATCATAATTTGTAGTCCAAATTGATGAAATCGGTAAGCGGGAAATAATACGATGGTTTTCTGTTTCCTTTGTGTCTTCAACAAACTCTTGGACGATTTTTCTGTTGAGCTTATCCCTATTTTGATTTTCGTTTTGATGGTATTGAGCTATTGATACCAAATCAGATTCCATATTCACATCAAGACCCAAATCTTTTGCGATTTCTTCCATTAATTTTGACCAATTCACAAAGCCAGCTGGCTGTGATAAGCCTGCTCCAGCAAAAATTGATGCACTTCCTTCATTAAGATTTTGTACAAAATCATTAATAAATGTCTCTATTTGTTGACTAAATTTCATAATCTTATTTTAATGATTGAAAGGTGTATGGCCAGTCATCCAATAATGAAACATTACATATTTTAAAGGTTCCTCGTGAACCCATAAGTGTAAATCCCCACCTGTTGACTTTGCTTTTTTAATAAAAGGATATAAATCTAAATATTCAGCTCCCTTAAAACTGTCTTTTTCTGTCGTAGTTACTGGAAGTACTGCAACTTGGCTTTTAATGCCGTCAAAATATCCCAATTCCCACGGCATCCATTTTGAGTTAGAGCTATTAATAGAAAATGTATGTATTAAGGCTCTACATTTTTTCATACGCTCTCTTATGATTGCAGCTGTTTCCTTATTAACGCTACCTCGATTGAGATTAGCGTCTTGAATCCAATCAACATAAACCGAGTAACCATATTCTTCCAATGTAAGTTTAATCCCTAAAACGATATCCTTATCCAAATAACTATGTGATAGAAAAACATCAAAAGTCTGATTTGGGTCGTAAGATTCGTTTAAATTGACAGGCCCACGTAATCCTTTGCTAAATAATCTTTTCTCCGAAGTTGTTTTATTACGCAACTCACTTTCTGTAAATAAACCCATACTAATTTTTTAACCAAGCTTTTAAATCTATTTTGGTACCATCTGGAAAAACAACTGAATAATTATCATACTCCCACATCTTTGAGTTTTTCTCGATATATGGATAGATTTGTAGATATTCATTACCTGACCATACATTTGTATTATCTGCTATGGGCATTATAGCAATATTATCAATATATTTTGCAGCATCCCCAAGACCTAATTCCCAATTACACCATTTTGATTCTATGGCATTATTCGTGGCAACCAGAATGAATTTTTTATTTAGTTTGATTGCTTGTTTTAATCTTGTTGCTGTCCTTCCCGTAGGTGGATATGGCATATCTTCATCAAGCCAGTCAATATAAACGTTCACGTCAAGTTGTTCAAGTATAGCTGCAAAATTTTCAAAAGCTTCCTTATCCTTATGACTATGAGATAAAAAGATACTTGAGCTCTTTGACGAACGCTGTTGCATATTTCTTGTTATTTCTACTTTGGCAAGAGCCAATTCTTTAGAAAAAGGTCTTGAACCGCTTCGAGCAATCTGTGATAACTCACTTTTAGTTAATATTGTTGACATATAATTTTGTTTAATTTTATTCAGTATCAATGTCGTTATCCAAACGAATACGTACTTCCTCCCTTAATTTGATGTTTGAATGTAAAAAATTCCGATTTTCTAATAGCTGTGTTACTTCATCGTAGATATTGTGTTGACGCTTATTGTCTTTGATGGTTACCACCAATGTAAAATCCTGATTAAGAATTTCTCCATCTTTTTGTGCGAGTGTTTCAGCAAAGTCTCTATAAGTGCCTGTTATTTTTGCATACCATTTACGAGTGTTTTGCAAATTATGTTCTTTGTTGGAATTCGTCATTTCATTAAGATTAACAGAATATTTCTTCACAGGCTGATATTTTTTACCATAATTCAGTAGAACTCTTTCCCTCGCATAATCGCTTTCAGTGTCTTTCTTAAACGCACTTTTGTAATTGGAATCCAATAATACATTTTTGGCATCATCTGGACCAAATTCGTTCAGAATATTGGTTTTCTCAATACCTCTATCTTTTATATTATCATACGTACCGAATTTTACATCCAGATTTGATTGGCAATATTCAGCACCTTGCTTTTCACGAAGTACGGGTTGTGCAACCAAAGTTACCTTTACCTCGCCATAAAAGAATCCGTTATCATCTATTAAACTTTCGGGAAACGGAAATTCCAAAATCTCAATAAATTCTCCTTTAACAATATTCTCCTGTAGAATAAGCGTGATTTCGTGTGGGTCATTGTAAATAATATCGTCCGCAGAATCGGGAACACCAAAGCCCATTTGATTTACCCTCTCACTGGCTGGCAGTGTGAGCATACTTGGATATTTTGCCGAATGTATTGCCAAAGCTTTTAAAAGCGTTGGGTTGAAATTTTCACTGATTTTAAAATTCAGTTCCGACAAAAGTGCCGTTATGCGAGGTGTTGAAAAACTTGTTCCAATAATTTGGACTATCCTACCATCGGTCGCGATGGCATTTATGCCATTTTGAGTACTTCTACCACCGTTCATTCCAGCGTTACCGCCTATTGAAACCAAATCTGGTTTAATACTGTTTGCAGGACCAGGGCCAATTCGTGTAAAAGGTGATGGGTGATTTACTTCAGAAATGTCATATCCATTTTTATTGTGTGCGATTGAACCTACCACAAGTGCCCGAATTGAGTCTGCTGATTTTGCTATCTTACCTTTTGGCCTTCCACTTATGAAATTTTTACAGTTTCCTGCGGATTTACAAATAATTACATCATACGTTTCTTGAATACTGTCCAGAGCAATACCAAAATCTGAAAAATCATTGACATCGCATTCTTGGTCTGTACCTAAAGACAAGTTCCATATTTTGATGTTTCTTTGACTTTTAATGGCCTCCCTAATATTTTCAATAAGTTCATCTTCATAAATTGATTCTTTGCTACTGTCAGGAAATACTGTCGCATCAAAGAGCATACAACCCGTATTACCAGATAGCATTTCATTTTGCAATTTGTCGCCGTAAATTATCACACTCGATACACCCGTTCCGTGAGAAGAATCTATCAAATCTTCTGGATATGTAGAAAATTTATCTTGGGTAAGCCAAGGTTTCAAATATTTATTATCTGAAATACCTGTATCTAAAACGCCAATTATGGGATAATCAACACCTTCTTTTGGCTCTAAAACATCCAAAACATCTTCAGTGTCCATTGCGTCCAAAACAATTTTATATCTTGGCATAAAATCAATTGTCTCCAACGCTTCAAAATCTGAAAGTTGGTCTAAATTTGCTGGTGTTGCACCTTCAATTTTAAAAATGATTAGTCCGATTGAATATCGAATTTCCTTAATTTTTAAATTTAGCTCTTGGCAAAATTTAGTGAATGCTACTTTGACGGCATTGTTTAATTCGAAATTATGATAATCAATCAACGATACTTTGAGAACATCTTCGGCGAATTCAACAACCTGTGGGGAAAATACTTCTATTCCTTCTATTGCAGATATCGATTTGGCATTTTTTCTGAAATTTGCGATGTTTCGTCTAATAGATTGACCTTCTTCCAAGTTGTCTACTTTTATTAATAAACTGTTAGAATCAATAAAACCAATGACATTGTTTTTAGTCCGGTTACCATTGAAGAGACTTTGGATGTCTTTCCGATGTGATTTGGCAATAGCATTGTCATCTATATAAACTTTTAGCGTTGCAGGGATGAAATCCCTTGCATTCGGGCGTGTCCGGAATTCATCAAAAAGTTGGTCGAATGGTTCAAGCAAAAGCGCCGCTCTTTCTGCTAATTCTGCATCGTTCAATTGCCATTTTGGTGGCTTATTTGAACCGCTTCCTTCCGTTTTTCTTTCATCCAATCTTCGTTTTTGGAATATCTTTATGGGTAAATTCTTTGCCATTTTATTCTAAATTTAATGCGTTTCTAACTTGTCTTATTGATAAATCTAAATATGTTGAAATCTGTTTTTGAGTAATATTACTTTCGTGTAGAAAGCGTATTGCCTCGTCTTGAGCAAACCGATTATTGGTTTTATATTTTAAATACTCCATAAAAATATCTTCATAACCGTATTCATCTTTTTTGATTATTGAATTGTAGTATGCGCTGTTTAAAATTTTTACAATCTCCGAATGAGAATAACCACTCAAATAATTGAAAAGAATTTCTAATTTTTTATCTTCGACATCCAATTCCGAATCAATCTTATCAAAATATAGCCTCACCAAATTTTGAACTTCTGAATTGTTGGGAATAGAGACATTGATGATTTTTTCAAAGCGTCTCCAAATGGCACTATCAAGCAATTGTTCGTGATTTGTAGCCGCTATGAGAATACCATTTTCACTAAATTCATCAATATTTTGTAATAAGCTATTTATTACCCTTTTTAACTCTCCAGTCTCTTGGTTGTCGTCCCTTGCTTTAGCAATGGCATCAAATTCGTCTAAAAAAAGAATACAAGGTTTGCTTTTAGCATAATCAAACAATTTTCTAATGTTTTTTGCCGTATTACCTAATAAAGAGGAAATTAAAGAGTCAAAGCGGGCAATGATGATTGGTATATCTAATTCTTTGGCAATGTGTTTGGCCAAGGTAGTCTTACCACATCCTGGAGGACCGTATAATAAAAGTGACAAGTTAATGTCCAACCCTTTACTTTTAATGATGTTTTTAGAATTAACAAGTGAAATAAACTGATTGATAGGTTCAATTACACTGTCAGACAGGATAATATCCAATTTAATATTTTGCGGCATAATAATGTCAGCGATATTTAATCTTGTATCGTTGTCAACCGGCGCATCAAATAACTGGTCTTTATAAACCGGAACACCATTGGCCTTTTCAATAGTCTTCATAATTTTATCTGCCAATTTATCTTCTCCATCTTCGCGAAGTTTTTTTACCAAATGCTTTGAATAATTAATTACCTTATTTGCATCTTGATTGAGGCCACCTTCAATTATTTTAATGAGTTCTGTATACATTTCTCGAAATATCCTGTTAGTTAACAGTGGCAAATATACTTAAAAACGTAATATAAAAACCAATAGTCGTAATATATTTACTTTAAAGTGTAATATTATTTGTTAATTGTGTAATTATTAATCAGATAGCGTAATTTTAATGAGTCAATTTCTCTTATCCCCAGCCCCCTTATCAAAAGCAACCAAATTAAAAAGTTCCCGCATTCGACTTCTAACTCGGTTCCCATAACGTTCTTCCAGTTCCTCTGCGTTTAGATTAGTGGTGGCGTGGGTTTTGATTTTCTTTTTGGTTTGTAGATATAATTCGTAACGAGACAAGAGCACTTCGCCCATTACGTTCAAATCTTTGCCGTAAAATCTTCCGACAGGCTCTATGCCTAAGTCGTCGAAACAGAAAAATTTAGTATTTCCATATTCTTCAATAGTTTTATATCCGAGGTGATTAAAGCTGAAGGTAATATTTCTACACGGAACCATTTCGTATGGTCGCTGCATTGGAACGATATGTCGCAACAGTTTCATCAAAGTGGTCTTTCCACATCCAACTGGTCCGGATAGAAGAATACCCTTGTCAAGGTCTATATCGTCCTTTAGACAATTTTCTTTGTCCTTGATGAAATAGTGACATAGTTTGCGAATGATAACTGTGTCTTCATCATAGATTCTAAATTGTTTGCCAAAGAGCAACTTTCCCTTTGCATCCAAGTAAATCAGGATTTTATCAAAATCGTAGAGAATGCTTTTGCCATCAAACTTTCCGAGCGAGTATTCCACGCCACCTTCGGTAATTTTAGAGGGGTTGTCCATAATCTTTGTTTTTAGTGGTTCGCAAGTTGTCCTTGATTTGGGACGGTTGCTTTTTGTTTGGCCTGTTTTCCTCGGCATATAATTCTGTTCTGTCCATCCAGTTCGTGGCCAAAGCACGCCAATCCCTAATTTTATTTCCATCACTCGTTTGCCAGTTCCGAGTTTCATAATGCTCGAAGAATTTTTTTCCTTCATCAGCTTTAAAACCTTTTTCAATAAAAAAATCAATAACGGCCTGCCAGTCCTTTGGTTGTTTTATATTGTTTACTTGTTTGGTATTGTTTATAGTAGATACCAATGCTTGTCCACTGGTGGGACGGTGCAAGTCCACAGCTTGTCCATTTATGGGATGGTACTGTTCCGCAAGCTGTTCTAATATGGGATTGTAGGGTCCCATTACAGGCTCATCACTTGTCCCGATAATGGACATCTTGATTTTACTGCCTTTGTAAGGATTATTGGATGGAAAATAGGATAGATAAAGCCACGAGTCTAAATCTGTAACGCATCGATGATACGTGGATTTTGAGCCTATTTTGGAACAGCGCATTAAATCTCTACGGTTTACATAAAATTCGTCGGCAAAGCGGCTACTGTTCCATTCTTGGAACAGTGCCATATACAAGCTGATATGGGTAGGGTTTAGGCGGTCATCGAAATAGAACTTTTCAAAAGCCGCATTAAGTAGCTTTATGTAGTTCATCATTTAAGAGTTTAGATTGTGATTCACGCGATTTGCAGTCATTAAATTTTGAATTTCCTCGGCATCGTAATAAATGATACCGCCCACTTTTGTGTAGGGTAAAGTGCCATTTATTCGAAGATTTTGAAGAGTTCCTGGACTTATTTGTAGCAAGTCCATAACCTCGGAAGATTTGAGATATCTCTTGAGTTTTCCTTTCGATTGTTTTGATAAAAGATTTTTAATGTCATCGAGTAATTCCATTTTGAATTCTCGAAGGTCGTCTGTGGTAATAATACTTGTTGGCATAATAGAACGGTTTTAATGGAAAGAGGCTATCGTATCGCTGTCAACTAATTTGATAACCCCTGACCTGATTTGACTTTCGTTCTACAAAATTGAGTAGGTTTACTGGATTTTATTCCCCAGTACTACCGTACTACGGTCAAAATTTAACATTTTAAAATTTGGGAAGTTTTGGTGCGTTTTGAGCTGGTTTTTGCAAATTTAAACCCTCAAACCATATTAAATATTATTGAAAAGCAATACGGAATCCAATTACCGTAGGTCAACCGTAGTACGGTCTTTTTTAATAGTTTTAAAATGGGAATTTAAGATGAAAATGACGATTTACTCTTCGCTTTTGTCCATTTCTATAAGTAAGGATGTGGCAAGTTGGTCAAGAAAAAGGGTTCTACTATTTTTCCTGTTCTTGATATCCTGAAATGTTTTGTAGATGTCTTTTGGCTCAATTTCAAAAAGTTGTTGTAACTTTTTAGAAAGCTGTATTATACTTTGATTGTCCTGTTTGCCCAATCCTTTTGCACAGAGCGCATAAAGTAGTTCCACGTAATCTGTATTAGAAAATGGCCAATGTATTTTTTCTATTGGTTTAATGCTACTCGGTTTTCCATTAAGTCCTTTGCGAATTAGGAATTTTTTCTCATCTAAATAAACTACTAAAGAATCATAAGCCTTGTACTTGCCAAGAAGCATATCTCTAGGTGTGCAAAATTCAGGATCTTGGAAATAGAATTTTGAGGTTGTAATGTGAAATGTATCAAGGTAATCTCGTGTGTAGTATTCTTTGTCAAAATGGGTGGCCCCAGAATTGATGTATCGTCCAAAATCTATATTAATAAGGAAAAATCTATTTATCTTATTGACTTTCTTCTTAATGAATTTTAATTGGTCATCCTTATTTCCTTTTGGAAATTGGACTTCAAAGGAATGGATTTCTGAAAAATAAATTAAGTTTATAAGCGGAATTTGTTTGGTTTCTTTAAAGAATTTTATTTCTTCCTTGATAGTTTGGAATTCTTTATAGTGGATTTCTTTTTTATAAGTAGTCAATAAATTACGACAAGCCCTTATCGAACGGTTAGCCCTTTCTAAAATATTATCATATTGATTTTTTATATCATCAAGGTCCTGAAGCAATATTTTCGATAGTATTTGAGAATTCATAAGTAGGTATCTTTAATTTGAAAACCATAGTAATTTGATTTAATTGATAAGGTTGAGTTGCTTTTTTCATTGTTCTGAAAACTTTAGTAATAACCAATGTAATTCATGAAATTTGTGGCTTATTAGGGAGTTTTGTGGAGCTTGTAGTAAGATAATATTAAACAAGAATTATAAAAGGGAAACTTTCCGTATTTAATCACGGAATGCACCGTATTTTTCTACGGACTTTTTATGAGATATAGTAAACACTAAGTTTTCAGATTGAATATGAATTATTTCTTTTTCTTACGAAATCGTTTTAAGAACTCAAGTCTATTTTTTACGCTTGTCTTTTTGAAGATATTAGAAGCGTGTTTTGAAACGGTGCTTTCAGCAATGAATAAATCTTTAGCAATATTTCTATAGCTTAAATCGCTTAAAATGGAAAGAGCAACCTCAATTTCTCTTCTTGTCAAATCTTCATAAAAAATCTTACGTTCAATCGCTTCGACCTTTTGCTTTTTTTTGAGTGCGAACACTTCGTACATTCGGTTATTATTTTCTATAAAGTATAAATACCTATCAACTTCAATGGTTGTTATGGCATAGAAGGCCAAGTTCATCACGGTAAAGGTCAACCATTGGTAATCTCCAATAACTGTACAAATAGGTAACAATGCTATACTTCCCACACTTATGATAGATAATCTATTACGCCTTAAAATAAAGGCATTCGGATTACTTGGATTCGAAATTCGTCTGTAAAATATGAATAGAAAAACAATGGCAGCTACTGAAATTGGTATGGTAAAGAGAATTCTGGCAGAGTCCAAAGACCCTGTGAGAAGATAGGGGACTAAGAATAGAGTGGTATAACTAGCGGTTGCAAATATGGCAAGATTCCGAATTGAAGAATTAAATTTCAGAACGACAATATCATATTCCCTGTAGAGATAATATACAATGTAAACGCACAATGTGATTGCCGCGCCATATGTTATGATGTATTGAAGTATAAATGGTCCAGGGAAATTATCAGTAGGAAGAAATCCGCCAGTAGCGTTATAGACAACAAATAATAAACCAAGAATTAGAAACCGCTTAAAGTTACTGCTCGGTTTCTTTCCAGAAAAGTAGACTGTAAACAATACAATAACCGTATCTACTAATAGATAGAAGAAAGTCGTCCAATGTATTGAAGTTCCAAACATTTATATTCCTATTCATTGCGCTCAAATTTGTTGGTTTCTAAATTTTTGACAACATTTTTCCAATGAAAAATTTGTCCGTTCATAGCAATATAAACATCCGGTTTTAGAAGCTGTAATGAGCTTATTGCATATCCTAAATTGAAAGGTGCATCCGTATCACCAGATGAACCTAAAATGAAAGACCCAACCAACACGATAGTTTTTTTTAAATTGAGCTTACCAATATATTTTGCAGTATTTTCCATTGTGAAAGTGCCGTGAGTTATTAATATCTTTAAAGCATCAGATTCAACAATCTTGCGGACTAATTGTTCTCTATCGCTCTCATTTATTGCTCTACTATCTTTTTTAAATACACTTTCTATGGTATATTCAAAATCAACATTGGCAGCTGTCAGAAAATTTTTAATTGAGATATTTGAACTCTTTTTTTCATTACCGCCAATATAATCGAGACCTTCAATTGTACCTCCTGTAGTTAATATAGCTATCATAATATTTTGCTATTTTTTACTACATAAAGGTAGGTGTTTTAATTTAGAATAAATAAGCAGATTATACGCTAAAGTAAAATTAGATAAAGGAAGTTATGTGTTGTAATCAATTAGAAGTTAGAGATATACTTTCAATAATTACCTGTAGAATAAATTGACGATTTCAAAAATTAATTACACTGTCCAAAGCATCGTCAGCATCTTTGTGAATGAAGTTTGCCTGATAATTCAAGGTAGTTTTCAAATCGCTATGCCTATATAATTTCTGAAGCATTAATGGATGGATGCGATCCCCTGCAATATTCCCGAAACTGTGACGTGCAATGTGGTTTGAAAGATTTTTATCTATATCACATTGAATTGCAATCCTTTTTAAATACTTATTAAACAGTTTAGTAGCATTTCTTGTTTTTTTAAATACTTCCTCGTTGTCAGAAATGTTCGTGGTGCTAAGAAATGGAAATACATATCCGTGGTTTTCAGCTTTACATTTTTTATATTGGCTCAGAATAATGACTGCTTTTTCCGGTATTTTTAAACTAACAGGTTTTTCATTTTTATGCATTATGTAAAGGAGTCTATCGTCTTTAAAATCTGACCATCTTAATTGCACAGCATCGGAAATTCTGATTCCTGCAAAGTAAAAAGCAATTAACCAAACATTTTTGGTATGCCAAATAGAAGTATTTGGTTCTAATTCCAAGATTTCAATCTTTTCTATTTCATTAGAGGTAAGACCAATCTTATGGCTGGACCCTATGCGAATTTTTTCTTTTTCTCCACCGAAAGGGTAATATTTCACATCAACAACTCCAATTTTGATAGCTTTGTTGAATAATGTACGAATAAAAATAAGCTGATTAGTAATTGTACGTGTTTTTTGCCCAAGATAGACCAGGCAAAAGTCCTTGTATTTGTCTAAAAAAGACTCATTGATGTCTTGAAACTTTAATGTTTTATTCTTTTTAAAATACGCTACGGAATCCATAAAAGAATGTTCGCCCTTCCGTCCTTTACTTATTCGCGCTTTTCGTCGTTCCTTGATTTCGTGAATAATGACGACTTTTTCCTTAGCTGTGCTTAGGTTTAAGAATTCTTCTAAGTTGTAAAGGATAGACAGTTCGGATTTTGCAACGGAAAATGTGCCACGCTCATATTTGTTTTTCACTCTATCTGAGGCAACATCAAAAAATGATTTCGAACCTCCTGCACCCTTTAATTTTTGCTTGACTTGCTTAGTTGTGAGTTCTTTCTTGGAATCGAAATAAATATCATTAGCCTCAGTAAGCTTTTTCATTAGGTAGTTATTTAGCTTCTTTGAGTAAGGATGCGTTCTTTTCGCCTTTCCCGCATTTTTATCCCAATCTTTTTCAAGTACATACTGACCAAGCCACTTATAGTTGGTTTTATAGTTTTCACTGATACGAATGGCAAGGGGTATTGTATTGTCTTTTCGTATCATATTTTTTCTCAAAACAATTTTTATACTCGCCATAATCTATTAGTTTTGTGCAATACAAAAGTAATCAATTTGAAAATCACTTAGTACAGAATAAGTACAGAATAAGTACAGAATAATTTGATTTTAATTGATTTCATAAGATATTTGAAAAAACGTAAAACGCTGAAAAACATTTAGTTTGTTGGTGTTTGGTAGGTTTTGTTTGAGGACGACTTCAAGCTCATAACCCGAAGGTCACTGGTTCGAGTCCAGTTCCCGCTACTAGTAAAATCAAGCCTTCGCAGTAATGTGAAGGCTTTTTTTATTGGCTAGGTACAACATAGGTACAACATTTTAAATTATTGAGAAACCTGATAGTAATTCATATAAATTAACATTATTCCGGAACAAAAATTTTTATTTTTTTTAGAATAGTTATCTATAGATTTAGTTTTATCCTAGCCATACATCCATTGTTTTAATCCACCTCAGTTTTTTAGATTTACTTTTATAATAAACTTTTTTACCTAAATATCTCATTTGCATTGTTAACAACCTTCCATATCGCTCAAAAAACCTATTTCACCATAATTTTAAAAGAGGGTGTTTGTTATTATTTAATTGCAAATAAAATTAAAATGTAATTACTTCATTAAATTTAACACAATATGACATAATGTGTTGTTTGTCAATTATTTGTGAATAACTATTTTGTATTATTTCTTCTTTCAATGGCTTCATTTAATACTTTTATTTCTATAATCCCATAAGGGAAAACAAAAGCGCTTTTGTTCATTTTATTAATCTAAAACAATGAAAATGGACAATTTATTAATTCTTGAGCGATTAGATCGTTTGGAAAAACTTTTAATAGGACACAAAGAGGTATTAACCTTTGATGAAGCCTGTGATTATACGGGTATATCCAGAAGCTACCTATATAAACTTACAGCTTCGTGCATAATTCCACATTCCAAACCCAACGGTAAAATGCTCTTTTTTGAAAAAAAGAAACTTGTGGAATGGTTACTTCAAAATAAGCGCAAGTCCAAACAAGATATAGAATCCGAAGCTTTGGCCTATACCTTAAGTAATAGACGATAGTCCTAGCATACATTCCTTTTTATTTAATCACATCTTAAGATAATTAGGGTGTTAAAACGACTCAAATGAAACAAACACCTTATATACGTGTAGGAACCTCCTATTATAAAGAAGTGAAAGCCCCTACTATTGCCGGGCACTTTAACAAAATCTTGGTGCATTGGAATATGGAAACTATAAAGCAGGATCACGGTAAAGATCATTTAAGTAAAGTTCCCAAATATGATGGGTTTACATGCATTCCAAGTCATCTTAATTTTAAGCAGGAATATCTTGGTTTTTACAATATCTATTCACCGCTGGGGAAACAACCTAAAGAAGGCAATATGGCCTTATCCTTAAAATTCGTTACACACATATTTGGAGAACATTATGAACTTGGATTGGACTATTTACAGTTATTGTATTTAAAACCTATCCAAGT
>NZ_JALKBA010000013.1 GCF_023015805.1 Cellulophaga sp. F20128
AATTCAATACCGTCGTCTCCACCATTGTAAGACTGTACGTATTCAAAAGTAGTACCAGAACCAACACCGAACAAAGAAACACCGTTAAACTCTTTATCATTAGAATACGTAGCACCGGTATATTCAATGCGTAAATATCTAATAGAACCTGAGTTGTCAGTAGGTACATTTCCTCCGTATGTTAAATCAGCTACTTCAGAAGTTACAGAAGTACCTTTGTTAGTAGGAGCATTACCAGCAATTACCAGGCCTCCCCAGTTACCAGCAGTAGGGTTGACTTCACCAGATGTCATAACAACCGGGTTTGCAGATGTACCGTTAATAAAAATTTGTGCACCTTGTTCAACTGCGATATAAGCCGCAGTACCACCAGTAGCCTTAATTGTAGTTCCAGCAGGAATTGTTAATGAAGAACCCGATTTTACAACAAAAGCTCCATTCAGTTTGTAGGCTATTGCAGCATCTAAAATTAAATCTTCAGTTACATCTCCTATGAGTGCATCTAATTGAGGACAGTCGTTACAAGAACCACCACAATCTATTCCTGTTTCATCTCCGTTTTGAATTCCATCAGAACAAGTTGATCCCGAAGAATCGTCATCTTTACAAGATGATACGAATACTGTTACAGTAATCGTTAGTATTAATTTTAAAATTGTTTTTTTCATTTTAATAGTTTTTATATTTATGCAAATAAACAGCAACCTTATTAAGTGATGTTTACCTGTGAATTATGAAAATGTAATGCTTGTATTAACTAAAGGTTAAAACCTATATGATAAAGAAAGTTTTAGGTCTACACCTCCTTTATACGATCTTACAATAACGTTTTGAGTGTCTTGAATTCTTTCAATAGAAGGGTTTAATAAATTCTTTGCAGATAGTCCTAAACTGATGTTTTTATTAAGTGTTGATTTTACAATAAAATCTAATGTATTTACTGCTTGATCTACCAAATTTCCTTTGCCTTGAACCCCTAATGCATAAATCCTGTCAGAAAAATAATTATAAGCCAAAGTAGCCGATATGTCTTTGTCTTTTGAAAATTCCTTGCTGTAGCTAATGTCTGCATTCAATAACAAATCTGATGCGCCAGAAAGACGATCTTCAGAATTGGTAAAAGTTACACTTAAAGGAAAACCAGCTGCGGTAGTTTCTTCTATGACTTTGCCATCACTCAGATTTTGGTTGGTATTCATATATGAAAGGTTAAAACCAACAGACATATTTGTTTTTAAGTAATCTGTCTCATTTTCAGTTTCGCTTTCAAATAAATTTTTTCTAATTTCAAATTCTGCTCCAAAGGCAGTTGCTTCATCACCTGAATTAACGTAGCTAATATCATTTGCGGCCGAGTTAACAGTTACTGTATTAATAGGATCTTGAATTAGTTTTCCAAAAACTCCAAATGAAATAATATCGGTTAGCTTTGGAAACAACTCCCATTTTAAATCAACGTTATAATCGGTAGAAGCATATAGTCCGTTATTACCATACGTATCGCCACCTATATCTTGGAATAGAAATGGAGCTCTCTCTTTATATTGTGGAAGGGTATATGTTTTACTTGCGGCAAATTTTAAATTTTGTTTCTCTGTTAACTCATATTTAAGTGAAGTCATTGGTAATAACTCAAATGAATCTAATTCGCTTGGCCCACCAGAATTCAAAGAAGTATTCCATTCAATGGATTGGTTTATCTTTTCCCCTCTTAAGCCCACCACAGCTGTAAATTTAGGCGAAAACTTATGTGTTCCAGAGATAAAACCAGCATGGATATTTTGATCGCCACCGTAAGTTTGTGGGGCTAAAACAGCTACATTTGGAGTAGTTGCAGTTCCCCTAAAAGTTTCTATCCTAAAGTAACCTTCATTAATATTTTGTTGATTAAAGTAGGCGTCTAAATTATAGATATCTTGAATAATAGGTTGTTGTTGAACATTATTGTTATTGTCTCTTTGGAGTATTCTGAAGTTGAATTGAGTTGCTTCAAAGTTTATTTGTTTCATTCTTCCGCTATATCCCAAGGTTAGGTTGCTTAAGAACTCATCATCTTCATTTTTGTTAAATTTAAATGTGGTAGCGATGTTTGCAGCAAATTCATCTTCATTTAAGGTGTGGTAAAACCTGTGGTTGTCTGAGGATGATGAAATTAGTTGCATGGATTTTGGTCCGTCAGGATCATTAGAATTAACCGGTAGAATTGTTGCTTGGCGTCTGTTAGGAACAACATTATCTAAACTGTTGTATGAAACACCCCAGTTTAAATCTAAATTATCCTTTAACTTTATGTCTCCTAAGAATTGATTTACCAACAATGTTGTTCTTTCAAAAGCAGCGCGTTGTATAAACCCACCTCCCTGAGCTGCATCATCATCCTTGTCTATTATTCCATAATATTCTTGCTGTTTTTGAGAGGATGAATTAAGGTATAGCACATTGTATTTGAAAGTGTGTTTTCCTAATCTGTAAGCAATATTACTCATAAGAGTAGAGTTGGTATTATAGCTGTAGTCAAAAGAATCAAAATCATTATCTGGTACACCGCTTACGTTTACGCCTCCCCTTACTATTCCTTCCTTATAACTGTAATCGTTATCAAAAGAACCTACTGCAAAAAAGCTAAGTCTACTATCTTCACCTAAGTTAAAAGAGTCTCCTCCTTTAAGAGAAATACTCGAATTTATAGGTGTTGGGCCAACTTCTCTGTCCCAACTCGTTGAAAAATTATAGTTGTTTAAAGGAAAAGCTGGATAATCTTTAGAATAAAAGCCGCTAAAATTAGGGCCGTCATTTAAATAGAACGTACTTACGCCTATTGCTTCCGAATTTCCTCCTACGCCTACACCAAGTTCAATAAAACCACTACCAGTATAGTTTTTTGAAGCGATGTCTATGTTAGCTCCGGCAAAATCACCATAATTTTTTGTACTATACGTTTTGTCTATACCAATGTATTCCACAATATCAGTGGAAAATATTTCTAAATCTATATTTTTATTAGACGGGTTATTAGATGGTAACGGTAAGCCGTTCATTGTAGTTACATTATACCTGTCTCCCAAACCTCTAACAAAAACATTACCAGAACCTTCTTGTTTAGAAATTCCTGTGGTTTTGGTAACTGCAGTGGCAACATCACTAACTCCTTTTCGAGCAAGTTCTTGCGCGCCAATTGAAGTTTTCATTTCAACAGCTTTCTTTTGATCTAATAATAAGGCTGTTTCTGAATCTTTTCTGGATACTGTAGTTATTACAATTTCATCCAATTGCATCCCTTCATTGGCAGCCATTGGAACATTAATTGTAGTTACTTTTCCAGAAATTATTTCAACGTTAGGAATCTCTATAGTCTCATAACCAACATAACTATATTGAACTGTGTAATTGCCAGGCACTAAATTTGCAATCTCGTATAAGCCATCAAAATCTGATGTTGTTCCTTTTGTTGTTCCTTTAATCAATACATTGGCAAATGCCAACGGATCGTTATTCATCTCCTTGTCGGTTAATTTTCCAACAATGCTTCCTGTTTCTTGTGCCTTTGAAAATAAGCAAGTTAAAAGGCAAAATGTCAATAAAAAAAGTCTCATTAATTTCGTTTATAAGTTGCCGCAAAGAACGTCAGCAGCTGTAAAAGTGATGTTACTCATATGTTAAGAATACAAGTCCAAATTGTTATATTAAGGTTTAGATATTAAATGAATGTTAAGCATCTTTGTGGTTTAAGTATTATCTTTACTTTTGGCGCTATAATCAATACGATGTACAGATGAAAAAGAAAGATATTAGAATACTTTTAGTAGATGATGAACCAGATATTTTAGAAATTGTGGGCTATAATCTTTCATCTGAAGGATACGATGTGTTTACAGCAAAGAATGGCATTGAGGCAGTTGCCAAAGCAAAGAAAAAACTACCACATCTAGTGATATTGGATGTTATGATGCCAGAAATGGATGGTATTGAAGCTTGTGAAATCATTAGAAATACACCAGAATTGGAGCAAACTATTATAACCTTTTTAACCGCAAGGGGTGAGGATTATTCTCAAGTTGCGGGTTTTGATGCCGGAGCCGATGATTATATTACGAAACCAATTAAACCCAAAGTGCTGATAAGTAAAGTAAAGGCACTGCTTAGAAGGTTAAAAGAGAATACTGTGGAAGATCAAGAAGATATTGTTAAAGTGGGCAATATTATTATCAATAGAGAAGAATATAAGGTTGTTAACAACGGAAAAGAGATCGTGTTGCCAAGAAAGGAATTCGAGTTATTGGCATTATTGACATCGAAACCCAACAAGGTATATAAAAGGGAAGTGATTTTAGATAAGGTTTGGGGTAATGAAGTTGTGGTTGGAGGAAGAACAATAGATGTGCATATAAGAAAATTAAGAGAAAAAATAGGAGACGACCACTTTAAAACTGTAAAAGGTGTTGGATATAAGTTTGTTTTATAATGGCTAAAAGACTAAAAAAGTCCTATAAATTTGCATTCCGCTCATCCCTATTTATTGTTGTAATACTTACAGGCATATTGGGTATGAGTATGTATTATTCCGGTACTAAGGAGTGGCTATTTCTTGTGGCTTTCTCACTCCTAAGTTTTGCAATTGCCTTTATGATTATTCAATACCGTGTAGAGAAATTTATCTATAAACGGATAAAAAAAATATATGATGATGTCTCACTGCTAGAATCTACCTCTTTTTCATCGGCTCCAATTACTACAGATATAAAAACCTTAACCGAAGAAATTGAAAAATTTGCGCAAGGAAAAAAAACAGAGATTGATACATTAAAGATTAGAGAGGAATACCGAAAAGATTTTTTAGGAAACATCTCACATGAATTAAAAACTCCTTTGTTTACGGTGCAAGGATATATTTTAACCTTGTTGGATGGCGCTATGGACGATAAAAAAGTTCATAAAAAATATTTGGAAAGAGCTAATAAAGGAGTCGAAAGGCTAATTTATATTGTCAAGGATTTAGATATGATTACCAAATTAGAGGTTGGTGGACTTGTGTTAGATCTTGAAGATTTTGATATCGTAGAGCTTATTCAGAATGTATTTGATTCCTTAGAGATGCGCGCTGCTAAAAAGAAGATTGCACTTACTTTTGATATTAATTATGACAAACCTATCATGGTTAAGGCAGATAAAGAACGCACTCAGCAAGTACTGGCTAACCTGCTGGTGAATTCTATTAAGTACGGTTATAATAATGGAACCACTGAGGTTAGTGTAGAAAACTTAATAAAAAACAAAGTGATTGTTCGGGTAACCGATAACGGAGAAGGAATTCCTAAAGAGTTAATTCCTAGACTTTTTGAACGCTTTTACAGAGTTGATAAAAGTGGAAGCAGAGAGGTTGGAGGGTCAGGATTAGGATTGGCAATAGTAAAACATATTTTAGAAGCGCATAACGAAAAAATTTATGTGGAAAGCGTTGTTGGTGTTGGGTCAGAGTTTTCTTTTACCTTAGAGAAAACCTCAAATAAAGCCTTGTAATCTACTTCCTTTGTAAAATGCTTCAGGCCTTTGAACACTTTTATTTTACACAGTTTGTCAATTGTGAATTCATCTTGTGAGCAAGATGGTGCAATGCCTTTTTTATGTAGTCGGTGTGCCAGATATTCTTGTTCAAATTGCCCAGGAGTGGGTATAAAGAAGGCCTTCTTTTCTAATTTTGCTAAATCCATTATCGTAGTATAACCGGACCTACAAAGAATAATGCCGCTTTCACCTATGGCTCTTTCCAGGGCTTTGGAATTCATATAGTTATATATAATAATATTTCCTCGTAATGAGGTTATTTTTTGCTCATCTTCAACTTTGCCTTTTACGAGTAATACATCGTAATTGTACCCAATTAATTCATCGTATATTTTTTCTTCCAGCATTGATCGTTGAGGTTCAGGGCCAGATAATAAAACCATTAAATGGTATTTTTTAGGGGAATCACTTTTTTTAAGTCTACTCAAAGGACCTATGTATTTAAGGTTTAGTTTAGAATTTTTTAAATGTCCTAATTTACCAGAAAGGTTGGGTTGTTCTTCTACGTCAGGTACCCAGCACTCATCAAACTTTTTAATAATGTTTTGGTGTAGTTTGGTGGTCATCCATGTTGTACTTCCGGTGAGTACATTTAATTGATGGGTAATAAAAATACAAGGTATCTTTTTGTAATATACACCAAGCCTGTTATCAGAAATAATAGCGTCTATTTGTAGTTCTTTCACTAGTTTTTTAGTCTCTTTTTTTTCTTTATGGATGGCTTTTAGCATTTTAGGAGAATCCCAGAGCATTTTCATTTTAAAATGCTTGCCTTTTTTAGCATATTTTATTTTGTAAGAGGGGAGATTATAAGCCTCTAGTTCTGGAAACTCTTTCTTCAATAGGTGTAAAGCATCACCATCCGAACCAAGTATAGGGGTGTAACCGTGTTCTATCAAAGAAGTTATTATGGGAACACATCTTGTGGCGTGTCCTAAACCCCAATTTAACGGAGCTACTAGTATGCGTTTAGATTTATTCATAAAGACAAAAAAACAACTATAAAAACATAAATAGATTTCCTTAGCTTTGCCAAATCATTAAATGTATGTTGTGGGAAGTAAAAATAAATTAAAGAGGTTTAAAGAGAATGAAACGTTTGCAAACGTGTTTCAGCCTACCCGAGAAGATATAACAGACGTGGTTTTTCCGTTACAAGGAAAATGGGCAACTTTCTTTAAAAATGATAATCCTATTGTATTAGAGTTGGGTTGTGGCAAAGGGGAATATACCATTGGTTTGGCAAAACAAAATCCGAATAAAAACTTTATAGGGATTGATATTAAAGGGGCTCGTTTTTGGCGAGGGGCTAAAACGGCTATCGAAGAAAATATCGAAAATGCCGCTTTTTTAAGAACACAAATAGAGCTGATAGATAAGATTTTTGCCGTTGGGGAAGTAGCTGAAATATGGATTACCTTTCCAGATCCACAGATAAAATATAAGCGTACCAAGCACAGACTAACCAATGACGCTTTCTTAGCAAAGTATAGACAGGTATTAAAACCTGACGGATTGGTGAATCTTAAAACAGATAGCGAATTTATGCATGGGTATACTTTAGGGCTGTTACACGGTAAAGGATTAGAGGTTGTTTATGCCAATCATGATGTGTATAAGAACGAAGGAAGTCCTAAAGAAGTGTTGGATATACAAACTTTCTATGAAAATCAGTATCTTGAGAAAGGAAAACCAATAACCTATATTCAATTTAAGGTCAATTAACCAATGACGCATTTAGTTACACTTTTTTTTGCCACTTTTTCGGCAGCCTTTATGGCAACGGTGCCACCGGGCCTCCTGAATATGAATGCGGCAAAAACTAGTGTAGAAAAGGGCAAGTTAAATGGTATTATTTTTAGTATTGGTGTGTCCATTACGGTGATCATTCAAGCCTATATTGCCGTTGTAATTTCTAAATTTCTGCACAAAAACCCTGAGGTGGTTAGCGTGTTGTTAAAGGTGGCCTTAGTTGTTTTTGCAGTTTTAGGAGTTTATTTTTTCGCTATGGCGAAGGAATGGATCAAACCTAAAAAGAAAGTAAAACCCAAAATTAGCAAGCGCAATAGTTTTTATAAAGGCGTTTTTTTAGCAGCAATTAATTTGTTAACTATTCCGTACTATAGTGGTATGAATGCCATGTGGAAGGCATCGGGTTGGATTAAATTTGAAGTTTGGGATATTCTTACCTTTATTTTTGCCGCTGGCTTTGGCACTTTTGCTGTATTGTATTTGTATACGGTATACTTTAATAAGCTTGAAAAGAAGTCCAAAGGCTTTTCAAAAAATTCGAATTATATTATTAGCGCCTTAATGCTGATCCTCTTTATCATAACTTCAGTTAGAGTCTACCATCAATAAAATGGAATTAAAAAACGAAAATTTCTTTCAAAAAGTATATGCTGTAGCAGAGCAAATACCGTATGGAAGGGTTACCTCTTATGGGGCCATTGCCAAATATTTGGGAGCAGCCCGAAGTGCCAGAATGGTGGGATGGGCTATGAATGCTTCTCATTTAAAAGAAGAAATACCTGCACATAGAGTGGTTAATCGTAAAGGGTTGCTCACTGGGAAACATCATTTTGATGGGACTAATTTAATGCAACAACTACTCGAAAATGAAGGTGTAGTTGTAGTAGATAACCAAATACAAGATTTAGACAAGTACTTTTGGGATCCGTTTCAAGAATTGGAATATAAAGCGCTATAACTTCTAAATTTTAGTCTAAAAAGGAGAGCATGTAATATAAAGTTAACTGATAAAAGTATGTTATATTTCAATTCTATGGCTTCTTATTCTCAGCCCTATACACTATCTTTGCAATTTAGAATCAGTTTAAGTAAAAAGCTGAAAAAGAAAGTGATATAGATGAAGATAAGTAAGAGTGATGTCTTAAAGGCGTTAGAGAAAATTACGGTTCCTGGAGAAGGAAAGAATATGGTAGAAAGCGGAGCTGTTACCAATATTATGATTTTTGGAGATGAGGTTGTTGTAGATGTAACGATTAACAACCCTAGTTTACAAGCTCGTAAAAAAACAGAAGTTGAAATCTTAAAGACTATTCATACAGAAGTTTATGAAAAAGCTAAGATTAAAATTAATGTTAAGGTAGGTGCTGCTGCAGCGAAGCCAAAAACAAATGAGATAAAAGGGAAACCACTTCCTGGGATAAAAAATATTATCGCCATTGCTTCGGGTAAAGGCGGTGTAGGCAAATCTACAGTTACAGCCAATTTAGCAGTAACATTGGCTAAAATGGGATTTAAAGTGGGGTTATTGGATGCAGATATCTACGGTCCGTCTATGCCCATTATGTTTGACGTTGCCCAGGAAAAACCACTAGCAGTAAACATAGATGGCAAGTCTAAAATGAAGCCCGTTGAAAGCTATGGTGTTAAATTACTATCCATTGGATTTTTTACACAACCAAATCAAGCTGTAATTTGGAGGGGACCAATGGCTTCAAAAGCATTAAATCAAATGATTTTTGATGCCCATTGGGGAGAAATTGATTTTATGCTGATAGATTTACCACCAGGAACTGGCGATATACATCTAAGTATTATGCAAGCCATGCCTGTAACAGGAGCTGTTGTGGTAAGTACACCACAAGAAATTGCTTTGGCAGATGCACGCAAAGGAGTGGCAATGTTTCAACAAGATTCTATAAATGTTCCGGTATTGGGAATAGTAGAAAATATGGCGTATTTTACACCAGAAGAACTGCCAGATAATAAGTATTATATTTTTGGAAAAGAAGGTGCAAAGCATTTGGCGGAAGATTTAAAAATTCCTTTTTTAGGGGAGATTCCACTAGTACAAAGTATTAGAGAAGCCGGAGATGTTGGTAGACCAGCAGCATTGCAAACAGCCTCACCAATAGAAGCTGCTTTTGAGAAATTAACAAAAAGCATAGTGCAAGAAGTCGTAAAAAGAAATACAGCTATGCCTCCTACTGAAGCTATTAAAATAACAACTATGGCGGGTTGCTCGCCGGTTAACAAGAAGTAAAAGATGACAACAGAAGAAATAAGAGCTAAGGTGGAAATAGCATTGGAAGAAATTCGTCCTTTTTTGCAGAGTGATGGAGGGGATATCTCGCTAATTTCAATTGATAATGATACTTCTGTAAAAGTAAAGTTAGAAGGAGCTTGTGTAGGCTGTAGTGTGAATCAAATGACACTGAAAAGCGGCGTTGAAATGACCATTAAAAAATATGTGCCACAAATTGAAGAGGTGATTAATGTGGGTTAATTATTGTGATATTTATCATATTTAGACCATAATTACTTCTGTAATTTTACATTTATTTTAAGGATACTTTTACATGATTAAGACAGATATACTAATTATAGGTGCTGGTCCAACAGGACTTTTTGCAGTTTTTGAAGCAGGATTATTACAATTAAAATGTCATTTAATAGACGCTTTGCCACAAGCAGGCGGACAATGTTCAGAGATTTATCCTAAAAAACCAATCTACGATATTCCGGGCTTTCCTGAAGTATTAGCAGGAGATTTAGTAGCTAATTTAATGGAGCAGACAAAAGCATTTCAACCAGGATTTACATTGGGTGAACGTGCAGAAACTATAGAAAAACAGGAAGATGGCTCATTTGTTGTTACCACCAACAAGGGAACAAAGCACCACGCACCAATTGTTGCAATAGCAGGTGGTTTGGGGAGTTTTGAGCCACGAAAACCATTACTACAAAACTTAACTAAGTTTGAGGATAATGGCGTTGCTTACATGATAAAAGACCCAGAAGTTTACCGCAATAAAAAAGTAGTTATTGCTGGTGGGGGCGACTCAGCCCTTGATTGGAGTATTTTTTTGGCAGATATAGCCTCTGAGGTTACTTTAGTGCATCGAAGAAATGAATTTAGAGGGGCTTTAGACTCGGTTGAAAAAGTGCAGTTACTTAAAAATGCAGGTAAGATTAACCTTGTTACACCAGCAGAAATTGTTGGACTTATTGGCGAGGATACCCTTACGGCCGTTGCAATTAAAAAAACAGGAGAAGAAGACATTATCACATTAGAAGTTGATAATTTTATCGCTCTATTTGGTTTATCTCCAAAATTAGGTCCCATTGCAAATTGGGGTTTAGAAATAGAAAAAAATGCGATTAAAGTAAACAATGCACTAGATTACCAAACTAATATTCCTGGTATATATGCCATTGGTGATGTAAATACCTATCCGGGGAAATTAAAACTTATTCTTTGTGGTTTTCACGAGGCCACTTTAATGTGTCAAAGTGCCTACCAGAAAATTTATCCTGAGAAAAGATATGTAATGAAATATACAACCGTAGGTGGTGTTACTGGATTTGATGGAACCAAAAAAGAAGCTCCAAAAGTAGTAGTTAAAGCAATAGATTAATGAGTGATATTAAAATAAAAATAACAGACCGAGAAGGGGTTTTACATGAAGTAGATGCGCCTACAGATATGAATATGAATTTAATGGAAATTGTGCGATCGTATGAGCTAGCTCCTGAAGGAACTATTGGTATTTGTGGTGGGATGGCTATGTGTGCTTCTTGTCAGTGCTATGTGAAATCTGATCATAATTTACCAGAAATGTCTGAGGATGAAGATGCTATGTTAGCAGAGGCCTTTAACGTAGAAGACAACAGTAGATTGGGTTGCCAAATACACATGACTCCAGATTTAGACGGATTAGAAGTTGAGTTGGCACCAGAAAGCTAAACAAACTTACTAGCTATAAATAAAAGCTCAAACCCTTAGAATAGCTAAGGGTTTGAGCTTTTACCATTTTTATAAATTATATCCGTGCTTGATACGTAAACAAGTTAAAATATCGGCCTTCTTTTGCAATAAGCTCGTCATGGGTACCGCGCTCTGCAATTTCTCCATTTTCAATAACCAAAATCTTATCAGCTTTACGTATTGTACTCAGTCTGTGTGCTATAACAAAGGTTGTTCTTCCCTCAGTTAAAGTCGCTAAACTTTTCTGTATAAGCGCTTCACTCTCCGTATCTAAGTTGGAAGTAGCTTCATCCAAAATTAATATTTTAGGATTCGCTAAAATAGCTCGGGCAATAGCGATCCGTTGGCGTTGTCCGCCTGATAGTTTTACCCCACGTTCTCCAATTAGCGTTTCCAAGCCATCATCAAAGCGATCGGTAAATTCGTTGACATAGGCCGCGTCAACAGCCTTTAACAGTTCTTCTTCCGTTGCGTTAGGCCTAGGAAAAAGGATGTTATTTCTTATGGTTCCTTCAAACAAAAAATCGTCTTGTAAAACAACACCCAAGTATTGTCTAAAACTGTTAAGATCTATCTGTGATAAATCTTTGCCATCTATAGCTACAGTTCCTTCCGCAGGATTTAAAAAACTGGCTGCCAAACCAGCAATGGTAGATTTCCCAGATCCCGAACTGCCTACAAGGGCAACCACTTGGCCAGAATTAACGGTAAAATTTACGTTGGTTAATACTTCCTTGTCTTCTTCATAGGCAAAAGAAACATTGTTAAAAGAGACATCCCCTTTCATGGTATCTAAAACAATGGTACGATTTTTTTCATCGGCTTCAGAAGTCATATTCATTAGCTCTTCAGTACGGTCTAAACCTGCAAGTGCTTCAGTTAGCTGACTCCCAATATTACTCATCTGCACTATAGGTGCTACCATAAGAGCTAATAAAAACGTAAACTGAAAATATTCTCCAGTAGTTAAATCGCCTGTAATTAATAGGTAACCCCCGTAGCCCATCATAATTCCCGTAGTGGCAAGACCCAATAAAAAGGTTGAGGAGCTTGTCATTACAGCCGTTGCGGTTAGACTCTTTTTTACATTTTCATACAGCTGAGCAACGCCGTCTTCAAAAATTTTATTTTCTTGTTCCTCGGCATTAAACCCTTTAATGACACGAACGCCACTTAGGGTTTCGGTTAATCTCCCTTTTACTTCTGCATTTATTTTTCCTCGTTCTCTAAAAACAGGACGAATAATTTTAAACGCTTTTAAAGAAATAAAAGCAAATAATAGCAAGGGTATAAAAGCCATAACGGTCATGGTTATGCTTATTTTCATCAATAGTACTACAGAGACTACGGCTGTAATGGTCCCCCCAACCAGTTGTGCTAAACCTGTGCCTATAAGGTTTCGTACGCCTTCTACATCGCTCATTATTCTAGAGACCAAACCACCAGATTTGTTATTGTCAAAAAAACTGATTGGTAATGATAATACCTTTTTTTGTACTTGAGCCCGGAGTTCAGAAATTAAATATTGGGCCTGTATGCTCAGTACTTTTGTGAGTAGAAAGGAAGTAATTGCCTGTACTAAAAATGCTAAGATTACAAGGATTACCAAGTTTCTTAAAAAAACTAAATCTTTATTAGGTACAATATCATCCATTAAATATTTAAGTGATATTGGTGCAACAAAACTTGCCGCCTTACTGATTACAATTAGGAATAGCCCAATAAAAACAAGTTTACGTCTAGGCCAAATAATCGTTTTAAATGCGGTTAAAATACTTACTTTTTTTTCTGCCATCTTGGGGTTTTCGATTTTGATGCAAGGTAATTTAATTCTGTGCCAAATTTTAATGATGCCTTTATAAATAGTTGTAGCAAGTTTAAAAATCATTAAAATTAGTTTTTAAAACAGAAGTCTAGTATTTTCACACCACCGATTTTTACAATCGTAAAAAAGAAACCTAATCTCTTTTTAGTTATGGTTTTTAGTAAAAATTCTGTATTATGGAACTACAGAAATTTTCCAATCTGGAGGGGTTAACTAAATTTAAAAACATTGCAACAAGACAAAGCACTAGCACTATTAAAATCAGGTAAAAATGTATTTCTAACAGGTTCTGCTGGTACAGGAAAAACATATATTTTAAACCAATACATATCCTATTTAAAGGCTAGAAAAATCCCTGTAGCTGTGACGGCCTCTACCGGTATTGCTGCAACACATATGAACGGGATGACCATACATTCTTGGGCTGGGTTTGGGATTAAGGAACAGCTTACCAGAGCCAATTTAATGGCGATGAAGGATAAAAAGTACTTACGGGAACACCTAGAAAATTCGAAGGTTTTAATAATTGATGAAATATCCATGCTCCACAAAAAGCAGTTGGATATGGTAGATGCTGTGTTGCAATTTTTTAAACAAAGTGATGCGGCTTTTGGAGGCATTCAAATTGTGGTCTGTGGTGATTTTTTTCAGTTACCTCCTATAGGAAATCAAGGAGAAAAGAGTAAGGATAAGTTCGCATTTATGGCAGCAGCCTGGGTGAATGCCAAATTTAATGTCTGTTATTTAACAGAACAATACCGGCAAGAGCATGCAGATGTACTAACTACTATTTTAAATGAAATTAGGGCTGGTGAAATTTCCAATAGCAGTATACATCAGTTAAAAAGTGCAGAAAAAAACACCTTTAAAGAGGAAGATGAACCTACAAAATTGTTTACGCACAATTATGATGTGGATCAAATTAACCAGGTCCATTTAAGTGAAATAAAGGGAAAGGCTAAAAAGTTTAAAGCATCAACCAAAGGCAATAAAAAATTAGTAGAAACTTTAAAAAAATCCGTTTTAGCGAAAGAAGAATTAGAATTAAAATTACAGACTAAGGTGATGTTTGTGAGGAATAATCCAGAACAAGGGTATGTCAATGGTACCTTAGGAACTATTGTTAGTTTTAATGATGATGGTTTTCCTGTGGTAAAAACGGCACAGGGAAAACGAATTACAGTAAAGCAAGAAAACTGGAGTATACAGGATGATACAGGGAAATCATTAGCCAGTTTAGATCAGATTCCTTTGCGTTTAGCTTGGGCCATTACTGTGCATAAGTGTCAGGGAATGACACTAGACGGAGCGCTTATAGATTTGTCTAAGACCTTTGAAAAAGGACAGGGATATGTTGCGCTGTCAAGGTTAAAAAATATTGAAAATCTAAAGCTTTTAGGTTTTAATGAAATGGCTTTGCAAGTAGATGGCTTGGCACATAAGGCAGATCAGCGTTTTTTAGAACTATCTTCTGAAGCAGATTCTGGAACCAACATTGAAGAATTAACAAAGGCTGCATCCAAGTTTGTAATAGATTCAGGGGGCTTAACTAACGTAAAGGAAATAGATAAACACCGCAGGAAAACCCTGGATAAAAAACTAAAAAAAGACTCTACCTACGATGTTACTTTGGACTATTTTAGAAAAAAATTAACAATCGAAGAAATCGCAATCCAAAGAGGCATGTCTTCGGGGACAATAGCGGGGCATTTAATAAAATTGTGTTTGGACTATCCCGAGGAGGATTTTAGTTTTTATGAGCCAACAGCGCAAATTGTAAAAGATGTTCGAAAGGCAAAAAGTAACCAAATAAAAGGAGAGCCATTAAGTTTAAAAGCAATTTACGAAACATTAAACAAGAAAGTATCGTATAACGATATTAAGTTGGCTCTTGCGTTTATTGGTAGGGTATAATTTATTCTTTAACTACAATTATTGAAGCTTTAGAACCTGTAGAAAGTAGCCATTTTTTAGAAGTTAATAGTTTTCCATCTTCATCATATACATTTACTTGGGCAGTATTTGGACCAGAGGTGCCTTGGTTTAAGGCTTCAAAATCGATCTGGTTAAATCCTTTTTTTAGCGTAAGGTTGACACCCTTAAATGAAGCATCTAACATCATATTGTACTCTACTACTTCTCCATTGGCATAAATCTTAACACGATCGCCATCTACATATTCGTGATCACGACAAACAATACCTACAAATGTTCCATTACTTTTTACATCCCCTAAATATTGGTCTCCATAAAAGGTTTTGGAATCTTTTTTTTCTTCAAGACCTAGGCGTGGGTTTAATTTAACATCTCTACCCGGCTTTACGAGGCGGTCATCTGGACGCATATCAATTCTAGGCTTCATCATGGAATCTAAAAAATTGATATTCGGTTGCTTTTTAGCTTCAGGAATTAGAACAGGAAAAGGCAATCCCTTTGGGGCTTCTTTTTTTGCTTCAATTTTTAAAGGAATAACGGGAGTCGTTTCTTGCGCAACGGTTGGTAGGGCAAAAGCTAACATAAGCAGTAAGGAAAGTACTGTAAATCGCATTAAATCACTTTGTTATTTAAAGGGTAAAGATAACAAATACCTTGCCACGCAATATTAAACAGTTGTTAAAATACGATTTCTAGCTTTTTAGACCAGTCTGCTCAAGAAAGAAAATAAAAATGAATACGGTTCTTTTTAATAGGCAAGCCATACCAATCCGTGCTAAAAAGCAACTATATTGGTTAAGTAGAATGAGGAGGGGTGATCGCTATTTTGAAAATTTTAGTGTTTTCCCTGATTTGGCACTTTTTTTCGCTAGTTCAAGAATTTCAACAACTATCATGTTATTTTCTAAGGAAGACAGACTGTAGGGGCTTTCCTTTATTTCTCCTCGTACTATGGCTTTAAAAAAACTAAAGGGATCATTGTAGGGCGCTGGCCTAGGTTTTGGATATGACTTTTCTTCTGGTTTATGCGCATTGAGCTTATATCTGATTTCTTTAGAATTTTCATTAATAATATAACCAGTTTCTCCATAAATTTCAATGTCTTTTCTTGAAAAAGGCCAGTTCCAAGAGGGCTGAAGTACCGCCTGCATTTTGGGGTATTGTAAAATGATGGTAGCCTCATCGTCTACCTTAGGGTAAATGGATGGTTTGTTGGTTTGGGTCACCGCTGTAATAGTTAGTGGTTTTTCCCCTTTCTTGAGCCAAGTAACTAAATTAGCTCCATAACAACCAAAATCTATAATGGCCCCACCACCATTGCTTATTGGATCTGTTAGCCATTCTAAAAATTCTTGATTAACACCAATCTCCTTTGGTCCTTTATGTCCATCTTGTACCACAATTCTACGCATATCGCCAATAGCCCCGTTGTAGATCATTTCATAGGCTTTATGATTGGTTGCATACCAGGTAGTTTCATAATTTGTTAAAAGGTGTATGTTGTGCTTTGTTGCTAATTTCTGCATCTTTTTAGCGTGTTTAACGCTAACTGCTAGTGGTTTTTCAACCATAATATGGACTCCTAATGGCGCAAAATGTTCAACAACAGCTAAATGTTCATAAATACTTCCAAAGGCGGTTACAGCTTCTAGTTTAACGGCATTGGTCATTGCTTCCATTGTTGGGTATACCTTTTCCATTGCATATCCGTATTGTTTAGCATATCGTTGTGCCATATCAATATTAGGCTCTACAATACCTACTATTTCAATATCCGTATGGCTAGAAGAACGTCCCAACAGTAAGTGCACATGGGAATGAGAGAGTCCAATGATACCTACTTTTAAGGGTGCTTCTTTTTTTGCTTCAGTTTTTAATGGAATAATTGGTTTAGTGTTTTGCGCAACAGTGGGTTGGGTAATAACTAGAAAAAAGATTAGGATTGCAAACCGCATGAGATTAATATAGTATTTATAAGGTAAAGATAACAAATAGCATACAAAGCAATAGGTCGTGGTTGTTCCATTAAATTATAGATAGCTAGCAGGTAATTTAATTTTAATATAGGATGAATATTTAACAATTAATTACACGTATAGGTGTGTTTTAGAATCGGAAATAAAACTATTTTTGCCGATCATTTTTTTAAGGCTATGAAAAAGGAAAGAATTGCGTTGGCTGTGGGTATTTTATGTATTTCTATATTTCCTATTTTGGTAAAGTTAAACTTAACACCAGGTGTAATATCTGCATTTTATAGAATGGCAGTGGCAGCAGCCTGTATTTTGCCATATGTTCTGTTTACCAAACAGTTTAAAATTAGATCAAAAAAAACGTTTTTTTACGCGGTGCTCTGTGGTGTTGTCTTTGGGTTGGATGTTTCGGTTTGGAATATAGCCATACAGGAATCTACAGCAACACAAGCAACACTTTTAACTAATTTGTCACCGGTTTGGGTGGGAATTGGTGCGTTTTTCTTTTTAAAAGATAAACCGACAAAAAACTTTTGGATAGGAACCGTTATTGCAATTTTTGGAATGATGATGCTGGTTGGTTTTAAAACCTTTATTCAGTTAGATTTTAATCTTGCTTTTTGTTTTGCGGTACTTTCAGGGATATTATATGCTGTTTATATGTTGCTAAGTAAAAATGTTTTAGACAAGATTAATGTACTGACTTTTATGACTATTAGTGTTGTGTCTTCGGCTGTATCCTTAGGAATATTGAGTTATAGCATTAATGAACCCTTTACAGGGTTTTCTTCTGCCGGTTGGTTGGTGTTGGTTGTTCAAGGGGTGGTTTGTCAGCTGCTGGCATGGTTGCTCATAAGTTATGCTACAAAGCATATGCGTGCCACTAGAGTGTCTGTTAGCTTGTTGGGTCAGGCTATTTTAGCCTCTTTTTTGGCGTGGTTATTTTTAGAAGAGACTGTTTCTATACAAATGGTAATTGGCGGGTTAGTTCTCCTTTTTGGAATCCGAATTACGTTTTACCAAAAGGATGTATTTGCTAAAAGAAGCGTTTCTAATAGCAAGTTATCTCGACTTTAATCTTCTACTGTACGGTTATTGATAAGTTGGTCTAACTGCCGTCATTGTACAAGAACAAGATGGTTACGCTACACAAGAAGGCGTTTTAGATTTTAGTCTTTTAAATATTTTTAAGATTGGGTTAATCTTCGCATGGCCACCCATTGTTTTAACATATCTCTAGAATCTTGAGCGGGGTATCCAAGTACTGTTTTTCCGGCTTCAATATTATTCATTACTCCCGATCCCGCACCTACAATAGCACCTGCGCCAATGGTTGTGTGGTCTTTAATAGAAGCGCTACCGCCAATAATTACACCATCGCCTAAGGTGACAGAGCCGGCTAATCCACTGTGTCCCGCCATAATACATGATCTACCCATAACACAGTTGTGTGCAATTTGCACCAAGTTATCTATTTTACAACCGTCACCTACAATGGTAGAGCTAAATTTTCCGCGGTCTACACAAGAATTCGCTCCAATTTCTACAGCATTGCCAATAACTACATTCCCAATTTGCGGAATTTTAACCAAACCACGGCCATCTTCACTAGGTCTATACCCAAAACCATCGGCTCCAATGCTCACATTGTTGTGAAAAATGCAAAAACTACCAATTTCACTACGCTCTCGTACAACAGTTCCGGGCCACATAATGGTGGCTGCACCCACAACGGTATCGTCTAGAATAGTAACATTGGGGTAAAGTATTACGCCATCACCAAGAACTACATTTTTACCAACATAAGTATGGGCGCCAATTTTACAGTTTTTACCAATGATAGCCGTTTTGTGTATCGTTGCATTGGGGTGTATGTCTTCATCAAAAGCTGGAGGTCCTGGATCAAAAGCTTCCAATAATTTTGCCAAGGAAATATCGGCATTCTTTACTCTAATCAACGCCTTATTTTCTCCGGGCTCTATTTTTAAATTATCATTTACAATAGCAGCACAGGCATTGGAATTTTTCCAGAGACGTACATATTTTACACTACCAACAAATGTAATTTGGTTTTCAGTGGCTCTTTCTAATTGTTCCGCACCCTGTATTTTATGTGTTGTGTTGCCTACTAATTCTCCTCCTAAGAGACTGCATATTTCTTGTATAGTAAATGATTTCATGTTCTTAAAATAAATTTAAAGGTTGTAATTTTTTAGGCTCAATGTCTAAAAATAAGGATAAATAGAGAAGTAAAAGCATAGCCTTGTCGTATTTCTATATTTAGAATGTCTAGTTAGCACTGGCTCTTATAGCGTCATAAATAACAATACTTACGGCATTTGCCAGGTTTAAGCTCCTAATATGCTCGCTATACAGTGGAATTTTATACAAATTGTCCTGTTGCGTTTCTATTAGGTTTTTTGGTAAACCAACAGATTCTTTGCCAAAAACAAAATACATAGATTCACTGTAGGGTATATTCCAATACTCTTTGGTTCCATGGGATGATAAAAAGACTAATTTTTTATCGCCATGCATACTTAAAAACTCATCGATATTTTCATAGATTTTTAGGTCTAAATGTTGCCAATAATCCAAGCCCGCTCTTTTTACACGTTTGTCGCTCAATTCAAAACCAAATGGTTTTACCAGGTGTAGCGTAGCGCCAGAAGCCAAACTTAAGCGACCTATATTTCCGGTATTGGTTGGGATTTCAGGTTCTATTAAAACAATATTAAATGCCATCTTGAGGTGTTAATTAAGGGGCAAAGGAAGGCAATGATACCGTCTTATCCTACCTTTTTTTAGTGCTTATAATTTATAAAAGGCAATGGCGTTTTTACGGTATATTTTTTGTAAATCACTCTCGCTAAAGGTGTTTAGAGCCCAGTCTAAGGTTTCTATCCATTGGGTATAGGTTGCAGCTTCAATAATTACAGGCCAATCGCCACCAAAAACAATCCTATCTTTTCCAAAACTGTTCACTACATGATCAATATACGGTTTAAGGTCTTCTTTCGTCCAGCTGTCTACAGCTGCCTCTGTAACCAAGCCCGATATCTTGCAGTATACATTTGGAAATTGGGCTAATTTGGTAATATTTTCTTTCCAAGGTTCAAAAAGTTGTGATTTAATATCTGGTTTTCCAATATGATCTAATATAAATTGAGTGTTCGGACATTGAGCGACTAATTTTATGGTGCTTTCCAATTGGGTATGGAGAATACAGATGTCAAAACTAAAATCATAATCAGATAAAAGCTGCACCCCTTTAACGAAATCGGGTTGTATGCAGAAGTTAATATCATCTTCTGATTGTATCAATCTACGCACTCCTTTTATTAGTTTGTTTTTTGCATACCGATTTAGGACTGGGCGTGCGCCTTCTCCTAATTCTAAGGGGGCCTGAGCTACAATACCTTGAATTCTAGCGTCTTTTTGGGCCAATTGTGTAACCCATGCAGCTTCGTCTTCAGCCTGTCCTGGATCACATTCACATTGGATAAAAACCATTTTTTCAACGGCAATAGTAGCCGTTGCGCCCTTAAACTCCTCCAATTCGAAAGGCTTATTTAAATGGGGAACATTGGCAAGCCATGGGTAATTAATAGTATTAGGATCCCACAGATGTACGTGGGTATCAATGATAGGAAAATTTGGCATATTTATTTTTTTTATACTTTATTTGGTACAATATAAGGATATCTGTATCTACGGCTTAACATTAAATCTGCCTGTTCGTTATCAATAAAATTCTCGAACTCACCGTTAAACTTTAGGCTTTCGCCTGTACGATGGGCAATATTAGCAATTAAAGGTAATACGGTAGACATATGTCCTACTTCAATATCACAATTAAGGATGTTTTTATTTTCGGCCTTAACACCATCAATGAAATTGGCAAAATGTCCTTTGCTATCTGGAGCGGTTCTAAACGATGAATCTCCACCAACAGACGCACCTTCAGCCATTCCTGAGCCAGCAAAAGGTTCGTTTTCCCGGCCTTTGTACGCTTTCCAAGTAGAGCCGTTGATTTCCATCCATCCTTCTGTTCCAAAAAATGTATTTCCAATTTTAATACCCATATTTGCTTCTCCACCAGTATAACGGCCACGGGTCTCAAACTCCAGAAGTTTTCCGTCTTCATATTCAAAAACAGAGGTTTGTGTATTTGGCGTTTCCTGGGAACATTCTTGAGGCGACACCCCAAAAATATTACCCATAGACTGCACTTTTACTGGGTGCACTAATTTGTTGAGTCCCCAACGTGCAACATCAAATTGATGCGGTCCTTGATTGCCCGTATCTCCATTGCCCGTATCCCAATGCCAATGCCAATTGTAATGTCCTTTTTTTTCATTGTAAGGCCGATAGTTTGCAGGACCTAGCCACATGTCGTAATTGAGCGAGGACGGGGGTGTACTGTCTTTAGAAATTCCAAAAGAATCCCTGGGTTTAAAGCAGGTGCCACGCGCCATAAAGACTTCACCAATACCACCATTATGTAAAAAATTCATAGCCTGCATAACATTGCTTATAGACCTATTATGAAATCCTACTTGTACAACTCTATTGTATTTTCTTGCCGCCTCTATCATTTTTCTTCCTTCCCAAACGTTATGAGAACTCGGTTTTTCAACATAAACGTGCTTCCCTGCTTGGCAGGCCCAAATGGTAGATAGTGCATGCCAGTGGTTAGGCACAGCTACAATTACGGCATCAATATCCTTGTCTTCAAATACACGGCGCATGTCGGTCTCTGTGCCGGGTTTATTTCCTTTTTGGTTCTTTGCCGAGAGCGATACATTCTTCTCTAGGAATTCTGTATCTACGTCGCAAACCGTTTTTATACGTACCCCATCATCATACATTTTGGAGAAACTATCTAATAATTGGTTTCCCCGGCCGCGTACCCCTATAGACCCTAAGACAACCCGGTCGTTAGATCCAATGATATTGCCATAAGATTTTGCCGAGAACGCTGATGCCCCAACGGCAATACCTGTACTTGCTAAGGTTGTTTTTTTAATAAAACTTCTTCTGTTTCCCATGATGGATACTATTTTGGTTTTTATTTATAATTGGTTAGTTTTTTGAAAAATTCATAAAGGCATTGTCTAAGGTCTCTTTTGATAAGTGATTACTTGCCACAAGAATTCGGTGCTTAAAGGTTACCTGACTTCCCTTGTCTAACTTAAAATTTAGGCTGTCTTTTCCGTTGCTAAAAACCTTTTGCCCTAGTGGGTTAGCTGCAAACAAACCATAACCCCTAGCATGCCAGTATGTAGGGTACCCTACATTAGACGAGTGGTCTATTATGGCTAAGGAAATATTTTCTTTGTCAATAGAAGATGTGAGATTCAACCAATTGGCACGTTTCCCCCAGCAATCTAATCCCTGTATATTTTCACTATTGACATACTTGCCGTTTACCCCTTCGTTATTTAATTCTGTTACTTGGGTAATTGTGCCATTGACATCGGTAAAACTATCTGGTTTGGTCGATGGGTGTTCTAAGGCCCGCGTTACTCGTATGCCTAGCATACCTTCTTTGTTGTCTTTAAAAGATACCACATCTTCCTGGGCAATTAAAGTGGTAATCCTATCAATAGCATAGGTGTCATTGGTAACTCGGAAGACAAATATTGTTCTTTCTTCAAGTAGTTTTTTTTGATTGGGATCTAGCCAATCCATAGTCACTTCTAATACACCTTCTTTGTTGCCGCTGCGTAGGGCTGTTATTTTTCGGTGCTTTATAGTACCATACCTATGGCGATCTACTATTTTGATGGAATCTGAATTGTTCCAGAAATCATATCCGTTAACATTGCCATAATTAAACCAAAGTCCAACGTGATGCGGATGATCTACACGTTCTCCCACTGAAGGTTCAAGTGGGAATTTACGAGTAATTCTAGTGCCCTTTGGAGTTACAATAGGATAGAGTACTGGTTTTTTAATAGTGTTGGGATAAATATAGGAAGTGAACAACTTGCCATTTATTAAAACATCTACCTTTTTGTTGGCGTCGTCCCTGATCAATTCTATTTTCTTTGTGGGAGTTGCACTATCCATATATAGAGCTTGCGCTTGCTTAGCCTTCTCTTTACAGCCAAAAACAAGAAAAAGCATCAGTATAGATATGCCAATATTCTGAAATACTACCAATCTGTTCTTCATATTACTTTATTTCTCCTATTTTAATATCCTTAAAATCGATTTCCATATCTCTATCGGGATGTAACTGAAGCCCTATAGGACCTTTAGGAATGTAATTATCGCTGTTATAAGTCATTACCAAGGTGTCATTGAGCCATACCTTGTACAAACCCGCAACGGCCATTACTTTTATGGTATTCCATGCTTGTGGTTTTAGGAGCTTTTTAATATTTTCTGCCTCTACCGGGTATCCTTTTCCGGGAATATAGGGGGAAGCTGTCATATCGCGTTGCATAGAACCAGAAATTCCAAGCTGAATTTGCTGTTTGTCATTTCTAATAAATATTCCTGAATCTACCGTGCCTTGGCCAAACCTAAAATCTGTTTGAATAACAAAGTCTGTGTATTCTTTTTTTGTCCAAAGAATGGATCCTTCTTTGTTTACCCCACTTTTGGCATTCAAGATTCCATTTTTTACCGTCCACCAACTGTTATTTGATGGTACTACCCAAGCGTTGAGGTTTTTTCCGTTGAAAGCTTTTTTTAATTTGGGAGTTTGTGCCTGAACACTTAAATGAAAGCAAACGAAAACAAGCAAAACGGGAATCAAGTTATTTTTCATAATCTGTTTGACAAAGAATATATCTGTTTAAAGCTATCTAAAAAATAGAAACCAACCAATTTTATACTATAAAATGAAAGTTTTTGGATGGTTTTTGCATAAAAAGTATCAAAATATATCAAAAAAGAGGAAGCTAGCATTTAAATTCAGGGGATGGAAGTCTGTACCCCAACATTTTGTGCTTCTTTTTTGTATTATTGTGAACTTAAAACCCTGTTCAATGAGAAGTCTTTTAGCCTTAAGTTTATTTTTTATTTCTGGAATTGCAGTGTATGCAGGGGTAGTAGATACCGTATCTGTTCATAGTGTTGTGATGATGAAAGACATAAAGAACGTTGTTATTTTTCCAGATAGTTATGAAAAGTCTAGCCGTGATTATCCGGTGTTGTACCTATTACACGGTGCAGGAGGCAACTACGCCCAATGGATTAAATCAGTGCCAGAATTAAAAGAACTAGTAGACCAGTATCAAATGATTATTGTTTGTCCCGACGGAGGTGTTACAAGTTGGTATTTTAATAGTCCCATTGATAAAACAATGCAGTACGAAACCTATGTTGCCTATGAATTAGTATCCTATATGAGTAATTCTTACAGAATTTTAAAGGACAAATCGAAACACGCAATTACAGGACTTAGTATGGGGGGCCATGGGGCATTCTATTTGGCATTTAAACATCAAGATGTATGGGGAGCAGCAGGTAGTATGAGTGGTGGTGTAGATATTAGACCCTTTCCTAATAGTTGGGATATTAACAAACGCCTAGGTTCTTTTGCTGAGAATAAAGAAAGTTGGGAGAAAAATACGGTCCTTAATATGGTTTATTTGTTAGATAAAAATGCACCTAAACTGATTTTTGATTGTGGGACAAGTGATTTTTTCTTCAGACAAAACCAAGCCTTGCACACTAAATTATTGGAGCGTAATATTCCCCATGATTATATAGAACGCCCAGGGAGTCATAATTGGGCGTATTGGAAAAATTCCATTCAGTATCAATTGTTGTTTTTTGATAAAATATTTAGAAACTAACCCACTGAAAGTAACAGATGAGAAAAAATGTTTTTACAATTTTAAGTGTATTTATTGGCTTACTATCTTCAATACAAGCACAAAAAACTGAAGCAGTATTCTTTACTAATGGCTTTAAAGTAGGGGAATTAACTAATTCGTCTGCGATAGTCTGGACCAGACTATGTGCCGCTGAAAAAGCGGTGCCTATTAGGCATCAACAAAAGGGAGCACCATTTAGGAGTCCCATTGATTTTGATAATAACATGCCGGTACAAGAAATGGACGGGGCAGTACCTGGGGCTTTTGGGCAGGTTCGTATTAAAGTTCAGTCTAAGGATACTCTAATACAGACCCAATGGGAGTATGTTTCGGCCTATCAAGATTATACCATTAAACGTAAAATTAAGGGCTTACGGTCAAATACAAAGTACCAAATAATTATAACAGGTAGGAAAGGGCCAAAAACGCCAGTTTCAGAGGTAAAGGGTGAGTTTACTACGGCTCCCTTGCCCAATGAAATAGCTCCTGTTTTGTTTACTTCTTCAACCTGTCAGTACTTTTGGTCTTATGATGATGCGGAACGCGGCTTTAAGATGTATGATAGTATGCTTAAGTTAGAGCCTATGTTTCACTGTCAGACGGGCGATTATGTGTATTATGATAAGCCCGGACCTATGGCGTATAATTTGGAGTTGGCGCGACATAAATGGCATGCAATTAATGCTTGGCCTTCTTTGGTGAATTTTTACAACAACACCCCCTTGTACCTGCAAAAGGATGATCATGATGTCCTTAAAGATGATGCCATGCCTACATCTTCTGCATTTGGTGAACTAGGATTTGAAGACGGACTATGGATATGGAATGAGCAAGCTCCCATAATGGATAAATCGTATAGAACATTTCGTTGGGGAAAAGATTTGCAAATTTGGGTAGTAGAAGGCAGGGATTTTAGAAGTGATAATTCCTCTCCCGATGGTGCAGACAAGAGTATTTGGGGCAAAGAGCAGTTAGAATGGTTTAAAAAAACTGTTGAAGCATCAGATGCTACTTTTAAAATTTTAAGCTCGCCAACACCTGTGGTTGGACCAGATAGAGCGAAAGGAAAAACAGACAATCATTCTAATGATTCCTTTAAGACGGAAGGCGAATGGTTGCGTAAGTACCTTGCCGATCACGGGATGTTCGTTATTAATGGTGATAGGCATTGGCAATATGTATCGGTTGATCCGGATACTGGGCTAATGGAATTTAGTCAAGGTCCATCTAGTGATTCACACGCCCAAGGTTGGAATAAAAATGATAAACGACCCGAACATCGGTTTCTAAGGGTTAAAGGTGGTTTTTTAGCCGTGAACGTATTCCGGGAAGGTGACACACCTATAGTAGAATTTATACACTATGATGTTGATGGAAATATTGTAAATAAGGAAACCATAAAGAAGCAATAAGGAGGTAATCGTTGATCTCTTCCATACTGTTTATTTTCCTTTTAAAAAAACTAGCATTGTACTTTTAAAAAGTTCCGTTTATATTGTATTTAAATAGTTGTTATTTGGCGTTCCTTTTAAGCTTTCCAGGAGATTCTCCAAATTCTTCTTTAAAACATTTAGCAAAGTATTTGGTGTCTTTGTATCCTACCATATACCCAGCCTCAGAGATATTATACCCTTGTTCTTTAATGAGGATAGCAGCCTTGTTTAAACGCAGCGAACGGAAAAATTCTACTAGCGTTTTCCCTGTTAAATCATGGCATCTTCTGTAAATGGCAGAATAACTCATATTTAGAGTGTTGGGTAGATCTTCTAGTTTAAAATCTGTGTTTTCTAATTGGTTATTAAGTTCGGTAACCAACTCCTCCATAAAAAGTTCATCTTTGGATTTTGCATCTATTTTTTTTGGGGAACTAATAAGGTCAGTTTTGTATTTCGAAATTGTTTTTTCTCTGGTTGAAATTATATTGTTCACCTTTAAAATTAATTCATGAAAATTAAAAGGTTTTTCAATATAAGCTACTGCTCCAGATTCTAACCCAGATAATTTAGATTTGAAGGAGTTTTTAGCGGTTAATAAAATCACGGGTATATGTTGGGTGGCCTTGTTTTTCTGTAGGGATTTACACATGTCTATACCATCCATAATAGGCATCATTAAATCACTAATTATTAAATCTGGCTTGTTTCTTTCGGCTAGTTTAAGACCTTCTTTTCCGTTTTCAGCCAGTAAAAGGTGGTAGCGGTTTTTAAATACGTCCTTTAGAAATATTTGCATTTCCACATTGTCTTCAACGATGAGGAGCGTATGTGTTTTTTCTTTAGATTCAGGCATTGCAGGTAATAAATCTACTTCATAATTCTCAATATCAGTATATAGTTTAGAAGTACTCTCAAAAATAGCTTCAGGTGAGATTTTTTCGTCTTCTGAAAATACATTATCAGCGGCAGAAATCGCTACGGTAAAACAAGTGCCCTTTTCTGCAGATGAGGTCACTTTTATTTCTCCATGGTGTAAAGATATAAGCTCCTTTGTTAATGCCAAGCCTATGCCTAGGCCCTTTTGATGCTTTCCAAGTTCCGATTGATAAAAAAGTTTAAAAATATCTTCGAGTTCATTTTTAGGAATGCCAGGCCCAGAATCTTCAACTGATATTTCGAGGGTATCTTTAACCAAATGGGTCTTTAAGGTGATGGTCCCATTCCGGGGAGTGAACTTAAATGCATTTGAAAGTAAGTTGTAGAGTACATGTTCTATTTTATCCGAATCATACCAGATAAATAAGTCTTCTTTGGTTGAATATTCTTTTATAAAATGTATGTTTTTAAACCGGGCCTGCTCAGAAAAAGATAGCGCAATTTCTTTTAAATGTTCAGTGAGGTTATTTCTAGAAGCCAATACCTTTAAGGTTCCTAATTCCTTATTTCTAATGGTCATTAATTCTGTAGCAATCCTTGAAAGTCTTTTTGCATTATTTTTTAAAATAAAAAGGCGTTGTTTTAAAAGCTCATTGTTGTTGGTTACGGCTCTATGCAACATATCGTCAATAGGGCCTAGGATCAAGGTTAATGGCGTTTGAATTTCATGCGACATTTTGGCAAAGAAATTCATTTTTAGTGCATAAAGCTCTTTGTCTTTTTCGTTTTGCCATGCTTTTTTTCGGATTTCTTTTTTTAGGCTAAGCCAATAACTTATGCCAATTATTATTAGGCAACTTAGTATTATATACAAAATATAAGCCCAAATACTGCCCCAAAATGTGGGTTTTATGTTCACCTTTATTTGGGTAGCTTCAATATTCCATTCACCGCGTTTTGATCCGGCTTTAACTTCAAAAACATAGGAGCCAGAAGGAATGTTGGTATAGGTAGCAATTCTGTTCTTTTTAGTTGTAATCCAGTTTTTGTCAAAACCTTTTAATCGGTATGCATAATGGTAATTAGAGTTTAATACATTGTCAATCGCTGAAAACTGGAAGGAAAACGAAGAGTGTTTTGAAGCCAAGTCAAGCTTTGTAAGATTTTCTATGGGTAGGGTTATTTTATTTTGCAATATTTGTTGCACCGGTTTATTTAAAACCTCTATGGCATTGATGTATATTTTTGCGTTGGGTTCTTTGGTGTGCATGTCTTCCGTGTAAAAAGTATTCATGCCATCTTCTCCTCCAAAATACAATTTACCCGTACGATCTTTATAGGCACTTCTTTTTAAAAAAGTGTTGCCTTGTAGACCATCGGTGGTGTAAAAAGATTTTAAATCACCAGTGTCTAGAATGTAATTATGAATTCCATTTTTACTACTAATCCATAGGTTGTTGGGATCCATGATTAGGATTGCAGAAATATCGATATTTTCAAGGTTCTGATTCGTTAAAAATGATTCTGCGGTTTTTGAAGAAATGGTGTATCTTATTAAAAAACCAGAATCACTTAACAACCAAAGATTGCCATTGTAATCGGGTTTAATAACCGCAATGTCGTAATTGTTGTGTTTTATTTCTTCTTTGGAATAGTAACTGTGGCTTTTAAAGCTCGACATAGCAAAGTTCGATTGGTTTTCCACAAATTCAAACAAGCCCCCGTTGTTAACACCTAGCCATACGGTGCCATTTTCATCTTCATTGATGGCTTGGGAAACAGTGCCTAAAAACCCATTGGTATTATAATCAAAGGTAGCTAATAATTCTGTTGGACTAGAAAACACATGTACCCCGGCAGCGGTTGACACCCATATTCGGTCCTTGGTATCTTTAAATAAGTGCCTTACATCCGGTGAGTATATGCCAGTAGTACTTTGGGTTTTTATTTCAGTAAACCTCTTCGTACTTGTATCAAATTTCCACAATCCATTTAAGTAAGTGGCGATCCAAATATTCTTATCCTTATCTTCAATAAGGCCTTGAATGTATCTGCCTTTAAAAAAATTGTTCCCTTTTTTACTCGAATCGTATTGAATTTTTGTACCGTTAGTAAATACCCTGTTTAATCCCTTACCATCGGTTCCTATCCATGTGGAGCCATCTTCAGATTTTAAAATAGACAAAACACTTGTTGGGGTGTTGTTTTCTAATCCGTTGTAATATTTTATTTTATTTGCATTGTTAGGCAATATATTAATTTGCCCTTTTTTTGCAACAGTCCAGATATTGCCATAAGAATCTTCATTAATAAAGGTAACCGTATTATTACTTATTGAAAATTTATTGATTTCTTCATGTTTAAAAATGGTCACGGCATTAGTTTCTGAATTTATCTTATACAAACCGTTACCATCAGTTCCTGCCCAAATATTATTGTTTTTACCTGCATAAACGTAGAGAAACAAATCATGGCTTCCATTTTTTTCAGGAGGATTAAATTGGGTAAATTCACCAAAGTTGGGGTAATAACTGTAGAGACCTTCTAGTTCCGTTGCAATCCATAATTTACCACTTAAATCACTAGTGAGTTTTATATCTTGTTTTTTATGTGTCAACGGACTTTTTAATTCTTTAAGAATGTCTGTGTTTATGATGTGTTGGTACACTTTACCATGATCGGTGCTTATCCACATCTCATACGTGCTGGTAAAAGCAATGCTTAAAATAGTTTGGGCGAAACCATTGTTTTTTGGAAGAGTAAATAGGCTCCTTATGGTCGTGTTTTTTTCGTCATACCTATAGATGGAACCTTCTTTAGAACCAAACCAAACGTCTTTTTCATGAGGCGTTATGGCTGTGGTGTGTTTTGGAGCATTGTTCAGTTCTATTAAAAGAGACTCCTCTGTATATTGTGAATTGAGCTTTGTTAATTTTCCACCGTATACAGCGATCCAGATATTTTCGTTATTGTCTTTTTGTAAAAGAAACTTTTGGTTGCTCGAATATTTTCCTTTAAATATATTTTGATAGGGAACAAAAGAAAAATCGTATCCATCATATTTATACAGTCCGTCTGAGTTGGAAATCCATATATACCCCAAGCTATCTTCTATGATTTGAGAATTACCATAAAAAGTTTCTTCCAAATGCAAAAAGTTAGATTCATTTTGTGCAATTACGAAACTAGTATATAAAAGAAGCACAGATATACATAACCTAAATTTAACGTTTAAGTTGTATAGCATTCCGTCGTTTGGGATACTTTTGAATGGTATTAATCGCTGCATTTTTTTAATAAAAATAATAACAAGGTTTTCTTTGTTAGCTCTTCTTGAAAGAAGCTGTTAAGATACTCATTCTTGGATTTAGTTACTCTTCTAATTAACGTACTTTAAGAAACTTTAAGATATTTTAAGAGATATATTCGTCAAATGTAGGTGATATATTAGTCATTTTTATAAATTGTACTATTATGTAGTGTATTTTAGCTTAAAATGTCGCCCTTCAATTTTATAAGATTTCTCATTTTTGATCTTTGGCTATGAAATTTTGAATTTCATATATTTTTAACAAATTTAATTGTCAGTTAATAAAATTGTTTCTTGAAAAAATAAATATGATAATTTTTCGAAAAAAAATGAATGAAATAAGATCATAAGTTCCTAATAGTGGAACGTATTTTCTAAAAATGAATTCATTTATAGAATCGGCTAAGGAGAATATTTCCCACCTATAGATGTTTATGATATTGCAGATTGGAGTGCTTTAACATTATTATCTGAGGTGTCTATGGCCAATAATACAGAGTCACAAGATTTTCCAAGAGGTAATTGAATTAAAAGAAAACCATACAACTGGATGAAGAATACCTATTAACTAAATACAACTCAATTAACAATCAACTTAAACTAAATTTTTATGAAGCAAAAATCAATTTATTATGAAGAGGAACCAAATCTGGTCTCGGCAAAAGAGAGAGATAGATATAAGTTTATACTATCTTTTGCGCTATTTTTTTTAGTATTTCAATTTATTTGGGCGAACAATACATTCGCTGAGGTAAAAGATAATTTTGTATTTCAAGAACAAACAAAAACGATAAAGGGTGTCGTGTCTGATGAGAGCGGACAACCTGTTATAGGTGTAAATGTTTTGGTTCTTGGTACGGTTAGAGGGATGCAAACTAACTTTGACGGAGAGTATGAAGTTAAAGCAAGTAAGGGTGATATTTTAGAGTTTTCTTATATAGGAATGGAAACTAAAAAAGTTACCGTTGGTGATGATACCACAATAAACGTTGTTTTAAAAGAAGGAGCAGAGGCACTAGATGAAGTGGTTCTTGTGAGTTTTGGCGCACAGAAAAAGAAGAGCGTTATAGCATCTGTTTCAACAGTAAAGCCTGGAGAGCTTAAAATAGGTTCAAGTAACTTAACTACTGCCTTAGCGGGTAGAGTTCCAGGGTTAATCTCATACCAAAGAGGTGGAGAACCAGGGAGAGACAATGCTGAATTTTTTATTAGAGGTGTTACTACTTTTGGGTATGCTTCAAGTCCGTTGATTTTGATCGATGGTGTTGAGCTTACCATTGACGATTTACGTAGATTACATCCAGATGATATCGCTGAATTCTCTATAATGAAAGATGCTTCGGCCACTGCATTATATGGAGCTAGAGGTGCAAATGGTGTAATTTTTGTAACCACTAAAGAAGGGGTAGAAGGCCCGGTAAAAGTTACGGTTAGAATGGAAAGTTCTTTTTCTAGCCCTACAAGAAATATTGAATTAGCAGATCCTATTACATACATGAGAATGGGTAACGAAGCTGTTAAAACGCGTGACCCATTAGGGTTGTTGCCGTATTCTTTAGAGAAAATAGAAAATACAATAGCGGGCACAAACCCCATATTATACCCAACTACAGATTGGTATGAAGAACTATTTCAAGATTTTGCGGTAAGCAATCGGGTGAATTTTAGTTTGAACGGTGGGGGTAAAACAGCGCGTTACTACGTTTCTGTTGCAAGCAACACGGATAATGGGATACTAACTGTTCCTAAGGTAAGTAACTTTAATTCTAATGTTAAATTTAAGCAACAGAACTTACGTTCTAGTACAAATATTAGTCTAACTGAGACATCTAAGTTAAAATTAAGCTTTAATGTTAATTTTGAAAATTATACAGGTCCAATTAATGGAGGGTCAGATGTTTATGCTCAAGTAATGAGAGCAAATCCTGTTTTGTTTAAACCTTTTTATGAGAAAGATGCTGCCAATGAATTTACGAATCATATTTTGTTTGGAAATTTTGGAAATGGAGATTATTTAAATCCCTATGCGCAAATGGTGCGTGGGTACCAAGAGAACATTAGTAGTAAGATTATTGCACAATTAGAATTTAATCAAGATTTAAAAAAGATAGCTGAGGGATTAAATTTTAAGCTTGTTTTTAACGGTACTAAGGATGCGAGATACCAGGCTGTTAGGGGTTATAATCCTTATTATTATTCGCCTCGTAAAAATTCCTTGACAGGAGTAACTTCTTTGACAGCTTTAAACGAAGAAAGTGGTACAGAGACATTAAGTTTTTCTCAGAGAGAAAGATTTATTTCATCCTCTACTTATGTAGAATCAAATTTGAATTATCAGAAAGAACTTGATGATAGAAATGAGGTTGGCGGGCTGTTGGTGTTTACCTTAAATGATAGACTAACCACGCTTACAGATGGTGAGGTATTCACTTCAGATGCACTACAAAAATCATTAGCATATAGAAATATGGGAATGTCTGGGCGTTTTACCTATGCTAGAGACCAAAAATATTTTGTGGAAGCTAGTTTTGGTTATAATGGCTCAGAAAGATTTGCAAAAGCAGAGCGTTGGGGATTCTTTCCTGCCTTGGCTTTAGGATGGATGGCTTCTGATGAAAAATTTATGGAGTCTATTGACGATGTGGTAACCAAATTAAAATTTAAAGGTTCTTATGGTTTGGTAGGAAACGACCAAATTGGTAGTGCAGATGATAGATTCTTTTATTTATCACAAGTTAATTTAAATAGTGGAGGATATGTAACTGGTGAAAATTTTAATAATTTCCAGTCGGGTGTTAGTATTCAAAGGTATGCAAATGATCAAATTACTTGGGAGACAGGGAAGAAAATGAATATTGGATTTGAATTAGGTTTATTTAAAAAATTAGATTTAGAAGTAGACTTTTTTAGAGAAGATAGAGAGAATATCTTAGCAGATAGAATCTTGCCATCTAGTCTAGGTTTGCAAGCAGGAGTAAGAGCCAATATTGGTGAAGCTAGGAGTGAAGGTATTGATGGAACGGTAGTGTATTCAGATGATTTTGCAGATGGAGACGGATGGATGCAAGTTAGAGGTAACTTTACCTATGCTAAAAACAGAATAACCAAAATAGAGGAACCAGATTATTCTGCTACACCGTGGTTATCTAGAATAGGGCAACCCATAAATCAAACTTGGGGGTATGTTGCAGAACGTTTGTTTATAGATCAGGCAGAAGTAAACAACTCTCCAGTACAAACTTTTGGCGAGTATTCTGGTGGTGATATTAAGTATACTGATATTAATGGGGATGGTAAAATTTCAGCATTAGATCGTGTGCCTATAGGTAACCCAACAGTTCCTGAGATAACCTACGGGATGGGACTTTCTGCAGGATATAAAAATTTAGATATATCTTGTTTTTTCCAAGGATCGGCTAATTCATCTTTTTGGGTTAATCCTTATGCAACGGCACCATTTGTTGGAGAACGACAATTGTTAAAGGCTTGGGCAGATGATTATTGGTCAGAAACGAACAGAAATGAATATGCCACATGGCCAAGATTATCGAACAACTATGTCAATAATAATAACCAAACGAATACGTGGTTTATGCAAGACGGCGCTTTTTTAAGATTAAAGCAAGTTGAGATAGGATACAAAATGCCAAATGATTTGGTTTCTAAACTTAAAATGGAGAAAATAAGATTATATTTAAGTGGCACAAATTTATTTGTAATGAGTAAATTTAAATTATGGGATCCAGAATTATCAGGGGATGGATTAGGTTATCCAAACCAAAGAGTATTTAACTTCGGTGTAAATCTTTCATTCTAAACAATTAAATAATGAAAAAAAATAAAATATATATAGCAATAATTTTTATAGCAGGAATACTTTCTTCTTGTGAAAAAGATTATTTGAATGTTGTGCCAGATAATGTTGCAACCATTGATAATGCCTTTTCAAACAGGTTTAATACGCAAAAATTCTTATACACTATTTACGGTTCAATACCAGATCCGGGTACTGTTAATAACCCTGCATTAAATGGAGGTGACGAAATATGGTATCCAGAATCAGAGCGTAATAGAGCAGGGGTGAGAATTGCACAAGGTTTTCAAAGTGCTACCCAGCCTAGTTACAATTTATGGAATGATGGTTTGTATGAAGGAATAAGAAACTGTAATATTTTCTTAAGTAGAATTGACGATGTCCAAGGCATCCAATCTTATGAGAAAACGATATGGACAGCGGAAGTTAATTTTTTGAAAGCTTATTTTCATTTTTATTTGTTACGGATGTATGGGCCTATTGTTATTAATGATGAATTAATACCGGTTTCAGCAGCTACAGGAGATATAAATTCAAACAGAAGTTCCGTAGAAGAAACATTTACTTATATCATAGATTTGTTAGATGATGCTATTTTAGAGCTTCCATTGGAGTTGCAAAATCCAGGTGATGAATTAGGAAGAGTTACCAAACCAATTGCTGCGGCTATGAAAGCTAGAGTTTTAATGACCTATGCTAGTCCTTTATTTAATGGCAATTCTGTGTACAGTGGTTTTGTTAATGCTGAAGGGGAGCCCTTTTTTCCTGCTACTTATTCGCCTGAAAAATGGGAGAATGCTGCTGTTGCAACTAAAGAAGCAATAGATATCTGCCATGACGCAGGAATAAGATTGTTTCAAAAGGAAGATTATATTAATAGATCAGGAAACGCCATTACTTCAGACATTACCTTGTTAAAAGCAGGTCTGAGAAGTAGAATGACCGAGAAATGGAATTTTGAACTTGTTTGGGGACATACTGCTTCTACGAATAACTTAGAATATGAAGCAATGCCTCGTTTGTATAACTACATAAATAATCCTGTGGCTTCAAGACACTGTCCGCCTTTACGTATTGCAGAAATGTATTACTCTAAAAATGGGGTGCCAATAGAAGAGGATGTTACCTACGATTATGCCAATAGATATAAATTGAGAAGTTCTCTTGAGGCTGATAAGTATCAGGTAGAAGAAGGGCAAAGTACTGTTATTTTAAATTTTGATAGAGAAACACGTTTCTATGCAGATTTATCATTTGATAGAGGTGTTTGGTATGGCAATGGTGCCAACGATGAAGCTAATCCGTGGTTTGTTCACGCTAGAGGTGGTGAGTTTGCATCTGTTTTTGAAATTTCTCAATATTCTGTTACGGGATATTGGCCTAAAAAACTGGTAGCTATTCCTACGCAGGTGAACACAGGTCAAAGTTTAAGTACAACACGTTATGCCTTTCCAATAATTAGATTGGCCGATTTGTATTTATACTATGCAGAGGCTTTGAATGAAAGTAAAACAGCTCCAGATGCTCAAGTGTACGAATACATTGATTTAGTTCGTGAAAGAGCAGGATTAAGTTCTGTGGTAGATAGTTGGTCTGCGTTTTCAAGCAATCCAAGTAAACCAACTACTAAAAACGGAATGAGAGAAATTATTCAACAAGAAAGAATGATTGAAATGTCTTTTGAAGGAGCCCGATTCTGGGATTTAAGACGTTGGAAATTAGCAAAAGATTATATGAACAAGCCAATTAAGGGTTGGAATGTTCTTGAAAATGATGCAGATGATTATTATACAATTCGTACATTGTATAATCCAACATATTCTGAAAAAGATTATTTATGGCCAATACCAGAAACAGAAACAATTAAAGACCCAAGTTTAATCCAAAATCCAGGATGGTAATTTATCTACTAACTTTAAAAAAAAAGATATGAAACATTTAATTAAATTAATAATAGTACCAGTAGTATTGGTGTTATTCGCTTGCGAGGAATATCAACATGGACCTCTTGCTACAGATAGTTCTATTCCTTCAATTATTGAGAATGTATCCATTACACCGATAAATGGCGGACTTAGTATTGATTATGATTTACCATCAGACAGTGACTTGCTGTATGTAAAAGCGATATATACAAATTCTAAAGGAGTAGAAGCAGAAGTAAAAACATCTGCCTTCAACAATAAGATTGAAATCTTAGGGTTTTCAGATACTTCGGAAAGAACAGTAAAATTGTATTCTGTAGATCGCTCTAGAAATAATTCAGAACCAGTTACAGTTTCGGGATCTCCATTAACACCACCGGTGTTTATGGTTCAGGAAACAATGGCAATTACTTCAGATTTTGGAGGAGCTAGATTTACATGGGAAAATGAATTAAATACGCCCATAACCATTGAGTTAATGACAACAAACCCAGTAACAGGAAGATTGGAAACTGTTGAAACGGTGTATACTGAGCAATCGGCTACAAGGTCTTCTATAAGAGGGTATGAATCAGTGCCTAGACTTTTTGCCGCTGTAATTAGAGATCGTTACGATAATTTTTCTGATACCATTTATGCGCCAACGCCAGATAAATTATTAACACCTTTATTTGAACAACGTTTAGATAAATCAAAGTTCGAAAAAGTAGTTTTAGACAATGATGACAACTGGGATGCTTGGGAAGGTGATTATTGGAACTTGTTTGATGATGATATCATGTCTATTGTACATACACAAGGAGATAAACCTAGACCTAGTATTTTGACGGTAGATTTAGGAGCAAATGTTACTTTAAGTAGGTTTAATGTACTGCAAAGACAAACCGCTGGAGTTGGTTTTGCATATACGCACGGAAACCCTAAAACCTATAATGTATATGGTGCTAAAGAATTGCCTGGTCAAGATGGTAATTTAGACGATTGGATTTTATTAAAAGAATGCGAGTCTATTAAGCCTTCAGGTTCTCCTATTGGAACAAATACCGATGAAGATGTAGATCATTTTGAAGCAGGAGATGAATATACTTTTGATGAAGCTGTAGAAATTAGATATTTCCGTTTTGCTGTGTATTCTACATGGGATGGAGCAGGATATATAGATTTTTCAGAAATGACTTTTTGGGGAAATATAGTAGAATAATAAAATTTAAGAAATATAATTATGAAAAAAATTAAAATATATATTTTACCATTAAGTATATTACTTCTTTTTGCATTCTTTTCGTGTAATGATACGTATGAGTTTCATGAGGAGTATGTTAAGGATGGTGAAATAATTTATGCGTCTAAGGTAGATTCTTTACGAACCCTACCAGGTGACGGTAGAATTGAAATAGCTGGATATTTAACCAAAGGATTTACTATTAACGAAATAACCGTATTTTGGGATAATGGCGAAAATAGTCAAACCTTTGCGTATGCTAAATCGCAAAATGAAACCGATCCTTTGGCTTTAATTGTAACAGGTTTAGAGGAAAAATCGTATGAATTTGATGTGTATTCAAAGGATAAAGAAGGTAATAAATCGATAAAAGTAACTGTTTTTGGAACGGTCTATGGAGAAACCTATAGAGGCAATTTAGAAGCTAGAGAATTTAATTCATTTACGTTCAATAGCGATGAAAGTGTTAGCGTGACTTTAAAGCCAAGTAGTGAATTAACACGATCTACAGAAATTAAGTATACTAATTTAAGTGGAGAAGAGATTGTTGTAATAGTTATGGCAGATGAGTCTGAAGGTACTTTAGAACAAGTAAATACAATGCTTCCTATTACCTACAGAACCTATTATGTGCCAGTTGCTGCTAGTGAAGATGGAGAAGAAGCGGCTATTGATGAGTTTGATTCTGATTGGTCTACCTATGAATTTCCTGGTGTATTTTCGTCAATTTTTACAAGCATGACGTTAGAGCCAATTTCAGGAGGAGTAATGGCAAATTGGGAGAATACAGCAAATGATATGTTGACATTCGAATTTAAAAATGTAGATAAACAAGATCAAGAGGTAGTAACTACTGTTACATCATCTGAGTCTGCAGGTACGTTTACATTTACACCAATGAAATCGGAAGAACAAGAGGTTGAAATTATGATTTCAGATATCTATGGAAATTCACAATCAATGTCTTATACCGTAACTCCTTTAGCAGCAGCTGGAAAAGGGAACTGGACTATTGTTGACTTTTCAACTGAAGAGGCCGGTGGTGAAGGTCCTGTTAATGGTTATGCCACAGCAGCCATTGATGGAGATACAAGCACGTTTTGGCATTCAAAATGGACAGGTTCAGGATCTTCTTATCCGCATCACCTAACTATTGATATGGGTGAAGAAAAAGATATTGCTGGTTTTGAAATATTCAGAAGAAATGGAAACGGTAGCGGTGCCACGATGCATGAATTTTGGGTGAGTAGTGATAATGTAACCTTTACCAAGATTGCTACATTGGACGCGGCCTTAGACTCTAATGATGGATTTTTAGCTCCTGCTGATGTGGTTACTACGGCGAGATACGTAAAGTATGTTGCAACAGCTGGTCCAAGTTCATTTACTTTTTTAGGTGAATTAAATGTTATTGAATCATTAGATAATACAGATTGGTCAATAGTCGACTTTTCATCAGAAGAAGCTGGTGGAGAAGGTCCAGTAAATGGATACGCTACTGCTGCAATAGACGGAGATTTAGCAACGTTTTGGCATACCACTTGGTCAACTGGGTCACCAGATTATCCACATCATCTTACTATAGATTTGGGAGAAGAGAAAGGTATTGCTGGTTTTGAAATATTTAGAAGAATGAATAATGGACAAGGCGCTATTAAGCATGAATTTTGGGTGAGTAGTGATAATGTTACCTTTACACAGGTATCAACATTGGATGCTGCTATGACTACCAATAATGGATATTCAGATTATGCAGATGCTGTAACTACAGCAAGGTATGTAAAGTATGTTGCAATAGAAGGACCGTATAATTACACTTTTTTAGGTGAATTAAAAGTATTTGGAACAATAGAATAGTTTTTTGAATTAGTTTTAAAAGGAGGGTTGGAGACAACCCTCTTTTTTTATAGCCAAAAACCCTTGAAACCCAACCTAAGCCATGAAAAAAAAATTATATCACCTTAAATTTATAGTACCATTTTTTTTACTAATTGTATGTGGGGAGCAAATCCATTCCCAGATACATACAACTCCTTATGATGAGTTGCCAGGAATCATCAGTACCTATAAGCCTACCTACCAAGAATCGTTTTCTGATTGGGCAAAAAAATTATATGAATACCCTGTAAATTACAAAGAAATAGAAAAAGGATATGCTGCCTATAAGGCCAATGATCCAGGTAAAACCCCAATAGAGCGGTATTACAAAATATGGAGACGTGTGGTGGCAGATTATGTGCTTTCTGATGGTACTATTGTACTACCAGAACAAAAAAATAGAACAAAAGCTACCAAACAATCAGGACGTGCATCAAGAGGAACGGATGCCTCCAATTCTAATTGGACCTTTTTAGGGCCAAAAAGCACCTATTGGTTAAACGAAGCCAACGCTCCAGAAATACCAAACTTGGCACCCTGGCAAGTAAATGTGTATGCAATGGATGTAGCTAAGTCCAATACCGATATTATCTATGCAGGTACAGAAACTGGATATATGAACAAATCAATAGATAAAGGTCTTACATGGAATTTGTTAGCGCCCGATTATTTGTTTGGGTCTGGGGTAACTAGCATTGCCATTCATCCTACCAATCCCAATATAGTATTTGCTGCCTCTTCCAGGCAAATTCATAAAACATTAAATGGAGGAGATACATGGTTTCCTTTACTAAATTTAGAATTAGATGTAAATCATATCAGTATAGATGCAATGAATACCAATACGGTTATTGCTTCTACCAATAAGGGCATCTACAGTAGTTTAGATGCGGGAACTACTTGGGTACAGCGTACTTCAAATGTAGCTTATGACCTTCAAGTGTCGCCAGCCAATACCAATACAATATATGCATTGACAAAAAATGCTTCCAATAATTTTGAAGTCATAATTTCTACAAATGCAGGCATTACGTTTTCTTCAATAACAAGCTTTCCAACCAATTTGCAAGAGGCTTCAGGAGGGTTGTTGGCTATGTCTAATGCCAATTCAAATCTTCTGTATGTCACCATGTTGAGTCTAGACAATACGCCTTTGTTGTACAAAGGGGTATTAAATAGTGGTGCTTGGACATGGACTAAGGTGATTGATTGTAATACGGACAACTTTCCGTACAATAACGGTCAAGGGTATTATGATCTGGTGCTAGAAGTCTCTCCTACTAATGCAGATATCTTTATGGTTGGTACCACCACTTTGTTTAAAACAACCAATGGTGGCAGCTCTTTTGATGCTATTGGAGGTTATTTTGGAAGGTTTTCTATTCATCCAGATATTCAAGATATTGTTTGGATGCCCAATGGGTCGGTTTATGTTGCTACGGATGGTGGTATCAGTTTTTCTACCGATGCTTTTGAAACAGATTTTCAACCTTTAATAAACGGTCTAATAGGCTCTGATATGTGGGGCTTTGATCAAGGTTGGAATGAAGATATTGTTGTAGGAGGTAGATACCACAATGGCAATACCGCCATGTCCGATTTGTACGGTGATAAGGCGCTGCGAATGGGTGGGGCCGAATCTGCAACGGGATGGGTTTTACAAGGTAAAAAGAGACATGTTGCCTTTAATGACCTCGGAAACGGGTGGATTTTACCAAAAACAGCAGAAGCTGCCCCTGAAGGTAGATTTGTTTTTTCTAAATACCCTAACATGTTAGAATACGGAGGAAATAGAGGAAGCTTGGTGCATCATCCCAACTACCATGGTGTTATCTACCTTGGTGAGGGTAATGATTTTTGGAGGAGTGAGGATATGGGGAAAACCTTTAGCTCTCTCCATACTTTTTCAGACTTAGTAATGAAAATAGAAGTTAGTGTAACAAACCCCGATGTTATGTATTTAGATGTCCGGGGAAGTGGCTTATATAAAAGTGAAGATGGTGGTACAACTTGGGTCGCTAAGCCATCTTTAAGTAATAGTGCTAATGCAGGGAGTAGTATTAATGGAAGAATTAGTATGGTAGTATCTCCTTATGATGAAAATGTGGTGTATGCCACCTATGCCAACGGAACTTGGACTTCTAATAAAGGAAAAGTGTTCAAGTCTGTAAACGGAGGAGATTCTTGGGAAGATATCACTGCTGGTATAGATATAAATACGAAGTGTTTGGTGATACAGCCTACCTCTAATAATGAAGATTTAGTTTATCTTTTTGGAAAAAGGGGTGATGGTGTTTCGGCCTATGTGTATTATAGGACTGCCTCCATGACCAATTGGGAATTGTTTTCGAATACCTTTCCTGAAAATTTTGACATCAATACGGCTCTCCCTTTTTATAGGGATGCAAAGTTACGGGTAGCAGGAGGAGCTGGAGTATGGGAAAGCCCTATGCAGGATGTAAATTTTGAACCCGTATTAAATCCTTGGGTAGATAAAAGAGTGAATAAGTGCATGCTGGATACACTTAATTTTGATGATCATTCCATGCTTAAGCACGATGGAGCTACTTGGAATTGGGACATCACACCTGCGCCTAGTTATATAAGTGATGCCACTAGTAGAAACCCTAAAGTGGTCCTAGGAAACCCAGGTTCTTATACGGTTACAATGACGGTAACTCAAAACGGGAAAGTCTTCTCTAAAACCATAGAAAATATGGTAGAAACCACTACCTGTCCTTCAATTACAGATTGTAGTAACCCTGGCCAACTTCCAAAAAATGAATGGAGCTTGCTCTATGCCGATAGTGAAGAGGTGAATTACCCGGGCTTAGCTGTAATGGCTTTTGATGATGATCCAAATACAATTTGGCACACCAGATGGAGTACAGGTACAGATCCTTACCCGCATGAAATACAGATAGATTTAGGTAATTCTTACAGCATAAGTGAATTTGAGTACCTGCCTAGAAGTTCTGGATCTAATGGAAGGATTAACGAATATGAGATTTATTTTAGTTATGATAAAACCAATTGGGGCGAGGTAGATTTTACGGGTACTTTTGAAAACTCTGCTGCGCCACAAATTATTAAATTTTCTGAGCCAGTTAAGGCGCGTTATATGCGTATTGTGGCACTTTCAGAGGTTAGTGGCCAAGCCTTTACGTCTATTGCCGAGATTACACTAACCGGATGTTTGTCAGATAATTGTCCGGACATAGACAATCCAGATCAGGCAGATTTTGATTTGGATGGTATTGGTGATCTATGTGATGATGATGATGATAACGATGGCGTCCTTGATGTGGACGACGATTGTCCTAATTCAGATTTAAACAGTGTTGTAAATGCCAACGGCTGTGCTGCTTTTACCTTGCCTAGTGATAATTTTGGGATACAAACTTTTTCAGAGACCTGTAGGGATAGTGATAATGGAGAGATCCATATCACAGCGCAAGAGTCTTTAAATTATAAGGTAGAACTAACGTCTAATTATCAGCTTATAGCGAATTATTCCTTTAGTGATGTATTGGAGGTTGGTGATTTAAAATCGGGTGTCTATACCGTTTGTATTACGGTTGATGGTCAATCTGGTTTTGAACGTTGTTACGATATTTCAATTAGCGAGCCTCAGGATATCGCGGTACAATCGTATTACGATGCTGAAAACAAAACCTTATCGTTGCAAATGTACAATGGCAAGAGTTATAAGGTTCTTGTAAACGGTAAAGAAATAGAAACCAACAATAGTAGAATTACTATAGGTTTAGATAAAGGCGCAAATGACATTGTAGTAACTACAGAAAAAGATTGCCAAGGCCAGTTTATGAAGACGATAAACCTCAGTGATACGGTATTGGTGTATCCAAATCCCGTGGTAGATTATTTGTTTGTCAATATTGGGAATGACACTTCTAAATCGGTATTGTTAAACATGTATTCCGTTGAAGGTAAGTTGGTTTTATCTCGCACATTACCCGTAAATAATGCCACCGTTAAGTTGGATGCTTCCTTTGTAAATAAAGGTGTTTATTGGGTTAAATTAATTTCTGAAAAATCTACAAAATCATTTAAAATCATTAAGAAATGAAAAATTTAATTTGGACAGTATGTTTGTGTATTGGTATGCTTTCTTGTAGTAAGAATAGTGATGCACCAGAGGAAGAAAAATCCGTAGTAAAACCAGAGGTAGCTTCTTTGATGTTTCCATTAAACAATTCAGAATGTGTGGATGGTGCAATAATCAGCTCGGCTAAAAGTAAGGTTACTTTTGAGTGGAATACGGCAAATAATGCCGATGGATACGAGCTAAAGCTAAAGAATTTACAAACCAAAATTACAACGGGTCATTTATCATCTAAGGCAGAGATTTCAATTACGCTAGATAGAGGTGCTGCTTATTCTTGGTATGTTGTTTCCGTGAATAATGGATCTGGGGAAAAGGTAGAAAGTGGAGTGTGGAAATTTTACAATGCAGGGGAAGGTGTTACGGCTTATGCGCCTTTTCCAGCGGATGGTGTTTCTCCCTTATCAGGGGCGCAAATAGCGCACCTAGCTGCTGGAATTACCTTAGAATGGACTGGAAATGATGTTGATAACGATATTGAAGGTTACGATATTTATTTCGGAGAAACTTCTAATCCAGAACTCTATCAAGAAAATTTAACTGCCAGTAGCCTTGAAAATGTAATCATTAATCAGGATACAAAGTACTACTGGAAAATAAAAACCAAAGATAAACGGGGTAATGTTTCGTATTCAGACGTATTCCAGTTTAAAGTGAATTAAGGCAAAAAATGAAGCACCAAGGTAGCTTCTGTAGTTTACAGAAGCTACCTTGGTGTTATACAGCATAATGAAGTACTAAATTGCCAATAAAACCCTCATCTTATTGCTGAAAATTTAGATTTTTCACCTGTTTTAGTGGTGCTATTGCTTCTAAATGTCAAGGGAAATAGATAACTTAAATTTAACTATTAGGTTACGGGAAAACTTACTTTTTCTATTAGTTTTGAATGGTATAGATTACTTCTTATTTTTTATAAAAATAACCACAAGTCTTCTATCTTATATCTTCTCAAAAGAAGCTATGGATATGCTTTTTTTTATGGTTACTTAAGGTAATAATTATCAATCTTTAAGAAACTTTAAGAGATATACTCGTCAATAAACGGGTGTAAAATCATCTTTTTTTCAAATTTGAATAAAATGCAAGCTATAATAGCTTAAAAAATCCACGTTCTATATTTCTCTATTTCCTCAAATTTGGTAATCCAGAATAGTCACTACTATTCAGTTGCCAAATAATTTAATACGTTTTGGATCTGAATAAGAAAAATACAAATATGAACGAAAGACGAAATTTTCTTAAAAAAACAGCCATTGCAGGTGCGGGGATTGCCGTAGTACCTAGTGTAACCTTTGGAATGAATACCTCCAAAAAATCTGATTTGGTGCGGGTTGGTATAATTGGTGTTGGTTTAAGAGGTACAAACCACTTAAATAACCTATTGAGAAGGGATGATGTTGTTGTTACCGCTATATGTGATGTAGATTCCAATAGAATTGACTTAGCGCTAGAAGCAATAGCTAAGGCAGGTAAAAAGAAACCCAAAGTTTTTGGAAAGAATGATAAAGATTATTTAAACCTACTTGAGTTAGTCGATGTAGATGCAGTTGTGATTTCTACACCATGGTTGTGGCACACAAGAATGGCAGTAGATTCTATGCGTGCTGGAAAGTATACAGGATTAGAAGTTTCAGCTGCTAATACATTAGAAGAATGTTGGGATTTGGTGAATACGCATGAAGAGACAGGCTCTCATTTAATGATTTTAGAGAATGTAAACTATCGTAGAGATGTTTTGGCTGTATTAAATATGGTGAAACAAAACGTTTTTGGAGAGTTGTTGCATTTTACCTGTGGTTACCAACATGATTTAAGAGGAGTAAAGTTTAACGACGGCAAAACCGCCTATGGTAAAGGAGTAGAATTTGGAGACAAAGGCATCTCTGAATCTGCATGGAGAACACAACATTCTTTGTTGCGTAATGCCGATGTGTATCCTACGCATGGTTTAGGACCTGTAGCAGTTATGGCCGATGTAAATAGAGGCAATCGTTTTGTGTCTTTAACCTCGCATGCAACCAAAGCAATAGGTTTAAACAAATATATTGTAGACAATGGGGGAGAGAATCACCCCAATGCAAAATTAAAGTGGAAACAAGGAGATATCATTACCTCTACGATAGAGACCTCTAATGGAGAAACAATTATTGTGACCCATAATGTAAATACGCCTCACCCTTATTCCTTAGGATTTAAAGTACAAGGAGTACAAGGCCTAACGGATTTTGATTACCACACCCAACGAATTCATGTAGAGGGTACAACCAAAGGACATGGTTGGGAAGATATGGATGCTTGGTTTGAGAAATACGATCACCCTTTATGGAAAAAGTTTGGTGAAGGAGCTACAGAAGCTGGTCATGGAGGCATCGACTTTTTTGTTATGAATGCATTTATAGAATCGGCTAAGGAGAATGTTGCCCCACCAATGGATGCTTATGATGCTGCAGCCTGGAGTGCTGTAACACCATTGTCTGAGGTGTCTATAGAGAATAATGGAGAGCCACAAGATTTTCCGGATTTCACAAGAGGCAACTGGATTAAAAGAAAACCATACAACTGGATGAAGAATACCTATTAACTAAATACAACTCAATTAATAACTAACTTAAATTAAATTTATGAAAAAACAATTTATTTGTTTGATAACTATGATGCTAAGCATCATGCAGTTTGTGCATGCGCAAAGCGAAATTGTTACAGGAACAGTTTACGATGAAAATGGAGGTCCTTTGTTGGGCGCTTCAGTGATGGAAAAAGGAACTAAGAACGGAACACAAACCGACTTTGATGGTAATTTTACCTTAAATGTGGCGGGTTCAACTTCTGTTTTGGTAGTTACTTATGTAGGGTATGTGCCTTCAGAGGTTACTGTAGGTTCTCAAAAAGAAATTAAAGTTACCTTACAACCCGATGTAACTCAATTAGATGATGTGGTACTTATTGGATACCAAGCTGTTAAAAGAAGTGATGTAACTGGTGCGGTATCTAGTATTAGCAGTGAAGCCATAGAAGGTGTGCCAGTGGTTAGTGTTTCTGCTTTATTGGCGACACAGGCTACAGGTTTGCAAGTGTCTACCCTAAGTGGTGCGGCAGGAGCTAGAGGTGGTTTGGTAATACGTGGTAATACGTCTATAGGTGGAGATATTGATGCCAACACCGCATTTAGTAATCCTTTATATGTAGTAGATGGTGTACAAACATCTTTGGAAGATTTAGCAGGTTACAACGTGTCTAACGTAGATTTCTTAGCGTCATTAAGTCCTAATGATATAGAGAGTATCGATATTTTAAAGGATGCTTCTGCTGCGGCAATTTACGGTTCTCGTGGTGCTAATGGTGTTATTATCATTAAAACCAAAGGAGGTAAGGCGCTAGATAAGCCAGAATTTACGTTTTCTTCTAGCTTGGGTGTTATGGTGCAGCCAGAATTAACAGGTATGTATGCCGGTGCTGCAGAAAGAAACGCAAAATGGAACATGTTAAATACATGGTGGGCCCCTTATGAAAGACAAGGTTCTCAAACGCCAATGGTATTATCTGATAGTTTAAACCCAGCCTTTAATAACAATGTAGATTACCAAGGTTTGTTTTACAAAACAGGTATTTCTCAACAGTACAACTTAAGTGTTCGTGGTGGTTCAGATGAGACTAACTATAGAATATCTTTAGGGTACTCTAAAAATGATGGAGTTATACAAAACACTGGTTTTGACAGGTATACTTTAAACACAAATATTAATTCTAAAGTAGGTTCTAAATTTAGAAATGATTTACGAATTAACTTAACGTTTACAGACAATAAAACAGGACAAGGAAACCCGGGTGGATATTCGTATAATTTAAACTCTGCTTTGCCAGTGAATCCAGCGAATATGAACTCTTCATTGTTTTATATTAGCCCAGCAAGAATTGATGGTCTAAAAGGAGAATTGGAAGAAAAGTTAAATACAGATAGAGCGATAGCAACTACATTTACAAACTTTGCAACCTTAGATTTGTTTGGTGGTCTTGCGCTTAATTCGCAGTTAACCTATTCCTATTCTAGTAACAAAAAGAATTTTTACGAGCCTTCAATTACACGTTCTGCGGGTAACGGTTATGCCAGCTATTCACTGTACAACAGAAATAACTTGTCATCTGATTTGTATTTAAACTACTTTAAGAATTTTGGCGATGACCATGAGGTAACTGCTGTATTAGGTAATAAAATAGACTACAACCAATATGAAACTATGTATATGTCAGCTGCTGGTTTTGGTAGTGATGCTATTAAAGTAATTAATAGTCGTTATACACAAGATCAAATTTATGGCTTTACAGATATCAGTGCCAATGCATTGGTTTCTTATTTTGGACGTGCCAGTTACAAATACAAAGACCGTTATATTATAGGTGGTACCTATAGTAGAGATGGTTCTTCTAGATTTGGTGCCAATGTGCGTTGGGCAGAATTTTCATCAGCTAACTTTGGTTGGGAATTTTCTAAAGAGCCATTTTTAGAATCTTTATCTAGCTTTTTAGATTATGGTAAGTTTAGAGCCTCTTGGGGTATTAACGGAAAGCAGTTTACGGAAAATTACCTAAGATACAATGCCTATGATTTAGGATTTGGTGGTAATGCTTATTGGGCTAACCAATTGAATGTATCTACTTATGCTGGTGTTACGGGTATTGTACCAAATTACAACGCCATTGGTAATGATGAATTGTCATGGGAAAATTCTGAACAATGGAACTTAGGGGTAGATTTGGATTTATTTAATAGAAGATTTAATGTTACGTTTGATGCTTACAATAAGCTTACAGATAAATTGTTTTTTGATGTAAACTTCCCTGCTTATTCAGGATATAACTCAGCAAAAGCAAATGTTGCAGGTATTCTTAATTACGGTTGGGAAACGTTTGTAACCTACCATGTTTTTCCTAGAGAAAACGATTTGCGTTTAGAACTAGGTTTTGGTTTAAGTAAAAACGAGAACTATATTGATAAGTTACCTAATGGTAATCAAGATTATATTGGTAGTAACTATGGTTATGTTGTAGGTAGACCCATAAACTTATATAAATTATTTATCAACGATTATATTATAGATGATCTATCTCAATTACCTGTGAACCCTTATACAGGGCAAGCATTAACAGGTAAGAGTGCATGGGCTGCTATTCGTCCAGGATTTCCAATCTGGAAAGATTTAAATTCAGATTATGAATTAAATGAAAACCCAGACTTAAATTTGGTACGTGAGTATTCACCGGTTCCAGATATTACAGGTTCATTTAATATTAACCTTAAGTATAAAGGTTGGTATTTTCAAGCCTACAGTCAGTTCTCATTTGGTGCTGATATTATGGATACAACAACCAATAGTTACTTAGATTCGTATGATAGAACAGGTGATTCTTGGGCAACTAGAGGTTTGGTAGATTTAAGCAACTTTAGTTTCTGGGAGCAACCAGGAGATGGTGCTGCTGGTGCGCGTTACCCTGCTTTATACCCAACTACGGGTAGTATTGGTGGTCCGTTTTACGGATTTAGAGGTGCTCAAACCTTATGGATAGAAAGTGGTGATTACTGGAAAGTTACCAATGCATCTGTTGGTTATACATTTGATCAGCAAAAACAGTTAAGAGGGACTGGTTTATCTCGTTTACGTGTGTATGCATCAGTTTTAAATCCATACCAATGGCAAAAATCGAAAGCGGTTCCAGATGCTTCTATGGTAGATGCTAAAGGGTATACTTATGGTAATGGGTACCCACAATCTAAGACTATTACACTAGGATTTGATGCTAGATTTTAATAAATTAACATTAAAAATTAAAGTTATATGAAAACTATAAATATAAAAATAATGGCTGCATCATTACTGGTCTTTTTAGGGACGGTAAGTTGTTCAGATCTACTAGATCAGGAGCCGGTAAGCATAACCCATCCAAATGTGTTTTGGGTAAATCAAAGTAATGCAGAACAGGCATTGGCAGGTTCTTATGCCTTGTTTAAAGAAACAATAACCTACCAAGCAAATTTTATTTATTGGGGTGAGTTGCCTGGGATGACGTTTATGAATAGTCGTAACTGGATTTCCGATTATATAGAAGGAAGTGGAAACTACGTTTTGGCATATAGAGACAGATCTAGAGACTGGAAAGGGTTTTATAGAGCTGCCAACTGGGCCAACACTATTGAAGGCTACGTAGATGGTATGGATGTAGATTTATTTGATACACCGGCAGAGAAAAACAGAATTATAGGTGAAGCTGCTTTTGTGAGAGCGTTATCTTATTTTTACATGGCTCGTTTGTGGGGAGATGTTCCTATTATTACAGAATCTATAGAATCATCTGACCAGTTAATTACTGAAGATGGTTTTGTGGTAAGTGTACCGCAATCTGATGAGTTATTGGTTTTAGAGCATGCATTAGAAGCGGCTAATAAGGCAATAAGTTTATTGCAGTATTCAAATCCTGGAGCACCAGCTTGGGCTATTACGGCCAACAAGGCTAGTGCAGAGGCATTAAAAGCGCACATTACGCTATGGTATGCGAGTAGGGATAATAACAATGCGGATATGATAGCGCAAGCTATTGAAGCTACAACTTCTGTCATTAACAATAGTAATGCGGAACTTATAGACTACGTTGCAGAGGGTGTTGCAGGTTTTGATGCGATGTGTATTGGACAATCCAAGACTGGTCTTTTTGAAATTAACAATAGCCAGGCTATGGGAGAATCTTTTAGAATGAATGAAGGAGATGGTTCTTATACTGGTTTAACCTTAAATTATCCAATCTGGAAAAATGAGAACACAAACAAGAGCCCTATTATAGATCCAGATTTTTATGGGAAACAGTTTATGGATTCTGATGTCACTAGAGATAATGATGTACGTAAAGACTTGTTCTTTTACGACTATGAAAGTACAGAAAATTCATTCCCGTTAAAGTACTCTCACCAGTCGCCAGATTCGAATTCAGAAGATGCCTATGCGCAGTTCTCAGAATCGAATATCTTAATTTTCCGTTTGGCAGATATGTATTTATTACGTGCAGAAGCAAATGCAAGAAAAGGGTTGTTTGGATTGGCTATAGACGATGTTAATGAAATTAGAAGCAAGGCAGGTTCTTTAGATTACGCAGGTACTTTAGATGAAGAAAATGTAATGAAAGCCATTTTTGACGAGCGTGCTATAGAGTTTGTTGCCGAAGGGCAATCAGCCTTTGATCGTATTCGTATGAATTATTTTGAAGGAGTGCCTTGGGCGAATGAAGTTAGAAATCAAAAACAAGGTTATTTTTGGCCAATAGCTCCAGATATTATTTCTATTAACCCTCTTATTGTACAACCAGAATACTGGAGAGGTGCATTATAATTAAGATATGAAAACATTTAAAAAATATAATAGTATGAAAAACACATTGTTAATACTAATAACCCTTGTCTTTTTATCATCTTGTGATAGTGATAATACATACTTGGAAGATGGTGGCTTAAGTGTCGCCAAGGTAGATATGTCTACCGTAGACTTTTTTAGGTCGCATGATCAATTAGATACCTTGGCTATTTTAATAGAAAATGCGGGTATGGAAGATTTGTTTAATGGTAGCAATACTGTATTTGCACCTAACAACCTTTCTATAAGGAATTATATCCTGTCTAATTTAGCTGAATTGAGAGAAACAGATCCTTTGGCTGAGTTTGGCTTAAATGATATTCCTATGGATACCCTAACCAAATATATGGGAGGTTATGTTTTTGATGGAAAAATCAAAAGAGAAAACATGACCCAAGAAGGACAAATATATACCGCTAAAAATGGAGAAGATAGACGTTTGTCTTTAGAGCCAGTTGCGGCATATACAAGTCAATTGGAAGAGTATCCAGAATATGTGTATTTTACGTATAAAGTAGGTACAGATTGGGATGCCTGGGATAGTAATATCCAAGATGAAGATGAAAAAGACAGAAAATTTCAAATTAGAACCTCTAATATTGAATCCAATAACGGTATAATTCATGTGCTTCAGGGCAGTGGTCACACACTGTTTGGTTATACTAGGGACTAATCTTTTTCTCAAAAAAGGACATAAATTAAGATAATAAACTAAAAATAAACAAATGAAAAAGATACTATATTCTTTGCTAATTGCAGCTATAGCGGTTACTTCTTGTACCCCGCCAGAGGTTGGTTATATTAGCGATAACATTCACGCACTACAAGACACTATTTTTGTGCCTAGAGGTGTATTTCAGTTATCTACGGCACCAACAGTAGAGGGATCAACTTACCCAATGCATTGGGAGTTAAAAAGTGTTACAGATCCTTCAGGAAACGTAACTACTGAATTAACAGACGAGCATGAAATTCTAATTTGGAAAGAAGCTTTTAATGGAGATACGGATACAACCCTAGCCCTTGCAGAGCAAAAGTTAGAATTATCACAGCAGCCTACCATGATTCTTAGTGAATCTAGTGGAGAGATCGCTTTTACACAAGCATCTAAGTATGTAGATAATGATATTTTTCATATTAATATAAAAGCTTCTAATGTAAAAGGAGAGCGTGATTTAGATGATTTCGTTGTTGCAAAATTAGAGCCTTTTGCTCCTGTAGAATTTCCTACAGAAATGAGAGCTAGATTAAACTTGACTAAAAATTCTGGTGGTAATGATATTTTATATACCTCAGTTATCAGCAATGGTTTTGATGATGAGGTGCCCAGTGTTTTAGATGGTACACATCCGTATATAACGGTAACTAAAATTAGTGATGAGCCAGCTTTAGGGTTTAAAGCAAAAATGATCATTACAGATAGTCATGATGTGCCATTGAACCCTGCAAAAGTTGTTTTTTACCCTTCTGGTGCCAATTATTTGCAAAATTACCATGACAATTCTGTAGAGACCGTAACAGATGCTACGTCATCAACATTTTCGTTGCCAGCACCGCCGTTTCCACAATTTGGTAGAACATATGCTTCAGGTAATAATTCGTATTTAATGTATTATTTAAGTACTGCAGATGCCTTTACAGTAGATACTGCAGCTTGGGAAGCTGAGCATGGTCCTAAAGATTGGTCTGCATATACAGATCCAGATACAGGCAACATTAATAATAGTGCTTATATCCGTTGGGGAATAAAAATTAATGATACAGGTACTTGGGAGCTTAAAATGAAAATTCCTTATACCAACGTTAAATAGTAAAACATTAATAATTTTGAGTTAGTTTTTTATGTTTCCTAATGTTACTTTTTTAGTAGTGTTAGGAAACTTTTTTTTAATGATACTCTGAAGTGTACGGCAATTATCATTGCGAGATCAGTATCAAATCAAGTGATTATCACTCAGGGTGCCAATAAAATTTAAATTAGAAATCTATAAAGAAACTTAATGTCAGTTCCAGTTATTTTTCGAAACGATTGAGCGGAGTGAAAATCAGAGAAAATTGTATCGAGAAAACAATTTTTTTGGAATGCAATTTAAAAGTTTCTCTATACAAATGCTTTATTCGCTATGGCTACAAAAGAATTCATTCAAAGTGACAACGAAATTATAATTTAAAAAAGAAACTTAATGTCAGTTCGAGTGATTTTCGAAACGATTAAGCGGAGTGAAAATCAGAGAAAATTGTATCGAGAAAACAATTTTTTTGGAATGCATTTTAATAGTTTCTCTATACAAATGCTTTATTCGCTATGGCTACAAAAGAATTCATTCAAATTGACAACGAAATTATAATATAAAAAAGAAACTTAATGTCAGTTCGAGTGATTTTCGAAATGATTGAGCGGAGTGAAAATCAGAGAAAATTGTATCGAGAACCATAAACCAAAATGCTTTTGGGATTTCGATATCGGATGTATAACTTTTTTTTTAAACAACAATAAACAACAGTTCATGAAATACTTTTTAACACTAGTACTTGCTTTAGTTGTAAGTTTTGGTAATGCACAGAAAAAAGAAGAAACAAGTTCTTATGTTAAACCGTCAAGAACTGAAGTAATTATTCCTATAAAAAAGGAACAATTTAGAGAAGAGGCTTGCAAGCAAAGAGTGCAAGGTGGTAATCCACGAATGGTCAATGGCTATTTGCAGTTTGATGGTTCAATGGATGGTAACAGACAGGTAGATCCACAAATAGCCGTAGGAGGTGGTTATGTTTTTCATGGAACAAACCTTGGGTTAACTATCTATGATAAAGAAGGCAATTATATAGATGGTGTTTCTCAAAACTGCTTTAATAAAGGCATAGATCCTAAGTTGTTTTATGATGTACACAATAAAGTTTTTGGGTTCGATTTGTGGAATCCCTGGGATGATAAAAAAAAGAAACCGGTAAATATTGCAATTTCTGAAACCAACGATCCTAGAGGAGCATGGAACATTTACCCTGTGCCAGCACCAGGCGGAAGAGATGGTGGCGGCATTGGCTATAGCAAAAAATGGATTGGGTATTCCTTTCCAGGAGGAGATGATAGAACATTTGTGTTAAAAATGAGTCAGGCTAAGGCAGGTAAAACGGCTACAGTATATCATTTTGAAGGTACTTTAGGACATCCAGTTTTTACACAAGATGCTATAGATGATTTGTATTTCTTTAAAATAGAAAAAGATAATTTTGTAATTACTAGGGTAACCGAAGATGAAAATGGAGCTCCAGTTTGTGAGGTGGTTAGCACTAAAAAACACGGGTTGGAATATATGAATTATCCACCTAAATCACCACAAAAAGGAACGGATCAGGTTACTTCTTCTGGGGATAGAAACCCTAAAAACTTAATTTTGCAAAGTGGTTGCATTTGGTTTTCACAAGCTGTTGATTACAAAGGTAATTCGGCCGTTCAATGGCATCAAATTAAATTGGATGGGAAAATTGTACAAACGGGGTTAATTAAGAAAGAAAACTCTAATTTTATACAAACCACAATAGGTGTTAATAAGAGAAACGATGTCATCATTGGATTTCAAGAAACCAATAAGGATATGTTTATTAGCCCAAGAATGACGTTTCGCTATGCGAAAGACAAGCCAGGGACAACAAGAGCTGTAATTAGTTTAGGTGAAGGTACTGGAGCAACTAACGGCGTTGCATGGGGCGATTATAGTGGTAGTACAGTAGATGGCGATAATTTAATGGATTTATGGACCATCCAAAGTATTGCAAACCAAGAAGGAAAAGGTGAAACAGTAATTGCAAAAATGCCTTTTAAATAAGCGGATTCCTTATTCATTTTTAATAAATTTATCCAATTGTTAATTCTAGTGTAGTTGAAGAATGACATAACGTTTGGAGAACAGGTTTTTGATATGGTTATTAAGTTATGAATCTAAATGTCAGTTCGAGTGATTTTCTATTTGATTAAGCGCAGTCGAAATCATAGAAAATTGTCTCGAGAACAGTTTTTTCAGTGAAACTCATCCGCTACAGGCACAACGGTTTAATAAAATAATAGTCGTCAATGTAAGTAGATAATATCAACATAAAATTTTAAACAATGCGTATACAAAACATAATTTACATCCTTAGTATCCTTTTAATATCGGCTTGTAAGTCGGGCTCCAATACTGATAAAAATGGAAAAGAATTAGAACTTAGCATTGCGGTGCCCCCCGGTGGAAATAGCTGGATTGTAAATAATTTAGAAGAAAATAGAAAAGTTATCTCTAAAGAAGGAATTCAATCTTGGACCAATACAGAGAGTGTAATTCGGACTTATTTTAAAACCAATGCTGCTGGGGAAATACATGTAGGGCTAATGGCCAGCGTGCCAGAAGGAAAATCTAAAATAAAAGTAACAGTTGGGAATACAAGTAAAGAAGTAAAACTAACAGGTGCTGATTTACAGAAAATACAGGTTGGTACTTTTAAATTGAAAACTGCGGGCTATCATTTCATAGAAATTCAAGGTATTGAAAAATCTGATGCTACTATTGCTACTATTAAGGAGGTTTTAATCGGTGGCCCTGCAACCCATAAAGAGGTGACATTTGTAAAAGAGGACTTTTACTGGGGAAGAAGAGGGCCTTCGGTGCATTTAAGTTACCAAGCTCCTAAGGATATTGATATACAATGGTTTTATAATGAGATTACAGTTCCAGAAAAGGAAGATGTTATTGGATCGTATTATATGGCAAATGGTTTTGGCGAAGGGTATTTTGGAATGCAAGTAAATTCGGAGACCGAACGCAGAGTGCTTTTTTCTGTATGGAGTCCGTATGAAACACAAAACCCCAATGATATTCCTGAGGATTACAAGATTATATTATTAGGAAAAGGAGCTGGAGTCACCACGGGGGAATTTGGCAATGAAGGGTCTGGAGGACAAAGTTATAAAGTGTTTAACTGGAAGGCAGGCAATACCTATAAGTTTTTATTAAAGGGAGAGCCATCCGTTAATAACTCTACGGATTATACCGCTTACTTTTTTGCGCCAGAAGAAAATGAATGGAAACTGATTGCCAGTTTTAGAAGACCGCATACAAGTACCTACCTAAAAAGACAACATTCGTTTTTGGAAAATTTTGTGACTTCAACAGGTTTTAAGTCTCGAAAAGGTCTTTATTCTAACCAATGGGTGCATGATACCAAAGGTGTTTGGCATGAACTTACAAAGGCGAAATTTACGGCAGATGCTACAGCTAGAAAAGGATCTCGTTTAGATTATGCAGGTGGCGTAGAAGGAAATAATTTTTTTATGGAAAACTGTGGTTTTTTTAGTGAAACCACCACTATAGATGCTACTTTTGAGCGGAAAGCAAATGGAATTGCACCACAAATAGAGTTCTCTAAACTGCCTAAAAAATAATTAAATCAATTTATGAAAATTAATATAGTTTGCTCCTTGTTTTTAATCTGTCTTGTTTTTCATTCTTGTAAAGAAAAAGCGTCACAAGTAAATAAAAGCAGTGATAGTTCTCCCAATATTATTCTTATTAATATTGACGATTTGGGTTGGAAAGATCTCGGTTTTCAAGGAAGTGATTATTATGAGACGCCAAATTTGGATGCACTTTCGCAAAAAGGAATGGTTTTTACTAACGGCTATGCAGGGGCTGCCAATTGTGCACCAAGTAGGGCTGTTTTAATGACCGGGAAATGGGCACAACGACACGGCATTTATACCGTCTTAAATTCAGATAGAGGAAAATCAAAAGACAGAAAATTAATTCCGATTAAAAATACAATTACCTTAGCAGACGAGTTTACGGTTATACCACAACTTCTTCAAAAAAATGGATATAAAACCTGTCATGCTGGAAAATGGCACTTAACCGATAATCCCCTTAAAAAGGGTTTTGATGTTAATATAGGCGGTAGTCATGCAGGTCACCCACGTAGTTATTATCCACCTTATAAAAACGTGGATTTAGAAGCTGAAGATGGCAAAAGACTTACAGATTTGGTAATGGATAAAGCGATTGAATTTGTCACCAATACCAAAGCACCATTTTTCTTAAATTACTCCCCTTATGCGGTTCACACCCCAATACAGCCGGTAAAAGAGTTGGTTGGAAAATATGAGGGTAAATCGTCTAAAATTGGTCAGAACAATGCGGAATATGCCTCTATGGTAGAGAATATGGACGCTAATGTAGGTCGGTTAATGCTCGCATTAAAAGAGGCGGGGAAACTAGAAAATACTTTTATTGTTTTCACCTCAGATAATGGAGGTCTGTATGGAATTACAAAGCAAAAACCCTTGCGTGCAGGTAAAGGAAGTTATTATGAAGGCGGTATTAGAGTGCCCTTCTTTTTTGTGTGGAAAGGTGAAATTAAGGAGCAAACTACATCAAATGAATCCATCTCAAATATAGATTTGTTTCCAACAATTTTAAAAGTGGCAAATATAAAGTTGCCAAAAGAGGAAATCTTAGATGGTGAAAACTTAGTGCCAATTTTAAAAAGTGAGATAACAAGTTTAGATAGACCGCTTTATTGGCATTTTCCTATTTATCTTCAGGCGTATAATGCCAAGGATAATGAAAATAGAGATGCTAAATTTAGAACAAGACCAGGCTCTGTTGTTCGGTATGGCAAATGGAAATTGCATCATTACTTTGAGGAGGATGTATTGGAGTTGTACGATTTAGATTCGGATATCGGGGAAGAAAATAATTTGGCAACTACCAATCCAGAGCAAGCAGAAATACTATTTAAAATGCTAAATAATTGGCGAAAAATTACCAATGCCCCAGTTCCTACAACTTTGAATCCGGAATACAAGGGAGGCGAATAAATAATTAAATAATTAATATCTATGAAAAAAACTGTTGTACGTGTTGCCGTATTAGGCATTTTATTAATTGCGGTGTCTTCTTGTGCCGAAAAGAAAGCTAAAGCGGAGCCAAACAAAAGTGCAAAACCTAATATCATCTATATTTTAGCAGATGATTTGGGATATGCTGAGCTCGGTGTATACGGGCAAGAAAAGATTGAAACACCAAATATAGATGCACTGGCTAAAGGAGGAATGATGTTTACACAGCATTATACAGGAGCGCCCGTTTGTGCACCGGCACGTTATGATTTGTTAACAGGGACACACTCTGGCCGTGCCTATGTTCGTGGCAATGATGAATGGGCAGATCGTGGAGCGGTATGGGATTATAAAGCGGCAATTTTAGATTCTACCCTTGAAGGACAGCGACCAATACCAGGCAATACAATCACAATTGCGAATAAATTAAAAACAGCAGGTTATGCTACGGGTATGGTTGGTAAATGGGGACTAGGAGCGCCACATACAGAGTCTATCCCGAATAATTTTGGGTTCGATTATTTCTATGGTTTTAACTGTCAGCGCCAAGCACATACCTATTACCCAGTACACTTGTATGAAAATAAGCATAGAGTGCATTTAAACAATGACACCATTGCACCTAGTACAAAGTTGGAAGAAGGTGCAGACCCTAATGATCCTGCTAGCTACGCTAAGTATACCTTAAATGATTACGCATCAGAAATGATGTTTCAAAAAATCACACAGTTTGTAGATGATCATAAAGAGAAACCATTCTTTATGTATTGGGCAGATCCCATTCCGCATGCTGCTTTGCAAGCACCACAGCGTTGGGTAGATTATTATATTAAAAAGTTTGGAGACGAAGAACCCTATTTAGGAAACAAAGGGTATTTCCCTCATAAAAATCCTAGGGCTGCCTATGCTGCTATGGTGTCCTATTTGGATGAGAATGTAGGCAAGCTAGTGGCCCAATTAAAGAAAGAAGGCTTGTATGAAAATACCTTAATTATTTTTACCTCAGATAACGGCCCTACTTTTAATGGTGGTTCAGATTCCCCTTGGTTTGATAGTGCTAAGCCTTTTAGAAGTGAACTTGGTTATGGAAAAGGTCATGTGTATGAAGGCGGAATTCGAATTCCTATGATCGCCTCTTGGCCAGGTAAAATTAAGGCAGGTTCTACTACAGATTTAATTTCTGCACATTATGATGTTATGGCAACCTTGTGTGAAATAACCAATCAAGAAATCCCTGTGACTACTGATGGAATAAGCTTTTTGCCAACACTAATGGGTGCAGAAGGTCAGAAAGAACATGAATTTTTATTTTGGGAATATCCAGAGTACGGAGGTCAAGTAGCAATTCGTATGGGCGATTGGAAATTAATTAGGATGAATTTAAAAAACAAAAACAAGGAGCCAACATTAGAGTTGTACAATTTAAAAGATGATATTAGAGAAGAGCATAATGTAGCGGCACAGCATCCAGAAATTATAGAAAAGGCTGCTGCAATATTTAAGGAACAGCATAGAAATTCAGCCGTAGAAAGGTTCCGAATTCCAGTGATTGAAAATGGATTGTTGTTTGAGGAATAAAGTACAATAGAATATAAATAAAAAAGTGAGTTTAAGATTCTTAAACTCACTTTTTTTATAGGGTCTGTAGTGTTTCGCTAAATTTTTCAGCCAATACATGCTGCATAAAGCTTTCTTCTTTTAAGGCTTTATTAGAGAAATCAAAAAGACTAATGCATCGGTCTATATTCTGGTTTTCGTATGCGGTTTTGTAATATTTATCATTTTCCAAATAGTCTGTCAACGCTCGTAACCCGTGTATAAAAGGCATAAAAACAGCACCAAGTGGTAAGGAGGCAATCTCTTCTTTCGTTAATTGGGTTGCATTTGTTTTTAAGCCATCAACAAAAGCTTCAAAAAGATTCTTGTTAAAAGTAATTTTGCTTAGATCTCTTTCATCTTCATCGGCAGTATTTGCAATGGTACGTACTGCATCCCCAAAATCATAATAGAAATACCCCTTCATTAGGGTGTCTAAATCTATTAAACACAAAGCCTTCTCTGTGCTTTTAGAAAAAAGGATGTTATTTAGTTTGGTATCATTATGGCAAACACGTACTGGTAAATCCTGGCTGCTAAATTCAATTAGTTTAGGCAATAAGCCTTGTGCAAATTGAATAGCACTGGTAGCCGTAGCTAGCCTCGTTTTATTCGCATTTTTTAATGCTTCTTCAAACTGATCTTTACGTAGTCTTAAATCGTGAAACTGAGGTATAGTATCTGTATAAGTATCTGTTTCTGCGGGGCTTAATAATTTATGAAATTCCCCTACAATCTTCCCTGCTTCAAAAGCAATTTTAGAATTTGTTGTGGTGTTATATGTAGTGCTTTCGTCAATAAAACTCATTAATCGCCAATACCCATCTTCCGTATGATAGGTTTTGTCCGTTTTGGTTTTTACCAATGCGATGTGGTTGTATGCATCGCTTTTTAAGAGCGACAAAGCAGCATCAATATTTTGCATTAAACCTTCAATATTGGTAAACACATTGTGGTTAATACGCTGAAGGATATAAACCGACTTAGCATTACTTATAACCAAATAAGTGTCGTTTATAAGTCCATTGTTTATGGGTTGAAAAGTATAGGGCCTAGCAGGAACAACAAAATTGCTTAAAATAACTTCAGGATTTGTCTTCATCAAAGTTAATGTTTAGTCCATAAGTTAAGTGGGTAGTCCCCATTTTTAGTCATTTCTGCTAATTTTGAAACCGCCATTGCTTTATCATCGGCATAGGTAACCCCAAACCAATTACTTTCAGAATTCAATACGGGAACAGTTATGCCTTTTTCTGTGATCATTTCTTGGATCACAAAAGGAAGGTAAATCTCACTAGAGCTAATCTTATTTTCATCCTTTAAGAATTCCGTAAATGAGCGCCCTATATAATCAAAAATAGAGGTGCCACAAATCCAGAAATTCATACTTACCTCTTCGTTCCCTGTAAACTCTATACCAGAATCTAAATCGATAATTTTATTGTTTTCTTCTTTTAGTTTTAAGCGCTCTTCAACCACAGTTAAAACATTGTCTTTAATTTGACAAACGCCTCTAGAAACCGAGCCGTAGGTAGATAAGGTATCCTTTAATGTATAAGAAATAAGTCCAAATTTATCAGCATTAGTTTCAGATGCCATAATTTTTGCGGCATTTTTAAAGGCTAACTCTCCATAAAAGTCATCTGCATTAATAACAGCAAAAGATCCTTTGATTACGTTTCTGGCAGTCCATACGGCATGTGCCGTTCCCCAAGGTTTTTTTCGCTCAGAAGTGTAACTAGTTCCGGGAGGAACATCGGTTATTTCTTGTGCCAAGACATCTAATTTTATGTCCTTGGGTAAGCGTTCAGATAAATGTTTTTGAAGAAAATCTACATTGTCCTTTTTTGTAACGGCAACTATATGTGTAAAACCGTATTTAAGAGCATCAAAAATACCAAACTCCATTAAAAATTCTTCGTTAGGACCTAGGTCATCAAACTGTTTTAATTTTCCGTATCGGCTACCACTACCAGCAGCCATTAATAATAGCGTCATTTTTCTGTTTTAGAGCTGTAAAAGTAAGGCATTGAGAAAAAAGATTCTAATATTCTAATGTAAAAACTTATCACATCTAAAATAGAATATGTATCAAAAGGAATAAATCGTAGCATTTATCCTAAAATTAGTTAAATTTGAATCAGAATTTCATACAAATAAATAGAACATATTTAAAATGCTTAAAAGAATTGGTTTTTTTGTGATGGCCGCGCTGGCAATCACTGCTTGTAAAGAGAAAGTAGAATGTATCTCAAGTACCGATATAGTTGTTTACCCAACAGACTCTATCGTTAATGCTTTAAATTGGCCAGATGATTTGGTTGTTAAAGGTTTTTCTGGTCCAGAATTAAATCCTAGTCCTGCTTGTATGGCCGTTGCTCCAAATGGTGATGTGTTTGTAGGGGTAGATATGATTGGTTCTTTAGGAAAAGAAATGGGGAAAGGCTTTATAAAGAAACTAGTGGATTGTGATCATGATGGTGTTATGGATTCTTATACTGAATTTGTACAATTAGACAATCCTAGAGGAATTTTAGCCATAGGAGATCAAGTATATGTATTGCACACCACGTTTTCTGATGAAACCAAAAAAGCCGACAATATGGATTTGGTGGTTTTTGATGATTTAGACAAAGATGGTATTGCTGATGGACCAGGAAAAGTGTTGATAAAAAACATAAGTAATCCAAAATATTTAAGGGAAAGAGGAACAGACCACGCAACCAACGGAATACAAATGGGTATTGACGGATGGATTTATATTGCTGTTGGTGATTTTGGTTTTTACAATGCTACAGACGCAAGTGGAAAACAAATGACAATGCTAGGTGGTGGTATTGTAAGAGTACGGCCAGATGGTACAGAAATGGAAGAGTATACCCACGGATTGCGTAACATTTATGATGTTGCTATAGATCCATTTATGAATATTTTTACAAGAGGAAATACCAATGATGGTGGCGGATGGAATATTCGATTTATTCACCAGATTCAATCGGGTGAATATGGATATCCTATCTTGTTTAAACATTTTACGGAAGAAACTTTACCAGCCTTAGTTGATGTGGGTGGTGGTTCTGGTACAGGTGCCTTATTTATGAACGATCATAGATGGCCGGCAAAATACAACAATGTGCCTATGATGGCAGATTGGGGAAGAAGTCATTTATACCTTCATAGGGTTGAAAAAGACGGTCCAAGTTTTACACAAAAAGAAGAGAAATTTATTCAAATGCCGCAAATAACAGATGTTGATGTTGATGCAGCAGGAGCAATGTATTTAGCTGCTTGGGATGGTGCAGGCTATTCTGGAAATCCAGATAAAGGTTATGTGGTACGCGTTACTCCAAAAGATTTTGCCTATGAAGCCTTTATTGATGTGCAAGATGCATCAGTAAATACATTGGTAAATGAATTAAAGTCTGGAAGTGCAAAAGCGAGATTAAGTGCGCAGTACGAATTGTTACAACGTCCTAAAGAAAAAACAGCTTCTAAGGTGTTAAAATTAGCAAATGATAAAGATGCTTCTTTAGAAACTCGTACAGCAGCAATTTTTACCTATGCTCAAATTGCGGGAGAAGACGGAATTGAAGGACTTTCTGCTTTGACTAAAGATACGGCGGTACAAGAATTTGCACTACGCGCAATGGCAGATCGTAAAGGATTAATTAAAAAGGTACCAATGAGCCTTTATGTTGATGGTTTACACTCTTCATCAGTTCGAGTAAAAGCAGCGTCAATAGTTGGTTTAGGAAGGTTAGAAAATACAGCCGCAGCCAAAGAATTGTTGCAGCTAAAAGTTCCGAGTTCATTTGTAGCACCCGTTATTAATACGGAAGGACCTCATGCTACTCCAAACTCAGAAATTGTGCTACCTCATTTGGCAGTTAGAGCATTGGTACAATTAAATGCTGTTGATGCTAGTGTGGCAGCATTACAAACAGAACAAAAAGACATAGCCATGTGGGCTATGCGTTATATGCATGATGATAAAGTTGTTGAAGGCTTAATGAAAGCTTATGAAAGTACCACGGATGAAGCATTTAAATTAAAAATATTAAATAATTTATCTAGAATTTATTTCAAAGAACAACCGTATGATACCTCTTGGTGGTGGAGTACACGTCCAGATACTCACGGACCGTATTACAAAACAATGGAATGGGATCAATCTCCTGTAATTCGTTCTTTCCTATTGAATCAATTTAAAGAGATTGGAAAAGAGAATGAGGAATATTTTGCGGAATTGAATAGTAAATATAGATTAGGTATTGATGCTTTTGGGGAAGTTAAAATTGAGAAACCTAAAGAAGATATGCCAGTTGTTGATTTTGAAAAGATTAAGAACAAAAAAGGACAAATAGGAGAGTCTTCTATTGAAGATGTAATGCTTGCATTAGGAAAAATAAAAGGAGATGCAGCAAAAGGAGAAGCTTTATTTGCTAGCCAAGGATGTTTTGCTTGCCATAGCATTACTAAAGATCAGGTAATGAAAGGACCTTTTATGGGGCAAGTAGGATCTATTCTAAATAGAGAGCAAATTGCGGAATCTATTTTAAAGCCAAATGCATCTATTTCTCAAGGATTTTCAACAGTACAAATAAAAACAAAGGAAGGTAAAAGTTTCGTTGGATTTGTGACCGAAGAATCTGCTGATGCCTTAACCATTAGAAATATTGTTGGAACAGCAACGTCATTAAAGAAATCTGATATTGAAACTAGAAAAGAACTAGAAACATCTATGATGCCTGCAGGTCTTGCCAATTCTTTAAGTTTTGAAGAAATGGCATCTCTAGTAACGTTTTTGCAGAAGCAAAAATAATATCTAGAAATTCAGGAATTAATAAGCCACTCTTTTTTTAGGAGTGGTTTTTTTATATAAGCGTTTAAATATTAAAAACCTTTAGTATCTTTGTAGGGTTGTGTTGTGTCTCAATTAATTTTGAGGCAAAAGTTGAAAACCCAATTAAACGGTTTCAACCAATGAAAGGCTTTCCTATTGGAAGGCTTTTTTTATGCCCCTTACATTTCTTGCGATAACCGTTTATTTTGGGCGTTATATTTCACTAAAAGTTCTAAATAGTGTACTTTTAGTAAAGATTTATTAGCACAAGAAAATATGCCTTTATATCATACACTAGGAAAAATCCCATCTAAAAGACACACTGTTTTTAAAAAAGAGGATGGCACATTGCACTACGAACAATTGTTTGGTACCATTGGATTTGACGGGATGTCATCATTAATGTATCATTTGCATAGGCCCACAATGGTGAAAGAGGTGGGGGAGTCTATCGATGTTTCTCCAAAGGCTGCTGTGTCACATAATATTAAATCTCGGTTGTTAAAAGGGTTCCAAGTTAAACCGGAAGACGATTATTTAGAGAGTAGAAAAACCGTATTGTTTAACAATGATGTGCACATTGGATTGGCGGCTCCAAAAAAATCGCTAACCGATTATTTTTATAAGAATGCAGATGCAGATGAATTGCTTTTTGTACATAAAGGTACTGGAACTTTAAAAACAATGTTGGGAGAGATTCCGTTTGAATATGGCGATTATATCCTAATTCCTCGCGGAATTATCTATCAAATAGAGTTTGATACAGAAGATAACCGATTGTTTATTACAGAGTCTTACCACCCTATCTATACCCCAAAAAGATACCGCAATTGGTTTGGCCAGCATTTGGAACATTCCCCTTTTTGTGAGCGCGATTTTAAATTGCCGCGAAACTTACAGACGCATGATGAAAAAGGTGAATTTTTAATGAAAATTAAAAAGCAGGGACGGTTGCATCAGTTAACCTATGGGTCACATCCTTTTGATGTGGTTGGTTGGGACGGTTACAATTATCCATATGTTTTTTCTATACATAATTTTGAGCCCATTACAGGTCGTGTACATCAACCGCCACCAGTACATCAAACTTTTGAAACGAGTGCCTTTGTAGTCTGTTCTTTTGTGCCAAGGTTGTACGATTATCACCCAGATTCAATTCCGGCGCCTTACAACCATTCTAACATAGATTCAGATGAGGTATTGTACTATGTAGACGGAGATTTTATGAGCCGAAACAATATTGACAAAGGTTATATTTCCCTGCATCCTGCTGGGATTCCACATGGGCCGCACCCAGGAACCTATGAGGCTAGTATTGGAAAAACAAAAACGGAGGAACTAGCGGTAATGGTAGACACCTTTAAACCATTACAAGTTACCCAATATGCCTTAGATATTGACGATGGAAAGTATTACCAGAGTTGGATGGAATAGGGAGTCCCCTTTTAAATGGAATGCATAATATAATGCGTTAGAGAGGCTGCTAACTTTGCCGTTTGTTTGTCCTGATCGTAGGTTGGATTCATCTCTGCGATGTCTACACTAATTAGTTTCCCAGAATGGATAATCGTTTCCAAACACGCTAAAACAATGTCGGGTGAAAAACCCATAGGCGAAGGGGCGCTAACACCCGGGGCATAGGCTGAAGAAAATCCGTCTAAATCTATGGTGGTGTATATGTAATCTACCCTGTGTATAAACTCAGATATTTGGTTTTGAATATTTTTTAAATGTTGCCCGTTAAATTTTTCATTCCTGATATAATGCACTCCTAACTCCTTGGCAGTTTTAAAAAGTTCGCGGTCATTGGCATCTTCCCGAATTCCTAAGACTAAATATTGAAAATTAGTGTTGCTTGTTTTACAATCGTGGGCGATTTGAAAAAATGGCGTACCCGAATTGTTGCCGTTGGCATTAGAGCGTAGATCAAAATGGGCATCAAAATTAAGTATACCAATGGTTTTGGTTGTACCCAAATAGTTTTTAATACCGTTATAATGCCCGTAAGCCATATCGTGCCCCCCACCAAAAACAATTGGGAAAGCATTTTTTTGTAACAGAGTTGTTATTGTATGCGCTAAAGTTTCTTGTGCTTCTTCCATAGCCGTATCTATGCACTCTACAATACCTATATCCGATACTTGGGTTTCCTGTGGTAAGTGATTGGGCATTTTTGATAACTGCCCTTTAATGGCATCTGGTCCCATTAGGGCACCAACCCTACCTTGATTTCGTTTTACACCTTCGTCGCAAGCATAACTTAACAGGGCAATTGTACTGTTCATCACATGTGGTAAAGTGGCTGTGCAACTAATTTTTTCGTGTAGATACAGTTGTTGCTCAGACTGTCTTCCTTGCCATAGGGTTGGATTGGGTTCCTTTAGATTACTCATAACAGAAGTGTATACTAACAAAAATAGGTAGTTCCTTTAATATCCCACTGTAGTTTATAGTTAAAAATATAAATACGTTTCAAACCGTCCTATTTTAGTTTAAAACTTTTAATTTAGTCAAGCTAAATCATAGGATTATTAATCTAGCAATAGCTCTAAATGAAGTGTAAAATTTTACTACTGTTACTCTTATTGCTTTTTACAATTAGTTGTAAACAAAAAGCAGAAAAAGGTGCGCTTTTGGTGTATTGTGCTGCTGTTGTAAAACCTGTACTTGAGGAAATTAGTCGGGATTACTATGCAGAAAAAGGGGTGCAAATAGATGTGCAGTATGGTGGTTCTGGCACTTTGTTAGCCAATATGAGAGTTTCTGGTAAGGGCGATTTGTATATCCCCGCAGATGGGAGCTATATAGAAGAAGCACTCAGTTTTGGGTTAATAACAGAAAGTAAAGCCTTAGTCCCAATTACACCTGTAATAGCTGTTGCAAAAGGGAACCCTAAGGCAATTAAATCCCTGGACGATTTATACAATAGCTCCTATAAATTAGGCATTGCAAACCCAGATGCTGCCTCCATTGGAAGACTTACAAAACAAATGTTTGTGCAAAATGGCACTTGGAATGCGATAAAGTCCAATGTGTATGTGCAAATGCCAACCGTCTCCGATGTTGCCAATGCAATTAAGCTTAAAACCATAGATGTAGGGGTAGTTTGGAATGTTACTGTGCATCAATATCAAGAATTGGAAGTAGTGCCCATTGACTATTTTACTTTGTTTACAAAGTATGTGTCAGCTGGAGTTTTAAAATCTTCAGCCCAACCCGAAGAAGCTAGTCGATTTTTAGCCTATTTATCAACAAGAGATAAAAGCGCAAAAACCTTTAAAAAGTATGGATATCCAGTATATTAGCAAGGCGTAAAAGAAGGAGTTATCAATAAAGAAAAGCAACATATAGAGCGTCACAAGGTAAAATCTAACGTACCATTTTATTTGGTAATGGGGGTAATTGGTTCTACCTATATTGTATTGATCATAGCTATGATTTTAGCAGATTTTGCCTATACAAGCCCGGGCCATATTATTGAGGCCCTGGGAAGTAAAGAAATTCAATATGCTATTAAATTAAGCCTAATAACGGCTACCATTACTATGGTATTGAGTGTGCTTGTAGCCATTCCTATTGGGTATTTTATGGCCCGTTTTCAGTTCCGATTAAAAAAATTCATTGATGCTATTATAGACATACCTATTGTACTGCCCCCCTTAGTTATAGGTTTAAGTTTGTTGATCCTTTTTCAGACAGGACCGGGTAGGCTCATAGAAAGTTATGTAGGGGTTACCTATACGGTTTATGCTGTAGTGCTGGCCCAGTTTATGGTGGCCTGTGCGTTTGCAGTCCGTACCATGTATGTGACCTTTGCTCAAATTAATAGTAGACAAGAACAGGTGGCTTTAACCCTAGGGTGTAATGAAAAGCAATCCTTTTTTTATGTGTTGTTACCACAAGCTAAAAACGGAATCCTAACAGCGGCTTCTTTGGCTTGGGCAAGGGCATTGGGAGAATTTGGGCCTATTTTAATTTTTGCTGGGGCAACCAGAATGCGAACAGAGGTGTTACCGACAACCATTTTTTTAGAAATGTCGGTCGGGAATATTGAGGCAGCGATAGCTGTTTCCTTACTGATGATCGCTTCAGGTTTTGCGGTATTATTGATTGTACGCATGTTTGGGAATCAAAAAACAGCCTTGTAAGTATGATTGAATGTATAAACGTATGTATAGAGCAAGACAACTTTTTATTAGAAAATATTAGTGTTGCCATAGAAAAAGAAACCTATGTTGTGCTAATGGGAAAAACAGGCAGTGGTAAAACAACGTTATTGGAGGCTATTTGTGGGTTGCGCAAAATTAAAGGGGGACAAATATTGTTAGATAAAATGGATATTTCTAAGCTGTCTCCTGGACAGCGAGGAATAGGGTATGTACCCCAAGATGGCGCCTTGTTTACAACAATGACTGTGGCCCAAAATATAGGTTTTGCTTTAAAAATAAGAAAATGGTCACCGCGTCAAATTGATGTGCGTGTTAAGGAATTGGCGGCTATTTTAGAGATTAATCATTTATTAGAACGTGGCGTTCAAAATTTAAGTGGAGGTGAAAAACAACGGGTTGCATTAGGACGTGCCTTAAGTTTTTATCCAAAATTTTTATGTTTGGATGAGCCACTAAGTGCACTGGATGATTCAAGCAAGGCTAGGATGTATAATTTGTTACTCCACTTAAAGAAAAGTTTAAAGCTTACGATACTTCACGTTTCTCATTCTAAATTTGAAGCAGATAAACTAGCAGATAGAATTCTGCAACTACATGGGGGTGAAGTTGTTGAGCTGAGTTAAATTTTTATTCCTAACAGTGCCACTAGTCCCCATTATTTTCTTTGTTGAAATAAATTCAAAAATAATTTCTTCTTTTCAAGAAGGATTTTATATTTGCATCTTATTTTTAACGAATCTAAATAAACATAAAGAATGAGACTTTTTATATGGGTTGCTACTTTACTACTGTCAGTTCAGTCATTTTCACAATCTAATTTACATGGGAAAATAACAGACCAAAGAAATCAGCCAATTTCAGGTGCTACAATTTATATTGAAACATTGGGTAAGGGGACAACCACAGATCTAAATGGTGAATATAATCTTAGGATCACAGAAAATGGTTCTTATGTAGTTACGTATAGAATGTTGGGGTATCAATTGGTGTCAAAGAACATTGCTTTCAATACGGGAGCCACCAACCAATTAGATATTGTTTTAGAAGAGGATTTAAATAGTTTAGATGAGGTAGTGGTTTCTGCCAGTCGTCATTCAGAATACCTTTCGGAAATACCTGCCTCAGTTACTGTTGTTGGTGAAGCTAAACTAGCCGAGTTTGCTAATTCAACGACTAATATTAGTGAAATACTAGAATTTACAGTTCCTGGCTTGGCGGTGTCAACAGGAACTTTTTCTAATTGGGGACAAACTTTAAGAGGACGGTCGTTATTGGTTATGGTAGACGGTATTCCGCAATCTACCCCCTTACGGAATGGGCAATTGGGTATTAAGTCGATAAGCCCAAATGATATTAGCCGGGTAGAGGTGATTAAAGGGGCAACTTCCATATTTGGTAATGGCGGTAACGGCGGTTTTGTCAATTATATTACAAAAAAGCCAAATGCGATAGAAAAATTAGAAGGTTTTACCAATGTTTGGGGAACCTCTAACTTGGCAAAAACGAATGAAGCCCTAGGTTTTGGGATCAATCAATCTTTTAAAGGTAATTTGGATAAGGTTAGCTATTATATTAGTGGAGGCTATGAGCAAACAGGAAATAAATACGATGCTGATGGTGTTCCTATTTTGCCTACTTATGGGTTTGACAATACCAAAATTTATACCACTTTGGGGAAAATTGAATACCAACTTTCTAGCAATCAGAAAATACTTTTAGGCGGTAATTTATACAAGTCGGCTCAAGACACGCCATTTATTCCTGTGGCAGCGGTTGTAGAGGTTTTTAATGAGGAAGGCGAATATAATATCACTGCTGGATATGGTGAAAAAGGAACTATTCCTGGAGAAAAAGCTACTGGTTCTACCCTTATAAATGGGCAATTGAAATATACGCTAAATAATATTTTTTCGGGGACTACAGATTTTCAAACCGACCTATATTATCAAAACACAGAAAATGTTTTCTTTTATTCTGATAAGTTTGAAAATGGTGGGCAATCTGTAATTAATGCAGAAAAATATGGAATTAGACCTAATTTTATCACTAGTTTAAGTGCGGCTAATACTACAGATATCACTTTAACTTATGGTTTAGATGTTCTAAAAGATAAAACCAATCAAGGGCTTTTAGACGGTAGATTGTGGGTGCCAAACATTCAGATGAATAGCTGGGCACCCTATGCGCAATCTACCTTAAAATTTAATGAAAATTGGGTAGTGAAAGCTGGCTTGCGCTATGATGATATTAATTTGGATATTGTGGATTATAGCACCTTGCCATATTCAGCCAAAGGGGATGGTAATTTTAGTCCTTCCATAGCTGTAGAAGGTGGTGAACTTGGGTTTAATAACCTAGCTTTTAATTTTGGAGCTCGTTATATAGCCCATCAAGAATTTATACCCTATGTGAGTTACTCACAAGGGTTTTCTATTGCAGATTTAGGGTCGGTGTTACGTTCTGCGGTGGCTAGTAATATTAATGATATTCAATTGGAGCCAGCGGTGACAAAAAATTATGAATTTGGTTTTCTTTCAAAATTTAATACGCTAAAATTTGAAGCTGTAGGATACTATAGTACCTCAAATTTGGGTACAGGTGTTGTTTTTGATGATGTGCTCAATACGTTTCAACCGTCTAATCAGCCACAAAACATTTATGGAGGGGAAGTGTCAATAGACTATTTTACACCAGACAACAAATGGCAAATAGGGACTTCATATTCCTATGTAGAAGGAACAAAGCACAATGTTGGTGATGAAAATAACTTAACATACATTGGTGGGGATGTAATTTCTGCACCAAAATGGACAACCTATGTAACTTGGAAGCCCATTACGAAGTTGAGTACGTCAGTTAGAATGACAAATCTGGGAAATAGACAGCGGTTTGATCCTTTTTTAAACGAAAATACAATGAACTATGAATACAGTCATACGCAGTTTCCTGTCAGTGGCTATACCTTGGTAAACTTGTCAATGGCTTATAAATTACAACCAAATATTTCTGTTTCTTTGGCGGTGAATAACTTATTTAATGAATATTATCTTCCTGCCAGGTCTCAATGGGCATCTCCATTAAAAACATTTACGGGTGCAGGTGAAGGCATAAATACCAAATTAAGTGTACAGTATACTTTTTAAAAAATTGTGATTCAGGGCAACAAAATAATTCGAAAGATACACCTTTGGCTAGGACTCACCTGTGGGCTCCTGGCCTCTTTTTCTGGGCTTACAGGAGCCTTATATGTTTGGCAGCCAGAAATAACAGGGGTACTTAACCCTGAATTGCTTCAGGTAGAAAATAAGACTGATTTAGAGGCGATTGATTTTTCAAAAACGGCTGCAAATCTTATAGAAATACATCAAGACAGTATAGATAAAGTGTATTTGCCGTACAGGGAACAACAAACTATTTCTATACTTTTTAAGAATAGTGAAACCGCCTATTATAACCCCAGCAATGGCGTGTTTTTAGGAGGTAAATCTAACTCTATTCTCTTTTTTGAAAATTTATTACAGTTACACCGTACCTTAGGAATCCCAGTAATAGGAAAGTATGTTATGGGAACGAGTGCTATCATTTTCTTTTTAATGATCCTCTTTTCTGGTTTTTTTATTTGGTGGAAAGCATATGGAACTAGCCTAAAGGATGGTTTTAAAATTAAATTTAAGAAGAAGAAAAAAAAGAAGTTTAATTATGACCTTCATAAGGTGCTAGGGGTTGGTTTTTTTATCCCGCTATTTATAATGGCATTTACTGGTGCCTATTTTACCTATAATTCGTATTACAAAAAGGGGTTATCAGTATTAGACTCAAAGGCGCCTACTGCACAAGAATCAAAAATAGGTCATGGCTTATCTTTTAAGGCTGCTTTAGCAAATGCGGATACTAATTATGCGCTACGTGCTATTTACTTTCCTAAAAATAGTACTGAGGATTATAAGTTTAGGTATGTTGAAAATAGGTTTATAACTGCTGGACTTAGAAGAACTAAAGAAATGCAGCTAAGTACAAGTGAAAATATTACGGCGTTCTCAGACTACAGGTTTGATACGGTTAGTAATCAAATTGCAGCACAATTATATCCCGTTCATATTGGAGAAATCGCCGGTCTGTTTGGAAGAATCTTGGTTTTTATCTCTGGATTTATCCCCATTACACTCTATATAACAGGTTTTAAAATTTATCGTTCTAAAAAGAAACGGAAAAAAATAAAATAGCTTTTTTATTTTTAATGATCAACCGCAGTTTTCTTTCCAAATATTTTTTTAAATAGGCCAACGATAGGCAATGTGAGAAGACCAATAATAAGCCCAAGAAGAAATTCAACGAGCATTCCTGGTAACGGTATTGTTTCGGTAAAATGATGGAAAAATGGAACGTTATGTGCAAATACACCGCCAGCTACGGATAATAATGCTAAGGTACCAATAACAGCTAAACCTTTAATAACCCATGGCAAAGCATTTACTAATAAGTTGCCAACCTTATCAGAAAAGCTATCTTCACGTTCATTAAGATTGATTAGTTTTAGGCCAAACTCGTCCATTCTAACAATTAAAGCGACAATACCATAAACACCAATGGTTGCAATTATTGCAATTACAGAAACCACCATAATTTGGGTAGAGATAGGTTCTTTTGTAACCGTACCTAATGCAATGATAACAATTTCAATGGATAGGATAAAATCTGTTAGGATAGCAGATTTTATACGTTGTTTTTCTATCACTTGAAGTTCTTCAATAGAAATGTTTGGATCTAGAATTGCTTCACTTTTGTGTTTGTGTCCTGTTAAAAATTCATATATTTTTTCTGCTCCCTCGTAGGCTAAATAAAGTCCGCCTAGTACTAGGATAACAATCACTGCAATGGGTATAAACGCACTAAGTAAAAAGGCAATGGGTAAAATAATAAGTTTATTTAAAAAGGAACCTTTTGTAATGGCCCAAAGCACAGGGAGTTCTCTGTCTGAAATAAATCCAGAGGCTTTTTCAGCATTTACGGCTAAATCATCACCAAGGATGCCTGCTGTTTTTTTTGCAGCCACCTTACTCATTACGGCAACGTCATCCATTAGGGCTGCGATATCATCTAATAATGCAAAAAATCCTGATGCCATATATTTGTTTCGTTTAAAAGCCCCAAAGGTAATATTTTTCTTTTTTTATAATGGGTATAAAACCAAAAAAGCCTTCAACAAAGTTGAAGGCTTTTAGCGGTCTGGACGGGACTCGAACCCGCGACCCCCTGCGTGACAGGCAGGTATTCTAACCAACTGAACTACCAGACCGTGGCGTTTAGCGGTTGCAAATATACATCGGTTATTTAATTGCACAAAACAATTTCACTAAAAAAAACAAAAATTATAAAAACTTTTGTCGCTCTACCATATAGGTGTTAAAAATTGTTGCAAAATTATCGCGAATATCCACAGCCACATATTTGATTTTATATTGTGCGCACTTTAATTTAAGTGCTGATAAATAACTATTTAGCTCTTCGTGATAAGCTTCTTTAATATGATCTGGGTAAACATCTATTTGTTTATTTGTCTCTACATCAATAAAACGCTTAGGAGTGTTGTCAAAATTAAAATGGACCTCTTTTTGGGTGTCTAAGAGGTGAAAAAGTACAACTTCGTGCTTATTATGCTTCAAATGTTGCAATGCATCGAACAGTTTTTCGTTAGCTGTTGTTGTCTGAAACATATCAGTAAACAGAAAAATTAAACTACGTCTGTGCATTTTTTCTGCTATCTGATGTAAATAGGTGTAGCTTTCCGTTTGTTTGGCGGGTGCTTTATCTACACTAATTTCACTTAATTTAGCAAGCAACATTTGATGATGACGTTCGCTACTTTTTTCGGAAGCATAGAAGTTGTACGCGTCAGAATACACACTTAAACCAACAGCATCCCTTTGTCGCTTTAAAATATTCATTAATGCTGCAATGGCCAATACACCAAAGCCAACTTTGTTGAGGTTATTTACATTGAGACTTTTAACTTCAGGATAGTACATGGATGCCGAGCTATCTAAAATCATATGACACCTTAAATTGGTCTCTTCTTCATATCTTTTGGTGTAAAGTTTGTCTGTTCTGGCATAGAGTTTCCAATCTATATGCTTGGTGCTTTCCCCATTGTTAAAGATTTTATGTTCTGCAAATTCAGCTGAAAAACCATGAAACGGACTCTTGTGAATGCCACTAATAAACCCTTCTACCACTTGTTTGGCTAAAAGGTCTAGATTTAATAGTGGCTGTGCATTTAAATTGTCCTTCAGATTCATAACTTATTTTTTGAAAATTATTTCTTTTTCTAAATTAGCTGTAGCCGTATTCATTTTTATTAGAGTAGGAATAAAGTTAGGTTTTTTTCCTAAAGTAACCTTCCTTTCTATGGGGCTATAATTCTACTTTGTTTCTTGAAATAGGAGTGTTGCTTTAAGCGGTTGTTTTTTAGGTAGATCGTAAAAATAAAAAAGGGTCTGACAAACGCCAAACCCTTTTTTATAATAGTAAGCTGTAGACTATAATAAAGCGTCTATAGCATCTGTGTAAACTTGTTTTGGAGAAACACCAACTTGTCTGCTAACCATTTCACCATTTTTAAAAACCAATACTGTTGGAATGTTACGTACACCGTATTTCGCTGCAAATTCTTGATTTGCATCCACATCTACTTTACCAACAATAGCTTTTCCTTCATATTCGTTGCTAACCTCGTCAATGATTGGACCAACCATTCTACAAGGACCACACCAAGCAGCCCAAAAATCAACAACAACTGGTTTATCGCTTTTTAGTACTACTTCGTCAAAAGTAGCATCTGTTATTTCTAATGCCATATTTTCTAATTTTTAATATTATACAAAGTTAGTCAATTAAATTCCTATTTCCTTAACAACGACTTATACCTATTCTCTATTGTAGTATTGGTAAATATTATAGAAATTTTATTAAAAATATAGGATATAGTTACTTTAAGCAAATAAATCATCTATTAAATTAGTTTCAACCAAATGAGGTATGGTGACCTTTAAGGTGGGTGTTCTCTCCATTTCTCTTTCTATGGCAAAAATAGCTTCCTTGTTACGCGCCCAACTACGTCTAGAAATACCGTTATTTACATCGTAAAAAAGCATGTTTTTTAACTTCTTTGAAGCTTCAATGGTACCGTCTAAAACCATTCCAAAACCACCGTTAATTACTTCTCCCCAGCCAACGCCACCACCATTGTGTATTGATACCCAAGTGGCGCCTCTAAAACTGTCGCCAATAACATTGTGTATGGCCATATCTGCCGTAAATTTACTGCCATCGTAAATATTGCTAGTCTCTCTATAAGGAGAGTCAGTGCCACTTACATCATGGTGATCCCTACCTAAAACCACAGGAGCAGAAAGTTCTCCCCTTTGTATGGCGCTATTAAAAGCTTCTGCAATTTTAGCTCTACCTTCAGCATCGGCATATAAAATACGAGCTTGAGAACCAACAACCATTTTGTTTTTTTCGGCCTCTCTAATCCAAATAATATTGTCCTGCATTTGTTGCTGAATCTCATCTGGAGCAGTAGCCTTTATTTCTTCCAATATTTGAAGTGCAATTGCATCTGTTTTTTGTAAGTCTATTGGATTTCCAGAAGTGCAAACCCATCGGAAAGGCCCAAAACCATAATCAAAACACATAGGGCCAAGAATATCTTGTACATAGGAGGGGTATTTAAAATCGATATTATTTGCCGCCATTACAGCTGCCCCTGCACGTGATGCTTCTAATAAGAAAGCGTTGCCATAATCAAAAAAGTACGTCCCTTTTGCGGCGTGCTTATTTATAGCGGTTACCTGTCTTTGTAATGATACTTGTACTTTTTCTTTAAAGGCATCAGGGTTGAAACTCATTAATGTATTGGCTTCTTCAAAACTTAGTCCGACGGGATAGTATCCACCAGCCCAAGGATTGTGTAAAGAAGTTTGATCTGACCCTAAATGAATGAATATTTTTTCCTTATAAAACTGCTCCCAAACTTCTACAATATTTCCAATGTAGGCGATAGAAACAACCTCTTTATTCTGTTGTGCTTGTTTTGTTCTTATAATTAATTCCTCCATAGAATTGATTAATACATCTACCCAGCCTTGGGCATGTCTTTTTGTTGCTGCTGCAGCATTTACTTCAGCACAAATAGTAATACAGCCCGCAATATTTCCTGCTTTGGGTTGTGCGCCACTCATTCCTCCCAAGCCAGCAGTTAGAAATATTTTTCCAGCCGAATTTTCATGGGGTTGCAACACTTTTCTAAAGGCATTCATAACCGTAATTGTAGTGCCATGCACAATTCCCTGCGGTCCAATGTACATGTAGGAGCCAGCAGTCATTTGTCCGTACTGGGTAACACCTAGCGCATTGTATTTTTCCCAATCGTCTGGTTTAGAATAATTGGGAATCATCATTCCGTTGGTCACCACAACCCTTGGGGCTTCTTTGGTAGAGGGGAAAAGTCCCATAGGATGCCCAGAATAAATATGTAAGGTTTGTTCGTCTGTCATTGTTGCCAAATACTGCATAGTTAACAGGTATTGTGCCCAGTTTTGGAAAACAGAGCCATTGCCACCATAGGTAATTAATTCCTCAGGATGTTGGGCAACAGCAGGATCTAAATTATTCTGAATCATAAGCATTATGGCAGCAGCTTGAGATGTTTTTGCAGGATATGCTGATATGGGTCGTGCATGAATTTTATAGGCTGGTTTAAACCGAAACATATAAATGCGACCGTAATTTTGTAATTCTTGCGCAAATTCTTGCGCCAATTCTTGATGCCAAGTAGCTGGAAAATAACGCAATGCATTTTTTAAGGCCAATTTTTTTTCGTCCTTGGAAAGAATGTCTTTTCTTTTTGGAGCGTGATTTGCATCCAACACATAAGCCTTTTTTGAAGGCAATTGCGATGGAATTCCTTGAAGGATTTGCGATTTAAAATCCATTGTATTGTTTTTTAAATTGGGTTTTTATTTAAAATTTTTAGCCACCTAACTCTTTTTAATTTTTTGCTATCCCTAAAATGAATATTTTGCTCAAGGCTCACCAAATTCTAGGGTTGTAAACTTCTAGGTATTTATTTTACTTCTTTTTCTATTGTTACTCATAAACCTAAATCCTTTCAAATTTATCTAAGTTTCCTTTTTTTATTTATGGAAAATGAATAGGTTATCAACCATCAACCATCAACCATCAACCATCAACCATCAACCATCAACCATCAACCATCAACCATCAACCATCAACTATCAACTATCAAACTAGAAATGCTTGCCGTTTTTCCAAACCATTTCTGGTTTTAACTGCCCTTGTTGGTATAATATTTCTTTATAGTTTGTAGTTGGAAAGGCACTAAAATCGGCCAAAAAGCCTTGTTGTAATTGTCCTCTATCCTTTAGGTTTAAAGCCGCAGCAGCCCTAAATGTTATCCCCGATAAAACCTCCGCATTGCTTAATTTTTGAAAAGTCCCTAGAATAGCGGCTTGCGTAAGTAAATCGCCCATAGGGGCAGAACCCGGGTTATGGTCGCTGGCAATGGCAACAGCGGCCCCGGCATCTAGCAATTTACGAGCGGGAGTAAACGCGCAGCCAAGTCCAATACTTGCACCGGGTAAAGCGGTTGCAATACAATTGCTGTTGGCTAAAATTTCTATTTCTTTGGCAGTGCTAGCCTCTAAGTGATCTGCACTAATGGCATTAAAATCTACGGCAACCTTACTACCGCCTGTAGAGAATTGATCTGCATGTACTGTAATGGTAAACCCCATTTCCGTAGCTTTTTTAAAGTAGGGTGCAATTAGTTGGGGTGAGAATGCCCCTTCTTCGATAAAAGCATCTATTCGGTTTGTTAGGTTTTCTGCTTTTAAAATAGGAAAGAGATTGGTGCTTATTTCTTCCAAATATTCACTAGCCGTGCCCTTGTAATCTTTGGGATGCATATGTGCTGCTAGGCAAGTAGGAATTAAATCAGCTTTACTTTGGGCATTACCATTTTTAATGGCGCGGAGCATTTTTAGTTCTTCAGAAACTGATAAGCCATATCCACTTTTAACTTCAATTGTGGTAACTCCATTTTTAAAATGGTGATTTGCTCTTTTTGCAATACCTTCTTCTAATTCTTCCTGACTCGCTTTTCTTGTCTGAGTTACGGTATCCCAAATGCCACCACCGGATTTAGAAATTTCTAAGTAAGTTTTTCCAGCATTGCGCATGGCGTAATCATTGGCTCTAGAACCGCCAAAGCAAATATGGGTGTGCGAATCTATAAAGCCCGGAAGACAGACATAATCGCCTATTACTTCTTCAAGTGAGGTGTTTCTTATATCAATTTGCTGTAATAAGTCCTTGTACTTGTCAATAGCAATTATGGTGTTGTTCTCAACTAAAATTCCACCATTTTCAATGATTCTTAATTGCTCGTCTTTTACGGCTCCTTTAACAAGAATGCCTGTCATGGGTAAGATTTGTGTAAAAGGGCCTATGAGTGTTTGTTTCATATTAATAGGTTTCAAATTCTTTAGCAAACGGAATTTTCATGGTTAGTTGCTCGCGTTCTTTTACCTGTTCTATCGCTTTTAAAATAGTTTGGTTTTGGATCATTGCAATTCCGGCTTCAATATCCGTGGCAAATACACGGTCTTTGTCTGCAAAAGCTACTTTTTTACGGATTTCACTATGTACTGCTTCTAAAAATACGCCAGATTTCATTGGTTTCCTAAACTCGGAGGCTTGGGCTGCTGTTAGCATTTCTATGGCTAATATTTTTTCCACATTTCCGATAACCTGTAATGCTTTCCGTCCGCTAATAGACCCCATACTTACATGGTCTTCTTGCCCCAAGGAAGTTGGTATGCTGTCTGCACTAGACGGAAAACATAGCCCTTTGTTTTCACTGGCTAGGGCGGCAGTTGTGTATTGTAAAATCATATAACCCGAATTTATACCCGTTTCGTTCATCAGTAATTTAGGTACTCCAGGACTGTTGCCTTCCAAGGCTAAATAAATTCTTCGGTCTGATATATTTCCAATTTCTGAGGCTGCCAAGCACGCATAATCTAATGCCATAGCCAAAGGCTGCCCGTGAAAATTACCGCCACTAATGGTGAGTTCTTCATCTATAATTATAGGATTGTCTGTAACCGAATTTAATTCTATTTCCAGTAATTCTTTCAAATGCAACCAGGCATTTCTAGAGGCCCCATGTACCTGTGGTATACAACGTAACGAATACGGATCTTGTACACGATCACAATTGATATGGTCTTCCATTATTTCTGACCCTTTGAGCAAGCGTTTTACTTTTTTGGCCACATAGAGATTTCCTTTAAATGGGCGTAAGGCATGTAATTCGTTATAAAATGGTTTTACAGAACCTTGTAAGCCTTCCACCATCATAGCGCCTATAACATCGGCTTGCGATAAACAGTTGTGTAATTTTTCAATCACTTTTACCGCATGCGCTGCAATAAACTGCGTTCCGTTAATAAGAGCCAACCCTTCTTTAGGGCCTAAATCAATAGCGTTTACTCCTGTGATATTAAAGAGTTCTGAGGTTTCTAGCGTTGCTCCATTGAATTCAACCTTCCCCAAACCGATTAAGGGTAAAAATAAATGAGAAAGAGGTGCCAAATCTCCGGAAGCACCTACAGATCCTTGTGAGGGCACAACGGGAATGGCATCGTTATCAATATGCCATATAATACGATCTAAGGTAGTTTCTGCAATACCAGAATAACCTTGAGATAAACTATTCATTTTTAGGATCAGCATTAATTTGGCTATTTCGGTATCAATAGGCTTGCCTACGCCAACACTGTGACTTTTTAAAATGTTAGCCTGTAAAATTTTGGTTTCCTCCTTAGATATTTTAGTCGTACACAAAGGTCCAAACCCAGTGTTTATACCATATACAGGATCTCCTTTTTCTACAATAGCAGCAACAGTTTTGCTGCTGTTTCTGATTTTTATACGAGAAGCATTTGAAATTAAGCCTTGGATTTTGCCTTTAGCGATTAAAAGTGCAATACCTGCAGTTAAGTGATCTTCTCCATAATTAAATGTTTTAAGTGCTGAAACCATAGCTTAATTTTTAATAGTCTAAAATTATTGATTAAGTTTGATAATTACCAATATCATTTTTATCAACTAGTAATAACTATGGGTTATCAAATTGAACTACGTCATTTCCATTATTTTTTAGCTGTAGCGGAAGAATTACACTTTAGAAAGGCTGCAGAACGACTGTTTATATCACAACCCGGTTTAAGTAGGCAGATAAAACAAATGGAAGAAATTTTAGAAACCCAACTCTTTGTAAGAAATAAGAAAAAAGTGACCCTTACAGCAGCTGGTGAATATCTAAAGGATGAAATAGAGTTTATTTTAAACCATTTGGAGTTAACCAAAAGACATATAAAATTGGTGAGCCAGGGTAAATTTGGTGAACTAAACATAGGTTTTTTGGGATCGGCCATGCAAACTGTTATACCAGAATTACTATTAAAACTAAAGGATAAATTCCCTAAAATTAATACCAGTTTAGAAGAATTATCTAACAATGCTCAATTGAATGCAATTTTGAAAGATGGCTTGGATATTGGGTTTGTACGTATGACAAGGGTACCTAAGGGGTTAGGGATACACCCTGTGTTTAATGATACTTTTTCAGTGGTTATGCCTGCTGACTATACCGTTTCTGCGGCTAATTTTAAAGGGATGCAACAATTTAAGGAAGAGAGTTTTATTTTGTTTTCTCAGAATTATAGTCCGCTGTATTACGACACGGTGATGAGTATTTGCGAAGATGCTGGCTTTACGCCCAAGGTGTCTCATAAATCTGTGCATGCGCAAACCATTTTTACCTTGGTAGAAAATAATCTGGGAATTGCGATAGTGCCCACCTCTTTACAACAAGGGTTTAATATGAATGTAAAATTCATTGAGTTAAAAAATATACCTCAAAGGGCTGTTTTATCCGTGATTTGGAAAGAAGACAATAGAAATCCGGTCTTGCATCATTGCTTGAAGTTGCTATTGGAGGATGTTATATAAGATTTTTATAGAGCATTTGCGAAATTGGATTAAAAATCATTAGCTTTAGTTATACTAATAGGAAAAGATGAAGGAAATTAATAAAGGGACCAGAATAGTAAACGTTGTGATTGATATGATCGTGGTAAGTTTTATAGCTGCTATGCTCTCGTTGATTTTGGATAATATGGTAAGTTCTCCATTTATTTTCATCAGTGTATGGATGGCTTATTATTTTGTTTTTGAATTTTTCACGGGCAGAACCCCAGGGAAGCTAATTACAAACACCCTTGTGGTCGATTTAGAAAATGGAAAGCCTAGCGCGAAAAGAATTGCAATACGAACGCTATTGCGCCTAAACCCCTTGGATGGAATTTCATATTTGTTTGGACGCGTACAAGGAACACATGATGTATTGTCTAAAACCAAATTAGTTCTAAAGAAAAAGAATGATGCCAGCCTATAATAGTATAGCTGATGCTTCCTATCTTTGTGTCGCTTATTTAAGAAATTAACTATGATTTTTGACCTAATAAAAAAGAGGAGATCTGTTTTTCCTGTTCAATATAATGACAAACCCATTTCCAAAGAGGCGATACAAGAAATATTGGAAGCTGCCAATTGGGCACCGACACATAAAAAAACAGAACCTTGGCGATTTAAGGTAATACAAGGAGAAACAAAGGCAAGATTAGGATTGTTTTTGTCTTTAAAGTATATGGAAACCGATCCCAAACCAAAGCAGTTTAAGGTAGAAAAGTTAATTAGTAACCCCAAAAAGGCAGGAGCCATTATTGCCATATGCATGCAGCGAGACCCTAACGAAAGTATTCCCGAATGGGAAGAAATTGCTGCTACCGCAATGGCGGTACAGAATATGTGGTTGTGTTGTACAGCATTAGGTATTGGCAGTTACTGGAGTTCTCCAGGGCTGATAAAGCATATGGACGAATTTTTCGCAATGGCAGAAGGTGAAAAGTGCCTTGGATTTTTCTATATGGGTTATACTGATGATGAACCAACAACAGGGGTTAGAACACCCATTGAAGATAAAACGGTTTGGTTGTAGTGTGTTAAAGTCTAGGCTGTGCAATTTTGGTTGAATACCTATGATTTATAAAAGAACGGAAACAAAGACGCACTGTACTCCCAAACGGTAGCAATAAATAAACCGAGGTAAATTATAGCCACCATAAACTTTAAAAAGGTCCCGGTTAAGAAACCAATAAAAGAACCAAAAGCAGCCGTTAGGGCTGTTTTTTTATCCGCCTTATTCAGAAGTTCTCCAGCCAAAGCACCTACAAAGGGCCAAATTACAATGCCAAATATTCCTAAAACAGGAAAAAATATAGCGACTAACAATCCGACCGTAGTCCCTATCATACCCGCTTTTGTACCACCAAATTTTTTGGTTCCAAGGGCTGGTATAATATAATCTAAGGCAAAAACTAGTAGCGCTACAACCAAGGTTATACCTAAAAATGTCCAGTCGGTTGGTATGGCCTTGGTAAGATAGAGTAGTAATAGCCCCAACCAACTTATAGGGGGGCCAGGCAAAACCGGTAAAAAACTTCCTAAAATACCCGTAAGCATTAATAGAAACCCGATTAGTAAAAGCGCAATATCCATACTTTGTTTTCTTGTTTGACGAAGATAATTACAATTTGTTACATTTTTTTCAACTAAAAAGTTAGGTTAAACTAAGAAATTAGTTATATTAGCAAAAGAATTGAGTGTAAAGTGAGCAATATGAAGCAATTAACAAAGGCAGAGGAAGAAATAATGCAACAACTATGGCAGCTAGAAAAAACGAGTGTTGCTGCTATCATAGATGGACTTCCAGAACCTAAACCAGCCTATAATACGGTGTCTACCATTGTGCGTATTTTAGAGAATAAAGGTTTTGTGGGGCATGAAAAAGAAGGTAGGGGGTATTTGTATTATCCACTGGTAAAAAAGTCGGATTACAGCAACCAATCTATTACTAAACTAATGGATGGGTATTTTCAAGGCTCCTTTAAAAGTATGGTGTCGTTTTTTATGAAAAAGAACGATATGAGTCTACAAGAATTAGAGTCTATTTTAAAGGATATTAAGAAAGATAAAAAGTAAAATTATGGTACAGTATATCTTGTTATTTGTAACGTTTCAGATTTTGTTTCTAATAATTTATGATGTGTTCTTAAAGCGCGAAACATTTTTTCAATGGAATAGGGTTTACCTTATAGGTACATTTCTAGTGTCCTTATTTTTGCCGTTTGTAAAATTAGCAGCCTTTGCCACGGTTGTTCCAGAGCAATTCTCAGTCATTGTGCTCCAAGAAATTATACTAACGCCAAATACTTCAGATGTAGCCAGTAATTTTTCAATTTTTCAGCTTTTATTCTACACTGGAATGGCAATTTCAGTCTTAGTTTTTGGATTTAAGATTCACCAAATAGTTAAATTAAAGAGACAAGGTGAATTGCAACAATTTTCAGACTACACTAAGGTTACCGTAGCAAAGAGTAACCTCGCTTTTTCCTTTTACGATACGGTTTTTATAGGTGATGCTGTAGACAAAACAAGTGAAAAAGGAATTTTAGAACATGAATTGGTACACATTAGACAAAAACACAGTTTGGACTTATTGTTTTTTGAGATATTACGTATTGTCTTTTGGTTTAATCCGTTGGTTTATGTCTATCAAAATAGGATAGCCGAATTGCATGAGTTTATTGCAGATGACCACGCAGGCAAAGACAATAGAAGCGAACAATACGAATTGTTATTGTCTCAAATTTTTCAAACTAAAAATATTTCATTCATCAATCATTTTTATAAATCATCATTAATCAAAAAACGAATAGTTATGTTACAGAAATCAAAATCGAGTACAATTTTAAAGTTTAAGTATTTGGCACTTGTGCCCCTTATAACGGGGATGTTGTTTTATACCTCCTGTGAAACAGAGCCAAAAGAACAAGTAGATGAAGTAATTGAAATTGCAGTGGATGTGCCTTTTTCAGTCGTTGAAACCCCACCCGTTTTTCCAGGTTGCGAAAATGCCGAAGATGTTCGTGCATGTTTCAATGAGCAAATGAACAAACATATTCGTAAAAACTTTAAATACCCAGAAATAGCCCAACAACAAGGAGTGCAGGGGAAAGTTAATATTCGCTTTGTCATTCAAAAAGATGGGTCTATAGGGCAACTGCAAATGCGGGGACCAGATAAAAATTTAGAAAAGGAAGCGGCTCGTATTATAAGTTTGTTGCCAAAAATGACAGCTGGGATGCAACGCGGAACTAACGTAAGAGTACCTTTTTCTTTGCCCATTACCTTTAGGTTGCAATAAGGTATACATGAAGCCGTACTTATTTTTAATTCTAGTTTTTATAGGTATTAAAGCTAAAGCTCAGTCGTCTGTTTTAACAACTGCAGATAGTTTGTATGCCTCGGGGAATTATACTGCTGCAATAAATAATTATGCAAAATTAGGTACCACCAATGCTAGTTTACAGATTGCTAGGGCATACCATGCTATTGGAAATTACGACAAGGCTATTGCGGAATACAAGAATGTACTTATCAAAAAGAATACTTCTGAACTGCCACGTTTTGAGTTGGGAAAGCTGTTGTCTAAAGTGAATAAAGATTCCTTAGCGCTTTCCGAATTTATGGTATTGATAAAAAACAATCCTAAGAATCCAGAGTATTTTTATAATGCTGGCAGTATAACTGAAAAGCTTGGAGATTCTGATAAAGCACTTATAGATTATAAAAAAGCGGTACTCATTGATAGCACACATTTGCGAAGTCTTTTTAGAATTGGCAGGTATTATGTAGCCCGTAAAGAGGTAGATTCTGTTTTTAAATATGTAGACAAAGGGCTTCGGTTTTATGAAAATGATGTGTCGCTTATTAATTTAAAGGCATTGGCGTTTTTTAATAATTATCAGTATACAGAATCAATTCCCCTTTTTGAACGCTTAATAGCCTTGGGTGAAGCCAACAAAGCACATATTCATAATAAGTTGGCGTATTCTTATTATAAACTTTATGAGTTTGAAAAAGCGTTGGAAAGTTATCGCAATGTTTTAAAACTACAAGCATTAAATCCAGATCCAACAACTTACACTAATATGGCCGAAGTTTTTAGGAAAGACAGTCAATTAGATAGTGCTAAAGTGTATGTGCAAAAAGCCATTGATGAGTTGGTGGTGGTTTTGGATACGGAGTATGGAATGTTGGCCGGTATTGCGCGTGAGCAAAATCAGTTAGGAGAAGCTTTGAAGTATTATAGATTGGCAGCGTATGAAGCGCCTGAGCAACTTAAGTATGCATATCAAATTTGTGCAGTTGGTGAAGCATATTACAAAGATGTTAAGCTTAATTTGAAATGTTACGTTGATCTTAAAAAGCAAATAAAGAACAACGAGCTAAACTCGTATTTTGATGCTCTGGCAGACAAACGTATTACTGAATTAAAAACCCAAATTTCTGAAAATGGTGGTTAGCGACTTGTTTTAAAATTGGTATTCTACAGAAGCTAGATTATTGTCCTTAGGTTATCCCCTCTAAAAAGAGGGGACTAAGGGGTGTGTAAAAAAGATTTAGATATACTGATTCACAATATTCTCAAACAATTCTTGTTTGCCGCTCTGTAGTTTTAATTCGCCATTTTCCTTGGCTAACTTGTACAGGTCATTAAAGTCTAATTTTCCTGCTTCAAAATCGGCTCCTTTACCAGCATCAAAAGAACTATAACGTTCCGACCTCAGTTTATCATAAGGCGAAGAAGTGATAATTTTATCCGCAATTAATAAAGCTCTAGCAAAAGTATCTGCCCCGCCAATATGCGCATAAAAAACATCTTCTAAGTCGGTTGAATTACGTCTTATTTTTGCGTCAAAATTAACGCCGCCACCTTGTAAGCCGCCGGCTTTTAAAAAGGTTAGCATGGTTTCTGTAACCTCGGTAATATTGTTAGGAAACTGATCTGTATCCCATCCGTTTTGGTAATCGCCACGGTTGGCATCTATACTCCCTAACATGCCATGTGCTGCAGCAACTTCTAATTCGTGTTGCATGGTATGGTTTGCTAGTGTAGCGTGATTTACCTCTATATTTATTTTAAAATCGTCTTGTAAACCATATTCATTTAAAAAGCCAATAACAGTAGCCGAATCAAAATCATATTGGTGTTTCATAGGTTCCATTGGCTTTGGCTCTATAAAGAAGTTTCCTTTAAAGCCTTGAGAACGTGCATAATCTCTTGCCATGCCTAAAAAACGCCCCATATGGTCTAACTCGCGTTTCATATCGGTATTTAACAAGCTCATATATCCTTCACGACCACCCCAAAACACATAGTTTTCTCCATTTAATGCAATGGTAGCATCTAAGGCTAATTTTATTTGTCCGCCTGCTCTTGCCAATACATTAAAATCTGGATTGGTAGCTGCCCCGTTCATATATCTCGGGTTAGAAAAACAATTGGCTGTTCCCCACAATAGGTTCACCCCAGAAGCTGCTTTTTTCTCCTTGATATAATCAACTATAGTGGCCAAACGACTTTCAGATTCAGCAAAAGTGTTGCCCTCTTGAATTAAGTCATAGTCATGGAAACAGAAATAATCAAAGCCCATTTTAGTAATAAACTCAAAAGCCGCATCTGCCTTTTCTTTAGCAGCAGTAATGGCGTTCGATGACTTGTCCCATTCAAAACTCTGGGTTCCTGGTCCAAAAGGATCTGATCCTTGTCCGCAGAATGTATGCCAATAGGCAATTGCAAATTTAAAGTGCTCTGCCATAGTTTTTCCTGCTACCACTTGGGTAGGGTTGTAGTACTTAAAAGCTAAAGGGTTGTCAGATTCCTTGCCTTCAAATTTAATATCTCCTATACCTTTAAAGTATTCTTTGTCTCCTATTAATGCCATTTTATTTTTTATTTAAAAGTTGCTCTAATTCGTTTTTCCAGAGGCTATACGCTTTGTAATAGTTGTCTTTTTTAGCCGTATCTGGTGTATATGTATGTATATGATCGTTGTTCATTATTTGATCTCCGAAAGTTTTATAATCTCCGGTATGCAATACACAGGCTCTGGCAGCGCCAATAGCTCCTGTTGTATTGTAAATTTCGATATCCTGTTCTACTAAAGTAGCAATTGTTGTCGAGAAAATTTCTGATTGAAATAAATTGTCATTTCCCGCTCGTATAACCCCAGAAGCCAAGCCGTCTGCCTTCATAATTTCCATGCCATACACAAAAGAAAATGCGATACCTTCCAAAGCAGCCCTGCATAAATGGGCTTTGTTGTGAATGTTTAGATTTAGATTGCTTATAGATGTACCCAAAGATGTATTATTAAGCATCCGTTCTGCACCATTGCCAAAAGGGATAATAGTAACTCCGTTAGAACCAATTTCAATACTCTTTGCTAAGGTGTTCATTGCATCATAAGACGCTACATCTAAATTGTTTAACAGCCAACGGTATTGAATTCCAGCACTGTTAATACAAAGCATTTTTCCAATTTTCAACGCTTCCTTGCTGTGGTTTACATGAGCAAAATGATTTAGTCTTGCACTTTCTTTAATATCCAATTGATCTGTAATTGCATAAACAACTCCTGAGGTACCTCCTGTAGCAGCTACTTCACCAACATTAAAAACGTTTAAGGACAATGCATTGTTTGGTTGGTCTCCTGCACGGTACAAAATAGGAGTACCTTCCGCTAAACCAGAAGTGCTAGCCCCGGCCATAGAAACGGTTCCTTGTGTAGAAAAAGTAGGTACTATATTGGGAAGTAAATCTGCACTTATTTTGTAATAATCCAGCACCCATTGTGCCGGCGTATTGGTTGTAAAGTCCCACAAAATACCTTCCGATAATCCAGATATTGTGGTATTGATACTGTCACTTAGTTTGAAAGCGATATAATCGCCAGGCAGCATAAATTTATGAATCTTAGCATAAATTTCAGGTTCGTTTTCTTGTACCCATTTTAGTTTAGAAGCTGTGAAATTAGCAGGAGAATTTAGCAATTGTGTGGCACATTTGTCGTTCCCCAATTCTTTAAATGCCTTATCGCCTATGGCAACAGCCCGACTATCGCACCAAATTATAGAATCTCGCAGCGAATTACCAGCTTTATCTACAACAACAAGTCCGTGCATTTGGTACGAAATTCCAATACCTTTAATGTCAGATGCGCTAATCTTATTTTGTGAAATTAATTTATGTGTTGCACTGCAAACGTGTGTCCACCAATCGTTTGGGTTTTGTTCTGCCCAACCATTTTTCAATGCAATCATTTCCATTTCGCTCTCAGGCTCATTGCAAACATCCAATTGTTTGCCAGTTGTAGCGTTCACTAAAGCAGCCTTAACCGAAGAGCTGCCAATATCATAACCTATGTAATACATTAAAATAGCTGTGTTTTATGTTTGTGAAAGATATTGTTTTTCTAAAAATTGAGCAAGGCAGATATGGAAAAGAATAATTGAATACGAGGGTATTAACGGAAATAGTGGTAAACGTTAAATTTTTAAGCTTCAGTTAAATTTTTGATTATTGTTTTTTATGCGTAATTTCATCAGTTATTAAAAAGGGTCTTATTTTGAAAAAAGTTATCACACTAAAACATATTGCAAGAGAATTAGAAGTGTCTATTTCTACGGTTTCCAAGGCATTAAAAAATAGTGAGGAAATAAGTAGGGAAACAAAAGAACGAATCCAAGCTTATGCAAAGCTTTATAATTACAGACCTAACAATATTGCGGTAAGTTTAAAAAATAAACGCACCAAAAACATTGGTGTTATTGTACCAGACATTGTTCATCATTTTTTTACAACAGTAGTGCGAGGCATTGAAACTTACGCCAATTCTAAAGGGTATAATGTTATCGTTTGTTTGTCTGACGAGTCTTTTGACAAAGAAGTGATCAATATGGAAATGTTGGCCAATGGGAGTATAGATGGTTTTATCATGTCATTGGCAATGGAAACCCAATTGAAGAATGATTACAACCATTTAAAAGAAATAACAGAACAAGGAATTCCTTTGGTTTTATTTGACAGGGTTACAGATCAAATAGAATGTGATAAAGTGGTAATAAATGACAGGGAAGGTGCTTATATGGCAGTTAAAAAGTTGGTTGAAAATGGGCGTAAAAAAATTGCCTTAATTACAACGGACAACTATTTAAGCATCGGAAAAGAACGTACAGATGGCTATCGTAATGCTTTAAGAGATTGTGGTATAACCGTTAATGAAAATTTAATCTTAAGCCTGCCACAAATGCGGATGGATGAAGGTGCTATTAGTGACTTTTATGATCGGGAAGAGGTAGATGCTGTTTTGTGTGTGCATGAAATATTTGCGATGTATAGTATGCGTGTTGCCCTAAAAAAGGGACTTAAAGTTCCTGAAGATGTCGAGTTTATTGGATTTACAGATGGAATTCTTTCCAAATACGCCTATCCTAGTCTTACTGCCATTGCACAACATGGCGAAAAGATGGGAGAGATTGCTTCAGAAATGTTGATAGAAAAGATTGAAAGCGAAAAAGAAGAAGAAACCTATAGAACCGAGGTGATACAATCAACCTTAGTAGAAAGAGAATCGACCTTGAATTAAGAATAAATAATACTAAAAAAGGGAACGTATATACCGTATATGTTCCCTTTTTTATTGTAGTTATGCATTAAATTTAATTGTGAGTAAGTAGTTAAATCAGAAATAAAATGAATACTAAATATACCTATATAGCAATAATACTTTCTTTATTTTTACTCCAAAGTTGTAGCCAAATGAATGAAAAAGTACTGGTAATTGGTCATAGGGGCGCTATGGGGCATGAAACTGAAAATACGCTGGCATCAATACAGAAGGCTTTAGATTTGGGGGTAGATATGATAGAGATTGATGTGTTTAAAGTTAAAAGCGGTGAGCTCGTTGTTTTTCATGACAGTAATGTAGAACGCTTAACAGATGGAGTGGGCTCCATAGAAGAATACACTTGGCAAGAATTGCAAAAACTAAACCTAGTTGGGAATCATAAAATACCGCTGTTAACCGATGTACTGCAAACCATTGATGCTAAAGTAGGTTTAAATATTGAGTTGAAAGGAGCACATACAGCTAGGGGTGTAAATGCTATCATAAAAGAGGTTATCGATAATAAAAGCTGGACTTTAGACAACTTTTTAATTTCTAGTTTTAATTGGAATGAGCTTGCCATAATGCGGCAAATTAACAATGATATTGCCATAGCGCTGCTCACAGGAAAAGATCCGCAATTGGCCATTCCCATAGCATTGGAACTCAATGCAGTTGCTATAAACCCCGATGCGGGTAGTTTAACTGCCGAAGATGTTAAAGCCATAAAAGCAAAGGATTTAAAAATATACACCTATACTGTAAATGAGCTCCAAGAAATACAAAAAATGAAAGACTTGGGAGTCGATGGTATTTTTACAAATTATCCAGAACGTGTTTATTAATGTTTGATGTTGTTATAATTGGCGGTGGCGCCGCAGGTTTTTTTACAGCCATTCAGATCGCAGAAAATGCTCCGAATTTAAAAATTGCTATTTTAGAACGAGGTAAGGATGTTTTAACAAAGGTTAAAGTATCTGGTGGTGGCCGATGTAATGTGACACACGCAGCGTTTAACCCTGCAGATTTGGTGCTAAATTACCCAAGAGGAGAAAAGGAGTTATTAGGTCCTTTTCATACGTTTTGCACCGGAGATACAATGGCCTTCTTTGAAGAACGTGGAATTCCTTTGAAAATTGAAGAGGACGGAAGAATTTTTCCGGTTAGTAATTCCTCCCAAAGTATTATCGATTGTTTTTTAAAGGAGACAGACCGATTAGGGGTAAAAGTTATAAGACTTAGTCCTGTTTCCGCCATCGAATTCAACGATAAGAACAAACCAGAATTAGGCTGGAAGATCAGTACAACTAAAAAAGAGTATCAGGCCAAAAAAATAGTTATGGCAACGGGGAGCAATCCAAAAATGTGGAAATTAATTGAAGGTTTAGGTCATACCATTATTCCTCCAGTGCCATCCCTTTTTACATTTAATATAGATGACGAACGTATCAATGGAATACCAGGGGTAAGTACTGTGGCCAGGGTGGCTATTTATTCAAAAGTAGTAACGAACACACAACTCACAATAAAGTTAAACGGGAAAACCGCTAAAAAACCATTGTTAGAGGCAGACGGGCCTTTGTTGGTAACGCATTGGGGAGTTAGCGGACCTGCTATTTTAAAACTTTCTGCTTGGGGAGCTACAATCTTAAATGAAGTAGGGTATCAATTTACAATACATGTTAATTGGTTGCCAGACATAGTTCCAGGCGCCGTTATAGATTATTTGCAAGATGTAAAAGAAGCAGAGCCTAAAAAAACGGTGTTACGGACCAAAGTTTTAGACCTTCCAAGAAGATTGTGGACAAGTTTGGTGCGTGCTTCTGGAATAGACGAAACGGTAAAATGGGCAGAAATAACGAAAAAGCAATTGCAGGAATTGTCTCATCAACTTACGGAATGTAAATTTTCTGTAAATGGGAAAAGTACATTTAAAGAAGAATTTGTAACTGCAGGAGGTATTGATTTAAAGGAAATAAATTTTAAAACCTACGAGAGTAAGATAGTGCCTAATTTATATTTTGCAGGAGAAGTTATAAATGTTGACGCCATAACAGGAGGGTTTAATTTTCAGAATGCATGGACAAGTGGTTTTATAGTTGCTCAAGAAATATCTAAAGGATGATCACATACATAGCACTTTTAAGGGGGATTAATGTTAGTGGACAAAAGAAAATTTTAATGGCAGAATTACGTGAGATGCTAGAAAAAATGAAATTTTCTGAGGTGCAAACCTATATACAAAGTGGCAATGTTGTTTTTAAAAGTAATGTTGAAAATGTTGAGGTGTTATCAGAAAAAATTGAAAAAGGAATTTTGAATACTTTTGGGTTTGATGTTCCAATTTTGGTTTGTAAAGCAGCCACTTTAGGGCAAATTTTCAAGAATAACCCTTATAGAGATAAAGACCCTAAAGCTGTTTGTTTTGTATTATTAAATAAAACACCCAAACAGCTATTAATTGAAGAGCTCCGTAAAGTAACCTTTCCTAATGAGTTTTTTGAAATTACTACAAATTGTGTGTATTTGTATTGTTTAGAAGGGTTTGGAAAAGCAAAATGCGGCACTAATTTTTTTGAGCGTAAATTACAAGTACAGGCAACAACACGTAATTATAATACGATGGTAAAGTTATTGGATATGAGTGCCTCCTAAAATAAGACACAGATTACGCAACCAATAGTAAAAAAAAGCATCTTCTTTAATATACCTTCATCTTGGTATTCTTAAAACGAACGTATGAAAAAAAGTATGTCCATAAAACTCCTTCTATGCTGTTTAATAGGTTTTATGAACCTCAATTGTGAATCTGAAGAAATCCCTAAAGTAATTGAACTTGAATTGGGGGAATCCCATAACGGAAATGGTTTTGCAATAACCTTTTTTTCGGTGAAATCAGACTCAAGGTGCCCCATAGGTGTAACCTGTGTTTGGGCTGGTAATGCTGAGGTTGCGTTTACTTTTGAAAATAGGTTAGGTGTTGACTCAGGTTTTAGTTTAAATACACATTCGGGGAATGGTTTTATAAATGATACTTTGATTAACGGATATAGAATTAAGTTGTTAGAAGTGCATCCGTACCCTGAAAAAGACAAAGTGATAAATTTGGATGACTATGTTGCTGAAATTGAAATCAGCAAGGAGTAAGGCCTCAAACATTTGTATCCTAAAAAGTTCTAATTCCAAATTCTTGAATTTGTCGGTCAGGTATCTTTAGTATATTTGTCATAATTAATTTAGAAAAGAATGACCGAAACCGATTTTATACCTTCTGCTTATCCAACGATTGTTTTAGAAGGAACAGTAGAATGGAAATCGCCCAGTAATATTGCATTGGTTAAGTATTGGGGAAAGAAAGAAAACCAGATTCCAGCAAACCCATCCATTAGTTTTACCTTAGATGCTTGCGCTACCACAACCGCCGTAACCTATAAAAAATTAAAAGAAAAAGGAGCAAATTTTTCTTTCGATTTGTCTTTTGAAGGCAAGCCTAAAGAAGATTTTAAACCAAAGATTGAAATTTTTTTAGCAAGAATAGAAAAGTACCTTCCTTTTTTAAAATCGTATCATTTTAACATTGACACTTCAAATTCATTTCCGCATAGCAGTGGAATTGCTTCATCTGCCAGTGGTATGTCTGCCTTAGCATTGTGTTTTATGAGTTTGGAGAAAGAATTAAACCCAGAAATAAGTGCCAATTATTTTAAAAATAAGGCTTCTTTTTTAGCGCGATTAGGATCTGGAAGTGCGTGTAGGAGTATAGAAGGACCGTTAGTGCAATGGGGAAAGCATAAGAATACAAACGGAAGCACGGATTTATTTGGAATAAAATACCCGCATAAGGTACATCCTGTTTTTAATAACTATCAGGACACTATTTTACTCGTTGATAAAGGGCAAAAACAAGTGAGTAGTACTGTGGGGCATAATTTAATGCACAATCATCCATATGCCGCACAAAGGTTTGCTCAGGCACACACAAATTTAGATGACTTACAAACTGTTTTTGAGGAAGGAGATCTTAAAAAATTTATAGAAATAGTGGAGAGTGAAGCATTAACGCTGCATGCCATGATGATGACGAGCATGCCGTATTTTATATTAATGAAACCCAATACCTTAGAAATCATCAATAAAATATGGGAGTTTAGGACAATAACAAAGTCAAATATTTGTTTTACCTTAGATGCAGGCGCTAATGTGCATGTGCTTTATCCTGAAAGTGAAAAAGAACAAGCATTTCAATTTATTAAAGATCAGCTTATTGCATATTGTGAAAACGAGCAGTATCTTTGCGACAGAATTGGACTAGGCGCGAAACAATTATACAATTAAGAATGAAAGGACCTTTATTTTACTCAAAAATTCTTCTTTTTGGAGAATATGGAATCATAAAAGACTCTAAAGGTCTTTCTATACCTTATAATTTCTTCAAAGGCGCATTAAAAACGTCAGACGAATTATCAGTAGAAGCTGCAGAGTCCAACCTTAGTTTACAGAAATTTGCAACGTATTTAGAAAAAATAGCAGTAGAAGACCAAAGTTTTACGTTTGATATAGAAACGCTAAAACGTGATGTGAGTAACGGGATGTATTTTGATAGTTCTATACCACAAGGCTATGGTGTGGGAAGTAGTGGTGCTCTTGTTGCGGCAATTTATGACAAGTACGCTTTTAATAAAATAACCATTCTAGAAAATTTAACAAAAGAAAAGTTACTTACCTTAAAAACTGTGTTTAGTAAAATGGAATCTTTTTTCCATGGGAAGTCCTCAGGTTTAGACCCATTAAATAGTTATTTAAGTTTACCGATTCTTATAAATTCTCAAGATAATATAGAGTCTACAAGTATTCCATCTCAAAATAACGAGGGTAAAGGAGCTGTTTTCTTATTGGATAGTGGTATCATTGGTGAAACTGCGCCTATGGTACAATTGTTTATGGAACGTATGAAAGAGGATGGCTTTAGGCATATGCTAAAAGATCAGTTTATAAAGCATACAGATGCTTGTGTTGAAGATTTTGTCAATGGCAATGTGAAATCTCTGTTTGGTAATATAAAGCAATTATCGCATGTAGTTTTAGATCATTTTAAACCTATGATCCCTTCACAATTTCATCAATTATGGAAACACGGCATAGACACAAATAAGTATTATTTAAAACTATGTGGTTCAGGCGGGGGCGGCTATATTCTTGGTTTTACCGAAGATATTGAGCATGCGCGTAAAGAACTAAAAGATTATAATTTAGAAGTAGTTTATAACTTCTAAACTTCATTTTAAATATGTTAAGCAGAAAGAACAGACTTATAGTTTTAAAGTTCTTTAGCCTGTTTTCGGTGGTTAGGGGGTACAATATTTTAGTGATAGCCCTAGCACAATATTTAGCCTCCATTTATATCCTTGCACCACAACTGCCACTCCGTACCGTTGTTTTGGATATTAATCTTTTTATAATTGTATTGGTATCGGCAATGGTCATTGCATCGGGTTATATTATCAATAATTTTTACGATTCAGAAAAAGACCTTATCAATAAACCAAAAAAGAGCATGCTAGATCGGTTGGTGAGTCAGCGCACTAAATTAACAACCTATTTTGTGTTAAATTTTCTAGCTGTTTTCTGTGCTAGTTATGTGTCTTTTAAGGCAGTTATGTTTTTCTCTTCTTATATTTTTGGAATTTGGTATTATTCACATCGATTGAAAAAAATACCCTTGCTCGGAAACTTTGTATCTGCGACTTTGGCTATTGCACCATTCTTTGTTGTATTTGTGTATTATAGGAATTTTGAAACTGTGATTTTTGTGCATGCCATATTTTTATTCGTTCTTATTTTGGCAAGAGAAATGATCAAGGATTTGGAAAATATAGCGGGAGATTTGGCCCAAAACTATAAAACCATCCCAGTTTTGTATGGGACTAAGTTGTCTAAAATAGGAATCACCTTACTGGTGTTATTCAGTTTAATACCATCCTTACTGTTGATTTATAATTTTGATGTGGGTCACATGCACTTTTATTTTAAAATGGCAATATTGTTACTCATTGCCTTTGTGTTCCTATTATGGCGATCTCAAACAAAAAAACAATACAATACACTGCACAATATTCTTAAATTTATCATCATTGTTGGAGTTTTTAGTATTTTGTTGATAGACATAGACTTAGTTCTAAATAGAATTTTATAAGAATAGGCGCTATATTATAGAGTACTATAGTATTACATCCAAATTCCTTTGCTACCTTTGCAAAAAAAATAAAACTACAATGGGCAAATCTGACTATAATAAGGACAGAAAATCTTCGGGAAAGGATAATGGAGGAATGAAAAAGAGGAATTTCACTGGTTCAGGTACACCAAAACCAAAGAATACAAGCCCTCAAAAACCATCAGACCCTAATGCTATTCGATTGAATAAATATGTTGCAAATTCTGGAGTATGCTCTAGAAGAGAGGCCGATGTATTTATTGCAGCTGGTAGCGTTACCGTTAATGGTAAAGTAGTGTCAGAAATGGGGTATAAGGTTAAACTAGACGATGTTGTAAAGTTTGATGGTCGCCATTTAAACCCAGAAAAGAAAGAGTACGTATTACTAAACAAACCCAAAGATTTTAGTACAACCGTAAGAAATGAGCATGGTAAAAGAAATGTTGCAGGCTTAATTTCAAGTGCTTCTAAGTCTACCTTGTTACCTGTAGATAAAATGGCAAAAGCCTCTACGGGCTTGTTGTTGTTTACCAATGATGGTGAACTTACAAAACGGTTAGCCACACCAAAAAACGGTATTCGTAAGATATACCATATAGAATTAACAAAGCCTTTGCAAAGTGCCGATCTGAAAAAAATTCAGAATGGGGTTGCTATTGACGAGAATGTTGTAAACGTTCAGGATATTAGCTATGTAGATAATGCGCCTAAAAACCAAATAGGAATTGAGCTTTTTAGCAGCAGAAGTAATATTGTAACCAAAATATTTGAACACTTGGGTTATGAAGTTGCCAAGTTAGATAGAGTTATTTATGGCGGACTTACAAAAAAAGATTTACCGCGCGGACACTGGCGTTATTTGACCAAACAAGAGGTTATTAACCTAGGAATGGTAAAATAAAAAATGTGCCAAGCATAATTTAGAACCCAATCCTAGTCTGAATACCCCTTTCCAAATTTATAAGTAATTGCAATACCATGGGTATTGGCAATGGGAGCGTCTTTAGCGTTGCTACTGTTGTAGTTGTAAATAAATCGTATATTTTTTAGTGCATAAAAGCCAGCTAAAAAATTAAGGGATGTGTTTGTTCTGTACCCAATTCCCAATTCAAATTTATTATTAAAACTACCTGCCACATTGAAATCTGCTTGTAATGGCGCCCCTTTTTCTTGTTTTATAAGTGCGTTTGGTTTAATCATTGTATGCTCAAAAAGATCGGTGTAAAATCGGTATCCTAAATAGGCATAATACACACTTTCTAGATTAATATTGTCTTCAGAGGCAAGCTTATCTCCAAGGATGTTAGGAGAGGAAGCCCCGATAAAAAAGGTATCGTGATTAAACATAATTCCTAGTCCAACTGTTGGTATAGTAGCATTTACATTTTCTTGAAATCTAGGATCATCGGTAATGCCCAACTCTAAAAGGTTGTCTTTAAATACTTGTAGGCCGCCGGTGATACCAAAGGATAGCACAGTAGGTGTAAAGTGCTGCCAATAAGGCCTGTTGCTCTTAAAATCAAAAAATATCTTATAAGAATAAGCCCCAAAAATATTCGTTGAGGAAGTTACCCCAATATCATCCTGAATAAACCCTGCGCCAATACCTACTTTTCCATCATTTAGGGCGGTGTTAAAACTGAGGGTGAAGTTTTTTGGGCTTCCCTCAAATTGTTTAGAGAAACCCGAATTGCTTATCGCAATTTCGGTGTCTTCTTGAAAACCTGCATAGGCCGAATTTATAATAAATGCATTATAATTGTACTCTGCAAATACGGGAGTTTGTTGCCCGTAAATTATGTTGAAATTAAATACAGATAGGAGCATAAGAATACCTAAGGCTGTTGTATTTTTTCTTGAAATCATTTAATTATCTTTTTAAAACAAGGAAGCCTTGTAGTTTTTCAAAATTATGGACACTACTAATACTGAAGTTGAAGAAATAGGTTCCTTCAGGAAGTACCTTGGCACCTATTTTAGTTTTTTTATTGGCAATACCTCTAAATACTCTAGAGGCATTATCATACCCTTGTATTTGAAAAACCATATCTCCCCAACGGTTATAGATTGTAACAATATTATCTGGATTGTCTTCAATACCTTCAATATGCCAGTATTCATTAATTCCATCGCCATCAGGAGAAAAACCATACTTTACTTTGTTTTTACTTTCTTTTACAGTTGCAAATGACGCCTCAGAACAGCCAGAGGCATCTCCTAGATCATTGTATGGGGTTATGTTTACATAAATTATAGTTCCCAAAGGTAAATCGGCAACAAGGTTGTAACTCGTTAAAATGGCTACATCTTCATCGTTTATTATATCTGTTCCCCCTGAAGTGGTTCCTACTGATAATCTATAACCCGTTGCTTCAGCAACCATATTCCAGCTTAGATCTGTATCTATTGGTACATTGGTAGTCCCCGTAAGCGGACTGCTCAATGAAGTACAGTTAGGGACGGTTGTCGTATTTTCTGTGGTAAACGACTCTTCAGAACATCCAGTGGCATCTCCCGTTGCGTTATACGGAGTGATAGTCACATATATTTGTGTGTTTTCAG
>NZ_JALKBA010000014.1 GCF_023015805.1 Cellulophaga sp. F20128
AGCATTGGTTTTGTCAGTCTAGATTTTTTGTTTCTTTTTCATCGATGGAAAAAGATAGAGAAAAGACATTTTTGGTTCAATTGGTTCTCGATACAATTTTTTCGTGCCTCAAAATCACTCGAACTGACAGCTATAGGTTACAATAAGTATTTTCTCCAAAACTATGAAGGCAAATACCTATCAACGATCAACCGTCAACCAACAACTAACAATATCAGTCTAGATTTTTTGTTTCTTTTTCATCGATGGAAAAAGAAAAGAGAAGACCTTTTCGTTTCAATTGGTTCTCGATACATTTTTTGTTCCATTCTATTCCACAAAAAACACTCGAACTGACCGCTTTAGGTTACATCAAATTTTATGTCAAAAATTATCAGGCCTAAAAACCATCAACAATCAACCGTCAACCAACAACTATCAATTACTAAACCCCCATCCAACTTTTTACAGCTTCATTATAACTTCTTCCGGTTGTTATGGCCGACTTTTTTCCGTTATTTAACGTAATACTATACCTGCTATTAAAGTATTTCTGAACTTCCTTAACTCCATCCGTATTTATAATTATGGCTCTGTGCACTCGTAAAAAATTTGCAGGTAATTTCACCTCTAAACTAGCCAAAGACTCTTCAATGAGGTGCGTACCTTCATCTGTATATATGGTAGTATAATTTTTATCCGCTTCAAAATGAGAAATGTCCTCTAGCTTAACAAAAACCAATTTGTCGCGCTTTTTAACGGTGATAGATGTCATAAGTTTGGCCTCCTTTTGCTTGGAGATTTCCTGTAGCGCTTTTAACACGGCTTCGGGAACCACATCACTTTTTTTAAATAATTTTAGTTTGTTTACCGTCTGTTGCAATCGCTCTAACTGTATGGGTTTTACCAAATAATCTACACAATTGGTGTCAAATGCTTGTAAGCTGTATTGGTCATAGGCCGTACAAAAAATTACAATGGGAATGGTTTCTAACTGTTCCAAGAGTTCAAAACCGGATAGGCCCGGCATTTCAATATCCAAAAAGATTACATCTGGCTTTAGTTTTGTGATCTTCTCCTTGGCGTCTGTTCCGTTTTCGGCCAGATCCAGGACTTGAAAGGTTTCTGGAAAATGACTCAATAAATTAAGCAAGCCTTTTCTTGCTGGCGGCTCATCATCTATAATTAGGGTTAAATACGGTTTGCTCATCTATATATGGGTTTCAGGAATGGTTATGGTAATTGTTTTTGTGGGCGAATTTTTCCAGTTTAAGCTTGCCTTATCCCCATAACTTAGGCGTAATAAATCATGTACGGTTTGTAAGCCATGTCCACTGACTAATCCTTCGGGGAAATCAGGGCCATTGTCTGTAACGTCAATTGTAATTCCGCTTGTTCCTTTTTCAATTTGTAGCGAAATGATTCCTTGCCCTTCTATTTTAGACAAGCCGTGCTTAATGGCATTCTCTATTAAAGGCTGAATTAAAAACAAGGGGATTTCTACTTCTTCAAGTGCTTTAGCCACAGTAACCGAAAAGTTTAAGCGTTCTCCAAAGCGTATTTTCTCTATTTCTAAATAGTTTTCTACCATAGCAATTTCATCCCCAATGGTATTCATTTTTTTATCTTTTCTGTTGATGCTGTATTTAAACAGATTAGAGAGGGAATACGCCATTTGCTGAGTTTTATCGGGATCTATGGGCGCCAAACTAGCAATAGAATTCAGGGAATTGTATAAGAAGTGTGGGTTAATCTGCGATTGTAGAGATTTTAATTCTGCCTTTGTTTTTAACTCTCTTAGTGTTGAGAGTTTCATTTCATTTTCTACAATTAAGTTACGCTCTTTAAAAATAAAATAGCTAATAAAGGGGCGTATTAAAGCAAATGCCATTAAATATATAAACACTAGAGATATAAAATAGTATCTACGATTACCATCGATACTACCAGTAAAATACATAAACATAAAGAATATAATGAATGGCAAAAAACCTGATGATAAGAATATTAAACTAGTTTTTGTGAAAAGTTTCTGAGAACTCTGACTTATTTTTAATTCTATAAAACGAAGTAAAAATAAAAAGGGAAATACGATGACTAAAAGTAAAAGTGACGTTGATATTAATGTGTCATTTCTAAAGACCCCCATTGTTTGATATTTGTCAGGTATCGTTAAAAAATCATCAAAGGAAATGCATAGGATTATTAAAATATCTGCAAATAACAATGTAATAAAAGATATAACACCAAAACGAAACCAATCATTTTTAATTTTGGAAGATAATGCTTGATTAATTTTCTTAAGAAGAAAAACGAAAATTAAAAGTAAAACAAGTATAGGTAATATAAGAATTGCCCAGGGGTTTTTTACCCACCAAATTGTTCTATCTCGATTGGGGATTTTTTCACTTCGGAGGTTCTTTAAAACTATATCAAATTGCTTTTCAGCAACATCTAGTTTTTTTTGAAAATCGTTTGCATAAACAGTCTTAATAATGGCAATATCTTCCTGATTCAACAGAATAGTATCGTTATTAAATCCTACTACAGGGTTAAAAATACTGTTTCTTTTTCCTTCTTTTATTGGTCGAATAAATGTTCCATTAACAATTGCTTTAGCTAGTCTTGATTCCAACGTATTTTGAACTTCTACGTCTGTTTTGTCTATTTTATACACATAAATTTCTCCACTGATATAACCTCCTTGTTGGCTTGTAAATCGACTATTGACAATACTATTAATTTTACCGTCTTCAAGTAATCGACTATTGACAATACTATTAATTTTACCGTCTTCAAGTATTGGACTGTCTAAAAAAAGGATTTTTAAATTTGGGACTTCCCTATTCGTAAATTTAATTGAAATGGTTTCAGTTAATGAATCTAACTTCTTTACAATTTTTGCTACTACTAAAGCATCTGCATTCGTATAAACACCTTCTAACACTACATTTATATCTGTTACCCACTTCGTAATTGGAGTATGTTCATGACTATTCATTTCAATAATATCGGTCCAAGGTTGTTTAGGTAATTTTTCTTGTTCTTGAGAAAAACAGTTACTAACTATTAGAAGTGGCAATAAAAAAAACATTATTCTTTTCATAACGGTAAATTTAATTATTTATACCACAAATGAACTTCAAACGCTGTCTGTCTCCAACAGCTTTCTTGCAAACTGCAAAATTGGCTGGTCAACTGCAAGGCAATCCCAAACCAAAGCTTCCCTTTACTTTTATGAGCAGTGTTCTCTTGCCGCTATAGGCTTAGGCAACCGCAATAGGCTAAACCCGAAGTGTACAGCTTAAAAAACAATAGCCTTTTACAGTTAAAAAACAACTATATTTGCAGTTAGTTTACGAAGAGAAATGAAGAACATTAGAAACTTTTGCATAATTGCACATATAGATCACGGAAAAAGCACCTTAGCCGATAGGCTTTTAGATTTTACTGGCTCTGTTACAGATCGCGAAAAACAAGACCAACTTTTAGATAGTATGGACTTGGAACGCGAGCGTGGTATTACCATTAAATCGCACGCCATACAAATGGACTACGAATTTGAAGGAGAAAAATATGTATTGAATTTAATTGATACTCCCGGTCACGTAGATTTCTCTTATGAGGTTTCTAGGTCTATTGCTGCTTGTGAAGGTGCCTTGCTTATTGTAGATGCTGCACAAAGCATACAGGCACAAACAATTTCTAACCTGTATTTGGCTTTAGAGAACGACTTAGAGATTATTCCCGTACTAAACAAAATAGATTTACCCAGCGCAAACCCAGAAGAGGTTACTGATGATATTGTAGAGCTTTTAGGATGCAAACCTGAGGATATTATTCACGCTAGTGGTAAAACTGGTTTTGGAGTAGATAAAATATTAGAGGCTGTAATACACCGTATTCCGGCACCAAAAGGAAATGTAGATGAACCTTTACAAGCCTTGGTTTTTGACTCGGTTTACAACCCGTTCCGTGGTGTAGAGACGTATTTTAGAGTTATCAATGGTGAAATTAAAAAAGGTCAGAAAATAAAATTTGTGGCTACTGATAAAAGCTATTTTGCTGATGAAGTAGGGACCCTAAAATTAAGTCAGGTTGTAAAACAAAGCGTTAAAGCGGGTGATGTTGGTTACCTTATAACGGGTATTAAAGATGCGCGTGAAGTAAAAGTTGGGGATACCATTACCGATTCTGTAAACCCTACAAAAAATCCTATCAGTGGTTTTGAAGATGTAAAACCTATGGTTTTTGCCGGTATTTATCCTGTAGATACGGATGAGTTTGAAGAATTGCGTGCTTCCATGGAAAAATTGCAATTAAATGACGCCTCTTTGGTTTTTGCTCCAGAGAGTAGTGCTGCCCTTGGTTTTGGTTTCCGTTGTGGATTCTTAGGAATGCTGCACATGGAGATTATACAAGAACGTTTAGAGCGAGAGTTTAACATGACGGTTATTACGACTGTACCAAACGTTAGCTACCACGCCTTTACACGTAAGGATCCAGAAACGCCACTTATTGTAAACAACCCTACAGATTTACCAGATCCGTCTAGTGTAGACCGTGTAGAAGAACCTTATATTAAAGCAACCATTATTACAAAATCTGATTTTGTGGGTAACGTTATGTCTTTGTGTATTGAAAAAAGAGGACAAATTACAAATCAGAACTATTTAACACCAGAGCGTGTTGAGTTGTCTTTTGACATGCCTTTGGCAGAAATTGTTTTCGATTTTTATGATCGATTAAAAACGGTTTCTAAAGGATATGCTTCTTTTGATTATACGCCTATTGGTATGCGTGTTTCTAAATTGGTGCGTGTAGATATCTTACTTAACGCACAACCTGTTGATGCTTTATCGGCCTTAATACATGCAGACAATGCCGTATACATTGGCAAGAAAATGTGCGAAAAGTTAAAAGAATTAATACCGAGACAGCAGTTTGATATTCCAATTCAAGCAGCCATTGGTGCTAAAATAATCTCTAGAGAAACTACAAAAGCCTTGCGTAAAGATGTAACGGCTAAATGTTATGGTGGTGATATTTCTAGAAAACGAAAATTGTTAGAGAAACAGAAAAAAGGTAAAAAACGAATGCGACAAGTGGGTAACGTAGAAGTGCCACAAGAGGCTTTTATGGCTGTTCTTAAACTAAACGATTAATTAAAAAGGCTTCCAAATTTGGAAGCCTTTTTAATTTAAATTCTTTATGCGCCAAACCCTTTGGGAGCGCGTAAATTGTTCATTTTAATGGTTCTCGATACACTTCTTCCTACGGTCGAAGCACTCGCCCCGAATGGTCGAGGGACATCTAGTTACCCTCAACATTTTAGCTGCAATGTCCCTTCGAGTGAATTATTTTGTAGCCTTAACGTAGAAATAATTAGTACTTCGACAAGCTCAGCAGAACTATCGAGAAGCCTTTGAGTTATTATGGTTCTCGATACAATTTTTTCGTACCTCAAAATCACTCGAACTGACAGCTATAGGTTACAATAAGTATTATCTCCAAAACTATGAAGACAAATACCTATCAACGATCAACCGTCAACAAACCACTAACAGTGTCAGTCTAGATTATTTGTTTCTTTTTCATCAATGGAAAAAGAAAGAGAAGACCATTTCGTTTCAATTAGTTGTCGATACACTTCTCCCTACGGTCGAAGCACTCGCCCCGAATAGTCGAGGGACATCTAGTTACCCTCAACATTTTAGCTGCAATGTCCCTTCGAGTGAATTATTTTGTAGCCATAGCGTAGAAATAATTAGTACTTCGACAAGCTCAGCAGAACTATCGAGAAGCATTAGGATTATCATTGTTCTCGATACAATTTTTTCGTACCTCAAAATCACTCGAACTGACAGCTATAGGTTACAATAAGTATTATGTCCAAAACTATGAAGGCAAATACCTATCAACCATCAAAAAGCAAATTGCTACACTTATTCTCCCAGTACCAATTATTTTAAAAATTTTATTTTTTCAACTACGAAGGACCTATTTTAGATGATGATTTTACCTCCTCATTAGCCACTTTCTCCACATCTAAAGGTTTCCCTAAATAAACCAATTTATAGTTTTGCCCTATCTCTTCTACTTTTGTATCGTAAACTGAAATAATATGTAACTCTCCTTCATCATCTTTTAAAAATAAGGGAATCATAAACTTTTCCTTACTCGCCATTTCTATTAGGCTAGTATAATGAGCTGCATCATCGATATCTATTTCTTGTATTGCAGGGTACCGCCGCGTAACTTCGGTTAAATTAATATAATCATCGGTAGGAGAAAATAAGCCTTCTTTGGGGCTTTTTTCCGGGAAATTCATTTCGTCAGAGGTCACTAACCTGTACGAACCATTTTCACCAAAATCCTTGCTAAATTTTTCAATAACAAACGCATTAATGTCAGAATTTCCAGTCATGGCCATGATATAGCCTACATCATTTAATTCAATATTATCAGAAAGAGTATCTGAATAAATATTATTTATAAACGCTTCCAGATTTAATTCTTTTGCCTTATCTATATTATTTTGATTGCTGTCAATTAGCACCACATGCCTTCCATTAGTTACCAAATAATGCCCTAATAATCGTGGTAATTTAGAAGCTCCAACAATTAAAATACCTTCAGATTTTGTTAAAAACACACCAATTAACCGCGCAAATAAACGGGCTGTTGTGGCGTTTAACAACACTGTTCCTAATACAATCATAAAAACCAAGGGTGTAATATATTCTGCTCCTTCTACCCCTTGTCGCATTAATTTACTTCCAAACAATGAAGCAATACCTGCTGCAACAATACCACGTGGCCCTACCCAACTTATAAATAGTTTTTCATTAAGGTTTAGTTTAGAGCCATAGGTGCTTACAAAAACAGCCAATGGTCTAATTACAAAGACTACAATCGCAAAAAGCACTGCAGTTTTCCAAGTATAAAGCAACATTAAATCCGCAATATCAATATTTGCCGCCAAAAGAATAAATAGTATGGAAATCAATAATACACTTAAAGATTCTTTAAAGTAGAGCAATTCTTTAAGGTTATCAATCTTACTATTTCCCAATACCATTCCCATGACAACCACAGCTAATAAACCAGACTCGTGGGCAAATAATTCAGATTCTACAAATACCAATAATACGGTAGAAAGTGATACTACGTTTAACAAATAATGCGGAATAAAGCCTTTATTAATAGCAAATGCTAGGGCATGCGCAAAAGTAAATCCGAAAGTTGTTCCAAAAAGCACAATTTTTCCAAACTCGGTAAACGCTGTTTTTGTAAAGCCACTATCGCCACCAACGCTTATAAACTCAAACACCAAAACGGCAACCAATGCCCCTATTGGATCAATTAAAATACCCTCCCATTTTAATACAGCAGAGACATCTTTCTTCAGCGGAATATTTCGTAAAATTGGGGTAATTACAGTGGGTCCGGTAACAATGATTAACCCTGCAAATAAGAACGATAAATCCCAACTTAGGTTAAAAACATAATGAGCTACAATCCCAGATCCAAAAAAAGTAATGGCAGAACCAATGGTAATTAATTTGGTAATTACTGGTCCTACATTTTTAATTTCAGAACGCTTTAAGGTTAATCCACCTTCAAAAAGAATAATACTAATAGCAAGTGAGACAAAATAATATAAGCTATCTCCTGGGAATAACCCTTTTTCTCCATTCCAAATAGGTTCTATCCATTTGCTTCCGTCTTCATTGATAAATTCTGCAGCAATAGGACCAACCAATAATCCTATTAAAATTAATGGTAAAATAGCTGGAATTTTAAATTTCCAAGCTACCCACTGTGCTAATATTCCAAGAATAATAATTCCTGCTAATTCTAACATCTATATATATTTTTTCGAAATTTAATGTTTTAATTTTAAAAACTCATTTCCAGAGTGCATTACTTTTCTTGTATTAGTGTGTTTTTTTGAATTTAAAATAATTTAAAGCAACTAAAACCCTTATTTCTTAATGAATTCTTACGCTTTTTTGTTATTTGATGTACAAAAGTCAAAGACTTCGGGTGTTCCGCCGATGCAGAAATATATAACTTGTTTTAGCCAATTAAATTTTACAATAAAGTTAACATAGCATAATATCTTGGAAACTCTCCGCTTTTCCTACTTTTGTAATTATGAAAATTTACCCAATAGAAACTGGCAATTTTAAATTAGATGGCGGCGCTATGTTTGGCGTTGTACCAAAATCTCTTTGGAACAGGACCAATCCTGCAGATGCTAATAATATGATCGATATGGCAGCCCGTTGCCTATTAATTGAAGATGGCCAAAGGCTTATTTTAATTGACACAGGAATGGGAAACAAACAATCTGATAAATTTTTTGGGTATTATTACCAATTCGGAGATCATACCTTAGACAAATCATTACAGCAATTGGGGTTTAACAAAGAAGATATTACCGACGTTTTTTTAACCCATCTGCATTTTGATCATTGTGGTGGATGTGCTGTTTGGAACAAAGACAAAACAGGGTATGAAACTGCTTTTAAAAATGCTACTTTTTGGACCAACGAAAATCATTGGAACTGGGCCATTAATCCAAATGCTCGCGAAAAAGCATCCTTTTTAAAAGAAAACTTAATGCCTATGCAAGAAAGTGGACAGTTGCAATTTTTAAAGCCAAACGCCACAACCTTTGTCACAGAATCTGAGCTTGGTTTCGATATTTTATATGTAGATGGTCATACTGAAAAGCAAATGATTCCGCATATTAGATACAAGGGTAAGACCTTGGTTTTTATGGCAGACCTATTGCCAACTGTTGGGCATTTGCCCATACCTTACGTTATGGGTTTTGATACAAGACCTTTACTTACCTTATCGGAAAAAGAGGTATTTTTAAATACCGCCGCTGACAATAACTTTCATTTAATTTTAGAACATGATGCGCACCACCAAATCTGTACAGTGAAACATACAGAAAAAGGAGTTCGTGCAGCTGAACTTTTTACCTTCGATTCACTTTTTGGATAACAACGACCATTTCTTGCTGTCAATAAAGAATTTCGTAAATTGAGCCCCATTTAAAAACACAAAATCTAAATTAACTTTATATGAATATCAGAATTACAAAATCTGTTTTAGGCTTTACCGCTGCTGCCTTATTTATGGCAGGCTGTGGATCTGCACCCGTATTGGTATCAACTCCTGTTGAAAATATAGATGCTTTACCCTTAAAAATAACCGATCTTACCGATCAACAAAAAAAGACATGGGGCCATGCTGATCTTGCCTCAGACACCATTCCTGGAATGAGTATAGATAAAGCCTATACTGAACTTATTGGCAACAAAAAAGGAAGCACCGTAATTGTTGCGGTAATGGATTCTGGAATGGATTTGAACCATGAGGATTTAAAAAATGTTTTGTGGACTAATAAAAAGGAGATTCCAGGAAACAATAAAGATGATGATAAAAACGGATTTGTAGATGATGTTCACGGATATAACTTTCTAGCAGAATCTTATAACGAACAATTGGAGTCTGCACGTATCTTGCGATTAGGTCTGGGTGATGCTGCTTTACAAGCTAAAGCACAAGCTAAAATAGATGAAGATTACCCTGCTGCACTTGCAAACAAACAACAATACGAGCAAATTTTACAAGCTGTAAAAGGTGCGGATGCAGCAATGCAAAAAGAATTAGGGAAAGAAATCTATACTCAGAAAGAGGTGTCAGCTGTTAAACCTACAGACGAAGCTATGCAACGTAATGTTAGTATACTTCTTCAAATGTTTACCATAAAGGACACTATTGCCGAAGTAATAAAAGAATTAAACGGCGGTATAACTCATTTTGCAGATCAAGCAAATTACAACCTCAATAAAGATTTTGATGGTAGAAAGCTTGTAGGTGACAACCCATATGATATTACCGATACCAATTACGGTAACGGAAACCCTGTAAATAGAGTAGAAAGTGAAAGTCACGGAACGCACGTAGCGGGGATCATTGCTGCAGAACGCAACAATGGAAAAGGGGTAAACGGGGTTGCCAACAATGTAGAATTAATGAGTATTAGAGCAGTGCCAAATGGTGATGAGTACGATAAGGATATTGCCTTAGGAATTCGTTATGCCGTAGACAATGGCGCCAAAGTGATTAATGCAAGTTTTGGAAAGGCCTTTTCTCCAAAAGCAGAATGGGTCTATGAAGCATTAAAGTATGCAGCAGAAAATGATGTATTATTTATTCATGCTGCTGGAAATGACGGTGCAGATTTGGACGATTATTCAAAAAACCCGAATTACCCAAACGACCAAGTAAACAATGGTCCTGAATTTGCAGATAACGTAATTACTGTGGGTGCATTGTCTAATAAATATGGTTCTTCTATGCTTGCAAGTTTTTCAAACTACGGAAAAATAAATGTTGATGTCTTTGCTCCTGGTGATGCTATTTATTCTACCATGCCTGGAAATGAGTATGAATTTCAAGGAGGAACATCAATGGCTGCTCCAGCAGTTGCGGGTGTTGCTGCATTGATCCGTTCACAATATCCAAAACTTACTGCAGCTCAGGTTAAAGCCATCATCTTGCAATCTGGGATTGCAACAAAGACTAAAGTTGTTATAGGTGGTGACCCATCTAAAAGCAATACACTTGCTAACATTTCTAAATCGGGTAAAATGGTGAATGCTTACAACGCACTATTATTAGCCGAAAGTGTTTCTAAAGGACAAACAAAATTATAATTGATATGAAAAAATTATTAGGTACCCTCTTAGTAGTGTTTACAACACTATTTTCACCGCTCTCGGCACAAAATACGTCGTATTGGCAACAACACGTAGATTATACGATGGAGGTGGATATGAACGTGGAAAATTTTAAATACAGCGGGACACAGAAGCTAGTGTACACCAACAATTCTCCTGATGAATTAGACAGAGTGTATTACCATTTGTACTTTAATGCTTTTCAACCAGGGAGTGAAATGGATGCGCGTTTGCATAGTATTGCTGATCCTGACGGAAGAATGACTGATAAGGACAAAAACAGTAGAATAGAGAAGTTGACGGAAGATGAAATAGGCTATTTAAAAGTATCCTCTTTAAAGCAAGATGGTAAGAATGTAAGCTATAGCCTAGAAGGTACTGTTTTAGTAGTAGCATTGGCTTCACCAATTGCTCCGGGTGCTAAAACTACTTTTGATATGGTTTTTACTGGGCAGGTACCAGTTCAGGTTCGTAGAGCTGGCCGTAACAGTAAAGAAGGTGTAGCGCTTTCTATGAGCCAATGGTATCCTAAATTAGCGGAATACGATTTTGAAGGTTGGCATGCAGACCCCTATATCGGAAGAGAATTTCATGGTGTTTGGGGAGATTTTGATGTAAAACTAACCCTAGATAAGGATTATACTGTTGGTGGAACTGGTTATTTACAAAACCCGAATGAAATTGGACATGGCTATGAAACTCCGGGAACCAAAGTAAAAAAACAACGTGGAAAAACACTTACTTGGCATTTTAAGGCGCCTATGGTACATGATTTTATGTGGGCAGCAGATCCCGACTATATCCACGATACACTACAAGTTGAAGATGGACCAATGCTTCACTTTTTATATAAAAACAACCCAGAAATCATTGAAAACTGGAAAAATTTACAGCCAAAAACAGCTGAAATGATGCAGTTTTTCAGCAAAAACATTGGTAAATATCCATACGATCAGTATTCTGTAATCCATGGTGGTGATGGTGGTATGGAGTACGCAATGAGTACCTTAATTACAGGGGAACGTAAATTTGGAAGTCTTGTTGGAGTAACTGCTCATGAAATGGCCCACTCTTGGTTTCAACACATATTGGCAACCAATGAAGCAAAACATGAGTGGATGGATGAAGGTTTTACTTCTTTTATTTCTGCTTTGTGTATGAATGAGGTGATGGATCAGAAAAAAGATAACCCGTTTGAAGGTTCTTATGGAGGATACTATTATGTAGTAAAATCTGGTAAAGAGCAGCCGCAAACTACACACGCAGATCGTTATGATTCTAATATGCCTTATAGTATTGCGGCCTATAGTAAAGGGGCTGTGTTTTTAGCACAATTAGGGTATGTTATTGGACAAGAAAATTTAATGAAGACCATTAAAAAGTATTATGCCGATTTTAAATTTAAACACCCAACACCAAACGATATCAAAAGAACTGCAGAAAAGGTATCTGGGATGGAGTTAGATTGGTATTTAACCGATTGGACACAAACTACAAATACAATTGATTACGGTATTAAAGATGTAGCTGCAGAAGAGAATAAAACAACAATATCTTTAGAACGCATCGGTTTAATGCCTATGCCTTTAGATATTTTGGTTGTTTATACAGACGATACCACTGAAACTTTCTATGCCCCTTTACGTATGATGCGTGGCGAAAAAGAAAATCCTTACCCAAGTTTAAAAAGAACGGTTTTACCAGACTGGCCTTGGGCACATTCTAATTATAGTTTTAGTATTGACAAACCACGAAGTGAAATTAAAGCGATAGTTATAGATCCTTCTGGTTTAATGGCAGATGTAAACCAAGAAAATAATACCTATCAAGCAGAGTAATTTTGCTTTATAGTATGAAAATCCGTTTAAGGTTCGCCACCTTAAACGGATTTTTTATTTTGTCTTTTTCCAAAAATAAAGCGTATTAAAATCTTAGTAGTATCTTTAGCAGCACGTATTCCACGCTAACAGTATTTTGGTTGCGTAGAAACTATCAATTCTATTTCCAAACCACTTTAAGTAAGGTTAGAATTGGTATTTTATACCTAATTTTTGTTTCGTTAAGATCACAGTATACCCATGACCCAATTAAACTTTACCTTTCCTAAAAAAGAAAAGCTAAAAAGTAAAAAATTAATAGAACAGCTTTTTACAGAAGGCAAGACGGTTACTAATTTTCCTATAAAATTAATATACCTTCCTTGCACCTTAGAAAACACCCCCCTAAAAGTTGGTGTCACGGTAGCCAAACGCAATTTTAAAAGTGCGGTAGATCGCAATAGAATAAAACGCCTGTTGAGAGAAGCATATCGAAGCAATAAACACATTGTTTACAACAACATAGAAGGAGATTATGCGTTACTATTTTTATACATTGGGAAACAAATGCCCGAATCCGAGACCATAGAAAAGTCAACGATAGCAGTACTTACCAAATTACAAAAGAAACTCAGCGATGAAAAAAGTTCTTAAAAAACATATCATTATCCCCGTTTTAGCGGTCTTTCTACTGGTTGGAGCTAGTAGTTTTAAAAGTGATTTTTTTGAAATAGCAAAACAGATAGAAATATTCACTACGCTCTTTAAAGAGTTAAATATGAACTATGTAGACGAAACCAATCCGGGTGAATTAATGGACAATGCCATTAAACACATGCTCAATGGTTTAGATCCGTACACCACCTTTTTAAACGAACAAGACGTAGAGGCTTTTAAAATTAACAATGCCGGAAAATATTCGGGTATTGGTGCCGTTGTGCGTACCTACAAAGAAAAAATGCTCATTATAGAGCCTTATAAAGATTCTCCTGCAGATAAAGCGGGACTAAAAGCAGGAGATGAAATAATTAAAATTGGCGATATCGCGATAGCCGATTTTAAAGAGGATGCAACAGAACTTTTAAAAGGCGCTAGTAACACATCGGTTACTGTAGTCTACAAAAGGCAAAATAATACCCATACCACCACAATAAACAGAGCAGAAATAGATGTAGATGCGGTGCCATTTTACAAAATGGTAGATGCTAAAACAGGCTATATTGTACTTTCTAAATTTAATCAAAAGGCATCTGCACAAACCATAGAAGCCTTAGAAAACCTTAAAAACCAAGGTGCAGAAAAAATTATTCTCGATTTAAGAGGAAACCCCGGTGGCTTACTGTCCGAGGCTATAAATGTGACCAATATTTTTGTTCCAAAGGGAGAATTAATTGTAACCACAAAATCGAAGGTTCAGAAGTTTAACCGAACTTATAAAACCAAAAACAAACCTATTGATACTGAAATTCCTTTGGTGGTTTTGGTAAACGGAAGCAGTGCCTCTGCAAGTGAAATTGTATCGGGTAGCTTGCAAGATTTAGATAGAGCAGTGATTATGGGGGCACGTAGTTTTGGGAAAGGACTAGTACAACGACCGTTAAAGCTTACCTATGGCACCCAACTTAAGGTCACTATATCCAGATATTATACTCCTTCTGGTAGGTGTATTCAATCACTGGACTATTGGCATAGAGACGAGGATGGAAAGGCTATAAAAAATACCACTTTTAACGAATTTAAAACCAAAAATGGAAGAAAAGTGCAAGATGGGGGCGGTGTATTACCAGAGGTATTAATTAATACCACCAAAACCAATGCCCTAACCAATGCGCTACTCACTAACAATGTAATTTTTGACTTTGCAACCAATTACTATTACAACAACAAACTAGCATCTCCATCTAATTTTACGTTTACAGATGCAGATTTTACAGCTTTTAAAAATCATGTTCAGTCCACTAACTTTTCATTTGAAACCGAAACAGAGAAAGCTCTAACGGCGGCCATTCACAGCAAAGATGCTGTACTCTTTGGTGCTGAAATAGAAGAAAAGTACAAAAGTTTATTGGTAGACATTAACAAAAGTAAACTGAAGGCCCTAGATACCTATAAGGCAGAAATTGTAAAGAATTTGGAAGACGAAATTGTAAAGCGCTATTTTTACCGCGATGGTTTGTATGACTATTACCTCACCCAAGATGATGCCATATTAACAGCAACGGAGTTGTTGAATAATAGAACAAGCTATGCGGACTATTTGAGGTAGGTCTGCATATCTACCCGTTGTGAATTATTTTCGCAAAATGAAAGTTTTTCAATAAAAAAGCAAAAATTAAAATGGCTTTTCTTAATATTGGTTAGGTAGTAGTACAAATAATTAAACAAATTAACTATGAGAAAAGGTCTTTTAATCTTTGTAGCAACAGTCCTTCTCACATCTTGTTCTCTAATAAATAACCAGACACCAGAAAAGGTTTTTCAATTTTCCGAAAAAGCGATAGAAGCTTCTATTAACACGTATCCACTAAAGGATTTTTATCAAACTTATTTCGACCATAAGGTACCACAAGAATACATTGACAAGTTAAATTCAAACTCAATTATTTGGAGAGGAATGGAACATAATACAGAGTTACGAGAAGCAAATTTGATACATCAAATTGGTGGAAATTCTGAATATCTTTTAAAATATTGGGTAACATTTAAAGATAGTAGAAAGTTTTCTTATTCTCTTAATGTATTAGAAAATGAAGGGAAATTGACATTGAAACGGTTTGAACCACTCAATGTAAATATTGCTAGCACGTTTTATTCTCCAGGCAACAAATTTGATATTCCTAATTTTGATTCCAACAGAACTACAATTTTTTACACTTATATAACAATATTCGTTACGCTCCTTATCATTATTGTAGTCGCAGTATGGAAACGCAAATACGTACTATTACTTTCCATTCCTTTGCTTTTTATTTACAAACAAGGGATGTCAGTATACAGTTTTAAAGGCATTGATGTTTTAGCACCCAAAACAAATTTTGGATTGCCTATGTTCCAAAATATTGACCTTCATTTTACTAGTATTTCACTGACCACAACCGGAGTATATTATGTTTGGGTTATAATTGGACTGTTTATGATTTTTTCAATTATAAAAAATAAAAATACGCAGCTTGCCAAAGTATAAAATCAATTGCTAGTTAAATCCTATTTAGAAAAGTATTCGCGCTTTTTCTATCTGTGATTTATTTGTTAACTTTAGACAATAAACACGCCACTAATCTTATAAAGCAAGACCGGTATTTCAATTAAAATAGATGAAAAAATTACTCTTTCTTTTCATTATGGGTACTTTCTCAATTTCGCTTTGTGGCCAATACAAGCAAGCCAGTGGAAAAGAATTGGACACTTTAAAAACCAAACTCGAAACCCTATTTATGCATGACCAACTTTTTAGAAGGTTATATCAGGATGCAGAAAAAAAATTTGGTCAAGATTCGGCAGAAATGGAATACTTCTGGAAAGTGGTAGAAGACCAAGACAAACGGATTGAAAGCGAATTAATAAAAATCCTTGATAAGTATGGATGGCTCGGTATTAGTGATGTTGGTAGGTTGGCAAATGGCGCCATATGGAGTATAATTCAACACAGTTCCCTGAAAACAAAAGAAAAGTATGCTGCTTTAATGAAAGCATCCGTTTTAAAAAAAGAATCGCAACCCCTACAGTACGCGAGATTAATTGACAGAATGCTTGTCAATGCTCATAAACCTCAAATCTATGGTTCGCAAACCACCAAAGATAAAAACGAAAATGTTATTTTTTTTGAAATTGAAAAACCGGAATATGTAGATCTACGAAGAAGGGAAATTGGTCTTGAAGGTATTGAAGGCTTTGCCAAAGAAAAAGGAATTGATTGGACCATTTCGCAAAAGAAAAAATAAAAAGAACATCCTTTTCCTTGAGAAGAAAATGCGCTGTGGCAATTTATTTATTACTCAAAAAATTGCCATAATTTTAACTACAGGTTATCCTCCCTATTTCTTTTTAAATCAAATTCAGGATATAAGTAATGAAGATTTTGGTTCTAAATATCACGTTTTCCGTATATTTATTCGCTCCACCTTTATTTCAAGATTTACCATATAAAACTGATATAAAATAAACCAGAATGAACCAATTCTTTAAACCCGTTAAACCGGTACTATTAGCCTGTTTTGCACTTGTCTTATTTTTAACGGCTTGTAACAACCATAAAGAAGAGCGACCTAACATCATCATCTTTTTTACAGATGATCAGGGTTATGCAGATCTAGGAACCTATGGAGCTGAAGGCTTTACCACTCCCAACCTAGATACCTTAGCCACTACCGGAATTAAGTTTACCAACTTTTACGTACCAGCAACTGTTTGCACACCCTCTAGAGCTGCCCTATTAACAGGGAAATACCCTAAACGAACCAATTTACACCAAGCAGTGTTATTCCCTTTTTCAGAAGGTGGATTAGCGCCTGCGGAAGTAACAATGGCAGAAATACTAAAAGAAAGCGGTTATACCACTTCTTGCATTGGAAAATGGCATTTGGGACACAAAGCTGAGTTCATGCCAAACAATCAAGGATTTGATGAATTCTATGGCGTTCCCTACTCTAACGATATGGACAACCACTACTATCCGCATAAAGATTTTACCGCACCTCCTTTGCCTCTGTATAGAAATACAACGATAGTAGAAAATGGTCCTGACCAACGCTATCTGACTAAAAAATATACCGAAGAAGCCATCCGTATAATAAAAGCCAAAGGGGGAAAACCATTTTTTATGTACCTCGCCCATAACATGCCCCATGTGCCTTTATATGCCTCTCCAAAATTTAAAGGAAAAAGTGAAAATGGTATTTATGGGGATGTAATTATGGAATTGGATTGGAGTGCAGGGGAGATTATAAAGGCTTTAAAAGAAGAAGGCCTTTATGACAACACCATTTTTGTATTTACCTCTGATAATGGTCCGCATAAGGGTTCAGCAAAACCTTTACGTGGAAAAAAGGCAGAAACATGGGAAGGCGGACAACGGGTGCCCGGTATTATTTCTTGGCCAGCAAAAATACCAGCGAATAAAATAGTTGATCAAGTAGTTACAACATTGGATTTATACCCAACATTAGCCCATATTGCAACTGCTAAAATTCCAGAAACCAATGTTCAAGATGGTTTAGACATTACCCAGCTTTTACTAAACCCTGATAGTACTAATTTACCAGAAAGACCTTTCTATTATTATGCAAGAAATGGGGAATTAGAAGCAGTTAGACTGGGAAAATGGAAGTTACACACTAAAAAATCAAATGGGTGGAATACAAAAATGGAAGGAGAATTTCAGGTTTCGCTCTATAACTTAGAAACAGATATTGCAGAAAAACTGAATGTTGTTTCGGATTTTCCCGAAGTTGCTCGTCAATTAAAAAAACTTATGATTACGTTTGATGATTCACTCTAATTCTTGTCTTTATCTACGATTCTTATGAAGCTATTCAGTATTAAAAATTTTGTTCTTTTCAGTTGTTGTATTGTACAAACTTTGGTGGGTGTTGCACAGAAAAACAGAGCTGCTCTAGATAAACCTAATTTTGTATTAATTGTTGCAGACGACTTGGGTTTTGCAGATTTGAGTATGAATGGTAGTTTACAAATAAAAACACCCTTTATAGACAAGCTTGCTGCAACCGGTGTTCATTTTACAGAAGGTTATGTGTCTGCCCCTGTTTGCAGTCCGTCAAGAGCAGGTTTTATAACCGGCATACATCAAGTTCAGTTTGGGTACGACAATAATTTGGGGGGCAATCAGCCTGGTTTTGATCCGCAGTATTTGGGTCTTCCCATTAGCCAAAAAACAATTCCGAATCATTTAAAATCTTTGGGTTATGTTAGTGGATTGGTGGGGAAATGGCATTTGGGTTATGAACCACAATTTCATCCCTTACAACGCGGTTTTGATGAGTTTTGGGGGTATACTGGTGGGGGTCATGATTACTTTACAAGTTCTCCTGATGGTAATGGTTATAAATCACCCATAGAAAGTAACTACAAAGAGCCTCAAAAAATTTCGTACATCACAGATGATAAAGGAGATGAGTGCGTAGATTTTATACAAAGGCACGCCAAGGAACCTTTCTTCCTATTTGCGTCTTTTAACGCCCCGCATGCACCTATGCAGGCCACGGAAGAAGATTTGAAGTTGTTTGCTGGTATTAAGGACAAAAAAAGACGCACCTATGCTGCTATGGTACATCGATTAGACATCAATGTAGGTAAAATTATGGCCGCTGTTAAAAAAGAAGGACTCTCTAAAAATACAGTTATTGTTTTTATTAGTGACAATGGCGGGCCTGTGCATACCAACGGCTCTAACAACACACCTTATAGAGGCCAAAAAGGAATTTTATTGGAAGGTGGAATACACATTCCCTTTATTTTAAATTGGCCTGGAACCATCCCCTCCGGTAAAACATATAAAAACCCAGTAACAGCCTTAGACCTTGCACCTACATTTTTTGCCTTAGCCGGAGGAAAAACGGAAGAACCAAACCCATTTACTGGGGTAAATTTAATGCCTTTTATTACGGATGAAATAATGACAGCTCCACACGATGAGTTATTGTGGCGATTTACCATCAGTGCTTCCATTAGACAGGGTCCTTGGAAATTAGTGCGATTGCCAGACCGTTTGCCCATGTTGTACCATTTACCAACAGATGTATCTGAACAAAACGACCTTGCTCTTAAAAACCTTGAAAAAACAAGAGAACTCCTAAAAAAATTAGGGGATTGGGATGTACGCTTACCACACCCATTGTTCTTAGAAGGCCCTATATGGAGAAAAAATCAACTGAGTTTATACGATAGAAGCTACCCTTTGGAACAGCCCCAATTAGAAGATTAGTTTAATCCTTAAAAACGGGTAACTGTTGTAGGTTAATCCCTTCCTTATTTTGCTCACTTAAAACCCTATTGGTTTGTAAATATCTATTGTAATTATAGCTGTCAAAATTTGGTGATTCCTTGTCAAAACTACTTATGTGTACCCGGCCAGCAGAATGGATGAATTCATTATTACCAATCCACATACCCACGTGTATAACGCGTTGTTTAGTAGAATCTGTAGCTTTCTTTCCAAAAAATAATAAATCACCAACCGCTACATCACTAAAATCTTTGTTGACATCGATCACTTTTCCCGTATGTATCTGCTGTGATGCATCACGCGGTAACACCATTCCGTTTAAAAAATAAATAGTTTTGGTAAATCCACTACAATCTACCCCTTTGGTAGAAGTTCCTCCCCATAAATAAGGCAAGCCCATTAATTGTTTTGAGGTAGCCACTAAAGATTCACTAGTCTGTTCTAGTGCTACCAACCAATCATCATAATTCTGAGATTCTGATTTTAGCACAAAGGCTTTTCTGCCATCTGGATATTTTACCTCAAAAAAGAAACCGCTATCAGCTACTAATTCTAAAATACTACCCGCCACCAAATCAGATACAACTTGTGTACTTATTGGCGACTCATAGGAATAACCAGAAACCTCAGTATACACAATCTTTTTAGCTGCTTTCCAACCGTCAAAATCATCATTTTTTAAAATCTCAATTCCTCCGCCATCTACCCATGCTAAATAATTATCTGGAGTTTGTATTAAATACCAATCTTCTATTTTCTTATATAGTCTAACGGGAGTTCCTAAAGTTGCTTGCGTAGACAATTCTGAAGAATGTCCTGGTTTACTACGTAAATTTGCTACTGATATTTTAACTATTGCCCAATTGCTAGTTGCAAATGTTGAAGTAGGCAACATTACAATACTGTCAGTATAGGTAATATTAGCCTTATTTAATTTCATTTTAAGGGCATTTACGGCTTCTGGAAGATTAGATTCCCCCTTAATAATATAGTGTTCATTACTTAACCTTGATGCAACATCAAAAATAGCTACTCGCTTGTCTGGTGCATAGTTTTGTTTTACACTATCAATATAACTGCTTATGGGGTTGTTTTTTACTTCAAGGTTTTTTTTACAACCATAAAAGGTTATCAAACATACAACTAGAAAAAAAATAGGTGTTTTAAAAGGAAGAAAAAGTTTCATTGTAGTTCCATTTGAATTAAATGTAAAAGTATAACAATTTTAAATCATTATAAGTAATGGTGGTCTATTCTGATGGTTGATACGCTCTTAAATAGCTGTTAATCAGGATTTAAATTAGGATTTGTCTATTATTTTTTGTATCTTATCCACTATGTTACAAACAGAAAAAGTTGAAAATATTGCGTTTTTGGAAAAAACAATTGGGTACTTAGACTCTAGAGGATTTACAAATATTAAAGCAGATTTTAAGGATTGTGAAATGCCCAAATCCTATATTAGAAAAAGTACAGGGAATAAAATTACCCCAGACATTGTTGCGATGAAAAATGGGAAAAAATATTTTTTTGAAATTAGCTTAAAATCTGAAAAACCAAAATTACTCAAATCAAAGTGGTTGTTTTTGGATACCTTAAGCCGTATGCACTCTAATCGGTTTAGGATTATTACCACTAAAGGTCATTTTAAATTTACAGATGATATGTTAGAAGGTATAAATTTAACAAACAAAACTCCGATAAGAATTTAACTTTTTACCATCGCCGTATGGGGTATTCCGTCTTCCAAATAAAGATCACCTATTTTTTTAAATCCTAATTTCGTATAAAAACTGATAAGGTATTCTTGTGCTGATATTTTAATAGTGGTTTTCTTAAAAATCGTTTCTATAGCGTGTATCGATTTTTCCATTATGAGGTAGCCGTATTTGTATTTTCGTTCCGATTTTCTCACTACTACCCTACCAATACTAGCCTCTTCAAAATAATCTCCTGGTTTAAAAATACGCGTATAAGCTACTATACTATTGTTTTTATATCCAATAACATGTAGCGCCTTACTATCTTTACCATCAATATCTTGATATACACAGTCTTGCTCTACCACAAAAACCTCTGAACGCAATTGTAAAATTTGATACAAATCTTCTATAGATAATTCTGTAAATAACTGAACAGTTACCTTCATATACAATGAATTAATTCTGAATTATTTACATGCCATTTTTGCCACTCTTCTTTCGTGTCTACCGCCTTCAAATTCGGTTTCTAAAAAAGTAGTAACCATTTCTAAAGCCTGAGGTAAAGAAACAAAACGCGCAGGTATACTCAATATGTTTGCATCATTATGTTCTCTAGAAAGAACAACTATTTCTTTGGTCCAACATAAAGCTGCTCTTACTTTTTGATACTTATTAGCAGTCATAGAAACCCCATTTCCACTGCCACAAATTAATATACCAAATTCAACTTTTTTTGAATCAACAGCTGTCGCTACAGGATGTACAAAATCTGGATAATCCACACTATCCTTTCCATCAGTACCATAATTACTAACTTCAATACCTTTCGATTTTAACAATCCTATAATTGCTAATTTATATTCGGTTCCAGCGTGGTCATTTCCAATGGCTATATGCATAACTTTATGTTTACGAGTATTATAAAACAAAAATACAAATACCATTTTAAGAAAGTATTCTTAATTTTAAAATAATAACACCACAATTAACAAGTTGTTCACAACACCTTTATAAATATAGGAAACAAAAATTTTGTAAATCCATTTATTTTTTGCTTTATGTATTAATGTTATGCTAACCTAAAATTGTTTTAAGAAATTAAAGTAAAGATATCAATACAAAATGTAAAACTATGAACAGTTTTAAACCAAATACTTATTAAAAATTGATTGTTAATAGTAGTTGTTAATAGTAGTTGATAAGCTACTTAATGAACTGATTTTTAAATACAATATAGGGTGTATAAAATGTACACAAAATTTTAATACTGTTCACTACAATTAATATTGCATAAAATTATAGTAGATATTAACACACTATAATAACCACCATTTTTTTTAAAATTAATAAAAGAAAAATTAATAATATTATATATATGTTTATAACCTTGTTTTCTTTAATTAAAAATTAAGAAACGGCTTAAAGTATATAGGAGTAGATAATAATTTGTACTTTTCCAAAAATAAATAAGATTAATGATTAAGAAGAATAAAGGGAACACTAATCAAGTAAGAAACCAAATTACAAAAGGTATTTTTACTGTTTTAGAGAAAGATCCTAACGCTAGTTACAATTACAAGCAAATAGCCGCAAAGTTAAATATAACGGATGCTGGCGGAAGAAATATATTGATAAAAAGACTAGTAGAACTAAAAGAAAAAAAAAGAATTATAGAAGAGAGTAAAGGAAAATATAAGGCCGTTTCTAAAAGCAGTAAAACCTATCATACAGGTAAAGTTGATATAACTGGGCGAGGGAATGCCTATATAGTTGTAGACGGATTAGATGATGATGTTTTTATCTCTAGTAATAAATTAAAAAAAGCATTTCATAGGGATATCGTAGAGGTTTATATCTTCCCTAGAAGAAAAGGGCGTAAATTAGAAGGAGAAATCACTAAAATTATATCAAGAGATAAAACTAATTTTGTGGGTATTGTACAATTGCAGAAAAATTATGCCTTTGTTACTTCTTCGGATTTTAGGATGTACACGGATTTCTTTGTTCCTAGGGATAAAATTAATGATGCTCAGGATGGTGATAAGGTTGTTGTAAAAATGACCGATTGGCCAGAGGATGCTGATTCTCCCTATGGTGAAATTATAGAAGTGCTAGGAAAACCAGGAGAACACAATACAGAAATCCATTCTATATTGGCCGAATATGGCTTACCCTATCAATTTCCATTAGAAATAGAAAGTTATGCCAATAAAATTGATACATCCATAAAAGAGGACGAAATAGCGAAACGTAGGGATATGAGAGAAACCCTTACGTTTACTATAGATCCTAAAGATGCTAAAGATTTTGATGATGCCCTATCTTTTGTAATATTGGAAAATGGAAATTATGAAATTGGAATTCATATTGCTGATGTTTCTCATTATTTAGAACCAGATACTATTTTAGATGATGAAGCTTATCAAAGGGCAACTTCCGTTTATTTAGTAGATCGAGTGGTTCCTATGTTGCCAGAAGTATTATCTAATAATGCTTGTTCTTTACGACCCAATGAAGAAAAATATACATTTTCTGCCGTTTTTGAGATCGATGATAAAGCAAATTTAAGAAACCAATGGTTTGGTAGAACAGTAACAAATTCTAACGAACGGTTTTCGTATGAAGAAGCCCAGTATATTATAGAAACTAAAGAAAATACAATTCCTCAAGACATTTCTATAAGAGAAAGTGGAGCGTATACGGTTAGTAAGGAAGTTGTTGAAGCTACATTAACACTAGATAAATTAGCTAAAATTATGCGAGAAAAACGTATGCAGGCTGGGGCAATATCTTTTGATAAGGTGGAAGTTAGATTTAGTTTGGATGAAAATAATGCACCTGAAGGTGTTTATTTTAAAGAATCTAAAGATGCCAACAAACTCATTGAAGAGTTTATGTTATTAGCAAATAGAAAGGTAGCCGAATTTATTGGCAAACAAAAACCTGAAAAAACATTTATTTACCGGGTACATGATGAACCAAACGAGGAAAAATTAGCCAATTTAAATGGTATAATTGCTAGGTTTGGTCACAAATTAGATTTTAAGAACAAACAATCAATAAGTGATTCTTTAAATAAATTATTGGAGGATGTTAAAGGTAAAAAAGAACAAAATTTAGTAGATACTTTGGCTATACGGAGCATGAGCAAAGCTATTTATACCACAGATAATATTGGACATTACGGATTAGCTTTTGATTATTATACACATTTTACATCCCCAATAAGAAGGTATCCCGATGTAATGGTGCATCGTTTATTACAACATTATTTGGACGGTGGGGCTAGTGCAAAACAAGAAGTGTATGAAGAAAAATGCAAACATTCTTCAGATATGGAAGGCCTGGCAGCTAGTGCAGAAAGAGATTCTATAAAATACATGCAAATCAAATTTATGGAAGATCATAAAGATTCTGAATTTGTAGGTGTTATCTCTGGTGTAACAGAATGGGGTATTTATATAGAAATAATAGACAATAAATGCGAAGGAATGGTACGCATAAGTGATATAAAGGATGACTATTATAGGTTTGATGAAAAGAATTATGCAATAGTAGGAGAGCGTACCAATAAAAGTTACCAATTGGGGGAAGAAGTAGTAGTAATGGTTAAAAGTACAGATTTAATAAAAAGACATTTGGACTTTTCTTTACTAAGGAAAGCTGAATAATTTCGGTTTGGAACGAATTTTGTAAATTAGATTAGGAATTATACCTAAAAACAACAAAATGAATAAGTTAGCCTTATTTATGCTTTTATTTAGTATTACAATAACGGTAAAAGCACAAGAAGAAAAAATAACCCAAAAACTACTAAGCTTTAAGGAAATTAAAGCTTTTGATGGTTTGTCAGTTAATTTAATTAAGTCTGATAAAAACGAAGCTGTAATTACTGGGGCTAATACCCAAAAAGTATCCATTGCAAATAATGATGGTGTTTTAAAATTACGAATGGAATTAGATAAAATTTTCAGTGGTTATCGGACATTTATAGATGTGTATTATACTGAAGTTTTAACCATAATTGATGTAAACGAAGATGCTAGAATAACATCTAAAGAGCTTATAGCGCAAAGTGTACTGGAATTAAAGGCACAAGAAGGGGGAGAATTAATAATTAATGCAAAAGTGTCTCAGCTCTTGGTAAAATCGGTTACTGGCGGTTTAATAACAACTAATGGATCTTCTAAAAATCAAGATGTGAATATAAACACAGGCGGTATTTATAATGGAAAAGATTTTAATACTGAACTAACTACGATTACTGTAAATGCAGGAGGAAATGCAGAAATTAATGCCTCTAAATATGTACAGGCAACAGTAAAAGCTGGAGGTGAAGTATCCGTGTATGGGAACCCGGCAAGAATGGATGAAAAAACTGTTTTTGGAGGAAAAATAACTAGGAAATAGGCAAGGTAAATGTTAGACGATATTCAGGCAGCAATACCATTGGGCTTTTTTTTAAGCTTTATGATTGGTCCTGTTTTTTTTGTGCTGTTAGAAACAAGTGCGGTAAAGGGATTTAGGGCAGCTTTAACCTTTAATTTGGGTGTTTTTTTTGCCGATATATTGTTTTTAATCTTAGCTTATTTTAGTAGTTATCAATTGCTAGAAAATTTAAGTAATTTACCAGGCTTGTATGTTTTTGGCGGTGTAATTCTATTAGTATATGGGATTATTATATTCATTAAAAAACCAAAAAAGGAAAAACTCAAAGATATACGAGTTACCAAAGGAGCCTATTTAAGTTTATTTGTAAAAGGCTTTTTGCTTAATTTTATTAATATAGGAGTTTTGGTTTTTTGGTTGGGGATTATACTGGTAGTAGGGCCAAGTTTGGATAATGATGCAGACCGTATTTTGATCTTTTTTGCCACCATGTTGTCTACTTATTTTATAACAGATATTTTTAAAATATTACTAGCCAAGCAATTAAAAAGACATTTAACACTTCGCCGCATTTATTTGGTAAAAAAAGGGTTGGGAATTATCCTTATTATTTGTGGAATTGTACTTATTACCAAAGGTTTTTTACCAAAGGACAAACTCAATATCCAAGAAGGTATAGAACTCATCAGAGAAAATTAATAGTCCAATTGTTTTAAAAACTATTCTAGGTGAAGTGAATGATTTTATGGCATTGAGTGGTTTGATACTTTATAAAAACTGCTGAACGATAGCGTCATAAATTAAATCTTATATTTTTTTACTATGGGAGGTGTAGTATTTCTTTTGTGGGAATAAAATTATATTGAAGAAGTAGTAAAACAAAAAAACCTCCACTAAAAAGTGAAGGTTATTGGAGGCATCGAGCAGATTCGAACTGCTGTACAAGCTTTTGCAGAGCTCTGCCTAGCCACTCGGCCACGATGCCATTTTTGGACTGCAAACTTACAAAAATAAATTCATAGAAAAATAAGTTTTTAGGAATCTATTTTGTAATTTTTTTGAGGCATCGAGTGGATTCGAACCACTATAATAATCCTTGCGAGATTATGTCTATCCATTTCGACCACAATGCCATTAAATTTATAGGGGGGGTTCAAATGTACGTATATTAATAAGTATATAAAACTTAAGGGATTGCCGTTTATCGAGTTAATTGTAAGGTTATCGAAACCCGATCAACATCGCCTCCAATAGGAGGATTAATTTTAGCAACGCTAACCTCTGCGGAATTGACAATACTAATTTCAGAAAATATTCGATCAATGATTCGTTTTGCAACATGTTCTAGTAATTTAGATCTGGTTGCCATTTCTTCTTGTACAATATGATTGATATGAACATAATCTACAGTGTCTTTTAAAGCATCAGAAATAGCTGCTTTTTTTAGATCGGCAGAAACACTAACATTCACAAGATAATCACTTCCAATTTGTGCTTCTTCATACAAACATCCATGATATGCATAAACCTTAATATTGCCTACTACTATAGTTCCCATTGCGTATTATTTAGAGATACAAAGTTAACCTAAACAATTAATACATACACCTACAATTACTAAGACCTTGAAATAAGTCTACACCAATGGTTATTACATGTGTTCCGGTACTATAATTTAAAATATCGTTTAAAATTATTTGATAAGAATAGCCAAAATAATAGTTGTTTTTCTTTAATCCAGCAAAGGGAGCTACGTATAAGGGCTTACCAATTTGATCATTGAGAAACCTATAATTTGCTCCGGCATAATAATAATCTTCATAATTATACCATCTAAATTTTAAATTTAAATCTGTTTCAGATCTTCCATCACTTTCAAACATTTTATACAGTACGGAAGGTTCAATTTCAAGATCGCTATTTTTACTTTTTTTGTAGCGATATCCAGTGTATAAATAATAGTTTCTCAACCTATTAGGTTCAAATGTTGGATTAAAATTGGCAATATCTTTGTCTAATAAATTGGATGAATTTAAACTGGCATAAAACTTATTTATACGATACATTAGACCTACATCAAAATTGTGATTTGTTGTAGAACGGTCGTCTGTAACTGAAGGATCTACTTCATAATATTCACTGATATCTAAGCGAAACTGATTAAAGTTATACGAGATTCCAAAAGATAGAAATTCGTCTTCATACCGGTCTAAGGTTAAATGGTGGGCAAAAGAGATTCGTGCACCTTGTTGTTTTGTATAGCCGTTTTTATCATTATATAAAAAGATACCCATACCAGATTTGTTGCCAATTCTTGCATCTGCAGCGATAGATTGGGTTCTTGGAGCATCTTTTATTCCTACCCATTGGGCTAATCCATTCATTCTAATTTTTACATGATCCCCAATACCAGCATAGGTGGGTGATAATACAAAGGGGTTATCGGCAAGGTATTGCGATAATTGAGGGGAGTTGAGCTCTTGTGCCCTTACAAGCATTGTGCTTGTAAGTAGTAGTAAGATTAATAATTTGTATCGCATAATTTTAGGTTAAATTCTTTTGCTATTATCTGTATAATGTAAAATGACCAACAAATTCTCTATCATCATTTTCTCCGTTTAATTTTATGGTGTACCAATAATCACCTGATGGTAATTCTTTGCCGTCATAAAAGCCATCCCAACCGCTATCATTGATACCCATTCTATACAATTCTCTACCATATCTGTCATAAATAATGGTTAAGATATTCGGGAAACCTTCCATATTTTTAGGTATCCATGTGTTGTGAATAAGGTCACCATCTGGTGTAAAGAAATTAGGGACTTCAATATCAATAAACTCAATAAATATATCTTGGGTTACTTGACAACCATTTTCATCTTCAACAACAATAGTATAAGTGTTGGTCTCACGTATTCTGAACGTATTCTCTTCCCCATTATTGTTTCCTTGTATATAGAATGTATAGTTTGGGTTACCACCAGTTACAGTTGCCGTTATTTCATTAATATTACTGTTTGTTAACACTAATGTTAATGGATCAAAACCTTCTACCGTAAAGTTGATGGTTTCTGTACAACCATTAGCATGCATAATAAATAAATAGTGATCTCCAGGAGCCATATTAGCAAAGTCTGATGTTAATTGCATTGCACTTGGATCTGTAGTATCCAAGCCATATAGTACATCTGAACCAGTTGTATTATCTTCAAAAACAACTTCTAAATAGTTTGTAGGAGTATCTGTGCTACACTCATAAATTGGGGTTGCGGTAGCCTTTAAGTTAACACCTGGTTCAATTTCTATAACCATATTAGTTTCACAATCATTGGCATCCTTTACTAATATTACATGAGTTCCAGATGACAAGCCAGAGAAATCTACTCGGCCTAGTACATAATCTGCAGGATCGTTAGAATCTAGACTAGTTCTATAGGGAGCTGTACCGCCAGTGATAGTAACTGTGGCCATACCGTCTTCATTACCCGTACAAGTTTCTCCTGTTGTAGTAGCACTTAATTGTATAGGTGTTGGCTCATTAATTGTAAAATTAAAGGTTATAAAACAACCATTTTCATCTTGAGCAATTACATCATAGGTTCCTGGTTCTAAATCTGTAAACACATTTTTAGTGTCGAATTGGTTCAAGTTAGGTGAAATAGCATATTTTATTTCTCCTGTTCCACCAGATACTTCAACCGTAATAGTTCCATCATTTTCACCGGCACAAGTTACATCAGTTGTATCTTGTAAGTCTATAATTAATGGGTCTGGTTCCGTTATCATTATTGCGTTTGAAACTACTTCACATCCACCATCTGAGGTCACTTTAACATAATAGGTGCCAATTGCTAAGTTTCTAAACTCACCGTTTGTTTGCGGTCCTTGCAAAGCTGAAGTACTTGTTGGATTATCTAATAATTCGTATGAATAGTTGCCTAAGCCGCCTTTCCCTTTTGCAAGAATACTGGCAGTAGATTCACCATTACAATTAATAACTGCAGCGCTTTCATCTAAAATTATTTCTAAAGTAGGTACAGCATCTATATTAACTTGGTTACTAATTACATCTCCACAACCAAAAGCATCTCTAACATAATATTGATAAATTCCTGCATTTACGGTAAATCTGTGGGTATCACCCCCAGACATAGCCGTATAGGTTACACCATCCACGCTATATAGATAAGGAGCAGTACCCCCAGTGGCTATTAATTCTATTTCGGCAGGGTCTACACAACTTAACTCTGATAATTGTATTAGAGCCCCAGAAATATCTGTAGGTTCCGTAATAACGGCCTGTATAGTTTCTATATCACAGTTCCAACCGTCAGATACTGTTATGGTGTAAATACCAGCGCCTAAATTGTTGAAAGTATTACTGGTTTGTCCACCACTTGTTGAAGTAATAGTTGTCCCAGTAGCATCATAAACATTAAGCTTATACTGATAGATGCCTTGCCCGCCAACAACATTTATTGCAGATACACTTCCATTGGAATCACCATAACAATCTAAAGTAGTTGTTGGTGGTGTAATATCTGCAGTTATTGGTGTAGCCGCGGCTAAAACTTCAGTATCGTTTAGGATACACCCACTTGTATCTGTAATAGACACTGTATAGTTTCCGGCACTTAAACCTTCAAAAGTAACTGTTAATACATCTGTAGCAGTAAAAACAACAGAAGTGGTTGTATTTGTCAATACAATATCATAAGGAGCATAACCACCACTTGGGTCAACTACTATTTCTCCTCTATCATTATTACAAGTAACGGCTGCAGTTTGATTTACAACAGTAGAAAGCGGCATATCTGGAGAAACAATAGTAATTATATTAGAATCTTCAGTACACTCTGGTGCATTATCTTGTTTTACAGCAACGTAATAACTACCACCCGTTAACCCGCTTATCGTAAAAGTATTTGTAGTAACTGTATTTGTTATGCTTGGACTTAATAAAGTACCATCAGCATTTAAAACGGTATAAGTAAATGGACCTGTTGCATCTGTAACAGTTACTTCTAGGGCTCCATTAGTATCACCAAAACAAGTAACCGGAGTTATTGCTGTGGTCTGTACCTTAATTAAGTCATATGGCGCAATAGTGTATGCATCAGTATCAACATAACAACCCGTAGCTGTATCTGTAACTCTAAACACATATCCACCAACTGCCGTTAAGTTGTAGGTAGCCGTATTGTAAGTTGGTGTAGCTGTTTGGGTACCATTGGTATTGCCAATTGGCAATACCTCATAGGTATATACATTGGTTGCAGCTCCATTGTCTGTTACTGTAATGGTAATTTCTTCTGGACCCACACAAGAGATAGCTGCATCTTGTGTAACTACAGCAGTAAATTTATTAATAGGCGCTATAGTTACTGTTGTAGTTTGTGGACAACTATTACCATCCTTAACAGAAACTGTAATTGTTTGTGCAACTCCTGTATCTATAACATTAAATGTATTGGTAGATTGGAAGTTAACACCATCTATACTATATAAAAATGGACTAGTTCCAGATGGTGTTCCTGGTGTTGTAACACCATCTTCAATAGTAACTGTAATAGTCGCTGTATTTACGGTATTATTAGGAGCACAAGCAAATTCTGTTGCTACAGCACTAATTACTAAGGCTGTTGGTTGTGTAACCTCAATAGTTTCTCTTATAGAACATCCTTTGGCCGAAACGACTTCTATTTGATATACTGCCGCAGCTAATCCTGTAAATGTTGGACTTGTTTGATTTACTCCTATTTGAGTAGTTCCAATTGCATCGTATAAATTATACGTATATATAGGATCAACATTAGTTGCAGGATCTAAGTTGGCAGTAATGGTACCATCAGTCAAACCAAAACAACTCACATTGTCTACGGTTGAAGCTAATAGAATAGGATCTACTTTGTCTACCAAAGCTTGTGTAACCGGTTTTTCACAAATTGGTGTATTTGTATCTAAATCACGAATTACGAAACTATAAGTACCTATTTGTGTTAAGCCGGTGAAAATGGCATTATTAGTTTGTGTTTGTATTGTTGTTAAATCTGGGAATGTTACTTCATATTCTAAGTTAGTAGAGCCACCAGTAACGTTTACAGTTATTTGTCCGCCTGGATCTACTGTACAATCTATTGGTTTAACAACAGTGGTAGATACGTTTATTTCTTCATACAATAGCGTTGCGGCAGTTGTATAATCACAACTCCACTGATCGTTAATTAATACGGTATACGAACCAGCACCTAACCCAGAGAATATTCTTGTAGGTTGTGGTGAACCAACTGCAATACCATTTTTAATTAATTGGTAGGTATAGTTGCTTCCTTGCCCGCCAATAGTGCCTATAACTTCAATCTCACCTTCTAAGTTGGTACAATTTTCTTGGTTTACCTGTATGGTTGCACTTATATCCGTTGGTTCTACTAAATTAACATTAGGTAATTGTACTATACAACCATTTTTATCTGCCACCCAAACTTGGTAATCTGTACCAGCAGGAGCTGCAGCACCCGATAAACCTAGAAATTTAGGATTAGATACATAATCTGTTGGGAAAACGGGAGCAGGGTTACCTGCAACATCTACATAGTAAACATAGTCTCCCCAACCACCGGCAGGGTTTATAACTTCAATAATACCATCATTTCCTAAACAAGTTACGGCTGTTACTTCTGTAGCTGCTGTTATTGCAGCACTTGGCCCAGCAATAGTAAAGGCTTCAGTATAGGTACATTTAGGATCTGGAGTTTGTTTTACTTCTATATAATAGCTACCAGCTACTAAATTATTAATTACAAAGTTACCGTTTGGAGAACTACCAGGAGTCTGTACATCATCACCAGTATTTGCCGGAGTATTGTTTGTATCATGGTAAAGTATGTATTCTATTGGATTTGGGTAGGTTACATTTGCCGCATCATGTAAATCAAATTCTACGCTACCATCATTTCCTCCAAAACAAATTACATTACTTACAATTGTGGCATCTAATTCTAATACATCTGGACTTGTTATGGTTGCTGATGTAGAAATGATACAATCCGTATCAGAATGTCTCACCAAGAAATTGTGTGTACCAACTTCTAAACCAGTAAATATTTCTGGGTTCGTATGAGAAATTGTGGTTTGCCATGATAATCCATTGTCTATACTATACTCAAACTTACTAACATCATTGGTTGATGAGGTTACGGCAATTGTTATTTCCCCATCTGAACCTGGGTCACAAGTAATATCAGCTGTAACTGAAGCAGTAGCTGTTAATAACTCATCGTAAGGAGCTATATCTCTGTCTATAGATCCAACACAACCGTTATTGTCATATACATTAATGGTATACGAACCACCAGCAGTATTTGTTTCTATATAAACGTTATTAGAACCAGATTGTACAATGACATCATCACCGGTTGCAACAGTGTTATTATCATTTATAAATTCGTAAATAACATATGTAGTGCTACCACCTGTAATATTAGCAGCAGTATTATCTACTGTAATACTAGCATAATTATTGGTGTTACCAGCTGTACAACCAAATTCTGTAACAACGGCATCTGCAATTACAATGGGATCTACATCTGCAATTACAATATTTGGAATTGTTGCAGGACAACCATTGGTTCCTGTAGCTGTTACCGTATATGTATTAGGAGGTAAATTTGAGAATGTGCTTGTTGTAGCATCAAAAGTACCAACAGAAGGAGTTATTGTATAAGTTAATGGGTTAATACCATTATCTGTTTGGTATAAAGTTATAGTACCATCAGCTGCAGTATTACACGTAATATCTGTTAAGGTATGTGTAAAAATTGGAGTTACGGCAGCCGGAACCTCTATTGTAAATACTCTGTTACATACGGCACTATTTGGAGTATCCATATCGTAAACAGTTATTGTATAAACTCCTGCTGTTGTAGCTGGATAATCGAAAGGGCTGGTTAACGTTGTTGAAGCAACAGTAGCAGCACCAGAAATGGAATACTCATAGTTACCTGAACCTGTTAGTGCTTCAATAGTAATTACTGCATCAGGAGCTGCTGTACAATCTAATAGTTTAGTAAGTTCTGCTTTTGCAGATAAAACTGGGTTTACAACAAATGTAGTTAGTATATCTGTACATCCATTACCGTCTATTATATGAACATCATAAGAACCAGGGGAAACATTATTAAACAAACCTCCATTCGTCAAATAGTATGTGGGTACAGGATTTCCTGCAGGAACTAGGGCATAACGTATGTTTCCAGCCAAAGATGATGCTGCAACTGTTACGCTTATTGGGGCACTACAATTATCTTGAGTAACATTATCAATAGTTGGGTTAGCTGTTAATGTTAATGGAACTGAATTTAATGCTACTGTGTTAGAACAACCATATTGGTCAATTATCGTTACAGTATAATTACCAGCTGGAGAATTAACAGGTATTTGAATTGGATTGCTTGTTAAGCCTGTTAAAGCCGTAAATCCGACAGGACCAGTAACATCAAAAGTGTAAGGGGCTCCACCACCACCAGTTATTCCGGTAATAGAAATTAAACCTGGTAAATTACAAGAGATATCTCTCGTAGCAACTGCTGTAGCTTCTAATTCTTTTAGTTGGTCAACCAAAGCATTTTCACTACCACCTCTACAAGAATCAGTAGAATTATCAGATTGAACTATCTCAATATAATATTCTCCTTGCGCAAGTCCAGTAAAAGAAATTTCATTATCATATAGAACATTTTGTGCAGGAGCTGGGGCCAAAGCACCACTTACTGCCATTGGAATTGGGTTGCCTAATTCATAGAATTCCCATCTCATATGAGAGTTTGGTGTAATGGGGTTTAATGTATATGTAATAGTACCCGTTGTACCACCAAAACAACTAGGTGTAATTTCACTAGTAATGTCTATTGGTAAAGGCGCTACTAAATCATTTACATTTTCAAGACTTTGGCGCACACAACCTGTTGCATCTTTTACATAAAAAACATAAGTTCTACCTGGAGTTAATCCTAACCATGTATAGTTTCCATGACCCGCGGGTACGGTTGCAGGTACATTATTTATAGTTCCTCCCGGAACCCATGTTGCAGTTAAAGGATTGAAGGTTGCAGGATCTTCAGCATAAGCATATTCGTATGGAGCTACACCTGCTGTTCCTTGAACAGTAACTTCTAAGTCAGTACAATCTACTACAATTGCGCTAATACTAATATCTAAATTATCTAAAGGATAAGGGATAATATATCTTGGAAAATCTGTTTGACAAATAGTACCACTAGCTAATGTAACTCTAATTGATGGGTATACTTCTGTTCCAGATGGAATTCCTCTTTGTTCTATACCATTAGTATTCCAGGTAGTACCATTATCATAACTATATTCAATTAGCGTAGCTGCTGGGGTAGTAAGGTTAGCAAATTCAAAACCATAATCTGTTGGTACAGAACTGGCACAATCATTAGGTAAAATAGGCTCAATATCAGCAGTAATTTCTACGGCATTATTTATTGTTGTTGTAATTGAAGTAACAGAACATCCATCAGCATCCGTAATTGTTATTTCATAATCTCCAACTCCAACTCCAGCAAATTCGTTTGTTGTAACGCCAATGTTTGTATAGGTTACCCCATAGTCAATACCATCGGCAGCAGTTAAATCTGTTAAGGTATAGGTATATGGTGCATTTCCACCAGCAACAGTTGCAACAATAGAACCTAGTCCATCATAACATTCTGGATCATTTGCTGTTCCAGTTACTGTTAATGGTGCAGCAGTATTTACTATGATATCTTCTTCTGAATACGAACATAAATAGCTTATGCCATTATTATCTTGCACGTAGACATCGTAACCAGCAGGGTTTGCAGTGGCCATTGCGTTTGTAACTACTAAATTATTGGTTGTTGTAAATAATCCTGTTGGGTCACCGTTTGCAGGAACAATAGCATATACTAAAGTACCATTACCTCCTGTTGCATTTACGGTTATACTACCATCTGCACAAGAACTTACGTGTACTGTTTCAACACTAACAACCAATTGTGGACTTAAAATAACAGTCTGTTGTGCTGCTGTACAACCAAAGCCATCTTTAACATCAATGGTATAAGATGCGTTTGCCAGACCTGTAAAAGTATGGCTAGTAGCGGTATTGTTTGGGTTCACCCATGGTCCGCCATTGATACTTAACTGAAAGTTTCCATTGCCAGGAATAGAAGTGATATCTACCTGTATTGTACCGTCATTTGCACCAGAGTAACATGCAGTTGGGGTTGTTGTAAATGTTGGTACTTCAGGAGCAGTAACAGTAATTGCAGGAGTCACAACATTTGTACATGAATTGCTGTCTTGTACTCTTACTATATAGTTTTCTCCCGATGCATTAGCTGGTACATCTGTAAATATTGCAGAAGGTTGATATCCTACAACTACTGCACCTCCATCAATTTCTAATTGATAGCTATACGTTGGTGTACCACCACTTGCAACAGCAGTAATTGTTGCACCAGTATTGTTACAAGTAAAGTCATCTGTTATGGATGCCGTTGCTGTAACTTCTGTAGGCTGTGTTAACTCTTGTGTCAATGTTATACTACATCCATTATCATCCACATCCCTAACCTCAATAGTATAGGTTTGTGCCGATAAACCAGTAACTGTTTGGGATGTTGTAAAAGCGGCCGAAAAAGCACCACCGTTTATAGAGTATTCAAATCCGCCAGCACCAAAATTACTTGCATTAATCACAAATTCTCCATCAGTACTTCCAAAACAAGAATTGTTTTTTGGGTTAGTAACAGTTGCACCAAAAGCTTTCCCGGCTTCAATTACTACATCAAAAGTAGCAGTTGTAGCACAAACTTCTGGCACTTGAAATGCTTGTATATCATCTATAGCAATATCATTTCCTCCAGTTACCGCAGAATTTGTACGAATAACAATATCTAAATTAGTGTTTGCACCAGGGTTAAGTGTTACACTATAATTATGCCAATCATCAGCATTATTATTTTTAGGAATGTTACCTGTTGCAGTACTGGCAATTACTGTACCACCACCATCAACTAATTGTATTTCTATGGTAGGATCGCCACCACTAGTACCTGATCTTAATAAATTATAGGCCCAAGTAGATATAGTAATATCTCTGTTTGGGATAACTTCTATTGCTCTTTTAGCATAGATAATACCTCCAACACCAGCTACACCACCAACGTTAATTGCTAGGAATCTTCCGTTAGGGTTTCCGGTATGGTCATTAGGATTTCTCCAAGAACCAAAAGGCGAAGCAATTGCTTGTGTTACCGAATATTCACCATCATTAATAGCTGTATTTACAGAATTACAAATAGCAATCGTACCATTTTGTGGTTCATAACAATAGGCAGGATCTATTTGTGAAATACTTGTATTTGCTCCCGAACCAAAGTTTTCGGATAATAAATTACTTGGTGCTGGTGCAATATTTGATATGTAATCTATAGTAATTGCATGATTTCCAGCGGAAACATCGCTAAATAGATTATTTGTATTCGGCGTATTTTCGGTGCCGTCTATAGAATAAATATAATCAAAATCAGTACTACTTGACGTTATTGTGATTTCACCAAGTCCATCACAATCATAAGAAATACTAGGTGTAAATGTAGGAGCAGCTGGTGCAGGATCTACAGTTACAATCATTTGAAACGTACATAAATTAGCATCTCTAATAAATAAAGTATGTGTACCAGGTAATAAATAGTTTATCGGATTTGTACTGTAAGAAGTACCACCATTAAAACTATATTCATAACTAGGTGTACCTCCTTGAGCATTGGTAATTCTAACCTCAGCTCCGGTAATTGGGTTACATTCGTATAAGGCAGTAACTGCCGCAGAAGCCGACAAAGTAAACGGTTCTGTTATAGTGTGTGTATCTGTAACTTCACAGTTATTGGCATCTCTTACCCTAATACTGTAACTGCCAGCAGCTAAATTAGGGAAGGTGTTGGTAGTTTGATAATTGGTACCACCATTAATACTATACCTGTAAGGAGCTTCACCTCCAGTAGTTGTAATTGTTAAGGTAGATTGCGCCTCACCACTACAAAGTATGTTGGTACTTGCGGTAGAAACGGTTAAAGCAGCATCTTTTTCAATAGTTAAGTCGATTTTAGCTTCACAGAAAGTTCCTGTTCCGTTAGCATCACGTACATAAACATCATAATCTCCTGCACCTGTTGTAACTGTTCTTGGATTGGTTGTTGTAAAGTTTCCTGCAGTTGGTGTAACTCCATTTGCTACAATGGCATACACATAGTTAGTACCATCGCCGCCAGCAGCAGTAATGGTAACATTTGTATCTGTAGCACAAGCAGTTATATTATCTGCAGCAGCCGTTACCGTTAATTCTGGGTTTACGGTTATTGTTGCAGTTGCTGTACAATTTTTACCATCAATAACATCTATGGTGTATGTTCCTGGGTTTAATCCCGAAAATATAGCGCTAGTACCATAAGCACCACCATTTAATCTGTATTGATAATTGCCATCTCCACCTGCAGTTACACTAGCTGTAAGTTCTAGTCCGGCACCTACTGTAAAACAAGTAGTATTAGGTGTTATTGCTAAGGTAGGAGCAACTGAGGCATCTAAAATAAAACTAGCCGTTGCAATACAACCGTTAGCATCTTCTACAGCAACCGTATAAGTTCCTGCTTGGTTTAAGTTGTTAAAAGTACCAGTACCGTTTGTAAATGTAGTTGATGCATCTGGGTAAGTAATTGTAAAATCATTACTACCCCAACCGCCATTGGCTGTTAGAATTACCCTACCATCTGCTGTACATGTAGGTTGTGTTTCATTGGCAGATAGGGTTAAGGCAGCTGTTGGTGATGCAATAACAACATCGGCAGTGGCTGTACAATTCGTTGCTGTATCTGTTACTGTAATTGTATAGGTTCCATTATCTAAATTTGTTAATGGAATACTCGTAGAATTCACTGCTGTACCAGCAGGAACTGTAGTAGGACCCGTAATTGTATAGTTATAGGTACTATTAAATCCAGATACTGTAAAAGTTGCTTCACCATCTGTATCATCAAAGCAAGTGATATTACTTACCAAACTCCCAGATACATTAATTGGATCTACAGGACGTATAGTAAAGCTTTCTTCAAACGTACAACCTTTAGCATCTGTTACCATAAAGGTATAGGTATCTGGTACTAAATCAGCAAATGAGCCTGTATTACCCGTTATAGTGGTTGCAGTTATTGCCGTAGGAGCAATAATCGTAAAGTTAAAAGGTGCCGTTCCATTTGCAACGGTTACGGTTACGTCTGATGTTTGCGTTGGACAATTAGGAGCTGTAGCTGTAAAGTTTAAATCTGTTGGCTCGTTTAATGGAGCTATTGTTATTTCATTGGTGACAAACGTACACAAGTTCGCATCTCTAATGGTAATGCTGTAGGTTCCGTTGGTTAGGTTCGCAAAAGTTTCTGCACCTGCAGCGGGACCAACAAAATTTACACCGTCAATACTATAGCTATATGGGGCTTCACCGCCAATTACATTTTGTGCTTCTATGGTTGCCTCTTGCAGGCAAGTATAATCTTGGGTTAAAACAGCAGTACCACCTATACCACTTGTAGGGCCACCAATTGTAAAGGTTTCATCAAAATCACAAACGGCAGTACCATTTGTTTGCGTAATAGTTAAGGTATAATTTCCTTGTGCTAAGTTTGTAAAATTACCAGAACCATTAACTGTATTAGAGCCATCTGGGTTTAGTAAATCATAAGTCATTGTATACCCATTACTAGCCGTAATATCTACAACATAACTACCATCATTAGCTCCAAAACAAGACTCATCTATTCCTGTTGTTGTATAGGTTATTGAAGGTGCAATGGTTATTGTTTCTTCATTCGTAATAGCATAACAATTATTACTATCAACAACAATGAATTCATAAGTTCCTTGTTCAGTTGCATCAAATGTAAAATCACTAGTAGCTTGAAACTCACTAGGAGGAATATCATTTAATGAAAATGGTGTTGGGTATAAGTCTGTGCCATCTTTACTCCAAATAGCATAAGAATATCCAGGGTTCGCAAAACCTCCCGTACCTGTAACTGTTATTGTACCATCAGTACAGTCTATTGCTTTGGTTGTTAAAGCAGTAGCTGCAAGATCGGAAACGTCATTAATTGTTATTTCTTCTGTATAAGTACAGCCATCATCAGTACTTACCGTTACATCATAAACACCATCGTTTAAGTTTTCAAAGGTATAATCGTTATCATCGGTAGGACCATAGGTATCTACGGTTGTTCCGCCTTGAGAAATCTCAAAATAGTATTGTGGCTCTACATCTTCAGCAGATATACGAATTTCGCCCAAACCACTACAATCTGTATCTTTTGTTGTAATATTTACTTCATAATCTCTAGTTCTTACGCCTAAATCTTCCAATCTAAATAGACATCCGTCTACAACACCTTGTTGTCTAATTTCAACGGTATATGCTCCATTATTTGCTATAGAAAAGTTAGGGCCATTATTAGCACTAAAAGGTACGATTACAGCATCTGTTGCAGCGTTTAATAGTTGAAACTCATAGTTGGCAGGAATATTTGTAACTGATATATTACCAGGGGTTGCACAAATAATATCGCTAATTGTAGCCATAGGATCTAATGGGTTTTTAAACACATTAAAATAAAAGCGACTAAAACAACCGTTTTGGTAGTTAACAATTACGCGGTACTGTCCGGGATCTGAAGCTAAAAGTGTACTTCCAGATTCTATTCTAGTCCATGTACAGGTACCATTTTTATTTGCACAATCTTCAACCGAAGCACCACAACTAGCTTCGTCTAATTTTTCCCAGTGTATGCTAGTTGCATCTGGAATGTTAATTGTTACGGGTTCAACATCGTTTAAACCACATAAGAAAATTTTTGGTAAGGGATCGCCATCTATAGGACAAATGGTTATTTCACCTTCAACGGTATTTGAAGGGTCACTTATTAGGGTTGCGATTGGGTTTGTTTGTGTTTGTCCAAAACGTTCTACCGTAATAATTTCTTGAAAACCTTTACATGGATCTGCAACTATTTTGTCTACTATATAAGTACCAATATCATCTACTAAAAGGGTACTTAAATCATTGTCAGAATTCCCATCATTTAAAACGGTATCTGCACCATCTATTACTCCATTGTTATTTTCATCCTTATACCAGATATAATCATCAAAATTATCACCAGCATCTAAAAGGACTTCATCACCACAGAGTTGTACGGTTCTATTATAGTCACAGTCTTCCAAATCATCCAACAAGAAGTTAGTTGCCCCTGGAGTTGTAAATCCGCAATTATCAAAATCGGTTACACTTGGGTCATCTGTTATTATGTTGTCGTTTAATACTCCTTGGTAGGTAGAATACGCAAGGTTTTGAATTAAATCGGAACATGCGTTTATAAAATCGAAACAATTTTCTGCAACTTTTACCCGCATACGAATGCTATAGGTAGACCCACCTTCTAGTACATAATTATTTGGAATAGAAAAAAGTACAGTTCTGGTACTTGGATCATAGGTATAGCTTACACCTGAAGGGTACGTAATATGGGCTTCATCTAGGGTTACATTTAGAGGTAGAATATCTTTAATCGTATAATTATCAGCATCGTCATTCCCTACATTTTGAAAGGATAATACATATTCTAAGGTTTGTCCTAAATTTACGCCTAGGCCAGTTATGTCATTTCCTCCAATATCCTCTACCCTTTTAGATAAGTTTATGGTTGGTTCTATGATCTCTACGTCAAAAGAGGTAAAGAAAATATCGTATTTATCTCCCGTGGAAGTAGCTCTTAAGGTAGCCCCAGTTTCATCGTTGGGTATAACTGACCTTGCGGGGTTAGGAATTGTAAAAAGATCGGCATCCCATCCTAAGGTATTTATACTGTTCGGGTTTCGGGTATTTATAACCGTGTTTTCAATGGTTATATTACTATTAAAAAAGTTATTGGTTGGGTTAACTGTGTTGCCCAAAGGAGTATAGGTGGCGTTACTATTTGCTCTAATGGATAGACCATCTCCCGTAATTCTATTATCACCCTCTAAGGTACTAACACCCAATCTAGCGTTCACTGGAAAAGGGTTGGGTAAGGTTGTAAATCCAGAAACTGGAATATCAACAGATTCTCCAGAGGCTATACCGGCATAACCATCAAAAGTTGTAATGTATTTTCCAGGATAGGTTGGGTTTTCATAAACAACAACCATAGTCCATCCACCAGAAACCCCGCCAGAAGGACTCTCACCAACACTTGCTCTTATATTGGCAACTGTATATTCCCCATTAGGATCTGCTAAACCTGTAATTATAGAAGTGATATCCTTATAACAAGCATACGGACTATAGTAATCAAAATCGGTATCTCCGTAGCCATCAAAAAGGACTTCATCTGCTGAAATATCCAAATATGATCCTCCTGGAATCTTAAATTTAATATCACCAATATTACTTCTATCAGTCTCATTGGAGTATACTGCCGACCAATATAATCCTGCATACCGAACTAAGGAACAGCTGGCATCAGGCACCGTTAATTCGGAACTACTAGAACTAAAAGTTGTATCGTCACTGTCAATATCAATGTATTGCATGTCCCAGCTATCATTACTGGTGGAACTATTTCCGGTTTGATTATACGAATCATTTGCATCCTTTGGAATGGAAACCCATGTATAACCAGACCACCAAGAACCAGTCCAATACCCTTCATCACCTTCTCGGTTAACAATGTTGTTTGCTATAATAGTTAAATCACCACGCAAACTATTGTTATAACGCGGCTCAAAATCGTTTTTTACTTGACCATAGGTATTTACGGTTGCAAAAAGGGTGAGGATAAATAATAAAAATCGTTTTAAAAAATTCATTTTATCTAATGGTTTAGGGACTGTTTTTATGAATTTCAATTGGGGCTATTGAAAATGAAATGGTTTGTTGAAAATCTTGAGCTTATGCTAATGCTATACAGGTAAGAAGTATGGCAAAAAAGAGGATTATTTTTGAAAATATTGGTTTCATCTGTCTTAGGTTATATGGTTGTTTGATACTCTCATGATCCACATTTTATCTTGGTATGAGCTGTTTATTTTTGAATAATAGGAGGATAAAGCATTGTTCCATGAACCGTGCTTTTTAAGATATACATACCTGTAGTTATTTTCTGGGTTAATAAAATAACTGGCATTAAGCCCTTGGCTATTCAGTAACTTTACAAACTTTTTAGCATTATTTTCATTGGCAAACACATTTGCAATAATGTAAAAACCTGACGCTACAGCCTTAAATTTGATTGTTTTTGTTTTGGGTAAACGAGACACCACATTGTCCTTAGCAACAACATTGTTGGTTTTGTTGCTTTTTGGAAATTTGGGTGCTGGTGTATCCGTAGAGGCATATCTCTTGTCTGAATAATTGCTATTATCCACATTCATAATCCACATCATACCTTTGTAGGTATCGTTCATGTTAGAATTATGAGCAGCAACTGCTTCTTCCCAAGTATTATACTTTTCCAAGTAAACATATTTTAAACCATTGTTTGGGTTTTCTACATAGTCTGCTTTTATCCCTTTTTTATCTAATTCTGCAATAAACTTGTTTAAGTAGCCCTTGCCTTTATATACATTGGCAACCACATAATATCCTTGAGCAACACCAGCTAAGTTTTTAAATTTTCTACTTTTTACTTTGGTTAGGTTACTCGGTTTTGATGTAGCTTGAGTGGCATTGTTGGCTGTGGCGTCTTTAACTGTAATCGGTTTTTTAACAACAGCAGTTTGACTACTTTGCTTTTGAAAGGTATCTTCTATACCAATTGGTTTTTTATTAGAGGTATCTACCAATGCTGTATTGTTATTGATAAAATACATTTTCTTAGCCTTTTTTTCTAAGTCGGGACGCTTCCCTTTGGTTTCACTACGAACCATACGCATAACCATTTCAAATCTTTTTTCTAAATCTTTTTGTCTGTTTACTTCTAATGAATCTTGTCTATACATTAGTTCTGCTAATATTGCATCATTTTCAGCTAATTTTCTTTTTAGCTCTTCAATCTTTTCGGCGGACACAACCTCATCGTTTTCTAATAACTTGTCTTGTTCTTCCACCAAATCATCAGTGTCTTCTAACATTACTCTGTCTTCAGTTAAATTAGGAGTGAAAGCGTAGGCCAACGATATTTCATGAGTTAGACCAAAATTATCAAAATTTCCAGCAACACTTTTTTCCATAGTATACCCTAGAGACAAACGTTTGTTGAGGTTAAAACCAAGTCCGGCTGCAGCACCGTAATGATCGTCATATCCTGCTTGCAACCATCCCAATTTTGGTAAATCTAGAATAAGACTACCGCCAAGGACAATTTTATCTTCCCCAGCTTTACGAACTCTGGCCAATGGCATTAACCTACCTTCTTCTAGGATGCCAGCAGTAGTTTTAAACTGATGGGTATATTGCAAGTGTCCTGAAAATGTTTTCTCAGCAAATTCAGATACAGATTCACTAGTTTTAAGGTTGTAGTCAAATAAGTTTTCTGCGTATAAACCAACATCAAACTTACCATAAGAAAGGTTTACTCCAGGTTGAAATTGTAATAGATTATCTTTTTGACCATTTAAAAATGGATCATCAGGGTCTGCAGCGTTTATTCTGTTCTGATCTAAACCACTTGCGTAATACGATAGGTTTGCACCAAAAGTAAAGTTGCTTTTATCGCTTAACTTCACACCATAGGCGTAATTGGCTAAAACCCCATAATTGGTTAATGTACCAGCGGTTTGTTGGTAAACACTAATACCCAAACCAGTACGGTCATTTACACGACCACTATAGCTTAAAAAGTAATTTTGATTGTTATCAGAAAATGCTACAGATTGATTTCTATGTAATAAGTTCACATAGGACTTGTCTTCCCGTACTGTAGAAAAAGTAGGGTTTATTAAAAACCTATTGTATTTTAATAAGTTTTGAGATGGTACATCATAAGAAAGATAAGGGTTTTCTTCCTGTGCGCTAACATTGGTCAGCACCATCGTTACTAATAAAAGAAAGTATATGTATTTAAACTTAAACATTTTTAATTATCTTATTATGGTTATAGTTCCCTGTTTTTGAGAATTCTGTGCATCAATTATCTTATAGAAAAACACCATATTCTGCTTTGGAAATGACATAGATGAATTGGGCCAATTGTTTTTATAATCTTTTTCGTTCAAGACTTCTTCTCCATTGCTGTTGTATATTATAACAGTAACATTGGCATTGTTTGAATAAGAAGTGGGCAATATCCAAAGGTCATTTTTTCCATCGCCATTAGGCGTTACTACATTGGGAACATTAAAAGTATCTTTGTAAGACACGGTAAATTGTTTTACGATATCACAGGCATCAATTTTTGCCATAAGGGTATAGGTGCCTTCTGTAGATAGTTCTACTGAGTCGGTAGTGCTTAACTCTTCATTTGCTGCATTATACCAGGTATAAGACGTTCCACCACTTGCAGATATAGATTTAGTCTGACCTTCAACCAAGACAACAGGATCATCACTATTTAGAGTGATTAAGTCTTCATCTAAGGGAACTAGTACTACTTCATTTGAGCGTAAAGCACAACCGTTTTTAATAACTTCAAGAACAAATGTTCCTGTTTCTATACTACTTAAGGTTTCATCGGTGCTATTAAAAGCATTGCCATCTTTATACCAAGTAAAGGTTTCACCATTTAAGTTCGTTGATGTACTTAAAAGCACAGGGTTACTAGGGCTGCAAAATGTGTTGCTACTAGCTGTAATACTTACCGTTTCAGAGGTTAATAATTGAACAGGTATTGCATTGGAATCTATAGTACTGTAACCAGTAATTCCTCCATTTACTATATAGCTACCATTGGCACTTACATTATTTATCGTAATATTTTTAGAATTCTCTCCCGTTATTGTAACACCATCCTTTTTCCATTGGAAAGAGAAGTCATCTACTAAATCTGCAGTCACGTTGGTTTTGGAATTATCGGCGGCAATGGCGTTTATAGTTTCAACGGCTATGATTGTCGTTGTGCTTTCACAAGCCGTATAAGGGGTCGTATAATTTACAGTGATTTCAAAGGCTACTGGGGCTACAACCGTTGTTTTTTCAGAATCAATCGAATAAGGACAGCTACCACTAGCATCAGAAACACGAGCAAAGTATTCTGCTGCCTCTGTAATAACCAAGGTATTTGCTGTTTGTCCTGCTACCTCAATACCATCTTTAAACCAAGTATATGCAGCTCCAGAATCACTACTTGTAACTTGTAAGGTTTTATTTTTACCAGGAAGAATAACCATATTGGCTTCATTGTCCCTACTTAATGTGATATTAGCTGCAGTTGCCATTGTAATTGCTGCAGAACGTTCTAAACAAACTCCAGCGCCATTAATCTCTACAGTGTAGTCGCCTTCAAAACTAGGGGTAGCACCGTTAACAGTATAGGTATGGTCGTCTGTAGTAGGACTGGTAATTGCAACACCATCCTTATACCAAACATAGGTTAACCCTTGTCCGGATATGTTGGCCGTAAGTGTTTCTGTTTCACTAGAACATAAACTTGTTTTAGAAGGGGAGTTAAGTGCTATCCCTAATTTAGTACCTGTGGTTACTTCAATAATGTTAGAATCTGTACTTGCAGAACCAGAGCAAATAGTACCGTAATCTATTTGAACAGAATACATTCCTGCTGCTGTGGTTGTTAATGATGCTCCTTTTTCACTTAATAAGGTTCCGCTCTTATACCAATTATATAGGTAGGTTTCCGCATTGGGAACATTGTGTGGTGCTATAGTAACAGCAGTGCCCTCACATACTTCTAATTTACCACCTGATGGAATGTTTCCACTGCCATCTCTACTCATTAAAATAGGTGAATTAAATTCTATATAGTACATTGAGTATGGACCAGAGGCTGGACTAACTTTTTCTGGACTCGTACTTTTTACTCGTATCTTATATTGTTCACCTCTAGTATCAGTAGGGATTGAAAAGTTGATGTTGAAATCGTAGGTTGCATTTTTATCATCAAAACTAGCAAGCTGCACAGGGCTACCAAAGTTGCCATTAGCATCGGATAATTCTAAAATAAATTTGTTATCGCTTTTAACCGCGGGTGCATTAACCCAAGAAAAATTAACCCAGTAACTGTTAAATGAGGAAGAAGCGCAGGCTGCTGTCCATCCGCTAGTACCGCCTCCGTTTGGATCGGCAATAGGTTTGGGCGCATTCAAAATTTGCGCGCTCATTTTAAATGAAAATGTAGTAAACAATAATAGTACCAATAGAGATGTAGGTATGGTTCTCATAGTAAAGTGTTTTGTAACTATTTTATTGTCTGGGGACATAGTTCGTTAGATTAATCTTTAAGTTCGTTAGAGTTTGGATAAGTGGGAGCTTATCTTTTTCTATAACAAATATGGTTGTTTATAAGTTGTTCATAAATTTATTGTTGTAGTACTGATTAAATATGTTGTGAAATTGCTTTTATTGTATGCTGCCCTATATTTAAGGGTGCTAGAATTAATCTATTTTTGTACCTTTGCCGTCTAATTTCACCCTATGAACGACGGCTCAAAACCATTAAATTTTATAGAACATATTATCGAAGAAGACCTGGCCAAAGGTTTTCCAAAAGAGGATTTACGTTTTCGATTTCCACCAGAGCCTAATGGGTATCTACACATTGGTCATGCGAGTTCCATTTGCTTAAATTTTGGACTGGGTTTGCGCTATGGTGCACCAGTAAATTTGCGTTTTGATGATACCAATCCGGCAAAAGAAGAACAAGAGTATGTAGACGCCATTAAAAAGGATGTTGCTTGGTTGGGTTTTGAATGGAATCACGAATGTTTTGCATCCGATTATTTCCAAAAACTGTACGATTGGGCAGTCACTTTAATAAAGAACGGAAAAGCCTATGTAGATAGTCAGTCTTCTGAAGCTATGGCGGTTCAAAAAGGAACTCCAACGGCTCCTGGAATTGCCAGTCCGTATAGAGAACGTTCTGTTCAAGAGAATTTGGACCTTTTTGAACGTATGAAAAAGGGAGAGTTTAAGGAGGGAGAACACGTTTTACGTGCCAAGATTGATATGGGTTCATCCAATATGTTGATGCGTGACCCTATCATGTATCGTATTCTTCACAAAGCACATCACAGGACAAATACCGATTGGTGTATTTATCCTATGTACGATTGGACACATGGAGAAAGTGATTACCTAGAACAGGTATCACACTCCTTCTGTACCTTGGAGTTTGCCATGCATAGAGAACTGTATGACTGGTTTTTAGACCAGGTTTATGATACTGAGAAAACAAGACCAAAACAACGGGAGTTTGCAAGACGTAACCTTAGTCATACTATAGTGAGCAAGCGTAAATTGTTGCGTTTGGTAGAAGAAGGAGTAGTAACGGGATGGGATGACCCTCGCATGCCAACCATTTCTGGTTTGCGTAGAAGAGGGTATACACCGGAATCAATTCGCAATTTTGCTGACACCATCGGAATTGCCAAAAGAGAGAATTTAATAGATGTTTCTTTGTTAGAATTTCATGTACGTGAACATTTAAATAAGATTGTTCCTCGAGTAATGGGTGTATTAGATCCTATTAAAGTGGTTATCACCAATTATCCTGAAGGGCAAGAAGAATGGTTAGAAATAGAAAATAACCCTGAAGATCCAGAATCTGGTAGTAGACAACTGCCTTTTTCACGTGAAATTTATATAGAAAAGGCCGATTTTAAAGAGGAAGCCAATAAGAAGTTCTTTCGCTTAAAATTGGGCGGGGAAGTGCGTTTAAAAGCAGGTTATATTATTAAGGCCGAATCTTGTACAAAAGATACCGATGGGAATATTACTGAGATACAATGTACTTACGATCCAAAAAGTAAAAGTGGAAGTGGTACAGAAGAGAGCTTAAGAAAAGTTAAGGGCACCCTACACTGGGTTTCAGTGCAGCATGCACTTGCTGCAGAAGTTCGATTGTATGATCGTTTATTTACAGATGAAAGTCCAGATACGCATAAGGACAAAGATTTTCTGGAATTTATAAATCCAAATTCTTTAGAAGTAATCACCGGCTATGTAGAACCTAGTTTAAAAGAGTCCAAAATTGAAGACCGTTTTCAATTTCAACGAATTGGTTATTTTAATATTGACAAAGATTCTACTCCTGAAAAATTAATTTTTAATAGGACGGTTGGCTTACGAGATTCTTGGGCTAAAATTGAAGAAAAAAAGTAGTATAGTATTTTCTTATAGAATATTTAAAACAATCGGTATTTTCTATTAAAAACCGATTGTTTTAGTGTGTTTTAAGGGCGTTTTGTATAGCGGCAATATAATTCTATATCTTTTTTATTATTCTTTAATAGGGGTTGTTTAACGAATAATTTACTGAAATATTCTGGTTTGGAATTAGAAATTACATTTTAGGTTTAGGTTGTAAAATACGGTTATACCTTCCTGTATATTTTCCTGAAATAGGTTCTTTTTCATTTACTTTAAATGTAAATACAATTGTCATTCCATTATTATCGTAATCTAATGTAAATTCTCCTCCCACAATTTCCATTTTATCGTTCTCTATTGTGATTGAACCAGAAAATGTCATAGAATTTCGTAGGGTGATAGCCTTGTTTGTAAAAATGTATTTTCCTTTTTTTAGTTTATTTAAGTCATCAGATTTTATACTCAAATATAATAAGGTGGTAATTGATTTATTATTAGGATTATCATAGAAAGAGGATGTGCAACAATAAAGATCTATTTCCCATTTAGATAATTCAATTGAAGATTCATTGGCCATATCGCAGTTTTCAAGTGTGTATTTTTTATCCCTAAACATAAACCCATTATCAATGTTAGTTTCAATTTCAGGAACTACAATAGTCTCTTTCTGTGCCTGTTCCTTTTCTTGTTCTGCACCACTAACTTGTTTATTCTGTAATTTACTTGTTTGTATAGAAGTAGGGTTTAATTTGCCCTCTACTGGTTTAGTCCTAATTATTGATTTTTCAGATTTTACTCCGGCTACAGATACAGTATTTTCTATGATTACAACTTCTGTTTCTTTTGCTTGAATTTCTGCCTGTTTAATATTTAGAGTAATTGTATCTTTTAAATAATTATCCTCCAAATTCTTATTTTCTTGTATTACTTCATTTTGTCGTGCTAAAAATAAAATGCCTGCTACAACAATAATTAAAACAACAATAAAACTGTATCCAAATAATTTTAGTCCTTTTGTCATTTTATAGTTTTTACGGGCTTTTTTTATGTCTTGCTTTAAGTTAATTCGTTTTAGGCCTTCTAAGAATATGAGATGTTCCTTATAAATAGATTTTAGATCAGGATTAGTTTTTAATTGATTTTCAAAATTTTGAAACTCTTTTTCTGTTAGGGTTCTTCTTAGATAATTATTAATTAATTCTATATGTTGTATTGTATTTTCCATGATTTTCTTATGTTAAGATGTAACGGATTTACTTGTTTGATAAATGTTTTTTGCTTTTTCTAAACATTTGTATTTTTGGTTTTTAGCTACCTTTTCAGATTTAAATTGCATTATGGAAGCAATTTCTTTAAAAGACAATGTTTTGTGATAAAACAATTGTAAAAGCTGTTGACACCGTTCTCCTAATTGTAGAAAAGCTCGCTCTGCTAGTTGATATTTTCGTTCATCTAGTACAGTTTGATAGTATTCTATATCACTTTCTTCCAAACTTTGCAGCTTTAGTTTTGAATTTTTCTTTTGAATGTCTTTCCAAACAAATCTAGAAACAGAATACAAATAGGTATAAAATGAAGATGTAAGCTTAAAATTGGATTTTTCTAGATTTCTATATAAAATGAGCAATGCTTCTTGAAAAACATCTGAAGCATCTTGCTTTTTACCACCTTTTGATAGTATAAGGGTTTCAATCTTTGGATATATAGCATATAGTTTTACAAAGGCCTTTTCTTGTTCACTATTTTTAAATAATACTAAGATTTTTTGATCATTCATAGGGCTCCTTTATTACTTAATGGTCAATTTACTAAAAGGTCCCTTATTTTTTTTGAAAAAGGGGTTAAATGGAAAAATCCGATAACGTTTTTTAACGCTATCGGATTTCTTAAATAATAAAAATATCTAGCTTATTCCTTAGAAGGTAACTTTTTGTTCGTTTTCTTCATAGTTTCTCCTATCATATTACTGGCGGTAAAAGAAGCAACCATATCGTTTAACATGTTGCTTCCTGCCTGTGGCGAGTTAGGTAATAATATTAAGTTACTGTTTGTTTCGCTACCAATGGCTTGTAAGGTATCATAATGTTGCGTTACAACAATAAGAGCCGATGCTTCTTGAGAATTGATGCCAACTCTATTTAAAACATCAACAGATTCTTCCAAACCACGTGCAATTTCACGTCTCTGATCTGCAATACCTTGACCTTGTAATCGCTTGCTTTCTGCCTCTGCTTTTGCCTTTTCTACAATTAGTATTCTAGCGGCATCCCCTTCATATTGTGCAGCAGTTTTTTCTCTATCTGCAGCATTAATACGGTTCATTGCTATTTTTACTTGAGGATCTGGGTCAATATCTGTAACTAAAGTTCTAATAATATCAAAACCGTAATCGAGCATAGCATCATTTAATTCTGCTTTTACAGCAATTGCAATATCATCTTTTTTAACAAAAACATCATCCAATTTCATTTTCGGAACTTCGGCACGGACTACATCAAATACATAAGATGTTATTTGATCGTGTGGATAATCTAGTTTGTAAAAAGCATCATATACTTTTTCTCTTATCACTTTATATTGGACAGAAACTTTTAGTTTGACAAATACATCATCTAGAGTTTTAGTTTCTATAATTACATCTAACTGTTGAATTTTTAGACTTAATCTTCCTGCAACTCTTTGAATACCTGGTATTTTTAATTGAAAACCAGATTGACGGATACTTGTAAATTTACCAAAAGTTTCAATGATGGCTGCGGTTTGTTGTTTCACAATAAAAAAGGACGCAAAAAGTATAACAAGACATACTACTATAATAATGGGCACAAAAGTATTCATATTTAATTTTTTATTGGTTACTATTATAAATGTACAAATACTGTACATATATATGTAGCTATAAAGCATAATATGTTACAGGTTTCATGAAAAAAGATTGAATTTATACAGTAGGATACATTACCCTAGGAAAGCAATGGCATACTGAATTCGTTGTATGGTTTCTTTTTTTCCAATTAGCCCAATAATGTCAAAGACATGGACTCCTTTCATATCACCTACTAAAACCAATCGCAAGGGAGGCATAACCTTTCCAAAAGACAATTCTTGGTCAGAAATCCATTGCTTCACTATGGCTTCTGTATTTTCTGATGTAAAATCAACAATGCCTTCTAAGACAATAACCAATTGGTTTAGTATTTCTGATGAACCATCTTTCCATTGTTTTTTTACGGCCTTTTCAGCATATTGGGTAGGTGCTTTAAAGAAGTAATCCCCTAAATCCCATAATTCATGCACAAAAGAAGCACGTTCCTTAATTAATGAAACTATTTTTGTAACAGTTTCAATAGTTGCTATTTCTGCTGTATTATCGGTATTTTTTTGTACAATGGGTAGAAATAATGCCGCAATATTAGCATCAGTTTTTGCTTGTAAATACTGGGTGTTATACCATTTGGTTTTATCTGGATCAAATCGTGCCCCTGACTTGTTTACGCGTTCCAAAGAGAACTCCTTAATTAATTCATCAAGGCTAAAAATTTCTTGTTCTGTTCCTGGATTCCATCCCAACAACGCTAAAAAGTTTACGACAGCTTCCGGAAAATATCCTTCTTCTTTATAACCTACAGACTCTTTCCAGGAAAGCGGAAATACGGGAAAACCAAGCTTTTCGCCATCGCGTTTGCTTAGTTTGCCTTTTCCAACGGGTTTCATAATTAAGGGTAGATGCGCAAATTCTGGTGTTTTCCAACCAAAGGCATCGTACAATTGTTGGTGTAGTGCTAAGGAAGGCAACCATTCTTCACCACGTATAACGTGTGTTATTTCCATTAAATGGTCGTCTACTATATTGGCCAAGTGATATGTAGGCATACCATCACTTTTAAATAGTACTTTGTCATCCAAGACATTTGTATCTATATGTATAGATCCACGTATGATGTCTGTTAACTTTAAATTTTCATTTTCTGGGGTCTTAAATCGGATAACATAGTCTTCATTGGTTGCTAACTTTGCATTGACTTCTTCAGTACTAAGTGCCAAAGAATTGTCTAGTTTTAGGCGGTTATGCCAATTGTAGATAAATGTTTTCCCTTCAGTTTCATGTTGCTTCCTGTGGGTATCTAAACTTTCTGAAGTATCAAAGGCGTAATATGCATGCCCCTTTTCAATTAATAGATCTGCATATTTTCTATACAAATGTTTCCGTTCACTTTGTCTATAAGGTCCAAAGTCGCCTTCCTTTCCTGGTCCTTCATCATAAGAAATTCCACACCAATGTAGCGCTTCAATAATATAGTTTTCTGCTCCTTCTACATAACGGTTTTGGTCTGTATCTTCAATGCGTAGAATAAAGTTACCCCCGTTTTTCTTTGCAAATAAGTAGTTAAACAATGCAGTGCGGACACCACCAATATGTAAAGGTCCGGTTGGACTAGGAGCAAAACGTACTCTAACTTTAGAACTCATAACTTTTTGAATTAATGTTGCAAAGATAAGGTTAGTTATTTGTCCATTTTAATTGTAACACCCCCTTTTTTAACAATTTTTTTCTACCTATTTGTCAACTATCGGGTATCTTGGTATAAATTATACGAAATAGTGGATAGCCTAGATCACATATTGCGGAAGTTAAACGCTTTTAGTAGAAAGTATTACGCCAAAACACTGCTAAAGGGAGTACTTTTATTCCTCAGTTTTAGCTTATTATTTTTCTTGGTTGTTTTGGGTCTAGAATATTTCCTTTGGTTAAATTCTACAGGACGCTTACTATTGTTACTTTCTTTTGTTTTGATTACTTTACTGTTGTTATATAATTTTATTTTAACTCCTTTGTTCTATTTGTTTCGATTAAAGAAAGGGATTTCAAATAAAGAAGCATCCTTGCTAATAGGAAGACATTTTCCAGAAGTAGGTGACAAATTGTATAACTTATTAGAGCTTGCCGAGGACAAAACGAAGTCAGAATTGCTTTTAGCGAGTATAGCCCAACGTTCGGAAAATATGGATCCTATTCCTTTTGTTAAGGCAATTAACTTTAAGGATACCACCAAATATTTAAAATATACCCTAATACCAATTCTCCTTTTTGTGGCTATTTGGTTGTCTGGAAATTCAAGTAATTTTTTTGGATCCTATGCAAGGGTTGTTAATTTTGAAACTGCTTTTGAACAACCAGCTCCATTTTTATTTCACCTTTCTAACTCTAGTTTATCCCTTTTAAAAGGGGAGAGTATTACCCTTCAAATTACTACAAGTGGCGAGTATGTACCTCAGGATGTATATATCGTTATAAATAACCAAGAATTGCTTTTGGAATATGTAAACGGTTTCTATGAATATACCTTTTATGCTCCGGATAGTACCACATCCTTTTATTTTACAGCAAATGAAGTTCAATCCCAAGAATATACTTTAGAAGTTTTATCGGTACCCTTACTCAATGGTTTTGAAATGGAATTAGATTATCCAAACTATACCAGAAAAGAAACGGAGTTATTTAAAGGTACTGGAAATGCGACTATACCCGAAGGTACCCTTGTAAGTTGGACTATCAATGGAGAAAATATAGATGAAATTTCCTTGGTGGTGAAGGATAGTTCTGTTTTCTTTTTAAATAACAGCCAGGGGTTTCAATTGTCAAAACAAATTTTTCAAGATACTGAATATCAAGTAAGTACCTCTAATGAAAATGTGCAGAACTATGAAAACCTTGCATATAAATTTACGGTAATTAGAGATGCAGATCCAACTATAAATGTTGAACAGGTATTAGATTCTCTTAACCCAAATGTGTCTTACTATATTGGAAGTGCTTCCGATGACTATACGTTAAATAGGATTCATTTGGTATGTTATCCATCAGATAGTATTCAAAATAAACAAGTTGTTGTTTTGGATGTACCTAAAACAAATGTTGCTCAATTTTATTATACTTTTCCTTCAGGCTTATCTATTGTTGCTGGTAAGGTGTATAACTTTTACTTTGAGGCTATTGATAATGATACATTTCATGGAGGTAAAGGCGCTAAGAGTCAGGTATTTAGCACTTCTATTTTGGATGATAATCAACTGAAAAACAAGGAATTAGAACAGCAACATGAACTTTTAGGTAATTTTGATAAGTCGGTAGACAAGTTGAAACTTCAAAAAGAGAAATTAACCGAAATTAATACCAAACAAAAGGAAAAAAATAATCTTAGTTATAACGATCAAAATGAAATTAAGGATTTCCTTCGTAAGCAACAGAATCAGGAGCAATTGATGGAGAAGTTTAGTCAGGAATTAAAGGAAAATTTAAAAAAGAAAGAGGGGGATGACAAACAAAATTTGTTGTTACAAGAGCGATTGGAACGTCAGGAATTAAAAGCAAAAAAGAACCAAGAGTTATTGGAAGAATTAAATAAAATTGCGGATAAAATAAATAAGGATGAATTAGGTAAACGATTGGAAGAATTAGCAAAAAGTCAAAAAAATAGTGAACGTAATTTGGAACAATTATTGGAACTTACAAAGAAATATTATGTCACTGAAAAATTAGGGCAATTAGCTAATGAACTTGAAAAATTGGCAAGGGCTCAAGAAAAACTTTCTGAAGTAAAACTTAATTCAGATTATGTAAAAGAAGAACAGAAGAAATTGAATTTGGAATTTCAAGATTTTGGTGATGCATTAAAGGAATTACAAAAGGATAATGATAAATTACAAAAACCTTTAGATATTAAGGTAGACAAGTCCAAACAAGAAAGTATTACTAGGGATCAAAAGGATGCGTTAGAGGAATTAAATAGTAATCCTGCTGAAAAAAAATCCTCGGATAGTGAATCAAATGATAATGAAAAACCGAATAGTGCTAATAAAAAACAAAAATCTGCTGCTGATAAAATGGAACAATTAAGCCAACAATTACAACGAGATTCGGCCAGTTGTAGTAGTGGTGAAAGCATATCGGAAGATGCAAATATGTTACGTCAAATTTTAGATAATCTAATTACGTTTTCCTTTAAACAAGAAAATTTGTACGAGGAAGTTGATTTAGGACAAACGGATTTGTCTCAATTTGCGGGTTCTATTAAAAAACAAAAGGAATTAAGAGGGCTGTTTGAACATGTAGACGATAGTTTGTTTGCGCTATCATTACGACAAATAAAATTAGCCGAATTTGTTAACGAACAAATTACGGAGGTATATTATAATATAGACAAATCACTAGAGAATATAGCGGAAAATAGGATGTATCAAGGAATCTCTAATCAGAAATATGTATTAAATGCTTCTAATAGTTTGGCAGATTTTTTGGCGGGTATGTTGGACAATTTGAATGAAGATATGAAATCTGGAAAAGGAAAGGGACAAGGTGAAGGATTTCAATTACCCGATATTATTCAATCTCAATCAGAACTACAAAAAAAGATGGGAAAGGATGGAGAACAACCCGCGGTTGAGTCAGGAAAAAATCCTGGGGAAGGCAAGGAAGGCAAGGAAGGAAAATCTGGAAAAGAAGGTGAGTCTGGAAAAGAAGGTGAGTCTGGCAAGGGTGGCAATGGTCAAGGTGAAAAGCAGGAAAATGGAAAAGGTGGGTTAGGAGAAAACACAATCAAAGGTGAGGGTGGGCAAGGTTCTGGACAAAGCGGTGGACCTTCGGAAGAAGAATTAAAAGAAATTTATGAAATTTATAAACAGCAACAAACTATTAGGCAGGAGTTAGAAAAACAACTGCAGGATATGATTTCAAATTCCGATATTGATTTGGCGAAAAAGGTGTTGCAACAAATGGAAGATTTTGAAAATGAACTTTTGGAAAACGGTATTACGGAAAGAACCAGAAATAAAGTGAATACCATTCAACATCAATTATTAAAACTTGAAGGGGCGGCTATGAAGCAAGGTGAAAAAAGTGAACGTAAATCTGATCCTAATTTAGAACGCTTTAAAAATCCTATAACAACCAAGCCTGAGGCTCTAGAGAATTATCGGAATGAAATTGAAATTTTAAATAGACAAGCCCTACCTTTGCACCAAATTTTTCAAAGTAAAGTGCAACGTTATTTTAAGGTATATGATTAACTTTCATTACGAATCAGAGTTCAGGTTAACGAAAGAAACCAAGTTTTCCGATTGGATTAATAGGATTATTATATCTGAAGGTTTTGTAACTGGAGATATCAATTATATTTTTTGTAATGATGAGTACTTGCTTGGAATCAATCAGAAATATTTAAACCACGATACCTATACTGATATTATTACTTTTGATTATAGAATGGGTAAATTGTTGAATTCAGATATTTATATTTCTGAAGAAAGGGTTTCCGATAATGCGGTTGAATTTAAAGTGGATTTTAGTGAGGAATTGTTGCGGGTTATGGCACATGGTATATTGCATTTGTGTGATTATAAAGACAAATCGGTTAATGACAGTGTTTTAATGCGGGAAAAAGAAGAAGAAAAAATTAAATTGTTCCACGTGGAACATTAAAGTTATGTTTGATAAAGAATACGATGTTATTGTTGTAGGTGCCGGTCATGCTGGTGCCGAAGCTGCTGCTGCTGCTGCGAATTTAGGTTCCAAAACTTTGTTAGTTACAATGAACTTACAAACCATTGGCCAGATGTCGTGCAACCCAGCCATGGGGGGTATCGCAAAAGGACAAATTGTTCGGGAGATAGATGCTCTTGGTGGCTATAGTGGAATTATTTCTGATAAATCTGCCATTCAATTTAAGATGCTTAATAAATCCAAGGGACCTGCAATGTGGAGTCCTCGGACCCAAAATGACCGCATGCGTTTTGCGGAGGAATGGCGTTTGGCTTTGGAGCGAACTCCAAATGTTGACTTTTATCAGGAAATGGTTTCAGGTTTAATTGTTGAGGATGGCAAGGTTTGTGGAGTAACTACTTCCTTGGGAATAGGTATTAGATCTAAGTCGGTTGTCCTTACTAATGGCACCTTTTTAAATGGATTAATTCATATTGGAGATCGGCAATTGGGTGGAGGAAGAGCAGGAGAAAAAGCGGCAACGGGGATTACAGAACAATTGCTTAGTTATGGTTTTGAAAGTGGAAGGATGAAAACTGGAACTCCGCCTAGAGTTGATGGACGTTCTTTGGATTATTCTAAAATGCTGGTGCAACCGGGAGACGCTATTCCAGAAAAATTTTCTTATTCCAATACAAAGGCACTGAATCATCAAAGAGATTGTCACATGACACATACAAGTGCCTTGGTGCATGATTTGTTGCGTGAAGGATTTGATAGGTCTCCTATGTTTAATGGCCGTATAAAAAGTATAGGCCCTAGGTACTGTCCTTCTATTGAGGACAAAATAAATAGGTTTGCGGATAAGGATAAACATCAGTTGTTTGTGGAGCCTGAAGGATGGGATACTGTAGAGGTTTATGTTAACGGTTTTTCAACTTCATTACCAGAAGATGTTCAATTTAAGGCGCTGCGTTCTGTAGTAGGTTTTGAAAATGTTAAGTTTTTTAGACCAGGTTACGCTATTGAATATGATTATTTTCCACCGACACAATTGAAACATACTTTAGAAACGAAGCTAATTGAGAATTTATATTTTGCGGGTCAGATTAATGGTACTACAGGATATGAGGAAGCGGCAAGCCAAGGGTTAATGGCGGGGATCAATGCCCATTTAAAAGTAAAGGAAGAAAATCCATTAATCCTACAAAGGGACGAAGCGTATATTGGTGTTTTAATTGATGATCTAATTACGAAAGGTACGGAGGAGCCTTATAGAATGTTTACTTCTAGGGCAGAATATAGAACCTTATTGCGTCAAGATAATGCTGATATGAGGCTTACACCTAAAGGGCATAAAATTGGGTTGGCATCTGATGATCGATTAAGGCGCATGGAAGAAAAGGAACGAAAGTCAGAATCTTTTGTAAATTTCTTTAGGGAGACAAGTGTACTTCCTGAAGATATAAATCCAATTTTAGAATCAGTAGATTCTGCTTTGGTAAAACAATCTGATAAAATGTTTAAGGCTTTTTCAAGACCGCAAGTTACTATGGATCACATGAAAACTTTGGCGGTTGTTTCTGACTTTATTGCTAAGGAAGAATTGGATAGGGAGGTCTTGGAACAAACAGAAATTCAGATTAAATATTCTGGCTATATTGCCAAGGAAAAAAATAATGCAGATAAACTACAGCGTTTAGAAAACATAAAAATTCCAGACAATTTTGATTATCGAAAATTAAAATCCCTTTCTTATGAAGCGCGGGAAAAACTGGAAGCAATACGCCCAGTAACGATTTCTCAGGCATCAAGAATTAGCGGAGTGTCTCCAAGTGATATTAGTGTTCTTTTGGTTTTTATGGGACGCTAAGGGTTGTAATTTAACAACAAGAGGTCAATTGTTCCACGTGGAACAATTGACCTCTTGTGAATTTTAAAACTATCGAAGGATTGGTTTTTATTGCTACTGCAGCCGATAGGTTTCTATGAATTGCCTTTGGTTTTGGTTGATTTTCGGCTTAATTTTTGATGACATTATTGAAAATACAATAAAATATGAAATACGTACTGTTGTTTTTTTGTTTGATTATTACAGGATCTTGTATTCCTGTAAAGTCGGCCCCAAGAATAGGAAACTACAAAATCGTAAAGGGAAAACAGTTTGAAAAGGGATTGCCCGAACGCAATATTTTTGTTTTTGAAGACAAACAAGATGTGAATGCATTTTATCAGTTTATAGATGAAAAGTTTCAACTCGGAAATAAGCAAGTAATGGACGACGTTCCTTTTACTGTAAATAAACATCAATATTTTTTTTCATTTTATGAGGTAGATAAAAAGAGTACAACTATAGATTTGTTTCCTTTTTTAGTAAGTAGGCTAACAAAAAGCGGGGAGGAAGATAGTCCTGAAATTCGTCAAGAGGATTTTTATTATATTGCCATAGAAGTATACAGCGATCTAGAAAACGATTGTTTGGATATGGCAGCACTTTCCAGAACGCCGGTTTTAAATTATCTTCGCCAACTTAAAGATGAATATCAGAATTTACAAGAGCACTAATTAATGAAAGAGTTTTTAAAGACTAAGGATTATTCGGTTTCAAAAGAAGAATTTACATTACGATACAATACGGAATTGGATCTTTTGGTAACGGAGCCACAACCTAAAGATTTGGCTAGGTATTACGAAAGTGAGGATTATATATCACACACTGATGCAAAAAAAACGATTGTAGATCAATTGTACCAAACTGTAAAAAACTACAGCTTGCAAAAGAAAGTGAAATTAATAACACAGCTGGTTTCAGGGAATAAATCGCTCTTGGATGTGGGAGCAGGAACTGGTGATTTTTTAATGGCTGCGAAACAAAAGAATTGGAAAATTGAAGGAGTAGAGCCAAATGCTAAAGCAAGAAAAAAAGCCTTAGCTAAAGGAGTAGCTTTAAAGGAGTCTTTAGAGAACTTGCCAAATAATAAATATGGGGTTATAACCTTATGGCATGTTTTAGAACATTTACCAAATTTAGAAGAACACATACAATTATTAAAATCGAAACTAGAAACTGAAGGTACCTTGATTATTGCGGTACCTAATTTTAAATCCTATGATGCTGTTTATTACAAACAATTTTGGGCGGCATTTGATGTGCCTAGACATTTGTGGCATTTTTCTAGAACTGGGATGGCTAGAATTTTTGCGAAACACCAAATGACGGTTGTTAAAACGAAACCCATGCTTTTTGATGCCTTCTATGTATCCCTATTGTCAGAAAAATATAAGACAGGTCAGCAAAACTTAATAGCTGCTTTTTACCGAGGACTGTGGTCCAATCTTTCAGCTTTGCGATCAAAGGAGTATTCGTCCATCATATACATCATAAAAAAGGATTAAAATCAATTTTAAAGCGATTTCTGAACCCTTTACCTCCTTAGACGTCCAATTAGTGTGTTGTTCGTTTTTCAAGGCTTAAAAAGGTGTTTACGGCGGTTATTTACAATAGATAAAACCTATAGGAATTTGGATGTATAATAGATTTTGGTTATTACTTAATAAAACTATTTATTTGATCTTCGAACTGCTTTATTATTTTAAAAAGGGATAAAATTATAATCCTGCTTGTACTTTATTTCACAACCCTTATAAAAATCTAACAAATGAATCTGTTGCGCATTCAAAAAGCTTTTCTATTTTTGCGCAACTTTAAATTTAAACTTTCCGTCGGTTCGGAAGTTTTATATCAAATACTTAGAAATGAAAAAAATAATTTTAGCACTAGCATGTATTGGTTTAGTGGGTTGCCAACAAGGCAAAATGGGTTACGTAGATAACGTAAAGTTGATGAATGAGTATCAAGAGAAAATTGACTTAGAAGCTCAATTCAATTCAAAAGTGGAAGCTTTTGGAAAAAAAAGAGATAGTATTCAACAAGCTTTTCAGGTTAAAGCTCAGGCTTTTCAAACTAAAGCTCAAAAAATGGCGCAAAGTAAGGCCCAAGAAGAATATGCTCAATTGCAACAAGAGAGTCAGAGTATTGGTCAGCTATTGCAACAAGAGGAACAACAATTGCAAATTGCTAGTCAAACTCAAATGGATGAGTTAGTGAACAAAGTAAAAGAAGAAATTAAAGCCTTTGGGGAAGCTAATAGTTTTAACTATATCCTTGGTGGTGGTGAAGGCGGTAGTGTCTTGTATGGTACTGATGCGGATAATTTAACGGATGAAATTATCAAAATTTTAAACGACAGTTATAAGAAATAACTGCTTACAATTACTTTTCATAAAAAAAGCCTCAGCATATTGCTGAGGCTTTTTTTATGAAATTGTATTTTATAATTGTGTCCGTATTGAAAATGTAAAGGTAGTTCCCATTTTATTATTTTTTTTCAGGCTGATAGTTCCTCCTAGCATTTCGGTATACGCCTTTGCTATAGCCAAACCTATACCAGAGCCGTGTAAGGCCTTTCTATGATCGGTATCAACTTGGTAAAATGCTTCGAAAATAGCTTCATATTGATCTTTAGGGATGCCCATACCGCTATCTTCTATTTGAAACTCAATGGTGTTTTTATTTGTAGCGTAACACTTTAAATCAACTCCTCCCTTTTGGGTATATTTAATGGCATTTTTCAAGAGATGCTTTAAAACCTCTGTTAGTTTTCCTTTATCAGAATGAATCATAGCTTCATGTCTTGTAACGAGATTGTTTTTAGTAAAAGAAATCTGCTTTTGCGCCGCTTTAGGCAGTAAGCTAGAGTATGCTTCATCAATAACCTCATTTACATTAAAAGCAGTGGTGGTCATTGCTGCTAAACCTGTTTCAACCTTTGAGATATTTACAATATCTGCTATGATTTCTAATAATGTTGTACCATTCTCTTCCACGAGAGCTACATATTCCTGGTATTCAACATCATCTGTATTGTATTCTTTTAAAAAATCCGTACACCCCAAAATCCCATACATGGGAGTACCTATTTCATGACTAACATTAGCTAAAAAGGCAGATTTTAAACGATCAGACTTTTCAGCACTTTTCATTGCAGTAACGGCATTGTTGTGTTTTGCCAAGAGCTCTTGCTGCAATTTGTTTTCCTTTAATAAGGCATTGTGTAACTGATTGATTAGAAAAGAAACTGAAAACACAATCAGGAGGTTAAAAAGAATATTATTGATAATGATGATCATCAATACTTGAGGTTCAAACTGCTCATAAATAGGCAAGTGAAATAAGTTGTAGTTAAAACTTAAAAGCAGAATAACATAAAAAACGGCAGCTAATAGAACGGCTTTTAAACCTGCACTTCTACCATTATACAGCGTAATCATAATGGTAATCATATAAATTAAAACACTTCCATTTCCGCGAAATCCTAAGAAAACTAGCAAACCAAAGGCCAATAAAATAAAATTAAGCGAGAAAATGAATTTCTTTATCTTATAATTGAGAGGTCTATAAAATATAGTAAATAACAAGATCACCAATGCTGTTGTATTTATGTAAAATACATTATTTTCATTTCTAGAAAGGGCGGTATAAGTACTAGGAATGTAAGAGATCGCTCCCAGTATAAGGGTTAGTAATTGTATGGAAATAAACAATTTATCTCTGAAATAGGGCAATCCTTCTTCTCTATTTCTCTTATTAAACCCGCTATAATTTGCATACCAAACTATATACGATTTCCACCATTTTTGAATCATTTTAAGAATATAAACACACCAACCATTTAAAGTGTATACTGGTGTTTTAGGGTTATAGATACATTGTAATAAAGGTAGCAATAATAAGACTATTCTATTTTAGTCCCTATTTTTTTTTGAAAAAACCCATTTGTTAGTAAAGGGATTTAAAACATTGGGCTTAGTATCTAAAGTGTCGCAAACATTTACTACAGTGGTTTTAAGGCAACTGCAATTCCTAATCCTTTGTTTGTCTCAGAAATAATATTGTATTTCAAATTAATTACCTATTTGCATTGATTTCTCTTAATTTAAATTGTCCGGGTTATAAGGAGGAAGTCAACACTTATTCTGTTCGGTATTAAATCTCTTTTTAATGTGAAGTCCAAAAATAATATAAAACTGTCCCCAATTACTTTTTTGTATCGTTATAGAAGTATAATTCAATTAATTAGTAATTTTAAAACAAAAACAAGATGAAAGATTTTATGTTAATTTTTATTGGGACAGAATACGCTGATTTGGGACTTTCACCAGAGCAAGAACAAGAACGTATGGGTAAATGGTTCGTCTGGAATGCTAAGATGGAAGAACAAGGTATAGTAAAACATGGTGAAGCATTACACCCAGAAGTTAGGCGAATTACAGGGCCTAATAGGACGGTTACAGACAGAACAGCTACAGAATTGAAAGAAGTAGTGGGGGGGTATTATATGATAAAAGCCAAAGACCTTGATGCTGCCTGTGTTATAGCTCAAGATTTCCCAGATTATGATTTAGGTAGCACTGTAGAGGTGCGTGAAGTTTTGGTTTTTGAAAACAATTAATTCGTGAAAAACCAACAATTAATAGACCATCTTTTTAGACAACAGTACGGAAAGATGGTTTCTATTTTAACTCGAATTTTTGGCTTGTGTAATTTAGAGATCATTGAAGATGCAGTTCAAGATACTTTTGCAAAAGCAACGGTTCAATGGCGTGATAAAGTTCCAGAAAATCCCGAAGCTTGGTTTACTTTGGCTTCAAAGAACAGGGTAATTGATCTGCTGCGTAAAATTGATGCCGATAAAAATCGTTTGCAAAAGCTTAGTTATGGTCCGTCTGCAATTTCACTTAATAATTTTTTTGAAAAAGAAGAGATTGAAGACAGTGAACTGCGCATGATTTTTACCGCTTGTCATCCAAAATTAAACGCAAAGGATCAAATAGCATTTGCATTAAAAACTATTGGAGGGTTTAGCGCTAATGAAATTTCTGCGGCATTACTTCTAAAACCAGAAACCGTAAAAAAACGACTTTCCCGAGCGAGGAAAACAATAGAAATAAAAAAAATTGATTTCAAATTCCCTGATAAAAAGGAACTGACAGGACGACTCCATAATGTATTAGAGGTAATTTATCTTATTTTTAATGAAGGTTTTCATTCTAACCACCAAAAGCTACTGGTACGTAAAGAACTTTGCGGAGAGGCCTTGCGATTAACAAAACTAATACTCACTAAGAAAGAATTACGTTGTGGTGCTAGTTATGCCTTATTTGGGTTGCTGTGTTTCCACTCTTCTAGGTTAGCATCAAAGGAGGGTGAGAATTTTGAAAGTATAGATTTGAAAAATCAAGATCGGACAAAATGGTATTTTCCTTTGATACATCTAGGAAATGAGGCATTGTTGAAAGCAAACAGCTTTCCAGATTATTCTACCTATCATATTGAAGCCGCTATTGCCGCAGAACATTTAAAGGCGAAATCTTTTAATGAAACCAATTGGCAAAAAATATTAGAGCACTACCAAGAACTACAACAAGTAGAGCCTAATGTTATGATTTCTTTGGCTCTGGCTGTAGTTTTATTACAACTAAATAAAAATCAAGATGCATTAGAAATTTTAGAACAGTTACAGGCTGAAAATTTTGAACAAAGAACCTATTTATTTTATGGTGTTATGGCAACGTATTTCAAGAATATAGGGGCATGTGAAAAAGCGGTAAACTACTTAGGTATTGCCATAGAAAAAGTTCCGAATGAGATTGAAAAAAACTATTTGATGAAGAAACGAGATGCATTTATGGCTTAAATTATATCCGAATTAAGTCGTTTTCATATCCGCCTTTCCGGGGTATTAATAACTAAAAATGATGCTTTATCAGGTTTAATTATTTGCTTAACAACCAAACTAAAAAAAGTGCAGGTATAAAATAAATAACAATTGTTTTTGCCCCCTCGTAATCCTTTGCTATTCGTTGTCCAAAAAGCAACAACAAAAGGGTAATACAAGATAAAATAGCGCCATAAAACGCCATTGTACTTGTGCCATCTAAAATAAATTGAACAATACCTATTCCACAAAGAGTACCTGCTATCACCTCTATTACCAATACAATACTAAGCAAGGTGGGTACTATATTTTTAAAGGGAGTTTGGCTAAAGTGACCTTTTAGCCAAGAGAGGTTGCCATTCCAATCCATAATCTTGTCTAAGCCACTTTGTATTAAAGTAATTACCAAAAAAATAAGTAACAATACTTCCGTAATATTTTCCTGTAAATTCGTCATAATTTAAGCTGCTTTTTTGTGTAATAATCGGGTTAATTTAATGGAAAGATCGGTTAGAATTAGTTTGGCATTTCCGTTGCGTTCAATATGGTAAGATGCTTTCTCTAATTCTTCAACAATTTCCAAAATATTGTTTTCATGCACATAGGGCGCAAAATTTTCTAATTTAAAACCGTCAACATGGATTTCCATAAAGGCTAATTCTTTGGTATTGTAATTTACCAAAAGGGCCTGTCGCATAATAGCGGTACAATAGGCTAAAAATTTCTTTTGTGTTTCTCGGCCAGTTTTTGCAATTTCATTACTCCATAAAATAAGATCTTGAATAGCGGCTTTATTTCCTTTAGCTCTAAAGGCGCTACGCACCCATTGTACAAACCATTTTTCAAACACTAGATCCTCAGAATCATGGTTCATCAAATCCAAGGCTTTGTTGTAATTTCCATTGGCCTCATGGGCTATTTTAAATGCAGCTTGATACTCTAAACCTTGAGCGATTAAAGCTTGTGTAATAGCCTCTTCAGCTACAGGTGGAAAATGTAAAACTTGACAACGAGAACGGATGGTCTGTATAATTTGTTCTTCGTCTTCAGCAATCAGTAAAAAGATTGTTTTTTCTGGTGGCTCTTCAATTAGTTTCAACAGTTTATTGGAGGCAGCAGAATTCATTTTATCTGCCATCCATAGGATCATCACCTTATATCCGCCTTCATAAGATTTCAATGCTAATTTTTTCACCACTTCTTGGGCTTCATCAACGCCAATCTGACCTTGTTTTTTTTCAATGCCAATCAGTCGGTACCAATCAAACAAATTTCCATAGGGTTGCTCCGTTACAAATTCGCGCCATTCCTCCATAAAATGGTTACTAACGGCGTGACTTTTAATTTTGTCAGAATTGGTAACCGGAAAAGCGAAATGTAAATCTGGATGTGATAAATTGCTGCATTTTAAATTACAAGACTCTTGTCCGCCCGTATTTTCACCGTCCGTATTTTTGCATAACAAATATTGTGCATAAGCAATAGCCATGGGTAAGGTGCCACAACCTTCATTGCCCACAAAAAGTTGGGCATGGGGAATTCTGCCGGCATCTGCACTTAGGCAAAGGTGTTTTTTTATATGAGAAAGGCCTAAAATTTCTTGAAATAACATAATGCCAAAGATATAGAATTGAAAGCAACTAGAATTCTTGTTGGCTTGTAAAAAAATGAATTTTGAAGGAAAATAGGGAAGGATGTTGGACTTTAAAGCACAATTTTAAGTCTTAAAACAAATTATTTAGTATTAAAAATCCAATTCGGTTTTAACAACGTGGCTTAAATCTTTACATTTGACATCTTAAAAAAAACGAAGCTAGCATTAAACCTTACAATCATACAGCCATGAAAACAATTGACAATTTTAATTTTGAAAATAAAAGAGCATTAATTCGCGTAGATTTTAATGTGCCTATGGATGAAAATTTCAAGGTAACAGATGCCAACCGTATTGAGGCTGCAAAACCGAGTATCATTAAAGTTTTAGAAGATGGCGGTAGTGTTGTTTTAATGAGTCATTTGGGTAGACCAAAAGGCAAAAATGTGCCAGAATTGTCTTTAAGACATATCTGTGCAAAAGTATCAGAAGTTTTAGGCGTAGAAGTGAAATTTGTGGGAACTACTGTAGGTGAGGCCGCAGAAAAAGAAGCATCTAATTTAGAAAACGGCAAAGTATTGTTGTTGGAAAATTTGCGTTTCAACGCAGAAGAGGAAAAAGGAGGAGAAGCATTTGCAGAACAATTATCTAAATTGGGAGATATTTATATCAACGACGCTTTTGGAACTGCTCACAGAGCACATGCATCCACAACGATTGTTGCAAAATTTTTTCCTGAAAATAAATGTTTTGGTTATTTATTGGCAAAAGAAATAAAAGCAATAGATAAAGTAATGCAAACAGGAGAGAAACCAGTTACTGCCATTTTGGGTGGAGCAAAAGTATCTTCTAAAATTACGATTATAGAAAACATCCTAGATAAGGTAGATCATTTAATTATTGGAGGTGGAATGACCTATACCTTTATTAAAGCGCAAGGTGGAAGCGTAGGGGATTCTATTTGTGAAGATGATAAAATGGAATTGGCCTTAGACATTTTAAAACAAGCGAAAGAGAAAGGGGTAGAAGTGCACATCCCTGTAGATGTAATTGCGGCAGATGATTTTAGCAATACAGCCAATACTACAATAGTAGATGTAACGAAAATAGAAAATGGGTGGCAAGGGCTAGATGCAGGACCAAAAACATTGGAAATCTTTAAAGAGGTTATTTTAAAGTCTAAAACTATTTTATGGAATGGACCAATAGGCGTTTTTGAAATGGAAAGTTTTGCAAAAGGAACTATTGCTGTTGGAAATTATATAGCGGAAGCTACAAAAAATGGAGCATTTTCATTAGTTGGAGGCGGAGACTCTGTAGCTGCCGTAAAACAGTTCGGATTTGAAGATAAAGTGAGTTACGTTTCTACCGGTGGTGGCGCTATGTTGGAAAGTTTAGAAGGCAAAACTTTACCCGGAATTGCAGCTATTATGGAGTAAATGGAGAAGGGTACGGTTTTTGATTCCTTTAATATGTGCTAAAAAATTTTATTTTTAGACAAAAAAATGCGATTTTACACAGTACCAAGCCAAAACCAATCTAAAGAAGTCTACAATGAAGAATATATGTATAGGTCTGTTACTCGTATCTGTAACAATTAGTTATGCGCAAAAGAGGGATAGTATTTCACAACAAGAAATAACAACTAGCACCACAACGACTAGCACATTTTTAGATTCTGTAAAAATAGTGCTACGGGATATACCTATAAAGGTAAAACCTATTACTTCTATTTTTGTAGATGACTCTTCAAAAATTAAATACCGGTTGTCTGATCATAAACATGCGGCAAAGTATGATAGTTTATGGTTAAAAGAAATCTATGACAGCGCTTCCCTTTTTGACACCATTTACCGTGAGGTATCAGCCTCAAATATTGAAAAAATACCGGTTAGTTTAATCGACCTACCTACCGATACCTTAAAGGCTAGGCTGCAACGTTTAAATGAGAAAACACCCTTTAATATAGAATATAATCCATCCTTAGAAAGTGTCATAAAATCGTATTTATCCCGAAATAGAGGATTAATGCAGCGCATGTTGACCTTAAGTCAGTTTTACTTTCCCATGTTTGAACAGGAATTAGACAACCACAATATGCCTTTAGAAATGAAGTATTTGGCCATTGTGGAATCTGCACTAAATCCCAGAGCTAAATCTAGAGTTGGCGCTACGGGATTGTGGCAATTTATGTATGGTACCGGGAAAGAGCAAAATTTAGAAGTTACCAGTTATGTAGATGACCGTAGTGATCCTATTAAATCTACGAAAGCTGCTTGCGAATATTTAACGCGTTTGTACTCTATTTATAACGATTGGGATTTGGCATTGGCTGCCTACAATTCGGGTCCAGGAAATGTTAATAAAGCCATTAGACGCTCGGGTGGCCATACAAACTATTGGAATATTAGAAGTTATTTGCCACGGGAAACGGCAGGTTATTTACCAGCTTTTATAGCAACGATGTATATTTTTGAATACGCCAAAGAGCATGATTTACAAGGCGATATTGTGGAACGTCCTTATTTTGAAACAGACACCGTTCATATTAAGAGTTTATTAACTTTTGATCAAATATCTAAATTTACCGAGGTTAGTGTAGAGGAATTGATAGTTTTAAACCCCTCGTATAAACTAAATATGATTCCGTTTGTTGAAGGAAGAGTCCATTCTTTACGCTTGCCAAAATCAGCAATGGGTAAATTTGTAACAAACGAAGAAAGTATTTATGCGCTTGTGAAGGAAGAACTGAGTAAAATGGAACAGCCTTTGCCAAAGGTTGTCAGTTCAGAAAACCAAACAAGGTACACGGTAAGAAGCGGAGATTTTCTTGGAAAATTAGCAGAAAAATTTGGAGTAAGAGTAAGTGAAATTAAACGCTGGAATGGATTGAGAAGTAATAATTTGAAAATAGGTCAGCGATTAACTATTTTTTCTAGAAATTCTAATGCCATTGCATCGGTACAAGAGAAGTCTACGCCAAAGCCTATTCCTCCTGGTGTTAAAACACATATTGTGTCAGAAGGAGACTCTCTTTGGACCATTTCTCAAAAATATACAGGAATATCTGTTCAAAATTTAAAAGATTGGAACGGTATTAGTGGTAGGAATTTAAAATTGGGAACAAAAATTATGTTGTGTGATTGTTCTTCTCAAAAAATTTAGTCACTAATCTTCCAAAATAAAACAAATGAAAAAGCTCTCCATCTTAATTTTTGCGACGCTTATACTAGTGTCTTCTTGTAAAGAAAGCAATAAGGCTAATTTTACACCAGCATCTATTGGTCAAGTAAATTCACTTACCGTAGTAATGAGTAATAGTTTATGGGAGGGCAAGGTAGGCGATAAGGTAAGAGAGCTTTTTGCGGCTTCTGTTTTAGGGATTGCTTGGAGCGAACCAAGACTTTCATTGCGCCATATGCCTGATGATGTGTTTACGGGACAAATTAGAAAGACAAGATCTGTATTATTTGTGCAACAAAAAGACACAACAGATTTAGCCTATATAAAAACGGATTTGTATGCACGCCCGCAAAAGGTAGCCATTATCATTGGAGCAACAGAGGATGCACTTGTAGAAACAATTGCTACTAGGGCAGAACACATTATCTCTACCTTTAAGGAGACAGATATGAAAGTAACACAAAACAACTTTCTACGCTCTTTAAACGATGAAACAGACCTAAGGGAAGAGTTTGGTATTACGATGAATATACCTTCTGTTTATAAAGTAGGAAAAAGAGAACCTAATTTTGTGTGGTTAGATCGAGACATTAAAAAAGGAACTATGAACCTAATGGTGTATACCTTACCCGAGGACGCATTTGATAACGATAGCACTTTTGTAAGTGATATAGTGAGAAAAAGAGATTCCATTGCTAAAATATATGTTCCCGGGCCTAATGAAGGCACCTATATGGTTACTGAAAAAGCATTTGCACCTTATGTTTTTCCAACGGAGATAGGTGGTAAAAAAGCGGCTGAGGTTAGAGGTCGATGGGAAATACACAATTACGCTATGGCAGGACCCTATGTTTCTTATATCATCAATGATAAGGAGAACAAGCGGAAGCTGGTAATTGAAGGATTTACTTTTGCCCCTGCCGCGATAAAAAGGGACTTTATGTTTGAATTGGAAGCGATTATAAAAACACTAAAATTTATTCCGAAAGTGGAACAATAGGAACACCGACAACTTAGACATCGAAAAAAAAAAAAGACCTCATTGAGGTCTTTTTTTTTAATCTTGTAGCTGGTACAAGGGTTTATTTTCTGGTGTAAACTTTCTTAAACAAAAGCATACCCAGTTAGGAGTCTATATATTAATGCATAGGCTCCAAGTGCTATTAAAGAAAAACAAAACCAAGAAAAAATCTTGAGATAGTTTTTAATAATAAAATGGCCTAAATTCTTAAATCCATTTAAATAGATTTCTTTACAAAGTAAAATTCCTTTCATACGCGTTCATTTATGTTATCGATGATGCAAAGTTCGCATATCTGTACGGTATAAAGCAAAAATACTAGTTAAAGCGCAGTTTATCAGGGTTCTATAAACAGCTCAAACAAAAGCTTCTATCAACTACTTATTTCTTGGATTAAAAGCAGGGGTTTTGGTGTGTTTTAGAAGTAGAAATTCCTAAAACAGAGTATGATCTAGTTTAAAGTATGCGGAGAAATGCTAGAATAACCAATTATTCTTCTACAATAATAAATTCTGAGCGTCTATTTAACTGGTGTTGTGCCCTACTACAGGAGACTCCTTGTGCACATTTGTTTATTAATCGCTCTTCACCATATCCTATAGCACTTACTATTCTATTGGCATCTATTCCTCTAGAAATGATATAATCTCTTGTAGATTTTGCTCTCTTATCAGATAAATACTTGTTATAGGCGTTATTCCCTCTAACGTCTGTATGAGATTCAATTTTAATTTTTATGCTAGGGTATTCGTTCATAGTAGCGACCAGTTTATCCAGTTCTTCTGCTGCATCGGCGCGTATGGTTGATTTGTCAAAATTGAAGTAAATCATTTCTGTTTTAAGCCTTTTTACGCCATTTTCTACAACGATTAATTCCTTGAGTTTTCGCATAGTAACATCAACGCTCACCAATTTATTTTCCAAGGTTGTTGTACTAATGTCCTTTGCAAAAAAATCTTCCTTGGTGGTTTTTATGGTGTATTTTTTGTTTTCATCTAAATTTTCAAAAATAAAACTCCCATCCTCCTCTGTCAACACCTCTTTTAGTTTAATATTGTTTTCATCCAATAAGGTTACTAAAGCCTTAGGTATAAAAGTGCCAGTTACTAATTCTGTGATGACTCCTGAGATTGCATTTTCATTAACTTCTTCTAGCATTAAGTTTTTAAAGGAATAAATATCATCATCACCTTTACCATTAGCTCTGTTTGAGGCTAAAAAACCTTTTTGTGTCTCTTCATTTACGATAAAGGAGAAGTCGTCTTTATTGCTATTTATAGGAAGTCCTAAGTTTGTGGCATCTTTAAAGCCTGTTTCGTCATAGACAGCTTCAAAAACATCTAATCCCCCCAAGCCAACACGGCCTGTAGAGGAGAAATACAATTTTTTCTCGGTAATAAAAGGGAACATTTCTTTCTGTTCTGTATTTACTTCTGGACCTAAATTTTTAGGCGCCGAAAATAGTCCGTCTTCCAAAATGTCTACAACAAAAATGTCTGTTTCACCCATACTTCCGGGCATATCTGAAACAAAGTATAATTGTTTGCCATCGGGACTTAATGCAGGATGACCAGTAGAATAACTATCACTGTTAAATGGTAATTCTACGGCTTCAGTCCACTCATCATCAATTTTTTGTGACATGTAGAGTTTTAAATGGTTGATGCCATTTTTATCCCTCTTTAGCTTTTTACCAAAATTGTTTCTGGTAAAGTACATGGTTTTATTGTCAGGAGAAAAAGCAACAGAAGCTTCGTGATATTTTGTATTTACTTTTTTTGAAAATTTAATGGGATCCTTTAAATCATTAGAATCATTATTTAATTGTGCGCTATAGAGATCTAGGAATGGCTGATTGTTCCATTTGTATTTTCGCGTACTAAAGAAAGAGGAATCTCGTGCCGATGAAAAAACAATTTCATTTTCGTTATAATACATGGGCGAAAAATCTGAGTACTCAGAGTTTATGGACACGTTTTTTAACTCAAAACTATGTTTTGTTTTAAGAATATCATCTAAAAGTATTTCTTTTTGATCCTCAATATCATTGGCAATAGGAATCGTTGCGTTTTCATTCTTTTTCTTTCGGTTGTAGATACGCATTAATCGTTTAGCTCTACCATACTTACCTGTTCCTTTTAAGGAGTGGGCATATTTAAACAAATAGTCGGGAGACATTTCCTCTCCAAAAGTATCATATAAAATGGTATACCAATGATGGGCTCTTTCCATATTGGTATTGTAGTAGTGCGAATCGCCTGCTTTTTCTAAAATTTCTAGGGTATAGTTGTTTTTATCATCACTTAAGGCTTGTTCGTATAGTTCTGCAGCCTCAGCGTACCAAAGTTTATCAAAATACTCTCGAGCTCTTTTAACAAATTTACTTTCGGCAGCATTGTTTTTCTTATTTTGAGTATCTGTAGTATAGTTAAAATCGCGTTCAGTAGAACTTAAATTCGTTTTTGATAAAGAGTCATTGGCATCAATGTTTTTTTCAGCTTTTTGGTCCTTACCCCTATGCAAATCTTGGGCATAAAGGCCCAAAGAGAATAAGAATAAGGATGTAAGTAATATTTTTTTCATAGCTGAAGCATCATAAACCCCTTGAATTTAGAATAGAATTCCAATTTATAACTATCAAAAGTAGCTAGGGAATTTTACGTACGGCAAATATAACCGTAACCCATAGCCTAAATTATTATTTGTTGTAAACCATAGCATATATGTAGTGAACTTAGGGATTTGTTGTTGTTTCTCACAAAATAAAATCCATTTTAAAGCCTAATAGTAGGGGCTAATCGATAAACCACACAAAATAAATGGCATAAAAAAACCTGCTAAAGAAGCAGGTTTTTTTAAATTGAAACTATAAAGTAACTTATTTTTTCTCTTCTAATTTCTCATTAGAATCATCTTCTTTAGATGCATCCTTAAATTCTTTGATGCCGCTGCCTAAACCGCGCATCAATTCCGGAATTTTTTTACCTCCAAAAAGTAATAAAACAGCAACTACTATTAATGCGATAGATGCACCTCCTGGAATAGCTAGTATAATATTTGATAAAATCATAATAATTAATTTAATAGAACAAATATAATAAAAACTTGATAGAACTGTGTTAATAATGACAATAGAATTAGATTTTAGACAAAGAGCAATTATTTTGTGTATTTTACCTTATTTTTGAAGTCTTGTTATCTGTAATAGTTTAGTGTATTATAAATCTAAAGTTTATATTTGTTAGCTATGGCTAAAGAAGGGAAAAAAAGGAAAGAAATTAAACGTAAACTTTTAAATAAGTATCGCTTAGTTATCTTAAACGAAGATACTTTTGAAGAAAAAATTTCCTTTAAACTCAGTCGGTTGAATGTTTTTGTCACAGGCTGGTTACTAACCTTTGTGCTGATTACCTTAACTATTATACTAATTGCATTTACACCCATTCGAGAATACATTCCCGGCTATTCCTCTACAAAACTTAAAAAACAGGCAACCGACCTAACCTATAAAACAGACTCTTTGGTGAATGTATTAAATTATACCAATAGGTATTTAGAAAATATTCGGATGGTTTTAAGTGGAGATATTGCCAACAATGAGATGAATAGGGATTCCTTATTTGAACAAGTTAAAATAGACCCATCTACTGTAGATCTGAGCCCTATAAAAGAAGATTTAAACCTACGAGCACAAGTTGCCTTGGAGGATAAATACAATTTGTTTGGTAAGGTGAGTTCTGAATCGGCCTTGGTTTTGTTTTCTCCCGTAAGTGGTACAATTTCTCAAGAGTATGATAAAGAAAACAGACATTTTGCCGTAGATGTAGTGGCTCCCAAAGACAGCCCAATAAAGGCGGTAGCCATAGGAACAGTAATATTTGCAGAATGGACAACCGAAACGGGTTATGTCATCATAATAGAGCACAAAGACAATTTATTGTCCGTATACAAGCACAATAGTGCACTACACAAAGCACAAGGTGATATTGTAAAAGCTGGAGAGGTAATTGCAACTATAGGCAATACCGGGGAGCTAACTACTGGCCCACATCTTCATTTTGAACTTTGGAGTAATGGAGGTTCTGTGAATCCAACAGATTATATAGATTTTAAATAAAACATATGTCTTTAAAATCAGTTGCCGCCAAAATATTCGCAAGAAACATTGTTAGAAAGAATAACAAATGGATTTTAAACCCCATTGAGACGCAAGAGCGTGTTTTTTCCGAATTAATAGCCAAGGGGCGTTCCACTCAATTTGGGAAAGATCATAATTTTAGTGCCATAAAAACGCATTCAGATTTCACAAAAAATATTCCGGTACGAGACTATGAGGCTTTAAAAACCTATGTAGAACGGGTGGTACAAGGAGAGAAAAACATATTATGGCCTGGAAAGCCCATCTATTTTGCTAAAACATCGGGTACTACTTCTGGGGCTAAATATATTCCCATAACCAAAGAATCTATTAAATACCAAATAGAAGCCTCTAGAGATGCCATTTTAAATTATATCCATGAGACGGGAGAGACTAGTTTTGTAGATGGAAAAATGATTTTTTTACAAGGCAGTCCAATCTTAGAAGAAAAAAACGGAATAAAACTGGGCAGACTGTCCGGTATATCGGCGCATTACGTTCCTAAATACTTGCAAAAAAACAGGCTGCCTAGCTGGGAAACCAACTGTATTGAGGATTGGGAAACCAAAGTAAACGCCATTGTTGAAGAGACCAAGAATAAAAATATGAGCGTTATTGCGGGCATACCTTCTTGGGTACAAATGTATTTTGAAAAGTTACAATCGGTTAGCGGTAAAAAGGTGGGTGATTTGTTTCAAAATTTTCAACTGTTTATATATGGGGGTGTTAATTATGAGCCATATAGAGCCAAATTTGAAAATTTAATAGGTCGTAAGGTAGACAGTATTGAACTTTTTCCGGCGAGTGAAGGGTTTTTTGCCTATCAGAATTCGCAACAGGATAAAGGAATGTTGTTGTTGTTAAATTCAGGTATTTTTTATGAATTTATAAAGGCGGATGATTTCTATGAAACCAATGCAGATCGCATCACTATAAAGGATGTGGAACTCCGTGTAAATTATGTGATGATTATTTCTACAAATGCAGGATTGTGGGGATACAATCTTGGAGATACCATTCAGTTTATTTCTTTAAACCCCTTTAAAATAATAGTTTCAGGTAGAATTAAACATTTTATTTCTGCTTTTGGGGAACACGTTATTGCCAAAGAGGTAGAAGAGGCCATGCAAACTGCCATGACGGCAACGGATGCTCGAATAAATGAGTTTACCGTAGCACCACAAACGGCACCTGAAGGAAACGAATTGCCCTATCATGAGTGGTTTGTTGAATTTGAAAAGGAGCCGAATAGTATGGAAAAATTTATTGCAGAATTGGATCAAAGCCTACAAAAGCAAAACAGTTATTATTTGGATTTAATTGATGGGAAAATTCTTCAAACCTTAAGAATTACAAGAATTCAAAAGAATGGTTTTAAAGATTATATGATTAGTATTGGCAAGTTTGGGGGTCAGAATAAGGTACAGCGCCTTTCTAACGATCGTAAACTGGCGGACGGATTGCAAGATTTTAAGATAAACTAATACATTACCTACCCTAAGTAGTAAAGTGTTAAATTTACGTAGCTTTGTAGATCAATTATGAATGAAACAACAAATACAACAAGGGCTCAAGAGTCAACTAATGCCATAGAGCGTTTGTATATAACAATGCGTCATTTATTTAACCGTGGTTTTTATAAACCTATGGGGGTTTCAGGAGAAACTTTGCGCAATGCCTTATTGCAACTACGGCCAGAAATATACGGGTCCGTAGCAGAAGAAAAATCAGAATTAAACGGTCTAACTTATGTTTTGGAGCGTTTACCCGAAGGTATAGAACAGTGTAGATATATCAATTTAACTTCCGATGAAGGGTATAAAGAATCCCATTTTAAAGCAATAGTTCCTGCCAAAAGGCGGCGTGATTGTTATCGGATAGATGTAGATCAAATGAATATTGTAATTACCAGGGGCAGATCTGATATCTATGATATTTTAACACACCTTACCTTTCTTTTTATTGAATCTGAAAAAATCAGTAAAAGGGTGTTAATTGAAGACACTAAGCGAACGATAAGAGATTGGAGTAAGCTGGAAACTGCTTTGGATAAAAAAGATCTTACGCAATCTGAATTAGAGATTGCATTAACCTATACTGCCAATATTTTAGGACGGTCTTTTGTTGAGGTAAAGCAAATGCATCATAATTTTTCTACGGTAGACAATCCAGAACGGTTTTTACGTACTATTTATTGGATGGGTAAACTTGCCATTGAGGAAGAAACCACAGGTGAGAAAAGAACCATCACATTTAGTCCGGTTTTAAGAGAACGCTTGGGGCATCACATTCATGGAGACCGCTGGGCTTTAACCATAAAGGAAACCTTGGAATCGCACGGCATCTTGCATAGGCCGCTACATATCATTAGTGCCAATATGCATAGCGTTATGAATTCTTTGTTTGCCAGGAAAGCATTGCAAAAGGAATACCCTGAACACGATACTGATTTGGCTGTTTACGAAGACTTAAGTAAGGAGGGAAATGGCAAGTTAAGAGAAAAGGTTATTGCCTATGCAAAAAAGAATGGTATGCTTTCCATAAAAGATACCTCAGGTACAAACATCGATGTTCAAATATTTGATACGGCTAAGCTGGGCAGCAATGCCTGCTGTTATGATTTGCCAGAAGGCATACAAAATGAGAAAAAACCTATTATCTTTGTAATGGATTACGCTTTTGGGGAGCAGGCCTATGAAACTATAGACGAGCTTTTAAAGCCCTATGAGAAAGGTGCAACCAAGGAATTTTTAAATGTGGAGTCGGTTTCCATCATGGGGAAGGCTGGTATTTTAGATGGTGGTAAGGGAGATATAATGATTCCTACAGCCCATATTTTTGAAGGGACCGCAGACAATTATCCATTTGAGAATGAATTTTCTGCCAAAGATTATGAAGGGAATGGCTTACGAGTTTTAGAAGGAACAATGGTTACGGTTTTAGGGACCTCCTTACAAAACAAAGATATTTTGCAATTTTTTAAAGATTCTACCTGGAGCGTTATTGGATTGGAAATGGAAGGCGTGCATTATCAAAAAGCAATACAAGCAGCGGCTAAGATTCGGAAAAGCATAAAGAAAGATGTAAAAGTTAGGTATGCCTACTATGCCTCTGATAACCCCTTGGAAACAGGAAGTACGCTGGCATCGGGAGGTTTAGGAACAACAGGGGTAAAACCAACCTATTTGATCACTAATAAAATAGTAACACAAATATTTAATTCGTAATAATGAGTGAGAAACAACCACAACAGCCTTCTGAGGAAATAGACTTAGGACAGTTATTTCAGCTAATCGGCAATGCTTTTAAAAAGTTTTTTAACTTTATTGGAAGCATTTTTAAAGGAATCTTTCATACAATAATGTTGTTTTTGCTTTTTATTCAGAAGCATTTTATCAAGTTTGTTATTGCCGGCGTTGTAGGTATAGGGCTGGGGGTTTATTTGGATATGCACAATGACCAAAAGTATGTTTCGAGTATGGTGGTAGAACCCAACTTTAATAGTGTGCAGCAATTGTACAACAATATTGATTTTTACAATGAATTGGCCAAAGCTCAAGATTCCACTGCATTGGCAAGTGCGTTAAAAATAACATCAAAGGAAGCGGCAAGTATTAAAAAGTTTGAAATTGAGTCCTATTCTGATGAAAACCAGAAAATAAAATTATTCGATCAGTTTGTTCGAGAATTGGATAGTACTACCATTAAAAATCTCGATTTTGAAGCCTATTTAAAAAATTTCAATACGTTTGATGCCCGTTTTCACAAAATTAATTTAATAAGTACCAACAGTACTGTGGCTAAAAAGGCACAACCAGCGATAGTTAAATCTATAGCAAGTAATGACTATTTTAAGGGGCAAAAGGCAACCAACGATACCAACATCAAGTTACAAGAAGAGATTTATACCCAACAACTGGAAGAAATAGTATCCTTACAGGCACTATATAAGGATGTAATGACTAAAGAGGCTGCCAAAGAGATGCAAGGCACCAATATTAACCTTGCCGATAATGGTGGGGGACAACACAAAGAATTAGATTTATTAAAAGAACGGGATTTATTAAAGGATAAAATAGTGACCTTGAATGAAGAAAAGGCAAATAAATCAACCATATTGAATGTGATTTCTGATTTTCCATCAAGAGGCGTGGAATTGGGTGGTATTGTAAATCAGTACAAATTTTTACTACCTATACTTTTACTAGCGTTATTGCTATCATTATTATTATTATTGGAGCTTAACAAAGTGTTGAAAAATTATAATAAATAATTATGAAAATTTTAATAACTGGAGGAGCAGGTTTTATTGGGTCGCATTTAGTAAGACTCTTTGTAGAAAAATACCCGAATTATCATATCTATAATTTAGATGCATTGACCTATGCGGGAAACCTTGAGAATTTAAAGGATATTGAAAATAAACCCAATTATTCTTTTATTAAAGCAGATATAACAGACGAAAACGTTTTAGACTCGCTTTTTGATAAACATAAGTTTGAAGGAGTTATTCATTTAGCCGCTGAATCTCATGTGGATAGATCTATTGAAGATCCACTGGCATTTGTTAAAACAAATGTTATTGGCACTGTGAATCTTTTAAATGCTTTTAAAAAGTGTTGGAAGGATGACTTTGAACACAAACGCTTTTATCATGTTAGCACAGACGAAGTGTATGGTTCCTTAGGGCAAACGGGTTTGTTTACCGAAACTACGTCTTATGATCCTAATTCTCCTTATTCCGCCTCTAAGGCAAGTTCAGATCACTTTGTAAGGGCGTATGGAGAAACCTATAATATGCCTTATGTAATTACCAATTGTTCTAATAATTATGGGCAAAATCAATTTCCAGAGAAGTTAATTCCCCTATTTATAAATAATATTCTACATAACAAGCCACTACCCGTTTATGGCGATGGGAATTATACGAGAGATTGGTTGTATGTAAAAGATCATGCCGTAGCAATAGATTTAGTTTTTCATAAAGGGGAAAATGCAGAAACCTACAATATTGGAGGCTTTAACGAATGGAAAAATATTGCCTTAGTCAGGTTGTTATGCCAACAAATGGATGTTGCATTAGGAAGGGAAAAAGGTACTTCAGAACAATTAATTACCTATGTGAAAGATCGCCCAGGACATGATTTACGCTATGCTATCGATGCATCAAAAATTAAGAAGGATTTGGGTTGGGAGCCTTCAGTAACCTTTGAAGAAGGTTTGGAAAAAACAATAGATTGGTATTTAAAAAATGAAGAATGGTTAGCAAACATTGCTTCAGGGTCTTATAGAAAAAATTCTATGATGTAAAATGTAACATATGGTAGTTATGCTGTTAGGCTGTGATGTTGTTATGAGGAGATAATCATATCAACAGTTTAAAAGATAGTTTTGAAATAATATTGAGGTTATAGGATATAACATAAACAACTATGCCAGAAATAAAATCACATAAAGACTTAAATGCTTGGAAGGAAGCAATGAGTTTGGTGATTGTAGTTTATAAGTTGACCAAGGACTTCCCAATAGAAGAACGATTTGGATTAACAAGTCAAATGAGAAGAGCAAGTATTTCTATCCCTTAAAACATCGCAGAAGGCGCAGGGAGAAAAGGAGAAAAGGAATTTACCCGATTTTTGTATATAGCATTGGGCTCATTGGCAGAATTAGAGACGCAATTGGAGCTTGCTGAACGATTAGAATATGTTAGTGAAGTAAACAATATATTTGAAAAGATGATTTATATTAGGAGGATGCTATCAAAGCTAATAAAAAGCATAGCGATTAATTAGATAACAACGTAACCGTATATTTTTAACACCATAACAGAAAATAATGAAAGGTATAATTCTAGCAGGAGGTTCAGGCACACGTTTACATCCACTTACCTTAAGTGTAAGTAAGCAATTAATGCCTATTTATGATAAACCAATGATTTATTATCCCTTGTCTACATTAATGTATGCAGGAATTCAAGAAATTTTAATCATTTCGACCCCAAAAGACTTACCTTTATTTAAGGACTTATTAGGAGATGGCACCAAATATGGATGCAACTTCCAATATGCGGTTCAAGAAGCGCCTAATGGTTTGGCAGAAGCTTTTATTATTGGAGAAGAGTTTATAGGTAACGATAAAGTGGCCTTAATTCTTGGTGATAATATTTTTTATGGTTCTGGTTTGGCAAAATTACTACAGTCCAACAACGACCCAGATGGCGGAATTATTTATGCCTATAGAGTGCATGATCCAGAGCGCTATGGGGTGGTGGAATTTAATGAAGAAGGGAAAGCCATAAGCATTGAAGAAAAGCCATTGGAACCAAAATCCAATTATGCGGTGCCGGGCATTTATTTTTACGATAACGATGTTGTTGAAATTGCGAAAAGCATTCCACCTAGTCATAGAGGGGAGCTAGAAATTACAGATGTCAACAGAGTGTATTTAGAACGAAATAAGTTGAGTGTGAGTATTTTAGATAGAGGTACGGCTTGGTTGGATACAGGCACCTTTGCTTCTTTAATGCAAGCCTCTCAATTCGTAGAGGTCATAGAAGAGCGACAAGGGTTAAAAATTGGGGCAATTGAAGGTGCAGCTTACGAAATGGGATATATTAATAGGAGTCAATTTATTGCCTTAGCGGAACCCTTGTTAAAAAGCGGGTACGGAAAAAATCTTTTAGGAATACTGAATAGAAATCAATGAAAATTACCAAAACAAACCTAGAAGGTTGTGTTGTTTTAGAGCCAACACTATTTAATGATGACCGCGGCTATTTTTTTGAAAGCTTTAATGCTGATCGGTTTAACAAAGCAATAGGTCAAAATATAAACTTTGTACAAGACAATCAGTCGTTTTCATATAGAGGCGTTGTAAGGGCGCTACACTATCAATTAGGTGATAATGCACAAGCAAAACTTGTTCGCGTGTTGAGTGGGGTAGTCTTGGATGTAGCGGTTGATTTAAGACAAGATTCTAAAACTTTTGGCGAACATTTCTCAATAGAGTTGTCAGTAGAAAACAAAAAACAATTGTTTATACCTAGAGGTTTTGCACATGGATTTGCCGTCTTAAGTGATACCGCAGAATTTTTTTATAAGTGCGATAATTATTATAACAAGCAAGCAGAAGGGGGTATCATCTATAATGATGAAACCTTGAATATTGATTGGAAACTTTCTAAAAAAGAAATTAAAGTTTCAGAAAAAGATTTAGAATTACCAATATTAAAAAATGCAAAACTTTAAATGTCTAATAAAATTTTAAAAATATTAGTTACAGGGGCTAATGGGCAGTTGGGAAAATGCATCCAAGATGTAGCTAAAAGTTATCCGCAGTTCAATTTTCATTTCAAAACGTCTAAAGACTTAAATATATCTGAAAAGGAACAATTAGGCGCTTTATTTGACCAAGAAAAATATGATTTTTGTGTAAATTGTGCTGCCTATACCGCAGTCGATAAAGCCGAGACAGAAAAGGATAAGGCTTATTTGGTAAATGCTGAAGCTGTAAGATATTTAGCGGAGGTTTGTAAAGAACAAAATTGTGTTTTAATACATATTTCTACTGATTTTGTTTTTGATGGCAATAAAACAACACCATATACGGAAGAAGATATTCCAAATCCGATAAACGTTTACGGCGCGTCTAAATTAAAAGGAGAGCAATATATTCACGAAATTTTAGAAAAGTATTTTATTTTTAGAACCTCTTGGGTGTATTCTGAATATGGAAACAATTTTGTTAAGACAATGCTGCATCTTGGAAAAGAAAGAGAAGTATTAAGTGTTGTAAATGATCAAATTGGGTCTCCTACCTATGCTGGAGATTTAGCCAAGTTAGTTTTAGGAATTATTGAAGTTAATTCCAATAAATATGGATTATATCATTATAGTAATGAAGGGAAAATAAGTTGGTATGAATTCGCAACTGAAATTTTTAAACAAAAGGGGTTAAAAACTAAAGTCAATCCTATTGCAACAGAAGAATATCCAACACCCGCTAGAAGACCTCTTTATAGCGTGTTAGATAATTCTAAAATTAAAGAAAGATTTAAATTGGAGGAACTTACATTATCCAAAATAATTAGCAATTTAAACATATAAGTAACTGTTTTATGCAAATAATCATAAAATATGAGAAAGTTCCATATTTCCTATTAATAGCTTTAGCTTTTTTTCCAATTTTGCCTTATGGTGTTATCTCTGCTATTACCATAATTTATGTTATTGCTACCTTACTGATTTTTAGAAGAAATTTATTCGAAAATTTCCAAAAAAAAAGAGTGTTATTATTAATAACTAATACACTGTTTTTTGTTTTATTCGCTTTTACATTTATTTATTCAGAAAACAAGGAATTAGCATATAAAGAAATCATAAAAAATTTAAATTTTTTAATTTTCCCTACATTATTAATTCTATTCTTTCCAAAATTATCAAAAGATAAAATTGATAAGGTATTTAAATCTTTTGTATTATCTAATTTAACTTTATTACTAATTCTTTTAATTGCCTTTGCTAATAAAATAATATTTCAAGGGGGTAATCTCACATTTTCTAACTTTTTATTTAGAGACTTATTAATTGGCGGAACTTATTTAGATCTTCACCCAACTTATGTCAGTTTGTGGTTTGCGTTTAGTATTCAATATCTAATTTTAAATTTTTTTACTTTAACAAGCAGACTACATAAATTTGTGATATTATTAATTAGTGTACTTTTCTATTTTACAATTATTTTATTGGCATCTAGAACTGTGTTTTTAGCTATAAATATTATACTTATATTAAATATTATTATAAAATTTAAAACTTATAGGATAACTAGAACGCAAATTCTTTTTTTTCTAAGCTTTCTTTCTTTCATAATTTTTATCAAAGATTTTAAAAATATTCATCATAGATTTTATACGGAAATAGCAAGTTTTCAGTTTAATAACCCTATGGGCAGAAACCCAACATCATTGGATATTAGATATGGAATTTATAAATGTAATATAAAATTATTTTGTGAAGAACCAATATTTGGGTATGGAATTGGAGATGTTCAAGAAAGTTTAAATAATTGCTATAAAATTTATAGAACAAGTGTTTTTAAATGGAAAAAGATGGATTCGCATAACTATTTTTTCTTTCTACTTATTGGTGGAGGTCTAATTTCTCTCTTTACTTTTCTATTTATGATTTTTTCTAATTTTAAAAAAGCATATAGCGAGAAAGATCTATTTTTTCTTTCTTTCCTTATACTAATAATCTTTTGTTGTTTAACCGAGAATTTGTTAAATCGTGTGCACGGAAATTTATTCTTTTCATTATTTAATTCCCTTTTCATATATAAATTATTAATTCAAGAAGAGAATAATGCGGTTAATTAAATCAAATTTTATAAAAAATGTATTGGTACTTTTGAAGGGGAATATTTTCTTTCAAATTATTACTATTTTAACTCTAATTCTTCTATCCCAATATTATTCTCCTTCAGTAATAGGTAAATACAGCGTGTTTATTAGCTTTAGCAGTATTTTTTCGACCTATGCTACTGGAAGGTTTGATATGGCAATAATGATACCTCAAAAAAAGGAAGAAGCAGTAGATATATTTTTAACATCAATTATATTCATAACAATTGTAGTTTTTATATTATTTGTTTTTTATTTTATTTTATATGCCCAAAACTTAATTTTTGAAGGAATTTATTATTTTTATTTACTACCATTTAGTGTCTTTTTTTCTTCAATTAATTTAGCTCAGTCACAAATTTTAAATCGAGTAGAACTTTTTGCTAAGACGGGTAATGGTAAAATTATTACATCAGTAGTTACCCTCATTCTTCAATGTTTATGTATTTTATTTTCATTTGGAATTGAATCATTACTAGCGTCTTACACTGTGGGGTTTTTAGCTACTACTATTTATTATTCCTATCATTTAAAACATTCAATATCTATAAATAATTATTCAAGAAAATTGTTTATGAAGAACTTAATGAAGTATAAAAGGTTTCCTTTAATTAATAATACGAGCTCATTTTTTAATATGATTGCAAATCAAGGCCCTGTAATTTTAATAGAAATGGTTTATGGTAGTAGTATTTCTGGATTTTATGCGATAGTTCAAAAGACATTAAATGCTCCGACAAGCTTAATAGGAATGGCTTTTTCTCAAGTATATTACAAACGAATTTCATTAGATAATGAACAACATAGTACCAAAAAATTAATTAAAAAATCATTAAAGTTCTTTATTATACTTGGAATTATATTATTTTGTGGAACGATAATTTTTTCAGATTATTTTTACACGAATTTATTTGGTGAAGAGTATATCATAAGCGCATATATAGCAAAAGTTATGGTATTGTTTTACGTTTCTCGGTTAATTGTAGTTAGTCAAAACACACTATTCATTGCACGAGGCAGGCTGGGATTAGACCTGAAGTTTAATATTTTTTATGTGATTTCAATAATTTCGCCAATAGGGTTAGCCTATTTTTATTCTTATTCTTGGGAGTCGTGTATTTTGATCATGACAATTACAGGAGTAATTTATTTTTCAATGTTAGGATATTTTTTGTTAAAGGATGAGAATTAATAAAAATTCAGTTTTTCTGATTGGTATATTTTCGATTTACTATTTAATATACGTATTTCTTATTCCATCTTATGAAAACCCTGATGAAACAGCACATTATAAAAATACTTATAACGTGGCATCAGCCTTTAGCATTTCAGGTGATGGAGGTTCATATTATAATGTTCATTTATATTTTGCAAAAATCATTGGATTGGATTATCAAGAATTTGATATTGATTTAAAAAAAAATTCCAATTTTTCTTATTTCGGAAATGAATATAGATACGGGCATAATGCAATTTTCCCATCAAGTAATATTGTATTTCACCGGTTATTAAATTTACTCTTTATAATTCCATTTTTTTTTCTTTTTTTAAAGCATAAAGAAAATAGAGTTCTTTTTAGTCTATCTCTTTGTGTGCCCGGTTTTGTTTGGTTTATGTCAAATTTAAATCCTGATGTTTTAAATATATTAGTGGGTATTATTTTTTTTTCAAATAAAGAAAAACATTTTTTTAAAGTGTTTGTTTTTATGCTATTATCTTTCTTTTTTTTAGATAGAACTATTATTTTGTTAATCGCAACATTCTTTATTTATTCACTATATAATATTTTTCCGAAGATCAAGAAATTAAGTTTTTTTTTATTTTGCATATTCCTGGGTTCTTGTTTCTGGTTAACATACAATATTGGCAAAAATATTATCTCCGTACCTAATTTTGAACTGGAACCCATCAAATCTTTGTTTACAGTATTAGTTTCTTTCTATGGTTTATTGGGTAATATGTCTATAAGGGCAACTCTTTTAGAGTATGGATTGTTTTTTATTATAGTATTTTTAGTAATAATAAAAAGTTTTTTCCTTAACAAAGAGCATAATAGTTATTATGAAATAGGTTATTGGGTTAGATTTGTAATTATATATTTTATCTTGTGGTTTTGCATATTAACACTTGCACCTACTTTAGATCAAGGACGTTTTTTTTATCCCATAATATTTCCAATACTATATTTATTTAATAAATTGGTTGTTAAGAATAATGTTGAACTTTCAACTAAGGTACTTATGGCAAGTATAGTACTAAATGGTTTAATGTTTGTTAAATTAATTTATATCTATATACAAAAATAGTTTTATGGAAAAGAAAGTCTTAATAATGTTAAGCAACAACTCAGTAAATGACCCATTTTTATACTCACAATTACTTGACATATATGAAAATGACGAAATTTTTAATGAAAAAATAATTTTTTGCGGAGACACAAATTTAAAAATTTTAAGAAATTCTATTATTAGGGATAATGGTAATGGTCGGAATATTTTAGTTAGGTATCTTATATTCTATATAAACCTTATTAAAGTTCTTTATTCAAATAGAAGTAATAATGTAATAATACATATTCGCGGATTTATATCAGGTATTCTTTTTTTTTTAATACCCAAAATTGGATTCACTAATCTAAAGTATATTTATGATCCTAGAGGCGCCGTGGTTTATGGCATGCTAGAGAAAAGTAGAAAAATACAAAAGTTTAAAAAACCTTTAAGATATATAGACAAGGAATTGATAAGAAATTCAATTTTCACAATCGTAGAGTCTATTAAACTAAAGAAACAAAAAATTGATTTGTATGGTAATAAAGAAAAATACCTGGTTTGCTATAACTCTTCCTCTTTTATGTCTTCAAAAAGTACTATTAATATCTCTAAAGTAGATAGTATTAATATATGTTATTGTGGAAGTGTAAATTTATGGCATGATTTAACTGAAATCCATAGAGTGTTTATGCATTTAAGTAAAGTATTAAAAAAGAAGCAAGTTTCCTTTTTTTTCTTTACTCAAAAAAGAAACCATAATTTGGTAAGCCAAAAATTTTCAAGGGAATTATCTGAAAATAAAATTAAAATTGCTTTTATTCCATATAATTTATTGGAGAAAGAAATAAATAAAATGCATATTTGTATATCAGTGGTTAAGCCAACAAGATCCACTGTTGTAACTTCGCCAATTAAAATATCAGATTATATATTAAAAAATAAAATTTTTATTCAGAATAGGGGAATAGGAGATTTTGATGAATTTTTTGAAAATAATAAAAGTGCAATTTTGTACGATTTTGGGGAAGTTTTAAATTTTGGTTTATCTGATTTAGAAGATGTAAATTGTTTGAAGAATAAAGAAATAGAATCTAATCTTTTGATAGAAACGAATAGGAAGAAAATAAATAACAACATTTTAAAGTTTATAAATGAATAGTAGATGTATTTATATTGTTATAATTTTCACTTTTATATCATGTATAGATGTACCTAAAGTTAAATCGATTTCTAGTACAAACAAGGAAATTCAAACTAAATTTGACATTAGTACTAAAGACACTTTTAATATAATAGCATGGCGATCATACATAGGTTGGAGAGGATTTTCTGTAGGTTCAAGTTGTTCGGGAAAATTAAAAGTAAAATCAGGTTTTTTAGTCATTTCGGATTCTTTGAAAGTTTTAGGAGGAGAGTTTGTTTTAGATATGAAATCACTTACTGTAATTAGTTTAAAAGGAAAAGATAAAGAAAATGTTGAAAATTATTTGTTGGGAAATGTATTAGGTGCAACAAATCTTTTTTTTAGTACTGAAGAATACCCAGAAGCTAAATTCATTATTACAAATAATTATGTTGACATTTATAATAAAAACATCTTAGAAGGAACCCTTGAAGTGAAAGGTATTGTAAAGGAAATTGAGGGTTTTTCAATTAATTATGACGTTCAAAATGATAAATTAATCTTATCAGCATCAGATTTTGATATAGATAGAAATCGATGGAATATTAATTACGGAAATGAATCTAAAATAATTGATTTAAAAGAAAGAATGATTAAAGATAATATTAGAATTAAATTTAAACTTTATTTTGATTTATAAATGGAAATTAAACTCACAGCGTGTATTGTTACATACAATAATGATATAGAAAAATTGAAAAAAGCGATTCGTAGTTTTTTGAATACCAATATTTCGGTAAAGTTATTTATTGTTGATAACTCAAGGTTTGATGCTTTAAAGACCTTGGTAGATATTGATTTAAATAATATTATATACATACACAATCCTACCAATCCTGGCTTTGGTGCAGCCCATAATTTAGGTATCGAAAAAGCAAAAGAATATTCCTCTAAATATCATATTATATTAAATCCAGATATATATTTCTCAATAGGAGTTAATGAAGAGATTATTCGTTATATGGAAACAGATCCTAGTGTTGGTTTAGTTATGCCTAAAATATTATATCCTAATGGTGAAAATCAATTTCTATGTAAATTATTACCACGTCCAATTGATTTAATTGCAAGAAGATTTTTTCCTAAAGTTAAAATATTCAATAGGATGATTGAAAAATATGAGTTAAGGGATTTCAATTATGACAGCATTGAGAATATTCCGTATCTATCCGGATGTTTTATGTTTTGTAAAACCGATGTTTTAAGTGAAATTGGTGGGTTTGATGATAGGTTTTTTATGTATCTAGAGGATACTGATTTATGTAGAAGAATCCATTTGAAATATAAGACTATTTTTTATCCAAAAGTGGTTGTTTTTCATTATTTTGAAAAAGGATCCTACAGGAACTATAAACTTTTAAAACATCATATAAAATCTGCATTTAATTATTTTAATAAGTGGGGTTGGTTTTTTGATAAGGAAAGAAGTGAGTTCAATAAAAATTGTGCTAAAGGGATTACTAATGTTAAATAATATCCGTAGTTCAAGTAAAAGCTTATTAATAATGATAATTAAAATATAATTTTACTAATTATAAAAGTTTTACATGAATAAACCTGCAATATTAAATTCAATTGAAAGAAAATTTATTCTACTTGTTGGGGATATACTTATAATCCTAGCAGCCTTAAACGTATTAATTAACTTTGCCATCGATGATAAAATTGTTTCTTTTAAAACGGAAGTAATTATTTTTATTTTGGGATTAGTTTTTTACCTATTATTAGCATATATTTTGGATTTTTATAATTTGGAGAAGGTATCCAAAAAAAGATATTTGCTATCACAGTCTTTTTATATATCAGGGTTATATGTTGTTTCAGTTTTTGTTATCACAGTGTTACTTTTTGATATCAGCTTTTGGAGAATTCCACTTTTCTGTTTTCTTTTTTTAACGCCTATTGAAATTGGATTATGGCGTTTTTTTTACCGTAACATTTTTAATATTCTACCCGTAACGAAAAATGTATTGTATGTTTATGAAGAAAAAAACGAAGCTAGTTTAAAAGATGAAATTTCAATTGTTAATGGAAAAGACTTGGAAACTTTCTATAAAGTTAAATTAACACTTTCTGTTGATAAAAAAGATGCAATTAACAAGAAGTCTATTCTAACTGCAGCAGGTAAGATTGATACATGGATTATAAATACAGACAGTTATAATAATTTTTCTAAAGATTTGGAAAAGGTTATTATTAAAGCTATGCTTAAAGGTAAAGAAGTAATTTCTTATACCTCTTTTTATGAAAATACTTACGAAGCCCTCCCCATTGAATCTCATAATGATAGTTTTTATGAAATTTTGCAATTTAGAAATATTAAAATTAGATATCTGTTGAGAATTTTTAGTTTTATAACTAATTCTCTTTTAGCTTTTTTTGTTGGATTGTTTTTTGTCCTTACTATTCCATTTGTATACTTTTTCAATTTTTTTTTTAATAAAGGGCCATTATTTTATAAGCAAAAAAGAGTTGGTTTATATGGGAAGGAATTTGATATTTATAAGTATAGGTCAATGATAACTGATGCTGAAAAGAGTGGGGCTAAAATGGCAGTTAAAAATGACGCAAGGATTACACCATTTGGAAAAATATTGAGATTGTTTCGGATTGATGAATTACCACAAATTATTTCTGTAATGAAAGGTGATATGCAGTTTATAGGGCCAAGACCAGAACGCAAGATTTTTGTGAAGGAACTTAATAAAATTGTTCCTTTTTATAATGTAAGGCATTTGATTAAACCCGGAATAACTGGTTGGGCTCAAGTAAAATATAAATATGGTGAAAACTTGGAAGATTCTATCAGAAAATTGGAATATGATATGTATTATATTAAAAATAGATCTATAACATTGGATTTGAAAATAATTTTTAAAACGATTACCACTGTTTTGTTTTCTAGGGGAGTTTAAAATAATTGTACAAACCGTACTAAACGCTGTTTCTGGTGAAGAAAAAGCATACTAAATAAAATAATGAAAAAAGTACTCATAACAGGCGCAGCGGGATTTTTAGGATCGCATTTGTGCGATCGATTCATCAAAGAAGGATTTTATGTCATTGCGATGGATAACCTAATTACGGGCGACCTAAAAAATATAGAACACCTTTTTCCCTTAGAGAATTTTGAGTTTCAACACCATGATGTGTCTAAATTTATCCATATTCCAGGGAAATTAGATTATATCTTGCACTTTGCGTCGCCTGCAAGCCCTATAGATTATTTAAAAATTCCTATTGAAACTTTAAAAGTGGGTGCTTTGGGTACTCACAATTTATTAGGAGTTGCTAAAGAAAAGAACGCACGAATATTGGTAGCCTCTACCTCCGAAGTTTATGGAGACCCTTTGGTACATCCCCAAAACGAAGAGTATTACGGGAATGTAAGTCCGGTTGGCCCGCGTGGTGTGTATGATGAGGCAAAACGCTTTATGGAATCCATTACTATGGCATACCACCGTTTTCACGGTTTGGACACAAGGATCGTTCGTATTTTTAACACCTACGGACCAAGAATGCGACTCAACGATGGTAGGGTTGTGCCGGCATTCATGGGTCAGGCTTTACGAGGAGAAGATTTAACGGTCTTTGGTGACGGAAAGCAAACAAGGTCTTTCTGTTATATAGATGATCAGGTAGAGGGCATCTATAGGCTTCTAATGAGTGATTATACAGATCCGGTGAATATTGGAAACCCACATGAAACTACCATTGGTGAGTTTGCCGAAGAAATTATCCAACTTACGGGTACCAATCAAAAAGTAATCTACGAACCCTTGCCTAAGGATGATCCAACTCAGCGTCAGCCAGATATTACAAAGGCCAAAGAGATTTTGGGGTGGGAACCTAAGGTTACACGCGCAGAAGGATTAAAAATTGTGTACGATTATTTCAAATCATTGTCTCCAGAAGAACTGCAACGAAAAGAACATCGCGATTTCTCTGGGAATTAGGTTGGTTTAAAGTATAAAGTTCAAAGTCTAAATAAGAAACTAGAATTGAGAGTCAGGACTAAACTCAATTGAAAACCTTGATTCGGTTATATCTGTTATCGAAAAGTCATAAGACTCAAGTTCGAAGCCGAAGATTTAAGGTCGAAAGCCTAAAATTTTTAGTTTCAAATGGTTCTCGATACAAAATTCTAAAAAGTAGAATTTCACTCGAACTGACATATAGTTCACCTTTACTTAAAATACGGTATGTCATTTCGAGTGAATTATTTCCTAGCGCAAGCGATGAAATAATTAGTATCCAGAAGTTTTAGGGGTACATTGTTTTCAATACATTTTTTCATACTTCAATAGCACTCGCCCCGAATGGTCGGGTGGCACCTAGTTCACCTTTACTTAAAATACGGTATGTCAGTTCGAGTGAATTATTTCCTAGCGCAAGCGATGAAATAATTAGTATCGAGAAGTTTTAGGGGTACATTGTTTTCAATACACTAGCTCATTCTTCAATAGCCCTCGCCCCGAA
>NZ_JALKBA010000015.1 GCF_023015805.1 Cellulophaga sp. F20128
CTATCCATTAACAAAGAAATAACGCCCGCTTTCATAATTCACACAAACCTTAGAAAAAATGCCCCCACGGCACTTATAATGGCCTCTAACGGTTTTGTGTATGATTAGTGGCGTGTTTAAGCACCTAATTTAGCAAATAAAAACCGAATAGAAAATCCGCGAGGATTTTCGTAAGTAGGCGAGAACCAGCCATTAATTATACACGGTGTTACCATACGTTTTTATTCGGTTTATTATTCAGTCAGATTTTCATTCCGCACGACAATTGTGTTTCCCCAAATGTCTCCCAATCTTTGATTTTTATCTGTATTTTTTATTGTTACTATTCCAATTAGTCCAAAAAAGAACATATCAATTGGGTCAAGTAAATGTCTTTTAAAAGATTCACCAAAAGTCAGTTTTCGGTTAATACCGCTTTTTGGAATTGCTTTTATTCCTGCGAGTGAATTTCCGAGTGTTGCTCCGAGCCCGATTTCAAGTCCGACAGTCATAATTCCCCAAAAGATTATTGGCACAAGTGCTGGTAATCCATTTACAGAATATTCACCTTCCGCATTTGGTTCTCCAAACGCATAGATATAGATAAAAACGAATACGTAAATTATTAGATAATCTATAAATCCGGCTAAAATTCTTTTTCCAATATTTGGTTCAGTTCTTAATTCTGAAGTAGTAATGTTTGTTTCTGTCATCGTTTTTCTCAAATGTATGGTAACGGTTGGTATATGAAACGTAGCGTATAAATAGACGCTTACTTTTCGGATTACGCAATTAGCCAAAGCTTTTGCATTTTGTTTTTATCTTATTTTTCTAAAAGCCAAATCAAAATATTTGGCGGTCTCAGTAAATACACACAAACCTCTCGAATAGCCTGTAATAGCTATGTTTTATATACGTTGTTGTGGTGCGTTTTTTTTCGTTTAGATTGATTTTTCCGTCCATTCTAATCCGCAATTTATTTTAAAATTCAAAATCCTTAATCGGTGATGAAATATCTACTAAAGTTCCGTTCGGGTCTTTCAGTAATAAACGTCTTTGTCCATAAAACGTGTCAGTCGGTTCGCTTATAATTTTAAATTTTTCCGATTCCGCAATCTTAAATATTTCGTCCGCATTGTCAACTACAAATGTTACATAAAATCCTTGCGGATTGTTTTGAAAATCTTTCGGCACAATTTCATTCGTTCGGTCAATTATTCCCAATTCGAGTTTTTTGTCCTTTGAGATTAAGTGTACAAACCAATCACTATCAAAGTCCACATTAAAGTCAAATAGTTTTGTGTAAAAATCTCGACTTTCCGCTAAATTGTCCGAGCAGATATTCGTCATTATTCGATTAATTGTCTTCATTTTCCTTTTTTAGTTCAAATTTCGATGGTTTTGTCCAATGCACCACAACAATTGGATATAGACTATTGTCTATATCTACATTATGTGCCTAAGATAATAAATCTTTTATTTCCATAAGTGATCTATTGGCTACATGGGTGTAAATTTCTTTTGTTCTACAGGATCTAAGTAGTGATGGTCCGGATAGGCTCTTGCTGTAAAATAGTAAAAATTGCGTTTAATCTAAAAAATGGTGTATTCAAATAATAGAATGTTATTCCGATATCATTCCATGATTTATGTTTTAAGAATTTATTAAAAAAGTAAACTTACCTATAGGTTAAAACCAATACTAAAAACAAATTTAAGTCAGTGAATTAGTGTTTAAACAATTATTTGTAATTTCAAGCAATACAAAGCGTCAGACAAAAAAGCATGAAAAAAATATTAAACATTATAATTATTCTTGCAGTACTATTGATTTGGAATCCAGTTCAATCACAAAGATGGGGGAATAATAAAAAAAAGACGGAGACGGTTAAGCCAGAAGGGAAAATTTGGGAGCAAACGGAGAAATACGTTTCGGTCGTTTATCAGGAAGGAAAATACAAAGCTAATTTCACATATACACGTCTTAAAAATTTACCCAAGGATTTTATTGCAGAAGTAAATAACAGAACATATCTTTCTTCTCTTGACGACTTATATATTACCTATAGAGGTGCTTGCGCTAAAGAAATAATACTAAGGCCAGCTTTTGTCCACGGTGGTGATAAAAGTACTTTATTAAATGCTTATAAGGCGAGTGGTAATTCAAGTGATTTACCAATTCATGAAATGTTGAAACCTCTTTTAAAAGGATTTTTAGCCCAATGCGATGAGTTGGAATCAATTCGCATAGAAATGGGAACTTACCAAGGGAATATTTATAGAGGAACCATGAAAAAGTCTAACAACTGGAAATTGGAAGATGGTTTTCAAGAAACCAGTGATGATTATGCTTTTAAGCTAAATACTGGCAAAGACATATTTACAGCCCTAGGAATTTACTATGAAGGGAAATGTCAAAAAACGGCAACAATGAATATAGCACCTATGTTTTCAAACGATACCGAGAAAACATTTTATAAAAAAAAAGCTTCTTTTATTGATTTTTCAAGGATTGCAAAAATAGCTATAGATAAGTATAGCGCTGAGTGTATTAATGCAGAAACTTTAAATTTCACCTTAGATTTTGTGCCAACTGGATATCGATGTAAAGAAGGTACAAATTGTACATTAACAGCTAGTAAATTAGATAATTGGGAAATCGATAAATCTAATTTTGAATTAATTCCATATGTAGCTCCTTTAATGACTACTTATAAAGATGTTATTGAACTACTTGATAAGGGTGATTTTGAGAGTTTTACCGATGATTACACTCCATTCTTTCAATTATTTTATGAAGAATATTCTAATCTCTATGGAAGTTTTTGTAATAATAATCTTGTAAATCCAGCTAAAGTAGTTACTCGCACTTTTGAAGTAAAAACCTTTGCAGATGGTTCAAAAACAGAATCAGAGCTATACCCACCTTCAGAATCCTTTATCGAAACCGAATATCTACCTATATATAAAGCTTTTAAATCAAGAAATAATTTAACAACTGTTACGGATGCTTTTAAATTAGTTATGCGCGTCTATGAACGGAAAAATCTAAATCTTATGCAAAACGAATTATCGTATAGAATAGGCAATAGCAATACTATTGTAAAGCATTTAAAAGGAAAATGTAACTCTCCAAAAGTTAAAAACGTTTATACGAAAATGCAGGAATTAGCAGCAAAGTTAAATTAGAGCTAACTAATTTAAATATTAGCTTTGGTCATAAAGATTCTATAGGTCATTTTTATCAATACAATTAAAAGTCAAAATCAAAAAACTCATCAGATAAGCGAGAGGAAATTCTCGTTTCAATTGTACTGCTGTAATTGCGGTTGTATATTTTTCCCTGCTGGATTTTTTAGATTAATATTTTTTTTAAAGTATTTTTCGCAGAAAGTATTGCTCCTTCCATATAGCCAGAGAATTTATCAATGGATTCTGTCCCTGAAAAAAATAATTTACCACCCATATAGGTTTTCTGAAATAACGGATGTCCATTATTTTGATGTGGTATATTGATTATCCGATTACCATTTAGAATAAATTCGTCTGTCCATATTTTTTCATGGTAACTTAAAGGAGTCGAAGCATCCTTTCCCAAAAGTTCTTCTAACTGCCTTAGTACAAGTTCTATTCTGAGTGCTTTAGTATAGGTCGATGAACTACCATTCAAGAAGCCTGTGAAGCCAAATTTATCTTCTTCAAAATTTGTATGGTCATACATTTCAGAAACAATACCTACATGACTGTACAACATTCCGGAATATCCATTTTTTCTCCAAAACGGTTCGGAATATTCTAAAACAAATTTAATGGCTCCCGCCATCCAAGTTTGTACTGTTGGTAGAACAGCCGAAATAGTGTTAGGCAATTCAGGGATAAATTTAATTTGCGAACCCACCAACTGAGCAGGTAGGCATAAGATCACTTTATCAGCTATAAATTTTTCTCCTTTATTGGATTCAACTATTAATTCATTTTCAATTTCTTCAATGGAAACAACTTTTGTTTTTAGTTTAATCTGTTCAGCATCTATTTTTTCATACAGCGTATTTATTAAACGCTCTGTTCCGCCTGCAATTCTATAAGATGGCGTTTCGGCTTCGGGTATATAAAATTCCTGAGCTGGTTCAAATGATTTGGTTTGAAATAAACATTTTCCTTTAGAAAATTGAGGGAATTTTTTTAATTCTAATTCATCCAATAGGGAAATTAAGTTGGGATGCATATCAGAGAACCAAGTAGCACCTAATTCTAAAGGTGTTTCATTTTCTCCTTTTATGGTTTGTATTCTACCACCGGACCTATTCGAGGCTTCCAAAACTGTTGCAAACACATTCTTTTTTGATAATAAATAGGCTAAGGTAAGACCGCTAAGTCCCGCACCAATGATTATTATTCTTTCGTTTTGTTTCATTAATTGATATTTGTTCAATTCAGCTGGAAGCGGTTTGGGTATGCGCAGTGCAGGTTTAAGCTTTCACTTTCTCTTAAAGCCGGCATTGAGCCAAATCTTTTGTTTTTGATATTAATTTTTCTTGTCAAATGGCCAAATCAAATATACTTTTATTTTCAAACCAGCCATAACCCCCGTATTACGCATTACCCGTTGTTATGTAGCGTTTTTTTACTTTTTATTTAAAGATGTAATTACATCTGAAATAAATTCTTCAGGCAAATAATGTCCTGATTCATAGAATTTCAATGATTTGGCTTTAATCGCTATGTTATCATAAAAATCTTGTGCCTCCTTTTCTGTATACCAACCATCTTTTGCTCCCATAAGTAAAGTAATAGGGGCTTTTTGCATTGGCGCATATATTTCACTTGAAAAACGTTCCTTCATTTTTTTAGCGTTTTCCTCATTGAGTCCTAAACTCATCCCAGCCTTAAGAGTACTTCCTATAGGTGCTACGCAAGCAACTATTCGGTTCAATCTGTCATCAACCGAGTTTAAATAAATAGCCATTAATCCACCCATACTGTAACCAACTACGTCAAAAGTAATCTGTTCCCCATTCGGAAGTGATTGCATATAGTCCATTATTACTCTGATATCTTTAACAGAAGTTGACCAAAGGTTTTGTATTCTTTGTAAATCTTGTGTTGCATAAAATAAAATTGGTGATGCAAAGTCGGCTTCATAACTTCTTTCTCCGTGATATTTAGCATCAGGTATTATAACGTTGTATCCTATTGATAGTAGTGAATCTTTTAATTTTACATATTTTGTAGAAAGGCTTGATGTTGGATTAACCCAATTTTCTTTACTTCCAGTTATTCCGTGAAGAAGTATAACAAACTGGTCTGTTTTATTAATTTCTGGTTTAATACTATAGAATGGAACTCTAGAATCAAATCCGTCTATGACAATTTTTTCTAAAATAGTGCCATCGTCTGAAGTATTACTTTCAGCAACTTTAGCATTGTATTCTACTTTTGGATAATAACTTAAATAGGCAGTTTCATTCTGTGCAAATGAAATGGTACTAATGAAAATTAGTCCAAAAATTAAGAATAGAGTTCTGATTTTGCTCATAATATATTATTGATTGGATGATATTCTTTAAAATTATGCACAACACATGGCTTCCTGTATGTGTACTGTTATATCCCTTATACGTAAATATACACAAGTGAGCGCAGACTATAAACCTTGACCCATAATTAAATAGAAAACGGTATTCATATTTTGGGCTATGGCAAAAGAGGAGATAAAAGCAGCTATTATTTACATACTAATCCATTGGAATTGAAGTCACGCTTATTATCACCCCCTTTTTTTACGGGTTTAAGCAAAACAATGGGGCTTAATTTGGGTATTCCTAAATCGGTACAGCATAGGGTGTAACCCCTGTTTTATTTCCTTAATTTTGTAGTCTAAACCTTATATTTATGAATTTTCATACTAGAAAATGGGTAAAACCAGAAGACCTAAATGCAAACAAAACTCTTTTTGGGGGTAAAGTGCTCGCTTGGGTAGATGAAGAAGCCGCCTTGTACACCATTATTCAGTTAGAAAACAATAAAGTGGTAACAAAGTATATCTCTGAAATTAACTTTATGAGTTCTGCCGTAGAAGGAGATATCGTTGAAATAGGCATCGCAGTGGTTAAATTTGGTGTTTCTTCCTTAACTTTAAATTGCGAGGTGCGTAATAAAATGACCCGGGAAACCATTTTAACCGTTGATAATATTATTATGGTAAACCTTGGTGAAGACGGTAAACCAAAACCACATGGAAAAACTAAAATAGAATTTGTAAGAGATAGATTGGCCTAGTATCAAATTCTACCTTCCTAAAGCAGCCCTATTATTTCATTTTTTTCTGGAGCGTATTACCTGAAAACTGTACTGCCATTTTTCCGTTAAGTGCTCCAACAGCCATCAAATAGATATGTTGGTGATTAGGATCGCTACGAAAATTGAGAACAAGGTCTGAAGCAAAGGTCACATGAACAGATTCCGAGCCAAGCAAGGTTGTATCTTTAATTTTCCATTGCCCCATTACCTCCTTACTACCAGCAGTATCCGCTAATGAAATTGCCGCTGTTAAATTTTTATAAAATGTGATGGCCTTCACTGCAGTAGTATCGTTTATTGTAGCTTTGTTATGAGGAGTTGGGACCCAAGTGCCTAGGATGTCCTCTTTTGTAAAGTCCATAGCCTCTAGGTGTTGAGATTGCTCTTTCTTTTGCAAATCAAATACACAACTAGTCGCAAATAAAACAATGAGGAGAAGGCCTAATATCTTTAGGGTTGTATTTTTCATCCTATTTTAACTTTCCGTTAGGCTTTTAGCCACGGCCTGCACTTCATCCAAAACCCGAAGTAAATTACCGCCCCATAATTTTTCAATTTGAGGCTCTGTATACCCTCTTTTTACCAGTTCTAAGGTTACATTAAAAGTTTCGGAAGCATCAGACCAACCTTCAATACCACCGCCACCATCAAAGTCAGAACTTATACCTACGTGTTCTAAACCGATAAGTTGCACCATATAATCTATATGATCTACAAAATCGGCCACATTCACGGGTTTTGGTCCGTCTTTTTGTTGTAAAGCTATGGCTTCGGCTATTTCTCTTGCCTTAAAGCGGGCATCAAAAAAAGCAGCTCTATCTTCAGCACTTAGGGCAGCAATTTCTGCGCCTGTATGCATTTTTAATTGTAAGGAGTCTGCAACTTTTTTAGTTACACTATTTAGGTGTGCGTTCCACGCTTCATTTTTGTCGCCATCCAAATAGGATTTAAAAGCAACGGTTTGTACAACCCCGCCATTTTCTTTAAGCAATAGTAATTGTTCATCGTCTAAATTACGACTATGGTTGCAAAGAGTTCTGGATGAGGAATGAGAGGCAATAATAGGTGCTTTACTCAAAGCAACCATTTGTTTCATGGATTCACTTGAAGGGTGCGAAATATCGATCATAATTCCCAATCGATTCATTTCTACAACCGCTTTTTTACCCAGTTCACTTAATCCATTATGCAACCAAACGCTATCTTGTTCTCCTGTGTTTGAATCGCAAAACTGACTATGACCATTGTGAGATAACGATATATAGCGGGCTCCTAATTGGTGGTATTTTTCAAAGTTTGCCAAATCTTCACCCATAGGGTAGGCATTTTCAACGCCGATCATCGCTATTTTTTTGCCTGTTTTATCAATGCGTCGTACATCGTCAGAGGTGAGTGCAAGCTCAATTTGCTCTGGCGCAATTTCAGTACACAACTTATGGATGGCATTAAATTTAGCCATAGCATTTTCTTCCGCTTTTTTATAGCCTTCTGGCGTTAAATCTCCCTGACCCGTATACACAATTAACCAAGAAACATCAAGATCTCCGGTTACCATTTTCGGAATATTTACTTGGGTGTCTAAACGCTGTGTGTAGTTAATACTATCTGTGAAATTTTTTACATTAAAATCGTTATGCGTATCTATCGTAATTACTTTTTTGTGAATACGCATTGCTTTATCTTGAAGGCTTTCTTCTTTCTTTTTTACATTTTCTCCACAAGAGAAAAGGAATAAAATGCTAATAAATACAGCGAATTGTTTCATAATAAAATAGTTTATACGTACAAATAAAGCCATTTCACAACACAAAGAGAAACATATAGAACAAATTATTGGCTATACCTTATATATTATTGAGATTTACTCAAGTGTAAAACCAGTTTTATACTGGAGAGAGACATTCATTTAAAATATTTCACCTTGAAAATAGATAGCCTACAATCTACCATAGCCGTATTGCAAGAAAAACTTACTGCTTATTCTTTTGATGAATTATCAACAGAAGAGGCTTGTGTGCTGCAAGATGCTTTAAATAACTTTAGACATGTAGTAGAACTATCTACATCCAAGCAATTCTTATTTATTGGCGAAGTAAACAAACCAGATTATAATAAAGAATTAACGGAAGTAAGTGCTAAGGGGTTATCCAAGCAAGAATTTTTACATAATTTGGGTGGTGAGGATCAATTGTTAGTTGCAAAAGCAAGCAATGAAATTAAAACACCCCTACACGGTATTCTTGGATTTGCAGATCAATTACTAGACAGCAATTTAAATGAAAATCAACTATCCTTGGTTAGCGCCATACAAAGAACTTCATATAATATGTTAGAAGTTTCGCAGGATATTTTAGAATATTCTAAATTGGGTGCCGGGTTAGCGAAAAATGAACATATCTCCATAAAATTTTATAGTGCTATTCGCGATGTGTTGTTTTTGTGTAATACATTAATCCTTAATACCGATTTAAAGTTAGAAGTAGAGATAGATCCAAATATTCCTGAAGAATTACTTGGTGACCCTTCAAAATTATCTCAAATACTGCTAAACCTAATTGGTAATGCTATTCAGAATACCAGAGCAGGAGAAATTTTGCTCAAGGCCAAAGTTAAGGAAGTATATAAAAATAATAGGTTATTAGAATTTGAAGTTTGTGATACAAGTGACGGAATATCGGATGCCAGCTTAAAAAACGTTTTTGATCCGTATAAGGAAAAAAACGAACCACATTCTGGCTTAGGTTTAAGCACTGTAAAACAAATGGTAGAAGTTCTTGGTGGTGAAATTTATGTTTCTAGTAGGGCAGGAGTGGGTACTGTATTTACGTTTACCATACCTTTTAAAACAGCAGAAAAGAAAGTGACAAATCCTGAAGCAATTTCAGTTAAAGGGTTGAAAATATTGATTTTTGAAAATAAAATGTCCAATCAAAAAACGATTGCTATGAACCTGGATAAATGGAAGTGCAACTCCTTTGTTTCAGATAATTGCGAAAAAGGGTTGAAGATTATTGAGAAGCATAACATAGATGTCATTTTAATAGATTTAAGAGTGCCTAATGGCTATGGTCTGGAGATTGTAGAATGTATCCGAAACCACCAAAACCGTAGCGTACAAAAAATCCCAATTATGGCGGTTTCTACAGATCACAATATCAAAAATAAAATTAAATTTGATACTGACGGTTTTAATGATTTTCTGTTAAAACCATATAGTTCTGATGAACTATTGCTAAAACTTACAAATTTAAAATACTAGTAAACCAAACCAATGGAAGTAACGAATAAGAATCATATAGCGACGAAGGAAAGTATTTCTAACTTAAATCTTTCACCCGTATTGAATGAATGTATTGGAGATTTAGACTTGGTACAAGAATTAGTGATGTTGTTTAATATGAATGTTTTAGAGTTTATAGGGATGACGAAGGTGTATATTAAAAACGAAGATTTTGAATCTTTAAAATTTAGTGTGCATAAGGTTAAAATGGGTTTAAAGATGATAAAGATTGAAGCTTTACACAGCTGGCTCTTGCAAATGGAGGCTACCATAGTAGGTGATGAAGTAGATACAACACACCTCAATTATTTATATGAGGGTTTTACAGAAGAATATGCCATGGTAGAGGAACAGTTAGCAAAGGAATTGGAACGCTTAAGCGGCGAATAAATTAAATAGTATGAGCATAAATAAACCAAGAGTATCCAAATCTAGAAAAGGTATTTCAAAACGTAGAAAAGCAATAGACCGTTCTAAACATAACGAAGAAAAACATATTGAATTTGTACAATTTTTAAATGCTAAAAGTCAGGATGTAGTTCAAGATAATTATGTTTCAGTAAATGAAAAGAAAAGTAATAAGGTTATTTTTCTACCGCCACAAACCGTGTTTAAGGAACTCTACGATTGTTGTGATACAGAAGCAAAACTGATTTTATTAGACGAAATATCGATGTTGGGTGATGATAAAGAACTCAGTTTTGTAGTTTCAGAATTAGAAGCACCTGAGGCGCTTATAAGAGAAAAAGCAGCCAGAATAATTCCCTTGTTAAAAACCCGGATTAAAATAATTTCCTTAGAAAATTCTATTCGTTCAAAAGAAACGTTTCGGCAAGAGGAAGAGGGTGAGTGGGATTCTTCTTCTGTTCCCTTAGAGTATACCCTTTTATTAGAAGAATTAGAGATTAACTCCTCTAAATTGGCTAGTATTTCTAAAAAAGAACCCACGGATCTACAAAATTTTATACAGAAGATTAACTTAAAGAAGTTTACGCATAGATTTCAAAGGTAATGTGCTATTTGTGAGGTATACGTTTTACCATCGATCGCATCTCGTTTAGATGTTACGCTATTAAAACTATGTTTACACAACAAAAAAAGATCAATTCACCACATTTTATTGTTCAATAAATACTCTTTTATTAGTTTTAGTGCAGCTAAAAAACCCAAATTAACCAAATTTAAAGACGTACTATGTTATATGATACCTACGGTGAGGAATATTTAAACTTCCTTTATGACTTAAATGAAATTTTGAGTTTAAACGAACTAGTTGAAGTAGACTATATCTAGTCACTTAAGTGTATAATCCCTAAATCTTTGTTATGGCAAATCAAAACAATGCAGCTTACCTAAATTTTGTAGAAAATTTAAATGTAATTTTAATGGAAGTTAATATTAATAAATTAAATTATTCTTAATTTACAAGCTAAGAAAAACAAAAAAAGCAACCCTAGGGTTGCTTTTTTTGTTTGATATAAGACTATCCTAAATACGTTTTTAGAATCTTACTTCTAGAATTGTGTTTTAGTTTTCTGATAGCTTTTTCTCGTATTTGTCGAACTCTTTCTCTGGTTAGATCAAATATCTGTCCAATTTCTTCCAAAGTCATGGAATGTTGGTCACCAATACCGTAATATAGTTTTACCACATCTGCTTCTCTAGGAGATAAGGTTTCTAATGCTCTATTAATCTCTGTATTTAGAGATTGTTGCATAAGTTTTTGGTCGGGATTAGGAGACTCTCCATATTTAATAACATCATACAGGTTAGAATCTTCCCCTTCCTTAAAAGGAGCATCCATAGAGACGTGTCTCCCTGAATTTTTTAAGGACTGCTTTACCTCATTAACAGAAAGTTCTAATTCCTTGGCAATCTCTTCCGGAGACGGTGGGCGTTCATGTGCCTGCTCCAAATAAGAAAATGCTTTTTTAATTTTATTGATAGAGCCAATTTTGTTTAATGGTAAACGTACAATTCTAGATTGCTCTGCCAAGGCTTGCAATATGGATTGACGGATCCACCAAACGGCATAAGAAATAAATTTAAAACCTCTAGTTTCATCAAAACGTTTCGCTGCTTTAACTAAACCAACATTACCTTCATTAATTAAATCGGGCAATTTAAGTCCTTGATTTTGATATTGCTTTGCTACTGAAACCACAAACCTTAAATTGGCTGTTGTTAATTTTTCTAAGGCCGCTTCATCTCCTTCGCGTATTTTTTGAGCTAATTCTACCTCTTCATTAGCAGTAATTAAATCTATTTTACTGATATCTTGCAGGTACTTATCTAATGATTTTGATTCTCTATTTGTTACCTGTTTGATTATCTTTAGTTGCCTCATATATGTATGTTCAGTATGTGTTTAATTATAAGACTACAGTATACATTTTAAAACGCTATTTTCCAAACAACTAGAAGTAATATTATACGCTAGTTATTAATAGAGCAGTGATTCTAAAACTATAAGTGCTTGAAACCATCAGAAACAATCAGAAAAGAATGGCGCTAACTAATTTAATATTTGGTAACTTTCCTGCTTCATTCTACTAAAATATGAGTAAAAGAGCATTAAAAAAGTACTTATCGGGCCTAAAAAAGAAGGAATTGGAGGAACAGCTTTTGGGATTGTACGAAAAATTCCCTGCTGTAAAGTCATATTATAGCTTTGCCTTTAATCCAAAAGAAGAAAAATTAATTCAAGAAGCGAAGCTTAAAATATCCAATGAATACTTTCCAGTTAAGCGCAAAAGACCAAGAGCTCGAAGGTCTGTAGCTCAAAAATATATTAAAAACTTTCTAGTATTAGGGGTTCATGCTCCTTTGGTGGCAGATGTAATGCTCTATAACTTAGAAATTGCACAAGAATTTGCACAGCATAAAAACGTACAGGATAGTTTTTATAAAAGTATGCTAAACTCTTTTGAGCAAGCCGTACAATATATCGCCATGCACGCTCTTTTACCAGAGTTTAAAGAGCGTATTCTGTACATTTATAAAGAAACACAAGATAAGAATTGGCCATTATCCGACGGTTTTTCTAGAGCTTTAGACAGTATTGATTAAAAAGAATTTATGCAGCGAATAATTTCTTTTTTTAGATTTCTGCAGATAAGTTTTATTTAAGCGTAAAATCTCCTAATTTTGCAAGGTTTATTTTTTAACGAATACCGTTCATTTTCGGTTCATTATGTAATAGTTTTACCATTTGGAACAACAAAAAACAACAACAGAAAAAACACTATACGATTATCAATTAGAAGATCTAAATAAAATTTTTGATTTTTTTAATGAGCATCCTAAAGGGGCAAATTTGTTATATCAATTGCCAACGGGTGGTGGTAAAACTGTGATTTTTTCTGAAATAGCACGGAAGTATATTGCAGAGACCAATAAAAAAGTCGTGGTGCTTACCCATAGGATTGAGTTAAGCGTACAGACGTCTAAAATGCTCAAAGGTTTTGGAGTTCACAATATGGTTATTAATAGCAGTGTAAAAGACCTCAATGATCAGGATGAATACATGTGCTTTGTGGCCATGGTAGAAACTTTAAAAAATAGACTGCAAGACGATGTAGGGGAAATGAATAATATAGGCCTCGTTATCATAGATGAAGCGCACTACAACTCGTTTCGCAAGTTGTTTAAATACTTTAAAGACTCTTCCATTTTAGGGGTTACCGCAACTCCTTTAAGTTCCAATATTAAGTTGCCCATGAAGGACAACTATAAAAAGTTAATTATTGGAGAGTCTATAAAATCGCTTATTAAAAGAAAATTTTTATCCAAGGCCAATCAGTATAGTTATGATGTGGGTCTTAAAACCTTAAAACTAGGTATTAATGGCGATTATACCGTAAAATCTTCGGATGAATTGTACGGTAATATCTCCATGCAAAGCAAATTGCTAACCGCTTATGAAGAATTAAGTAAAGGCACCAAAACCCTTATTTTTAACAACGGTATAAATACATCTTACTATGTATATGAAACCTTTAAAAAAGCAGGTTATGACATTCGGCATTTAGACAATAAAAATTCAGCGTCGGAGCGGAAAGAAATTTTGGAATGGTTTCATAAAACTCCAGATGCTATTTTAACCTCAGTTAGTATTTTAACTACTGGTTTTGATGAACCAACCGTAGAGACCATTATTTTAAACAGGGCTACACGGTCACTAACCTTATATTTTCAAATGATAGGTCGTGGGTCTCGAGTGATGCCCACAAAAGATGTATTCACGGTTATTGATTTGGGCAATAACGCCAAGCGTTTTGGCTTATGGAGTGAACCTGTAGACTGGCAAGAAATTTTTCATTTTCCAGAATTCTATTTGGAAAATATAAAGAATGATGAAGAAATAGAGCGCGATTTTGTGTATGAAATGCCACAAGAACTAAAAGATGAATTTTCTAAATCTGAAAACATTTTTTTTGACATTAAAGGGGAGTATAAAAAAGCGTTTGCACAAGGCTTAAAATCCAAATCGGTTTTAGAAAAAAGTATAGAGCAACACGCTCAAATTTGTTCAGAAAATAGTGAAGATGTGTTTGATGCGCGTATCCTGGCCAAAAAATTAAAGGAGGAAATTGCTTTTCGGGTGCGTCAATATTCGTATTGTATAATGAACAATACAAAAAATTATAAGGAATGGTTAGAGGAAGATTATGAGCGTAAGTTACGGTCGCGGATTTCTCAAAAGTTCTCTTCTAGAATGTAAAATAACACTAAGTTGAAGAAAGTTTTAATTGTCGGTTTTGTTTGGCCAGAGTCCGTTACTACGGCTGCTGGTGGCAGAATGATGCAATTAATACGTTTTTTTAAAGCGGAAAACTATCACATTACATTTGCGAGTACAGCTGCCAAGACAATCTACTCTAATGATTTGAGTGCAATGGGGGTTTGTGAAAAAGAAATTCAATTAAACAACGCTAGTTTTGATGCCTTTATTTTAGACCTTAACCCTGATATTGTTTTGTTTGATCGCTTTTTAACTGAAGAGCAGTTTGGATGGCGGATAGCTCAAAATTCACCCAATGCACTTCGAATTCTAGATACGGAAGATCTTCATTTTTTACGGACAGCGAGAGAAAAAGGATTTAAGAATGAGAATAGAACAGTAACAGAACATGATCTAAAAGCTCAGGACATCACCAAAAGGGAGGTAGCCAGTATTTATAGGTGCGATTTTTCATTGATAATATCTAGTTATGAAATGGAAATATTGCAAGTAACTTTTGGAATTGCTAAGGAATTATTGTTGCTTTTACCATTTATGCTAGACGGTATAGATTCTGCCACGACAGCCAAATGGAATAAAAGTACAGAGAGAACAGGTTTTGTCTGTATTGGTAATGGCAAGCACAAACCCAATGTAGATGCTGTTTTGTGGTTGTATACGGTTATTTGGCCAAAAATTAGAGCAACGCTTCCCAAGGCAAGTGTTTTTATATACGGGGCCTATTTGCCCCAGCAAATTAAAGAGAAGCACAACCCTAAGCTCGGTTTTTTTGTAGAGGGTTGGACAAATGAAATAACGGATGTACTGCTAAAAGCAAGGGTGAACCTTGCGCCTCTGCGATTTGGAGCAGGAATTAAAGGAAAATTAATAGATGGGATGCGTACTGGTTTGCCCAGTGTAACTACAGATATAGGGGCCGAAGGTATGCACGGCAATTTGCCATGGGGAGGAGAAATTGCTCCTGACCTTGAAAGCTTTGTATCGGCAGCTATTACACTGTATACAAATGAGGAACTTTGGTTAGCTGCACAAAAAAAGGGCATGGAAATACATAACAAATACTATTCTAGAACCATTTTAGAAACCAAACTCTCTAATAAAATTAGTACTTTGCAGAAAGGCTTACAAAAGCATAGAAATAAGAATTTCATTGGCAGTATGTTGTTGCACCATTCCATGGCCAGTACCAAATACCTGTCTAAATATATTCAAGAGAAAGCGAATAAATAATTACAAGAAATGAAAGAAATTGAATGGCAAGTTGCACAAGAATTTGAGGATATCACCTATAAGAAATGTAATGGTGTTGCACGTATCGCTTTTAATAGACCTAATGTGCGCAATGCATTTCGTCCAAAAACAACAAGTGAGTTGTACAAGGCTTTTTATGACGCACAAGAAGACACCTCAATAGGTGTCGTATTATTATCAGGAGAAGGCCCTTCTACCAAAGACGGGATCTATTCTTTTTGTAGTGGGGGCGACCAAAAGGCTAGGGGGCATCAAGGTTATGTTGGTGAAGATGGTATGCATAGGCTTAATATTTTAGAAGTACAACGTTTAATACGCTTCATGACAAAGGTTGTTATCGCTGTTGTTCCAGGATGGGCTGTAGGCGGGGGACACAGTTTGCATGTTGTATGCGATTTAACCTTGGCGAGCAAGGAACACGCCATTTTTAAACAAACAGATGCCGATGTTACTAGTTTTGATGGAGGGTATGGCTCTGCGTATTTGGCAAAAATGGTAGGACAGAAAAAAGCACGAGAAATTTTCTTTCTTGGACGTAATTACTCTGCTCAAGAGGCCTTTGATATGGGCATGGTCAATGCTGTAATTCCACATGACGAGTTAGAAGAAACAGCCTACCAATGGGCGCAAGAAATATTAGAAAAATCACCAACCTCTATAAAAATGCTAAAGTTCGCTATGAACTTAACAGATGATGGTATGGTTGGGCAACAAGTATTTGCAGGAGAAGCGACAAGATTAGCGTATATGACAGAAGAAGCTAAGGAAGGTAGAAATGCCTTTTTAGAAAAGCGTAAGCCCGACTTTGGAAAGGACAAATGGATTCCGTAAACAATTTACGCTAAGTGTAAAATTAAAAAAGAGTCTTGCCAATGAAGACAAAACTCTTTTTACGAGAACACTATATGAAAATGAAAATTTTTATTTCTTTTTTTGTACACTACTAAAGTAAGATAGAAATAAGGAATTTTAAAATCAATGTTGTTAACTACACTGTTATTGTGGTGTAGGTTTATTAATAAGTGGTTGTGGTATGTATCACAGCCTAAAAATCATAACAAAACAAAAAATAGATGTCGTTTAAAAAAATGCACCCTCAGTTAAAAGAGGCTTTAGAACGCTTAGAAATAACAGAACAGTTGCCCTATCAAAAGCAAATACTACCTAAAATTAAAGGTGGTGCTAATCTTTTTTGTATTGCTCCCAAAGACTCGGGTAAAACCACTGCATTGGTTATGGCAACCTTGCAGAAGTTAAAATGTGAAGCTTTTGAAGATGCACCACGAGCCTTGATTTTTGTAAAAGACAAACAGGCAGCCTTGGCACTACAAGAAGAATTTAAGCGCTTTATTTTTAGAATGGACATACGGGTGTATTGTGCTTATGAAGAGCAAGGAATTGACGACCAGCGCGATGATATTTATGACGGTGTTGATATAGTGATTGCCACTCCAAAAAGGCTGAATAAGATCTTTTACTCCAACGGAATAAACTTAGGGCAGTTAAAATTATTCATCGTTGAAGATGCGGAGTTTTTAATTAAACCCAATTTATTTTCAGATGTTATTAGAACCCCTGAAAGCATTGAAAAATGTCAGTATTTAGTATTTTCTACTAAATTTGATGAACGGATGGAACGTTTGCAAGAGTCTTTTATGTTTAATGCGCAAACGGTGAAAAGTAATTAAGATATTTGCTAATCAATTAAAAAGAGCCTTGTCAATTAAGACAAGGCTCTTTTACGAGAACACTATATGAAAATGAAAATTTTTATGTCGTTTTATTTATACTGCTAATATATAGTGCTTTGTAACTTCTGGGAAATTAATGTTGTAAACCAATGGTTTTATGTGGTTAGACTAGAAAACAATGATGTTATCCTTAAATATTTTACCAGGGTTCCTCTGGAAAAACAAGGATGCCTGGAGTTTTTACAAAAGCTAAAGCCGTTTTTATAGATACTACAGCAGTGCTCTGTTTCATAGCTGTGGTAACCGACTTATTACAACGAGGACGTTATTAGAAAAGCTTTGAAAATAAGGTCATTGTTCAATCGCAGCTATGATTCCAGCTAAAAATAAATTGGTATCAAAATAAGGGGCCTCTGCAAGTCCTGTTCTCACAACAACCAAGTCTTTGGAAGGAATAATAAAAACCCGTTGTCCTAGAAAGCCATTGGCAGAATACATATCTCTTGGTACATCTGGAAATTTTCCGGCTGCATTCAACCAAAAATGTGCCCCATAGGTTCCGTTAGAATGTAGGGTTGGCTTGGTAATATAATCTACCCAGTCCGATTCAAAGATCTGCGTGCCATTCCAGTTTCCCTTGTGTAAGTATAGTAACCCAAATTTTGCCCAATCCCGTGTAGTGGCCCAAGCGTAAGAAGAACCTACATAGTTCCCTTCCATATCGGCCTCTAAGACCATAGAATGCATCCCTATTTTGTCTATTAAATCGGTATACGGAAAATCTAAGTATTCCTGGAGGGTGTTAAATTTAGTCTTTAGAATACCAGACAATAGATTGGAGGTACCTGAGGAATAGTTCCAAATTTCAGTAGGTTTTGCCAAGGCTTGCTTTTCTTGTTGCGCTAGTGTCATATCTGCATCTAAAAATAGCATTTGAGTAACATCTGAAATTTTGGTGTAATCCTCTTCCCAGGCCAGGCTACTCTGCATACGCAACAAATGGTTTAATGTAATGTTTTTGCGATCATCCTGTTGCCAAGCTGGTATAGGTGCAGCATCTTCTATATTTAATTTTCCTTCAAACTGAAGAATTCCGTAAAGTGTTGCTATAATACTTTTCGTCATAGACCAACCTAAAACCTTAGTGTTTTTGGTTATATCTCCCGCATATTTTTCTGCGATAATTTTATTTTTATAAACAACTATTACACTTTTGGTTTTTTGTGTTTCCGGACTTGAAAAAGCAAAATCAACTCCCTTGTCTAAGCTTGTATACCTAATATTAGCAAAAATGGTGTCTTCTTGTTCTTTTTCACCGTAAGGAAAAGCTAAATCCGTTGGTATCTGGTTCCGCTTCGGTTTTAAAGTGAATCTTGAAATGTCTGTGTCATTCGGGACTAAAACAGCTCCTAACCCCTCCCTATATATTGCCTTGCGCTCTAGCAAACCATAAACGCTTGCAGTAGCACTTTTTGATGCAGTATCTACCTTGGAATCCGCGTTTTTGATCAGGGGTATGTTGTTATCTACCTCATTTATACTTGATTCTAACCGATTGGCTAAAAAAACACTGGACGCCATATTTTTAGCAGCATAGCCAGAAATCATATTTAATCTCGGGTAGTTGTAAACGGCAACTGCAATGACGGTTAAAACTAAAACCAGTAGTACTATTTTTACTTTTTTCATAATAACGAATGAAGGATTCACTTTCCAAAAATACTCGTTTTTTCTTAAGGACTATTGCTATCTTGCAGTTATCTAAATATACACAATATGAAACCTCTTACAATAACAATTTTAGTGATTCTTACCTTAGTTTCTGGTGCTTACTCGCAAAATAAAGATATTACTACTTCGCTTTATGGAACCTACAATGACTATAGGGAAAGTTCTTTAGATAAACGAAGAATTAAACATGCGCAATTAAGTCCCTTACTAAAAGCCTTTTCCGCTAATAACAAGTTTAAGGTTAAAAAAGTGGGACAGTCTATTGAAGGTCGAAGTATTTCACTAGTAAGTATAGGAACTGGCCCTGTAAATGTATTTTTATGGTCGCAAATGCATGGTGATGAACCCACAGCAACCCAAGCAATTTTTGATATTCTAAACTTTTTTAATCATCATTCTTTTCAAAAAGAAAAAGAAGAAATTCTGGATAACCTTAGCCTTCATTTCTTACCCATGTTAAATCCAGATGGTGCCGAAGTTTTTGCAAGAAGAAATGCCTTAGGGATAGATATTAATAGAGATGCCTTACAACTTCAATCTCCGGAAGGCCAACTATTAAAACGCGTACGGGATAGTCTCAAGGCCGATTTTGGTTTTAATTTACACGATCAAAGTACCTATTACAATGCAGAACGTACAGCGAAACCAGCCACCATTTCGTATTTGGCTCCAGCATATAATTATGAGAAAGAGATTAATGAGGTACGTAGTAATGCTATGAAAGTTATTGTCTATATGAATGCTATTATCCAGAAATATGCACCCGGACAAGTAGGTAGGTATAATGATGATTTTGAGCCTAGGGCTTTTGGTGATAATATCCAGAAATGGGGAACGAGTGCCATTTTAATAGAGTCTGGTGGAAATTATGATGATATTGAAAAACAAGAAATAAGAAAATTAAATTACGTTTCTATCCTCTCTGCTATTTATGCTATTGCCAACAATTCTTATCATACTATTTCTATTGATGAATACGAGAAAATACCGGAAAACGACCGAAAATTATTCGATCTAAAAATAGTGAACGTGACGTATCCATTATTGGGAAAAAAGTACCAATTAGATTTGGGAATTAATCACTCAGAAGTTGATACTGGAAGAAAAGGCAATTTTTATTACAGTAGTAAAATCATAGACCAAGGAGATCTTTCTACTTTTTATGGGTATAGGACACTTGATGCTACCGGATATACAGTAAGGGATGGAAAAGTGTACCCTAGAAGTTTAGATACATTGGAAGAATTTAATAACTTAAATCCGCTAGAGATTGTTAAAGAAGGATACCTATATGTAGCTGTAAAAAATTTACCGGCTACCTTGAAAATTACAAATTTACCCTTAAATATTGTTACCACCACGTATACACCTGCAAAATCCTTTCGGTTAAATCCGGGGAAAACCCCAAATTTCTTTTTAGAGAAAGATGGCAAACTAAAATATGCCGTGGTTAATGGCTTTCTAATCGACTTAGAAACAGGAGATGGTTTTTTTAAAAATGCCTTGGTTTTAAAACCTTGAGTTAATAGCCAAAGGTAACCGTGAGTTGTGATGCATTTTTTAAAAGAATTGCCAGCATGGTGATTGCTGTAATTACAATACTCACAAAAATACTGAGTACCATAGTTTGATAAATAAAAGAAGCATTACCAATTGCACTATTTTCAATAATATCTTTAATTGTTTCCATGGTTTGTAGTTTTAAGCTTGTTCAATAAAGTGATTGCGTATCAGCTCGAGGATTATCCTCTATATATTAAACAACTACCACCCTATAAACCCTACTTTATACCATAAAAAAAAGGGAGTTTCAGTATGAAACTCCCTTTTTACTTTATACGTGCAAAGTCCTATTCACAACCTCCGGTAAACCCGTTTGCGCTAAACTTTGTTTGCACCGCCCCTTGTCTGCTTTGGTTTTTAACCTGAATAACTAAATTGTTAGTACCACTGCCATCACGTTTTGGTGTACAATATTCAAACAAATAAAAACTATTTGCTCTTTCAGATATTTTAAATGATATATCATTAAATGTATCCTCTAATTCTTCTTTATTACTTGCAAATACACTCGATGTTTTTCCTAAATCTTCTAACACTTGTGTGTCAATTTCACTTCCTAAACCAATCGTAAAAAAGGAAATATTGGCATTAGCATCTTCAACTTTCTTTAAGGCAGCTGCTTTTGTATAACGTGAAGCCTGGTCGGTACCATCGGTAAAAATAACAACCGATGAAGCTCCGATGACACTTTTAGTGGTACTCGCCTTAATTAAATCGCTAGCGAGATCAGTTGCTTTTATAACAGCACCATATAAATCTGTTGAAGGATCATTACTGATATCTGTAGTGATACCATTTATAGAACCAATCAGTTCGTCTTTAGAAGATGTAAGTGGATTAAGCTCATGCAATTTATTTTCTCCATCAAACCAAAGAATAGACATTTTAAAAGACTCTGTTTCTGTGGCCATTACATTGTTGATAAAGCTAACAGATGCAGCTTTTAATTCTTCCAAACTACTGCTTAATACACTATTACTTAAATCCAACACCAAAAGTGTGCTATTGCTAAAAATTTGAGAATTTGGAGATATTCTCGCAAAAGATTCTGAAGTAGATATGGTATTAAAGCAATCGTCATTCCGGCCTTGTTCATAAATCGTAAATTCTTCAGCGGTTAATCCAGATACCGGATTACCATCCTTATCGGAAACCTTAAAGAAGATAGACACTTTTCCGGGTTTTGTTGTGTATTGGTCTTGTATAGAAAGAATTAATTGGTTTTCCCCCAATCCTAGACAATCATCTACAATTTCTCCTTCTCCCAATTCGCCTTGATTGTTAAAATTAAAATCAACATCATCATCCGCATTTCCACAAGAAAACAATACTGCTGTTAGGCAAAAAAGGGTAAGAAATTTTAAGTTCAGTTTCATATACTATATTTTATGTTCTTTAGTTAAACGTACTAATGACTACAAAATTATAGGAGTTACCACGTTTTGTTTGTTAAAAAGTGTTAAGATTTAAATCTAAGATTAAAGGCAGGTACTATTTGTGTATTAGAATGTTAGAAATACCTTTCTAAGTTATTGTTAAATTGAAACAATACTTCTATTTTTTTTGGTAAATTGGGGAAGCAAAAAACCAACGATTCTTTAGATCGTTTTAAAAAACTACAAATTATGCCAACATACTCCCTTAATTTAAATGGTAAAACACAAACAGTTGATGTTAGTGAAGATACTCCTTTGTTGTGGGTATTAAGAGATCAGTTAGACTTAGTTGGTACCAAGTTTGGTTGTGGTATTGGACAATGTGGAGCTTGTACCGTTCATATAGACGGTAATGCTGCGCGGAGTTGTTCTATGCCAATAAGCCAATTGGCTGGTAAAGCCATTACTACAATAGAAGGTTTGTCTCATGATGGCTCACATCCGGTACAACAGGCATGGAAAGAGGTTGATGTACCACAATGTGGTTACTGCCAAGCTGGACAAATAATGACAGCTTCTGCATTTTTGGCAAAAAACGCTAGTCCGTCTTCTGAAGAAATCAAGAATGCAATGCACGGTAATATATGTCGGTGCTCAGCTTACAATAGAATACACAAGGCAGTAGAAGTTGCTGCAGATAAATTAGTTTAATAATATATTTAAAAGCAACAACCATGTCAACATCAAAAATAGCATTTAGTAGAAGAGGCTTTATACGGACATCTACCTTGGCCAGTGGTGGAATTTTAATTGGATTTAACCTTTTTAATTCCTGCAAACCCAATGCAAAACCTCCGGTAGATTTAGCCCAATTAGATTACAAAGATTTTAATGCATTTATAAAAATTGCAGAAAATGGAGCAGTTACTATTTTTTCGCCAAACCCAGAAATTGGACAAGGTGTAAAAACCGCGATGCCCATGCTTATTGCAGAGGAGTTAGATGTTGCTTGGAATAATGTATATGTGGTTCAAGGAGATTTGGATACCGTAAATTATCAGCGCCAGGTAGCTGGGGGTAGTCAGTCTATTCGTTTTGGATGGGAACCTTTACGACAAACGGGTGCTACAGCCAGACAAATGTTAGTGAATGCAGCAGCTGCACGATGGGGGGTAGATGCCTCCGAATGTACAACACATGAAGGTGTAATTACCAATGCCAAAGGGGAGACTTTAGGGTATGGCGAAGTAGTAGCAGACGCTGCGGTTTTGGAAGTACCAGAAAATGTAAGCTTAAAAGATTCTAAAGATTTTAAAATCATTGGTACAGACGCTACCAATGTAGATATGGATAAAATAATTACAGGGAAGCCATTGTTTGGCCTGGATTACAAGACAGAAGGGATGGTTTATGCCTCTGTTTTGCGGCCGCCTGCCTTTGGTCAGACCTTAGAGTCTTATGATGATACGGCCGCTAGAGCTTCGGAAAACGTTATTGATATTATAAAATTTGATAATAAAATAGCAGTTTTAGCCAAGGATACTTGGTCTGCAATGAAAGCTAAAAAGGCCCTAGTTGCCCAATGGAAAGCTGATGAAGAACTAGAAAGTACAGAAGATCACGATAAGATCCTATTAGCTCTATTAGAGGGGAATGATGTTGATGTTTTACGGGCAGATGGTGATGTAAAAAAAGCCTTTGCACAAGCCGATAAAATTTTGGAGCGTACTTATGAAGCTCCTTTTTTACCACACAATTGCATGGAACCTATGAATTTCTTTGCGCATGTAACTCCCGAGAAAATATTTTTGGTGGGACCTATACAAACGCCTCAAGGAACTGCAGCCGGGATTGCCGCTAGTTTGGGAAGAAAACCTGAAGAGGTGCATTTAAAAATGACACGTATGGGAGGCGGATTTGGGAGACGATTGTATGGGGATTTTGCAGTGGAAGCGGCAACTATATCCAATATATCTAAAAAACCGGTAAAAGTGGTCTTCTCTAGGGAGGATGATATGACAGATGGTATTTATAGACCCGCATCTAAATATAAGATTAGAGCTTCCATAAAAGACGGACAGATAACAGGGTATCACCTAACAGAAGCTGCCATAAATGGGAATATGTACGGACTAATACCAAACTTTTTCCCGGCCGGAGCTATAGAAAATTATCAAGTAGATGCTGCCAATTACCAAAGTAAAATTACCACAGGTGCCTGGCGTGCCCCTTATACTAACTTTTTAGCCTTTGCAGAACAAAGTTTCTTTGATGAATTGGCCGATGAGTTACAAATAGATCGGGTGCAAATGCGATTAGATTTGTTGCAGAAAGTAAAGGGCACAACAGACGACAGAATTCAATATTCTCCAGAACGTCTGGAGGGTGTTATAAAAATGGCGGTTGAAAAATCGGGTTGGGGCAATAAGCCAGATCATATCTACCAAGGATTCTCAGCCTATTACTGTCACAATTCGCATGTGGCTGAAGTTGCAGATGTGGTGATGGAAAATGGAGAGCCCGTTGTTAAAAAGGTAACTTGTGTGATAGATTGTGGTATTGTTGTAAACCCATTAGGAGCCAGGAACCAGGCAGAGGGTGGAGTTGTAGATGGTATTGGTCATGCAATGTATGGTGATTTTACCTTTAAAAATGGTGTGCCATCATCCAAAAATTTTGATACCTATCGATTAATTCGCATGAAGGAAGCACCTCTGGTAGAAACGCATTTTATACAAAATAACTTAGCACCAACGGGCTTGGGAGAGCCAACTTTACCACCGGCTGGTGCAGCCGTGGCAAATGCCCTTAAAGCCGCTACAGGGAATCGGTTTTTAAAACAACCTTTTACCAAACAATACGAATTGATGAACAACACAAAAAAGGAAATTTTAGGATAATATGACCGTTTTATTATTTGGTGTTACCAAAGATATTATTGGGAAAAACACTTTAATGCTTTCTGATATTGTTAAAGATAAACTTAAGACAGTTCAGGATTTAAAAATGTATTTAACACAAGAGTATCCAAACTTAGAAAATCTATCATCGTTGGCAATTGCGGTAAATAATGAATATGCAGATGATAGCCTTCTGTTGAAACAGACCGATGAAATTGCTTTAATACCACCAGTTAGCGGAGGATAATTTATAGATAAAGGAAAAGGAAATATGCTGATAGACAATCACAATAGAACCATAAATTATTTACGTTTAGCAGTTACAGACCGTTGTAACTTACGTTGTAATTATTGCATGCCCGCAGAGGGAATAAATTTTGCTAAAAATAATAAACTCTTTACCATAGACGAGCTTTCTAAATTAAGTGAAATACTTGTTGCTCAAGGTATCGATAAAATTAGAATAACTGGAGGGGAACCTTTTGTGCGGAAGGACCTGATGGTTTTACTTCGCAAATTGGCTGTATTAGAAGGTTTAAATGATATTTCTATTACTACCAATGCTACTTTAATTGGCCCGTATATTGATGAGTTAAAAACCTTGGGGATTACCAATATCAATGTTAGTTTGGATGCTATTAATAAAGAAACCTTTAATAAGATTACCAGACGAAATGAGTATGATTTGGTTCACAATAACTTAATTCGGTTAATTTCAGAAGGTTTTAATGTTCGAATCAACTTTATTGTACTCGAAAATCAAAACACGGAAGATATCATTCCAATTTTAGAGCTGATGCAGCATTACAATGTATCGGTCCGATTTTTAGAAGAAATGCCATTTAATGGTGGCTCTAAAAAGTTTTTAACTATTAAATGGACCTATAAAAAAATTCTAAAACACATCACGGATGCTTTTCCAGAGATTACGGAATTGGAATCGCCAGCAACATCAACCTCCATCAACTATAGAATTAAGGGACATAAAAGTACCTTTGGTTTAATTCCCTCTTTTAGTAGAACATTTTGTGGGAGTTGCAATCGCTTGCGTATTTCCGCAACTGGCGATATTATCACTTGCCTTTATGCAAAACCAAGTGGCAACTTACGAGAGATTTTAAGAACCAACAATTCTGAGGAAGCTGTAAAAGAACGGATTCTAGAGGCTGTTGGGAGTCGTGCAAAAACGGGTTTTGAGGCACAAGAGAAATATGCTACAGTTTTTAGTAACTCCATGACCTCCATAGGAGGTTAATTACGGATCTATCAATTTGTGGTATATATAGATGGGAAAATATTGAAACAGACATAGAAACAACTTAATTGTAGCATTTAATTTGAAGCATTTAAAACTAAACGGACTGGTATTATCGGGTGGTAAAAGTACCCGGATGGGAACGGACAAAGGGGTGATTTTGTACCACGGAATTCCGCAACGCGAATATTTGTACAATGTATTGACCACAGTTTGCGAAAACACCTATTGGAGTATTCGGGAAGATCAACGAGATGAATTTTCGTCTGAAACCAAGGTTATCATTGATGAAAATAAATTTAGGGGACCTTTTAATGGTTTGCTCAGCGCACACCATTATGCGCCAGAGGCGGCATGGTTGGTAGTGGCCTGTGATTTACCGCTATTAGATCTAGAGGCAGTACAGCAATTGATAAGCCAAAGGGATAGCAGCAAACTTGCCACAGCTTTTGCAACCAAAGAAAGTCAATTGCCAGAACCTTTGTGTGCTATATGGGAGCCAGAAGCTTTAAAACAGGCTGTTTTGTATTTAAAGGCTGGAAATGGAAGTTGCCCACGGAAATTTTTAATAAATTCAGATATTAAATTGGTATTTCCAGAACTAGACAACGTCTTACTAAATGCCAATTCTAAGGAAGAATATAAAGAGGCATTGCAAAAGATAAACACCCTAACATCAAAGTAAATTACGCGTAAAGAATGAGGTACCAAAGGCAAACGGTCTTAAAGGAATTTGGTGTAGCTGCACAAGAAAAATTGTCAAAAGCGAAAGTTTTGGTTATTGGCGTTGGTGGCTTGGGAATTCCTGTATTGCAATATTTAAACGCTATGGGGGTTGGCACTTTAGGGATGGTAGAGGCCGATACTATTGATGTTACCAATTTGCAAAGGCAAGTATTGTATGCCGAAAATGAGGTGGGTGCGCCCAAACTCGCAACGGCTTTAGGGAAATTACAAGCCCAGAATAGCACAACAATTTTTAAGCCATTTCATACTTTTTTAACCCGAGAAAACGCTTTAGACATTATAGCAGAATTCGATCTAGTCGTAGATGCTTCTGATAATTTTGCGACAAGATATTTAATTAACGATGCCTGTGTACTGTTGAAAAAAACCTTTGTTTCGGGGGCTATTCAGGGTTTTGAAGGGCAATTAAGTGTTTTTAATTACAATGGCGGACCAACGTACCGCTGCTTGTTTCCTACCATGCCGGCTGATTCCGAAATACCCAATTGCAATGATAATGGTGTTTTGGGAGTTATACCTGGAATCATAGGCAACTTACAGGCCTTGGAAACCGTGAAAGTGATTACAGGAATAGGTGAGGTATTATCTGGAAGGTTATTATTGTTTAATGGATTACATCAATCGTATCAAAACATAAAATTTAAGTTGGTTACGGCAAATTTAGAGCGTACTTCCTTGGAAGAATCCTATGGCAGTTCGCCCTGTTCCATTGGACCCTCAATTGCAATCCAAGATTTTCAAAAAGCCCTAGTAAATAAGGATAATTTTCAATTGTTAGATGTGCGTACAGTTTTAGAATACCAAGAGTATCACTTACCAAATTCAACTCATATTCCCTTGGCGGACTTAGGGTTCCATCAGGCTAAAATAAAAAAAGACAGCCTTGTTTATGTCATCTGTCAGTCTGGCAAAAGAAGTAGAATAGCCCAGCAACTATTGCTGGAGGATAAGATCTCCGTTATAAATATTGACGGTGGCATTAATGCCTACAAAGGTTTACTAACTGCAAAATAAGTATGATTACAACAAAAGAAGCTTATACAAATGTTTTGAAACATACTGTTGATTATGGTACGGAAAAAGTGCTGTTGCACCAAGCAATGGGTAGGGTTTTGGCTGAAGATATTGTAGCAGACAGGGATTTTCCACCATTTAATAGAGCTACAAAAGATGGAATTGCACTTCATTATGCTGCCCTTGAAAAGGGGCATACATCTTTTGTTATTGAAGCCGTTATTGCGGCTGGAAGTCCTACGATTGAGTTAATTGAAACCACAAACTGTGTAGAAATTATGACGGGGGCTGTAGTTCCCAAAAGTACCAATGTTGTGGTAATGTATGAACATATCACTATTGATAATGGGGTAGCCAAACTTAATAAGAAGCCCCTAAAAGGGCAAAACATACATCTTAAAGGGAGCGATAAAGCAAAGGGAGCTATTGTCTTGTCTAAAAACAAAAAAATTACAGCTGCTGAAATAGGAGTACTATCTGCTGTTGGAAAATCGGAAGTTTGGGTGAAAATACGCCCAAAAATAGCAGCCATTTCCACGGGTAATGAACTTGTTGATGTGCATGAATTGCCCTTGCCGTATCAAATTCGTAAATCGAACGTAAATTCATTGTATGCCGCACTTTTTGAAGAAGGAATTGTACCAGAATTATTGCATTTAAAGGATAGTAAGGACGCTATAAAGAAAGCCCTGAATACTGCCTTGCAAGAGAATGATGTTTTGTTAATTAGTGGGGGTGTAAGCAAGGGGAAGTTTGATTATCTACCTGAGGTTATGGAGGAATTAGGAGTTACCAAAATCTTTCATAGGGTTATGCAGCGTCCGGGCAAACCATTTTGGTTTGGTGTGCATAGGCCTACAAATACTGTTTTATTCTCGTTTCCGGGAAATCCTGCATCAACCTTTGCTAATTACCATATTTACTTTAAAGATTGGTTGGCGAAATCCCTGGGATTACCAATCCTAGTAAATACTGTAATTTTAGATGAACCCATTGAAAATAAGAGCGACTTAACTCTTTTTCTACGAGTTAAAGTTGGTGCGATTCAGGGTAAATTAATTGCGAATAGAATTCAAGAAAATGGTTCTGGAGATTTAACAAGCTTAGCAAATTGCGATGGTTTTATTCGGTTAGAGCCAAAACTAAATGAATATTGTAAGGGAGAAAGTGTACCTTTTTTGTCTACTAGAAGAATAATTTAAATGACGCACGAATTAAAGATTATAATAAGCGCCTTTGAAAAAGCAAAGTACAAAGGGTTATCCTCTGTTTTAGTGACTGTTGTTGCCTTAGATGGTTCGTCTTATAGAAAGCCCGGAGTTCGGATGTTAATCCTAGAAAATGGGCAAACCATAGGAGCGGTAAGTGGTGGTTGTGTAGAAAAGGAAATAGCTAAGCAGGCAGATTCCGTTTTTAGCTCAGGAATGGCTAAGGTAATGTCCTATGACGGTAGGTATCGGTTGGGCTGTGAGGGAATTATTTACCTATTAATAGAACCTTTTAATCCCACTCCAGATTTTTTAGCCACTTTTTGGGACACAATAGCGCAAAGAAACTCATTTTCAATTACCTCATATTTTGAACTAAATGCAGCTGAAAATCCTAAATTTGGATCGTTTTTTACGTTTTTAGATAAAAAAATGAGTGTTGCAGAGCATTTAAGTGCATCTAATGATCTTCAGATTTTTCACCAGCAAATGGAGCCGTGTTTTCGATTGCTTATCATTGGCGCAGAACATGATGCAGTGCAATTATGTTCTTATGCAGCATTAACAGGATGGGAGGTAACCGTATGTACCATTCCCACCGAAGAAAAAACGGTGGATGATTTCCCTGGAGCCGAGCGTATGCAGGTAACAACTCCAGAAGCATTGGATGTTTCAGAGATCGACAATCAAACGGCAATTGTATTAATGACGCATAGTTTCGCCAAGGATGTAGGCTATTTACTGGCATTAAAACATACCATTCCTGCTTATATTGGTTTTTTGGGACCTGTATCTAGACGTGAAAAATTATTGAATGAATTTATTGAGCAGTTTCCGGAAGTATCCGAAGCGTTTTTAGAAAATATCCACGGTCCTGCTGGATTAGACATTGGTGCACAAACACCACAAGAAATAGCAGTGGCTATAATAGCTGAGATTTTGGCGGTTCAACGTAAACGAACGCCCAAGTTTTTAAAAGATAGTACCTCCAAGATACACAACTAATGAGCCATGAAAACACAGCTATTGCAATCTTAATTTTGGCAGCAGGTGCTTCCAGTAGAATGGGTTCACCAAAACAACTGTTGCCATGGAAGCATACGACCCTCTTGGGCCATGCAATTATGGAAGCTAAGGCGGTAGAAAATACCGATTTATTTATTGTTTTAGGTGCAAACGCTACAAAAATAACCACAGAAATACAGCTAAAAAATGACCCCTGCTTTGTTAATAATGAGTGGCGTAAGGGGTTGGGAAATACATTGGCATTTGGAATTACACAAATTGAAAAGAGTCGGAAAAATTATACTGAAATAGTAGTGATGCTGGCAGATCAGCCACTAATAGATAGTATTTATTTGTCTAAAATGATTGCCTCCTATAAGGAATCAGGGAAAAGTATTGTTGCCACAAGCTATGGGAAAAGGGTAGGGGTACCCGCTATTTTTAGTAAGCGTTATTTTTCAGAATTAAAAGAATTAAACCATGATTTTGGTGCCAAAGAAATTTTGAAGAAGTATCCCTTAGATACGCTATCTTTAGATCCCAAAGGAAAAGAAAAAGATATAGATACAATAGAAGATTATAACAAGTTAATGTAAGGTTTATGAAACAATATCAGATTGCAATTTTTACGTTTTTAGTTTTTAATTTTGGTTCAGCCCAAGAAATGGGTTTTGAGGAATACAATCCTACTTCTACCTTAGTTGTTCCTAAAAATGAAGTTAACAGGGCTAAATTTCCCTTTATAGATATTCATAGTCATCAATACCGAATGGCAACGCAAGATTTATCTGCTTTAATCAAAGATATGGATGCCATGCATATGGGAGTGATGGTAAATTTAAGTGGGGGATCTGGTGATAATATTAAAAATATAGTTGCTAATATTAATGCCAACTACCCCAATAGATTTGTTGTTTTTGCAAATGTAGATTTTAAGGATGTAGGGAGTCCTGGTTGGGGTAAAAAGGCAGCTCAACAATTGGAAACTGATGTTAAGAATGGTGCTAAAGGTTTAAAAGTATTCAAAAGCTTAGGTTTAAACAATAAGGATACGGATGGAAATCGAATTGCAGTTGATGATGCCCGCTTAGATCCCATTTGGAAAAAATGTGCCGACTTAAATATTCCGGTATTGATACACTCAGCCGATCCAAAATCTTTTTGGGATGCACAAGATAGTGATAATGAAAGGTGGTTAGAGCTTAAAACGCACCCTAGAAGAAAGCGTTCTGCTACGAACCCTGTTCCTTGGGAGCAAATAATTGAAGAACAACACAATATGTTTAAAAAGCACCCAAAAACGAAATTCATAAACGCCCATATGGGCTGGTATGCAAATAACCTTGATAAGTTAGGACAGCTCTTAGATGAAATGCCAAATATGTATGTTGGTATTGGTGCTGTTATTGCAGAACTAGGAAGGCAACCAAAAAACGCCAATGCTTTTTTTGCAAAGTATCAGGATAGGGTTTTGTTTGGAAAGGATAGTTGGAAACCAGAAGAATTCCCAATGTATTTTAGGGTGCTAGAAACCTCGGATGAGTACTTCCCATACTATAAAAAATACCATGCATTTTGGGCCATGTACGGCTTAGGTTTACCAGATGAAGTCCTTAAAAAATTATACTATAAGAACGCAATGAAACTTTTACCTGGCTTAGACATTGGCCTTTTTGAATAATCTTTTGCATCAGTATTTTTCAGTACAACCTCTATCTTTTTTATGCTAGAGGTTTTTTTATGGAGAAAAATGTGATTTTTCTCAAGTGCTACACACTAATGTTTTAAAGGGAATCTAACTATGACCAAGGAGGATAAATTTGTTGCCATTATTCAAGAAAACCAAGGACTTATTTTTAAGATTACAATCGTTTAACTGCTACAAAAGCATTTAAATTCCGCTGAAACTATTTTAAAGGAGTTATACGATACAGAGCTGCAAGATTAATTAGAGCATTCTGTGTGTAACGCAGTGTTTAAAACTTCCCTAGGTTCTAGTTGTAGCCATTCCTTTTCTTTAAAATTTTGATCGGGATTCGGATGCCAATCACTACTCCAAGGTTCTAAGGCAACAGCATAGGTTTTGCCCCACCAGGGAGAGTTTTGTTCGGCATAGCGTTCTTGCCAATACCATAAGTTTTTAAAGACTTTTTTATCCCAATGCACCGAAAAACTCATCGTATCTGTCTGTATTTTATAGTAGGCTTCCTCTTTAAAGTCAGTTAAAAAAGCCATATCTGCAAAACTTTTAGAAGGTAGTTTTTCTATAATACTAGCATCTATTTTTTTTCCGTCCGTAGCTTCAACTAGGGGCCAATCTTGAACCAAATCTTGGGTATAGAGCGCGGTTTTGGCAACTGCTCCTTTGGCTATAAATTTGGTGGCACTCGTTTCTATAGTAGCCCCATTTTTTAAGAAGGGAATACCAAAGGCAATATGATGACCCCACATAAGATGTAGTTTTGTGTCCGACTCATTGGTTAGTGTTTCTTCAATATATAGTTTAGTGTCACCTCTTTTGATACTGAGTGTTTTTTCTATTAAAATAGGGTAACGTAAGGGTCTGGTCCACACTTTTAATTTAACTTCTTCTTCAGAATTATGAAGAATAGTATAATCCCAAGGAATTAAAGAAACCTCCCCGTGTTGACCTAAACTAGTATTTCTATGGTGCATAGCGGGTGTGTTGGGTAAAATTTCTTGCCAACCCCCGTAGTAATAATCTTCAAACTGATTGTTTGTATTACGCATTTGGGTAATAATAGCATTAGGATTCAGAATATCTTTATCCAACTTCAGCAACAAATCTGTTGCTGTGGGCTTGTATGTAAATTGAAATATATCACTGCCACGATCAACTAAAATCCCTATTTTTAAAAATTCGTTTTCAAGAAAAACCACTTTCATACCGTTGTATGTCCATTTATCATTTATTGTGCAATGCTTCATTTTAAAATTTAAAGTGATCTAATAATTTATAATGTAAATTAGAGTAAAATTACGAAAGTTTAAAAATGATTACATAAAAAAGTATCTATTTTGGAAGAACTTCTGAATACGATTAAAAAATGTACATTTTGTGCCTACAAGTTGCCATTGGGTCCGCGCCCCATTGTAAGTGCAGCCGTCAGTAGTAAAATCATTATAATTGGCCAGGCTCCAGGCAGTATTGTGCATAAAACCGGAATTCCTTGGGATGATAAAAGTGGCAAGAATCTTAGAAATTGGATGGGGATTACGGTTGCTGATTTTTATGATCCTTCCAAGGTTGCTTTATTGCCTATGGGGTTTTGCTATCCAGGGAAAGGGAAGTCGGGCGATTTACCTCCAACAACAGAATGTGCTCCTTTATGGCATAAGCAGCTTTTGGATAAAATTGAAAATAAACAATTAATTCTATTGGTTGGGAAGTATGCGCAAGACTATTATTTAAAGAACAGCGCTAAGCGTACTCTCACCGAAACCGTTAAAAATTACACCGAATACCTGCCGGAGTATTTTGTGTTGCCTCATCCATCACCTAGAAATAATATTTGGCAGGCTAAAAATGAGTGGTTTAAGGAAGAAGTGATACCAACTTTGCATCAGAATGTAAAAAGCATACTCTATCCATAATTATTAAAATAGGTAATTTTAATTTTTGCGCTAAAAGTTGTATCTTTGTATCCTAAAAGCAAAAGTTTAAATACTTTTAAGTGGTTCCCAATAAATACTGATTCTAAATCTTTTAGACAGTTGTATGAAGAAAAGTCGCCCATGGTATTTACTCAATTCCTTTTAATTAGAGCCTTATAGGCTAAGTACTATTCTAAAAACAGTAAATATTAATGGCGAGATCGCAACAGACATTCGGTAAAAAAGAAAAAGAAAAAAAACGATTAAAAAAGCGCGAAGAAAAAGCTAAGCGTAAAGTAGAAAGAAAAGCAAATTCTAAAGGTGGAGACTTTGAGGATATGCTTGCTTATGTTGATGAAAATGGACATCTTACCGATACTCCACCAGATCCAACCAAGAAAGTTAAAGTAGATGCTGAAAGCATTATCATTGGTATTCCTAAGAAAGTTGAAGGGGAAGAAGAAGATCCTGTAAGACAAGGAAAAGTATCTTTCTTTGATACCTCTAAAGGATTTGGATTTATTATTGATTCAGAAAACAACGAAAAATATTTTGTACACGTTAGTGGTTTAGTAGACGAAATTGCTGAAAACGACAAAGTTTCTTTTGAACTTGAAAGAGGAATGAAAGGAATGAATGCTGTACGTGTAAAAAGAGTTTAAATTTAATTTAACTCAAAATCATATTTAAAAAGCGGTCATTTTTATGACTGCTTTTTTTTAGATTTAATATTCCTACTAGAATCTAGTAGGTATTATCTTGTAACTTTATATAAAATTAAAGAAAATGGAATCTTTCTCTGAATTCAAGCTTAAAAAACAGCTGCATTACGCCATAGATGATTTAGGATTTACCACACCAACCCCAATTCAAAAAGAAGCTTTTTCTGTAGTTCTTTCAGGAAAGGATATGGTAGGTATAGCACAAACAGGTACAGGGAAAACCTTTGCCTATATGCTTCCCATTTTACAAGATTTAGAATTTTCAAAACAGCTCACACCACGTGTTCTTGTTTTGGTACCCACTCGAGAATTGGTGCTACAGGTAGTAGAACAGATTAATAGTTTTGCCAAGTACATCAATGTAAGGGTTATGGGGGTGTATGGGGGGACAAATATGAACACCCAGGCACAAATGGTGTCTCAAGGAGCAGATATTATTGTAGCGACACCAGGGCGTTTGTACGATCTTGTTTTGTCGCGCGCCTTACAGCTGAAGTCTATTAAGAAATTGGTGATCGATGAAGTAGATGTCATGCTAGATTTGGGCTTTCGTTTTCAGATTACCAATATTTTTGAATTGCTACCTACACGCAGGCAAAACATCATGTTTTCTGCTACAATGACTGATGATGTAGAGGTATTAATCAATGATTTTTTTATAAACCCAGAAAAAGTCTCTATTGCGGTTAGTGGTACTCCCTTAGATAATATTCACCAAACCCAGTACGCGGTTCCAAATTTTTACACCAAGGTTAATTTATTAGTACATCTCTTAAAAGACAGTGAAACTTATAAAAAAGTATTGGTTTTTGTGGCGAATAAACGCTTTGCAGACCGACTATTTAAAGGTTTGGATGAGATATTTTCCGAAGAACTATGTGTTATTCACTCCAATAAAACCCAGAATTATAGAATTCGTTCTATAAATCAATTTGATGAAGGGAAAAACCGAATTTTAGTAACTACAGATGTAATGGCACGTGGGTTGGATTTGGATAAAATATCACATGTCATTAATTTTGACACCCCTACTTTTCCTGAAAACTACATGCACCGTATTGGTAGAACCGGTAGAGCGGAAGAACAAGGAAATGCTATTTTGTTTTATACCGAAAAGGAAGAAGAATACAAGGATGCTATTGAAGCCCTTATGGAATATACCATTCCGGCATTAGAAATTCCTGAAACTGTAGAAATCTCAACAGACTTAATACCTGAAGAGCGTCCAAAGATTTTAGAGCACCATAATCCTATAAATATAAACCAGGAAGAAAAAGGGGCTAGCTTTCATGATAAGAAAGAAAAAAATCAAAAGGTAAACAAGGGTGGGTCTTATAAGTTTGAAATTGCTCGAAAATATAAAAAGCCAAAGACCAAAGGGGATAAAAACTACAACAAGCGCAATAAGAAGAAATAATTATATTTTCATAGGCTTATAGTACATTTAGTGGCATCCTCTGCATTACATTAACAAACCGTAAGCCCAAAAGGTAGGCGATGTTTGTTTAGGCTCCTTTAAAGCGAATTAAGAGGTTATTCGCAACCTAAAAAAGTTACAAGCTTTTACTTATTCCATAAAAAAATGGCTACCCAGCTCATCGGTAGCCATTTTTTTTGGAATTATATTGAAGTTTTAAAATAAAATAGGAATGTTTCCTTGCTTGCATTCTTTTAGCATATCCTCAGGCCAGATACTGGTTTGAATCTCTCCAATATGTGCTTTTTTTAAGAAAAACATACACAAGCGAGACTGACCTATTCCTCCTCCAATGGATAACGGAAGTTCATCATTCAGCAGCATTTTATGCCACATTAATTCTTTTCTGTCTTCTGCCCCCGCAATGGCTAATTGCTTGTTTAACGCCTCTTTATCCACTCGAATTCCCATGGAAGAGATCTCAAAAGCTCTTTCAAGTACAGGATTCCAAAGAACAATATCACCATTCAGACCTTTTTGACCATTTTCAGATTCGGTGCTCCAGTCGTCATAATCGGGAGCTCTATCATCATGCTTGTTTCCTTCAGGAAGTTGAGCTCCAATGCCAATAATAAATATTGCCCCATATTTTTTTGCAGCCTCGGTTTCCCTTTCATTTGGCGAAAGATCTGGGTATTGTTCTGCCAATTCTTGCGTATGAATAAAGGTTATTTCTTCCGGAAGAACAGGTTTCATTTGAGGGTAACGTTCATAAACCACATATTCAACCCTTCTTAATATGCTATAAATTTTTGTTACAATATAGGTTAGGAAATCCGTTGTTCTCTCTTCTGCAGTAACCACGCGCTCCCAATCCCACTGATCTACATATATAGAATGTATGTTAGAGAAAACTTCATCAGGACGCAAGGCATTCATATCAGTATACACCCCATAACCAGACTCAATTTCTAAGGTAGCCAATGCAAGTCTTTTCCACTTGGCAAGTGAATGAACAATTTCAGCTTCTACGTCATTCATTTCCTTAATTGGAAAGCTTACAGCGCGTTCAATTCCACTAAGGTCATCATTAATTCCAGAACCTTTTTTTACAAATAGAGGAGCTGTAATTCTTCTTAATCTCAATTCAGAGGATAAACTAAGCTCAAAAAAATCTTTTATCAATTTAATTGCTTGTTCTGTTTCTTGCAAATTTAATTGCGGATTATACCCTTGCGGGATTTGTAATTTATAAGCCATTCTGTTGGTATTTAATTGGATGAATAGCGATGTGCTATTTTAAAGCAAAAATGCAATAATTGGTAAGAATTTCAAAGCCGTATGGAATGAGAAATACCGAAATAATATACCATTCTTATGAGAAAATGTTATTTGTTTTAATTTTTGCTCTAATTCTGGCTATTTACTATCAAAAGTTGGGATGACTAGAAATATACCTAACTTTAATTGACCTTATCTGTATAGAGCCTTCAATATAAGAAACTACCTATTCCTCACGCAAGGAAGTATACTTTTGCTTGGCAAAAACAGTGAGTTCTTCAAAAAAGGAGCTAAACTCCCCTTCAAATTCTTCATAATGTTCTTTTAAGTCCAGAATAGCAAAATTCATTTTAGATTTGTTTTTGGTGCGCCTGTTCACCCCGTCTAATACTCTAGAAATACCCGCCAATTTAGAGTAATTAAATATCCAGTTATCAGCAATCATATAGGGCATCATCCGTTTGGTGCCTTCAGGTAATATCGTGTAGTTATCTTCTAATAAGTCATAAAAATTCTCTACAAATTCGTCTAGAGGAGTGTCAGAATAGGTCTTCCAATTCTTAGCTAAAAAATGGTCGTAAAAAATATCGACAATAACACCACTGTAATGACTGTAATTCTTATGGAGTCGTTTGGTGCTTTTGCGAACCGTTTTGTGCGAATCTGTAAATGAATCGATAGCCCTGTGCAGCAGAATTCCTTTTTGAACGCGTTCTGGTAGATGTTTAAACTTATTGCCCCGTATACTATCCGCAATAAAATTGCCAATGGTGATCTCATCGTCTTCAAAAGAAAGGTAAATATGTGCTAAAAAATTCATAAACCGAATTTACAAATTCAAAGCAGAACAATTACTTTTGTATATGTATATTTGTTAAAATTTTAAGTAAAAAAATGACATTAATAAAATCAATTTCAGGAATACGAGGAACAATAGGAGGTAAGCCTTCAGAGAATTTAACCCCTTTAGATGCTGTAAAATTTGCAGCTGCCTATGGAACATGGCTTAAAGAATATTCAAAAAAGGAAAAACTTAAGGTCGTGGTTGGTAGAGATGCCCGCTTGTCTGGGGAAATGATTCAGAACTTGGTGGTTTCTACCTTAGTAGGTCTTGGTATTGATGTGATAGATTTAGACTTATCTACAACACCAACGGTAGAAATTGCAGTCCCATTAGAAGCAGCAGATGGGGGAATAATTCTCACCGCTAGCCATAATCCTAAACAGTGGAATGCACTTAAGCTCTTAAATGAAAAAGGAGAATTCTTAGATGCAGCCCAAGGGGCAAAAATATTAGAAATTGCAGATAAAGAAGAGTTTGTTTTTTCTGAAGTAGATGATTTGGGGACTATTTCTAGAAACGATTCCTATATAGACATACATATTGATGAAGTCTTAGATTTAGCCTTGGTTGATAAAGAAGTAATAAAGGCCGCTAAATTTAAAGTAGTTGTAGATGGCGTAAACTCAACAGGAGGTATTGCCATACCTAGACTCCTTGAAGAATTAGGAGTAGAGGTTGTTAAATTATATTGTGAGCCTACTGGGCATTTTCCGCATAATCCAGAGCCCTTAAAGGAACATTTAACTGACATCAGCGCGTTGGTTGTTAAAGAAAAGGCCGACTTTGGAATTGTTGTAGATCCAGATGTAGATCGTTTGGCATTTATTAGTAATGACGGTGAAATGTTTGGTGAAGAATATACCTTGGTGGCCTGTGCAGATTATGTATTAGGAAAAACCAAAGGGAATACAGTTTCTAATTTATCGTCCTCAAGGGCGCTAAGAGATATTACTGAAAAGCACGGTGGCACCTATGAAGCTTCGGCTGTTGGTGAAGTAAATGTGGTAACAAAAATGAAAGCCAATAACGCTATTATTGGTGGTGAAGGCAATGGCGGTATTATTTACCCTGAAAGTCATTACGGGAGAGACTCTTTAGTGGGTTCTGCCTTGTTTTTAATGTTGATGGCAGAAAAAGGAGGTACTGTTGCAGAATTAAGAGCAAGTTACCCGAGTTATTTTATGAGTAAAAAGAAAATTGAATTAACGCCTGGATTAGATGTGGATGGTATTCTAAAGGGAATGGCCCTAAAATACCAAAATGAAGAAGTTTCTACCATAGACGGTGTTAAGATCGATTTTCCTGAGAATTGGGTGCATTTGCGTAAATCCAATACAGAACCTATTATAAGAATCTATACAGAAGCTAAAAGTCAGAATGAGGCCGATGCTTTGGCAGATCGTATTATTGAAGAAATAAAAGAAATTGCAGGATTATAAAAACAAAATATTATGAGAAAAATACTATTGATGCTTATTGCCCTATTTGTATATAGTGGAACAAATGCACAAGCTGACACATTACGGGTAATGAGCTTCAATATATTGCATGGGGCTACTACCAAAAACGATTTTAATTTGGATACCATAGCAGGGGTTATAAACAAATACAAGCCAGATTTAGTTGCCTTACAAGAAGTGGATTTTAAGACAAATAGAGCAAAAAAGTACGATTTGCCAACCGAGTTAGGTATACGAACTAAAATGGCTTCCTTATTTGCGCGGGCCATGTATTATGATGGCGGTGAATACGGAGAAGGTGTTTTGTCTTCCTTAAGTTTTATTGGTAGTGAAAATATTGCATTGCCCCATTTAGAGAAATCAGAGCCTAGAGCGGCTTTGGTAACGAGAGTGCGTACTAAAAATGGAAATATCATCCAGTTTGTGGGTACACATTTAGATCATTTAAAGGATGAGACCGATCGTATTATGCAAGCAAAGGCAATTCGGGATACTTTGGGCAATACGAAATATCCAACTTTAATTGTAGGCGATTTAAATGCAGAACCAACGAGTGAAACGATAAAAATAATAAGTGAAAAATTTACAAAACCTGCGCATAAAAATGCTTGGGGAGGAACCTATCCAGCTACGGGTCCTACGATAACCATTGACCATATTCTATACAATATGCCAGCCAAATGGAAGGTTTTGGATTATGAAGTGGTTTGTGAAAATTATGCCAGTGACCATTGTATTGTGGTTGCTACACTTGTTTTTACTCCTTAAGACTTTAGCCTTTGTTGTGCTTCGGTTTTTTACCTGCGTGTTTCCAACGTCTATGCGTCCATAAATAATATTCTGGTTGCGTTCTAATTTGATCTTCTGTAAGCTTTAAGAATTGATCAGTTATAGCATTCTTTTCTGTGTTTTTTCCGGACTGTGTTATCGGAATAAACTCAGCCTTGTAATACCCGCGTTTTGCTTTGGTAACCTTTAAAAATACCACCGCTAAATCTAACTTTTTGGCCAATACTTCGGCCCCATTAAAAACGGGAACGTTAAGCCCCATAAAATTACTCCAATATTGGGCTCTAGAATAAGGAGGCGATTGGTCACTGACCATACCGTAAGCAGACCGTATATGATTTCTCTCGTTATTAAGTACTGTTTTTACCGTGTCTTTCTGAAGTATTGGTGTGGTATTCCATCTAGAACGTACTTTTTTTATCCATTGGTCAAAATACTTATTTCCTATTTTTTGATAAACTGCGTACCCTTTAGAATTGACATAATTATTGATACTAACATTCCATTCCCAGTTGGCATAGTGCGAGCAGACAATTAAAACACTTTTTTCTTTTTCAATTTCTTTTAGGAGTTCAATATTTACAACATTATACCTTTTTTTTACATCCTCCTTAGACATGTTCATGGTCTTGACCATTTCCATAAACATATCACACATATGTTTGTAAAATTTAATTCGGATTTCTTTATGTTCAGAATCTGTTTTATCGGGAAAAGTTAATTTTAGGTTGCTTAAGACTATTTTTTTTCGATATCCAAATACATGATAAACAAGGAAGAAGACAATATCAGAAACACCGTAAAAGATACGGTGTGGAAGAATAGAAACTATCCAAAGAAGGGGAAATATTAAAATAAAGATAAGTAACTGCATTCAAAATAAAATTAGGACAAATATAGTTATATTTGATGCCAAATAGAGTAGTTACAATGATGAATTTACACCCGGTTACCATAGTATTGATAGTGGCAAATGTTTTAGTGTCGTTAAAAGGTTTTAATGATAGATTGTTTTTTGATCGCTATAAATTTGGAGTTGGAGCCATTAATGCGGGACAAAAAGACCGAATGTTGACCTCAGGTTTTTTACATGTAGATATGTCCCATCTTTTTTTCAACATGTTTACCTTGTATTTTTTTGCAGATGTCTGTATTGATTGGTTTGGCCCAATAAAATTTATAATTATCTATGTAATTAGCCTAATAGCGGGGAGTTTATTAGCATTGTTTTTTCACAAAGATGAACCCTACTACACAGCGGTGGGTGCAAGTGGCGCCGTAACTGGTGTTTTGTATGCTGCTATTTTATTAGAGCCTAATATGCGTTTAGGGATCATGTTTATTCCTATACCACTACCAGCATACGTACTAGGTATTGGGTATTTATTATATTCTATTTACGGAATGAAAAAACGGATAGGTAATATAGGGCATACTGCACATTTTGGAGGTGCTATTGGCGGATATTTAACCACCTTGCTTTTTATGCCGTCTTTATTAGTGACCGATACATTAATGGTTATATTGTTAGCTATACCTATCATAATCCTGTTCGTTTTAGCTAAAATGGGTAAACTTTAAAACAAAAAAAGCTCAAAGTACAGTAACGCACTTTGAGCTTCTTTCAAGATTGAAAAATTCTACTACTGTAGTAATTCAGCCATTTTATCTTCCAATGCTTTTCCTCTTAGATTCTTCGCAATGATAACTCCGTTTTCATCGAGAATAAATGTAGATGGTATTGCATTTACACTGTATAATTGAGCAATTTCTTGTACATTTTTTTCATTGTACACCTGGTACCAAGTCAAGCCATCTTCAGCAATTGCTTTTTTCCATTCTTCAGCATTTTTATCCAAAGAAACTCCAATAATATTCAATCCTTTTTCATGGTATTTGTTGTAAACATTTACAACATTAGGATTTTCTTGTCTACAAGGAACACACCATGCAGCCCAAAAATCGATAATAGTTACCTTACCCAAAGCATCTTTCAAGGCTAAGTCTTCTCCTGATGGCGTAGGTGCCGAAAATTCTGGAGCTTTTGCACCTATTGCAGTACTCTTAGAAGCTTCCAAGGCTTCAATTAGAGATTTGGCTGCCTTAGTGTTTTTAACCTCTTCTGTTAGGTTGTTTAGCATTTCTTTTGCTTCCTCATCACTTATGATTTTACTAGCATACATTCTATTAATGATCATACCAGAAATTACAGCATTTGGGTTTTCTTTTGCAAAAGCAATTTCAAAGGTTTTTCCTTCTTCTTGTATTTCTTGCATTTCTTCTTGCAATGCTTTTATAGTCGCGGTATCCTGCGTTGCAACAGCCTTTTGATAATCACTTTGAATAGACATGCCTTTTTCTCCAATTGCTTTAGACTCCTCTTTGAAAGAAGTAAACACATCGTTTTGCGTAGTTCCTATAATGGAAACATTACGTAAACTATCTTTATGTGCAGATAACTCTATGGTTCCGTTTTCAATAAAAAGCATCATATTATCTCTGCTGTTTTCTAGAAGTATAACATGTGGTTCCAAGGACTTTGGTTCTCCTTTAAAGGTAAAATTACCAGCGGTAATTGTAGCAGTATCTACTTCTATTATGGTATTGTTTTCACCGGCCGTTTTAAGAAAAACTTTTGTGCCATCTGCCACATCTCCTCTTAACGTTCCATTTAAAACAAACCCATCATTTTTTTCTCCACAAGCGATCACCATTAGAGTGATTGTAAGCGTTATTACTAGTTTTTTCATACTATTTCTTATTTTTTAGAAGTGCAAATGTAGTTAATATCAGTACATAAAAAAAAGCCCTTAACATTTTACTAATGCAAGGGCTCTTAAATTCAAAAATTTTGCGGTTAAAACTTGTATCTCACACCCAAGGCGATATCAAAATCAAAATTATCGCTAAAATGCTTATAGCCCGATAATCCTATTTCTGGTCGTAAGTCTAGAGAAACTAATAATGGCACTCCCAACTCATAATCAAAGTTATATTCAATGCCCACATCTGCTGCTGCAAAAATAAACAAGCCACCATCTGGAGTTTGTACATCATTAGGATTAGCAGGGTTTGTTAGCGGTTCAAAACTAACGCTACCTAAACCACCACCAACACCATAGTACCAATTAAATCCATTGTCTATTTCCAATACCCATTGATGAATTCCAGAAAGTTTAAATGAATTGTAATTTCTACTATCTCTCCAGCCCAAGTTGGCTTCTATACGTGTATAGTTTGTTAAACTTTTTTGATACGACAGTTCAGCTCCAAAGCCTTTACTATCTCCCAAACGCAAACCCGCCGTGTGTTCTGCAAGGTCTTGAGCACTTAAGGTTGCTGTTATCAAAAAAACAAAAAATGGAATTACTTTTAAGATTTTCATAATACTTTTAAATTTGAAGCAAAAATATGGTGTTTCCATGATTTTTGCGTTAATAAAAACTTAATTTAGATTTCAAAAATTATACCACGTTGGATACTGAGCTATTGAATAGATTAAAAAAAGAATTAGAAGGAGATGTATTAAGCGATAAACTAGCAAGAACACTCTATGCAACAGATGCTTCTGTTTACCGTAAAATACCAATTGCAGTTGCTTTTCCGAAATCCATCGAGGATATAAAAAAATTAATAAATTTTGCCAACCAACATAAAATTGGATTAATTCCAAGAACAGCAGGTACTTCTTTAGCTGGGCAATGTGTTGGAGACGGAATTGTGGTAGATGTTTCCAAACATTTTACGGCCATCCTTGCTGTAGATGAAGAAAAAAAGCAAGTTAGGCTTCAACCGGGGGTTATTAGAGATGAATTAAACCAGTATTTAGAACCCTATGGCCTATTCTTTGGGCCAAACACCTCCACATCAAATAGATGTATGATTGGCGGTATGGTTGGTAATAATTCGTCTGGAACAACCTCCATACAATACGGGGTTACTCGAGATAAAACGGTTTCCTTAAAAACAATTTTATCAGACGGTTCTGAGGCTCATTTTGGTGAATTAAGTGAAGAGGAATTTCATGAAAAAAGAACAGAAGACACCTTAGAAGGAAAGCTGTACAATGCCATCTATGATGAATTGTCTATTAAGGAGGTTCAGACAGAAATAAAAAATCAATTTCCAAAACCTTCCATCCATAGAAGAAATACAGGCTATGCCGTAGATGAATTGTTGAACAATTCTGTTTTTGGAGAATCCGGTTCGTTTAATATGTGCCAGTTATTAAGTGGAAGTGAAGGGACGTTGGCATTTACAACGGAAATCACCCTGCAGTTGGATGAATTACCTCCAAAATTTGCAGCTATGGTAGTTACACATTATACTAGCTTAGAAGATTGTTTGGCAGATGTAGCACCCGTGATGAATCACCAATTACAGCTGTGTGAAATGATGGACAAGGTAATTTTAGATTGTACAAAAAACAACAGAGCACAGTTAGCCAATCGATTTTTTGTGGAAGGCGATCCAGCAGCCTTATTAATGTTAGAAATTAAGGCACATTCTAAGTCGGATTTAGAAGCCGATGTTGCTAAACTTTTAAAAACAATAAGCAGCTCTGGTTTAAGCTATGCAAGCCCTATTTTGTATGAAGACGATATTAAAAAGGCTATTGAATTACGCAAGGCAGGTTTGGGGCTTTTGGGGAATATGATTGGTGATAAAAAAGCTGTTGCTTGCATTGAAGATACAGCCGTGGCCTTAGAAGACCTAAAAGATTTTATTGGCGAATTCACTTCAATAATGAAAGGATACAACCAAAGTGCAGTGTATTACGCTCATGCGGGGGCGGGCGAATTGCATTTACGCCCGATATTAAATTTAAAAAAGAAGACAGATGTAACCCTTTTTAGAGCCATAACCACAGATGTGGCTAAGCTCACCAAAAAGTACAGGGGTTCTTTTAGTGGTGAACATGGAGATGGAATAGTGCGAGCCGAATTTATACCTCTCATGATCGGTACTACAAACTACCAATTGTTACGGCGTATTAAGTCTTATTTTGATCCAAATGGAATTTTTAACCCTGGAAAAATAGTGGACTCTTACCCTATGGATGAATCTTTTAGATATGAGATAGATCGGGAAGAGCCTTCTATAAAAACACTTTTAGACTTTTCGGATAGTGAAGGTATTTTAAAGGCAGCAGAAAAATGTAATGGGAGTGGAGATTGCAGGAAAACACACAAAATGGCTGGAGCCATGTGTCCTAGTTACCATGTAACCAAGAATGAAAAAGATACTACAAGAGGTAGGGCAAATGCGCTTAGAGAACTTTTAACCACTACGGACAAGGCCAATAAGTTTGACCAAAAGGAACTCAAAGATGTTTTTGATCTTTGCCTAAGTTGTAAGGCATGTTCTAGCGAATGTCCTAGTAATGTAGATGTGGCTACTCTAAAGGCCGAGTTTACCTACCAATACCAAGAACAAAATGGATACTCCTTGCGGAGTAAACTTTTTGCCTACAATACAAAACTGAATGCCATGGGAAGTAAAATGGCCAGTGTCACTAATTTTATGTTTAATTCTTCCCTAGTAGGGCCACTTATTAAAAAAATTAGTGGGGTGGCACCCAAGCGGACTTTACCCAATGTGTTTCGTTTTAATTTTGATAAATACCTAGAGCAGAAGGTTTCTGGAAAATCGACAAAAACAAAGGTAGTGTTGTATATTGATGAGTTTACCGAGTACATGGATATTGACCTTGGTAAGGATGCCATAGAAGTACTTACAAAATTAGGGTATGAAATCGAATTATTTTACGGGGAAAGCGGACGCACATTTATTTCCAAAGGGTTTTTAAAACAAGCAAAAATAATTGCCAATAGGAATGTAGAAAGCTTACGGAAATACACTGAAAAAGGGGTGTCTATTCTTGGATTAGAGCCTTCAGCTATTTTAACGTTTCGAGATGAGTATAAAAGACTGGTAGGAGACAAGGAAGCTGTAGACCTATTGGCAAAACACTCCTTTATCATCGAGGAATTTTTAGCAAATGAAATTGCGATGGGAAACATTACAAAGGATCAATTTACGAAAGAAGCTAAAACAGTCAAGATTCACAACCACTGTCATCAAAAATCCCTCAGTAACCAAAAGGTAACTTTTGATATGCTAAACCTTCCTGAAAACTATTCAGTTTCTATAATTAGTTCTGGTTGCTGTGGTATGGCTGGGTCTTTTGGATATGAAAAAGAGCATTATGAAACCAGTATGGCGGTTGGAAGGTTAAAATTATTTCCGGCTGTAGCAAAGGCAAATGAAGATGTAATTATCGCTGCAAATGGAACGAGTTGTAGGCATCAAATTTACGATGGCACCAAGCGAAAAGCACAACACCCAATAAGTATCTTTAAAGATGCGCTAAGCTAAGGGAGGTTTTTCTTTTTGTTCTTGTGCTGTTGTGGGGTATATTTCTTCGGTAACATCATCGTTGTTGGTAATGGAGGCAATTAAATCTTGAATATTCATATGCTTTATATCTTCATCTGCGTAAAACGCAGATAGCTTGTCATGATTGTAATGATATAATTTCCAACGCTTAAAAGAATATTCTAAGGCGGTTAAATTTTCTACCCAATCTCCAGAATTTAAATAGGTACAATGTCCGTATTTGTTTTCTCTTATTTCTTTTTTAGGTTGATGAATATGTCCGCAAGCCACATAATCATAACCATTTTCAATAGCTAAATTTACCGCTGTTTCTTCAAAATCATTAATGTACTTAACAGCACCTTTTACGCTATTTTTTATTCGTTTAGAAAGGGAGTATTTTTCTCTTCCTAATTTTGCAAGCCCCCAATTTAAGGCTCTGTTTATCAGTATTAAGGCATCATACCCTTTTCCTCCCATTTTGGCAAGCCATTTGGCGTTGGTAATGGAGGCGTCAAACACATCACCATGAAAAAACCAAGCTTTTTTGCCGTCTAAATTTAAGAGCAATTTATCTTTAATTTGGAGGTTTCCCATAATTGTTCCGCTAAATTTACGCAACATTTCATCGTGGTTACCCGTGATATAATGAACAGCAACTCCTTTAGATGCCATTCCTAGTATTTTCTTTAATACCTTCATATGTGACTTAGGAAAATAGCGTTTGCTAAATTGCCAGATGTCTAAAATATCACCATTTAGAATTAAAATTTCAGGGTCTATACTGTTAAGGTAAATCAAAACTTCATCGGCATGACATCCATAGGTACCCAAATGGAGGTCTGAAATTACAGCGACTTCAATTTTTCTTTTTTTCATATTGCAGTTTATACAAACTACGCTTTTGTATATGAATTGAATATAAACAACAGATCAATATTTTGTGATGATTGTGTTAAGTCTACATTATGGCGAGACTAAATTTTTGATTCTCTTTGGTATGATTTACCTTTGGTGGCTTAAAAGCATCAATTAATTTATATACATGGCAGGAAACACATTTGGGAATCTTTTTAAGTTGGTAACTTTTGGAGAATCACATGGCGTAGCAATAGGGGGAGTTTTAGATGGTTGTCCGTCTGGAATTGAATTGGATTTTGAGGCTATACAAACAGATTTAAATCGAAGAAAACCTGGTCAATCTAAGATCGTTACTCAGCGTAAGGAACCAGATGAAGTAGAATTCTACTCCGGTTTATTTGAAGGGAAAACAACAGGAACACCTATTGGTTTTGCCATTCACAATACCAATCAAAAATCACATGATTATTCACATATTAAAGATTCATACCGTCCTTCACATGCCGATTATGTATACGATAAAAAGTATGGCTTTCGAGATTATAGGGGAGGCGGACGTAGTTCTGCACGTGAAACCGCAAGTAGGGTAGTCGCTGGTGCTATAGCCAAACAGTTTTTAAAAGGGATAAAAATAAATGCGTATGTTTCGCAGGTTGGTGATTTAAAACTGACAAAAAGCTACAAAGAATTAAATTTAGAAGAAACTGAATTAAATCCTGTCCGTTGTCCTGATCAAGAGATGGCGGCTCAGATGGAAGACTATATCAAAGAAATTAAAAAAGAAGGCGATACTATTGGTGGAGTAATTAGCTGTGTTTTACAAAACGTTCCAATTGGCTTGGGTGAACCAGCTTTTGATAAATTACATGCCGAATTGGGTAAAGCAATGTTGAGTATTAATGCCGTAAAAGGATTTGAATACGGAAGTGGTTTTAATGGAGTTACTATGAAAGGTAGTGCGCATAACGATCAATTTAATAGCGACGGTAGCACCAAAACAAATCACAGTGGTGGTATTCAAGGAGGTATTAGCAATGGAATGGATATTTATTTTAACATAGCCTTTAAACCGGTTGCTACTATAATACAGCCTTATGAAACTATAGATAAGGAAGGTAATATGGTAAAAACACAAGGCAAAGGGCGCCATGATCCTTGCGTTGTACCTAGGGCTGTGCCAATTGTAGAAGCTATGGCTGCATTGGTTTTAGCAGATTATACCTTACTGAATAATTCAATGCGATAATTTTTTAATAGCGCTTATATAATTATTGCTTCCATTTTATTTGGAGTTTAGCTTGGCAAAATAGTATATTACTCACCAAAATATACAAGAATGAAGAAGTTAGAGCTGCATTGGCAGATTATGATAGGGATGGTTTTAGGACTACTCTTTGGTTTTGGAATGGCACAAGTTGTTTGGGGAAAACAATTTATTCTAGATTGGATAGGGCCATTTGGAAGCATATTTGTCAACCTTTTAAAGTTAATTGCTGTCCCATTAATATTAGCATCTTTGATAAAAGGGATATCGGACTTAAAGGATATCTCTAAATTTAGAAATATAGGATTACGAACTATAGGGATCTATATATTTACAACTGTCATTGCTATTACCATTGGCTTAGTTTTGGTGAATGTCATTAAACCTGGCGAAGGTATTTCTGAAGAAACCATTGCAAAACTTTCAGAAACCTACGCTAACGATAGTAATGTTCAAGGAAAAATAGCAGAGGCAACCAATCAAAAAGAAGGAGGCCCATTGCGGTTTTTAGTAGATATGGTTCCAGACAATGCCATTGCTGCATTGGGAAATAATAAGTTAATGCTTCAGGTTATTTTCTTTACTATTTTTATGGGAATTTCTATGTTGCTCGTTGGAGAAAAACGTTCTAAGCCTTTAAAAAAGTTTTTTGACTCTTTAAATGATGTCGTCCTCAAGATGGTAGATTTAATTATGCTAGCGGCACCAGTTGCTGTTTTTGCCTTGTTAAGTCAGGTTGTGGTCACAGCCGATGACCCTGAAATATTACAAAAATTATTATCCTATGCCGGGGTTGTTGTTTTAGGGTTAGTACTTATGATTGTATTTTACTGTACTGTGGTTTCTATTTATACAAAAAAGAACCCTATTTGGTTCTTAAAGCAAATGAGTCCCGCACAATTACTCGCTTTTTCTACAAGTTCTAGTGCTGCGACCTTGCCAGTTACAATGGAACGGGTAGAAGAGCATATTGGGGTCGATAAAGAAGTATCTAGTTTTGTTTTGCCTGTGGGAGCTACCATAAATATGGATGGTACCAGTTTATACCAGGCCGTTGCTGCCGTGTTTATCATGCAAGTACTTTGGCCTGAAGGATTAACATTTAGCAATCAATTATACATTGTATTAACAGCTTTATTAGCATCCATTGGATCAGCAGCTGTTCCTGGTGCAGGGATGGTTATGCTTGTTATTGTTTTGGAAGCTATCGGTTTTCCACCAGACTTATACCCAGTTGCCTTAGCATTGATTTTTGCGGTAGATAGGCCTCTAGATATGTGTAGAACGGTTGTAAACGTAACAGGAGATGCTACCGTTGCAATGGTTGTGGCCAAATCAGTAGACAAATTACATGATCCTAAACCTAAAAATTGGGATGATAACTATGATAAAGTAAAATAAAAATTACTAGAAGATGAATATTTGTTTTTTAATGTACCCTTGGGAAGAAATTGATCCAGAAAATGATACCAGTTTGGCTCTAATTCATGAGTGTATACGAAGGGGACATGGCGTTGGTTTATGTACACCTGCTAATTTGACTATTCGCAATAGTGTTACCAATGCATTTTGTACGGTTCTAAATAGAATGGAAAAAATTCCGGTCAATCTGAAAACTTTTTATAAGCAAGTAAAACTACGTGAAGAAATGTTGCCTTTGGCTGGGTTCGACGTGATTTTTATGCGTGGAAATCCACCCTTAGACCCTATAATGCTTAACTTTTTAGATTCAGTTAAGGATGATGTTTTTATTGTTAACTCCATTCAAGGCTTACGTGAGGCTAATAATAAATTATATACGGCTGCCTTTGGGGATTCTCATAGTAATATTATACCGGCAACCCATGTTTCTAAAAACAAGAATTACCTCATCAAACAAATTCGGGAATCTGAGGCCGATAAAATGATTTTAAAACCATTAAATGGTTTTGGAGGCTCTGGGGTAATATTGATAGAGAAATCTGCCATGTCTAATATAAAATCATTGTTAGATTTTTACATCACAAATTCTGACGGTAGTTCTAATTATGTAATCCTTCAAGATTATATAGAAGGAGCAGATAAAGGTGATATTCGTATTTTATTATTAAATGGAGAGCCTATTGGGGCTATGCGAAGAATTCCAGGAACAGAAGACCATCGATCTAATGTTTCAGCAGGAGGTACAATTGCAAAACATACCTTAAGTAAAGAAGAAAAAGCCTTGTGCAAACAGATAGGTCCTAAATTGGTTAATGACGGACTCTATTTTGTGGGTATTGACGTCATTGGTGGTAAATTGGTTGAAGTCAATGTAATGTCGCCCGGTGGGATAACCTATATGAACAAGGTATATAAAACAAAACTTCAAAAACAAGTGATCGATTTTGTAGAAAGTAGAGTTTTAGACAAGTTGCAAGCTTTTGATAGAAGATCTAGATTAAGAAGCGAAGTAGACAATGCTTAAATTATCTATTACAGATATCATTCACAATATTGAGTCTGGTCTTAAATTTGAAGCAGTTGCTGAAGACTATTCCTTTACTTTAAAGATTGATGAATATGTTCCTTTTGTTTGTGCGGCCGTGCATGATGGACATCAGTTTCGGAAATCGCTTTGGGATAATTGCCTGCATACTGCTTATGAACGTTGGTATGAAGAAGACCCTTGTACCAAACAAATGATACAGAATCAGCCCATAGTTCTGGCAGGCTGCGATAGTAGGTTTGAATACGATTTAAATAGAGCACCTGATGCAGCCATTTACACGGATGCTTGGGGGAAAAAGCTTTGGAAAAACGAGCTTTCAGCAATTGAAAAAAGAATTAGTTTACAAAAACACCAGTCATTTTATAAGGTAACTGCGGCGCTACTGACTAAGTTGGAAGTTTTACATCCCAAAGTCTTAGTTTTTGATATGCACAGTTACAATTGGAAACGGTGGGATCGGGAAGTGCCTACTTGGAATATGGGAACCAAAAATATTGACACGGAGAGATTTGGAGTTTTTACCGAAGCATGGCGTAAAAAATTAGAGCAACTACAATTGCCTAACGGCTTAAAATCTACATCTAAGCTTAATGATACTTTTCAAGGAAATGGTTACTTTTTAAAGTTTATCACCCAAAATTTCACTAATTCACTCGTTTTTGCCACAGAAATGGCAAAAATTTATTGTGACGAAGAATCTGGAGTAATATTCCCAGAAGTTGTACAAGCAGTGGCAACGGCATTAAAAAACATAATACCTTTGCAAGTAACTGAATTTAGTAATAGTAACGTATAATGCAAGAATCACTCAAAGTTGAGTTAAAAAATGAATTTGCCGATCTTTTTGAGATCGATGCCAATTTAAACCGGTTAGTAAAACGAATAGAATTACTTAGCTATGTTAATCCCCAGAATTTAGAAAAGGAGAAGCAGCGCTTTTTTGCGTCTAAATTTACTGAGGTTCCTGAATTTAAATACCCCAAGTTAAAATTTGATCCTTATAAATTACACCGGTTATTTTTTTCACAACGTTTAGAACGTATAGAAGATGATGCTATTCGCAAACTTTACCAGGATATCATATACTACTATTCTAATATGATACAGTGTATTGAAACCATTGGCAAGGAAAATAAATTCTACTACAACTCCTTAAAAATTTACGGTACACCAACAGAGAAAGATGTACAGAACGCAGAGTTTATATTGCATTTTAAGAATGAAGAATTAACTCCAGACCAAGATAAGAAATACACGGCTCAGCAAGCAGTTTCTTATTTTGAAGAATTTGGCAAGCAGTATAATTTTCCTATAAATATAAAATTATCTACCAATATTGCAGCAGATGCCATGGTAAGCAATGCTACTAAAAGTTTGTTCATTAAAAAGAATGCCAAGTTTAGCGACAATCAGTTATTGACCTTGGCACATCACGAAATAGGCGTGCATTTGGTAACTACCTATAATGGCGGCTTACAACCTTTGCAAATTTTTTCCAATGGATTTCCTAAGAATGTAGAAACTCAAGAGGGATTGGCTGTTTTTAGCGAATATATGAGTGGTGCATTAACTTTAAAAAGATTAAAGGAGTTGTCTTATAGAGTGTTAGCCTCTGATAGTTTGATAAAAGGGTATAATTTTGCAGATACGTTCGATTTAATTCACAATCAATACAAATTGAATAAGAACGATGCCTTTTCCATAACATTACGAGCACATCGAGGGGGCGGATTTACTAAAGATAGGCTATACCTTAGTGGTTTGCGTAAAATATTTAAGCGTTACCAAAATGAAAAATCTATGGATATTTTACTCAGAGGTAAGGTTACCTTAGAATATGAAAATGCCATTACTAACTTGGAAAGTATGGGCCTATCTGAAAAAATAACGCATACCAATATTGCCTACAATCAATGTTTAAACAGCAATGAAACACTAGACTTTATATTGAATAATTTAAAGTAAGCTCAAGTTAGCGTCACAAAAAAACTTCCTTTGCTCACAAAAAGAAAAGGAGGTCTTGTTAATTGTAGTGTTTTGGTCACTAATAGTCCGAATATTCGGTAGGATAAAGCAATAGAATATCTGCCTTATTCATATTGTTTTTGTATTTTTTTTCAGCAGATAATTTTTTCCATACAGGTGAATTCCGAAAGGTATCCCACTTGGCATCTCGTTGTTCCATATTGGTATGGGTGGTCATATACATCAGGTTTGGCATATGATCTCCTGAAATCACTTTGGCATAGAACACGGCATTAAACCCTAAATCATTAAATAGTTTAATTTCTCCCCCAGCATTAAACATAGCTACCTTATTCAAATAGGTCTTTTCCGTTGGAGACTCATAACTGCGGAGTTCATATACTCGGTCGGCTCTTGGGCCTTCTACCGGACTTGGCAACAATTTTGGCATTCCGGTAAAGGCTCGTAAAATAGTGCTGGTAAAGCGTTCGTAAGGCGGATTTTTGAAGGATGCGTTAATATAATCACTTCCTGCCAATTGGTAGTCTTTATCTTCTGATAAGCGTTTATCTAACCCTTCAAATTGCGAAAGGGAAGAAAAAGGAATCAAAACATAGATTTTATTTGCTAATGTAAACTTGTTTGGTCTTAGTTTGAAGACACCCACTTGGGTAATTCCTGTTTTATTAAGTGCAGGTAAAAGCGCTTCTTTTAGGTACAGGTCCATCGCACTTTCCTGTTTTTCATTTTTGATGGTATAGGTTTTTAGTTGGTAGTACTCTTCCTCTTGTGCGTTAAGGGTTGTGCAAGTGAAGCTTGCCAAAAGTAAAAAGACAAAAAGGGTAGGGAACAGTTTTTTCATAGTATGTAGTATGTATTCATTACGAACCTAAATAAATTAGCCCAAATAGCCTATTAATACTCCTAATTTTCACAAATCCTGTAAATTTATGGTTTTTTCACCGCTTCGTTCTTGATTGTTATTTCTAGTCTGAACTGCTATCTCCCAACAAAAGCAACATTTGTTTTAATTTTAATATCCTATACCGTAAATTGCTACATTTACAATAAATAACAAATACTTATACCCACTTTTTTAATGACTTCATTACATAACAAAATTAATATTTTACGATCACTTCCTTTTGTGTTTCTCAGTCTTTCTATGAGCTGTAAAGTGGTTACGAACACCAATGCATTACCAGAAACTGTAAATTTAATAAAGCTGGATACAGCTACTCCTATCTATAAAACACCTATTATGGGATGGGCAAGTTGGAATAATTATAGGGTGAATATCAATGAGTCTATCATTAAATCGCAAGCAGATGCTATGGTAATATCAGGATTAAAGGACGTGGGGTATTCCTATATCAATATTGACGATGGTTTTTTTGGAGGAAGAGATGCAAGGGGTAATATTGTAGCACATCAAGATAGATTCCCTAACGGAATGAAAACCATGGCTAGTTATATCCATTCAAAAGGATTAAAAGCTGGTATTTATTCAGATGCAGGTAGTAATACATGTGCTGCCTATTGGGATAAAGACACCATTGGTGTTGGAATGGGATTGTATGGCTTTGACAAGCGCGATTTAACTAGATATCTAAAGGAATGGGACTATGATTTTATAAAAGTAGATTGGTGTGGTGGCGAATGGTTGGGATTAGATGAAGAAGTGCGGTATACAGAAATTGGGAAAATTATAAAGGAAATAAAACCAAATGCAGGTTACAATATATGTCGTTGGGAATTCCCTGGAAAATGGGTGACACAAGTGGCCGATTCTTGGCGGATTTCTGGAGATATAAATAATACTTTTCAATCTATAATGCATATCATTGATCTCAATGCAGATTTATGGATGTACAGTTCAGAGGGGCATTATAATGATATGGACATGCTGCAGGTGGGCAGAGGTATGAGTTATGAAGAAGATAAAGCACATTTTTCCATGTGGAGTATGATGCAGTCGCCGCTTTTGCTGGGGAATGATTTAACCAAAATGAGTGCAGAAACTATTGGTATTGTAACCAATGAAGATGTTATAGCATTAAACCAAAGCCCCTTTTCATACCAAGCCAGACGGTTGGTAGATTATGGCGCTTTAGAGGTTTGGGCCAAACCTTTGGTTTCTACAATGAGTGGGGAAGTAGCCGTTGCCTTATTAAACAGGTCAGATACGGACACTATTATTCCTTTTGAATTAAAGGCAGTAGGGATTGATGCTTCTAAAACCTATATTTATAAGGATTTATGGTCTAAAAAAACACAGGGTACTACCTTAAATGAAAAGATAAAAATTGAGGTACCATCACATGGGGTAGTGGTCTTAAAAATCACAGGAACATCCTTGCCGTATAATGTGTTTCAGTATAAGGATAAATAGGATTATCCACTTAGATATAGCGAGGATTACTCCTCGCTGTTTTTTGAAATGTCATTGTAAGTTACAAAGATATATGCTTATTTTTTGGGTACTTCACTTGGTATGAAAAGCGTTCTTTTTGCGTTGCTTTACTTTTTAAATTTAGGTTCCAACGCAACACTCCGTTTTTAGCATTGTATTCAGCTGCATAGGTCTCCATTTCACTCACTTTAATTTCATTGTTTTCGGATAGGGGAATCCTATCCATCAATGTAATGGAGACGCTTGTATTTTTGTTGTTCTTAATTTCAAGATCATATGCTCTGTTTAAAATCCTGTTGTTTCCTAAAAAAGATTTGTCCTTAAAATTACGATCTTGTTTTCTTGTTACCGTTATTCCTGCATCAATACCCAACGAAATAGTCATTTCTTTAGCAGTTGTATATGGATCTAAGACCGTTTTACCTGCAAATCCTCCTTTGAAATAAATATTAGCTTCACCGGGTAATAAATTAAATTGTTCCCAATCATTAAAGGCTGCGGTTAAAAATACATTTTCATTGATTACAGGGATGGCCAAATACTCATATTTGGCATCCAAAGTAAAAGTATTTATTTCCAAGGATATAATATCTCCGTCCGATGCAATAGAATATGGTTTTTTTATGGCAAATAAGGTATGGGTAACATCATTTTCTGTTTTACTCTTTTTTGTCGTAATAAGAATTACACCAGCACTTGCATTACTGCCATAAATTCCTGTGGCGTTCTCACTCTTTAGCACTTCCATTGATTGTATGTCTGCAGCATCTATATCGCCTTCCTCAAAATTTGGCATAGGAACGCCATCTATAACATAGAGCGGTAACTCTTGAGCAACACTTGGGGCTCCTTTAATTTTAATTCCAGCTACCTTTCCAGACAATGCATTAGACCTACCATAGCCAACAACGACAACCTCATCTAATTGAGCGTGATTTTCTTCCATTCGAGTATTTATAATAGAGGCATAAATAGGGGTTTCAGAAGAGGTATAACCGATATAAGAAAACTCTAATTCTTGACCGGTTGTAATGACCAAACTATAATTACCATCCAAATCTGTTTGTGTACCATTATTGGTTCCTTTAATAACCACATTACAGCCTGGCAAAGGCTGTCCAGATGCATCCGTAACTCTCCCTATTACTTTTTTTACAGCCGGATTGTAGTAATACTTGCTTTTTTGTATGGCTGTTGGTCTGTACCAATTAGCATTGACAAAATTAAGGTACTGAGCTTCTATGTTTGGTTTTGTTGTCTGTTGTATTGGATTTCCGGTAGATAAGTTAATTTTCACATGCTGCCAATCCGCACCGGTATTTTGGTATACATTAGCTTTGTATTTTAGTTGTATACTACTATTGAGTGCTTCAGATTTAATATCATAGGTTGGCACCCAACCAGCATCAGTAACCAAGTAAGAAATCATTAGATTCAAGGAGGTTGCTATAGGAGCGTCAAATTTCACAATCAATTCACCTTGTGCAATAGCAGGTCCTTTAGTAAGTTCTTCTTGCTGTAGCCTTAATTCTCTTACTGCTTCGTTATGGCTATTTATTTCTAGGTTGATATTAAAAACTTCATTTTTAATGGCTGTAATTCGTTCTCGGTAATACGTGCTAATCTGTTTTAACTTTTCTAAATTTAAAGACTCATTGGTAGCGCTAATACTCCTATTCGTTGTTATTAAGAGTTCTTCCTCATGCAAACCTGAAATTTTATTGTTTAACAGCGCTATTTTAGAGGTCAATTCCTTTATCTTATCTTGTACTTTTGAGGCTTCTGGCAAAACCATAAAGCTATCTAAATAGTTTATTCCATAATCTATAGATACAATGGAAACCGTTTGCAAACCTGAAATCTGAATACTATTTTCATCAACTTTAGAAGATAAGCCTGTAAATTTTAACTCGGTAGTTCCAGCAGCTAAATTAAAAGAACTGCTTCTGGTTATATGTGCACCACTGAGATATACGGTTACTTCTTTAATTTTTGAAGGTATTTTTTTGTCGTTGGCAAAAAGAGTAAATGGAATTAGGAGCAAAATATAGATATAGTTCTTCATCGTAGTGGTTTTTAAGGTTAGTCAAACCTATAACCAAATCCTGCGATATAAAACCAATACTACGCATGTGCATCCCTTTGTAGCGTAAAGTGGTGGTTTGGATGAGTAAACTCGCTTTTGTTCCAAGCTACAATTGTGAATACCTATTTTTTAACGGCTGTATTAAAATCACCACCACTTGGTAGTTCAAATAATTCCAATTCAAAATAGGGAGTAGCCGCTAATAAATGATCAAAAATATCGGACATAATGTACTCGTAGTTTTCCCAACGTTTGTCATTGCTAAATGCATAGACTTCCAACGGAATACCTTGAGGGGTAGGAGCCAATTGCCTTGCCATTATAATCATATCTTTGTTGATAGCGGAATGGTTTTTTAGATAGGTGTCTATATACTTTCTAAAGATGCCAATATTAGTCAAGTTTCTACCGTTAATCAATAACGATTTGTCTACATTTTTTTCCGTATTATAAGCAACGATATTTTCTTGTCTGCCAACGATATACTCGGAAACTAAACCTATTTTTTTTAGCTTTACAAGCTCCTTATCCGTTAAAAATTTAATGCTTTCTTGTTTAATAATAAGGGCTCTCTTTATACGCCTTCCCGGAGAATTTGTCATACCGCGCCAGTTCTTAAACGAATCAGAGATCAGTGCATAGGTTGGTATGGTGGTAATGGTATTGTCAAAATTTTGAACCTTTACAGTGGCTAAATTAATCTCAACCACATCGCCATCTGCCCCGTAATTATCAAAGGAAATCCAGTCGCCAATGCGCACCATATCATTGATAGAAACCTGTATGCTGGCTACAAAACCAAGGATTGTATCTTTAAATATTAATAGAATTACTGCCGATGCTGTTCCTAATCCAGTTAGGAATTTCCAAAGTTCAATTTCCGTTAAAATGGAAATGGCAAACAATAGGCCTACTGCCCAAAGGAAAATCATAAAAACTTGAATGTAACTGTCTATGGGTTTATCCTTTAAATTGGGTATGGTTTTAAAGTAATCCTTTATGGTATTTAAGATACTACGTACTACCCAAAGTGAAAGAATAATACCAAAAACCTCCAAACTTTTTAAAGCAAAATGTTCTGCTATTGGAAAACTTATAAATACATAAGGAATTATCTTATATGCTACTATCACAGGGACTATATGTGCAATGTTCCGTGGCACCTTATTGCGTACTAGAAAATCGTCAAAATTAGTGTCCGTTACACTCGTAAATCGCGCAAATAAGTTTCTGATTACTTTCCGAAGTCCAAAATCAAAAATTAGAAGTACTACGACTAAAATTAACAGTAATAATAGGCTATTTAAATATTGCGCAGCAACGTCATTTACTCCTATTTCTACTAAGTAATCATGAATTAAGCAAGCAACGTCTTCCATTGTAAACATACATTCTACATTTTAAAAATTCCAAGTCCTCGGGGCAAGGCCACGAGCCATAAAATGGAAAAATTGAATTGATTTTTAATAACCCTTAGGATTTTAAACCCTGTAGTTAAAATGAAATGCAAAATTAACCAATAAGAATGTAATTCCCTTGCAAATATGACAGTATTCCTAGAATAGAAAAACCATCAAACAGAACGATTCCCTAGTCTAAAAATTTTGCTTTCAGCTCTGGAGTAGGAATCATACACGCTTCCTTTTTACCGTACCATTTGTATCGGTTTTTGGCAATATAGTCATATATAAAATCATTGAAAGAGGAGGGTAGTTGTTCAAAGATCCATAACAACTGCCAAATTCCACCAAAATGTTTTCCAATTTTTAAGGCTGCCTCAGCTTTCGTATAATAAGCAACACCTGGTTCAATCAGGATAATGGAATCCACTTGTGTTGTATCTATATTGCGATCCGAAATAAATTTTTGACCAGTATCTCCTTGTAAGGTAGCAAAGCGAAAGCTGTCTTTTTTATCGTGCTTAATAATAAATTGCACAGCATTATCACAGAGATTGCAGACCCCATCAAACAGGATTATTTTTTTATCTTTTTCCATTATTTCTTTGCTTGTACTAATTCCAATTGCTCTACACTTGCCTTGGTTGTAAAAAGGCCATAATTAATGACAACTTTATTTTTCTCTACGGAATCAATAGTGCCTACTGCCTTTCCATCGGTTAGTCGTACTCTGTCGCCAACCTTATAAATAGGTTTGGGCTTTAGCTTTTCCTTGACAATCGCTTTTTTCTTTTCTACTTTTTTCTTTTCACGAATAACCTCTACTTTTTTGGCAACTTCCTGTTCTACTTGTTTTTTCTTTACTTTTTGTGCTTTTACCTCTTTAACCGTTTTCTTTTTACGCTTGCTATTTTCTGTTTCTACAATACGCAGTAATTCGGAGACTAAGATCCTTTTTTTAGTATCTTGAAAATACTTTTCGGCAGCATCATTTACTTTATTCCCCAAATAAATCATCCGCTGATTGTGGTCGTACAATTCTTGGTAATTCTCTAACTTGGATTTGACCTTACTATTTAAATCTTCTAAACGTTTGGATTCTTCCCGGGCTTTGGATTCCTCTTCTTGCAATCTGGAGCCTGTTTTTTCCATCTTACTGCGTTCCTTTTGCATTTTCGCAATGGTGGCATCAAAACGAACTTTACCACCTTCAATCTTTTTCTTAGCCTTATTGATTAAGCTATAGGGAATCCCATTTTTCTGGGCTACTTCAAAGGTAAAGGAACTACCAGCCTGGCCCAACATCAATTTAAAGGTAGGTTCTAGGCTTTTTGAATCGAACAACATATTGGCATTGGTAGCATAGGGCAATTCGTTCGCCAATAATTTTAGGTTGGCATAGTGCGTAGTAATAACACCATAGGCACCACGTTCGTAAAAAACTTCTAAAAAAGCCTCGGCCAAAGCACCACCCAATTCAGGATCACTACCGGTACCGAATTCATCAATTAAAAAAAGTGTTTTATCGTTACACTTCTTTAAAAAATAGTTCATGTTCTTGAGTCGGTAACTATAGGTACTTAAATGATTTTCAATGGATTGATTGTCTCCAATATCCGTTAGTATTTTTTCAAACAAGCAAACCGTACTGCGTTCGTGCACCGGAATTAACAAACCACTTTGTAGCATTACCTGTAAGAGTCCAATGGTTTTCAGGGTGATACTTTTTCCACCGGCATTGGGACCAGAAATCACAATAATTCTGTTCTCTTGTTCCAAGGTTATGGTTTGTGGCCAGGTTTTTTCGTTCTTTCTTGTATTCGAAATGTATAAGAGTGGGTGATAGGCATCACGCAAATGCATCACTCTTTCTTCACTAATCTTTGGTAGGATAGATTTGGTGTCCTGCGCATATTTGGCTTTGGCAGCGGTAATATCCATCTGCGTTAAATAATTTTGGTAGTCTACCAAGATATAGCCAAAAGGCCGGATGGCAGCGGTAAGCTCCTTTAAAATACGTTGTACCTCTTCCTTTTCATCAAACTCTAAGTTGTTAAGGTCTCTACTATAACGTAGGGTGGCTTCAGGTTCTATATAGACAATACTTCCGGTTTTAGAAGTACCCATAACAGCCCCTTTTACCTTTTTTCGATGCATGGCTTTTACGGCCAATACTCGCCTGTTTTCTACGACAGATTCTCGTATTTCATCTAAGTAGTCGGCCGAATTATAAGTGTTTAAGGCGGATAAAAAACTAGAGTTAATTTTACCTTTTACGGCATTGATGTCTCTACGGATGCTAAATAATGCTGTGGATGCCTTATCGCGTACGTCACCAAACTTATCTATGATTGCATCTATAGCCGTTGGGATTTCTGATAATACCGTTAAATTTTCTGAATTGTTATAAAGTAGGGGGTAATACTCCTTAAATTTTTTAAAGAATTTGGTATGTACCACAACCGTATTACAAATGCTTCCTATTTTACGAAAACCAGCAATTTCTAAGGTTGCATTTTCTATTTTTAACAAATGAATCTCTTTGGTAATGGTATCAAACCCGTGATTGGGAATCCGATTATCATTATCAAAAGAAGCAACATACTCATGGGTACGCCCCAAACTGTCTAGAATTTCTTCTTTGGTTTCATAAGGCATGAGTTCCAATACCAATTCTTTTCCTAATTCTGTGCTACAACGTAGGTTTAAATGTTCCAAAACGGTATGGAATTCTAAATCTTGTAGGGTCTTGGAATGAATTTTAAGCATTGTCTATTTTTAAGCTTGGCAAAGGTACAGATAAGAGTTGAAAATTGGAATAGGATTTTGATGCATTTGGGATTGCTTAAAATAACTGTAAATTAGCCTAAGTTTTACCTATGTCCGATTAATTGAATACTAACCCCTGATTGAAAACCTTTTAATGGAATTGCTTTTTCTACTCAATATTATTCTTGGGTTTGTTTTTGGAGCCTTATTGGTTTTTAAAGCAACCTTAACGAGTAAAACAAATAAATATCTTGGGTATGCGGTCTGGGTTATTTCTTTTATAATGTTGAATGGCTTGTTAAAAGAAATGGGTTTTTACGACGAATACGACTTACTAACTATTTTTTACGATATAGAATGGATTTTCCTGTTTCCTGTTTTTATTTTTGTTTATATAATTAAAGCTACCAAGCACAATCTAAGCAAAACCAAAGAAACTAAATTCCTATATCTCCCTTTCATTTTTTCGATTGCCTTAAACCTTTTTAATAATTTAGAAAGGGATTTTGAATTATTTAGCCTAAAGAATCCAATAGCAGTTTACATTAAAGCTAGTCTGTTTTCAATTGAAAATTCTTTTGTTTATATGTTTAATTTTCTAATGTTGATCTGGTTATTCTTCATCTTAAAAAATGATAAAAATCAAATTAGAATCACATGGTTATGGCGATTATGGGCTGTTATTTTTGTTTTGGTTGTTTTATGGATATTGCTTGATTTTGTAGAGCATTATTCTCAAGGTAATGACTCTAGTGTTTATATAAATATATTGTTTACTGGATTATCCTTTTTTCTGTATTGGATTTCGTACAATGCCATTTACAAGTCCAGATTGTATGCAGAAGCGGAAGAGATTACGAAGCTATTGAATGTTCAAAATTTAGTTATAACCAATACTTCAAATCCTGTATCTAAAAATCCTCATTTTCTAAAGTTCGAAAATCTTTTTAAAGAAGGTCATATCTATAGAGACCCTAATATTACACGAGAATCTGTAGCCGAAAAGTTAGAGATTAGTGCAGGGTATCTTTCACAGTTGATCAATGCTCACATTGATGAAAATTTTTCGGGCTATGTAAATCAATTCCGGGTAAACGAAGTAAAAACTATGCTTCTCGATAAAACTTTTGACAAATACAATATTGAATCCATTGGATTAGAAGCTGGATTTTCATCTAAAACAACATTTTATAATGTGTTTAAAAAAATTACGGGAATGACTCCTAAAGAGTTTAAAAACCAACAAGAATAAGTGCTAATTTCTACAGTTCTAACAAAATGAAACTGCTTATGAAAGAATGACTACTAGTTTTGAATAAAATTAAAACTTAAAAATATGTCATTTCTTAAATTAAATTATTTCCTTAGATTCATACTCTTATTTGTTTTTGCTATCCTTTTTCTATTTAGTTGTTCAGATGATGATGATATGTCTATTGAAACAACTGACTTTTGGTATACCCCAGAAAAAGGATATGTCTTAGAAAGAAGAGGTAATAATTATAAACTCTATGGCACTTCAACTTCAGGATGTGTTTTAATTGATAATGACCTAAGGTCAGAAAATTATGCTGGCATAGCTTTCAATGAATTTGGAGACCAGCTTATAGGTTCTTCAGAATTACTTGCGGGAAATATCAATTTTAATAGGTTAATAAATGTGGATGAATATTGTGATCTCAATATGTTGGCGCAAACAAATGACCCTGAAGTTAACTTTCAATATTTCTGGGATATTTTTAATGACTATTACGCCTTTTTTGAGTTGCGAAATGTGAATTGGCAGGATAAGCTTGCTCTAAAAACAACAGTAAATCCAAATACTTTGTACGATGTATTGGAACGTATGATTCTACCTTTACAAGATGGTCATGTTAGTATTGTTAATGAGGATTTGGATATCAATTCTAACAGAGCTCATTTGTTAGAAATTATAAACTCAAATTTATCCCCAAATGATCATATTGAAACTACTGATGCGCTTATTTCAATATTAAATCAACGGATTTCATTTATAAATTCGACCTATTTAAACAACGCCACCAATAGTGATAGTAATGGAAATATGGTTTGGGGGTTACTCACTGAGGATGTTGGTTATTTTAATGTAATTTCTATGGAAGGCTATGCTGCTATTGACAAAGAATTATCTACGGTAGATGATTTAATGACAGAGATAATGCAAGATGTTGCCGCCGCCAATGTAGATAAATTGGTTATTGACTTACGATTTAATACTGGTGGTCATGACGGTGTATCCTTAGAAATTGCATCTCGATTTGTTACTAGTACAAGAAATGTCTTTACAAAAAAAGCAAAAATTAAAAATGGTTTTACGGACAAACAAACCATTTCATTAGTACCCAAAGGGGATTATCAATTCACAGGAGATATTGTACTGCTGACAAGTCCAGTTACGGCCAGTGCAGCCGAAATTTTTGTGTTATGTTTAAAAGATTTGCCAAATGTTACCATTGTTGGGCAAAATACAAACGGGGCCTTTTCAGAAATTTTAACGCATCGATTACCGAATGGAACTTTTATTGGTTTATCGAACCAAATTTATGCTGATAATGCTGGAAACGTATTTGAAGGGATCGGAATTGGTCCTGTACAAGAAGAAAATGAAATTCCTTTTTTGAGTTCACCAGATTTCATTAATTCCATTGACAGTGGAATAGAAAGAAGTTTAGCTATTTTAGAATAAAATAAATTAAATACTAGACTTAAGAAGAGAACGAAGTACTGCTACATCTTAAGTCTAGTATTTTCTTATAAATTAATCTACAGTCACCTTACTTTTCCACCAATCTTTATTTGGGGTAAAGTCTTTATCCAAAACCTTTTTACGCTCTGCTTCCCGATATGGTAATTGTTTGGTTCTTATGTTTATATCCCGTAAACTATCTTTTTCTGCGTCGTATTCAGTGTCATGCATGGCCATATTAGCATTTACACTTGTAAGCCATTCTTGTAATTCTGTAGCCAATGCCTTTGTTTTTTCCTCGTTAGCAGCAGCAATATTAGTTTGTTCTGAAGGGTCTTCTTTTAAATTATACAATTCATTGCGATCATCTTCATAATAATGAATCAACTTAAAATTGTCTTTTAGAATCATAGAAGATGGCTCACCACCTTGATTCCCATAATGAGGATAATGCCAAAACAGGGGTCGGTTTGCAATTGTTTTACCATCCAAAAGGGGTTTTAAACTAATTCCGTCTTTATGATTGTTTGGCAATAGTGGAATCCCCGCTAAATCCAAGATCGTAGGGTAGAAGTCGGTCCCAATCGCTGGGTATTCAATAGTTTTAGTTGTATTTCCGGGCACTTTTATAAAATAAGGTTCCCGAATTCCGCCTTCCCATTGGTAGCCTTTACCGCCTCGTAAGGGCAGGTTAGACGTTGCATAAGCATCACCAGAGGCAACACCACCATTGTCTGATGTAAAAACGACTATGGTATTATCATCCAAGCCCAATTCTTTTAGTTTGGCTAAAACCACACCCACGGCATCATCCATAGATTCTACCAAACCACCATAGATAGGGTTGTCTTGTACCGTCCGAATAGGAAGAACGCGTTCCATTTCAAATCCGTTTTCAGGAATCCCTTGTTGCTCTGCTTTGTTTCTATATTTTTCCCATTTTTCCTGAGTGGTTTGTATGGGGCCATGCACCGCATAAAAAGAAAGAAAAGCAAAGAACGTAGAATCTTTGTGCTGTTCAATAAAACTTGCGGTTTCATTGGCCAATCGCATGGAAAGGTTTTCACCATCTTTTTTATTTTCAATTTTGGGATTTTTCCAAGGTGAGAAATAGCCTCCAGCGGGACTACCGGCATGCCAACCTGCTATATTGTAATCGAAACCGTGATGTTCTGGAGAAGAATCTTCACCCCCTAAATGCCATTTTCCAGCAAAAAACGTTGTGTAGCCCGCACTTTTCATTGCTTCTGCCATAGTAATATCTTCTTTGGGGAGGTTGTGTATGTATTCAGCAGGTAACAATTTATCATGCCGATTCGTTTTACGCCATTGCTCGCCAGATGCTGCACCAATCCAGTCGGTTATTTTATGACGGGCTGTAAATTTCCCCGTAAAAATACTGGCTCTAGACGGACTACAAACTCTACTTGCAGCATACCCTTGTGTAAATACAGTACCTTCTTTTGCCAATTGATCAACATTGGGTGTTTCATAATAGGTACTTCCGGTTACACCTAAATCGTGTAGTCCCAAGTCATCCACCAAAATAAATAGTACGTTTGGTTTTTTAGGGCTTTCCTTTTTTTCGGAACAAGAAATAAGGGTTGTAACTGCTAAGAGTAAAAATAGAATTCGTGTTTTCATAAGTATTTTAGTTGTAATCGTTTCCGTTTTGGCTATTTTTTACAGAAGCCATCCATTGTTGTAATTCCTTTTTAAGTTTTTCAACCATGGCTTTATTATCGGCCGCTATATTATTTTTTTCTGATGGGTCTTTGAGTAAATCGTACAATTCAAAAGTAACACCCTTGTCTACACTTATTAATTTAAAGGTATCGTTTACCCAAGATAACCGATGCTGATACTCAAATCCGATTGGGGCATTTCGTATCGATTTGTTTTCTTGTATGATAGGTAATAGGCTTACCCCATCTAAGGGTCTGTCATCGGGCTTTGGTAAATTCAAAATATCAAGTACCGTAGGTAGGTAATCACTGGTTACAGCAGGGAAATCTGTGTGTGTATTTGCATTTAGTTTGTCTTTCCAAACTACAAATGCCGGTACGCGAATACCACCTTCATACAAGCTGCGTTTTCGCTCTCTAAAAGGTAAGGCACTACCAGGGGTATTTCTTTCAGGGCCATTATCACTACAAAACCATAGTATGGTATTTTCATCCAATCCCTTTGCTTCCAAATGTTGCCACAAGCGCCCAATTTGCTCATCCATTTCGGTAATTGCTCCAAATAAAAGTTGCTCTTTTAGCGGCATATCGGCGTACATAGCCCTGTGAATACTATCGGTAACCAAGGGTAAGTGGGGCGTATGGATCCAAACGGTTGTGAAAAAAGGAGTTTTATTGTCGGCCGATTTATCAATAAAAGGAAGCACTCTATCCATAATAATTTTGGTGTCGCTTCCGCTTAAATTTTCGGTTTCTTTTATTTCGTTGCCAATCCAATAGGAGGTGCCATAAGACTGACTATCACCCGTAGTTACAGCTTTCCAACCATATTGTTTGCTTTCGCCTTCATCAAAAGTTTTTGGATACACCAAAGGGTCAAAGGTGGGTACTTTAGATTCTGTACTAAAAAAAGAATCGTAGCCGTGCATGGTTGGAATGGTGAAATCAGTTGCGAATTTGGGATTTCCGCCGCGGTTGGCATCCAATTCTTTTTTGGTAAGCGTCCCAAGGTGCCATTTTCCAAAATGTGCTGTTGCATAGCCTTCTTTTTTTACGATTTCGGCGATTGTAATCTCCCCTTCCCGCAAATGCCCGTCGTTGGCATTATTGATATTGGTCCGCTTTGGGTGCCTTCCGGTCATGACACTAGCTCTTGTGGGGGAACAAACTGGTGAAGCTGAATAAAACCGATTAAAAGTAACACCGGCTGCAGCTAAGCCGTCTAAATTTGGAGTTTTTATCGTAGTATTTCCGTTGAAGCCAACATCATTCCATCCCAAATCATCCACCATTATTAAAATAATATTGGGTTTTTCTGTTGGAATCGTCTTTTTGTTATCCGTACAACTGGTAAAAGCGAAACAAATTAGGAGTGTTAATGTGTAATATTTTTTAGTCATTATAGGGGTTTTATGGAACGCTAAAGATACACAGAAACGCTTAAAACAACCAGTACTAAAATTGTTAGAATTAAAACAGATTTCCCGCTATGTTAGAATTGGTTCTAGTTTAAAGTGTTTTAGAAAATTCATTCTTGTTGGTAGTTTTTGACAATTTATTTTATTTCGGTCTTAGAATGTTTTTAGATCCTTTAAGATAGTACTATTTTAGTTGTTCAAAGTAAAAGTAACGATGGGGGAACAGATAGAATCTAGTTGGAAAAAGCAGTTGCAAACAGAAATAGAACAGCCCTATTTTAAGGAGTTAACTGATTTTGTACAGCAAGAGTATGCTACAACAACTTGTTACCCTGCCGAAAAGGAAATCTTTGCTGCTTTTGATTGGAGTAACTTTGATTCCACGAAGGTGGTGATTATAGGGCAAGACCCCTATCACGGTCCCAAACAAGCCAATGGTTTGTGTTTTTCGGTTCAGGATACAATTCCACACCCCCCTTCATTGATTAATATTTTTAAAGAGATCGCTACAGATATCAATGTACCCTACCCTAAAAGTGGCAATTTGGAACGTTGGGCCAAACAAGGGGTATTGTTGCTGAATGCTACCCTAACGGTTAGAGCACATGAAGCGGGGAGCCATCAAAAAAAGGGATGGGAAACCTTTACGGATGCGGTGATTCAAAAAATTTCAGATGAAAAAGAAGGGATTGTTTTTTTGCTTTGGGGCGGATTTGCAAAAAAGAAAACGAAATTAATAGATGTCACGAAGCATCATGTGTTAACATCAGGGCATCCTTCTCCTTTAAGCGCTAATAGAGGGTATTGGTTTGGAAACAAGCATTTTAGTGGAACTAATGCTATATTAACCAGTATGGGAAAAGATCCTATTAAGTGGTGAAAAATAAGTCCAAAGTCTAAAAGTAGAAAGTGAACAACCATCAACTATTTACCAACAATGTCACTTCGAGTGAATTGTTTTGTAGCGTTAGCGGAGAAATAATTAGTACTTCGACAAGCTCAGCAGAACTATCGAGAAGTTTTAATGGTACAATGGTTCTCGATACATTTTTTGTTTCATTCTATGGCACAAAAAACACTCGAACTGACAACCATCAACCATCAACCATCAACTATTTACCAACAATGTCACTTCGAGTGAATTGTTTTGTAGCGCTAGCGGAGAAATAATTAGTATCGAGAAGTTTTTAATGTTGCACTGGTTCTCGATACACTATTTCATTCTTTAATAGTACTTGAACTGACACTTGTAACTAACAGCTATCCTCTAACTACTAAAAGTCGCAGGGATTAATAGGTAATGGACAAACGTTTAGAATCTTAAATCTATTCTTCTTTCTTTTTCCATTGATGAAAAAGAAACAAAAAATCTAGACTGACAAAACCAACGCTAAACTTTTCTTTCGGATTCTAAATAATCGCTAACTTCTTCAAATTGCATTTGAATTCATCACAAGACGGATTATTTTTAACGAAACCTCAATTCAAGTTTTACGCTCAGGTTTTGTAGGTCCTCTTTAACTCTATCTAGAAGCTTTTAATGTCACAATGGTTCTCGATACACTATTTCATTCTTTAATAGTACTTGAACTGACACTTGTAACTAACAGCTATCTTCTAACTACTAAAAGTAGAAGGGATTAATAGGTAATGGACAAACGTTTAGAATCTTAAATCTATTCTTCTTTCTTTTTCCATTGATGAAAAAGATAAGGTGCAGACTTTTAAGTTTTAAACTGTTCTCGATACATTTTTTGTTTCATTCTATTACACAAAAAACACTCGAACTGACAACCATAAACCATCAACCATAAACCATCAACTAAAAAACAACTACAACAAAATTTCCTTAGCCTCTAATTTCACATCTATTAAATCTAGCGACAGTAAAGTATCTTGTACCTTTTCTAAAGTTGTTGTGGGTAATTGCGACTGACTCCAACGGGTAATAGACAACCATTCTTGGATGTCTTCCAATTGTTGTTCATACCTGTTAGCCAGGGTTCTATCAATACTCGGAATACTTTTAAATTCTTCGGTATACAGGTTAATCACATCTTGAATGTGTTGTATAGCGCCTGGGTTTTCTGCACTAAATTTATCAGTAGCAGCAATCACAAAACAAGGCCAAGGGGTTGGGCAATCGCCAACACGTCTAAACGTTCCATCATCAACCAAGGGCTTGGTGGTAAAATGTTCCCACATAAAATAATCAGCCGTGCCTTTAGTTAATCCATCTACAGCACCTTCTAAATTATTAATGACTACAAAGTCTAGGGTTTTGGTGTCCCAGCCTTCATTTTGAGCATTCACATAGGCCATTAAATGACTACCACTACCAAACCTGCTTATGGCGGCTTTGGTATTTTTTAGATCAGCAACGGTCTTATAATTGCTTTTTGCCCCCACATGAATTCCCCACAAAAGGGGAGTGGCAATATATTCTTGGACTATTTTGGCTTTTGTACCCGCCGTAATACTCTTTATCAAACCTTCTGTAAGGATGATGGCAAGATCGGTTTCTTCATCTGCTAATAGTTGACACATTTTTCCTGTGCCTTCCGGAATATCTGTCCATTGCAAATCGATACCTCTGTCTTTAAAAGCATTTTCTTCGATGGCCAAATGCCAAGGAAGATTAAAATGTTCAGGAACGCCTATGATAGAAACTTTTTTCAAAATATTAGGTCAGTTTAGTAAGTGTATATTGTATAAGTGCATCCATCGTTTCTGATGGTGTGGTAGAAAATTCGCCCGTTTTCCTATTGGCTAAAATAGCATTTAAGGAAACCGCTTTATGTCCAAGTAATTGTGACAAACCATAAATGCCGGAAGTTTCCATTTCTAAATTCGTAATTTTTAATCCATTATAATTAAAGGAGCTCAATTTCTCATTTAGATGTTCATCCTGGGTTTTCAGACGTAATATTCTGCCTTGTGGCCCGTAAAAACCAACATTGGTGGCAGTAAACCCCTTTTGCATGCTATGGGACATCAACTGCTTTGCCAGAGCTGCATCACACCCAACAACATAAGGTTCAGACTTGTCTTTAGACCATTCTGTGTGGTTTACAAAAGCTTTTTGAAGGGCAGCATCCTGAATGTGTTTGCTGTCGTAAAATTGCAATAGGCTGTCAAAACCGATGGCCTTTTCACTGAGTAAGAAGGAATTGATTGGAATATCCCCTTGTATAGCGCCGGAGGTTCCAATTCGTACAATATCTAAGCTTGTTTTTTCTGCTCTGATGGTTCTTGTACCAAAATCAATATTGACCAAGGCATCTAGTTCATTGAGTACAATATCAATATTGTCTGTACCAATGCCTGTAGAAATTACGCTAATGCGTTTCCCGTTTAAAAAACCGGTATGGGTAATAAATTCTCTTTTTCCTTTTTTTAGCTCAACCGTATCGAAATACTTAGAAACAGCAGCAACACGATCAGGGTCACCCACAGTAATAATCGTAGGTGCAATGTCTTCCGGTAAAATATTAAGGTGATAAATACTGTTGTCAGCATTTAAAATAAGCTCCGATGGCTCTAACTGCATATTATAATTTCAGTATTCTATTGGTTGAACCATTGTACAAATAATTGTATTTTAAGGCACCTCCTAAATAGACATCATTGTCCTGAATACAAGAATAATAACTTGTTTGTTGGTCTAAAATTTCCTTTCCCTTTTTGGTGAGGCGTACAGGATTAAATGAACCAAACAATGGTTTTAAGGACGTAATTATTTTTTCGTATTGAATATCGCCAAAACCGTACGTATTATCATCGGCAAGTACTTTTTCTACAAGCTGACTCTTCGTTTTTGGTTTTTGGGAGTTGGCAACATGTAAAAGGTTGTTTTCAACAACGTTTAACCCATTCTTAATGGAAGGAAAACGTTTAATATGTGCACCAATGGCTTGTTTTAAATACGGAAATCTATACTTGTCAAAATCCGTTAAATTTTCTAGTCTTATTGGGTTGTCACTGCAATACAATTGCCAAATATAATCGGCATATTCAATATCATCTTGGCGCAAACTGGTTTTGTTTTCATACAAGTTCAGCAACTGATCTTCGGTTAGTTCATTGAGGCCGAACATTTTTTGTTGCCCTTCAACTTTTCCACTGCAAACGATCGATATTTCCGCATACCTCCGGTGCATTTTTAACCAGCTTACAACAGCCAGCATATTAATTTGACAAAACAAATCATACTCAAACCACAATACAATTTGGTCTTGTTGTTTGTGATTGCACAACGAACGATATTCTTTTAAGGTTCGTTCAATAAATTTCGATTTGGAGACTTTGTAGTTTTTACTTAAAAAATCGAACCGAGTTTTCCAGAAATTCTCACTACCCACGTTATTTAATGTTTTGCCTTCGCATAACATTTCACGCCAGGTGATGATTTCTCCTTTAATTGGTAACGATCTAAGTCTATTTGTAAAGCTATCTCCGTTGGTTATGTGTAAGATGGAACTCATAATAGTGATCAAATAATAATGTTCAGAATTGAACTCATAAATGTACATTTTTATCTAAGGAATAAAAATATTTTTAACAATTTTAACCGCCAACGCGCTTCACATGAAACCCTTTTTCTTGTAAAATAGCCATTATTTGATCTCTAAAATCTCCTTGAATAATGATAGCATCATTCTTAAAACTACCGCCAACACTAAGCTTGGTCTTTAATTCTTTTGCCAATAATTTAAAATCTGAAGTGGCTCCTGTATAGCCTTCTAAAATTGTAATTGGCTTGCCTTTTCGCTTTTCATATTTACAGATGATAGGATCATCTTGGATCCAAATTTTACTTTTTTCTACTTTTTTAGCTTCATTATCTTCCGATTCTTTATGATCTGGAAATAGATTTTTAAGCTGATCTTGTAAATCCATAGGTCCCCTTACTTTTTTATTAATCCCAATTCTATAAGTCGCTCGTGTAAAAATTCACCTGCCGTAATATCTTCAAATTGTTTGGGGTGTTCGGCATTTACACAATTGTCTAAACAATTTAGGGGCATTTCACTAATAGGATGCATGAAAAACGGAATGGAATAACGCGAAGTTCCCCACAATTCTTTGGGCGGATTAACCACCTGATGTATGGTTGATTTCAATTTGTTATTGGTTAAGCGCGATAACATATCGCCTACATTAATCATTAATTGATCTGGGCGTGCAATGGCATCTACCCACTCGCCTTTATTGTTCTTTACTTGCAAGCCTTTACCGTGTGCTCCCATTAATAAGGTAATCAGGTTAATATCTCCATGTGCTGCGGCACGTACTGCATTTTTAGGTTCGCTAGTAATAGGAGGGTAGTGGATGGGTCTTAAAATAGAATTCCCATTTTTAATATAATCATCAAAATAAGTTTCCTCTAAATTAAGGTGTAAGGCCAGTGCCCTTAACACATATTTTGCTGTTTTTTCAAGCATTTTGTAGGTTTCTTTCCCAATCACATTAAAATTAGGCTGTTCGGTAACCAAAACATTATCGGGGTATTCCGCTTCCAATTTTGGATCGTTTTCTACATACTGCCCAAAATGCCAGAACTCCTTTAAATCGCCCTCTTTTTTCCCCTTGGCGTGCTCCTTCCCAAAGGAAGTATACCCGCGTTGTCCGCCTATACCTTCAATTTCGTAACTGTCTTTAAGTGCTTGAGGCTGATTAAAAAATTGCTTTATTTCTGCATACAAGTCCGCTACTAAGGCTTCGGATAAAAAATGGCCACTCAGCGCTACAAACCCTATGTTTTCAAACGCATTACCAATTTCTTGTATAAATTTTTGTTTTTGTGTCTTGTCGTCTGATAAAAACTCTTGTAAATCAACACTTGGAATATTACTCATTGTTTTGTGTTTTTAAGGGCTTCAAAATTACTAAAAATATAACATTACAGCTATAAATAATAAATTTTTGAAACAATATACGAATTGAATTTGTTACTTTTAATCTTCAATTTATAAAACATTCCCCACTAATGGAATTTAATGCAACTACAATTTCTTCGCATCAACAGGTACTACTTTACAAACGTATGCTAAAGCCGCGTTTAATTGAAGAAAAAATGCTTATTTTATTGCGACAGGGTAAAATTTCAAAATGGTTTAGTGGTATTGGGCAAGAAGCCATTGCAGTGGGTGTAACTAGTGCCTTATTAAAGGACGAATACATTTTGCCTATGCATCGCAATTTGGGGGTCTTTACCACCAAGGATATTCCCTTACACCGACTGTTCTCTCAATGGCAGGGAAAGGCCAATGGCTTTACCAATGGGCGCGATAGAAGCTTTCATTTTGGTACCCAAGCCTATAAAATAGTGGGGATGATCTCTCATTTAGGTCCACAATTGGGCATTGCTGATGGCATTGCGCTGGCTAGTGTGCTAAAAAAGGAGGCAAGGGTTACCGCGGTTTTTACGGGAGAAGGTGGCACCAGTGAGGGCGATTTTCACGAGGCATTAAACATAGCAGCAGTTTGGGAATTACCAGTTTTATTTTGCATCGAAAATAACGGCTATGGATTATCTACGCCCACCAAAGAGCAATACAATTGTGCGCATTTGGTAGATAAAGGGATTGGGTACGGCATGGAAGCACACCAGATAGACGGCAATAATATTTTAGAGGTTTATGATAAGGTTACCAAGCTCTGTGAGAGTATGCGTACCAATCCGCGCCCCGTATTGCTAGAGTTTCTAACCTTTAGAATGCGTGGTCATGAAGAGGCGAGTGGTACGGCCTATGTGCCCAATGAATTGATGGAGGTTTGGGCTACCAAAGATCCTATTGCCAATTATGAAGTCTTTTTAAAGGAAGAGGGACTTTTAACAGATGATAAGATTGCGGAGATTACTAAGGATATAAAAAAAGAAATCAATGAAAACTTACAGCTTTCTTTTGATGAGCCTGCGATTGCATCAACGAAGGAGCAAGAACTGGCAGCAGTTTATAAGGACTTTGATTATGTAGAAGTAAAACCCCAGGCATCTGTAAAAAATATCAGGCTGATTGATGCCATTTCTGAAGGCTTACAGCAGGCCATGCGAAAATTTGAGAACCTTATTATTATGGGGCAAGACATTGCGGACTATGGGGGTGCTTTTAAAATAACAGCAGGATTTGTAGATGAATTTGGTGCCTCTCGGGTGCGAAACACGCCCATCTGCGAATCTGCCATTGTTTCGGCTGCTATGGGCTTGGCTATCAACGGAATGAAGGCAGTAGTAGAAATGCAATTTGCAGATTTTGTGAGTAGTGGCTTTAATCCCGTGGTTAATTTATTAGCAAAATCACATTACCGCTGGGGGCAACATGCCGATGTTGTTATTCGGATGCCTTGTGGGGGCAGTGTAGGTGCGGGTCCTTTTCATTCGCAAACCAATGAAGCTTGGTTTACAAAAACACCAGGCTTAAAAGTAGTCTACCCAGCCTTTCCTTATGATGCTAAGGGGTTATTGGCTACGGCCATTGAAGATCCAAATCCCGTTTTATTTTTTGAACACAAGGCCCTGTATAGAAGCAGCTACCAAGATGTACCGGAAGGGTATTACAATTTGCCCTTAGGAAAGGCTAGTCTGTTAAAAGAAGGAACTGCCGTGAGTATTGTAACCTATGGTTTGGGCGTACATTGGGCGCTGGAAGTATTGGAAAACCATCCAGAGATAGCAGCTGATGTGATTGACCTAAGATGCTTGGCACCATTGGATACGGCAACTATTTATGCATCGGTTCAAAAAACAGGAAAGCTACTGGTATTACAGGAAGATAGCCTTTTTGGTGGTTTGGCCAGTGATATCGCGGCTATGGTAGTGGAACATTGTTTTGAATATTTGGATGCCCCCATAAAACGCGTTGGCAGTTTAGAAACACCCATTCCTTTTGCTAAGGCCCTAGAAACAGAGTACTTGGGTAAGGAACGCTTTGTACAAGCGTTGCAAGAGCTACTCGCCTATTAGAAAGGGGAATGGTGCTGGTGTGATCCGATGAATGGTTAAAATAGTCGGTAAGTTACTAAGGTATAGGTGCTTGATAATGAGTATTTTATGTTATCTTGTTTAGCGAGAACCAATATCCATATGTAATGAAAAATTACGCACTAGTGTCCCTTAGTGTGTGTGTACTGTTTTTATATAGTAGCAGCCTAATGGGACAAAAAAAAGACACCATAGCAGTAGGTATCCAACCCAAGGTAGTTTTTAAAATAGAAAAGCGAACTCTACTAGAACAGTATGAGCCCGACTTGATACTTTCAGCAGAAAAACGACTGAAGTTAAAGAAAGCTCGGTACAAAGATTATCTCCTTAAAAAGGGCGTATTGGATACGTTGCAAATCTCTACTGCCAAACGGAAACGTTTATTAAAAGACTTGCGGTACAAACCTTTTTCTACAGAGCTTTCTAAAACTTTAGCTGAACTTAATTTTGATGTTGAAAACCACTAATTAATGTGTTTTCATTTTTGCTTTTCTTTTTTCTAATTGTCTGTTAAGATCGTCAACTGTTGAAGTTATGGCGGCTTCGAAGGAAGCTACATTTGATTCTGAAAATAATCGTGGCCCAGGGGCACTTAAACGAATTCCCACGACCTTTCCGGTAGCTGGGGTAGAAGTATTTTCACTTTTAAAAAAAACATCTGCACGGACGATGAAATCGTATTTATTAAAAAGTTTATCAATTTTTTTTGCTGCAAAAATTTCTAAGCGGTTACTAGCCGTAACACCATCATAGTGAAAGTTTATATTCATAAATTTAATCTTTGTTTCAAGGTACATATACTGCCTGAAATATTCTAATAAAATTTATTAATATTCCGTTAATTCAGATGAAATCCAAAAAAAGTTGGGAAGGTGTTGCTGCACTTTTGTAGAATTCCGGAAGGGTAGTGCTTGGTCTCTTACATTTAAGGAAAGTTTAACGTGCTGAAAAACAAGGGCTATGAAATATTTTTCGTATCTTTTATGAGCGAATAAATGTACAATTAAAATAACTTTAATAAACAACATCGCTATGGAAACTACAAAGACAACAACGAGTCTTGCGGGATCTAAGGACATTTCAAAAAGTGAATGTATTTTAAAATTGCAGCGCAATACCTTAGACTTACAGCAATTGGAAACCAAAATGGCTTCCTATGTATGTGAGCCTAATACATACGAGCTTTTTAATAAGTGCCAAAGTATTCTGCATAATTTAAGGAAATTAAAACAACGGAATCAAGAATTGATTCAGAACATACAGAAACGAAAACAGCTGCAAATTGAAGAATGGGAAAGTACCATTCGTCAAGTGCGTGATTTTATAGACTTATCACAATCCGCTGATGATTACCGAAAATTACTTCGTTAGGCTTCCTTAGAGGTCATAGGAGTATGTTGGGATGCGATAGCATACAAAAAGCACAACAAACACTAGCAGTAGTGTTTGTTGTGCTTTTTTTAGCTGAATACATTGCTACGGAAGTATGGAAATTTAAAACAATAAAAAAAGCGCAACCGTTAGATTGCGCTTTTGTTTTGAAATACTAGAATCGTTATTCTTCTAGGAGTTCTAAATCAACGATACTCTTAGAAACCATTTCTTTTTCAGTTGCTTCATCAGTAGTAGTAACCTTCTTGTAGCTAATGGTAAAAGATTTTCCTTTTAAGGTTTCATCTTTGGTTAGGTTGTGCTTTTTTAAAGCCTCTGGACTAACGTCTTGAAATTCTAAAGGAGTATCATCTTCTGCTGTAAAGTGATACATTTCTTTTTCATAGCCAACATAGGTTGCTGTTACTGTTTCTGTATCCTGAGATACTGTTGTTGTTGCTACTGAAGCAAGTGCAAATAATGCAATACATAGTGTTTTCATGTTCATTTTAATTTAGGGTTAAAATCTATTTACGCAGTTATTTATGATCTAGATTTCGCGGGCTTTGGTTTTGTGAAAACTTTATGAAATGTAGGTAAGGAAGGTTGGTATTTAAAATGGAAGAGATCCTAGAAAGGATAAGACCGCATCCCTGTTTTAAACATCCTATTTTACATAATATAAATTATAGGACAAAACATACCCTAAGGTAAAACAGCGTATAGCTGTGCTATTTGACATAATTGCAGATATAGCAACACTTTAGTGTTCTATATCGATAGTAATTATGTCAAAGCTGTTTTACACGAAAGTCGGAAAGAATTATTCTATTTGTTGAATGGCATTATTCTGTGCTGTTTTACACGAAAGTCGGAAAGAATTATTCTATTTGTTGAATGGCATTATTCTGTTTTCTTAATTAGAGATATCATAACACTTTAGTGTTCTATATCCCTGCAGCCGCATCAACTCGCCTCAAAAAGCCATCAGCCACAGGCTAATTTCTTTTCTCACGTATGTCAAAGCTGTTTTACACGTTTGTTGCATTGAAAAACGTATATAAGAGCTCTTTTACACGAATGCTGAAAAGCATTTGCACATCCTATAAAAATCCCCTAACCAACCCTAAAAAAAGCTTGTAGTGGCTGTAGTAACCGCTATACCAAATTGTAACACTAGTACTGTATTAGAATACTATCACTACTACAACAGCTACTAGATGGTTCCTGGCACATACTAAAGCACAAAACCAGCTCTATGAATTCTTTTTCATATTTCGCAGTACGCTCCGGTTTTATTTTTTAAGCGATTCTCAGGGATTTGGATTTGAATTTTACCATCACCAAAAAAAAGCTTGCTTTTAGATGTTATCAAAATTCTCGTAATTGAGTATTTATAGTTAATATTTTTTTCTACGCTATTCTCATGGCATTCCATAAGAGCTTAAATTTTATGAAATCGATTTTTTACGAGATTCACGAACTCCTTTAAAGTTATTGTAAATAATTAAGTAAGTGAGTAAAAATAAAATTCTAAGCACTTATTATATTCTTACGTCCTATTAAGCCTTTTAATAAGAACTACCAATATTATGTCAAATAGAATTATTCGTTCGAAGTTCATTGAACTTTTGTTTTTAGAATATTAATTCCATCCGTCCATAATCCACATAAATTGAATTCTTGATTTACCGAACAACCTTTTGCTAATTCCAATTTATCAGAAACATCTAAATATGAATTTATAAAATCTTCAAAATCTTTTCCTCTTTCAGGAATTATTGTAACTCTATATTCTATATCCTTGTCAATGATGGTATCTCCTATAATTTCTTTTCTTTTTTGTGCTTCTTCTAATGTCATCTATTTTATTCTCTTTTAGTTAGTTCTTGTGTCTTTGTAGCTAAAGTTGTTTATCTTTTTTTCTTGATACGTCACAAAATTGAAAGATTGAGAATCTTTTAATTTTTGAGCGAGTTGGTGCGCTGGCGAAACAAAAAATTCAAGGCTTACAGATAATTTTAGAAACAATGTACGGCTCAGTCGCTATATTCTAGAAAGCAGTCTAACTATTAAGACTGCTTCAAATTATTGAAAGATTATACTGTTCAACAGGCTGTATAGCGAGCCCTCTAGAATATGACCGATCCCCTCGCCAATTGTTTTGCTAAAATTCTCTTAGGCCTAAAAAGAAGGTCAAAAAAAAGCAGGTATTTAAATACCTGCTTTTATAAAATTAAAAGTTATTATTATCCTACATCGGAATAACCGTCATCATAAATGATTTCCATTATTTCATCATCTGATAAGGTTTTCAGCCTTCCGTTTAAATGGTCGGTTTTGTAATCTACTAGTAATTCACCAAAATGTAATGTCCAATTAGTTAAAGACTCCTTGGATAAAGGATATTTAGACTTAACATCTCTTATAAGTATTTGCCCATCTTTTCCTGTAGGACTAATATCTTTTAGCATTTCAGTATCATTGCTAACAAATTGTCTTATTGCAAATCTATAGAAACAACTTACGTTCTTACCCGCCGTGTTTTCTAGTCTTACAATATTTTTAGGTACAAAAATTATCGGCTTTCCAAAATATTCAGGAAGCTCAACTTTTCTAGTTACCCACTTTAGAGTTTTAATATCAAAAATGTCTTTTTGAACAAAAGTCTTCATAGGTATTTTATGAATTTTACATTGTTCCTGTGTATAATCAATCAAAACAGATTTAATAATTTTAGTAGTAATATCCGATATCCTATCGGAACCTATATCTTCAAAATATAATTCTATGTCTGCAAAATGGCTCAAAACACCTGTTTTGACAGCAATATTATTATAAATGGTGACGGCCATTCTTTGTCTTAACTTACTCCCAACCGAATTTCCGTAATCTTTACTAAAAGCATAACCTAACCTAGTTTCGTTGGGCTCACTTAAACCTGATAGCAAGTAATCTGCTTGGGTAAAAGATTTTTGCTTTACATTCTTTAATAATTCACCCCAAAAAATTTCTAAATGCTTTTGCATTTGTTTTGCCAATGGTGTGTCCAAGAATTCAATTAACCTTGGGTCTACAAACAATAAGTTGTCTGTATTTAATCTGATATCAACAAAATCTAATTTGGATTGCTGATATGCTAAACTATAGTACTCTGATATATTCATCGTAATTATTATTTTAAAAATTATTTGCATTAACATAATTGCTAATACTTATTGTATAAGGCATCCTTTGCCTTATTAATTATTCCTGTTTTTAAAATTTCTTAACTACGATATACTATTTTTAATTTATATTTGTTTTAACATTGTTATTAACAATTTATTTTTATATTTGCACTCGGATAACGTCGAAATTATCTTTTAAAAACAAACTTTAAAACATTTAAATCATTAATATTAAAGGTGGTAAGCCTCGAAAGATTAGTTTAATTTATTTGCTTTAATTGCAATTAACAATAACTGAATTTACTACAAAATTCGTGCCAAATGTCTTGTTTAAGGCTTTTTGGCATTTTTTTATTCCAAATGGCGAGATTTATAATGACAAAACGACTTTAAACCCATAATTTGTCAGTAAAAGAACATTTTGGCATAGTTCACCATTACATACGCATTACACTCCCCTCCTATCGTCGGTTCGCATAATTAGTGTCACATTCCCTTTCTGAAGAAAAAAATAAAAAAGAAAAAAAATGAGAGATATTAACAACTTTCGCTTTTAAACAAAGCTTAAGTTACATAACGCAGAACATCATAGTTCAAAAAGGTTAGATTGTAACTTATAGGAGAGTATGGTGTTTGGTTAGATAAAGAATTTAAGCATTAATAAATCATTCATATATTAGTATCTAATATAAAAGCATGGATTAACTTCTAATAATAGTATGAAATATTCTCAAATTCAATTCGGTAAAGATCTATATGATTTAGATTATAATGATTTAGTTCAATTCTTTCAGACAGAGAAAGACGAAACATTAAATTTAGAGTTTAAATCATATCCAGCTCAAGGCAGTCATAATGATAAAGAAAATGCTCTATTAAAAGCTATTTGTGGTTTATTGAATTCAGAAGGCGGTATTGTTATTTGGGGTGCTCCAGTCGAGACAAAAGACGCTCAAGGAAATACGTCAGCCATAGGTGTATTAACTCCATTTAATACAACTTTAGATAGGGATAGAATAATTAATAAGATTTCAAGTCTTATTATTCCGTTGGCATTAGGAATTAGAGTACAAAAATTGAATGCGCCTAATGGTGATTCTATATTTGTTATTGAAGCAGAGAAAAGTAGTCAAAGACCGCATCAGTATAAAAATAATTATCACATAAGATTGGATGGTCAAACTAAAATAGCACCTCACTATTTAATAGAAGCTATGATGAAAAGTACTGATTTTCCATTAATTAGAGGACATATTAGATTAAAAAGGATAGAAAGTGATGGGAATAATTACATTCTTCATTTTCGTAAAGTAATTTACAATTCGTCAAAGTACATTAATGACTTGAACTTGACATTTAGTTTAATTTCTGGTCCTGGAACTATGATAATAAATGGTAATCCATATAATGGGTTTTATGATAATTCACAAGAAATAATTAGTCATGGAAGACCAATAACTGGAGATTTTAGAATGTTAGTTCCATTGGGCTTATTAACTCAGAATAATAATGAAGTTCAAATTGGATTAAGTTTTTTAGGTCAAAAATCTCCTTCCAGAATGTCTACTTATAAATACACTATATCTAGCCCAACGTTAGGACTCGTAGCTGATGAAAATAATTTTATTGTTGAAAAAAATGAGAATAAACTATCTTCTGATGTAAGCAATGACTCTGATGATGATAAAATAAATTCAATTCTGGATTTATAAATTGTTTTCAATATTACATTCCACACACATTACGCTTCCCTCCTACACTTCGACTTCGCTCAGTGTAAACGCGTCGCATAAAAAGAGTGTATTGCACAAGACTTCTATTGCTTTTTATGGGAGTTTATGAATCTCATTGAGATTATTTGGTTTCACGATGCTCAACCTAATCTCATTCTTCGAGTTCATTAACATTGCAGCAAAAACTTTTGGGGTAAATTTTTTAAGAAACCATAGTATGCCACCGCGCCAGCTGGCTCCATCACTAAAAAGGTCTACTAGACCTTTTTTAACGTTCGGTCCTGTTTACCAAAATTATATTATGCCTAAAAAAAACAACTCTTAAGAAGCACAACAACTCAGTTTAGAAACATCTTTTCCAAAAGTAATTGCTGCTAATTTGATGCCTTCTCCAAGTGTCAAGTAAGGATAAAAACTTTCAGCCAAATCTTTTACCGTGATACCAAACTTAATAGCCATACTTAATTGTTGGATGAGTTCCCCACCTTCTGGAGCTATTACTCTTGCACCTATTAATTTATCTGTATCAATATTGCGAATTAGCTTTATAAACCCTCTGGTATCTTGTGCTGCTAATGCTCTTGGAACGTGAATTAAATCTAATTTAGATACTTCAAATGGGATCCCTGCTTTTTCTGCTTCTACTTCATCCATTCCTGCTCCTGCAATTTGTGGATCTGTAAATACTACCCAAGGTAATGATCTATAATCTACACTTCTTTTTGATAATGAAAAGGCATTATTTACTGCTGTACTTCCTTCTTTTGCTGCTGTATAAACAAAAGGAGGTGTGTTTGTTACATCGCCAGCTGCATAAATATTGGAAATATTAGTTTCCATTTTTTCATTCACTAAAATATGTCCTTTGTCTGTCAGGTTTAAGTCAATATTTTCAAGACCTAATTTAGATGTATTTGGTTTTGTTCCTGTAGCTACAACAATATGGCCTTCTTCATTGAGTTGAGTGGTAGAGCCATCAGGACATTTGCAATGAATAATAGTGTTGTCGCCATCTTTTTCAAATTTAATGGCTCTAAAATTTGGAAGGATTTCAATCCCTTCACTTATCATTTGTGCTTCTAAAATAGCTGTAATATCGTTGGTTTGACTACGTAATGGTCTATCTGTAAATTCTATAATACGAACTTTTACTCCCAAGCGGTTATATGCCATTGCAATTTCCAATCCGATATAGCCTGCACCCATTATGGTTAAGCTTTTTGGTTTTTCTTCTAAATCGAATAAAGATACATTCGTTAAGTAGCCTACTGTATTGAGTCCTTCAATGTTTGGAATATTTGTTGTCGCTCCTGTTGCTATAACGATGTTAGTTGCGGTATAGGTATCTTTTCCATCTACAAGAATGGTTTTATTATCTACAAATTCTGCCCAACCTTTACGCATTGTTAAGTTTTTGAAATCACTTACTACATCCATATACTTATGTTGTTGTAATGTGGCAACTAATGCTTTCTTATCTTTTATTATTTGTGTAAAATCAATCTCAACACCTTTTGGTTTAATTCCTTTAAAATTGGAATGCGTTGCGTGATACACCGTTTCGGCAGCTCTAATCAAATTTTTAGAAGGTACACAGCCAACATTGACACAGGTTCCTCCAAAATCTAATCCGTCATTTACCATTAAAGTAGTTAAACCAATGCTTTCCGCTTCTATGGCTGCTGAAAAAGCTGCTGAACCACCTCCAATAACAATTAAATCGAATTTATGCTGTCCATCATAATCTTTAGCATTTGTAATACAGCAATCTTCCTTTTCAATAGTTTCAACAACTGAATAATGACCTACTTTGTTTACAGCATTAATAACATCTTGATTGCTTATCGTATTGGTGTCATATACAAATTTTCCTTCTCCTGTTTCGTGATTTACGGAGCTACTTACAATTCCGTCCTTACCAATTAATTTTTTTTCAATATGTGCTGAACACCCAGAACAAGTCATTCCGTTGATGTTTAAATTTAATGTTTTATTACTCATCTTTTTCTTTAGTAATTACTTTATAACCCGTTGCATCTATCGCTTTAATTATATCTTCTTTTGTCGTTTTTGTAGTATCAAACTCCACTTCTGCGTTTGCCTTTTCATAGGAAGCCTTGATATTTACAATTCCTTCTAATTCATTAACAGCGTGCTTAAGGTGTTCTTCACAAGAGGCACAAGTCATTCCTTTAACATCAAAATTCACTGTTTGAATATCTGATTGACGTACCATAACGACCTCTTTCTTGTTATCTGGATAAAAGATATCAGCGTAATATGGAAATGCGATTGATACAGCTGCAAACAGGGTAATACCAATTAAAAACCCTTTGGTTTGAAACCATTTTGGTTTGGCATCTACTTCGCAACAATCTTCTGCTTTTACTGGTTTTAAATAGTTGTACCAAGCATAGCCAATTGCTACAATGGCCAACCCAATTAAATAAGGTCTAAAAGGTTCCATCCAAGATAGCGCAGACGCACTTCCACCAACGCCAGCAATGAATGCTATAACTGGTGGTATGCAACAAGAAGATGCTGCCACAGCCGCAAACAATCCTGTGTATGCTGCGTTTTTTGATGTTTTTTCTGTTTTCATCTTTCTAATAATTATGCTGTTTTTCTAATTAATTCTATAGATTTAAAAATGCTATTAAATATCTCTGTTTCATCTCTATTTAATGAATAGTAAAGCGTTTGACCATCGCGTCTTGAATTGATTATTCCTGCATCTTTGATTTTACGTATATGTTGTGAGATTGCAGGCATACTCATTTTTAGAATGTCTGCTAAATCACAAGGACATAATTCATTTTCTAAATTCAATAAATACAAAATTTTTAACCGTACATCGCTTCCGGCAATTGATAAAAGTTTTGTCATTTTTTGAAAACTTCCTTCCATTTCATCCAGTGTCTCCATACAGTTTTGTAACTGCTCTTGGTTGGCTTCCGCCCTTGTACAGGTTATTTCTAATTTCATTTGTGTATATATTTTTATTAATGTTATTTACTTTGTCGGGCAAATATGTCATTAATTACGTAATTAAGCAAATTCTTAAATGCGTTTTACAATTAATTTTAATTTTTATATATTTTATCGCAAAATGGTATACAAAATCATTCCACACACATTCCACTTCGCTCCTACACTTCGGCAGGCTCAGTGACCGCGTCGTTTCATAAAAAGAGTGTTTACTCGCCCCACTCCTATTTTTTTAAATAGGAGCTCGTGAATCTCATTGAGATTATTTGGTTTCACTATGCTCAACCTAATCTCAAACTTCGAGTTCATTAACATTGTAGAAGAAACTTTTAGAAGAAATATTTAAATAAAGTGAAGTGCTAAATACGCCAACGAGCCAACGGCTCAAAAAAGTAAAGATTCTCAATCTTTACTTTTTATGCCGTAACCAAAGCTCAAGTTCCATAACGCAAGCCATTATAGTATATTTTGTATTTTAGGTTTAGCCAGTGGCTGAACATAAAATCAAGAAAGTTGGCGCGCTGGCGAAATTCCACAAAGGTTGAATTAAATGAAAGCTATAATGAATAGGTTTTAACTCATTTCATTGGTGGTAAATCGAAAGCTTTTGCATCGTGTTCAAAATGATTTCTGTGTGAACCATCGCAAAAAGGTTTGTTATTAGATAGTCCGCAACGACAGATACCTAACACTGTTCTACCTTGTAAGTTATATGAATTACCTTGGCTATCTACAATTTCAAAATCTCCTTCTACTTTTACAGACCCATTACTATTTATTGTTAGTTTTGTTTTGCTCATACTATTAAATTCTTTTATTTTATTTTGGTAAAAATAGGAATATAGATTCAATTTTTATTGCGAATAGTTAAGAGTTATTAACTTTAAAACAACATCTAATAGCTTCTTTTATTTATACTCTCTACTAGACAAAATATATACAAAAAACACAGCGTATCAAATAGTGAATTTGCCTTCAACTCAAATAAAAAAACTATTCACAAAAGGAATTGAAAATAATACTAAAAAATTAGTAGATACTTTTAAATAAGGATAATCCATTCTACACACATGACGCTTATCTCCTACACTTCAACTTCCCTCAGTGTAAACTCGTCACATAAAAAGTATTTACTCGCGCCACCTTATTTTTACTAAGAGGTGCTCGTGAATCTCATTGCGATTATTTGGTTCCGTAATTATCTAAACTTGGTATCAAACTTAAGTAGTTGTCTTTCAAACTATTTTTCACTTTTTTTTCTAACTTTTTGAAAGCATTATTGAATAATCACCATCCTTATAATCAGGATGTTTAATAAAATTGATTTGATAACGTGGATCGCCCACTGGTTGAAAAACCCAATCTTTAAACTCCGTACTACCTTCTTTGCTTTGTATTCTTTCAAACTTATTAGAAGAAGAAACTACCTTATAAAGATTATTATAATAGTGTACATCATCGGTATAAATTAGAGCGCTATTTTTTGCTTGGAAAACAAGATAATAAATTGAATTAATTTTAGAAATAGTATCTGTAGTTTTTGGACCATAATGTTTCTTTCTTGCCCCAATCTTGCTCCCGGTATAACCGTCATCTCCTTTATCATAATCAAGCCTACTAAAATTATGTTCTTTCACAATGTTTACAAAACAACTACTGTAATCATAATAAGAATCCCGCTCACAATCCACAATTTCAAAAAGTTGACTTAGTGTTATTTCCTGTGAAAAAACAGTGCCTTGAATACAGGCACATAGGATACATAAATAGATAGTTTTCATAATTTATGGAATAAAATTAAATTTTTTTACGTTTGCCATTTTCGTAGGTTACCGTGTTCTTCAGTTTCCCATCTTCATCATAAGAATGTATAGTCCCATTGCCATTTAGCAAGGTCCCTTTGTCTAAAGCCTCTCCTTTATTGTTAAAACAAGAAATTACTGTTTTATATAAGCCATTTTCATACAGGATGGTTTGGTGTTTTTGGCCATTTTTATGGTAAGAAATAGCTTCACCATGTTCTTTTCCATCCATTAAAGTAAATGTATTTTCTAATTGCCCACTTTTAGTATACCTATGGCCCTTACCTGTTTTTTTTCCGTCAATAATATCTACCGACATCATCACTTGTTTGGTAGGCCCATACAATTTTAATTTACCATTTTCCTTACCTTTAGCATATTCCGTACTCGAAAAAAGATAGTTGTACTCTCCTGTGTTTTTGTCTTTCAGATAAGTTTTCCATTCTCCAACTTTCAAGTCTTTTTCATAATAACCTGATACCTCCATTCCTCCTATTTCACCTCCCATAGCAGGATAGAATTTCCATTCCCCAATTCGTTTTCCTTTTTTGTAGTTTCCAATTTCGTTAAGCGGCCCATATTTTGAATAGTATTTCCATACACCATCTTTAGCTTCCTTAACATAATTTCCTTCAGATTTCAGTAGTCCATCTTCATAATACTCTTTTTTAACCTGAGCGGTTCCGGAACAAAAAGAGATAAGCAGCAGTATTAAAAATAGTGTTTTTTCCATTTTTTGAATCTGAATTTTCAATATCAATCAAATATAACGAAAAAATAAGGCTTCGCATTTTGCCACTTTAAGAATGGAGCTAATGAAACCATTCTATATACATAACACTATATTTTTAGAAGTGCAGACTCGTTATATATACCCTGGCTTATATAACAACAAAGAGCCCTAGCTGTTAGGCTAAGGCTCTTAAAAAATAGGATGTATATTAATTCCACAAAAAATTCACATACGGGTTGCAATAAAAAAAAACCTATTTTAGTTTAAAATTTTCATTTTAGTTTACAAAGAAAGGTATTGGCAATTAGTTCTTGAATTGTACCTGCAATTGGGTCTTCTTTATTATCTTTTTCATCTTTGCTACAGGCCGTAATAAAAGGTAGCGTCAGTAAAAGCATAAAGAATACGGCTGTGCTTTGCGGCAAGCTGGGTGTACTTTTTAAAACGAAACTTTTTGATGATTGCATACGGATTTTTGGTTCTGATGGTTTAAATTGATCCATTCACTTTGAATCAACTTACCGCTGCAAGGTATTTAAGATCCCAATCTATTGAAATACGTGGGTATGTCAGTTTTTACGTAGGGCTACGTAATTGGGAAAATGGAACTAGATGTCTGAAAGAAATGACGGGAACTCTTTGGTCCACAGCAACAATGCATCTGGTACTGGGGCTAGATTTAACTTGGTAATGATATTGGAGCGGTGTTTTTCTACGGTTCTACTGGATACGCTGAGTAATTCTCCGATCTCTTTTGACGATTTGCCTTGCGCTACCAAGCGTACAATAGTACGTTCTGAAGGCGAGAGCAATTTTATTTTTTGCAATTCGGGGGTAATCTCATCATCCATAACTTCATTAAAAACCGAACTAAAATAGGCTTCACCCCTACTTACACTTTGAATGCAATTGTGCACCTCTTGAAAAGGCTCGTCTTTAACGATATAGCCCATAATATTCAACTGTTTCGCTTGATGAATAATGCCTTTCTCTTTATGAGAAGTAAGGATTATAAATTGGGTTTGCGTGGGCTTTTCTTTACATTTCTGTATCACTTCAAGGCCCGTTAACATAGGCATTTCCATATCTAAAATAGCAATGGTAGGTGCTAACGCTACGATTTGTTCTAGAGCGCTTGCGCCGTTTGCGGCGGTGCCCACTACTTTGTAGTTGAATGCTTTTAATTCATCTACCAAACCCTTTAATAACATAGGGTGATCATCTGCGACAAAGAGGGTGATGTTTGTACTCATTTAAATGGGGATTTTTACTAAGATGGTGGTGCCTATTGCTCTTGTGCTCTGAATGGAGAGTTTGCCTTTTAAAATCCGTATGCGCTCTGCCATAGTTTTTAACCCTAGACTATTTTGCAATATACCTTTGTTAATGGGAAAGCCTTTCCCATTATCCTTAATGAGTACCTCAATGGTTTTGTCACGTTTTAAAATATTCACAATCAAGGTTTTTGCGTAAGAATGCTTCAATACATTATTGACTGATTCTTGAATGAATCGATAAAAATTAAGGGTTTCTTTTTCATCAAAACTGGCATTAATGTCTTCTAACTCTACAGAAAAAAACATATCGGTCTCGCCATCTAAATCAAACAATAGTTGTTCAATACTTGCCGTTAGGCCAATCTGTTTTAAGGTAGCAGGATAGAGGTCTCTAGATATGCTACGTACCTCTTCTAAGGCAGCATTGGCCAATTCTGATAGCTCTTGCTGTTCTAAATTTTGAGCTTTCTTTTTTAAGAAGGTAAGCTGCTGCCCAACACTATCATGTAAATCTTTAGAGACTCGTGTACGTTCACTTTCTTGTGCCTCTATTAAGCCTTGGGTAAACTGTTCCTTTTGCTTAATATTATCTCTTATTTTTGCTCGAGACTTAAGGGCTAAAATTAATCCAAATACGGTGAGCAGACCAAATCCTCCAAACCATAATACCTGTGATTTTAAACGGTTCTGCGTATCTAACAAGCTAATATCCTTTTCTTGTGCCTTAATTTGATAATCTTGTTTTTCGGTTTCGTATTGTATTTGCATTTCATTAAATCGAGCAGCCTTCTCTACGGCAAAAATACTATCCTTTAAAATTGTATACGTTTGAAGATTGTCATACGAACTCTGGTAGTTTTCTAAGGCATACTCACATTTAGAAATTAAAAAATAGGCCCATCGTTCTTTATTAACACTCTCATTCTTTGCCAACCGGGCACCTTCTAAGGCGAACTTTTTCGCCTTACCGTATTCCTGCATTTTTATATAGGTCTCTGCGATATCGTTATAGGTGTGTGCCGTACTTACGTTTCTTTTGAGTTCCTCTTTTATGACTAAGGCTTTAAAAAGAAATTCCAAAGACCCCTTATAATCCTCTTTTGCCCGTAAGGTTGAACCAATATTACCCAATAAAATAGCTTGATCATCTTTTAAATTTAGGCTTATTTCACCCTTTTTAGACAAGTTTTCAATTTTTTCTAGACCCTCATAAAAATAGGCAAGTGCTTCTTTAAATAGTTTTTGCTTTTGATTTAAAGCCCCTAAATTTAGATAGGTAAGTACTAAACTTGTTTCATCATGTAGCTTTTCTTGCAACCTTAATGCCCTTTTAAAATTAAGTCCAGCTGCTTTATAATCGCCCGTAATTAAATAGATAGCGCCTATTAGAGTTGAAGCCCTAGCAATTTCCGTTTCCTCTTTTAAAACCTCATTGATTTTCAAGGCTCTAAAAGCGTTTGATAAAGCCTTTTCAAAATCTGAAATACTTTTATAAATACTCCCTAATTTATAACTGCATTTGGCAACATCTGCTTGGTGGTCATTCGCTAGAAAGCTATCCAAAGCCTTATTCATAAAACTTAAGGCTTGGGTAATATCTTTTGTTTGAAAAAAATAATCGCCTAAATAGTAATTCCCTAAGGAAGTAAAATAGGCATGCTTAATTTCTATCGCTTTTTGGCTCCCCAAATTGAAGTTTTTATACGCATTTTCAAAGTCCTTAATTTTAAGAAAAGAGGCGCCTGTTTTATAAAAAGCTTTTATAGCTGTAGTATCTGAAGAAATGGACTGCTGCGCAAGGTATAATGTGCCGCTATCTATAGGTTTGCAATGTGCTTTAAAAAATAAAAAGAAGAGACAACAGCTTAGCGCAAAAATAGGTTTCAAAATGGTGGGGGAATTTTTTTAAAGATATGCTTTAATTTAAACTTTCAGGTTATTTTCTTTGTATCTCATCAGTTAAACACTATATTCTAAAGCTAAGGTATCAATAATCAATTGATTAGAATTGGTATTGAAAGTGGACAACTATACGCCTAGGATATATACCAGTAAAATGGATGATGCCAGATAATAATATCATGTGCATTTAGTAGTAATTTTTCTGCTTCCACATCAATGTTAAAATCATGATAGCGTTCATATAAATCGTGAAATGTCACCCCTTCAATATCCTTGATATGATTAACCAATGCCGTATTTGCCACAGATTTTTCAAATTTAGGATGGGAAAACAGCACGATTATCTTTTTCATGTTACAAATTTAATTGAAAAGAATTAGAACATCTTATGCTTTTGATATTATTGAATTGGTAATACTCACTAAAACACTTATTTTTTCGGTATCATAGGCATCTACATGTGCTGCTGCAAAGTGTCCTTTAGCCGCTCCTTTATCATTATCAAAATACTTTCCAGAATCGTTTTTATAATTTTCAGACACAGCTAAATCCACTAAGATATCTACTCCTTTTTCTGCGGGTGACCAATGTTGTCCATAGGCTTCTATAGCCATTTTGGTATTTAATAAGGACCCTGGATTTACAGCAATAACTGTAATATTCGGTTCTTGCTTTGCTAAATGGAAACTCCACATCGTCAGTGCCAACTTACTTTGCGCATAGGTGCTGTTTGCGGAATCTTGCTCCTTCCCTATTAAAACAGCTTCAGAAACTGGAGCTTGTGCGGCAGAACTTAAATTGATAATTCGTGGTGCTTCGGATTGCTTTATATTTGGAAGAATGGCATTTGTCAATACATAGGGTGCTAAATAATTAACAACGATACGAATGTCTAAGCCGTTTTTGTTCTGAACTTCCTTCGTTTTAAAAATTCCTGCATTATTGATGAGTATATCTATTTTAGGAATGTCATTTTTTATTTGTGCTGCTAATTTTGAAACGGCTTCTAAATCGGAGAAATCCGCAACCAAATTATGAATGTTCTGATTGTTTGTTGTAGTTTTTATTTCTGAAACAACCGCGTGTACCTTTGCTTCATTTCTTCCATGTACATAAATGGTATGTCCTTTTTCAGCTAACCTTAAAGCGGTTAACTTTCCAATGCCGTCTGTACTTCCTGTTACTATTATTGTTTTGGGCATACTGTTGTTTGTTGTTTGCATGAAATTAATGCCACTAAAATCGATTTAAAATTAATTTTTTTAGTATTTAGTTTGTCAGTTCGAGTGTCCCGATATTTTCGTCGGGATGTATCGAGAACCAATTCTGCTTAGCTTCTCGATACATTTTTATTTTCATTGCATTTCAATAAAAACACTCGAAGTGACATCTTATTGAAAATTCAACTTCATCTAGACTTCTCGATACAAATTTCTCGTGCCTGAAAATTCACTCGAAGTGACAATTGTTTTTATTTTGATTGGATTGCTTTTCAATAAAAACACTCGAAGTGACATATTATTAAAAATTCAACTTCATCTAGACTTCTCGACACTCATTTTCGTACCTCAAAATTCACTCGAAGTGACAATTGTTTTTATTTTGATTGGATTGCTTTTCAATAAAAACACTCGAAGTGAAATATTATTAAAAATTCAACTTCATCTAGACTTCTCGATACTAATTTCTCGTGCCTCAAAATTCACTCGAAGTGACAATTGTTTTTATTTTGATTGGATTGCATTTCAATAAAAACACTC
>NZ_JALKBA010000016.1 GCF_023015805.1 Cellulophaga sp. F20128
AAATCATTTTCTTCAAGTATTGTTTTGAAAGATTTTATGGTATTTTCAATATCAGTAGGAGAGCTTCGAAATTCAATAATAGCATCACCCTCATCGTTCAATCCCTTATAAATTAGTTCGGTCTTTTTAGCTTCTTTTAAAGGTAAAGAAAACTCTTTGTTCAACCAATCTCTAGCTCCCTGCTCGTTAGCAAAGTGTTTAGGATTAAAAACACTAGGAGAGGGTTCGTTAAATACACCCATAACTTCCATATGAGAAAGCACATCCTGGCCAACAACAAAAGCAATGGGGTGAAACCCATCTTTATCAGCAATTACAAAACCAGCATCAAACCTTGGTTTTAAAATATTAATTTCTACCCATAATTTTGTTTCATCATCAATTTTAAAAGTGAAATTTTGTTGCAACCATATAATTTGAGTCGGGTTAATTTTCTCTAGAGCCTTACGGTATTCTAATAATTCACTTTTAAATATTTCGGTAGTTTCAGGTGGTTTTTTCCAAGAATTAATAAAAAGGATATTTTCTTTTTCAAATTTGACATTTAAATGATGACCACTGTATACAATCATAGGTTGGTAGTTGGAGTTTTAATTTTAACGCACTTATAAATGGTTTGTTGTGAACTTTAAGCAACAATTTAACAAATATAAACCCTCCTATCTTAAAACAGCAATCGTTTTTATTGAAATTTCAATCGCATAAACTACATTAGATTAGGTTTGATATATAAAAATATTTCATCTTTTAATTCATTCTTGTATTTTATTTATAAGTGTAATATGTACCTAGGTTTTTATTCTAGAATATAACTTTGATTAAATAGAATACTAAGTCGTCTTGAGGTTTAACAACAATTCTTTCGATATTATTCTTAGTTTCTAAAATCACCCTTACAAATAATCAATATCTAACTTTTATCAAACAAAACCTTTTATCATTCAATGAATTATTTTAATTTCTTTTATTTCCCTTCCGCCCTTTTTAAACGTTTTTAAACGTAGGGCTGAATGTAGCTAAGCTCTGGATTTTTTTTAGTGTTGTCTAAATACGTTACAAAAAAGTTATAGTGCTTGTTTAAGTTACTTTAGTGAACTAGACTAGGGCTTTTCATAGGATACGGACTTAGTCATTAAATTTTTCAATTTTCGTTCTTCTTTTAATCTTTTAATCATATTCTCAACTAAACCTCTTATTGATTTTTCTTTATCATATTGACTTAAAAATTGTATCAGTTCCTTTTTTATTTTTTTATTTTGAACTAACATTTTTTTAGATAAATTTTGATTTGAAATACCAGCTTCTGAAATTAAATAGTCAATTATTAAAGTAAGCATATAACCTAGGTAAACAAACGGATTATAATATCCTTCAAGAGAATCATATATATATTTGTTATTTTCTCTAGTCCTATAATTTCCAGAAGAAATCATATTAAGATGAGTGTGTTCACACAAATATGGGTAGAATGATTTATGTAATTCAACTTCATTTTCAGATTCCAAACTTGCAGCCATTTTAGAAACTCCAAGTCCAAAGCTTTCTATGTTTCCGGTATTCGGATTCACAATTTTATTCTTTTCCATTCTACCATTTTTACTAACTGGATGTGAAAGCAAATTTGCTGAAACTCCTAAATCCTTATATGTGAAATGAAAAACTGCTTGTGGTGTTTTGGAAACATATTTAATAGCTAAATAATTTTCATAAATTGTTCTTATAATTATTTGTGAATCTTCTTTTAAAAAATTTTCTGCTAATAAGAGAGACGCACTGCAAGATTTATAGCTTTTAAAAATTCCAAAATTTATAAAGTCTTGGAAAATGTCTTTAAACTCCACTTCATTTTGTTTTTTTGTAATGCAAACTACTTTACCGTTTTGGTCGAGTAATTTTTCAAAAAATGACATTTGTTGAACTATTAAATCTCTTAAATTTAGTATACTTTCCTTATCTGGAAGAATAAAGTCAGGAACTTCATCTATTGAATCTTGTTTTTTCATTTTATTGAATTTATCATTTCCTGAACACTCGGCTATATGGAACCATGCTCTGGATTTCTTTAATGTTCTGTATCTAATTTACATAAAACTAAAAAAAGACAATAACGTTTGTTTAAATTACTTTATAGAATTGGATTAAGAAATTTATAGAGGATACGGTGCTGTAGCCAGTTATTTAGTTCCATATTTCATTAGATTCCGTTAAAATTACCGGAATTTTATTCGTGATTAATATTGTTTGTTCGTGTTGGGTTACATATCCTCCTTTGTTTCCAACTAAAGTCCAACCATCATGCAATTCTACAGCCACAGTTGAGTTCGTTGAAATGAAAGTCTCTATGGCTACTGTGGTATTTACTTTAAATCGTTCTCTGTTACTTTTGACCCTGTAATTTAAAATATTTTCAGGCTCTTCGTGTAAACTTCTACCAACTCCGTGACCAGCCAAATTTTTAATAACTTTAAATCCTGATTTTTTAGCTTCAGTTTCAATTAAATATCCAATTTCAGAAATTTTTACTCCGCCCTTGATATTGCTTATTGCCTTGCGTAAAATGTTTTTTGAAGCATCTACAAGAGGTTGGTGATTATGAATGTCTTTTCCAAGTACAAAAGAACCTCCATTATCGGACCAAAAACCATTTAATTCTGCTGACACATCAATATTAACCAAATCTCCTTCTTTCAGTATTCTTTTTTCTGATGGTATTCCGTGAGCTGCTTCTTCATTTACACTTATGCAAGCGTAACCCGGAAATCCATATGTTTCATAAGGTGCAGATTTTGCTCCATAACTTTTTAAAATACTACCTCCGTATTCATCTAGTTCTTTAGTTGACATTCCAACCTTAGCATATTCTCTCATTAATTTTAATGTAGTTCCAACAACTGCACTAATTTTTTCCATTCCGATTAGTTCGGATTCTTTTGTTATTGACATTTTATTTTTTAATTGGCTACAACGCAGGGCGAAACGTAGTTCGGCTTTTGCTTTTTTTAGTATTGGATATCGAAGATACCAAAAAACAAAAAAATGCAATGGAGCTTTTTTAAATTATTTAGTGAACTAGCCTTGGGCTTTTCAATGGATACCGTTTTGTGTTCCGTTTTTTTTACTAGTTTTTTTACTAGTTTTTTTATTGGTATTTAGTGTTTCATAATCATTTTCAAACATGCTCATAACTTCAACGGAGGGAGTTCTGATTTCATTTTCGGAATCACTATTAATTATTATTTCTCTCATATTTTGAACTTTCTTATTTTTCCAAAATCCTGCTTTTGTGAATCCAATTGCACATATTTGACCATTCTGCTCAAAAGTTTGTCGATGATAAACCCATTTTTCATCTGAACCTTCTAGTTTTAGAGTAATATCAAATTTTTTAAATTTCTTTAATGGTTTTTTGTATATTATTTTCTGAGATGCTAGAACACCAAACATTCCCTTTTTTATAGTATTGTCATACAATTTTGACCGAAAAACAACTTCGTATCTTATTAAATCCATATAATAAAAATATTTCGAATTTGCCATATACCTTAAAGATTCACAATCCAATATATTCACTCTTCTTGTTCTAGTAAAATCAGAAGTTATTTTGACTTTTTTCCAAAATATCCTTGATCCAGTGTAGATATAAATCATGTGTAACCAATAATAAATCATTTTTGACTTTTAGTTTTGTAGCTTATTAGTTATCTGGGAATCAAAATTATTTACAACGCAGGGCTAAATAGATTTCCCCGATGTTTCGCGATTAATTCATTTAGTGATTAGTATGGAAGATACATAAAAACACACAAAAAGACAATAGTGCCAGTTTAAATTACTCTTATTAGATCATAACACAACATTTTAGCCGTTGTGCTGTTTCTGTGTTGATAAACTTTTTTAATTAAACGTAAAATCCACAAAATCAGTAGTTCCTGACTCTGTAATCGTAATTTCTTTTTCAGTTAAAGTTTCTGAATCTGCACTTATTTTAAGTTTGATATTGTAGGGTTCAAAAGAAACTCCAACTTCCCCTCCAGAATTATCTCTATAGGTAATATCTAATGTTGTTAAAAAAGCGATTTTTTGATTCAAATAATCTTTGGTAAAAGGTAAATGAGATTCGCCACTGGAAAAATCTGAAACATCTATCCCTTTTCCTTGTATGGCCAGTGTAATATCTGACTGTCTGTTATTATCCGAAGATGTTATTACAAATGAAATATCTTTATTCTGAGGATAATTATCCCGTGGGTCATCGTCAGGTCCACAAGATACAGTTAAAAACACTACTGTAACTACTAGTAATAATTGTTTTTTAAACATATTTTTTATTGTTTAAATGAATGAATTTTTAAAAATTAGATTTCAAAATCTATACCAAATATTATAAATTTTTTACAATTAAGCGAATAATCTAAAGTAATCAAGTCTTGGTTTAATGTAGCTTTACAGGCACTACCCTTTTAGATTAACCTTATATTTCTCAATATTCTATTCATTTAAATTTATCACTTTCGTCCATATTAGCTTGTACCTTGTTGGTAATAGTATTTTTTAATTTTTCATTCAAGGTTCCTATGAATTCCTTACGCTCAATAAGATCATTTAGAGTGGTTACAAAAGTCTTTGTTTCATTTAAATTTGGAAATGATAACTTTCCTTTTGCAATTGAATATGCTATAAGGACGTTGAAATAATTATATATCAAAATCAACTTTTGAATATAATCGGTCTTGACAATCGTAAAACCCATTCTTTGCGCTGTTCTATCGTTTATGATATAACTTGTTCCACGTACATTTATGTTTTCACAATTATTGTTTTCTTTTTCTTCAATGAGGTTCAAAAGACCTTCTAAATATTGTTGAATTATAAAATTAGTTCTTTGTTTTCCATTCAATTTTAGATCAATTACAAATACATAATCAAACAATGTTCCTCCGTGTATTTTAATCAATCCATTTTTAGGTTTTTCAGATAAGAATAGTGGCGAATAATAAATTAAACCTCCGCTCTTTTTTAAGGAAGGTGTATCGAAGAAAGGCGCAATTATAGATAGCGTTATTGGGATGGTTAAAATTGCCAATAAATAAGTTTCTGTTTTCCAAGAAATAACTAGAAATATCAGAATTAGCGTAAATGCAATAATACCTATCCATACTTGAATTTGATTTCGCTCTTTTTTCGATTTTATGTAAAATTTGTGTTTCAATTGATTTCTTGAATTAATACCATTATAGGGCTAAATGTCATTTCTGAATTACAGAACTCTTATCCTTGGCGAAAACTTACTTGTTTTTTAAACCCATTTCTTTGTTAGCATCAGTTTTTTACCTGTATGTTGATGGTTCTATCACAACCATTGGGGTACCTTGTTCCTCTATTATTTGATTAGTACTGAATACTTTTCTCTATTTTCATAAATAACCCAAAGGTTTATAGCAAATAAGGTTAATGCAATAGGTAAACCAGACGGTGTGGAAATGATATTCGTTAACATTATACCTATCATAACCGGAAAAATTACAACGGCACCGAGTGCTCTTGTTTTAGGAATGGCAAACAATAAACCCCCAAAAACTTCAGCAAAACCCACCAATGGCATAAGCCAACTTATCTTCATAAATGCAGTCATTAATTTTACCATATTTTCGGGTAAATCTTCAGGCATTGGCATATAATTAAAAAATTTATTCAACCCTGCGTTGATAAACATAAGCCCGAATAATAGGCTTACAACGAAAATTATTTTCTTTTTCATTTTTATTATTTTTTAAAGCTTACTAATAATTCATCCAACTTCTCAAGCGTTGAAAGCATACCTTCTTCCATTCCCATATTGATTACAGTTTCAAGGTCTTTTAATGAATCATAATTAACCACAGTTGTAACTGTAGTATTTTTGCCTTTGTCATTAAAAGTCACTTTCCAATTTGCTGTAGGCAACTCATGATTTACTGAGCCTTTACTATCACAAAAGGAATCGATTGTTCGATAATAATCAATAGGGTTTACCTCGTAATATTCGGTATAACCCCAATATTCAGTTCCTTCTGGGTCAATCATTGCATAATGCCAATGACCACCATTTTTAAAATCCATTGATTTTGTCTTTGTAGAAAATGGTTTAGGCGAAAACCATTGATCCAGTAACTCTGGTTTGGTATAACAATCCCAAACTAATTGTCTTGCAGCATTAAACTCACGAACAATTGTAAGGGAGCTGTTTTCTTTATCAATTAAGAAATCGAATTGTAAATTACTTTTCATTTTTCTTGTTTTTAATTGTAACTAATAAATTGTCTAATTGATTTAGGCCTAATATAAAACCATCTTTAAAGCCCATTTCTATTATTTTTTCTAAAGCTGTTAAAGAAACAAGTGTTAAGGTTATATGAACAATAGTGCTTTTAGGGCTATCTTTAAAGCTATTTTCCCAATGTATTTTTGAAAATTCCGTTTCTATAAAATTTCCTTGTTCATCGCAAAAGCCATCCCATCCAGTATACATTTTTTGCACTTCAATATTTTCGTAATCAAACCTATTCCAATGCATTTTATTCTCAGGGCTTATCATAGCATAATGCCATATTCCACCTTCTTTAAAATCTAAAGTTTTAGTTTGATTTCGATAGGGTTTGGGTGCCCACCATTGGTCAAGAATTTCCGGGGTTGTCCAGGCCTTCCAAACTAAAGGAAGATTCGCGTCGAACTCACGTTTTATGTGAATGGTATTATTTTCCTTATTGACAGTGAAGTCAAATAATAAATTAGATTTCATTATTTTTATTTTTTAGGTTAGCTAAAACATTATCTAATTGATTGAAACGATTTTCCCAAATTTTCCTGAATTGCTGCAACCATTTGTCAATTTCTTTCATTTTATCAATTTTAATTTGATAATGAATTTCTCTGCCTTGTTGGTTTGCTTCAATCAAATCGCACTCATTTAATATTTGTATGTGTTTGGAAATTGTAGGTCTGGAAGTGTCAAAATTAGAAGCAATGTCTCCGGCTGTCATCGTCTGTGTCGTTAGCAAAACCAATATGGCTCTTCGCGTTGGGTCTGCAATTGCTTGAAAAATATCTCGTCTTAATCTCATTATGAAGTTATTTGACTACAAATATATATGAAGTCATTTAACTACGCAAATTTTAGATAAAAATATGTAGTTGAAGGTTCTTTTAGGGAGGGATGTTTCAATTAGTGCTAAAGGTTTGGACCTAGAAGTGCTAGACATTAGCAACCACAAATCATGTTATTGTCATAAATGGTTTCGAGGGATAAATCTGTTTTTCTATTCAATTAAGCAATTCATGATAGGTGCTAATACAGCAGATTTATTCTGCCCTCCCGTATACTTTTTCACTTGGAAGATAAATTGTAAACACTGTCCCTATATTTTTACTGCTGTCAAATTTTATTGTTCCTCCTAGAACTTTAACCGTATGTCTAACTGTATAAAGTCCAAGTCCACTTCCACTGGCTTGGTGTGTAGCACGAAAAAACATTTTAAAAACATCTTTTTGTAAATTGGTTGGTATTCCAATTCCATTATCTGTAACCATAATTTTAACCCCACCGTTTTCGTCTTCAACAGATATTTTCACATATGAATCTTTATTGTTTTCTTTTTTGTACTTGATAGTGTTATCTAGTAAATTTTCCATCAATGAAATAATAAGGGACTTATCGCTATAAAATTTTCGTTCTGTAGAAATGTTTTGTTCAAACCTAATTTCATCATACTGGTTCATATATTCAAGCGATTTCAGAACAGATTTAATAACTTGACAAAAATCAATCAAATGAATTGTTTTTTTGCCTTGACGTATACTCATAGTCTCAACCAGTTTCAGCAATATAGTGTCTAATCGTTCGGTTTCCTGTTTTATCGTTAATAGGTAATCCTTCGCAGTTTCAAGGCTCTTCATGTCGTAGTCTGCAGCATTGATAAGTCCTAAAACACTAGCAATGGGCCTTCTCATATCATGTGAAACTTTATAAATGTAGGTTTCGAGTTCGTCAGTGGCTTCTTTAAGGTCGGTAATATTCACAGCTGATAATCCCAAGTAATCTCCTACCTTAAATATACTTACTCGTGACATATAATTTCCTAAACTTGGATGCAATCTCACTTCATCTATAACAACTGGAATTCCTGTTTTTAGTACTTCCTTGTATATTTCATACCGTTTTGTCACTTCAATACCTGGACTTATTTCAGTAACATTTTTTCCAACGATTTGATCTCTTTTAAGTCGAAGTATGCGGAGAAGAGCTTCATTGGCATCAACAAAATTTAAGTCCTTATCAAAAATAGCAAGTGTCTCTTGCGTATTGTTAAAAAACGCTTCTCGTAAACTAGTTGTGTCCTTGTGTTCATTTGCCATTATTCAACTCGTTGCTAACACTAGGCAAAACGTAGATCTCCAAAAATTCCGAGACTATATTTTTTTTAGTGATTAGTATCTAAGATACATAAAAATTACAGGACTAGATCAAATTACTTTTTAGTTGATAATGACTTATACGTTCTCCAAAAACAATTATTCCCAAACCTAAAAAAGTAAACCGCCAAAAAGGCGGTTACAGCAATCATTATTTTATAAATCATGTCCTTGGGCAAGGGTTCCCATCTTTGTACTTAAACCTAATCCGTATAGTCTGTATAGTTAGTTGTATTTTCCAAAATATATTTAGGACTATTTCCAATGAAGATATCAAAATAGGCAGTGTGTGTTGCTCCCATAATAATTAAAACCCGGTCGTTTTTTGTTAAAGGAATATCTGAAAAATTCGTATACATTCTCAAATTTCTTTTATAGAAATCTGCAATTATATCAGCGCCTTCAAAACCATTTGGAGTATGCATAGTTGCTAAAAAATTATATAAATCAAATGTTTCCATTTTGTACTTAGTCGTATTTATTTCTGCAAATTGTTCAAGAAGCGGTTTTTTGTTTTGAATTTCATAACTCCCCATAATATTTTGAACATAAATACTGTCAGAAGCATTTTTATTAGCCAATTCAATAAGTTTAGGATAGTCAAATCCGATGGGGTTATCAATACCATATATTTTTTTTGTTCCACTCAACCGAGCAACTTCAAGTCCAATTACATTCACTTCCTCAGAATAGTTAATTCGGCTCGATTGATCTGTCTTGTATTTTTGAAAAGTTTGATTCATAAATTCAGTACTTTCAGGTGGTATTTCTACACAAATTATAGTTGGTTTAAACTTTACCAGTTGTTCTACAATTTTCTGTATGTCTGCTTTACCCTTTATGCTATTTACGTCTGTAATTGAAGAATAAGCATCAGTACTACCGCTTAGATGTACCGAGCCAAAATTCAATACTCGTATTTTATTCGTATCCGTTTTCTCAGTTTTAGTCTCCTTTACTAGGTTCACTTTTGATTCTGGATTACAGGCTAACATTGTCAGTGTAAAAAAGGAAAGAAGCAGGTTTTTCATAAATTTTTAAGATGTTATTTTGATCTAAGAAAAGAAAAGGTAAAATAGATTTTACGATATTTCTGGATTATTTTAATTTTAGTTTTACAAACCGAATATACATAAAAATTTAAAAGAATATAGTGTTTGATTATAAGGCCAAAGGTATTGGTGACTTTTGCTAAAAACACGTAATACGATACACCATTTCATGATTGATTTTGACCAATTACCTAGCTAATTCTGAAGAATTTTAGTCGATCAATTTCCTACTGTTTTTGTTGCGAAAGATTCATTAAAATTTGCGCTAAAGAATCTCTCATGGTATAATTTTCTTCTGTTAGACTTTAAGAATAATTAAAATCTCCCTGAGTTTTTGAACCACTGATATTTACGTTCCAAGGAAGGTCTGATATATCTCCTTTAACAGTAATATTTTCATTTCCAATTAGAAGGTAGGTGTAGTAGAAATTTTTATCAAGTATTGTGTTTAACCAAATTTGTACTGACGGACTTTCTAGGTTTCCTTCAAATTTATAGGTGTTATTCTTAACAATCGCACTATCAAAAACGGCATCTGTTGCTAGGTTTCTTAAATAAAATTTAGTCCCATCAGGAAATCCAGTTACTTGTCCATAAATTATGAAATTTCCCTTTTTCTTTTCATTATAGTTACGAGTAGTTATTGAAGTAATAATGCTCACAAATAAAATTAACATGATTAATTTCTAGAATTCTTTTTAATATTCTCTAATGGCTAACAAGACAGGGATACGTATCGTTCCCAAATATTTTAGGAATAGACTTTTTAGTGTTGCGTACCGAAGATATATAAAAACCAAAATTGGCAATGACCTTGTTAATTTCCTTTTTATTTGAAAAAGCTAACTTTTATAAATCGAAGGATAGTATTCATTACCCAAAAAAACCAAAATAGCGGTTAAATAAAATTTATAAACCGCTATTTATTAATAAGTTATGTGATTTTAAACTGACTGAGCTAGTTTCTCTCTCATATTTTTAGCTGAATGAACAAGGTTGACTAATGCAGTTTTAGTTTCAGGCCAATCCCTCGTTTTTAAACCACAATCTGGATTAACCCAGATATTCTCTTGAGGAAGCAGCTTCGATGCTTTTTCAATTAAACTTTCTATTTCTTCTTGAGTTGGCACCCTTGGAGAATGAATATCATAAACACCAGGTCCAATCTCATTTGGATATTTAAAATCGACAAATACGCTTAATAATTCCATTTCTGAACGAGATGTTTCTATTGTAATTACATCGGCATCCATATCCGCAATACTTTTAATTATATCATTAAATTCAGAATAACACATGTGTGTATGAATCTGTGTATCATCTGCCACACCACTAGCAGAAATTCGAAACGCTTTAACAGCCCAATCCAAATATTTTTTTCTATCTTCATTTCGTAGAGGTAACCCTTCACGAATAGCAGGTTCATCTATCTGAATTATTTTTATTCCAGCTTTTTCTAAGTCACTGACTTCGTCACGAATAGCAAGTGCAATTTGATTACAAGTAATCGCTTTTGGTTGATCATTCCTCACAAATGACCATTGCAAAATCGTTACAGGTCCTGTGAGCATCCCTTTAACAGGTTTTTCTGTTATAGATTGGGCAAAAGTTGACCACTTTACAGTCATAGCATGTGGTCTGGAAACATCGCCGAAAATTATTGGTGGTTTCACGCATCGTGTTCCGTAGCTTTGTACCCAACCAAATTTGGTGAAAATAAAGCCATCCAGCTGTTCTCCAAAGTATTCAACCATGTCGTTTCGTTCAAACTCTCCATGTACCAAAACATCCAAACCAATGTTTTCTTGAAAACGAATAGTTTCTTCCGTCTCTTTTTTGATAAACTCATCATATAGCTCTTGTGATAATTCTCCTTTTTTGAATTTTGCTCTAGTTAATCTTACAGCATTCGTTTGTGGAAACGATCCAATAGTCGTGGTAGGGAATAATGGGAGTTTAAGTGTTTTACGCTGCAATAACTGACGCTTAGAAAATCTAGCATTTCTTTCACTATCTGCAAAAGAAAGTGTTTGTATCCTTTGTTTTACTGTTGGGTTGTGAATCAACTTTGATTCAAGTTTATTCTGGCTTGCTCTTATGTTCTCATTATAAATATGACCACTGACATCGTTGTTTGGATCCGTAGCCAATTTTTTTAAATCCCCTAACTCCTTTAATTTTTGTTTTGAAAATGCAAGCCACTGTATTATAGTTGTATTGATTCCTTTAGTATTTTTCTCTAAGTCCAAATCATAAGGACTATGAAGTAAGGAACAAGAAGTACCAATCCAGACGGATTCAATTTTTAGTTTTTGTCTTGCTTTTTGAATAAATTCTAAGGATTTTTTAAAATCATTTTTCCAAATATTTCTACCATCTACAAGACCTAGTGAAAGTGTTTTAGTAGTGTTAAATGACCGGTGTGATAAAACATCATTTAACTGTAATGAACAACTAACCAGGTCTAGATGGAGAACAGCTACTGGTAATTTTAGCGCAAGGTCTAAGTTATTTCCATAGCAATCGAAGTAATTTGCTAAGATGATTTTTACCCCAGAGTTGATTTCATCAAAATATTCATAGGTCCGGGTTATTGCAGCTTGTTCGTCTAGAGAAAGATCTGTGGCCAAAATAGGCTCATCTATTTGTAAGTATTCTACCCCTAGAGAATCAATCTCATTAATTAACGCTTTATATATTGGAAGAAGTTGATCCAACAATTCTAATCGATTAAATCCACTTTCTTTTTCTTTTCCAAGTAATAAAAATGTCAGTGGTCCTATAATGACAGGTTTGGTTTTAATACCAAGGGCTGAGGCCTCCTTATATTCATTAATAATTTTATTTGAGTTTAAGGCAAAAGTTTGATTTTTAATAATTTCAGGCACAATGTAATGGTAATTTGTATCAAACCATTTGGTCATCTCCATAGCTGTAACATCCACCTCTTCATTTTGAAGACCTCTAGCCATTGCGAAATATTGGTCAAGACCACTCAGGTTTTTAAACCTTTCTGGAATACATCCTAAAGTGATGCACATATCCAATACTTGATCATAGAGTGAAAAATCATTTGAAGAGATTAAATCAATACCTAAATTATCTTGAGACTTCCAAGCCTTTTCTCTTAGTCCCTTTGTAATGATTTTTAGGTTATCTTCAGAAGTATTTTTCCTCCAATAGCTTTCAATTGCTTTTTTTAATTCTCTTTTTTCTCCTATTCTAGGATAGCCTAATACAATAGATTTCATGCTTATATAAAGTTTAAATTTCTTTCAAAACTATATAAATTAAATATATTATCTTTGTTATATCTTGTTTTAAGATATAATAACTATTTAATACAATTAAATAAGATATAATATCTTTATATGATGCGTTTTTATTAGACTAGAAGAAAATTTACCTATGAATGAATTAGACTCAATTGACTGGAAGCTATTGGAAATACTCCAGCAAAACGGAAAGTTAACTACAAAAGAAATAGCTAAAAAAGTTAATTTATCGCCTACCCCTGTGTATGAAAGGATTAAACGTATGGAAAGGATGGAGATTATTAAAAAATATGTTGCAATCGTTGAAGCTGAAAAGATTGGCAAGTCTCTAACAGTATTTTGTAATGTGACCTTAAAAGAGCATACTAAAAAAATAGGAACTCAATTTGTGAGGGAAATCACCTCATTAAAACAAGTAACTGAGTGTTATAATATCTCGGGGGATTATGATTTTATGCTAAAAATCATCGTGAATGATATGAAAGAATATCAAGAATTTGTTATCAATGATTTAGGCTCTATAAAAAATATTGGTAGTGCTCAAAGTACTTTTGTAATGGGGATTATCAAGCAATCATACGCAATTCCTATTTAAAGTCATTTCGCCTAATATTTCCTAAGTTTCCTACCGTTTCAGGCAAGTCGTTTTAATGATATGAAGAAAAACACAAACATAATGCTACCCCTTTTATTCAAACTAATATATGAATACCTATGAACATATAAAGGGAGGAGATCAGGCAGTTATGGTTTAGCCTGTGAATCAAAGGGTCTTGTGAATTGTATAAGCAAAGGATGCCGAATAATTGGCAAGTGGTTGTTATTTTATGAGGCGGACTTAATTCACATTTTATACTTTGTAATGAATTCCTAGTGCAATGTTTAAAACGGGTGAACCATTCCAGCGTAGCGGATAAGGTTATGGAATGAAAAGTAAAAAATGGGGATTGTGTCCAAGACTTTTTAATGAAGCTCTTTACCCGCAAGTTTTCCACGAAAGGTAGCGGTAAAGTGCTGCCGGAAGTATTGTAGCTTCCCCTTCTAATACTTCCAAATTCCTTCTTCCTTTAATTTTTACCAACCATAAGAGCATGTATTAATACTATTACTAAAATTAAAAGACATCAAAATGACACTTTGAACAAAAATCTTGAATCTTTCTTACTTTTAAAAGGCTAACCTTTCTTTAAATTTCTATATGCTTTTGGAGATTTGCCCATAACTTTTGTAAAAACTCTTGAAAAGTAAAATGGATCTGAATAACCAAGTTTTGTTGCTATTTCATTTATTTTTAAATCGCTAAAATCTAAATAATGGGAGGCCTTTTGTATTTTTAAATGCATAAGATAATCTAGAGGTGTTCTAGCGGTTTTTTCTTTAAAAAGATTACAAAATTGTGACAAGGATAAATTAACATGATGTGCTAAATCTTTTAGACTAATCTTTTCATTTAAATGGTTCTGCATAAATTTTATACTTTGGGCAACTCTATCTGGTGCATTAATTTCTTTTATTTTTCTAAACTGAGATAAATAGCGAAGCGACCCCAACATATGCCACAAACAAATATTAGCATATTCTAAATTATCCTTACTATATCCCATCTCAAGATTATTATATATCTCCTCAAATAGAAGAATTCTATCGGTAAACCTTGAAAATTGGGAACTATCAATTTCTATTTTTAAATTAGGGTGATTTATAAAAATATTAGATTTTCTACCGGTAAAATGAATCCAATAAATACTCCATGGTTTAATACTATCTGCTCCATATCTATGCGGCGTATTTGCAGAAATAATAATATAATCGTACTTTTTTAAAAGCATCTTCTTACTATTAATCTCCACCCAACCAGCACCTTGAGAACAATAAATTAAAATGTTTTGAGGGCTACCATTTTTCCTTACTCGATAGTGATTAACAGCATCAGGGTAATAACCAATATCAGTTACCATTAAATCATTAATGAATTCATTATCTTTTAATTCATTAATGATTTTCTTCGGCAAGATAATGGACTTCTCTTGCTTAAAACCTTCTTTTTTCAACATAACCTAAAAATAACTATTTAATCGGAAGATAATCCATCTTTATTAAACTATTCTCTATTTATTACAGGAAAATTAAATCATAAATTTGAAATTATCTTTTAATTTTTAAAACAACCTTATTTAAACTTTTGTATTGAAACGATTATTAGTCATTTTAAAACCAATTGTAAAAGTTTAAATAAAATCTATAAAACTTAAATTAAATGAGTCAAAAACACACATTCAATTATCGTTTTTTATTTAGGGTTTCCTTAGTAACTGCAATGGGAGGCCTATTATTTGGATACGATTGGGTAGTTATTGGTGGAGCAAAACCATTTTATGAAACATTTTTCCAAATATCCAACACCCCTTCGTTACAGGGTTGGGCTATGAGTTGTGCATTGATAGGATGCTTAGTTGGAGCTATTTTTTCTGGAATGTTAAGTGATAATTACGGTAGAAAAAGATTGTTAATTATTGCTGCCTTACTTTTTTTTATATCTGCAATTGGCACTGGTGCCTCTAATAGTTTTAATCATTTTATTTTTTACAGAATCCTAGGGGGTGTCGGAATTGGTCTAGCTTCAAACCTATCACCTATGTATATTGCTGAAATTTCACCAGCCAAGGTAAGAGGTAAGTTTGTATCACTTAATCAATTAACTATAGTTATTGGTATTCTAGCAGCTCAATTGGTAAATTGGCAAATTGCAGAACCTGTTCCAACTAATGCAAATTCTCTTGAAATTCTTAACTCATGGAATGGGCAAACAGGTTGGAGATGGATGTTTTGGATAGAAATTATTCCGGCAGGGCTATTTTTTATTTTAATGTTTTTTGTTCCAGAAAGTCCAAGGTGGCTAGCACAAAAAGGATACAAAGAAAAAACACGATCAATACTTACAAAAATAGGAGGGCAAAATTATGCAGATACCGAGGTTAAAAAAATTGAAGTCACTCTTAAAAATGATTCTCTTAAAGATAGCTTTCGTAAGTTACTCCAGCCAAATATTAAAAAGATTTTAATAATAGGGATTGTAATTGCTGTATTTCAACAATGGTGTGGCATCAATGTTATTTTTAATTATGCTGATGAAATTTTCGCAGCAGCGGGATATGGGGTTTCAGATATCCTATTTAATATTGTAATAACAGGCAGTGTTAATTTAGTGTTTACGTTTATAGCTATTTTTACAGTTGATCGTTGGGGCAGGCGCTCTTTAATGCTTTTAGGAGCTGGTGGTCTTGCAGGCATTTATACATTAATCGGCTTAGCTTATTTTTTTGAAATTAGCGGATGGCCTTTATTAATTTTAGTAATTTCTGCTATCGCCTGTTACGCTATGTCATTAGCACCTGTTACTTGGGTAATTCTCTCAGAAATTTTTCCGAATAAAATCAGAGGAGCAGCTATGGCAGCCGCTACGATAGCCTTATGGTTAGCCTGCTTTATTTTAACATACACATTTCCAATATTGAATCAGTTTTTCGGAGCCTCCGGAACATTTTGGTTATATGGATTAATATCGATAGCTGGTTTTATATTTATCTATAAGAAGTTACCAGAAACTAAGGGTAAATCTTTAGAAGAAATTGAAAAAGAAATTACACAATAAAAAGAAACATCAATGGAAGTAAAAGTTTGGAAGGAAAGCGTGATAATACCAACTTACGAAATTGGGGAGCCTGAAAAAAACCCATTATTTTTAGAGAATAGAGTCTATCAAGGAAGTTCTGGTAAAGTGTATCCAAATCCAGTAATAGAAAAAATAAGTGACATAAAAACTGATAAAGTTTGGCATGCCGTTTATTTAGAGAATGATTTTATTAAAATAATGATATTACCTGAATTAGGGGGAAGGGTTCAAATGGCATTTGACAAGACTAAAAACAGGCATTTCGTTTATTACAATCAAGTTATAAAGCCAGCATTAGTAGGGCTTACTGGTCCTTGGATTTCTGGAGGAATTGAATTTAATTGGCCACAGCACCATAGACCTTCCACATATAGTCCTGTAGATTTTGATATTGAGGAACATTCGGATGGAAGTAAAACAGTTTGGTGCAGCGAAGTGGAACGTATGTTTAGAACCAAAGGGATGGCTGGTTTTACACTTTATCCAGATAAAGCTTATATGGAAACTAAAGTAAAGCTTTACAACCGCACTCCACAAACTCAAACCTTTTTATGGTGGGCTAATCCAGCCGTTAAAGCAAACGACCATTACCAATCTGTTTTTCCTCCAGATGTTAATGCCGTATTTGATCATGGAAAACGAGATGTATCAGACTTTCCAATAGCAACAGGAACCTATTACAAAGTAGATTATGCCCCAGGAACTGATATTTCATGGTATAAAAATATTCCAGTACCAACCTCCTATATGGCTATAAACAGTGATTTTAACTTTGTAGGTAGCTATGAAAATGATACTAAAGGTGGGTTATTACATGTAGCAAACCATCATATATCTCCAGGTAAAAAACAATGGACATGGGGTAATGGCGAATTTGGTAAGGCTTGGGATAAAAATTTAACTGATGAAGATGGCCCTTATATTGAACTTATGTGTGGAGTATATACTGATAATCAACCCGATTTTTCATGGTTACACCCTTATGAAGAAAAATCATTTTCGCAATATTTTATGCCCTATCGTGATTTAGGAATTATAAAAAATGCCACTAAGGAAGCCTTGTTGAATTTAGAATTTTATGGAGAAACAGCTATAGTTAAGTTTTACACCTTAGGTGTTTTTAACAATGCCAAAATTAAACTTCAAGCTAAAGGACAGATTTTTCTTGAGGAAACCTTAGACACATCACCTAAAAGTTCATACGAAAAGAAGGTTATAATTGATACAACAGTACCATTAACTGATTATATACTTCAATTAGAAGATTGCAACGGACAAGACTTGGTTAGTTACCAGCCCAAAGATTTTTCAAATAAAACTATGCCTTGTCCGGCTAAAGCAGCTAAGTCTCCTAAAGCGATTAAAAGCATTGAACAATTATATTTAAGAGGATTGCACCTAGAGCAGTATAGACATGCTACCTATAATCCTAAAGACTACTATGAAGAGGCTTTACGTAGAGAACCAACTGATGTAAGGTGCAATAATGCTATGGGGTTATTACTGTTACGTTGTGGGCAATTTCAAATGGCAGAACCCTATTTTAGAAAAGCCATAAAAACTTTAATTGAAAGAAACCCAAACCCTTACAACGGCGAGCCTTATTATAACTTAGGGCAATGCCTAAAATATCAGGAAAAGGATGAGGAGGCTTACAAAATTTTTTATAAATCTGCATGGAATAACGAGTGGCAAGATGCTTCATATTTCCATTTAGCACAATTAGATACTAAAAAAGGAAAATTTAATTCAGCACTAGATTTAGTAGAAAAATCATTGTTAAAAAATTGGCATAACCACAAAGCGAGAACATTAAAAATTGCATTATTAAGGAAGATCGGACATCTAGAAAAAGCTTTAACATTAATAGATGACAGCCTAATTATTGATCGATTTAACTTTGGAGCACTTTTTGAAAAATATCTAATAAGTACTAACAAAATCCATTTAAATCAACTCCAAGAATTAATGAGAAACAATATAGATAACTATATTGAATACTCGTTAGATTACGCTTCAGCTGGTCTATATACAGAAGCCACATCATTTCTTAATTATGGCCTGATTTACAATACTGAAAATCCAATGGCTTACTATTTTAAATCTTGGTTTGAAGCAAAAAAAGGCAATACAACGGCTACTTTAAAATTGTATAAAAACAGAGACCCTAAATATTGTTTTGCTTACAGATTGGAAGCCATAGCTGCATTAAAATCAGCCATATCAATAAATCCTAATGATGCCAAGGCTTTATATCATTTAGGAAATTTATGGTATGATAAAAAACAGTATAGCGAAGCAATCTTATGTTGGGAAAAATCAATATCTATAGATGACAATTTCCCTACAGTGCACCGAAATTTAGCATTGGCCTATTTTAACAAATTAGATAAGAAAAAAGAAGCATTATCTCAATTAGAAAAAGCATTTGAACTAGACCCAACGGATGCAAGAATATTAATGGAGCGAGATCAATTATACAAAAGACTAAATTACCCCATAGAACATCGTTTGAAGATCTTAGATAAACACCCCAATTTGGTCAATTTTAGGGATGATCTATATTTGGAAAAATGTACACTCCACAATATATTAGGTAATAATTCTTTAGCATTAAAAATGTTAGTAGAAAGGAAATTTCATCCATGGGAAGGTGGAGAAGGTAAAGTTACTGGAATGTATTTATACGCCTTAATAGGTTTAGCTCAAGATTCCATCTTTAAGAGCAACTATAAAGAGGCAATTCAATTTTTAGACAAATTAGAAACTTATCCTGATAATTTAGGAGAAGGCAAGTTATACGGTACCCAAGAAAATGATATTAATTATTGGTATGGATGCGCATATGAAGGGCTTAACCAAAAGGACAAGGCTTTATATTATTGGAAAAAAGCCTCTGAAGGACTAACAGAACCTAGTGCCGCTGTTTTTTACAACGATCAGCAACCAGATAAAATATTTTATCAAGGTCTAGCTCTATTAAAGTTAAAGAGAACTACAGACGCTGAAACAAGATTTAACAGTTTAAAAAACCATGGAAAATCACACTTAAAGGATAACGTAAAAGTAGATTACTTTGCCGTTTCACTTCCGGATCTTCTGATTTGGGAAGATAATCTTAATAAAAGAAATGAAATCCATTGCCGCTATTTGATAGGATTAGGAAATTTGGGGCTTGGTAGTATTAAGGATGCTTTGTATGAGTTTAAAAAAGTACTGGAATTAGACAAAAACCACTTCGGTACACTAATGCATAAAAAAATTATTAATAACATTTTCACTAAATAAAAACACCTACTAATATGAGACATTATTTAATACCCTTATTTGGATTACTATTTTTTACTTCCCTTACAAGCGCACAAGATATTATAGATTTACAAGGAACGACTTGGTATGTAGAATTAGACAAACAAAATGATGGGTATAAAAATTCTAAAAACTTACAAATTGAATTACCAGGAACGTTAACCGAAGCTGGTTATGGAGAAAAAACGGTTGGTTCTGATTTTGGTGTTTTAACCCCTACTCACAAATATATTGGCGCTGCTTGGTATACCAAAGATATTGAAATACCCAAATCATGGAAAAACAAACAAATTACAATTTTTCTAGAGCGCGTTTTATGGGAATCTAAAATATTTATTGACGGCATCGAATTAAGTACACAAGACGCTTTAGGCACACCCCACATTCATAAATTAGGTAAATTAAAACCTGGAATCCATAAGCTATCTATTCGCATTGATAATGACTTAATCCATAATATTGGAGATAAAGGTCACGGTTACGGAGAATACACCCAAAGTATTTGGAATGGTATTGTGGGTAAAATGGAATTACATGCCAACGACCCAACTTATATAAACGGTATTCGCACGTTTTCGTTGATAGATAAAGACCAGCTAAAAATTGAACTTCAAATTGAAGCTGCTTTAAAAGAAGAAGTTAAATTTTCAATGGAAATAATTGATTTAGAATCAAACATAATAGTTAAAAATATTGCAATAACAGAATATTTAGAGCTAGGCCAAAACACTAAAGAAATCGTTTTAGATCTTGAAGGTAGATTAAAAAAGTGGTCAGAGTTTAATCCAAATGTTTATATTCTAAAAGTCAAACTAAAAACCAAAAAATATAAGGATAATCATCAAACGGAATTTGGTTATGTTCAATTTTCACATGATGGTACTAAGGTACTTGTTAATAATCAACCAGTATTTTTAAGAGGTAATTTAGACTGTGTACATTTTCCATTAACTGGATATCCTTCTACAAAGGTTGAAGATTGGGAACGCATTTTCAATATTTATAAAGATTATGGTTTAAATCATGTTCGTTTTCATTCATGGTGTCCCCCAGAAGCTGCTTTTAAGGCAGCCAATAGAGTTGGAATTTACATGCAAGCAGAGGCCTCTATTTGGATTGACTGGTGGATGAGTGAAGATATGATAATTAAAGGAAGACCAGAAATGGATACCAAGGGACACCCAAAAGGATTAGGAAAAGACCCTGAAAGGGACAAATTTGTTATTGCAGAAATGAACCGAGTAGTTAATTATTATGGAAATCATCCTTCATTCGCTATGTTTTGTATTGGTAACGAACTTGGAAATGCTGACTTTGATGTGATGAACCAATGGATAGCAGATCTTAAAATTAAAGATCCTAGAAAACTGTATGCTGTATCTACTGCTAGAAAAATTATGGATGTAGATGATTATATGGCTACACATTACATCCCTAATGTAGGTCGTACTAGAGGGTTAAATGGTGCTTCTACGGATTGGGATTTTGAAGATGTTTATAGCCAAATGAATATTCCTATTATAGCCCACGAGATTGGTCAATGGCCAGTATACCCGTCTTGGACAGAAATTGAGAAATATACAGGTGTTTTAAAAGCTAGAAACTTTGAAGAATTTAAGGCTGTTGCAGAAAAAAATGGAATTGTAGATCAAGATGAAGACTTCAAAATGGCATCTGGTGCCCTTAACCAAATCATGTATAAATATGAAACCGAATCTTTTTTACGAACTAAAAGTTGTGCTGGTGTTCAATTATTAAGTATGCAAGATTACCAAGGCCAAGGCGAAGCACTTATTGGTTGGTTAGATTCGCATTGGGATAGTAAAGGAATCACAACACCAGAAAAATTTAGAGAACATTTTGATGTTACTGTTCCACTCCTACGTATGGAAAAATTTATTTGGGCAAATGATGAGGTTTTTAAAGCAAAGGCACAATTATCTCACCATGGAAACCAAGAAATTAAGAATGGCGAAATAATTATGAACGTCTTATCATCTAATGGTAGCCTATTAAAAAGTGAAAAATGGCCTGTAAAAAATGTCGAAATTGGTTCATTAATCGATATTGGCAATATATCCTTCACTCTAAAAAACTTAGACAAAGCAGAACAACTAACTGTTTCCCTAAAACTCAAAGACACGCCATATAAGAATGAATGGAAAATTTGGGTTTATCCAACACAATTACCAGTAAATGACAACAGTAATATCATCATAAGAGAAACCTTAGATGACAAGACAATTTCAGACTTAGAAAATGGAGCTGATGTGTTATTAATTGCCAATAATCTAGGCACTTATGAAAACAGTATTTCTGTGGATTTTTATCCATTATACTGGTCCTTAACATTTTTCCCTGGTCAAGGAAAAACCAGTATTGGAATGTTATTAAAAGACCAACATCCAGCTTTTCAAAACTTTCCAACGTCATTTCATAGTGATTGGCAATGGGAAACTTTTAATAATTCAACGAAAGGTTTCATTCTAAATGACTTACCTGCCGAATATAAACCTATTGCACAGGTAGTTGACGATTTTCATCGCAATAATAAAGAAGGATCTATTTTTGAATTTAAAGTAGGAAAAGGGAATTTACTAGTATGCGGATTTGATATAAATAATAAAAATAATCTAGTTGCAAAACAGTTACGATATAGCTTAACGGAGTATATGAAAACAGATGATTTTTCACCCACACAAAAAGTAAATGTTTCATTTATAAAAAACCTATTCCCACTAATTCCTAAAGTAGAAAAAGTAAATTCTGATGGTGATTTCAAAAATATAATCCTTCGAGTAAATTCAGCTGAAAACCAACAAGAAAAAGAAGCCAATACACCTTGGTCTAAAAAACTCGATAAGGTTATACAATCAATCGAAACAGATTATAAAGTATTTTCTGACGGTGTCTGGAAAGATGACTATGTAAGTGCGTGGCATGGTGAAAATATGAGTATTGAAATCAATTGTCCTAGTGGAATTTTAGGCACCTTATTTGTTCAATTTAATGATTGGAACAATAAGGGAAGAGAAGGTTTCTTAGAATTTGAAGGACGAAAATTAAAACTTGATAAACACCAAGGAAAAGAAGGGAAGTGGGTTAAATTACATGTAATGCGCGAAGATAGTAATGATGGAAAATTAAATTTAAAAACTAAAATGTTACAAGGAGGTAATCTAATGATTTCCCAGATAGTTCTTGTTAAAGAATAAAATTATAAAGTTAATTATCAAAAAAGCAGGTTTTATTGATTATTACCAAAAGTAAAGGGGTCGTCTAAAAGTAATTTTTAGGCGATTTTTTATATAATTTTATGAATAAATTAAATTATAAAATTCTTGTTCTATAGTCTATTATTTTTAGAAAGTAAAGGAAGCCTAAATCGTTAAACATTACTTTTTGAAAAACACCACACTAGGTTGAATAAGGATTAAACCGATTTTAAAAGTCCTTAAAGAATATATTTTACACTTATCTGGGTATATTTAAACATATAATCAGGATAAATTACATTTTTAATTAACTTCCCATAGAGCCAACTCCGTTACCTTCTTTTTGTAACTTAAGGCAATTCAATATTCAGGTTTGTACAGACATATAAAAAGAGCGAAGGAGTATACGAACTGAACCTGATTATGCTGTAGTACAAAACTGAATATTGTTTATTTGCTATCAAAACAAGGTAAGGCAGTTATGGTTTAGCTTGTGAATCAAAGGGTCTTGTGAATTGTATAAGCAAAGGATGCCGAATAATTGGCAAGTGGTTGTTATTTTGTGAGGCGGACTTAATTCACATTTTATACTTTGTAATGAATTCCTAGTGCAATGTTTAAAACGGGTGAACCATTCCAGCGTAGCGGAAAAGGTAATGGAATGAAAAGTATAAAATGGGGATTGTGTCCAAGAATTTTCAATGAAGCTCTTTACCCGAAATGTAGTTTTTCCCGAAATATAGCGGTAAAGTGCTGCATAAATAATCAAGGTAGAATACTCCGCTTTTCGTAGAATTAATGGTTGACTTAAATTATTTTTTTGTTAGGCAGTTAATTTGCACTTTATTTCTTCACCCAAAAAGGTAGAAATTTTGTTAACTGCCCATACTCACTTAGACAAGGAATAGCTTATTAGGCATACATATCAAAATAAACCGCTTTCCAAATCAATTAATGGATGTCCATCTATTTAAGTTATAGGTACTGTTCCAAAATTGAAATTCCAAATGGATTGAAGTAGTAAAAGTATATATCATGAAATCCTGTTGGGCAATAGTAAAATTTGAAGCCAATTTTTTTGTAATGTCTATTGCCTGTTTAACTAGAATATGAAAATTTTCTATTTGAAAATTTCCCTTCTAAATATCCAGAAATGTAATGTATAATATCTTTTAACTTATATATGATTCTTTGGCTGAAATAATTGTTTTTAACAGTCAAAGTTCTTTCTGGTCATTTTTTCATAGATAACCCAAAGTATAAACTTTGTTAAAAATTTAGTCCCCCTCCAACCAAGGAAAATGTCATTTATTAATTTATCATTTCTAATAAAATAGGCTGAAGTCCTGCAAAAAAGAATTCAACAGCAATAACCATTACAATCAAACCCATTAATCTCATCATTACATTGATACCTGTTTGACCCAATATATTTATTATTTTTGAAGAACTATAAAGAATAATGTAGGTCAAAAGCATGACCATAAAAACAGTAATAATTAAAGTGATTTTTTTTTCAAATGAATTAGCATCTTCCATCAACACTATGGCATTTGTTAAGGCACCAGGTCCGCAAATCATAGGTATGGCCAACGGTGTTATTGAAATGTCGTCAACATAAGATTTTACTTCTGAGTCCTTCACTTTAACTTTTCCTAACCTTGCTTGTAACATATCCATACCCATTAGAAAAAAAATAACACCCCCAACTATTCTAAATCCATTTACTGAAATATTGAAGAAATTAAATAATAATTGTCCAGAAAAAGCAAAAAATACAATAGTAATAAATGCAACAACTGAGGCTTTTTTAGCGGTTTTTGTTCTTTGTTGAATATTTAGTTCGGCCGTCATTGTCATAAAAATTGGCATTGTACCCAAGGGGTTAATTAATGTAAAGAAGGAAGTGAAACTTAAAATCCCAAAGGTTATGAAATCCGACATTAGTATAGTTATTTATATGAAAAAATTAATATTACATCATTCTTATTACTCTATGCGTACTAATACCCATAGCTTATTTAATAGGTTTACTTCCCAGAGAATATATGTTGGTTGCGAGGTTTACTTTGACATGAACTAACCAAAATAGTTTTATTTAAAACATCTAAAAAAAATTCACAGGCTGTTCACTAGAAAATTCATATCTATTATGAAACACAAAAAGGGAACACCATAAATACCAAATTCTTTTGCTAGTTTTTGATCCTCGCAGACACTATTAAATAAATCCTAATCTAATAGTATTTATTCTAAGTCCTTTGCCTCAATTCCTAAGCTTGCTCGTAATTTTAATAATACATTACTAGCATCAATATTTTTTTATCAGTAAAATATGCTTTCATTAGTATTTCTTTTTGTCATTACATTCTACTTTTTTTTTGGGGGGGCTGCTAATACATTAATCATTATTTCTACTTTTTATTTACGTAACTATTCTTTTAATAATTGTTATTGTATAACGAAGTTAGCTTCCATAAAATTGAGTTATCCTAATTACCTACTACCCTTATACATATTGTACAAAATTCCATATTTTTACATAAATATCGAATTTTACACTATAGTAATTTACATATAACGAAAATTATTCTTAAAATACGCTTTTATGAAACTAGACCAGAAGGATATTCAAATTTTAAAACTATTACAGAATAATGCACGGTTATCCAATAAGGAGTTAGCTGTTGCTTTAGACATAGCACCATCAACCTGTCATGAAAGATTAAAAAAATTGACACAAAAAGATTTTTTTAAGGCATTCAATGCCGATTTAAATTTGAAGAAGTTAGGATTCAATATAGAAGTCCTCGTGGCGGTTCGACTTAAAAAACACGAAAGGGAGGTTGTAAATTCTTTTATTCAAAAGCTACACTCTTTAAAAGGAGTTATTCGCTTTTATCACTTGGCTGGTGAGACTGATTTTATGTTACATGTTGCGGTAGAAAATTCTAATAGCCTCAGATCTTTTATAATGGATGAATTAGCTAATTTTAGTTTTATCGATCATATAGAATCATCATTGATTTACCATGATGAATGTCTACACAATCTTTCTTATAATGATATAATACACTAAAATTAACCTACAATTTATAATCAAAGAATCTCAAAATTATAATATTTACTTTATTAATAATAGTGGTAATTTTTAAGCCTATGGATAATTTTGGAATATAAAATAATGAAAAACTATTTATGTAAACATTTGGCTTGTAGATTACAGTAAGGTTTAAGAATATATTCCTAATCCTCACTAGTAAATAGATTGATCCAATAATACCCCTCCATACTATTATTTAATCTCTGATTGCCCTAAGTAGTTGGATATAATCATTATTTTTTGAAAGGATTAAGCCATATTTCTTTTCTTTTCCTAATTTAATGGGTTCTATAATTTTAGTATCACCTTTAATAAATACTCCACTTTCCTTAGATGCAACAGGAAAGAAATTTCCTTTTCCATTACCTTTTAACAACAAACCGTATCCAGCATCATTTCTAGGAGTTTCAATTTCAGAAGCATATAAATTTCCAACCAGTAAAATATCTTTAAACCCATCTCCATCAATGTCGTTTAAAACAATACTATTAACAGAAGAAAACTGTGCCTGACTTGGCAGTTCAAATTCTTGAAATGTCCCATCACCCAAATTTTCAAAGTAGGATGTTGCAAAAGTAGTAGCAGAGTAATGCAGTGAATTTTCAAGATCATCGCCATAAACATCACCAAGAGTCGCCAAACCAAAATCAGAATATGTTCTGAATTTTTCCTTAATAAATGGCATTTGTGCAGAACTACATGACCTTCCTCTAAGTGGGTATTTTACACCTTGATCATAATAACTCAAAACTATATCCAATGTTCCACTCTTATCAAAATCCGCAGTATGAACTTCAAAAGGGGTTTCTAAAGTTGCTTTATACTTATAATTTTTACCCAAATTTCCCAAGACCAAATCCATATCACCATCATTATCCATATCAGCAGAAGAAACGCTAAACCACCAACCCGTTTTGTTCAAAAGATTGGAATCCAAAGTTATATTTTTAAAATTATTACCTTCATTTTTAAAAATAAAAACGGGTGTCCATTCACCCAAAATAACTAAATCCTTTTTTTTATCTCCGGTTACATCAACCCATTCCGCGGCTGTTATCATACCCAAGTTGTTAAACTCCGGAGCTAAACTTGCAGTAACATCATTGAAAATCACCCTGCCATTCTTTGATTCATTTTTCAATAAATAGCTCTTTGCCGGAAAAGGATATTTACCAGGAATTAATCTCCCTCCTACAAATAGGTCTATATCACCGTCACCATCAAAATCATGTGATTTAACAATGGAACCGCTAGATAACATTTTTGGCAAAGCATTTATGGACTTTTTAAAATTACCTGAGCCATCATTTAAGTATAATCTATCCTGTAATTCTATTGCTTTTTCACTAAATGCATTGCCTCCGCTCACTATGTATAAATCCAAATCTCCATCTGAGTCTGCATCGAATAATTCTGCAGAAATATCTTCACAGTTTTTGTCAGCTTGCCATAATTTATTTGGTGATTTCCTGAATGTACTATTTTTATTTTGAAAGTATAGTTCACCACTAAACCCCTTTGCACCACCAACATAAAAATCATCTAAACCATCATTATTTATGTCACCAACAGCCAATCCAGGTCCGAAATTTGACATTTTATGGGGCAACAAGCTCTCTCTATCAAAATCATTAAAATCATTCTCAATATGTTTGAAATTTATTTTGGCAGTTTCAGTAATATCTTCAAAAATCGGAGTAGTTGATTTAACATCTAACCTTTTTTCAATGGCATCTTTGTAATATAGCACAAGGGTTTGATTAGCACTAACGCCATTTAGGTATTGAGTTTTCCCATCAGGCCATATAACCTGTAGTTCTTTCAAACCATTTTCTTTTCCTAATCCAAAATGTAATATTTCGGTAACTGAAGACTGAAAACCTCTAGTCAGGTATTGCTCTAATATTTGGGTTTTATCTTCTTGTACGGCAATTAATCTTGCACCTATTCCTAATTTATTTTTCATAGGGCCATTTAATTTAACTTTAAGATAATTTCCCTTTTTTAATTCGGAACTATTATTTTTATAAATGAAGGCGGGATCATCAACATTGTTTACAACAATATCCATATCTCCGTCATTATCAAAATCGGCATAAGCTGCACCGTTTGAGCTAGTTTGTATTCTATCTTTACTATTTAATTCTATTGAACTAAAAGTTAGGTCACCGTTATTTTTGTAAAAATAATTTTCTTTTTTTCGCTCTGGCATTTTATCCAGAATATGATTTACATAGGTCTTTTGATCAATCCTTTTGCCTTGCTTCTTTAATTCGACTATTTCCTTTTGTCGTTTTTTTCTATAGTTAACAAAATCACTATTTCTGAAATCACCTTTTATTCCGTTAGAAATAAATAAATCCTTTAATCCATCGTTATCCATATCAAGAAATAAAGGTCCCCAACTCCAATCGGTACTAGAGACACCGGATAATTGAGCTATATCAGAAAACATAGGTAAGTCATTTTGGTTTCCATTATTTATCTGCAACGTATTAAACATATATTGATGGTGTAATCCTAAATCAACAAGCTTGTAAAACCTCTTTGGGTTCATTCCACTCATACTAGTTTTAATATCAAAGTTATGCTCAGACATCATATCTAGGGTAATAAAATCGAGTAACCCATCATTATTAAAATCAGCGATGTCATTTCCCATAGAGAAATTAGAAATATGACCCGTTGTAAGAAGAATAACCTCCTTAAATTTACCATTTTTTTGGTTTAAATACATATGGTCTTTTTCAGAATAATCATGCCCCACTAAGATATCGGGCCATCCATCATTATTTAAATCTCCAATAGACACACCTAAACCAAAACTTAATAAATTATTAATAATACCACTTTCCTTAGTAACATCTACAAACTTTCCATTCTCATTTCGAAATAGACGTTCACCTTGATATTTAGAGTCTATATTTACAAACTTATCAATGGACTCATCGGGATACAACAAAATACCATGATTAATTAGAAACAAGTCTAGATCTCCATCTTTATCGTAATCGAAGAATGAGGCTTGTGTAGAAAAATGTGGTAAATTTAGTCCATACTTTTCCGCGGCTTCCTCAAAAACTGGAATCCCTTGTATATTATTCCCTTTGTTTATGTATAATTCGTTTCTTCTCTTATTGAGGTCATTAAATTTGCCAGATTTACAAATATAAATATCCAATTTTCCATCACCATTAATATCAACCATAGTAACGCCTGTAGGAAAACCAAACTTTCCTTTCGTTTTAGATATTTCAGTTATATCCTTAAATTTCAACTTTCCCTGGTTTAAGTAGAGTGTATTTGTTTTTAAATTTGAAATAAAATAAATATCAGGTAAATCATCTCCATTTAAATCTCCAACAGCGACACCTCCTCCATTATAAAAATACTCATAAAGCAGTCCATTCATGGAACTTGATTCATTTAATTCATTTTTAAAATTAATATTTGTAGTTTCTGTAGAAGCAATAGTAAAAAGCGCAGTGGAAACTTTTTTTTCATTAAAAATTTTAGCGTCTTCTTTTTTGCAAGAAAATACTAGTATAAAAAAAAGCCCTAATAATACGTTGTTCTTTACTGCCATTATAAATAAATTATTTTGTAAAAGTTTTAGTCCTACCAAATTGAAAAGATAAAATGAGGCTGCATAAATACAAACCTCATTTTCTCAACTAATCAACTAACTAAAATTCATAAGGATTGTTGGTTAATAATTGGGGTTTTGTTCTAATGCGGTTCCCTCAATATCAAACTCACCTGCAGGAATAGGAAATAAATAATCCCTATCAGGATTAAAAGATCTTATACCCCCCGGATCTGTTAAACCATCCATTACTTGTTCTGCAATACCCCATCTTCTAATATCAGAATATCTCGTACCTTCCAGAAGCAGTTCAACTCTTCGTTCGTGTCTTATAGCTTCGCGCATTTGACTTTTACTTAAACCCAAAGGCAAAGGAGGCATATTAACACTTGGTCTAGCCCTAATTTCATTAATGGCATCATATACTGAAGCGTCCGGACCAACAGCCTCATTTTGAGCTTCGGCATAAGTCAATAATACACTGGCTAACCTTAAGATAATAACATTTTGTCCTGTTTCCGTGGGGTATGGAGTTGGAGAAACAACTCCAATCTCATCATATTCAGTATACTTTTTAAAGCAATACCCACCAAACTCACCTACATGGTCTACTATTCCATTTATTGTAGCTCCTGGCACAGAAATAGTTTGCTTTAATCTAGGATCTCTATTATCATAGGGGTTTTCAGGATCGTACAATGGTGAGTCTGATATTGACATTCCGTCAATCATTTCATACTCATCTATCATATTTTGCAAAGGAACCACTGAAGACCATCCCCCGACTGTATAACTACCAAGGTATAATTCTATAAGGTTACCTTGTTCAGGAGAAATATACTGTACGTCAAAAATAACCTCCTCATTATTTTCATTTGCTTGACGAAATAAATCTCTATATTCAGGAAATAACGTATACCCCATTCCTAGGACTTCTTGAGCAGAAATAGCAGCATCTTCCCATCTTTCATTGTATAATTCCACTCTTGCTTTTAAAGCTCTTGCTGCACCTTTTGTTGCTTTCCCAACTTCCGTTTGGGTAATAGGTAAATGATTATATGCCTGATCTAAATCATCAATTATTTGATTAATTACGGCTTCTTTTGTGTCTCTTGGTAATTCAGAATGCTCTATTTTTGGACTTTCAGTAATGATTGGAACTCCTCCATAAAAATCTGATAATTTAAAATAGAAATACGCCCTAAGAAACAAAGCCTCTCCAATTGCTGAATTTTTAAAATCTTCATCAAGACCTTCAACATTATCCACATTATCAAGTAGCACATTCGCTCTTCCAATACCCTGAAAACAGGAAGACCATATCCATCCAATTACTCCAGGCCCCCGCGCGTCATGGGTTCCATCTGCGATTGCTTTATAACCTTCCCAAGGGTAGTTATTGTAGGCATTATCAGACATTACATCATAATATATATAATTTTGTTCTAAGCCAGCCAATGAGTTATATATTCCATTTAAAGCTAATCGAGCATCTGTTTCCGTTTTCCAAAATGTTTCAGAAGATATATTTGTTGAGGAAGCTACTTCAATGACATCTTTTGTACAAGAAGTCAAAATAAGGGATAACCCTAGTATTAATTTTATATATGTTTTCATAGTTCTACAATTTTTATATTTACTTATAATGAAAGGTTTAAACCCAATGAATAAACTTGAACATTAGAATAAGACCCTCTATTTCCAAAAGGATTTTTTTCTGGATCTAATCCTCTATAGTCGGTAATTGTAATTGGATTTGTTGCGTTAACATAAAACCTAAGTTTATCAATTTTAATTTTTTCTAAAAATCTTTGGGGTAAGGAATACCCTAATTGAATATTCTTTAACCTTAGGAAGGAAGCGTCTTGAATCAAGAATGAAGAGTTTCTCCACATATTATTCAAATAATTACTTGCTCTAACCAATCTTGGATAATTATTATTAGGCTTCTCAGGAGTCCACGCATTCTCTACCCAAAATTTTGGAATTCCAGCACTATTAAAAAATGGTTTTTGTTCCTCCTCAGTTATAGCATTTATTCCATCTACACCCTGCCAAAGCATTGAAAAATCAAAACCTTTATACGCAGCAGAAACGTTAAACCCATAAGTTAATTTTGGTATAGAACTTCCCATAGCCTGCCTATCCCCGTCACCAATATCTCCACTATCATCAAAATCTTCAAATTTTATATCACCTGGTTGAGCAGTTGGTTGTGCACCATGGGCATCAATCTCCGCCTGATTTTGAAAGATGCCTAACATTTTTATGGTATAAAATTCATTTATAGAACTGCCCTCAACTATTCTTGAAAATCCTCCAATTTGTGGTGTTGGTAGTTTTGTCACCTCATTATCTATCGTTGTAAAATTAACACTTACACCATATTCAAATTCTCCTGCTGCATTGTTGTAATCAACTAAAAACTCAAAACCTTTGTTTCTTACAGAAGCCAAGTTAACAGTTGGGGGTATTAAGCCACCTACAACTGTTGAAATGTTTATACTTCTTAAAATATCTTCTGTATCTTTTAAATAATAATCTGCAACGATATTTAATTTTCTACCAAACATAGAAATATCAAAACCAATATCTGTTTGTGTAGAGGTTTCCCAAGTCACATCAGGATTTGGCAGGCTAGTTTGGGCGGCGCCACCAACTAAATTTCCGCCATAAGAATATATTCCACCTAAATTGTAAATAGAACTATACTGATTAGGTGTTATGGCTTGATTACCCAATTGTCCCCATGAAGCTCTTAATTTTAGGTCATCAATAAAGGTAACATTCCCCATAAAACCTTCATTTGATATATTCCAACCCGCAGAAAAAGAAGGAAAAACTCCCCATTTATTACCCGGTCCAAAATTTGAAGAACCATCATACCTTACATTGGCCTCCAAAAGGTATTTACTATTAAAATCGTAATTAAACCTTCCAAAAAATGATTGAAGCCCATAATCAACACTGTAACCTGAAGCTGCCGGATCATCTGCACCCGCATCTATTTCTTGCAAAGCATTACTTGGCAAACCATTCTTTGAAGCAGACAAATGATTTGTTTTGGTACTTTCTTGACTAAAGCCTCCAAGCAATGTAAAATTATGATTCTCAGCAATGGTTTTATTATAATTTAAAGTTGACAGAAGAGTTAAGGTTCTGCCTGTGGTATACCCATTCCAAGCAGATAATGGATTTCCTCCTACCCCTAAATTTGAAGCTACCAATGTTTTAGGGTTAATTAAATCTATTTGAGGTCTAAAAACCTTGTGCAAATTATGGTAAGTATTTATCCCTATAGAACTTTTTAATTTTAAATCCTGAATTAATTCATATTCTCCAGATAAATTAATCAATAGGTTATCCCAGGCATTTCGATTTTTACCTTCCAAAGCTCCGGCAAGGGCGTGTGTTGCATTAGGAAACCCAATCCAAGGATAAGCATAGCTTCCGTCCTCCAAACGCGGACTTTGCATTGGGGTCGCTCTTTCTACCCATCCAATAACAGCTCCTGCTCCAGCAACCGGCTGATTTACATCATCATATCTCCCTGATAATTTTAAGGAATAATTAAATTTATCAGAAACTTTTGTGTCCAAGTTTAATCGAGCTGTATACTGTTTGGTATTCGTCCCCAGGACAATCCCGTCTTGATCGGTGTGACCTACTGAAAATGAATATGTTGTTTTATCATTACCTCCTCTAACACTGAAATTATGAGTTATAATTTGAGCGTCTCTATAAACTACATTTTGCCAGTCTGTATTGGGGTACAAATAAGGATCTGTGCCATTTCTAAATTCATTAATTTCGGATTCAGAAAAATCAGGCATAGAAGCAGGATCTTCATTAAATTTAGCTTGGTTAAGCAATTCCATAAACTCTACAGAATTGGTTACATACTCCGTTAATTTCGTAGGCTTTTGAATACCAGTATATCCATTATAGCTTACGGTCATTTTACCAGACTTACCTGTTTTAGTTGTAACTAACAATACACCATTTGCTGCCCTAGCTCCATAAATTGCGGCAGAGGCAGCATCTTTTAGAACAGTGATAGTTTCAATATCAGCCACATTTACATTTCCAAGGCTTCCTCTTATTCCATCTATTAACACTAATGGATTACTATTTCCAAGGGTTCCAATACCTCTAATTTTAATTGTAGCACCATCACCTCCTGGATTTCCAGAGGTTTGAGTTACAGTAACACCTGCAGCCTTACCTGCTAAGGCTTGGGTTGCATTGGCAATTGGCCGATTTAAATCATCTTCTAGCTTAACTGTTGAAATAGATCCGGTAAGATTTTCCTTCTTCTGTGTTCCGTAGCCAACAATGACTACTTCATCCAATTGAGAAGCATCTTCTTCCATCGATATAGAAAGCACCTTTTGGGTATTAAAAGCTACTTCAATAGTTTTGTACCCTACGTAACTTAGAACTAATATGCCGGTCGGCGAGACGTTGGTCAAGGTAAATTTCCCATCATAATCGGTAACAGCTCCTGTTAGAGTACCTTTAACAAGGACATTAACACCCGTAAGTGGCATACTTTCGTTTGAAGATGTTACCGTACCCGTGATTTTATGATTCTGCGAATACCCTAGGCTAACACAGAATATAACAAATAAAGTAACTAGATAACATAATTTAGTTTTCATATTTAGTTGGTTTTAAATTTATTTAAACAAAAATACCAATCCAAACTAAGGTTAGCTTGTGCTGAATTATCAATTACATTCTCTATATTTGCTATAACCACAAATTTTAACCAATGAAAGCAAACTTTAGAAAGATAAATACATCAATTGAACAAGCCTTTCATATTAGAAAAGACGAACGCACACATTTCTATGATAATTGGCATTTTCATGAAATGCTTGAACTTGTAGTTATATTAAAAGGTGAAGGACAGCGATTTATTGGTGATTCCGTTGAAACATTTTTGAAAGGTGATGTAATTTTAGTAGGATCAAAACTCCCACATGTTTGGAGAAGTAACCCTCCAAAAAATTTAAATGATACAAAAACACATTGCACCTCAATTATCATACAATTTTCGCCAGGTTTCTTGGGACCTTCATTTTTAGATTTGTTTGAGTCTAAAAAACTCAATGAACTTTTTAAAAATGCAGAAAGGGGTATGTCATTTTTCAATTACACCTCCAAAATACTGATTCGAAAAATAAAGAAACTGTTACCATTAATGGGTATGGAACGGCTTTTGTTGTTTATTGAAATATTACATATAGCCTCAATGTCCAATGAATACAGATTATTAGCATCCTCTTTATTTAAGGAAACTATATTTAAAGGCGACAATAAAATTAATAGAGTCTTCGAATTCGTAATGGATAATTTTTCTAATCCTATTACATTAGACGAAGTAGCCAAAGTTGCGTCGATGAATAAGACAGCTTTTTGTAGGTATTTTAAAAATAGGACTAATAAAACTTTTACTTCTTTTTTGAACGAAATTAGAATAGGTTATGCCTGTAAATTAATCCATGAAGAAAAATATAGTATAACAGAGGCTGCTTACCTAAGTGGGTATAATAGTCCCTCACACTTTAATAAGCAATTTCGACTTATCAAAAAAATATCTCCTTCTGAATTCTATTCCAATATTAAAAAATTATAGTCATCAATATAGTAACGGAAAAAATAAATTCTTAAAAAAAGGTGTAACGTAAAAAAATTCAGGAACGAAATAGTTCATAATTTTTTTTACCCTACACCCATTATGAGAAACTACCTAAAATAATATCCCTAATCCTTTAGTTGTCGTTTTAATTTTCTTGTTTGAGTTCAATTAATTGACCTTTCATTGTTGTTATTACAATAATATCATCTTCAACTATAAATTCGGAATTGACGTTAATATCATCAGTATTAAAAGGGTTTCTTAAACGTAGTTCTCCGCCTTTTTCTGAAATTATTTTCACTTCTTTCACCGTACCATCTTCCATTTTTGCTGTAACAAGAAAAGCACCTTCAGTTCTAAGACTTTCAAACGAAGAATTTTTCCAATTGTGAGGTATTGCTGGAAACAAAATAACTATACCTGTGTGGCTTTGAATTAACATCTCCTGAATTGCCGAGGCAAAGGCAAAGTTACCTTCCAAAGTAAATGGACGATATTTAAATTTTGAATACCCTTTATTATGTTGTTCACCATTGACATGAAAACTATTTGGAAGGCAAAAGTTTTCTGCAAAAATACGAAGTGTTTTTGCAGCACCCTCGCCGTCAAAAGCACGTGCTTGTAAATTACCCAACCAACTAAAAGAATAGCCTGTCCACCAATCTGACCCTTTATCTACTAAATGATTAATAGTATTGTCAATAATTTTTTTATCATTTTCCCCATTAGAATAATCAATTAGTCCATATGGATGAAATGCCATTAAATGAGAGAAGTGACGGTGTGATTCCTCATATGGATGCTCTGGAGCAAACTTTAACCCTTCGGATTCATCAATGGAAAAATAAGGCCATTCATTTAGAGTATTTATCCAATTTTCCGCTTCTTCATTTTTACCAAGTTCCAAAGCCAGTTCAGCAGCTTTTTCATATGTCCATCTAATGGCTGCAAGATCAAAATTAGTGGTTTCATCGAACCATGCTTCTCTGGAATTATTATGGATTTCAGGGCTAGAACTTAACGGTAATTTTCTCAAACCTGCATCATCTATAATAGATATATTATCAAAAAAAACGGCAACATCTTTAATCCAAGGATAAGCTTTTTTACTTAAAAATTCTTTATCCATAGAATAACGCCAATGCATATAGAAATGTTGACTTAGCCATGCTGACACTGTGGGACCAAAGGAATATTGAATCCATCCTCCCATGGGCTCTCCAGTTAATGTTGTTACACCAGGAACCGCTAATCCATCTGATTCGAAATATTCTTTAGTGTACGTCTTAAAAGTTTTTTTATATTTAAGCAACCATTCCAAATACCCATTCTCTAAATCGAGGTGATTTCCTGAATACGATGCCCAATAACTTAATTGTGTATTTAAATCATGGTGATAATCGCCTTTCCAAGGAGGTAACTTACCATTATCTGCAGTCCAAACTGCTTGTAAGGAAATTGGTGGTGCACCATCTCGAGCAGCCGATCCAAATTTGTATTGTTCCAAATACCATTGTTTTTCCAAAATTGGATCCGGAATACGCAAAGATGATTTCCCCCAAAACTGTTTCCACCATACGGAGTGAGATTCAAAAGCTTTTGCAAAACCTTTATTTAATTGCTCTGCAACAAATACATTTGCTTTTTTCGATTTCTCTAGCTTTTCATAATCAGCACTTATACTCCAACACCCCGCAACTACATTTCCAATTTGTAACCATGACACATTTACTTCATATTCAAATCCACCCCATCCTTCTTGTTTATATGTAATACTATTGTCTTTCTCAATAATTGTTCCTTCAGGGTACCCTAACCTTCGTAAATCTTGCCCGGTAACTGGCGATTCCATTTCATCCTTTCCACTTGAATTATAAGCTGGTGGTACCAGCATTGGTTTAAATCCTTCCTTCACTCCATCAAATCGAAACCACCCAACTTGATCTGTAGCATGTACAAATGAATTCATCGTTACACCATTTTCCCATTTAATTTCAGAAATTGCATCAGTAATCGCTAGTTTATTGGAGATCACATTTCCAAATTCTGCTATTTCAAATTCCAAACCAGCTCCTGGAATTTTAGAAGGTGCTGGCGAATTATCGTAAGGCGCATCAAAATTTTTCTGAACTTCTTCATAATTATTATTTTTCCATTGCTCATAGACCCAAGAAAATTTATAATTCGGAGTATTTAAATTTTCCATTGGTCGCAAATCCCACAAATTGACATTATCTAAAGACATTCTTAGTCGTTCTTCTTTTTCCCAAACCAGTGCTCCAATAACACCATTTCCCAAAGGAATACCTTCATCCCAACTTTGTGCAAGAGTTTTAAAATCAAGATCGTGTTTTCCCCAATCTATATCGACTCCTTTTTTCTGTTTTGAACAGCTTACAAACAAAGTAAGGATTGATATAAGTAAAATGTTTTTCATAATAAATCAGTTTTTAATTTTTAGTAGATTGTATGATTAATTTTCTATTCTATAATATTTCCTAAACAACGTCACTTTGACATTTACCCAATTATAAATCTTCCGAATCATTTATTTATTTATTTATTTATTTATTTATTTTGAATTAATTATAAATCGATTAGGTTTTAAACCGTTGACATTCGTTCGAAAAGAAAATATACTTCCGCTGTAAGGATATTTTTCTAACTCTTTTGTTTTCAAACCTTCTCTGGCCGTGGTTATAAAAAGTATATCCATATTTTGTCCACCAAAAACACAGGAGGTAACAAGTGGTGCATCAACTTCAACTTTCTCAAGTATAAGTCCAGATTCTGGATTAATACATAAGACACAAGCTCCACCCCACATAGCAACCCATAAATTACCTTTATTATCTATAGTCATACCATCGGGTGACCCAAATTGCTTTGGTATTGTCACTAAAATTCGTTGATTGGATATTTTACTTTTGTTATCAAAATCAAATGCGTAAATGCTTCTTATTGCAGTGTCAATAAAATACATTGTTTTTTTATCTATAGACCAAGCCAATCCATTCGAAATACTAACGCCCTTTAATTTTATTGATATCTTTTTATTTGGCTCTACACAGTATAAATTACCTTTTTGGAGTAAGCCATTCATTTCCATAGTTCCAATCCATAAATTCCCATATGGATCTACCTTACCATCATTGAACCTTATATTTGTTGATTTGTAATCAACTTTAAGAAATAACGTTATCGCTCCTGTACTTCTATTTAACCGAATCAATTTATCAATATCGGCAACAAGAAGTTCTTCATTAGAGATTGAAATAATACAAGAAGATTTCTCTCCTTCGTATATTATTTTATTTTCTTTGGATATAGAATCTGAAACGTGAACATAGCCATTATTTATGTCTAACCAAACCAGTTCTTCGGAGTCATTAAAATATACAGGTCCTTCGCCTAAGTTTGCCTTGGTTTTAAGCCATAATGATGCTATTTCGATTTTCATTTTATGCATTTTCAATCTATATTTATAATCATAAACTTTTTTAAATTTTAACCTTGCATCAGTGCCGATCTTCCGCCATCCATCAGATAGGTTGTTCCCGAAATAAAGGCAGCTTGATCAGATGCTAAAAAGGCACACAATCCTCCCACTTCATCTGTGGTTCCTATCCGTTTTACTGGATGAGTGTTTATAGTACGTTGACGTTCCTCTTCCGCATTAGAAAAACTATCAAACCATTTTTGATTCCCTTTGGTATCAATAAACCCGGGTGCTATCCCAATCGTTCTGATTTTGGGCCCCCACTCTATAGCTAGAGATTGTACCAAACCTTTAATAGCGGTTTTAGCTACATTATATGGAAAACAACCAGGAATGGTGTAATTACTATGATTTGAAGTCATGATGATGATAACCCCCTTTCCTTCCAATTCTAAAAAAGGTTTACAAAGTTTACTCAATTGCCAATGTGATTTTAAATTCAAATCCATATTAAATTCCCATTCTTTGTCTGAACAATTTTCTGCTCCCTCAAAAACGTTGACTCCGGCATTAGAAACTAGAATATCAATACCGCCAAAAGTGGCAACTGTTTTTTTTATTAATGCTTCTTGATCTGCACAAGATGTAATATTTAAAGGAGTGTATATTGCTTGTCTACCTTCAGATGCTACACTATCCATAAAGGCTTTCACACCTTCGGAAAATTCTGGAGAGTTACTACACCCAGATATATTACACCCAGCTTTCGCCAACATTTTGGCAACTCCTTGGCCAATACCCTTACTAACACCTGTTACTAAGGCTGTTCTTCCCTTTAAATCAATGGTCAACATTGTAATCGTATTTTAATTATTAAATATAAAATCCATCCCTGTGTTCTCTAATTCCAGGGTGTGCATCCATTTCATCTTCTATCAAATCTACACCTAACCCTGGTCTATTGCTTAATATGAGTTGACCTCCTTCAACATGAATGGGGTGATCTATTATTGTATCCCTCCAGGGTACATCTTTGAAAATAAATTCTTGTCTAAAAAAATTAGGAATAGATGCACACACATGGGCTGATGCCAATGTTGACAATGGTCCATTGGGATTATGAGGCGCTACAAGAACATTGTAAGCCTCTGCCATGGTTGCCATTCTTTTCATTTCTGATGGTCCACCACAGCGCGTAATATCTGGCATAATAACATCGCATATTTGTTTTTCCAATATAGGTCTTATGCCATGTCTAGTATAATGTCTTTCTCCCACACAAATAGAAACACTTGGATCTATTCGTTCTCGAAGGGCTCTTAACGTATTTGGATTCTCAGGTCCAGCAGGTTCCTCATACCAAGTAATATCTAATTCTGCCAGACGCTTTGCCATGGTAACGGCTACTTTAAAATTAAGCATTGCGTGTGTTTCAATCATAATATCCATATCCTCACCAACCGCCTCTCTTACAGATTTACTAACTTCAAATGCCTTATTTTGTTGTGATTTTGTCAAAGACAAGTTGGTGTCCAAATCATCTCCATAAAAGTAATTCGTATGAGCAAATGGATCAAATTTTAAACCTGTAAAGCCTGCTTTTTTAACCTCCACTGCTTGCCTAGCATAATCTTCCATATTATGGCCTCCGTTTGTAAACCAATAATTTGCATAGAGTTGGATTTTGGTTCTATAGGATCCCCCCAAGAGATCATAGACAGGAACCCCGAGTTTTTTTCCTTTCAAATCAAGTAGAGCCATATCTATACCTGAGATTGCGCACATACTGGCTCCGTAAGGACCAACCCAATTCATATCACGATAAAGTTTTGTCCAAATAAAATCAACTCTCATTGGGTCTATTCCTATAATTCTTTGTCCAAGTTCTTTTGCTGCTGCTTCAACTATTTGGCTTCCGGGCCAATTCGTAGCTTCTCCTACTCCGGTTAAACCTTCGTCCGTATATATCTTCAAAAAGGTCCAATTATATTTCACGCCCTCAACGAGCCAAACTTTTACATCAGTAATTTTCACAGTTCTTTATTTATAGTTAAAGTAATTGATAATTATTCGGAATTTTATTTCATCCTTATTTTATTTGAATTTGAATTTTATCCGAAATTGAATCCCCTAATTTTAATGGAACCCTGGTTGGTTCATAAAAACTTCCTAAGAAAAGTTCGTTCCCTGCGGTAACAAATTTTGCCACTAAAAATTGTATATCATCACCATTTAGCCAAGAACGCCAGTGTTGAGAGGCATCTTTTGAAATAGCCAAAACTTGCTTTCCATTTCCATCTTTTAGGCCTGCATAATTAAAATTTCTTCTAGTAGACCTAAAGTCATTGCTCCCTAATTTATTAAAGTCCATACTCCAATGCCAAAGCGGTTCTTCTCTAGGATTGATTTTATTAGGAACGCCTTCATAGAACAATGGTGCTTCGCCAAATGGTCTACCTATATGTTTTGAAGGGTAAGAGGTCCATCTACCTTCTCTATTCCAAAATAGAGTATTGTAACTCTTTGGTGCATTAAACACCATTCCCCATTGCCTGGGGTTTACTCCAATTTTACTACGAAAAGAATAATCAACACTAAGTTCCCCATTTGCATTAATTGACAATATATAGCTTCCTAAAAAATCAGTATACACTCCTTCAACTATTACCTTAATATCCTCTCCGTCTTTCTTTGCAATCACAGAATTCGCAACCCAATTGGCTGCTAGTTCGTTGAAAGGTGGAATATTAGCATCATGATCTGGCTCACAACCTTCACCGTCTAAAGGTAATACCATTAACCACGGACCACCATTTAAAATTAGTTTATTGTCTTTTTTAAGTGAAACAATCTGTCCATTTTTCTTACTAATAACACATTCAAAACCTTTCCCTTTGATGATAAATTCAGTTTTATTGGTACTTAAATTTGTTTTTATTGGGGTTTGGTAATTCACTACATCTGAATAGGTTTGTTTCCCCACTGGAATCACAAATTCATCTGCTAAGAAACCTCTAGGGTCATAAATTTTTAGATTGAGTTTTTCATTTTTTAGCAGTTTCTCAACCTTTATTGTTGTATATCCAGTTTGTCCTGGATTAATATCTGGAAAAACCATACCAGCTTCATCACCATAGGACCAAACTATTTTGGCAGATTTTAAATTAACAAATGAATACCTATTTTCTATTTCAATTTCAAATGTACTTTGAACTTCTAACTGTTTTGTTAAAATTCGTATTGGACTGTATACTTTTTTAACGTGCCAATATTCAGGTTTTTCTCTTCTCCATCCATCAATTGGTCCCCAAGGTCCATAACCAACTGCTTCGCCGTTTGGCATTTGAAAAATATCATCCACACCAGACCATATAGCACCACCCAAAATACCTTTTGTATAATACATATTTTCCCAAGTTGGTGCCAATGCCATTGCCCAATCATTCCGAACACCGGGATCTGTGATAAGTTCTCTTCGGTTATATACATTTAAGTGGCAATACTCACCATAAATTAAAGGTTTATCAAAGTCTACTGCTTTTTTATAACCTTCTGGTCCGGGGTAATGAATATTTGCAATACTTGCAGTACTTCCTTGATTATTAAAGCCACCATATCCTTGATCATGAAAAGCATTTGGTCTTGTTGCATCTGCCGCGTCAACATACTTCATTAACTTTGCTGTATTATAATTCCAATAGGATTCATTGGCAGCAGACCAAAAGATAATTGAAGGATGGTTTCTATAAAACTGAATGGTTTCCATATTGGCTTGTAACATATACGGAAAATATTGTTCATCCTTATAATCTAAAGTTAGCCAATTTTTATTAGCATGATGTCCAACCCAACAAATTGGAGCTTCCACTTCGACAAAAATTCCTTTTTCATCACAAAGAGCTATAAATTCTTCCCCTGGCGGATAATGAGATGTACGAATATAATTGCAATTGGCTTTGTTATATAATTCCACATCTTTTTCCCATGTTTCTTGATTAAGAACTCTACCTGTAAGTGGATGTATTTCATGCCGGTTAACTCCTCTTAATTTAACAGAAACACCATTCACCAATAATTCGTTTCCTCTTACTTCTACCTCTCGAAACCCTATTCTATTTGCAACTCTTTCAGATAAATCATTACCATCTAAAATATCAGTAAAAAAATCATACATATTTGGAGTTTCATTCGTCCATTTTTTAGGATTTCTAACATTTATTTCAATGTTTTTAGTAATCGTTTCTCCTACATTTATGTTTTCTATACCGAACTCTTTCACCAAATTCTCATCTGGAAGTGTAAACCTTAAAGTTTTATTTTTCGATATTGTATTTCCTAGATTAGTAATCTCTAATTTTAATTTTAGTATCGCATTTTTATAGTTTGCATCTAAATCTGTAACAATTCTAATATCAGACAAATGCACTTCTGGCACTGCAAAAAGAGTTACTTTTCTTGTAATACCACCAATTTGATGTGCGGCATATTGCGTTAAACTGCCTAACATATCTGCTAAGGATTCATTACGGACTTTTAATGCAATACTGTTATGGTCTTTTTTCAAGTATTTAGTAACATCAAATTCAAAGGCGGTCATTCCCCCCATATGTGAACCAACTTCTTGGCCGTTAATCCAAACAGTACATTCGCTAGAAACACCATCAAAACGAAGTTTAACACGTTTATCATTCCAATCTGTAGGAACATTAAATTTTCTCTCATAGCCTGCAAATGCAGCGGAATCTACTTCATACCCCTGCATTGCCCATTCTCCAGGCACATTAATAGTATTCCATTTGTTAGATGCATTATTTTTATGAAAATCTACTTCCGGTTTTGCATTAAACTTCCATTCACCATTAAGTGATATTTTTGGGTTGTATACTTCAATTACCTTTGAAGGGCGCGGTGTATATTGTGGTAAAAACTTTTCAACCTCTATCTTTTCTTTTATAACGAAAGAATTTGATTTAATTAATTCTGTTTGCCGTGAATTATCAAATGGCTTAAGTAAAGCTTTGTTGGAGGAGAATACTTCAAGTTCTGAAATAATGACATTAGCACCAGAAACCAATTCAAAAACTAAAACTAGCTGCTTATAGGCGTAAGATTTTGCCGGTAACTGAAGATTAATTTCTTTCCTTGAACCTTTGCTTAGTTTTATAGTTTCTCCTATTGTATTTCCATCAGCTGTGATCTTAATTGTTCTATCAGCATCTGAAACAAAAACTGCTCTTAAAGAATATGTTGCATTGATATCTATATTATCAAACGCATAAATAACCTTTGGTCCATAGTTACAGGACCTATCCACTTCACTTCCTAGATTTTCATCGGGAAACGTATAATTATCTCCGAGTACCAGAAAAGGTTGATTACCAGGATTACCACTATCACTATAAGCTACTGATACTTCATTATTAACTTGAGCCTGAGAAAGACCACAGGATATCATAAAAACGAACCAAACTATTTTAAGACTTAATTTACTCATATAAAACCTCATATTTACATTATTTGATATTTATTCCAAGCATCTACTGCACTCATCCCATTTTGAATGGCCTTCAAGACCGTTTTTTCCCGCCTAGCTTTATCAAAGGCCCTAAGGAACACTTCTTCTTCATATTCTTTTGGAACAACACAAACCCCGTCTACATCGCCTACAATAATATCACCTGGATTTATGCGTACTCCTTCCATTTCTATTGGTACCCTAAAATCTATAACCTTCCCTCTTGGGCCCTGGTCTTGAGCATAATTGCCATAGGAAAATATTGGAAAATTTAAATCTAACATTCCAAAAGTATCTCTTGAATAACCATTGGCAACGGCACCTGCAGCTCCTAGAATTTTAGCCCTAGTCATCATAAGCTCACCAACAAGTGCATAGTTGGGAGATGCTCCTGAACAGATATAAATTTCATTTTTTTTTAAGTCATCAAGAGCTTCAAGCATTAACCCAAAAGGTTTTGACATTAGTTTATTTTGACTACCGTAGCTTAATTCTTCAAAAGTATCCGCTTCTAAAACGGGCATAGCACGACCAATAAGAAACATCCTCTCCTGTAATGGTTGAATCTTTGGCGGAAGAAATTGGTGTAGCAATAACATTTTATCCATTGCATCACCTACAACTGCAGTAAAGAGCTCTTCTTTTGCCGCAGCAAAAAGCTCATCATCATTATTCCAAAATTTTATCATAACATTATTATTCTATTCAGTTTTACCAAAAAGTATAGTACAACACACCAAGTAATGCACATATAACTATTGCGGATACATTAAAAATCATATCTGTTTTATAGCTATTTTTATTTGTTTTTATAATGTCTTTACCATCTTTTTTAAATAAAAAGGTAACACCAATTAACACTACCGATAAGATAAGAAAAGACAACCCCATTCTATCCAAAAAAGGTAAATCAGCAATAAGTAAATCAAGAATCAATGCTACAGGAATCGTTAAAATCACTGTCCATAAAGCACCCAAGGCAGTTGCTTTTTTCCAAAATAGACCAAACAAGAAAACAACAACTATCCCAGGTGTTACCATACCTGTAAAGTTTTGAATAAATTGAAATGCTTGCTCTAAGGAAGATAATAACGGTGCAACTAAAACAGCAATAACCAATGATACTGCACTCATTACTCTTCCAACAAAAACTAACTTACTATCTTTTACATTTTTATTGAAAATTGGTTTGTAAATATCAAATGTAAAAATTGTTGAAGCGCTAGTTACCATTGAGCTTAATGAAGAAACGATGGCAGCAATTAAGGCAGCAAATGCCAACCCTTTAAAACCAGTAGGTATGAATGTATTCAATAACCAAGGATAAGATTCATCGGGTTTTGCAATATCAGCTTGTAAAACAAATGCAGCTATACCAGGAAGTACGACAATTAAAGGGATAAAAAGCTTTAAAAATGCTGCAAATGCCATCCCTTTTTGTGCTTCTTTAATGTTTTTTGCCGCGAGAGAGCGTTGAATTATATATTGATTACAACCGAAATATGCAATATTTGCCACCCAAAGACCCCCTAGAATAACACCTATACCTGGTAAATATTTATAATTTGGATCAGACTTATCAAGAATTAGATCAAATTTTTCAGGCGCCTTTTCATAAAGCATTTTTAACCCTAGAATTATATCGTTAGAATTACTAATAGCCTTTAAGACAAAGTAGGTTGTTAGGAGTCCACCAGCTACCAAAAAAATAACCTGAATTACATCAGTATAAGCAACTGCCTTTAACCCTCCTATAACTGCATAAATCGCTGATAAAACTGCTAAAACTAATATCCATTGAACAAGAGACAAACCTAAAAACCCTTCTAAAACTAAAGCTCCTAAATAAAATACAGATGATAAATTAACAAACCAATAAACTAACAACCAAAATACAGCAAGACTAATTCTTAATCTATAATCATAACGCTTTTCTAAAAACCCTGGCATCGTATAAATACCATTTTTTAAATAAATCGGCAAAAAATATTTAGCAACAATTAGTAACCCAATAGCACCTAACCACTCATAAGTAGCAATGCCTAATCCTATAGCATAACCAGATCCCGTCATACCAATAAATTGTTCAGCAGAAATATTTGCGGCTATTACAGAAGAGCCTATAACCCACCACGGCAATGAATTACCCGCAAAAAAATAATCTTTCGAGGTTTGTTTCCTTTTTAAAAATATAGTGACTCCTATACCAACCGAAAGAACAAGTAAAAAATAGCACACGAAAACAATTATATCCAATCCAGAAAGATTCATCTTATATTTTTATCATTTATAATTTACATCACAAATGTATCCATCGATTTTTAAAATGAATTGTTTTAAATTTTCCATAACCACCTCTATATTTGCAATTATAAAATTAACACCCCTTTAATATGCAAAATAAAACAAGGTATTGAGATGCATATTTTAGCATAAAAAACATCTTTAAATCAATAAGTGCACAAAATAAATATGAATAATCATACCTGAAACAGTGAATATGATAGGTATTACCTATGCTTGGGTAATTTCATTTTTAACTTTTAAACAATATTTCTTGCACAAATTTCAAATAATACTTATGCTGATGTTCACTGGTTTTTGCCCTCCATTTAAGGCACTTGAAACTCCTTAGCTTTTGTTATCGCACTACTACGTAATTCCTCCACCTTTATAAATGAAAGCGTAATGATTCCTAAAACTTTAGGTAATTTAGGCTTATACCTAGAGAGTTATTATAAAGTCCATAATAATTTTAATCTCCTAAAATATGCACACCTTAATTATTCCTGGTAATATTTAAAGCTATTAAATTTGCATTATCACCACACTTTTTATTTGGATAACCTTTGTAACTTAGCATCTTACATTTTAAATTTTTCAGAAATATCTACCTTTAGTTTACTTTTTTTTGGTGAGTGTTCCAAAAGTGTAATAATCCCGTTTTCTACTTTGCAAGTAACGATCCCTTTTTCAGGAGTGAACAACTTAAATTCTACATCCCAATCTTTCGGCCAAGCAGGAAATAAATGAATCTCTTCATCATCGTATTGTAACAACATTCGTTGAAGTGCTATCATAGCAACTGCCCCATGATCTTGATCGGGAGTCCAATCGTAATTAGGCCCCCACATGGCAGGAAATCTATAAGCATCGTTACTAGTATTAAAATTCGAAGTAGTTAATCTTGCTGCCTCATTGGTTAAACCCAAATACGCAGCTTTTATTGCATTTTGCTGCCATCCTCCTGTTTGTTTATAAGCTCTATTTTTAAATGACTCTAGTGCAATTTCTAAATCAGGTTTCCCAACTCCATAAGCACGGTAAGGAAATATAGCGTATAACTCAGGGTTTTCAGAATTTTGTTTTCCACTATAAGATTGCGCTGGAGCCAACATTTTTACTCCATCTACTTCTCGCATGGGTACCTCTGGTATTTCGTTCTTTAATCGTGCCCATTGTTCTTTTAGGGCTTTGTTAATTTCTACATCAGAGATTTTTAATAATTCAGTACATACTTTATTAATCCCAACAATTTCTGGCAAAGGATTTACCGCTATACTATAAGTTTCCAATGCCATAGCTGGATCAAATCGAATTTTTCCAAATTCATCACGATCCCAGTGTTGATCGTAAAAATTTATAATTTCAGAAACTATAGGCAACAAAGTTTCTTTAAGAAAAATTGGATCTTTGGTAAAAGCGTAATAATCAAGCATCATTAAAGAAATCTCTAGTCCACTTTGCCAATAATGTCTTACATATTTATTTTCAGTCATTCCTAAGGGCAAACCATCTCGATTCCTCCCATAGTTGCCATCGACATAAGTGCCCCAAAAATACATAGTCTCTGGAAAAAAAGCTCCTTGGTGATTGTAGTAAGTTTCTGTGGCAAATTTCCGGATGGGCAAAGCATCTTGATACATTTTAAAAAGGGGTTTCATCATCTCAAAATCACCAGACTCTAACATTGCCCAATAAGGTAATCTTGTGTTTTGCCACCAATATGGTCCACCCCAACGGCGATAATCTGCATCAAAACCTTCAAATTCACCTTTTAAATGCTTCGTATCAACAGTAAACAAGGAACCGTTGAATTTTATTGGAGAGTTCCCACGTCCCGAACATGCTAAAATATAACGTTGAAGCGCATATCCACGATTAATATTGTAGATCTCTTCTTTTTCGTTATCGTTCTTGGTGCTTATGTTAATATAGCTTCGATCCCAAAAGGACTGCCACCATACAAGATGTCTTTTAAATCTTTTTGTACGGGATTTTTTAAAAATATAGTTAGATACGGCTTTTAATTGAACAGCCCAATCATTCAATGTATTCGTTTGCGAGGTATGTGCAATAACAGATAGGGAAAATGACTTTACTTTTTTATCGGTAGACAGCGTTGTTGGTTTAATTTTTATCAGTTCTTTAGATTCTAATACCGCACCAAAAGTCCTATGTAGTAAGGGATCTAGATTCTGAATGGTATATTGGCCCAAGCCCTGCAGTTTTAAATTATCCTGCCAAATAGAACTTTTATTGCGATGGGCCCATACAACCTTATTTTCATAACCCGACAATATAGTGTCAGGTTCAACAAAAACATCCGGAGCTCCGTTTCCATGCAAACCGTAGGCTGAGTGTAATTCGGTAGGGTTGACTAATTTACGACGTTGGGTTCGCCAAGGTTCTATGGTTGCACGTGCCGATAGCGAACTTTCACTGTTTACATCAATTTCCACCACGGGGTTGTTGGCATCTACCCAAACTTTAATGGATACCTTATCTCCTTTATCACCTGCCTCTATATAAATTACTCCATCTTTTAAAACCAACTGTTGCAGAAATGGTACGCCTTCCTTAAACGGATTAGGAGAAAGGGACAACCTTATTTTCCCAAGTTTAAGAAGTCTTGCATTTTCGCTCCATGCATCAGTTTTAGCCAAGTAAAAGATGGCATCTCCATTCTTTTCAATCCAAAAATTTATAGCGATATCACCGTTCCCTGCAGGCATAGAACCCAAAGAATTTTCTGATGGAGTATCCCAAATTACATCTGAATTACTAATTTTAGAACCGCTATTCCTTTGTTGACATTTTGCCGATTCTGGAATCACAATTATGCCCATCAAAAATAAACCCCAAATAATTTTTTTCATATAATTTTTATTCAATTTCTTAAAAATATTTTGCTACTATTTTGAACCAGATGGATTAATACTTTTTCTGTATTGATCAATATAGAGTCCCATTTTATCAAAAGGTACTTGTTCAAATCCAGGTATTTTCGTAAACACTTCTGAATCGGGACGTAGGTTAAAATTTTCATTTTTATAATCCACAAAACCTGGATCATGATCTGTTTTGTAGTTATTAATATATTCGCATTTCGCATGTTCACCTCCTCTCAATAGTAAAGGGTTATCAGGCCCACCTATTATCAGGTTATTGCTAAGAACATTCCCTTTTGCTCGCATTCCTTCCCATTCTTTGCCATCAACAATAGGATTTAAATAACTTGTTAATTCGGGATATCTTTGAGAATATGGGCTTTCATAAATATTGACATTTTCTGTTAAACGTTTTCTTATTAGCCCATTTTCACCAAATGTTTTTGGTGCTTGCGCTTTACTCCAAGTATAATTATGAGCAGAAAATTCCGCTGTGGAAGAAATGGGCTCAATAACAATATTGTTTTTCATCTTTAAATCCCATCCACTGTTAGAAAATAACATCCCGTGTTTTGTATCCATCTTATAGAATACATTACCGAAAATTTCTACACCCGTAGTTGAGTCATCACAATAAATTCCCATATTCATTCGATTGGGGTTACCAGAATGGTGAAAATAATTATATCTTATAACATTACCTCTATCACTTGGATCACGACCAATATACCAAGGTGAAGTATCATCAGAGTTTAAGGTTACGTGATGAATATTGTTGTATTCAAATAGATGGTCATTACCATGAACATATATTGCTTGCCATTCCGAATCAAATATTTCGCAATGAGAAATTCTGTTACCACAGCCGTCAATATTAATCCCAGACCAAAGGAATTTGTTACGTCTGTTATAATTATTCACTTTGCAATTTTCTACATAATTATTTCCAGGTATCAATTTACGTTTACTTCCTCCACTTAAGTAAATTCCTCCACTTCCTGTATTGTAAACATCACAGCTTAAAATACCATTATTTGATCCAGCATTACGATCCCAATGGGTGTATTTATAAATATGTCCTTGCAAGTTGCCTATTCTTCTTGACACTGGTACCCCCTCATAGTCATCGTGCGTAATAAAAGGAAATGTTTGCTTAGCCCCTTGTCCCATAAAAATTCCGCTCGTTCCCACATTTCTAACGGTACAGCCTGCAATTAGATTATTAAAACCTCTTTCCATATAAACGCCAATACCTCTTCCAACTTCAATTGTTAGATCCCGAATAGTTACATAGCTTGCACCTTCTAAACTTATAATAGGATCTTCCAAACAGGAAACCATTATAGAAGCATTCGAAATACTACTAGGTGGCCAAAAATATAGTATGCCAGTTCTTTTATCTACATACCATTCTCCTGGGCTATCGAGTTCCTCGAGAATATTGTAGGCCACATAATGCTGATAATTACGACCGCCCCCCACACCATATAGAGATGGATTGGCTAATTTAATTTGTTTCTTTTTTGAATTAATAGATTCCACTAAAATATTATCATCGGCAAACCCCCACATAAAAGATCCCTGAAACCAAATATCCTCTAACCCTACCCAATTATCGTGTCTTAAGTCAGTATATTCAAAAACAGCTCCTCGATTGGTATAATCTTGATTTCTAGGAACGGAACCAGGATCTATTACCTTTCCTATTTTAATATCACCTTCATTTGGGTAACGTGCTAAGTTCATTGCATCATTATTGAAGAAAACCTCAATAGGTGCAGGTGTAACCGACAGTGCATGTCCATATTGTTTTATTTCTCCAAAATCATAAATTCCTAATTCATTCAAATTAACTTGTAATACGTTTTTAACAGCATTCTCGGAGAGCCTTTTGAGAATCGCCTTATTCGTAACTTTAATAAATTTTTCAGAAGGAATGCTTTTACCACCTGTAACACTTGCATTTTCGTTAGGCAAAGTTCGCCATACTATTGGAGCATCTGGCTTTCCAGAATCATTCTCATTTAGGATGAATGGTTTAGTTTGTTCATACTGTCCTTTACCAATCCATACGGTAATTCCTCCTTTAGGCACATCATTTATAGACTTGAAATGTCTAATTAAATCACGTGCTGCTTCTAGTGTAGCAACTGGTTTTTCTTTTGTACCTGGATTACTATTATTTCCGTCAATAGACACATAAATATCTTGCGTATAACTGCTTACACTCAAGCAAAATGTACAAAAAATTGTAAGTATTACATTTAATTTCATCGGTTTATTTTTATTATTCTTCAAACTACAAATCTTATTAATTTAATATTGGGATGCAATAAAAACACCATTAGGAATCAGCTCAAATAAAGGAAGTTCCCAAAATAAAAATATTGCCATTTAAACACTCCCCCTTTTATTCCAATCTAAGAATTATTTAAACAATAATTTAAGCACAAAATCTTGGGCAGTTGGATTCGATTTTATTCTATTAATCAAATCTAATTGACAAATAAATATAGCCCCATCCCCAATTTTTAGTTCCCCCGCAGCCATAGCTTCACCATGGTCCTCTGTCCAATTAGTATTACCAGTGGCTAATATTGGCGACCAGTTTTCGGCCAAGATTATTTTGTCTAAGAATGGAGTAATATATCCAGTTTCCTCGTCATACCACATTTTAAAATCGAACGGCTTTGCATTTTGAGTAAACCGATGACCTGTTAGAGGAGAAGTAAAATAATAACTTCCCATGGAGGTGTTTAGAATTTTCACATTGGTACCACCTATAGTATGACTTCCAATGGGAACATTATATAATATAATTCTAGTTCCTGATTTTGCCAATTGATCAAATTTTTCTTTATTTTTTTCATAATCACTAAATTGATCAATCCATATAACATTAGCATTTTCCCAATTGGAAGTTATGGTTTCTCTAAAATTATATTTCAAATAGGTGTTTATTTTGCTTTCATTCCCAAGAAAGGCTATCTTCTTCAGATTTGAATTTTCAACCGTTGGAAAAACGTCGATATTCATAGTAGTCTGATCTACACTGTTGCCAGCTCCATCAAAAACCGCGGCACGTAATATATATGGCGTTCTTTTTTTCACCTGTGGAGTCTTAAACTTTAAAAAGCCTTGAAATTTTGAACTGTTATGCGGGACAACAGCTGCATTTTTTCCAGAATAAATAATTTTGCCATTCTGCTCCAATTGGTATTGAATAAAATAATCTTTAGGACTGCTATTAGGATCATGAGCAATCCACGATTCAACAGAAATATCCTCTCCCTCATAAAAGTGCTTCCTATCACTACGAATGCTAACTATGGTTGGCTTTAAGGCATTTCTATAAGCAAAATAACCTTTTTTTGGATTTCTATCCACATCCATAATGGTTTTCATCCATCCGGCTGGCCATGCGTCTATAAATAAATGTGCTGCAAACGTTACCATACTGGAATCTCTTCTAAACGATTCGGTTACCGTTTCCAAAGCCCAGGATTGGTGATCTTGACTGGCATCGACCCAATCCTCCAAGGAATGCTGTGTATTGTACCACATATAATGAAACTTTTGGGTCTGGGCAGCGTATATTCGATTGGCCGTCCAATTTTTATCTTCTTCCTTATTTTTAGGCAACCATTCTTTGGGGTAGTATTTTTCCATAACCTCAACCGGATCTAAAGCCTCTGCCCCAAACTCCCCACAGCCATAATACCAGTCTGGTTTTACCCATTGCCAATATCCTTTATATAATTTCCCTATACCTAAACCTTGACCATTATACCACGTATTATAACAATGGTTGTCAGGTAAGCCTGGAGTTGGTGGATCATAATCGCCATCCGATTTTTTAATAACACGATCAGGGTTCTCTTTTAGCACCGCTTCATCCATAGCTCTAAACAATGAAAAATATTGTTCAGGACTTGCCATATTTCTATGAGGATGCCCTTCGCCATTAGGAAAGCGCTCATTAATATAGGTTATCATCACATTACTTGGGTGGTTCCGAACTAACCGTTCCATTTCAGCAACTTGCTTTACACATTCTTCCCATTGGTTATAGCGAATTCCACCAAATGTAGGAAAGTCGGTTTGTAACATTAGGCCTAATTTATCCGCGTATTCATAGATTTCTGGTTGGACCGGACGTTGAGTCATCCTAAGGAAATTCATATTGGTAAGTTTGGCCAGTAAAATATCTTCAATTAACTGATCCCAATTTTTTTTATAAACATCTTGTTGAAGGAAACCCATAGTGTTGGCCCCTCTCAGCCTTATTTTTTTATTATTAAAATACAAACGTCCTTTGGGAATAGAAACAGTATCCATTGCAAATGAGCGCATTCCAAAGGTTTGTTTTCGTACGTCCGTAACGGTATTGTTATTATCTAAAATCTTTATTTGCGCCTGGTACAGCCATGGAGAATCGTTACTCCACGAACGAAACTCAGGTATTTTGACATAGTAGGTGAAATAATTGGGACCATAACCCAAATTGGTTCGGGACTTTTTCCAATCCATCGGTTTTTGTAAATCACCAATTCCCGGTACGTGTAAGGCGGAGGGTATTATAAGGGAATCCTTAAGTACTATATCTTCAAAATTTTGACCATATATGGATAGATTAAAGCCAATGGGTCTATTAGTCTCATGGTAATTGTTCACTTCGATACGGATTTCAACCATATTATCGTCATAAAGAGGTCTTACAAAAACATCATTGATATGAATAAAATCTCTAGACTCAATATAACAGTCCTGATAAATACCCATTCCAGCAGCTCCTTGATGACCACCATCGTGAAAATTATCATAGCCTAGACCAGTAACACCATAGATCTTATCCCCAAAAACCCGTTCTTTTCCGGCTGCGACAAACCCGGTAGTTGTAAAATCGTTTTGTACCTGTACTAAAAGTTCATTTTCACCTATCCGAGCATTTTTGCTAATATTAAACTCAAAAGGAGCAAAAAAACCTTCATGGGAGCCAATATAAGCTCCGTTTAAAAACACATGTGCTTTGTAATCAACCGCCTTAAAATGAACAAATAGAGCACGGTCATTTAACATTTCAGGGGTGATATTTATTTTTTTAAAATAAAAGGTTGTCGCTTTTCCAATAGGGGCGTCAAAATGGGGTACTTTTATGTTCTTCCAAGATCCTTCACCTCGAAGTGTTGAAAAAAAGTTTTGCCTATCCTCTGGAGTTTCTTGCCTCCATTGAAATTCTGTTAAATAGAGTCGTTCTCTGGTATTTACAATTTCTGGAGCTTTGTTCTCCATAAAGGGGATGAACCTTCTCTTCAAAACCTCTAACTCCTTATATAATTCTTTTTTATCACTAATTTCCCGCACTTCTTTAAAAGCATATTTGCTGCTTTTTTCAAAAGGAATATAGGTTTCTGATAATTTGGGAGGCTGCTTTTCCTCCAAAAGATTCATACGTTCATTTTGGCTTTTATTTCCAATTTCAGCAAAAAAACCGGTGTTCTGGGCATTTAGCGTTCCAAAACTAAAAAAAATGCCAATAACTAAAATATAAGCTTCTAAAAATATTTTATGTTGTTTCATTACTTTAAAAGATTTTTTGTTTAACATAAAAGAAAGTGCCACTGCCGATAGACAATGACACCTTGCAAACTAAACTTAACTAAACTACTTTTAATTTTTTAGTACCCTGGGTTTTGCTCTATGGCAGCACCTACATTACCATCAATAACACGTTGAGGGATTGGAAAAAGGTTGTTTTTTTCTTTTATGGAATTTCGAGCAGGTTCATACCCAAACCTTTTTGTACGATCGTACAATAAACCGAGTCTACACAATGTTAACATACGAAATTCTTCTCCTAATAATTCTCGCATACGCTCATCTAAAATGTAATCAATATCTATATCTGAGGCACTAATTAGAGGAGATTGTGCTCTTGTATGGAGTACATTTATATCAGCTGCAGCAAGGTTCTTCTGACCTTTTCCTAAATAGGCCTCGGCTCTTAATAAATAAGTTTCAGGTAATCTCATTACATAGAAATCTCGGATATAACCATTGTCAGGTTTACCATCTATATGTTTATCTGTTCCAAATTTTGACCAATTAGGATACACAAATTGTAAGGTATCTTCCGGGGCAGTTAAAAAAGATTTAGGAATTAAGTCCCCCTTAGCATAGGGAGGAACATCTGCTCCAAAATAAAATTTTCTTTTAATAACAGCCTCCGTATTTCTTAAATCGTTACCCGTGTTTTTCCAAATGGTGAAATTAGCGTGATCTGTTGGCCTAACAAATGATGCGCCTCTTCCGGTCGAATCTGGTGCAACCCCATTATATCCTGCTTTTCTAAAATTCCAAATTCTATTCCACCAAGTACGCTCTACGGTAGGTCTTCCAAAATTAACGGTTCCACCACTTAATTTATCTTCAAACTGGGCTACCCATATCGCTTCTTTATTTCCTGTCTCGTAATTTTGGTTGCCCATTCGAAATAAATCCCAGAAAATGTTTTTTCCTGTTTCATTAGCCCGCGTTCCAAAGCGTCCTGTCATTAATTGGTAATCGCCGTCTTTACCGTCAATAACACGACTAGCAGCATCTATGGCGCCATCCCAATCTTCTAAACAAATATTAACTTCAGCCAGTAAATGATCTGCTGCTGCTTTAGTTACTTTCCCTGGATACTTGGCAGTAGTATTCAAATATGTCCGAGCAAATTCCAAGTCTTCCTTAGCAAACTGCCAACATTCTTCCCGCGTATTCCTTTTAAAATCTACCTTCGGTTCAGTAACCGGTTCATTTACTATTGGCATTCCACCAAAAACATTAGCAAGGTTACGGTATGCAAAAGCACGAAAGAACTTTCCTTCTGCTATGATTGCATCTCTTTCTTCATTACTGTTCCACTCTACCCCTTCTTTTTGTGCAGCATCGATTACAGTGTTGGAGTTTCTAATAAATTGATATTGCCAGCTAACCCATCTATCGGTATAAGCTTCAAAAGGTGTGACTAAATTCCAATCATTATAAGCTTGAGTATCACCTAAAGGCCAAAAACATACATCAGTACCCAATCCTAAAACCCATGGGTCGCTATCAGCATCTCCCGAATTATAAATTGTTTGTAAAATTCTGTAATTGCTAGCCAAAAGTGTTTCGAACTGGGCTTTGTTTAAAAAGGCATTCTCTGTTGTAAACGCATCTTTACGTTCCTCTTTCAAAAAATCCTCATCTGAACAGGATACCATGAAAAGCAAACTGCTCAATAGCATCAAAGTTTTATTTATATATTTTTTCATGTTTTATTAATTTATTTAATTAGAAACTAAGGTTTACACCTAGCGTAAATGTACGTATTACGGGACTTGAGCTTGCGAGTTGACCAGCGTTCTCTGGATCTAGGCCAACCCAATCTGTTTTGGTCAATAGATTTTTCCCTGTGAGGTATAACTTGAGTTCCTTAACCCCTAACAATTCTTTAACTCCATCATCAAAATTATAGGCCAGAGAAACATTCTGTAATCGAACAAACCCCCGATTTTGATAGAAACCATAACCAAATGGATTACTGTAATTAGGTCGTGGAACAATATTACTTTGGTTATCAGGCATCCAGTATTCTCTTCCTGAAATCCAATTTGCGACATGGTTATTATTAGTAGATGTTCCTAAAAAAGCGCGCTGATTGCCGCTTAGATAATGATTTCCTTTTCCACCTCCAGAAACAATATTAATATCGAAATAAAGTTGAAAATTTTTATAATGAAAAGTATTGGTTATGTTGGCTCTATAATTAGGTGAAGAATTTCCTATTATCGAGCGATCATCTGCATCAATCTTTCCATCAGGTTCACCTGTTAAGTTACCTTCATTATCTCTACCGTTAATATCAACAATTTTTAGATCACCAGGGTTTCCTCCATAAGTATCTAAGTAATCGGAATCTTCAGTTTGAACAACCCCGTCAATAGTAAAGTCATAAATAGAACTTAACGACTCACCAATAAACCATCTATTGCCTATATCGTCATCTTCAATACCATCACCGTCAGCATCTATACCTACAATACTAACTAATTTATTACGGTTGTACCAAAATGTCATTCCTGTGCTCCATTCAAAATCTTTAGAGGAAACATTAACTGTTTTTAAAGAAACCTCAAGACCTTTATTATCTAATTGCCCTATATTGGTTCTAACTTGACCAAAACCGGTAAAAGGGGGTAATCTGCGTGAAAGTAATTGATCTGTTGTTTCACTTTTATAAACATCGATATCGCCTGAAACGCGATTTTTAAACAAAGAAAAGTTTACTCCTAAATTTAAAGAGGTGGTAGTTTCCCAAGACAATGTCTTATTTGCAAGATTGGATTGATTTATGGTATTAAAAGTTTGGTCCCCAAAAATAGTAGCACCACCACTAACACCTGCTAGGGTTTCGTATGGACTAATTCCTAAGTTTCCGTTTTCTCCATAAGAGGCTCTAAATTTTAGATGATTAATTTGTGGGATTCCATTTTTTATAAAATCTTCTTCACTTACGGTCCAAGCAACCGCAACTCCGGGAAATTCACCAAATTTGTGCCCCTCTGAAAACGCAGAATACCCATCTCTTCGATATGTAGCTGTTAAATGATACTTGTCTTTAAAAATATAATTTAAGCGAGCAAAGTATCCCACATTGCTACTTTCGGTTATTGATGTACCCCCCCCCTTTCTTTCAGGATTAGCAAACTGAAGTCCGTAGAAACCCAAAACACTTGAACCTGCTTCTTTAAAATCTGTACCACTAAAGCTAACTGCCTCCCTTTCAAACTTATCCTTAGTATAACCTAAAAGCCCTGTTATTTTATGGTTACCAAAACTCTTATCATAAGATAATACATTATCTAGTACCCAACTATTTGAAGTAGTTGTACTCTTGGATCCACTAGTCCTATCCAGAAATTGCTGAGGATCAGAAAGTTGACTTTCGACATCTGGATTAACAAAACTCATCTCATGGGCAAAAAAACCATCATCAAATACGCGTCTACTTTGTGTGTAACTCGTTTTAAAACTCAAACCCTCTATGCCAGGAATCTCAACTTTCATAAATCCAGTTCCTCTTATTCCCCAACGCTTGTCTAAATCGTCATTGTAGAAATTAGAATAGGGGTTGACCAGCAAACTAGGTGTTGGGTATTTATCAAGTACTTCACCTTCTCTTCCTTGAAGCCATTTATAACTATATGGTGTATATCCTGTAGCTTGATTGATATTTGGTGAAAAACCGGTATAATCCTGAGAATCATATCGGGTAGTTAACCCATAGGAAAGCCAATCCGTAATTTTATTTTCAATTTTAGCTGACAAATTGAAAGATGTAAAATCATCACCGTCCAATACCCCTTTTTGCTCAAGTAGAGATCCAGACACATAATAGTTAGTTTTATCCGTTCTCCCAGAAATGCTTACTTGATAATTTTGAATTGGAGCAAATTGACTAATTTCTTTTAACCAGTCCATTTGATGACCTGCTTGGTATGCCGCATATTCTTTGGCTGAAAGAATATTTTCAGTGCTTAAATCAGTTACATTTCTTAGACTAAGATTATCTGCTCTATATTTTAAAAATTCATCTCCGCTTTTCATTTTTGGCAAACGTGTCCAGTTCTGAACGCCCGTATAATGATTAAAGCTGATTGTTGGTTTTTCAGATTTCCCCCTTTTAGTAGTTACAATAATAACACCATTAGCTGATCTAGATCCATAAATTGCAGCCGAACTAGCATCTTTCAACACATCAATAGTTGCTATATCATCATTACCTATTTGATTCAAGGAACCATCAAAAATAACTCCATCTAAAACAATTAAGGGAGCATTGCTAGCGGAAATTGAATTCTGTCCTCGCACCAATAAACCGGGTGAACCTCCAGCACTGGATATAGCTCCAATATCAACACCTGGAGTTGTTCCTTGCAGTAACTGCAATAAGTTGGTAGTGGATTGAATGGCAAGCGGACTGTTTTCAACAGTTACACTTGACACAGAACCGGTAAGGTCTTTTCGAGTAGTAGTTCCGTATCCTATCACAACAATCTCATCCAATCTGGAAGCATCCTCCTCCATCATAATATTAAGTTGTGTTTGCCCTTCGAGTTTTAATTCTTTAGTTTTCAATCCTAAATAGGAAAACACTAAGGTTGCATTGGCAGTACTAACCGAAATGGAATAACTTCCATCAAAAGCGGTTACCACACCATTCATTGTATTTTTCTCAATAATATTGACCCCTAATATGGGTACCGAACTGGCATCCACAACGGTTCCTGTCACCTTTATTGATTGGGCACTAACAATATTTAGTGAAGCCAAGCAAATTGCAATAAATAATAAACATATTTTTTTCATAAATGATACAGTTTGGTTATTAATAGCCAATAATAACAAACATAAACCCCCTTCAGTAGAACAAATCCGTTTAATTCTAAATGATTATCGGAACACTAAAACGTTATCGGAAAAGTGTAGTCCATTTTCGGAATTAAGCGCCTATTTTCTATTCAAAACCATATATTTACATCTCATTTTAAGTGTATTTCAAATGAATATTCAAAAATTATTATTGGTATTTATTCTAATTTTTTTATTGGTTGGAAAATTTAGCCATGCCCAGTTTATTAATTACACGAAAAAAGAAAGATTGTCCTCCAACAATATTGAGCATATTAGTGAAGATGATGAAGGTTTAATTTATATTTCTGGCTACTATGGCTTAAACGTTTTTAATGGCAGTGATTTTAAAATTTATAACCAAAATAACACCGAAGGATTTAGCAACGAAATATCTTGTACTTTACAGTTAAATAAAGGATACGTTCTAATTGGCACATTGGATAAAGGACTTTATCTAATGGATAAATATGAGCAAAAAATAATGCCTTTAAACATATCTACAAATCCCAAAAACGACCCAATCGCCATTCGGGAACTATTTTTGGATAAAAATGGAAATATTTGGCTTGGCTTACAAGATGGAAAACTAATAACCTTTAGTAGTACAGAGGTAACAAAACCAACCTCAATTAGGAAAACAATTCAACCTATTACCGTAACCAATACTAACTTCACAATTAAATCCATTATAGAATCAGGCCCTTATATTTTAGTCGCGGGCAATGATTCTCAAATTATTAGGATAAAAAAAGATAGTAACAATTATATTATTGATAATCCGATAGTGTTAAAAGAAATTGATCAAGTTTACTGCATGATTATTTTGAAAAACAATTTGTTTATAGGTACTGAAAATGGAGTTTTCCAGATAAAAAACGTTGATTATATTGACAAACAAAAACCTATTCTCTTGGATACTATATGGAGATTAAAGGGTTCAATCATTAGAAGTATATCGGTCCACAACAACAACCTATGGATAGGATCTGAAGGAGAAGGACTTTATAAATATAATAGTAGTGGTAAAGAATTAGAGCATTTCCTCTATTTAGAAAACAAAAAGAATGCCATTAACTCTAATTATGTACTTAACACCTTGGTAGACAGCAATGAAAACTTATGGATAGGCACTTGGTTTGGAGGTATAAACATATTAGACTTAAATGAAAATAATTTTAAATTTATTTATGATAGCCAAAGTGAGGTTGACCTTTTTTCAAATATTGTATGGGCCATTTCGAAAACAATGGAAGGGGTGTATTATCTCGGAACACATGGAAACGGTTTATGTAAATATTCACTAAAAGATAAAAGTTTTGTTTCCATTCTAAAAACCCCTGAGTTAAAATCAATATCCACTTTATATTATGACGAACTTTTAAAACTTTTATTCATTGGAACATGGGAAAATGGAGTTAAAGTTTTTGATCCAATCAAAGGGAAATTAGTAACCAACGAATTCGATTTTAGCATTCTTTCTAAAGAAAGAATCTACACAATTACCAAGGGTCCTGATGGTAATCTATGGATAGGTAGTTTTAACAAGGGATTGTTTTCATTCTCTTTCAAAGAAAACAAACTAGAAAAATTTCAACTTTCCGCTGATGAAGGATTAAACAATACAGATATTCGATGTTTATTAACTGACAACAACAATAAACGCCTATGGATTGGATCTATTAAGAATGGGCTCTTTACCATAGAATTTACAAATAAAAATAAGGAAAAAAGAATAACTCATTTTCCGAAGTTTAAGGATCCTATAAAAAAAATAAATGCGGAAAACCTATTTCAGGATTCTAATTGTAATATATGGATATTATGTCGAAATGGCATCGGTAAGGTAGAGCCTAATAGTTTACCAGTGAAATTACCAATTTTAAATGGTGCGATTACTACAGGAATGGTAGAAGATGCTAAAAACCAATTATGGATAAGTACTTACAATGGCATTTATATATATAATCCTAAAACTCAAAAAATCACTCCTCTTTTACCAAACTATACTTTTTCTGACATTCTTTTTATCCCAGAATCAGAGCTAGTTTTAGTTGCGTCGGACAATGGCCTTCTTAAAGCCAGTGCTATACAACCTAATGAACAACTTAATTCTCCCAATATTTCCTTTTCACATTTAAAAATTTTAGACAAATTAATAAAACCACTTGATAAATATAAAGGAGTTAGGGTATTACCTAAAAATTTAAATTATTGTGATTCATTAATTCTTCCCTATTTTTCCCAAACGTTTTCAATAGGCTTAAATGCTATTTCCTTTATTGGTAATACTAAAGAAAAGTTGCGATATCGACTTCATAACTTTGAATCAGGATGGAATTTATCTCACGACCGTTCTGCTACAGCATCCTACACTAATGTACCACCCGGAAATTACAAATTTGAAGTACAGGCCTCTAATAGTAAAGGAGAATGGGGGGGCAATATTCGCACATTAACTATTATCAAGGAGCAACCTTGGTGGACAACCTCTCTGGCCTATTTGGTGTATTTTATAATTTTAACGCTTATTATCTATATAATTTATAGAGAAATTAGGGATAGAGTACGTATGCGGCAAGAACTAAAAATTGAAAAAATTAAGCAGGAACGAGAATTTGAAATTTATCAGCAAAAAATGTCTTTCTTCACGAACGTATCCCATGATATACGGACACCGCTAACTTTAATACTAGGTCCACTTGAGGAAATTCTAAACAACTACAACATAGAAAAAGCCGTTGAATTAAAACTTCAGCGAATGCTAAAAAATTCACGCATGCTTCTGAGTTTGGTGAATCAAATTTTAGATTTCAGAAAAGCTGAATCTGATAATATAAAATTAAATTTAAAGCAAATTGATCTAAATTCTTTTGTGCAAAATGTCCATTATCAATTTAGTGAATTAGCCCAAAATAAAGAAATTGATCTAGATATATCTTCTCCCGATGAAAAGATTTGGGTAGTCGCGGACCCACAAAAATTAGAATCAATTTTTTTTAATTTGATATCCAATGCAATAAAATTCACACCAAAATATGGTCAGATAATGATCCATTTTAATATGGATAAAGACTTTATTACAATTATTGTAAAAGATACGGGAATGGGTATTCCTGAAGATGAATTGGAAAGTATTTTCACTCGGTTTTACAGATCCAAAAATAATAGTCAATTGCAAGGAACTGGAATTGGGGTTGCCTTGGTGAAAAAATACATAGAACTACATAAAGGTAATATCGAAGTGAAAAGCACAAAAAATATTGGTTCAGAATTTATTATACAACTACCTGTATTACCTGACACACATTCTTATCCAAACCATATTGCCCTAATGGGCAATGAAAATAATTCCCTAATCACATTGACTAATAGTAAAAGTGACACCAAAAAAGCCACTGTTTTAGTAATTGACGATAGTTATGACATACGGGAATACTTGAAAGAAATATTACAAAAAGATTATAATTTTCTTGAGGCAGACAATGGAAAATTAGGCTTATCCATTACTAATAAAAGATTACCTGATCTAGTTATCAGTGATATTATGATGGATGGAATGGACGGAATAGAGGTTTGTGGGCTTATAAAAACTAATTTAAATACATCACACATACCGGTTATATTATTGACAGCAAAAAATTCGATGGATTCTAAAATTGAAGGATTTGAAAAGGGAAGTGATGCGTATTTAGAGAAACCTTTTAACAGCAAATTACTTTTAACTATGATAAAAAAACTAATTGAACATAGGGAATTATTAAAAAAGAAATTTCTGCTTTCTACATCTATCGCAGAGGAAACTACTCCCACAACAGTTGATGAAGAATTTATAGAAAAAGTAATTAAAATAATTCACAAACACTTAGCCGAGTCGGAATTTTCGGTGCAGAGTCTGGCTGATAAACTAAAAATGAGTCAAGATCAAATTTATCGAAAAATTAGGGCATTAACCGGGTTATCTGCTATTCATTTTATAAGATTGATACGTTTAAAACAAGCAGCCAGCCTACTTGCTCAAAAACGATACGCAGTGAATGAAATTGTATATATGGTTGGGTTTAATAATCCATCCTATTTTACTAGATGTTTTAAAGCAGAATTTGGTGTCCCGCCAAGTGATTATGGCCAAAAAAATGATGTAAGATTGGAATAATACGTCTATTAGAATTTTACAAATTGGCCACACTAACCAAACTAAGAATACACTCTCTGTTATAACCTTAATTAAGGTAATTTTATAATGTGTTATACTATTATAATTTTGGAAGTATTAAGCGATCGTAGATTCACAGATCGTTTATTCGTATTTTGTGAATTTCGTAACTAGGAATAATGTAACAATTCATTTATCCTAAAAAATTGCCAATGTCGCATTGAAATTTAAATTAATTGTTGTCATTTTCAAGTCCGTAACTTAAACCTCATAATTAGGTATGCTGCTAGATAATTCATAGTAAAATCCGTCACTTCAGAATCAAATTCCCAATATTATTGCTGGACGATTTTCCTTGGATACAAAATTGTCAACTTGCTCTTGAGTTATTGATGTTCCCCAAACATATACACGTTGTAACCCTTTCATTTTAGTAAAGTTTTCAAAGCTTAAGGCAGTTATTTTTGTTTGGTACAAATTAAGTCCAGTAATATTTTGGCTAGCCGATAATTCACTAACGCCTGAATCCGTAATTGGATTTTTTTCAATTTCAAGTTTTTGAAGATTCTTGAATTTGCTTATGGTTTTTAAATGTTTGTCTTGTACAAAGTTATCTTTAAGAGAAAGCCATATAATACGATCCTTAATAGGTAAAAGCTTTTCCAGATTTACTTCCAAATCATCCCCATTTTTAGATGTAATTGATTTTGGGACAAGTACAATCTCGTACAAACCGCTTTCAAATATTAGTTCCCTTATTACAAATCCTGCATCTTCAATTTCACTTAACACCTCAGAATCAATAGTCTGACTTTTTGGTAATGTTATACCCCCCTTACCTGAGATATCTTCTAGCCCTAACATAGTAGAAGCTATACTCGTAATTTCTTCAGAGGCTTCCAAATCAGCCATCTTCAACTTGAAATCAGCATTGACCTTATCCACCCAAAAGATGAGAATTGATTTCTCTTCATCAGTAAGTGGAGTTTTCCCTTCAGGTGGCATATAATCCTTATGATTGGAATTCAACATTACCCGTCTTAGCATTTCAGAATTGTCAACATCACCTGCGATAAAAGCTTCACCATTTTTCCCCCCTTTTACCATTCCCAACGAATCTTGAAGGGAAAGCCCTCCTTTCATCTTACTGGAATTATGACAACTAATACACTTTGCTTCGAGGATAGGGTTAACCAAATATTCATATACCACTGCCTCGTTTAAATGAGTAACAGTTGGCAATTCTACTTTTTCTTTTCTTCCAAACGGTGAATACTTTAATAAATAATCACTTCCATGCGTTAAATTTCCACCATAATGCCCGGTAATACTTAGTAAGAATACGACTAATGTCAGAGTAGCTATATTGGTTTTTAGGTATTTAAATTTTGAAATATTAAGCCTGCCAGAGCTTATAGCCCAGGCAAAAAATGCTACTATGGTGGTTGCTATTCCAAACCAAAAATGCGTGTCTAACATATTCTGGTCATAATCCCCACCCAAAGAGAGCATATATCCCAGAGCACAGGCTAAAAAGGCACTTATTGTACCACAAAATAAAGCTACGGAAATGGGAATGGACAACATAGAATTCTTATTCCAACTCCCATACAATTCCAAAATAAAAGCAAAGAAAAGAAAGCCAATAGGCAAATGCACAATTAGTGGGTGAAATCGACCTAAAAACAATACAAAATCCGGTACACTACTATCCATTTTTATCTTTTAATAATCTTTATTAGTACTATGTTCTTAAACTCTTTCCAATTTAATTGGGGTTGAATTATGTGCATTCCATTGACAGATGTACAAATTTTTGTCTGGATCCACAAAAACGTCGTGTCCATGATTAAAAACAGGATTTAATGAATTGTGCATAGTTTGGAGTTTATCATTTATATATTTAGGCTCCTCTCCTCCTGGATTGGAAACCACCTTATTATCCCCATTTAAAATGGTAACAAAACCAGTATCACGCACCCATTTTTCACCCTCCCTGGTTTCTGACCAGCAAACCCCAGAATATAAATTTTCATCATCTAAAACAGCTCTACAAACAAATGCCCCAGGCAGACTCAAAGTTTTGATATACTTTCCATCCAAGGTAAAATATTTGAATGCATTATCATTTCTTGAAGTAACAATCAACATAGGATTATTCTTATTCCGATAATCCACAGCTACCCCGTGGGCATTTGCCAAGTTATAATTCTTATCGACGTTATTCTTACCTCCCCATTTTCTGATAAATTCCCCTTTATGGCTAAACTGAAGAATATAATCTGAGCCATAGCCATCGGCCACATATATATCTCCATTAGGGCCTACGGCTGTTTCAGTGGGCATATAAGGTTCATTTTGTTTGTAAACTCCAATGGTTTGGGGATGAGGCAAAGGAAATATCAAACGGCCATCAATTGTAGTTTTCAAAACCTGCCCAGCCTGAGCATGATACTGTCCTGATTTGTCAATAAAATAACCGCAATCTACTATATATAAAACATCTTCACCACCTTCGTTATGCAAGGTTAATCCATGCCCTCCAGGATACCCAGTACCCCAATGATCCAATAATTTACCTGACTTATCAAAAACTAAAATATTATTAGTTGTATGATCACCTATCATAATCAATCTTCCTTTGCTGTCCATTTGCATTTCATGACAGTTGAGAATTGGCGTGTGCGCATTGGATATTTTTGCCCAATTTTTGTGAACTTTATATTTAAATTCCCCGTGACCAATTGTAAGTTCTTCTTTCGCCCCTTTCTTTAAAATTTGAAACCCGAAAGATGGCGTAACAGCTAATGCCGTTCCTAATAATGTAGTATTTCCTATAAATTTTCTTCTTGATTGATCCATTAGGTTTGTTTGTTTTTTAAAAGGTTGATTAAATTTAACTTAAAATATCTTTAACTACATGTCCATGAACATCGGTTAATCTAAACCGTCTTCCTTGATGTTTATAGGTCATTCTTTCATGATCTATACCAAAAAGATGCAATAATGTAGCTTGAAAATCATGCGTATGTACTGGATCCTTAACAACATTATAGCCAAAATCGTCGGTTTCACCATAGGTAAATCCAGGCTTTACACCTGCGCCTGCCATAAACATTGTAAAAGCTTTAGGGTGATGATCTCTTCCGTAATTTGTAGCCGTTAGTTGGCCTTGAGAATAAACTGTACGTCCAAACTCTCCACCCCAAACTACTAAAGTATCTTCAAGCATCCCTCTTTGTTTTAAATCTTTTATTAAGGCAGCCGTTCCCTGATCTGTATTTTTACTCTGGTGTTTTATACCTCCTGGGCAATTATCATGTTGATCCCAACCTTGATGAAATAATTGAACAAACTTTACATCTTTTTCTAATAGTTTACGGGCCATTAAGCAATTTGCTGCGTAAGTTCCAGGAGTTCGACTATCTGGTCCATACATATCAAAAATATAATCTGGTTCGTCAGAGGTATCTGTAACTTCGGGTACAGAAGTCTGCATTCTAAAGGCCATCTCATATTGAGCTATCCTAGCTTTAATCTCAGGATCTCCATAGGCATCATATGCTATTCCATTCAACTTTTTTAAATAATCGAGCATTTGTCTACGATCATTACCGTCATAATTCTCTGGATCTCCTAAATATAACACTGGATCTTTTCCAGAGCGGAACTGTACTCCTTGATGCTCTGTTGGCAGAAAACCATTGCCCCACAAACGGGAATATAAAGGTTGCCCTGAGCCATTATTAGAGACTAAAGAAATAAAAGTGGGCAAATTATTATTGTCAGATCCCAAACCATAACTGACCCATGATCCTATGGATGGTCTACCCGGTTGTTGGCTCCCCGTTAGGAAAAAGGTTATGGCGGGGTCGTGATTAATAGCATCTGTATGCATCCCTTTGATAAAACAAAGATCATCTACTACCTCGGACAAATAAGGCATAGCATCACTAACCCATGCACGGGATTCGCCATATTGCTTAAAATTTAAGGTTGATCCGGCTATTGGGAAAGCCGTTTGATCGGCACTCATCCCTGTTAGACGTTGACCAGCCCGGATAGAATCTGGCAAATCTTGGCCAAACATATCCGTGAGTTTAGGTTTATAATCGAAAAGATCAAGGTGCGACGGACCACCGCTTTGAAAGAGATATATAATTCGTTTCGCCTTTGGTAAATGATGGGGCATCCCTAATTTATTCTTAGCCTGGATATTTTGTTGCCCAGCCAAAGGATCAACAGCACTCCATAGCTTCTCCGGATTCAATAAAGAATTAAGTGCAAGCGCCCCAATTCCAAGAGATGTTTTTTTAAAAAACTCCCGCCGATCAAATTGTCTTTCTATATCCTGAAGATCCCTATTGTTAGATCTTAATTTGTCATGATGATTGCCCATATCTTTCTTTATAATTCTAGTTATTCCTAAACAACTTACCTTTTAGTAATACAAGGATCAGAATTCATTATAGTATTCACTACTATCGCATTTGCCGCCACCAATGCTTTATTATCCCGACTCTGTAATTTAAATTCACCCGTGTTCAACCATCCTTTAGCTTTATCGATGTTGGCTGAGAATTTTTTGTATTCATTCTCTTGAAGATCTATTAGTAACTGCAATTCATCACTTTTGATTTTTCTCCCAGTTAGTTGTCTAAAAACTGTAGAAATTGCTAATTTTATATCTTCGACATCACTCATATATTTTCCAAGTACCCTAGAAGCTTCAATATAAGTAGGGTCATTGAGCAGTACTAAAGCTTGCAAGGGCGTATTTGTCTCCTGCCTACGTATGGTACACACGTCACGGGCGGGGGCATCAAAAGTAGCCAGTGTGGGGTGTGGCACAGACCTTTTCCAGATAGTATATAGGCTTCTTCTATACAATTTATCCCCTGTATCTTCCCTGTAAGTAGCATTGTTTACCTTCCATAAACCATTCGGTTGATAAGGACTTACGCTTTGCCCTCCAATGGTTTTGTTTAGCAAACCAGAACTGGCCAAGACATTATCGCGCAACATTTCTCCGGATAATCTTTTAGAAGGTCCTCTTGCCAGAAGCCTGTTATCAATGTCTATTTCCATCATCGCTTCACTTACTACGGAAGATTGCTGATAGGTGTGAGACATAACAATCATTTTTTGCATTGCCTTTACGTCCCATCCAGAATCTCTAAACTCCAAAGCCAACCAGTCTAATAATTCTGGGTGACTAGGCATTTCACCTTGGTTCCCAAAATCTTCAGATGTTTTAACCAATCCATTTCCAAAGTAATGTTGCCAAAATCTGTTTACAGCAACTCGAGCTGTTAAAGGATGGTCTTCATGAAATAACCATTTTGAGAACCCTAACCTATTTTTTGGATACTCTTTTGGCATAGGGAAAATAGCTTCAGGTGTATTGGGAAAAACTTCTTCACCTCTGGCATCATACACACCTCTATCCAAAATATAAGACTGTACTGGTTCTGAGGTCTCTTCCATTACCATTACTTCCTTCACCTTTTCCACACTATCCACGTAATGTTTTCGCAATTCGGCTAATTTACTTTGTTGAAATTCGCCTGCCTTTGAAACATTTGCGGAATAATATTCTTTTAAGAATTTTTTGTCTTCTGAAGTGAAATTGGGAAGTTCCTTATTTATCAAATCATTTAATCTAGGATCATTTGCCAATTGCAATACTTCTATGGTAGATAAATCCCTATCATAAACCCGTATCTCATCAATTACAGCACCCTTAATTCCTTTTCCTCGTAATCTAGCTCCCAATTGTAAACCAGGTTCGTTATTATTTCTAAATAGAATATCCTTATAGAGGTTATCAGTTTTCAAGATGGTTTCAATTTCCATTCCATTTACAAATAATTTATAACCATCGGCCTTACTGGACCCATTATAGGTAATGGTAAAATGAACCCATTGGTCTCTTGGAAATTCCTTTTTAGAAATTTTAACAATGGCATTGTTTGGTGCAGTATGCGCCATCATTAGTTCCAGTTTATTCTCTACAATTTTAAGGTGATATCCCCGCCAATTGTACAGTATAGCACCATCACCTTTATGGAAAATATTACCATTTTCAATATGGGTCGGGATATTACTCCATAAACTGATTGTAAACGCATCATTTCTTCCAAAAACGCCAGTTTTCCTTAAATCTAACCATGTATCACCATCCAGCAGTACCCCTTTTCCCCATTTTCCCTTGGAAAGATTAATTTTTTGTCCCTCCCTACCTTCTCGTTTCATTGTTCCCTTTATCTTAGTGTTTACTGCATTCTGTAAACTATTATCATTGAGATCAAAGTATGCCGTTAAGCCCTTGGATGGTGCCTTAGTGTTAATGGATTTATATTTCTTATCAACTAGCCATTGATTAAAATTTTCAGTTAAATCCTTCTCTTTTACTTTATCTATCTCCACTTCCGATTCATCAATAAGCTTTTTCATGTAGGACAGTACCTTTTCCTCCTCTTTCGTGGTCATCATTAAAGAGGGCACAGGGGTCGCGTTGTTCCATGAAATCTGTCCAGATTCGTTCACATTATTAAAAAAGCTGGTCATCTCATAGAAGTTTTTATGGGATATAGGGTCATATTTATGATCGTGACATCTGGCGCAAGCTACAGTAAGCCCCATAAAAGCTTGTCCTACCGTACTTGCCCTATCAACCGCGTATTCCACTAAAAATTCTTCATTTACAATACCACCTTCCATATTTTGTGGATGCACACGATTAAAGGCAGTAGCTAAAATAGATTCCCGAGTAGGGTTTTCAATAAGATCTCCCGCCAGTTGCCATTCCAAAAATTGGTTATAGGACATATTATCATTAAACGCATTTATTACCCAATCACGCCAAGGTGACATATCTCGATATCGATCTACACTATACCCATGTGTGTCTGCAAAACGTGACAAATCCATCCAATCTAGGGCCATTTGCTCCCCATAATGGGGAGATGCCAATAATTTATCTACTTGATTTTCATACGCTTTAGCAGAAGAGTCCATCAAAAAGTCATCCATATCTGCTATTGTTGGAGGTAAACCTGTGAGATCAAGGTAAAGTCTTCTTATCAATAATTCTTTATCCGCTTTAGCTGAGAATTGCAAATTATCTTGTTCCAATCGACTAAGGACAAAATTATCTATAGGGTTATTTATGACATCATTATTATTTACTTGCGGGACTTGAGTATCCCCTGGTTTGATAAATGACCAATGGTCTTTATATTCGGCTCCTTGTTCTATCCATTTTATTAAAGCCGCCTTCTCATAATCAGTTAAGGAAAGGTGAGAGTCAGGTTCTGGCATAATAAAGTTTGGATCGTCCGAAATAATTCTATGAAAAACCTCACTATTTTTTAGACTTCCAGGAGTTAATGCAAACTTCCCTGGTGACTCCATTAATTCTTTATAAGCCTCTTCGGGAGTATCTAACTGAAGGCCTGCTTTTATTTTCGCCTTGTCTGGACCATGACATATGAAACATTTATCCGAAAGAATAGGCTTTACATGAATATTAAAATCAACTTTTTTTGGCAATTTATTATATTCTAGAGACACCAATTCAGGCAATTCAGGGCCGCCACAGGATAAAATCAATAAAAACCATGAATAAATTAAGAGTTTTCTAAAAATTGGCATAGCATTCTAAAAATTTAATATTTTTTCAAAGATAAAATTTAAGGGTTCACAAATTATATCCAAATCAGTTTAAGTATTATACATTTCCGACATTATCATTTTATTATTATGTTATATTACCTAACTTTCAATCTAAATTTATCTTACTAAACAACCATTTATATTACAAACTACACTAACAATCATTACTACAAATCCGACAAAATTTAAATATGTCAAAATCACTTCAGTCTCTAAAATTGGCCTTATTAAATGTGGGGTATGCAGAACTAGATCCTCTATGGGACTATGACGATGTTATAAGCCCGTTTATTCGTCTATACTACATAACCTCTGGAAGCGCTATGGTATATCACAGCAATGAAGCTATCGAATTGAAGCCAGGCCATATTTATCTCATACCAAGTTACACTTTCGGAAGATATAAATGCGATAACTACCACACGCAATACTACATTAGTTGTTTAGAGGAGATAAAAAATGGGTATTCTATATTTAACTTTAGTAGCTTTATCTATGAGTCCAAGGCTAACCAAATGGACTTGTTCTACTTTAAGCGACTTTTGGAATTAAACCCCAATAGGCAACTAAAAAACAACAACCCCAAAGCGTATGACAACAGACCTACTCTTATGGATTTTGAAAAGAAAAATGAAGAATTAAGCCTTTCAGGATATATGGAAACCCATGCCATATTGGAGATACTAATTTCTCGGTTTATACGGGAACCCAATACGCAAAACACAAATCATAATTTAAATAAAAAATTTGGTATGGTTTTAAACCACATTCACGAAAATCTACATCATAACCTAACGGTACAACAATTGGCCAACTTTTGTCATTTAAACACCGATTATTTTTCTAGGGTATTTAATAAAAATTTTGGTATGCGTCCAAATAAATATATTCAATCCAAGCGAATTGAAAGGTCACAACTACTTCTGCTTTCCACTAATAATTCTCTGAAACAAATTGCTGAATTGGTTGGTTTCGAAAACGTATCATACTTCGCTAGAATCTTTAAAAACCATACCGGAAAGACACCAGGAAGTTTCCGTATAGAACAACTAAAAAAATAATTACATTCTTCTTTTCCTAAAACATAGTAGTGTAATCAATAGGTATACAAGGTAGATCGAATTTAACCACTTGGGCCTTTGCATGTATTCCAGCAAGTCTAACTGTCACCAAACTTGTTATAAAGGCCATAGGAAAGATATTTTAAATTCTAAAACAAGTAATACTAAAGTAGTTTGTATTTTATAAATATCTTACTGTGTTGCTCCATTTTAAAAATTTGTAACCATAATCATTTATATATTAAATTAACCTTTCCTAGATTACAACTGGATTTTAATATTGTTCATAATGAAACAATCATAATTCCTTTTATACCTTAACGTGGAATTTCTACATAAATATTAATTGGAAAATGGTCAGATGGGTAACGTTGAGGGTTACTGTCTGTCAGTACCCCGTATCACAATACTTTTATCCTTTGGTTTACAAAAATGAAATCGATGCGATGATGAGCAATCTGGTCAATCTGAAATCCATTAAATGTACCCTCTGGACCATAAGGTTCCTCAATGCTTGCCTTTTTACTGTTGGAAAGTCCATTGGAGGTTATTTCTGTGTAGACTTCACTATCCTCGGTGAAATTAAAATCACCAGTCACTATGACCGGAATGTCAGTATCAAGATCATTAATTTTCTCATTGATCAAATTAACACTTTCCAATCGTGTGTTTTCTCCCTTACTGTCAAAATGAGTGTTGAATACATAAAATTTCGCCCCTGAAACCTTAATTTAAAACAAGGCCCAGGTACAGATTCTGGAATAACCAGCAACCCAGGATTTACTAACTTTATCGGGGCTTTCGGATAGCCAAAAAATCCCAGAGGAAAGGACCTCCAATTTATTAGCCTTATAGAATTTAGGATTATATTCTCCTTCGGTTCTTCCATCTTCCCTACCCACTCCTATCCATTTATAATTAAATAAATGTTCGACAAAATATTTAACCTGATTTACCAGAGGTTCTTGCATCCCTATAATATCCGGTTGGTGAAAATTTAAAAGTGATACCTGAAGTCTCTGGCGATTGGACCAGTTGTTTAAAGCGGTGTTCTCTGCATCATAATACACTTCATCATACCTTACATTAAAACTCATTAGACTAAGCTCCTCCTTAGCAGATCCCTAATAGCAAAGGAGAATTAGTAAAAAGAAAATTTTATTTGGCATCCTTAGTTTCATCTAAATGTTTTTATTATCTATACAGTGTTGGATTGCACCAATTGGCATGGTCACCATCTATACCATCAGAACCTCCAAACACTCTCAGTTCAAATTCATGGGCCTTGGTTACATCTATTTCCAGTGATTGCGCAGTCTGCCCTTTTTTCATTGGGCCCGAAGTATATCCTTTTATACCATCTATCCAGACCTCAAATTCCATTTCCCCACTGCCAGCTGTATCGTCAACGCCGATAAAACTTTTGAATTTCCTAAAACCCAAACCTTTTATATTATAAACCACTCTGGCGTAGGAATGCATACCCAAACCATTTTTAAATTGTTGACCGCCTATACTGAGTACTGTTCCTTCAATATTTAGGCCCGTCCTGAGTTTACCTATGGACATGGCCGCTTTGCTTGGAATCAGTTCTGATAGATTTACCAAATTTATGTGGGCAAGGGAAGGCTTTTTTAAAGAGGACAGTTCCTTATTCTTATGTATAGTAACTATCTCTCTCATTTTATCTATTCTTGTAGGTAAAGGCAACATCTCGGACAGGTCACCGGCAAAGCTAGAAATCAGTGCAGATTTTTCGTTCATATTTTTTTTCAATAGGGCATGCTCCATCCAAAGCCATGAACCCACCTTTGCCTTAAATTGACCCGAAACCTCATCTTCTGTATCAATCAGAATCTCTATATTATTTTTCCCTGCCGGTAATTTAAAACTAATGAAAGACCAATCTGAGATAGGCACTTCATCGAATATCCGCATATGTGGTAGCACAAGGGGTGCACGGTTGATTTTGGTCTCCACTACCTTACCATTAACTTTTATCTTGCAATTGGGCACATATCCTGAAGGGGCCATTGGTTCAAACAAAACGTGCATAGAGGCGTCGGTTCCTTTGGGAACCTCAATCTTGCAAGAACCTTCCATTATATTTTCACCATCCACCAATTTTAATACCAATTGTGCTTCCCTCACTTTGGCATCCTCCTTCTTGCCCTCAAATTGGATAATAACTTCTTTATCCTTTTTTCCCTTGGATTTTAGAATGAACTCCTCCTTTGTCCCTGCTTTTCCGAAAATCTCAATATCCTTGGTCCCGTTTGAATTTTCAACATACTGATATCGCCCACCGGCAATTATATCCATATCCTCGTCAAATGGTTTCACCTCGATGATCAAAGTTTCATAGCCTTCGAGTTGAATGTCGATCGATTTGTTATAATCCAAATCGAAATCCAAAACCTCGTGGTACGGATATACGACTTCGGCATAAAACTGATTCTTTTCGGAGTAATGATTGTCGGAAGCCTCTCCCATTAAATCCTTCATGGCAATTGAGATTGATTTTGGAGCTATGAAAGGATTGGAAATTGAGATGATTCCTTTATTCTTATGATGACGCATATAGCCATAAGGTTCGTGGTTCAGTATGTCCCCATCTATTAATTTTATGTTCCCTGTAACCGAAGCATTTTGGCGACCCCATGTTATGGCCTTGGCAAGAAATTTCCAATCTTTTTCTGTCCTTAACAACTCGTTCGGATCGAGATAGAAGGTTAAAAGGCGGCTTCCCCTTCCCAAAATCGACATGATTTCATCGTGCATGGTATCGTAATCGGGAGTAAATGTGCCCAGATGTTCAAGACTTTCAATAGGGAAGGCCGGGTTCTCTTTCATGCGTTTATGGATGAGGATATCACGCGTTGTAAATTTTCCGTAACCAGAATTTGGTGTTGGAACAATGGCAGCGGGGGGGCCATCGTAGACTTCCCCCCAAACTGCATCGGCATATTGTAGCCACCAAGGACTTAGCCAAATCCCGGTGGTGAGATCTATAAAAGCATTGGGCTGTAAGTTTTTTATGTTAGCGAGCAGTTCTATTAGGGCATCTACGTTCGTTTCCTTGGCATAATTGCCCGTCAAGTGCCATTGGTGGTCTTCGGCACCACAGTTCATGGCGTTTCCATCAAATTTGAAAAACTTGAGGTCATTGGAGGTCAATAGCTGTTCTATCTTGCTATTTAGATCTGATGCATATTGAGGGGCTGACTGGCATAGGTACTTGCCACGAGTCCCGTTTTGTGGATATCCGTTGGCAACGAGCCAAGGCCCATGATCGTACCCAGAGGATGGGGACAGCCACAATCCTAAGTCCATATCCACCGACTCCAGCTCCTTTTTTATCGGACCAAATCCTTGGGGAAACCGGTCTTTACGGATGTCCCAAAGGCTTTTTTTATCATCCCAGCCATCGTCAAAGGTAAAGGTGTCAAAATTAGCGCCATACGGCTCTAACAGCCTTTTACGAAATAGGTCAATAAGCGCTATGGAATTTGCCTCTGTCGGGGGCATTAAGGTCTCCCACGTATTATAGTTGATAAATAGGGCAGGTTCATTTTTTGGCAATGCTAGGATCGAATCCAAATAGCGTTGAAACGAGCTGATTACTCCTTCTTCTTGCACCACACCGAAAACGATCGGTTTTGTACTGAAACTACCCTCGATTGATCTTCCAGGGAAATGTGTAAACGAAAGAGTTGAATGTCTGTACTGGTTATAACCTGCAGGGTACTCAAGGCCCCAAAAACTGTCCTCAAAAAGTACAGGAAGACCGAAGCCCTTATTTTCCCCAAATCCCCATACAGGATGCGGATATTTTGGCGGTTCCTCCTCCTGATAAATGCAATTCCCGGTTCGATCCAATTTCCAAGCATCGACTTGCCTTATTTCCAAAGTGTTCTGCGTCACCAGTTCCAATTGCCTTCTGGCAAAAAAGTCGTCTTTGCCAAGGGAATATGAAATAATGAGCTCGATGGAATCCGTTATATGTCTGTAAAGAAGATTTAATTTATTAGTTTTCCCATTAGTTTCTTCCTTTATATCATAAATTAGAAAGTTGGTTTTTGTCAGGTCATCTGCACCGTCCAAGGTGATTAAAAAATCATCATTTGTGATTTCAATGGTCTTTCCTGAAGATTTGTTGATGATTTCAAATAGACTGACATCGGTACTGGAATTAGCAAATCTAATCTCGATCATTTCGTTTTTCAAGGATATTATAGGATCGGATTTCGTCAAATGAACATTTGCTGCCAGGAGATTCTGGGTGCCTAGAAATAACAGGCACCCAAGTAATTTTATTTTTTTTATAATTTTCATATTAATCTATAATTTTCAATACTTCGTCGAGGGTCAAGGTCTCTCCTTCTTTCAGGTTCAGCACTACTGTTTTCCCATCATAATGAACGTTAATAGGCTGGGACATAATAGATTTAATTCTTACTGTCCTTAACCTGGCTTCTTTCCATTCTATATCCACTTCAATTCCACAACGTGCCTTTAATCCTGATATCGTACCTGTAGGCCAAGATTCAGGAAGGGCCGGGAGTATGTGAATCTCCCCAGAATGCGATTGTAAGAGCATCTCGGCCATACCGGCCGTAGCACCCATATTACCATCCAATTGAAAGGGAGGGTGCGTGGAAAAAAGATTGGCGTAGACACCTCCCCCGTCCGTCATGTTGACGCCATCGTCCAAAGTAATTGCCATGGCCCTTCTTAGGAGCTTATAAGACCTGTCACCGTCAAACAACCTTGCCCAAAAATTGATTTTCCAGCCAATGGACCAGCCAGTGCCGTCATCACCCCTAGCATCCAATGACACCCTGGCAGCATCGATCAGTTCAGGTGTTTGGAGGGCATTAATCTGATTTCCAGGATGTAACGCATATAAGTGTGCAACGTGCCGATGCTTATTTTCCGGATCATCAATATCTTCCTTCCATTCCTGCAATTGTCCCCATTTCCCAATTTGTAAAGGCAATAGTTTTGCTTTTGCCAAAACCAGTTCCTTTTTAAACGCCATATCGATTTCTAGGACATCCGTTGCTTTAATACAATTATTAAAGATATCCCAGGCTATTTCAATATCCATATAGGCCCCGGTAGAAATACCACCATGTTCCGGAGAGTAGGAAGGTGAGGAAACCAAATTCCCATTTGAATCTTTGGTCAAATAATCCACCCAGAAAAGAGCGGCCTCCTTCATAATGGGATATCCTTTTTCCTTAAGAAAATCAAAATCTTGTGTAAATTGATAGTGCTCCCACACATGTCGGGAATACCATGCAGCACCACCGGGGAAAAAGCCCCAAGGAAAATCCCATCCGGGCGCTGTATATCCAAAGGGATTGTTCATGGTATTTACGATCCAACCTTCTGCGTTGAAAAAATCCTTTGCCGATTTACGGCCGGGAGGCCTTAATTTATCAATATACTCGATCAAGGGCTCATGACATTCCGATAGATTTGTGACCTCTGCCGGCCAATAGATCATTGGAATATTAATATTGGAATGGTAGTCGCTGGCCCATGGCGGATTTGTCTTGTCGTTCCATTTGCCCTGTAAGTTGGCAGGCATCGTACCAGGTCGTGAACTACTTATCAGAAGGTAACGTCCATATTGAAAATAAAGGGTTTCAAGCGATGGATCCTTTTTACCCGATGCATAGGCAGTCAACCGTTCATCTGTAGGAATATTATTGGTGTCTATGGTTTCGAGTTTAAAATTCACCCTGGAAAACAAATTTGAATAATCCTTTATATGTTCCATTAAAAGGTTGTCATATCCCCTTTGCCTTACCATAGCAATGATCTCTCTATTTATTGATATGTAATCCCTACCTTTGTATGTTGGATACTGGTTTTTATAATCAGTGGCGGCAGTCAAATAAAGTGTAAGGGTTTTTGCCGCTTTCACCTTCAATTTATCATCCAAAAAAGTAACTTTTTCACCATCGGATTCAATCAACACCCTGCTTTCGAACTCCATGCCATTGTTTTCCAAATGGCCCGACATAATTAGTTGGTTTTGGTTATATTCGAAGGTGACATTTTTGTGCACCGTTGTTTGGTTTATGATATAGTCTATTCCTTCTGGACTATCATTTTCAAAACGAAATACCAAAGTACGACTGGGATAATTAGCAAAATATTCTCTTTTATGTTTTGTTCCATTGACCGTATATTTAATAGTTGCCACAGCATCCGATATATCTAGTTCCCTACTATAATCTGTGAACGTCCCGGACTCTTCTGGTTTTACAAATAAATCTCCGAAGGTTTGATAGGCTCCAAAACCCTCCCAAATATTATTACCCTTATCTGCCTTGATCGTACCTGTAAGTTCCCTGTTCGCAAGTTGGTGCGCCTCTTCGTATTTACCGGCATCGAGCAATCTTCTAACCTCAGGCAAGTATTTATGGGCATTTTCCCTGTTGCCACCATTGTACTGGTCCCATTCACCCTTTCCTCCGGACCATAGGGATTCTTCGTTGAACTGAATGTGCTCCTCTTCCGGTCCTCCAAAGAACATGGCCCCCATATATCCGTTACCAATGGGCAAGGCCTCCTTCATCCACGAATTGGCTGGTTTTTCATACCACAGTTTCAATGGTGATTTTTGAGGTTCTGTCTTTTGGGCTATTGCCGAAATAGCAAAAAATGTTACGATATAGGTCAGATATCTCTTTATGGTTCTAGATTTCATAGTTTATTCTTTTGTTATTTATCAATAGACATATTTCCAATTAAAACAACCGAATCAAAGTCATTGGAATAAATACTAACTTTAATTTTCTGATCCTGTTCTAAATTTAATCCTGCCTTTGTAGATAGATTAATATCGAATTTTTCCAAACTGGGACAAATTTCATGGTAAATTTATCTAACTATGGAATAACCACTTGAGCCTTTGCAGGTATTCTGGCAAGTCTAACTGTCATCATACTTGTCATAAAGACCATGAAAAAAATATTTTAGTTTATTTTTCATCGTTCTCTATGTTTGAAAAGGCCCCAATAACATCCGAAACAAGTTTAAACTCCTCATCTACGAATTTGGTGTCATAGGCATGTACCTTTTCCTTTGAACTAATTATAGCATTCTTTAAGGCTTCATGATCGGCATCCTTATATCGGGTAATGGCCCATTCCACATATTTGTTACTATTTACTGCTTCCAAGTTTTTTTCCAAAAGGTCTTGAAGTGGTACATCTTTGCTAAATCTATCTAAAACCATTAATTGCAGGTATAATTTTGAACTTTCATTTAAATATTCGGGCGTCTTATGTGCAATAATCAATTCATAATAATCTTTGGCTATATCCGGCTCTCCTTTGTTCTCATATGCCAAGGCCAAAAGATAATTATCCAACCGTTCATCAACGTCATAATGCTTACCTACCCCCAGGTTTTTTGGCCATAATTTTGCTTTCTCTGCGTAATGAATTGCCTGATCATACTCTTGGGAATTAAAAGCGTTTAGAGATAAACGGATGCAAGTTTCATGGTACATTGTTCTTCCTTCAGTAGCACCTTCAAATGGCAATACATTAAAATTTTCTAAAAAATTAAGACTGTGTTGGAATTCCTTTAATTCCAGAAGTATTTTTGAATAGTACATACCTAAAACCGCCTTTTCAGGATATCTAATCAAGGCTTGCTTTGTTATTTTTTTAGCTGCTTTAAATTGTTTGGTTTCTATATAGTATTCGATCCAAGCCAATTGTACCCTCCAATTATCTTTATCCAAATGCCTTACTCGTTTTAGACTACTAAGTTTCGTCTTAACATCTTCAGAGAATAATTTGAGTTTTGCCAAATAAAATGGCACAAATTCTGGATCACTACCACATTGCATAAATAACTTTCTCGCCTCTTCTATATTGCCCTTGCCCCATTGTTGTAGTGCCAAATAATATTTTAACTTCCAGTGATTGTTATATGTTAAAAATTCCTTTAACACCATACCCGTTTCTAACCTATGGGGGAATACCATTTCTGCATTCATTGCCAGTGCTTTATCTAAAAGTTTATTTTTATCTGTTTTATCTAAGGAAGCAATGTGTAACGCAACTATTGGGTGTTGCGGAGATAACCTAAGAATTTCTAATGCTTCTTCTTGGTGTCCATAGCTTTTATATTTTAATGCTATTTCTAAATACGACTCGGCAGGAAGCTCATTATTAATCTTATCTTTAACTTCCTGTTTTGATAATTCCCCTGAAAAATAATTTTCAAAAACATAGAATAGGTTAGTAGCATCTAATCCATATATTGTTGAAAGTATATCTTTAGCTCCCATTACATTTCCTTTTTTTCTGTATATCAGAGTCTTTAGCTCCAAGGCAGAAACATTATCGGTATTAAAGGCCAAAGACTTTCTTATAAATTCCAAGGCTTTTCCATCTTTTTCTTCATTCCAATAAAGTACTGCTAGTTCAGTATAGGATGCAGTCCGCATATTAATGGATTGGGCTGCAATGGAAAATCCGCTTTTAGCATCATTAATCTTGTTTAATGCCTTATTAACCAAACCGTATATATAATTAGCCAAACCGTCATAGGTATCAACACTTAAAGCTTTTTTAGAAAATTCCAATGCCTTTGACCATTCTTCCTTTCGATAATAACTTAAAGCCAATCTATTTAATGTAGGTACAAATGTGGATTCAGAATTAAAACTTTTCATATAAATTTCAAGGGCTTCGGTATATCTTCGTTGTTTTTCTAATTCTAGACCTTTTACATAAAGCCCGTAAGCAGATTCCCAGTTAAAATTTGGTTCTGATTTATACGGACGTTCCAAAAGCAATAAAGATTCTTCGGAATTATAGTTCAACAACTTATTACCAAGAACAACCTCAAAATTTTGCACCTCATCAATTTCAAAGGCCTCTTCAAAAAGTTCAAGTGTAGCTAGAGTTATTTTCCTTTCAATACGTTGATTCTTGTCTGTTCTGATCACCAAATAGGTATCCAAAGGTTGTAATGCACTTAATTTGAGTTCTACCTTATTACCTTTTCTAATCACATTCAACACGGCTTGATCACTGGCGGCAACCATTCCTTTTGTCCCCTTAAGAGGGAACCAAAATTCTTTTGAAACATCAATATCATAGGGCATAAACTCCCTATGTTTAAATGGAGTAAAAGTACTACTGTTAGCGGCTTGGTTAAAAAGTTTTCCTGCTTGATATTCTATATATTGTCCATCGGCATCAGTAAGCAAATCTTCCCAAATCATTCCTTGATCAGACAAGCCCCAAATCCATACTTTTTTTCCAGGCTTATCCTCATAACTAGAGTAATGGCCAAAACCAAAATCATCATTATGCCAATAGCCGCCAAAAAAGTCAGCGTAACTGTCAATTATATGATAAGATTTATAAATACCAAAATCATTATTTTTATAATTTGAAATAGGTCTATTTTCATCTATTGGCCATTCTCCGAGTTCACCACCATGACCAATTCTTTTATTTCCAGGATAAATAAATTCTAGATCTCCATCGGCTTTCGCTGCAGCATTCATCCAATGGTAATATGTTACCGGTACTTCCCTTGTATTGCTCCAAGTCGCAGTAGTTTCAAAAAAGGCCTTGTCAGGGCCTAGTTTTATTTCCACGTTCCATTTAGTTCTTGAAGGAAGGTCCAAAGCCCCCACTACACAGGAAACACTACCATCTGGATACTCCTTTAACCGATAGTCCACAGGTGTTGCACAGGTAGGAATATGTCCTATATCCCCAAAATTGTATTCCAAACCACCAGAAGTCCACGCCCCACGCATAGCAACATCCCTGAATTTTACAACCTGGTTAAAATACATAAACTCCTTTCCCGTAGATTTTTCAATTGCTCCCCATATTTTACCACCTATATCTGGGCAAACATATACTTTGATATAATCATTTTCCAATACTACCATTTTCCAATTCATCGCTTCAGGTTTCTCAGTATAACTGTCGAAACGGAAATAAGGGTAAATACGATTTATGTTTGCCACTGGGTCTGGATCTCCAAACATATACGTTTTCATATTTAGGTTTTCCTCCCGTATAATTGCTTTTTGCGAAAAAATATGCTGCCCCATAAATCCTAAAAATAGAAGTGTTAATAAAATTTTCAACTTATTCATAATTTAGTTTTTAATTGCTTACAAAAAATGAAATTAACCTCTGTTCTTTATTAACGTTAGATTTAAAACCTTCACTATTAATTTTTAAACACAAGTTTTTGGATGAACTATTAAGTAATCGACTGAGTCCAAATCCTGTTTAATTACACCAATATATTTTACCTCAAATTTGGCTTTAGAAAAATCTAAAACTACTAAAATGGATAAATGTCTTTACTCGACAATCAATAACCAACCCTTAGTAGGTTCTATGGTAATTTCTTCATCTATTGAAAATATTTTTTCTGGTTGAAACTTTTCAATCCTTGGAGCACTCATTTTTACGTTTGATTTAACCAAGCTAAGGGAATCCCAATCAATATTCAATTTAATTTTTACTGTATTTTTCGCCCAGCTCGCCACTGAAATCAAAAGTTTTCCTTTTTTTACATATGCCGTAGCTTTAACATCCGAATTTGTAGTTGTTACTATGGGTTGTCTATCCCAATAACCTATCATTTCCGCATTTTCAATACCGAATTTATCCCAAACCTTCCATATTTCTCGGGGATCACATGTAACACCGTCTGTAAACCAAGGATATCGGACTGTCATTCCAAACACCATACCTCTCCAAGGGTTTCCACCTGCATGAAGCATATCTCCCATATGTCCAAACGGAATACCAGAGACTTCTACCAACCAGTTTTCGGGCGGCATTTCATCATAAATAAAGCTTTCTCCAAACCAGAGTTTATCTAAATAAGGAAAAAACTCCGTGTATTGAGTAGCAGGACCTTTTGAAAAACCAGTGTTAGAATGCAGATCCATCATACTTCCTGGTTTTTCTCGGTCAAGAATTTTTCGCATACGTTTTAGAATCCTTCTATCGTATGACACGTCATCTAAGTAAAGTCCATCTATATCAATATTTTTTACTAACCAAGACAACCCTTCTAAATAGTAATTATACCATCTTGAATCACCAGGTGCATTAACTATTGACGCATCAATACCATCTTTTAAAGGTGAATACCACTGTACATTATAATCAGACACCAAGTGTTCTTGTAACCATGGATAGCCACCACCTTTTCCTGTACCGAGAATTTCATTGTTTAAACTTCTTAATGCCCAGATTTCTACAGCATGATTAGTAAGTTCCCGAATGGTATAATAAATCTTTACTTTCAAATCTTTGGCATGCATTTCGTCGACGAAACCACTCATTTCCTTTGTATTAATAAATGGATAATTAATGTATGGATTATATTTATTAGCATGATGTACATTAATAATTTTTACTCCATCAATTATCTCTTCTTCCTTTGGTTTAGGAGCCAAACCATTATGGTAATATCTGTTAGTAAATTGCGATTTACTATCTATCATTCTTACAGGAGTAATTAAAAAAGAAACTTCAAAAAGCAATTCCTCTCCCTTAACAAATGTTCGTTCTCCTGTAAATACGGTAGCAATAGTTTCTTTCTCTTTTTTTTCTATTGAAAATCCGCCTTTACCCTCATTGTCCCAACTTATGGGAGGGGACGGCTTATAAAGGTTTAATAAGGGACCATGATAGGTGCTACCTCTTAATTCAACATGTAATCCGCCATATGTATTTCCAACCCAAAAACTATCCTGAGGTCCATCCCATTTAGAATAATGAATTTTAGGAACAGTAGTTCCTGGAAGTCCCATTCCCATCATATATTCCGCTATGGAAGATTGAAATGGTATTTCTAATTTAAAGTCATTTAGAGTAATTTCGGTTTTGGCTTTTATTTTTATTTTATAATTTAAATGCCCATCAAATTCAGTAACAGATTCTGTTTGAATCTCAAAATTTTCAGTATGGCCTATATAGCTTTTCATTTCCTTCCCCGATGTACTCCTAGTTGCCTTTAAACTAAAATCAGTGATTTTCTCATTATCGAGAACATATCGAATAGGATTATGAAGCACTTCGGTATTTCCAACTTGAATAGAAGATGGCATACCATTTTTACTTAAGGATAATTCCTTTCCGTACAAACTCAGCTTATCTAGGCTGTTTGATTTAATTGGAGTATAAGGCTTTGTTGGCTCGTCATCAAGTCCTATAGTAGAATTTAACCATCGTAACCTTGAATGCCTCCATGGTTCATCATCTCCCCTATTTGCTATCATAGAATCAGTTATATGTAATATTATCATTATTTCCTTATTAGACGCTCCAAGAGTTTTAATAATAATCTTACCTTTATATATACCAGATTTCACATCTTTAGGGATATCAATTCCTACCCATAATGGTTGAACCTTACCCTGAGATACATCCACGCGTTTCGTAAAGGTTTTACCATAAGGATCTATTCCCTCTGTATTAAAACAGGTAAAAGCACTAGAAGAAATTATATCACCATTAATTGATTCTAAACCATCAAATTGAAGGCGTACATTTTCTACCGCTTTTTTTGATGAATAAATACCAATTTGAAATGTGTAGTATTCGTTTCTTTCTGCTGTTCCTTCAAATTGATTCGTTACTCCGTCTTTAATCCATTTCAATGGTAAGTTATCTCGCATTCTAATTGGATTCCTTCTGTCCTCTGTAAAGGCGAAATAATCAACATTTAAACTATTGGCAAACTGATATACCTCGTCCTGAGTAGCAGTAACTTCCATTGGATAAAATGAATCAAACTCACGTCTTGCCTGAATTTCGTGACATATAGCTTCAGACAACCTGTTAATGATTTTTCTATTATTTAGTTTATTATTGGAAAGCCAAGTACTCTTTGGCAATTTCTCCCGGTCTAGATAGCCATACTTATAATACCCCCACTCTAAGTCTGGTTTAAAGGGTAAGTAATAAAAATAGTAACTTCCTTTCTCTGCAGGGCCAAAAACCAATTTGCATTTTTCCTTTGTTACTTCTAATCGATGAATATTTTCTATGGTATCTCCCGTTTTGGAATTAACTATAATAAATTGTCGTTTTTCTGGAGATTCATCGTGACGTCTCCATTTAAAATCCAATTTTATAGCTTCTGATTTCTTCCCTACTTCTATAACAGCTCTATGATTGCCTAATTCCGCCTCCCAGGGAGATTCGGCAATGCTATATTTTACTTCGGATTGAGAGTTTCCTGAAAAACTTAAAGCATTAAACAAAACGACAATTACTATGTGTTTAGCATAAAAAGTATTAAAATTTTTATTATTTTTAAATTGATAAATTCGCATATAATTGTATTTTTTTAGTTGTAATAGCGCCATTAAAGATTATGGATTAACAATTCTCTCCCCTGTGTGATCAACCCCTTTAGAACGCTCTAATTCTATCATTGCCATTGGCCTAAAATTGGTAATAAAAGCACGTCTATTGTCATTTGTAGAATTTCCTCTGCTGTAATGTAAAGTTGCTCCTTGATGAAATACACAAGAACCAGGAGGTAACTCTATACAGCTAGAATTTTCCTCAGTCCCTTCACATTTAAGGGCTCCTTTGTTTCCTGTTTGCTCATGTGGCAACAATTCAGCTAAGTGAGACTTTGGTGTATACCACATACAACCATTTTCTTTATAGGATCTATCGATCGCCACCCAACAACTTGCTGCACGCTTATCTGGCATATCTATCCAATATGCAGCATCTTGATGCCATGGTGTTATGGTATTCGTATTTGGTGCTTTATTGATGAGCATATCAAAATCTAATGCAATGTCATCACCCATCAACTCTTGTGCAATTTTTAAGGTTTTCATATGTAGTCCTTTTTCTAATAATTCTGGAACTACCTTACTAGGAACCATAATCTGTGTGATTTTTTCTTTTTTTGAGTCTTCTAAACCAGATAAATCAGACCTATACTTTGAGACATCAATTGTATTGTCCAAAAATGATTCATATAGGTCACTGTAAAATACTACTTCCTCTTCACTCAATAGATTATCAATGACTAAATAACCCTCTGCCTCGAAAAATGATTTTTGTTGTTGGGATAATAATTTCATAACTTTTAGTTTTAACTGTCGTTAATTATATTTCTTTAATTGGTTATTCATTTGGTGTTCATTTGTTTTTCCTTTCGGAAGAAATCCATAACGTATTACCAAATAATTAGGTTTCATTTACTCCTGTCAATTATTGCGACTATTCTTTGGAAAGTTGTTACTTTATTTCTACGACAAACTAGTAAGCTATATCGTAATTATAAAAATCACCTTAAAATTCCAATATTATTTTTACTTTAATTTTCAAGAATTAACACCACTATCCCTTTCATTGGGGATTCATTCTTACTTTCTATTGTCACTTTTATAGAGGCTCCATTGTTTGCCCTAACGTCATTTGCTAATACCAAGGGATATACCGCCGAACTACCCTCTTTTTCAATAAAACGAACTTCTGAATTACTATAAATAGGCTTACCATCCGCAATCAATTCTACTCCAATTATCCGTACCCGAGACTCCCCTTCTGTA
>NZ_JALKBA010000017.1 GCF_023015805.1 Cellulophaga sp. F20128
AAATCATTTTCTTCAAGTATTGTTTTGAAAGATTTTATGGTATTTTCAATATCAGTAGGAGAGCTTCGAAATTCAATAATAGCATCACCCTCATCATTCAATCCTTTATAAATAAGTTCGGTCTTTTTAGCTTTTTTTAAAGGTAAAGAAAACTCTTTGTTCAACCAATCTCTAGCTCCCTGCTCGTTAGCAAAGTGTTTAGGATTAAAAACACTAGGAGAGGGTTCATTAAACACACCCATAACTTCCATATGAGAAAGCACATCCTGGCCAACAACAAAAGCAATCGGGTGAAAACCATCTTTATCAGCAGTTACAAAACCAGCATCAAACCTTGGTTTTAAAATATTAATTTCTACCCATAATTTTGTTTCATCATCAATTTTAAAAGTAAAATTTTGTTGCAACCATATAATTTGAGTCGGGTTAATTTTCTCTAGCGCCTTGCGGTATTCTAATAATTCACTTTTAAATATTTCGGTAGTTTCAGGTGGTTTTTTCCAAGAATTAACAAAAAGGTTATTTTCTTTTTCAAATTTGACATTTAAATGATGACCACTATATACAATCATAGGTTGGTAGTTGGAGTTTTAATTTTAACGCACTTATAAATAGTTTGTTGTGCGCTTTAAGCAACAATTTAACAAATATAAACCCTCCTATCTTCAAACAACGATCGCTTTTCTTTAAATTTCAATCGCATAAACTCCATTGAATTAGGTTTGATATATAAAAATATTTCATCTTTAAATTCATTCTTGTATTTTACTTATAAGTATAATTTGTACCTAGGTTTTTATTCTAGAATATAACTTTGATTAAATAGAATACCGAGTAGTCTTGTGGTTTAACTAATACTTAAAACGATGAAAACACAAATTTTAGTTTTTATGTTGGCTTTTTAAGGGTTAATTACAACGGACAAGAAAATAAATAAAATAAGAATCCAAATCCAATAGTATGCAGAAATTTATAGGTTTTGTTACACAAAATATTGAATTTCAAGGATGTAATCCAATTGCAACTAGGTCTTAAAAACTTAAGAAATCAGTAGAGCTAATTCATTAAACATAGGGGTTATCACCCCTAACCTTCCCTACCAAAATTAAGTTAATATATAAATGACTATAATTACAGTCACAAAACTATAATACCTTTCAAAAATATCGTTATGATGCGTATAATTACACCTTTTTTAATTTTAATACTCGTCGGATGTAATTCAGCTACAACCACTATAGATTCAGGAAATATTTATCCTGATGAAAGTGAACGTACTCTTTCAAAAGAGCAAAGCACCTATTATATTGATCCTGTTAGTGGCAGTGATGCTAATATTGGAACAGAGAAAGAATCTCCTTGGAAGACTTTTAAAAGGGTAAATCAATTAATCCTTACCAAAGGAAACAGCATTGAAATATTGGCTCCTGGGGCATTTAGAGAATCATTATATCTAATAGGTAAAGGAACAACAGAGGCGCCTATAGTTGTTCAATTTGCCAAGGGAGAATATGATTTTTACCCCAAAGAATTTTTCAAAAACAAGTTTCATATTTCCAATGCCAATGACGCTCCTGATTCCCTTAAATCCGTTGCTTTCTATTTGTATAATTCTGAAAATGTAAAGCTAAAAGGGGTTGGTGCCGAAATCAATTTTAGAGGAAAAACAATTCAAACATCTTTAAATAATTGTAGTAACATCAGTGTAGAAGATCTTAGTTTTGATTATAAACGGCCAACAGTATCAGAGTTACTCGTTTTAAACGTTGCAAAAAAATTTGCAGACGTTCAGATTCATACGGACTCAAACTATGAGATAGTAGACAGTACTCTTGTTTGGGTCGGAGAAGGATGGAAACACAATGCTCAAGACCTTTGGCAAGAGTTTAACCCTGAAACCCAACAGGTATCCCGCAAGCATATTCCTGTAAGCACTATGCGTTTTAGTGAGTTAGAAACAAATAAAGTACGTATCCATTTTGATAAAAAATCTGGATTTACAAAAGGGTTAGTCTATCAGAACCGAAATACTTTTCGTGATTATGCTTCAATATTTATGCAGAAAAGCAAAAATATACTATGGAAAAATGTCACTATTCATTTTATGCATGGTATGGGAATTGTGAGTCAGTTTTCCGAAAACCTTACTTTTGACTCCCTTGTTGTTGCTCCAAAAGTGGGTTCTGGAAGAACTTGTGCAGCTTGGGCAGATATTCTTCATTTCTCTGGATGTAAAGGTGAAATTCAAGTTTTAAATTCCTATTTATCCGCGGCCAATGATGATGCTATAAATGTGCATGGCACCCACCTCCGTATTACAGATTCTATTGCAAGCAATAAAATAAAAGTCCGTTTTATGCATCCACAAACATATGGATTTGAGGCTTTTTTTATCGGTGATAGTATTGAATTCATTAGAGCCAAAACCTTATTACCTTATTCAAAAAATGTAATCTCCAAAATTAATATTCTCAATGAAAAAGAAGTTGAATTGGAATTAGAAAAAAACATCCCTCGCTCTATAGCGATAAACGATGTAATTGAAAATAGTTCATGGACAGCCAATGTTACTATTAAAAATAACAAAATTGTTCACATACCCACACGAGGTATTCTTACAACAACAAGAGGTAAAATAGTTATTGATAACAATGAATTTTTTAAAACAGCTATGAGTGCTATTTTAATATCTGATGATGCTAATAGTTGGTTTGAATCTGGTTATGTAAAAGATGTAACTATCAGCAATAATAAATTTATCGATTGTGGTGGGCCTGTACTCAATATCCATCCTGAAAATTCAGTAATCATAGAAGGTGAACCCGTACATAGCAATATTGCCATAACCAACAATCAATTCTTTTTGGGTAGTCAACAGATTCTTTCTGCAAAAAGCACTGGGAATATCACCTTTGCTACCAACAATATTAGGGCGAATAAAAATTTAAACACAAACCAATTAATACATACAAAATCTTGTGTAAATGTTCAAATATTCAATAATAAACTGAACGATAAAGTCATAACAATTCCTTTAAAACAATAGAAAGCATGAACCAATCTTCCACTCACCTTTATCAAATTCAATAAAATAAATAGGTGAATTATAAATCCCCCCACATATCACAGCGATTATATCTATTAAATTCATCAGCCAAGTTAATATTCCTAGCTCTTATTTTAGTGAGAAGTAAAATAGATCAAATACAAGAGCAAAGAATCAAATCTTGCTTTTTTTCAGTACTATGGGTTTGTACCCGCCCTTTGTTCTAAAGTAGAAAATTAAAATAAGGTAACAAACCAACATAATTACTGGAAAAATAATAACCTTGGCCAGGGCCCTTTGGGTTCCCACATTCTTTAGCTCCGTAATAATAGAATGTATTTCATCAGAATTTTCCAACCTCACCAATAACCCTTTAAGTTGTGGCGTATCTACCGTTTGAAAATCGATTATGGAATAGATGGTTTCATCTTTAAGTGGTAAATTTATCTTCCCATCCGATACTAGTAGTGAAGGAGCTGCTTCAGCAAGTTCAGTAGAGTTCTGGAGTTGTTCTACCTGTGAATTGGATTGAAATGCCCCAATTATAGGTGCGCCCAACATACCCACCGTTAGCATACCAATACCGCTTACTGCGTTCAGAGTAAGTGCTCCCCCTCTAGGAGTTTGTTCTGCAACAACACCTAAGGTAGTTGGCCAGAAAAATGTCTTACCTAGACCATATAGGGTTGCAGCAGCAAAAATGTACCAACCTGTTGATATCGAAAGAAAATACAGTCCACCTATAGCTAGAACACAACTTATAACCAATAAGGTAAGAGGTGATACTTTGTGTAAAATAGAACCTGCAAAAAGTCGGAGTACCAACATAATGACTGAGGTATAAATCAAGACCCAACCTGCATCAAATCCTTTATTGCTCGCTATTCCATGCATAATAGACTGAATCCAAGAATCGGTACCTAATTCGGTTGTCGCTAAAGGCATTATTATAAAGCATAGAAATAATAATATGGGGCGTCCCAAAGTCTTTACATACCATCCAAAGGCGGCTACCATAAGTACACCAATGGCTATGAACCCATAACGCAATAAGTAATCTTCTGATTTAAGTCCAAAAAAATCATTCAATTGCAAAACAACTAAAAATGCCACCAATGAAGCTCCCCCTACCCCAAACTCCTGTAACATTTCTTTATAACTCACTCCGGCTGCAACCCTTTCATTTGGCGGAAACTTCTGCCGAATTAATATTAAATAATAAAGGATAGCCGGAACCACGGTGATAACAATCTTTATCCACCATTCTACATTGCCCATACCTATTAAAATGATACCTGCAAGTACCAATCCGCCAGGCCATGCAGCATGTAATATGTTTAACCATTTGGTCTTGTCCTTACTAAACATGGTAGCCACAACGGGATTAATGAAAGCCTCTACAGTACCATTACCCAATGCAAAAATTAAGCTTCCCCAATACAAGAGATTATAGGCTGTATCTATATCACCATATTGTAAATATTGATAAGCGAAGTATCCCATTACTCCCCATGTTATATGACTAACAAAGGCAAATATCATAGCTACTTTATAGCCAATTTTATCAATTAGAAGACTGAAAAATATGATAGCTACAAAAAAGGGCCAAATACCGATCCCCATAAGCCTCCCTGCCTCAGCTGGATTAAGATCAAAGGATTCGCTCCAAGAATCTACAAGAAACACCCTAGTGATAAAACCAAATGCTGTTGTTAACAAAGCAATAAAGCAACCTAAGAAAAGTATTCTTTTCTTAGAAGCATCATTTGTCGGTACTCTTTTCATAATTAATTTTGTTTGATATTTATTTAGTAATGTGGATACCTCGCTTAAAATTGCAATCTCTCCTTAAAGCTCCAAGGCTTTAAACTTTTGTGTCAAGGCGGTCAAGGAAGTTTCTACTGCCATGCGTTCCAAGGAAGAGGCTCCTACAAACCCGTGCGCATCTGTATTTTCTAAGATGATCTTTACATCTTCAGGCGTATTAATTGGCCCTCCATGTGCTAAGAAAATAATATCCTTATTAATTTTCCGACCAGCTTCTATAATTTCCTGGGTTCTTTTGATTGCAAAGTCCATATCAACAGTTGCCCCTACTACACCGATAGAACCACCTACAGTTGTTCCAACATGTGCAATTATAGCATCGGCACCAACCTCAGCCATTTGAACAGCTTCTTCGGGCGTGGCCACATAAACACATGAGTAAAGATCCATTTTAGTAGCCAAACGTACCATTTCAACTTCCTTGCTAAAACCCATTCCAGTTTCCTCAAGAATATCTCTAAAACTCCCATCTACAATAGAGTGTGTGGGGAAATTATTAATCCCAGAGAAACCCATTGCTTTAACCTGTTGTAAAAAATGCCACATTCTCCTTCTAGGATCAGAACCATGAACTCCGCAGAATACAGGAATTTCTTCAACCACGGGCAATACCTCAAACTCCCCTATTTCCATCGCTACAGCATTGGCATCACCATAAGCCATTAAGCCGGCAGTAGAACCATGACCAGACATTCTAAAACGACCCGAATTGTAAATAATTAAAAAATCAGCTCCTCCTTTTTCTATGAATTTAGCACTTATACCAGTTCCTGCACCAGCACCTATAATAGCTTTTTTTTCGGCCAAGGTTTTTTGTAAGCGTTGTCTCACTTCTTCTCTTGTGTAGGGGTTACCCTTTCCTGTCCATTTATTTGGCATAATCTTTACTTTTTTTGATTTATTTACTTTTGATTTATTCTACTATTTTTAACAATCGATCTACTAATAATTTGGCAAAGGCATCATCATTAATATGGGCATTCATTTCAAGAACCTTCATATAACCTTTAGCATTATCCCTGATGGATTGAAACAAGGCATTATCAGCTTCTTGGTCATAAAAAATATCGCCTTCCTTATCTATTTGCGATATTCCTTTTAGGGGAATAAGGATCTCTACTGGAGCCTTACTTTTTTTTAATTTATCTACCAACTGCTTGCCTAAAATTTTATTCTCATTAATATTGGTCCGCATCAATGTAACGTCTGGGGCCCAACTATAAAGCTTTCTCAATTTATACTTTTCAGGAAGAGTATCTATTTGTGCAAAATTCACCATATCCAAGCAGCCCGGAACCACAACTTGTGGGATTCCCATTTCTGATGCTGCCGTTAACCGATTTGGTCCAGCACTCAAAATTCCCTCACAAAGTTCATCGGCTAGTTCCGTTGTTGTAACATCAAGCACAGCATCAAAAACTCCTTCCCTTATTAAGGCTTCCATCGTAGTACCACCTACTCCTGTTGCGTGAAAAGCCATAACTTCATATTTTTTTTCCTTTAACAGTTCCGTGCATTTATCTACGCATTTAGTGGTATTCCCAAACATAGAAATTGCAATGTTCTTTTTGGTTGATGTTGATTTATCTGCAATTACTTGTGACATCCCACTTATTGCTGCCGCAGCCTGTCGTATCAATAACCTACTGATTTTATTTAGACCAGCCACATCCACAACTGAAGACATCATAGTAATATCCTTGACACCTATCTGTCTGGAAAGGTCTTTAGCAACAACCGTAGACAAGCATAACTTAGGTATACCTAATGGCACCGCTTGCATTGCTTCCAGAATGATATAGGTACCGCCACCACCGCCCATACCAACAACACCTTTAATTTGTTCTTTAGCAACAAGATCTGCAAGAATGACGGCAGCTCCCCTACCCATAAGTTCTACCGCCTTACCGCGATCATTAGAAGCCCGAATGGCCTCTATACTTGTCCCGGAAGCGGCAGCCACCGTTTCATTATCAACATCAATATAGAAATCAACTGAAGTTTCCATAACCCCCACATTAATAGTGAGTATTGGCTGATAATGCACGTTAAGACAGTTGAGGAGATACGTAAAATCTTCTCCTTTAGTATCAAAACAACCGAGTATCACTATTTTTTTATCTTTCATTGCGCTTCCTTTTCATTTTTCTTTAAACATTAAAATCAAAAACAACAGCGCGTTCCAATTTGGGGATTACCAATTCCTTCACCTTTTCATGAATAGGATGAGGCAAATAGGCTTCTCGAGATTCCGGACTATCAAAAGTCATAATAAAACCATGGGTGTAACCATCGTTTAACCCTTCTGTACTATCATATGGGCCATACTCCATATCTAATAATCCTGGTATTTTTCCTACCATAGCATTCATCGTGGTAAAGCATTTATCTATGTCCGTTTTACTAACCTCTTTTTTAAACTGAAACATTCCGTAATGTCTGGTCATACTTCTATTTTTTAATTGTTTAAATAATTTTCATTCTTATCTTACTTCTGGATAAAGACAAACACCCCTTTTTTGTTGGAACTGACAATATCAATTTTCCCATCTCCATTAAGGTCATGGGTTGCAATCTGCCTTCCTACACCAGAATCATCATCAATCTGATATGGAATTAATTCTACAATTCCATTTCCCCACCTATGGGTTTTAAACCAATACAAAACTGCTGGCTCTTCCGCACCTGGGTCTCGACCATTGTGTGCGTAATAGCATTTTCCGGTTACTATATCTTGAATTCCATCATTATCAATATCGGCAATGGTTAAGGCGTGCAACTGGCTAAAAGAAACGCCATAAGGGTTATCCTCTTTTTTATGAGTCATCACTTTATGCTCCTTAAACACAATTTCACCCTGATCTCTTATTTGTTCAAACCAAGAAAATCCATAACCGTGACCATCCATTGCTGTAACCACGTCATTATCACCATCACCATCAATATCAAAGGCAAACATTTGAGCCCCTCCTTTTCCTGGTGAAAAAGGATACGAATGAAAATTCCAAAGTGCAGATTCATCCCAATTGATAGGTTGCTCCCACCATCCCCTTCTTTCAATTATATCGAGCAAGCCATCTCCATTAATATCTCCTACTCCTAAGCCATGAGAATACACCGGAAAACGACTTGGGTCTACTTCACTAATTGCAAGTACTTTCCATTCTTCCTTTACTTTTTTAGAAGGGACTCCTATCACAAGTCTTCCATCACTAAAGGCTAAAAGTTCATTATTTTCATCCCCAATAATATTGACAAATACTGGAGATTCATGCCCTACCTTACTAAGTGCAGGTAAATATTTAGTTTTAGGAACACCCTCAATAAACGCATAGGAGGACTTCCCAGGGTCTTTGATCCATTTGCTATCCTCCCCCGGAAGCCCTACCTGTAAGATATCAGTCCAACGGTTATTATCTATATGTCCTGTAAACGTGAAAAAAATTGTTGAGTATCCCTCTAAACCTGGACCTATAATTGGAAAATATTTTACGGTGTCATAGGCATATTTTTCCTTAAAATTAGGCCCTTTCCACCATAAAGGACCAGCAACAATATCCAAGTGGCCATCCAAATCAATATCACCAATTGAAACACCTTCAGAAACATAGGAATCTAAGAGTTGTACTTTTTCAAAATTTACTTCCGTTAAAGGTTTCTTTTGCAACTGGGAAAAAATAGTGCATAACGGAAGCATAGAAAAACAAAGTATTGCGCTATACTTTTTTATAAAATTCATAAATTAAATTTCCAGATTACTTTAATGTTTTAATATAAGACAATAAGTCAGAAACTTGTTCTTCTGAATAATTTTCAATCAAGCCTTTGGGCATAAAGGAGCGTCCTCCCAAAAATCCTTCAAATGCAATTTCTGAAGCTTGGATAAATTGACTACTGCCCCCCATAAATCCTACAGTTGTTCCTCTTTCATCCTTTTTAACCATATAACCATCTACAGTTGCACCATCTTTCTTAGTCACTCTGTAAACAGCATAGCTACTTTCTACGGCTGCATCTGGATTTAGAATAGCCGTTAAAAGCGCTTCGTTTTCTCGTAAAGCAGATCCGTCTAAAGCTGGCGCATAATCAAATCCTTTATCCCCCACAGTATGGCATAATAAACATACTTGGAACAGCTTCTCACCATTTGCAGGGTTTCCTTCGTTTTTCTCTGCAATAGCCATAAAACGACCTAATTTGGATTCAAAAGCTATCTTTTCCGCCTCAATTCTTTCTTTAACTTGATCTAATATGGTAATCCCCCTTTCGTCTTGTTTGTTAGCCTGAAATACTTTTTCTGCACTCGACAGGTCAAATTCTTCGGTTGTCAATGTCCCCTTTCCCACAAGTTGTTTTAAAAGCGTACTTCCCTCTTCAGAATTGGACAATACCTTAATGACCTTACTTTTTTCAGACTCCTCTAAATTAGGTGCCCAACCACTTATATTATTTTCTGCGGATTGGATATCTGCCTTAGCCAGGGTTTGTGTTGCAGAGGCCCGCAACTCCAGTTCCAAAGTTTCCATTTTGGCTATCCGCTCAAAAACAGCCTTATTTTCTATGGGTTGCCCTTTTAGAGCGAACATTGCAAGCTTAATAGTTTCAGAAGAAAACCCTTTATCTACAAATGGTATTACGGCATTTCTTAGAGCGTGAATGTTTAATTTACCCACTGCTTCTAACCCTAGGTTCTGTTGTGTTCTATCTGTACTTTTCAACAAGTGCTTTATCGGTTTAATTAATGATAGGGTCAGCGCTTCAGATTGTACCTTCGCTATATTTTTTAGAGTAAGCGTAACATGTTTTTGTGCTTCAGCTTCATTTTCTAAAACTGGAAGAACAACGTTTAGCACTTTTCTATTCTCCAACATTCCGGCAACAATTATAAAGGTAGGCTCATCCAAATCCTTTTGATCTGATTTTTTCCAAAGGTCAACAAAGACTTGTTCTCGTTCTTCTTTTGGCAATGCCTGACTGGCCCAAATTAAATTAGAAGTATTGTATTGTGAGGATTTCGCTGATTTGATAAAACGCAACAGTTCTTTTGGGTAGTTCTCTAGGGCTTTCCTTGCTAAATATCTCTCAAAATTACGTTCGTATGCTCCTCCCATACTATTCCCGTCAAGAGGTGGATTACAAGCTGCTACCAAAAGCCCTATGGTTTCGGCACTTGCCGTATGAACCGCATCCAAGGTCCTCAAAACTTGTGATCTTACCATAGGATTATTGTCTTTTGACGGTCCTTGCAATAAATTAGCAAGTAAATCGGCACTTAAAGAAAAGGATTGTAAAGAGCGAACAGCCTCACGTCTAAGATTATCAGATTGGGTTGCCAATAAGGCTCTCATTACCTTAGCATCATAATGCTTTATCCCTTCCAAAGACCATAGCGCCAAGATGCGTGTAATTTCATCTTGATTTGTATCCGATACGAGAAGTATTAAATCTTTGGACAAATTACAAGTTTCTTCTATAGGCCGGTCGCTGATCTGGTGCCACGCCGCACGTTTTGCCCAAATAGAAGGCGACTTTAAATAATCAACTAATTCATTGGTCTTAACTTCATAAAAATTGGGAATTTCCCGCTTTTTTTGAGATTTATGTCGAATCCTCCAAATACGACCATGCGATTTATCTCGATCAGGATGGGTAGTTGCTACCTCATTATGAGAAACAATTTTATTGTACCAATCCGCAATATATAAACATCCATCAGGACCAAACTCCATATTGACTGGTCTAAACCAATCATCTTTGGAGGTTAAAAAATCCGGCAAATGTTCTGAAGAAACAGATCCATCCTTGTTGCGGACAATTTTAACGGCATTAATAGCGCTCGTAATAGGATTTGCTATAAAAGCTACATCTTTCCACTCTTCAGGAAATGACCCATTTAAGTCATCTGCAAAAGCGACACCTGAAATTCCAGTCCCACCAACTCGAAATTTATGCAATTCAGGCATCCATGGCTGGTAAGGCCTAAGTCGATCGTTCCCAATCCCTGGAAAACCTGATCCTATCTCCATAGGCGCTACAGAATAACCAATGTCATTGGCCTCCATCCCATACCACTGCCCATTGCCTCTGAGCTTAAATCCCCAAATATTATTGAGCCCTGAACTCACCAATTCTATCTTTTTTGCATCTAAGGAAAACCGAGCAATTTTACTGAAGTCTAACCGAATTTTTGCATCACTAACCAAGGAGCTAACCTCTCCTTTGTTTAGAGCACCCTGGCTAAAATGAATCCAATCCCCAGGACCACGAACCAATACATGTGCCATAGTATGCGTATCTGTAATACCAAACCCAGTAAACAAAGGCGTACGTTTGTCTGCCTTTCCATCATTGTCCGTATCTTCTAAGAAAAACAATTCTGAACCTTGAGCAACATAACTCCCATTTTTATAAGGTAGTATACTTTGAGGAATAGCTAGACCGTCTGCCCAAATTTTTGCTGAAGCTTTGTTTTTACCATATAATCCAGAAAGCACTAATATCTTGTCCTTCCCTTTTGTCTTACCCCGATAAAGATCTAAAATTCTTTTGAAATTAGGATCCTTCTCTTGGGCTGCAGGGTCATCCATTAATCGCAACAAATCTTGCCAGCCTATATTGGTTACCGGATCTAAGGGATACATTTCTGCAGTTTGTGTCCATAACTGACCAGCATCATCAAAAGCCATATTAATAGGGTTCACAACACCTTCTCTTTCACTCGCTACCAATTCTACAACAAAGCCATCGGGTACTTGAAAACCAGCCAATTCCTCTTCTGGAGAATAGATTTCTGTTCTGGCAGATTGGGTTTTTCTATTGTAGTCTATAGCTTCAGTACCACTAGGGTCTTCGCCTTCAGAAACAGGTGTTTTTTGTTTGCAGCCTAGGCTAGTTAAGGCCATAGCAAAGCCATATAAAAGTATGATTCTTTTAATTTTCATGTGTTTTCCTTAAATATTAATGATTGTGCTTTTCTACAGCTCAGTTATAGTTATATGTTTAAATTCAATCTTTGCATTTCCACCACTGTGCAATTGAATTCCTATTACCCCTTTTGAAGGAATAAAACTGTCTTTTTCTAAATATTCAACTGTTTTTACACCATTGATATAGAGTTCATGTTTGTTTCCAACACAGCGAATAATATAACTATTCCACCCATCTTCGTTTAGGATATGCTTTAGTGTACTGAGGTCACCACTAACCAGCTTACCTCGTCGGTGCTCATCATAAATATCTCCCCAATACCCCTTACCAATGTCGGCCTGATACCCAATTATATGATTATCCTTTATAATAGAACGGTACTGCACACCACTATTGATAAGACCAGTGCTATGATCACCTGTTAGTTTAAATAGAAAACGAAATTCAAAATCTTGGAATTGTTGTGTTGTATACAAATACGTATTTTCAGGAATTTTAATTGTTCCATCACCTCCTATCAATGTACTATCGGTTACTTTCCAAAGTGATGCGTTCTGCTTTTTTACTGTTTCCCAGCCCGTTAATGTTGTACCATCAAAAAGTGAGACTGCCACAGAGTTCCGTTGGGCAGAACAACTAAAATTTCCTAAAATAAGAAAAGTTAATATCAAAAAATTTGTATTCAAAACTCCTTTAATAATAGTAGACAACTGATCCGTTCCAACTTTATCGTTTTCAATTAATTTACTTTTAGTTCTACACTGCCTATTTATTTTCATAACTATTAATTCTTAGCTTATTACTTCCTTAGTTTAAACCTTACGGTTTTGATTGCCCTAAATTAGGTTTAGAATTTAAAAATTAGCCGATTTTGAGCGCATATTGTATCCCATAATGACATTGGGACGTCCCAAACCTCTAAATAAGGGACTTTTAAAGAGTTTATATTTTTAAACAAATAGCGGAATATTTCAATAATAACCCCACTTTTTCCAAAAACAAGCATGGATAATATGTTGCATAATGCCTAAAAATCTGGAAAATGAAGGTGTAGCTTGTTTAACTAAGGAAGCAACTAATTCCTAAAATAGGGAATAGATTAATTTCGATTGTTATAAAAATGCTCAGATGGCAATCAATGAAGTATCCAGTAAAAATTTAAGTATTTAGTGATATAGGTATATAAAAAACTTCAAGATCAATGATTCTGATGAAGGCTCTTCTTATATTCAGAAGGTGTACGCTTGGTTACTGATTTAAATACCCTATAAAATGAAGTTTTTGAATTAAAACCACTTTTTTCTGCAAGGTACATCATTGTATAAGCAGCATTTGCTGGGTCTTTCAGTTGCCGTTTAAATTCTTCTACCCTTAAAAAGTTTATGTAGTTGCTTAAGGATGTGTTGCCTACATTTTCAAATAGAAGATTGATGTCTACTTCGCTTATTCCAGAGTTCTTTACAATTTCATGTATTGATAGATTTTGTTCTATGTAGATTTTAGAATTCTCAATATACTCCTTTAGTGTATTAAATTTTTCTAGTTCTTCTTCACTTCCATTAAATTTGGAGTTGGACTTCCATTTAAATTTTGATCTTTTATTTAAATAAAAGATTACACCAAGGAAGAAAACACCAATTCCTAAATAATAAAGTAACCTAAAATCGATCGGTTTATTGTAAAAAATTATATCATCCACCATAACGTGCCCCCAATCTCCGGAATGATGATCTACAATCTCAATTTTAGCAATACTCCCCACAAAAGGGTCTACATTCCAATGGTGCCACCTCATCTGTCCATCATTCTGCCCTACTTCAGAAAAAACTACGGAATCGTTAACAATTAAGTTAACACAAGTCTTTTCTTGGTGATTACCTCCCCCGATTAAAAACTTAATACGGTCATATTTAATTTTAAAAGGACTTGAAGTAAGTTTCCCTTGTTTCGTATCATGTGTCTCCCCAAACGAAAAAGCAAAATATTTTCCTTTAAAACCATTTGCCGTTATGGGATAGTAAATATTAGTTCTATCACGTGGAACCTCAAAGGCATCCCCTTCAACTTTCCAATTATTATAGGTACCACTTTCGAAATTTTCAAATACCTCTTCCTTGGTAAAATTATAATCACTAAATAGTATATTATCGACAATAATATAAGCTAAGGAATTTCGCTCGTACTCTGTAGCCATTGCATCTACAATTTCCAAAACAGCATTTTGACCTTGCATATCACTTACATCCCAGGATATCTTCCTTAATACATTATCATTTGAGCCGGTCGCAACCCGAACTACTTTATTATTTACAATTAGATTTACACATTCCCTTGTTTCGTGATGTCCTCCAGCAATCAATAAATGTATAAAATCTCTTTTAATTACAAAGCTTCTTGATACAAGTTTTCCCTGATTATAGCTTTTCCCTGACCCTATAAAATTTGAAAAGGCAAAATATTTTCCCTGCACATTTTTTATGTTCTCATCAATTGAGTCCAATTGTGAAGGTTTATAGAAAGTAACGCCCTGTATTTCCCAATTATCGAAGTTGGCTTTTTCAAAATCTTCAAAAATAATATCTGATTCCTTTGGAGAACTACAGGAAGTAAATAAAAAAGCGATTAAAAAAAAACTGCAACGAAATAGCATAGATTTGGCAAATGTTAGATAACATAATTTTTGCTAAATATACCTATGTATGGATAAACATAAAAATCTAAAAATAAAATTTCGTTCCAAAACAAAAAACAAAATAGAACTAATTTCAATAATAAGAGATATCCTTGGATAAGTTTTTAAATAAATAGTTGAAATAATTCTGTTTAAAAGAAAATCGCCTGAAAATAATTTTCAAGCGACCTTCTTACCTTTTACTACAATTAATTTATGTCTCTTTATTGAATTTTAACAGTTGAAAAAACTTCAAGTTCAAACATCCTAATAATCTCACTGGGATCTGTATCATATGTTTCAAATGTATAACGTATTTTACTTGCGCTCACCCCGTCATATATGCCCGTAAAAACTTTTTGATTGTTAGCCGATATATTCTCTAGATCTTGCCAAATACCACCCACTTCAATTTGTAAAATAAAATCACTAATTGGTGAATCGTCATATACAACTACTTTTTCTATATCAAAAGTGCCTTCGAAATCTACTTCTATCCAATGATTACCAACGACACGATCATTAATCCATCGTGACGCATTATCGCCTATAATTCCATCAACGGCATTTTCTGGAATAAAAGAATCATTTAAATTACTATCTGAAGTAACTGGCTTACCCAATGCAATATTTACTAACTTTTCTATTGGTGGTGTTACAGTTTCTGTTTTAAAAACATCAATACTATTATTTGGTTGATATATTGTGGCATAGGTAATTGATGTATTAAAATCTGGATTATCTAAAAATATTCTATCCTTCAGTTCTTCTGCTGTAAAGGTTAGAACTAGGTTTTCGGAACCATTATTGTACATTAACTCTATACCTTTATCGTCCTCATTTAAAGCCGAGCTAAGTTGCAAATAAATTCCACCATCAGCCAATTCAAAACTTGTTACAAGTCTGTTGTTTAAAGTTTGTTGATATTTTGGTCCATAAACCTTACCTAAACTATTAAACGAAATTGATTTTGTCCCTAGATCATCAATAGAAATGAAAGCAAATGTATATTCCCCTTCTGTTATTTCTTCATTTTCTCCAATAACAAAACTAAACATTTCAGCAGCTTCATGCTGTTGAACCGGTACGGTTACTTGCTTATCAACACCTAATTCATTCCAGATTATCCGTAACGATGTAGCGCGTGGATCGCTTAAATAACATTGAAATTCTATTCGCTTATTGCCTCCAAAAGCACTCAAAGAATCAATTTTGCCGATGTAATTGATTTCGCCATCCTTTAACCATTCGTAATGGAGTTCATTCATATCTTGATTACATGATGTCATTACTATTAATAGCAAAATGGCAAGGCCATATATATATTTTAGTTTCTTCATTTTAATTTTATTTTAATTAGTTTCGTTCTCCCCAAAATGTCAATTCACCCAACCACATACGGTCAGTTTGGCCCCAACTTTCCAGGGTAACAAATCGTAAATATTGATATGAACTGGCGTTAATATCAATTTCAAAATCAATTCCTTTGTCAAACGCTGTTTGGTCTTCCTCGGTTGGGGCAATATTTGCAGGATTTCCGGAAGGCTTTTCGTCATACCATTCACCTATCGCATTCCATTCGGAATCAACACTAAGTGGATCATTCGCTATTGCCGCATCGTTAGTTCCTAACAATAGAATATGTCTTGGTTGGCTGTGCGCATAAACAAAATCAAACCGAATTCCCATTTTAAAACGACTAAGCTTTATTTTTTCTCCCAAATCCATTGTAAAATAAACTCTATCAATGCCACTACCGAAAATACTATAGCTATCTTTTCCTACTGCTCCATTAAACATTGAAGCAAACCCCGTTGTGAAAGAGATTGTATTAAAATCAGGATTATGGGGCAATTCTCTAAATGCCACAGGATCTATTTGCTCTTCAAAAAATGGTGATGCCTTGAATTTTAAAGTATCTGTTCGTTGGCCATATTCATCGCGAATAACAACACCAAACTCATTTTCGACTGCTTCTAGTCCACGTACGGTTTGATTGACACTAACGGCAGTAGTAAAAATACTCTCGTAATCACTAAATGTGTTGCTTTCTTGATTATATATTAAAAAATCTATAACCAATTCTTGTTCTGCTTCATTCATCCAAAACAATTTTATTCCACCAAAAGCAGCCTGAAAGTTTAATGACTCAAAAACATCAAACATGGTATTATCTAAAGGTTCTATTTCAATTTGAGTAGCTTTTGATGCATTCAAACTTTTATCGACAGCAATCACATCTACCGGCACTTTTGCTGATCGTAAAAATCCATTTAGCTTCATGGTATTTGTAAATGCCGAAGCTCTTACAATGGCTTCATTTCCGAGAGAATTAATGTATTTAGCTTCTACATAAAGGAGGTCTTCATCCAAAGGATTTGTGTATGTTAGAACACTAAAACCCTTTTCATTTTCTACCTTAATTTCCGATACCAGACCAGGAGCTTTATGATCAACCGCGAATTGTCCACGATTATCATCTTCTTCGCATGACATACTAAATAAAGCCATGATAACTATTAAATAAAATACTGTATTTTTCATATCATCAATTATTTACCACATTGGGTTCTGAACTAAATTTTTGTTGGTTCTTAAATTTAAAACTTCGATCGGCAAAAAATAATCACGTCCAAAAAACTTTTGTTGTTCAATAGCAATGATCTGATTAAATTCGCTTGTAATATCACTTGTTACATTTAAACCTTGGATAGGTTTATTCATAGGCTCACTCGCTGTTTTCCATCTCCTAATGTCAAAATAACGTTTTCCTTCAAAGGCAAATTCTGCAGTTCGTTCATGTCGTATAATGTCGCGCATACCTTCTTTATTAGTTACCTTATCAGGGAACTTACTAAAATTAGTCCAACTCTCTACAACACCCTTAAGTCCTGCCACTTGACGAACGGCATCAATAGCATTATAAACTTCCTGATTAGGAGCTTCCAAGCTTTCATTTAACGCTTCCGCGTAAAACAAGTAAAGTTCAGCCAAGCGGTAAATAGCAAAAGTAGCATTACGTTCTGTCCTGCTTTGAGATGAACTGGAATAAACTGAATTTATATGAACAAGTTTTCTACAGTATAAACCCGTTGGAGAAAAACGTAAATTTCCATTTTTTCCTTGTTCTTGGCCTTCTTTCATTTTAAATACATAACTCTCATCATTGGCATTGGCCCCCTCGTTTATATCTTTGGTTTTTCCGTTTCCAAACCATCTGCTTCCGTCAAAAGCCAAATTGGAATAATATCGAGGTTCTCTAGAAAGATTTATCTGCATGGTTTCATAATTTGGTAATGCATAAAATTTTTCTTCCTGAGGAACAAGAACAACATTATGGCGTTGCTCATACGGATAGCTATTATCTTCATCAATAGGCACACCATTGCTCGAATAAAAGAAATTGGTAGTTTCAAAAGATGGAGCTATATACGTATTATATGGAGCCCAAGTATGTTGGGATTGCGAAAAATAAGGAGTCACAGTTTCAACATTTGCGGTGTTATACCGATTTGTTGCAAAAATGATTTCCGAATTCCATTGTTCCATTACACATTGTTTCCGGTTCAAAACAATTCGTGTGGAATCTGAAATATTAGGATATTGTGTTATCTCATAAAAAGAATGTCCGGCACTCAAGGCTAGGTCTAATGCCTGTTTACTTGCTGTGGCAGCAACGCTCCACTTGTTTTGATCGAAACTATCGCTGTACAAAGCAGTTCCATCATTGTTCTTTAAGAAATTGATATCCGAATTCCCATTATATAATGGACTGGCAGCGGTTATCAACATTTCTGCCTTTACCGTTGCGGCAATAACTTTTGTAATGTGACCCGCTTCAATACTAAGATTAATAATCTCTGCTGGTAAGTCCTCAATTGCCTCATCCAAAAGTCCTACCAAGTACTCCACAGAGCTGTCAAATGGTTCACGACTAATACGCGTTTGCTCTATCCCTGCTTCAACACTTAGATTTTCTTTAACGGTAGGAACTGCCCCATAAAGTTTCATTAATTGAAAGTGATAAAAGGCTTTTAGAAATTTAACCTCGGCGATCCATTGTCTTTTTTCAAAATCCGGAAGATCGGCAGAAACACCAGGTGCTCTCTCTAGAAATGTATTACAATCTCTAATGGCATCGTACATACTATTCCATTGATCAAAATAAGGATCCTCTGCAGTTTGAAGGCCGTTTCGCATCAATACTCCTCTCCTATTAGCCTCGTTACCATAAAATGAATTGGGATCAATATAAAACTCATCACTTCCACTCTGCGCTGGATTGTTTCGAATATTTTGAAAACTAGGCATGTAACTGTAACATGTTGCTAAATACCTTAGCGTAGTAGTTCTGTCTTGAAAGGCAAGATCTAATGTTGCTATGTTATCTGGAATAACATCTAAATAATCACTACAACTAAATGAAATTAGTGTAATGAACGCTATTATAATATACTTTTTCATTTGTTTCTGTTTTTCATTGTTTCTATTTTATATTTCAATGGTGTCCTGATAATTACATTGTATACTATCCCCGTAAGGATAAAAACAGAATGTAATTTCCAATCGCTATAATCCAACTTTTAAGCCTAGATTGAATACTTTTTGAATGGGGTATCCAAAACCATTACCAGCCAATTCAGGATCCCATAATTTGAATTTGCTCAAGGTTAATAAATTGACACCTGTGGCATAAAACCGTGCACTACCTAAGCCTAACTTTTCGGTTATTTTTTCAGGAAAATTGTACCCAATTTCTAAGGTTTTTAATCGTAAAAATGAGCCATCACGCATCCACCACGTACTTGTTATCTCATTATTTTCTAAGGACTGGTCTGTTAATCGAGGCCAAAATGCTTTTGGATCGGGATTACTTTCGGACCAATGGTCATCAGCAATTACCTGTAGTAATGCATTCTTACCGCCTTGATTTCGTATAAATGGTTGAATCATTGAGGTATTAATAAAGAAGCTTTCATTTGCTAATCCTTGGAAAAAGGCAGAAATATCAAACCCCTTATATCCTGCACTGAATCCAAATCCATAAATAATTTCTGGCCTTGTTGGATTCCCGATTGGTACTTGATCATCAAAACCAATTACACCATCATTATTGATATCACGATATTTAATATCTCCAGGTCCATAAGTACTAAAATTTTGTATTGGACTGTTATCTACATCAGCCTGATCAATAAATAAACGCTCAGCAACATACCCTAATGTTTGCGAAGTTGAAAGTCCCGTTCGGTTTAACCAAGGTGTTTCTGACCTATCTACATCTTCATAAAATGCAAATTTTGTTCTTGCATACGTAAAATTACCTCGTAAACTCAACCACAATCCATTATGCCAACTGTTGTTATAGTCAAGTGACAAATCTACTCCAGAACCTTTTGCCTTACCTACGTTTGCAATTGGAGTGTTTTGTAATCCCAGGGTTACTGGAACTGTAGATCTTGCCTGTAGAATATTATCTCGTCTCTCTGTAAAATATTCAGCAATCACGTTAAATTTATCAAAAACCGTTGCCTCTATACCCAAATTTAATTTTTTAGAAGTCTCCCAGGTTATTAAATTATTTGGATTCCTATTAGTGCTAACACCTGGGCTAAAAACATCTCCAAATTCTCCAAAAGCATATCCCCTATTGTTATCTATCAAATTGATATCAGACAAATAAAAGAAACGATCTGATCCGTCATCGATTGCATCTGTTCCAGACAAACCGTAGGTTGCTCTTAACTTCATTGAAGTAATAACTTTATGAAGTAAGGGGGAACTTTCCCAAAACTTTTCTTTGGATATCATATACCCAAAACCACCAGAAGGAAAGAATCCCCATCGGTGATTTTTAGCAAATCTTTCACTACCATTTATTCCAAAACTTAATTCCGTGAAGTATTTACTATTAAGTCCATACGAAAACCGTCCTGCGTATCCTGAATTTCTAGAAGGTAAGGAAGTAGATAAAGTGTTACCAGGTTTTTGTGAGTTTCTTCTTGTGGCGACTAACATACCTGCAAGGCTATGCCTTTCACCATACTTTTTATTGTAATTCATAACCATCTCAAAGTAATTTGAGGCACTGATGGTTCTTTTTTCAGGGTCGGTGCTAAAATCTAAAAATTCAGTTCCTTGTTCAGCATTAATGGGTAATAAAAAGAATGTATCATCAGTAGGATTGTATGATCCTGGAGCTACATTATAATAGAAAGGATTGTATTGTCTTTCCGCATTAAAAGTGGATGCCCTATCCGTAGAAAACAAAAATCTACCTGTGAGTCCTTCGGTAACAAAATTAAAATCCTGGTTAATCACAACCTGGGTTTTCATTTGGGTATCGGTAGACTCTCTAAACCCCTTCACCGTTTCTGCATAAGGATTTACAAAATTTTCCGCCGGATCATTTCCAAACAAAATATGGTTTCGCGGAGATGTTAGGGCATTTGAGTTAAAAAAAGGAACAAAGGCTACTGGATCAGCACGCAAAACACTTCCATACACATCGCTACCACTAACTAAAGGTCCATTATAATCCCTAAATTGGCCTGTAAATCTTATAGTTGCTTTTGTAGTTTTAGTTAATTGTAAGCCCACATTAGATCGTAATACAAATGTTTTTACATTAATATTGTTATTAAAATCATTCTCATTGGGAACTTTTATATTTCCATTATCTTCATTAAAAGTTGCTGCCAAATAATAGGTGACTTTAGGTGAACCACCACTAAGATTGAAGTTAGTTCGCGAGTTTCTCACATTGTCCTTAAATAATAAATTGTACCAGTCAGTCGCAGGATATACAAAAGGGTTCGCTCCTTTTTCCGTTTGTTCAATCTTTTCAAGGCTATAAAACCTTCCACCAAAAGGATCTCGAGCTAAAGAAGCTTCGTTATGCAGCTTCATATAGGTAATAGGGTTAGCTAAATTAATTTGATCCGTAGCACTACTAAAAGATTGCTCATGCCGGATATTAATTTTTAATTTGCCTTCTACACCAGTTTTTGTTGTAACGTTAATAACTCCATTTCCTCCTCTGGCCCCGTATACGGCAGTTGCGGCAGCATCTTTCATAATAGAAAAGGTATCTATATCATCTGGTTGTAAAGAATTTAATTCGCTAACTGGAGATTCAACACCATCAATTAAAATAAGTGGACCTGCTGCATAACCAAATGATGTGACCCCTCTTATAAAGAAATCCGCACCATCTGCACCAGGCTCACCTGACCTTTGGTATGAGATTAACCCCGCAATACGCCCTGCTAATGCAGTAGATAAATTACTGGAAGGAATTTTTAATTCGCTCGGTCTAATGGTTTGAATAGATGCTACTACGCTTTCTTTTTTTTGTATGTCACCGAAAGCGGTTACCACGGTTCCTTCTAACTCCGATGCATCCCCTCGCATAACAACATTGATAACATTTCTGTTATTCACAGCTATTAGTTGGGGTTCCATTCCAACAAAGGTGAATTGCAGGGTATCATTAACGGATGCATTTTTTATTAAATAGTCGCCATCAAACCCGGTCATTGTACCGTTGTTCGTACCTTTTACCAATATATTCACGCCAAATAATGGTTCGTTGAATTCATCAGTTACGCGTCCCGTTATTTGTTTTTCCTGCGCACAGAGCGAAAGAAAAGACCAAAAGAAGGTCGCGATCATCAAACTTTTTTTCATAATTAAATATTAGAGATTAGTAATTCAAGGAGTTCGTTTAAATAACAGGCTCCTTTTTTGGTTAGGTATTTATTAATAGAAAATATTTTAAAAAACAGCTAAGCTTTATAAAATGTACTTTTTAGAATTTTTTCATGTACTGAAAAGAGAACTTTAAATTAAATAGTTGCAACATTCTGATACGAAAAAAAATTTATTCTTAATCATATGATTTCCGAGAAACCTTAATCCTTAAAAATAATTTGCATTATTCTTATAGGTAAAATTCATTAAATGAAACAATAACTAAACCACTCAATTTTAAATGATTATCACATTTTATGACGACTAAAAGCTTTTATAAATTAACACTGATTTGCATTTATTAACAATGATTTAACGGTATTAATTAACGGAAGCGATTCTGGAAACGTTTCCATTTACCGGAATCGATTCCGAAATATTTTAATTCAAGGCAAATCGAATTACAGGATTTATTATGTACGCACAGTTTTCGAATAAAAGAGCTGGTGATACTCTATTTTATGGTGAGTTTAAACTCAAAATTTAAAACTTTTGAAAGCTTCTGTTTATCTCCTTTTACACCATAGCTATGAACAGTAGATAGCCATCATTTTCATATAAAAAACTAATGAGTCATTTCAAAAAAAAGAGGAACACCAATAAATAGAAAACAGAACTGTTTAGTTACAATCCATCTAATTAAAAGTATACTACAACTTGGGAAGGAGGATAATGTATCAGGAGAATGGGTTAAACAAAGCAATAGAAAATACGGTTTTGCTAAAAACAATTATAAGGGTATACTACCACCGTTTTTTTGCAGTGTCGATCATCAAAATTTCCTCCTACAAAAATATTAATTTTAGTAATTATTCTATAGTACTAATCTGCAATTTTATTTTTCTACTATGCTGTAGTTATGTCCTGGTTCTATGGGAAAGCTTATTTTATCCGTTACGCTGTCAATGGTGAAGTCCATTTCCTTGTTCAAAGTAATATTCATCAATTTAATACGCTCTGCAGTTTTCCATTTTTTATAGGTAATCATACTTTGACTTACCCCATCAGGATAGTTAAAATAAAAGGAAGTTTTCTTTTTCACTATTGGATAAACAGTTGCCATTAATGGTAAATTATCTGACGTTCTTAGTACAATTACCCCTTTACCTCCAACAAAACCTGGTATTTTATTCAATGGTATTTGGTAATCTGTAAGTGTTAGAGGTCCTTCAAACTTTTTTCCACTTTCATAATCATACCATACACCTTGTGGCAAATACACATCCATTTTACCTGACTCCGAGTTTTTCAATAATGGGGTCGCCAAAATGGATTCCCCGATCATCCATTGGAAATTTGGATGATCAACAACAGTAGTATCTTTAGGAAATGCAATAGTTAAAGGTGTAAGGGTTGAAGGATATCCGGAACGATATCCCTCCGTAGCCGCACTATACATATAGGGACCCAATTGATAGTGAAAATCAATAGCCTTTTTAAAGGATTTCAATTTATCATTTGGCCATTTCTCTGGATATTTTCCTACTGCTAATCCGGCCGTAAGCGCCAATAACCAGGTATGTCTTATATTCCGATCTACATCCTTAAGATTATCCATATTATGCACACCAGCCACATCTGAATATACATTTGGAAACCCGCTAGCCGCATATTGCAAATAGTTTATTGGAATTCTTTTATCTAAATTTCCAACACCGGTATCATTTATTCTTAAAAGCGTTCCTGGACTCGAAAACTCACCATTTCTTGCCATCACTAGTCCACCTTGAGCAGCAATTTCCCGAATTGGAGCATTATATATACCCGTTAGTGAATCTATCTTCATCATAGTGTCTTCTTTGATGCCATCGATATCCCATTTTTGATATTGCTTCTGGTACCATTCTGCTGCTCCGGGCGCATCACCATTAAGAAGGTAACTAGGAACAATTGGAAAAACTCCTGAGGTAATACTGAGAATTTCTCCATTTCTATCGTTAACCAAAAAATCATTTTTTTTTGCTTCTGCTGATAGTTCATTACCATAAAATGAATTGACTTTTAAATTTTTATCCCTTTTATTGGTTGAGGGATAGAAGGGCCCTCCCTCCGGAATAAAATTAGTTCTTAGACCAATCATCCATTTAATATCATTGGCATGCAGCCAATTTTTAAAGACCAAGGCATCTGGAAACTTCTCTCCCCACTTTCCAAAACTAGTGGTGGTACCTCCTTGATCCCAGAATCCAGATCCTGTTACTGCCCAACGAATAGGATAATCATTCTCATGAAATTTTTGAAGAATTTTTTGCACTGTAATTTGGTTTGTATTCCAGCCAAGTGCATCCCAAGACTCCCAGCCCAACTCAAAAAGTCTAAATTTAGGTACTACATCTAAGTAACCTTCCGATTCCCTAACCTTTTTGTAGTTCTTATAAATATTTTTCGGGTTACCAAGAAAGTAATAAAATTTAGCTTTTCCAGCTTTGGTAATATTCATCGCATATTTGTCTTCCTTAAGGGTTACTACTTTTTTGCCCTTATCAAAAAATACTCCAGCAAACGAATTTTGAGGAAAAATTGCAAAAGTACTAGCCCATCTTCTACCCCCTCCATCATTTAATATAGTATAAATACTCTCCTTGTTATTAATAATATTAAATTCTTCTTTAAACGCAGCTGCATCTCCTAAACCATGGGCAACCGGCATTCCACCTAGTTGAAGTGAAATTTCATTTATTTTTTCATTCGAAGGGGTGATGTTAAAAGTAGTAATACCTGCATTAAAACGAACTTCAACTAGTGCCTCATCCCCTTTTAATGTCCTTACTTTTACTATGAGCTCTTCTTTATTTTTAAAATTTTGTTGAACAACTGAAACAACAGGGTATCCATTTATTAAAAGACCAGAATTTGACGCTGAAGGAATGTTTTGATGCTTTTTTACATCTTCAAATTGGAATTGAAATGTTTTCTTACTTATAGTTAACTTATAATCTCCATCCTTTAATTGCAAAACCTTATCGGTTGTTTGACCATTACAACTCCAAAAAGAAATAAAAACAATACCTATTACTACTATTTTTATCTTATATATTTTTAAAATAACTGAAGCCAATAATTTTGAATAATTCATTTTTAATTTTTCTATAATGTTTTATAATTCCGAAACTTATTTTATGAATTAAAGGTCTACTTAAATCAAATAAAAGAAGTGAAAATAAAATTACATTATTAAATTAGGTCTTAGCCAATTTATTTAACAGAAACGCTACCGAAAACGTTTTTAATTTCCGGAATCGTTTCCGATAATTAAAAAATTCATTATAATAACGAAGTAATTATTTCCAAGGAATAAGCAGTGTAAATTTATATGTTTGCTTTTCATATTCATAAGAACCCTTAGCTTGTTAAAGTATTATTTATTTTCTAGTATCTTTTATAAAATAATTTGAAAAAAAAAGCAAACCCAATTTATTACATAAATTAAGTTTGCCACAAACTACTAACTAAACTAACTGAAAATCTTTTTTTGGGTTAAACCGGGTTTCAATTTTTTCTTTATTAAAAATAGGAAAAGGTATTTTTTCTTTTTTTTTACTTCAATTTCCAACTTACATTTCTATATTCTTTCATTATCTTCAAACTTAATAGCGGAAACGATTTCGGAAACGTTTTAAATTTACGAAATCGCTTCCGAAAATGATATAATCTTATATATATCAATAAATTAGATTAACAAATTAAACTTATAATTACGATAAAGCATTATCTTTATAGTCTAAATTTGTACTATTTTTGATTAAGTAATTAGTGCTAAAAAATTATTTTCGGCAATTTATTGAATTTTCGATTATATCTAAACAAACAGCGAAGAATGAAACATGTTACCATAAAGGATGTTGCAAAAAAATTGAATGTTTCAATTTCATCTGTATCAAGAGCGTTTAACGATAAATATGACATTAAAAAAGAAACAAAAGAACTCATCCTTAAAACCGCTGAGGAAATGGGTTATTTTCCTAATCCCATAGCAAAAAACCTGAGTCAGAAAAGAACATATACGATTGGAGTGGTTGTACCTGAGTTTATTAACGAGTTTTATTCAGAAATAATTATTGCTATCCAAGAAGTCTTAATGCCTAAAGGATACCAAGTACTCATAATGCAATCTAACGAGAATGATGAACAGGAATTAAAAAATGTTACTACCCTTATTCACCATATGGTTGATGGTCTTATAATTGCCCCTACTATGCAAAAGCATAATATAAATATGAATTATTATCTAAATCAATATAAAAAAGGACAACCTATCGTTTTTATGAGTCGCGTTAATGATTCTTTGATGGCTTCAAAAGTTTTATTTGATAATAAAAAATGGAGTTTTTTTGCTACCGAGCACCTGATTAGACAAGGATACAAGAAAATATATCATCTCTCAGGGTATAAAGATTTATGTGTTTCTATTGATCGAGTAGAAGGTTTCAAGAAAGCCATGAATAAACATAAAATTGAAAAAGAAAACTATAAAGTTATAGAAACGGGTTTACTATCAATAGAAGGTATGGAGGCTATAGAAAATTTAATTTATAAACACGATATCCCAGATGCTTTTTTTTGTGTAAATGATCTAGTTGCTATTGGAGCTATAAAAACATTAAAAAATAACGGCTATCAGGTCCCAGAGGATGTGGCAATAATTGGTTTTACAGAAACTCAAATGGCTAAACACATTACACCTCAACTAAGTAGCGTAAAACAACCCACGACCGAAATTGGTAAAAAAGCTGCAGAACTATTATTAAAACAAATTGAAAAAATTTCTGTAGATAATGAAACAGTCGTATTGAACGGGGTGTTAAATATTAGGGATTCATCAGTTCGAAAAACTAACGAGATTTAAATCTCATTAAATTGCCCTATAGGCTTTCATTAACTCTTCTAGCTTTACTTCTTTTTTGGAGAAACTACTTTGAGAGACCAATCCAAATTAAACCTTATCAATTAAGGTTCTACAAAAAATAAAAATGGCAGCATAGCTCAACTACTCCTTTGATTCAGTTATTTGAACTCTTTAATAGCTATTCTAATGGTCGCTATAAGCTGATATTTTAAATACTGAAACAGGTATATTTACATTAGGTTTTTCGAATACAATTGTTATTAATGAAGTCTCAATAGGGTTTTCAAACTTAATATGATTAATGGCTTGATAATTAGCTACACATTCAAAAATCAAATTATTTTTTTCATCAAATATTTTATAATTATTTACAACCATATCTACAATCGATTGGGAGTGCGTCATCAATATAGATTCTAATGCGTTATCAAAATCTGTATCAAATATCAATTTAATTGACTTTATTTTTTGAGGTTTAGACCAACTACAATTTATTTGAGGATTTTTATCATCTATGGCGGACATCCAGGCATTTACATTGCCATTTGGTGTGGCACGTTGTTCTAGACTTAGCACGTTCTTTACATCAAATTTTTGAATTGGTGGAGAAATTAGCATTGCGATATTTTCCCCTGCTGGTTTTCTTTCTGGTGTCCAAAAATCAAAAGCATGGATACCAATATTTTCAGGCGGATCTTGCCTACCAAAATTAGAAACGGATTTATTAATTTTTTGCTGTAAAGTTATTACTCCAGAATATAGTTGGTTTGATAAAGGCAATTCAATATTATCATTTTCCATAAAACACAAATAAACATAGGAGTTGCTACTGAATGCTTTATTTAAATTGAACCTAATTTCTTGAAAACCTTCTTCCAAAACAAATTCATCAGATTGTATTTCAATATCTGGTGTATAGTGTTTTACTGAATTACTCTTTTTTAATTTTATGGTTAAGGTGGTTGCAACCAAAACCTTCACGTTTAATTTAAAACTATATATCTCATTAGCATTTAACGGTAATAATTGTGCCGTATTCTTCCTTAAAGGCTTATACAATCCTGAAGCCGTAATATTACTAAGTTTCAATTCAGATGATGCCGTTAGATTCCCGTCTAAAATAAGGTCATCTTGATCTTCTAAAGATAATCTTGGTATACCTTGCCCATCTCTGTTTAAGGATAATTGCAGTTCTTCTATATGCTCTTTTTTACCCAAATTGCGAGGATTCCAGTTGTTTTTCAAACATAAAGCTGCTGCTTTCCCTACTACTTGACCTCCATGAGCACAAGTTAACATAACTCGAGATGAACCAAACGCAACGTGAGATGCACTAATTATTCTACCCGCCAAAAACAGGTTATCAATGTCTTTACTATAATAACATCTATAAGGAATAGTGTATATTCCTTTACCATGCCATTGTGTACATGAATTATGCGCACTGTATATCCCATCAGCCGGATGTAAGTCCATTGCCCAACCCCCTATTGCCACACGGTCATAATGGTCTCTTTGTTCAACAATATCCTTTTGTGACAACATAAAATCCCCTTCAAATCTTCGACTTTCCCTCTTTCCCGGAATAGTTCCAACCCATTCCAATGTTAAGTTCTCTGCTTCAGGAAACTTATTACTATTTTTAACATAGTCCCATATACCATAAACAACCTTCCACAATTCAAATTTAATATCCTCAGATTGGTGAACAGTATCAAGACGTCCTCCATATTCTACCCACCACAGCTTACAACCGTGATCACCCAATTGGAAATTTTTAATTCTGGGAAGTTCGGCTGCGTTGTCAATTGCAAAAGAAGGAGCCTTATACGTAATTGGCTTACCTACATCCTTAGTATAAAAATAAAGTGAGTGTCCCAATAAATTCCCATAGTCTTCAATATTTGGTGCAAAACCTTCATCAAATTCTTCTGAGGTTTCAGCTCCCATTCTAAATGAAGCGCCAGATTGAAAGGCAACAATTCCATCTCCAGATGCATCACAAAAGTAGGTAGACTGTAAAATATAGGTTGTTGAATTCTGACTGCAAAATGCTTTCACACACGCTATAGTTGTGTCATTCGCTTTCTGCGTTTCATAAACTACTGTATTCAGTAATAAGGTAATATTATTTTCTTCGTATACTTTCTCTAGTAGTATTGTATCAAATATAAGAGGGTTTCCTTCTTTATTTCTATTCAAATTATCAAGAAGTATTTCATTAATTAAACCACCTTCTCTAGACCATCTATTATTATTACCCATATGTGATGTAGCTCCCAAAGCCCAAAGCCTTACTTCACTTGAAGAATTCCCTCCAAGTACTGGTCGGTCTTGAACCAAAACAACTTTTAAGCTTTCTCTGGCAGCTGTTATAGCTGCACAAACTCCCGCTAATCCTCCTCCTATTACTACTAGGTCTGCCGTTATTTCTACGAGTTTATTATCTCTTGCATCACTATATTCACTCTTAATCATTCTTCAATCTATAAAAGGTTAATGTTCTTTTTAAGAGAACACTTTCTATTCTTGTTCTATATGTAATTACTATCTTAATTTGATAATTTAAATGGCAATTTCTTTTTAATATTTGGATGAATAATTAGTGCAATTATTCCTATCACTGCCCCTACAGAGAGTACAATCCCGTTAGATTCCTCAGCAAAAAAACCTAAAATCAAAATTAATAACCCGACGGCCATTAATGTAAGTGCCAAGACTTTTAAACCAAATGTATTTTGTTCGGTAGCATCTTCTTCAACTATTTCCATCACTGAAATTTTGCCTTGATATATTTTATAATCATCACTTTCATTCACACCTTTAAATCTAATGTAAAATTCATATAAAAATAACAACGTTAAAGGCAAGATGGCTCCTAAAAGCATTTCATTTGCTCTAGATAAAGGGGCGAAAAATTTAAAAACAATATTTATTAATAAACTTGTAATTGTAATCCATAAAATAGATTTTCCTGAATGTCTTTTTGAAAAAATCGCCCAAATAGGAGGTCCATACAAAGAACAACCCGTTACCGCACCGATACTCAATACCACATTTACAATACCTCCTGCAGAAGGCACCAAAAGTGCCACCATAATAGTCCCTATACCAAATAAAAGTGTGGAAAGTTTAGCAACACGCATGGTTGTCTTTATGGATGCCTTAGGCTTTATAATTTTAAATATATCATTCGTGATAACGGAGGCTGCTAAGTTCAAAGTCGTGTTTACCGAACTTGCCGTAGCAAAAACCATCCCACCTAACATTAGTCCCAACATACCTACTGGCAATACTTGCTTACATATTAATAAATAAGCACCCTCATTTTCCAATCCTCCTAATGAAGGATTTAAAACACGATAAATCATTGGTGGCAACATCCAGATAAAGGGACTTAATAAATACAACCAACCAAAAGTTAGTCCTACTTTTTTAGCATCTTTAGCGTTTCTCACACTGGTATATCGTTGTACATAAGCCCAATTTCCACCAATGAAAATAGTATTATAAATAGCAAAAGCAACAATAAACCCCCAGGTATATTCCCCACTTGTCCAGTCAAAAAAGTTATTTGGCACCTTCTCAACAAACTGATTTAATCCACCTACTTCTTGAATAGATAGATATACTACTATAAAAACGGCTGCTGTTAGAATTACAAATTGCAAAACATCCGTGATAATAACTGCCCATAAACCTCCAACAACGGTATATAATAAAATTAACAAGCCTAAAACGATAATACAAGCATTTATAGGAAAACCCGTGGACACATTAATAATTTTTGCAACAGGATATAAAAAAGCCCCTGCATAAGCCAAGGAGAGTATTAATATTAGATAGGTATAAAACTTCTGGGTAGTATTACCTAATCGATTCCGTACAAATTCTGCAGCGGTTAAACTATTTGTCTTGCGCCAAGCGGGTGCTATCAGAAAAGCCACCAAAAACCCACCAAAACACATTGCCATTTGAATTGTAATGGCTACCCAGCCTAACTCATAAGCAATAGATCCCCATACAACAAAAGTTCCTGCCGAAAAAAAACTCATGAATAGTGATAATCCACTCATAGACCACGGAACTGCACCTCCCGCTGCAAAATACGATTTCATATCCCCACCTCTTTTTCTAAAGGCTAGACCAGCCATTACAATCAATAAGGAAAATATTATAATTACTAGATAATCAATATTATTCATTTAGGTTTGTTATTAAAATTTTTATTTAAAGCTGTTTGAGATTTTTGTGTTCATATCAATGATTCCCTATTTTAATGCTAGCACGTTTTTCAAAATAACCAAAACCATAAGTCGCCTCAATAATGTCTTCATTTTTTAGCTGCAAAACACCATCTTTTAATTTTATCTTACCTTTCTTAACTGCCACCGTTCCTAACAAATATTTTGAAAATGGACTTTCCTCTCTTAATTTTACAATCTCTACATCACCCCTTGATGACTTTAAAAATACATCAACCATATCAACTTTATTTTCATCAAAATTCAATGGCGCCTTTAACCTAATTTCTATGGTCTTTTTGTTTCTTTTTTTTAGTATTATTTCCGTTTCATAATTTGCTAAATAGGCCATACTTACATTAAATGCAGTATTGTGTTGCACCCAGCCTTCGGTCCATCCTATATTACCAATTTCTGGATGATTCGGGTAATGATTATTTTTTGGTGAGCCATCAAAAACAAAAGGAACCTCCTCCAACAAACCTACACCACCATGGTGAAAAGAATACCATCCTAAATCTACCCCTTCGATTTCAGAAGGACCATCATAAGAAAAATGTCTGCCTGTAGGATTTCTACCAAATGCATTATCAATATGCGACCAAGTAATTTTATCTAATTCTTGTTTCAACTCTTTATTTGTAATTATACTCATTGCCGCAATAGCACTTGCTGGAAAGCTTAGAATATTTCCAGTTTCATTCCAACCATTAGGCACCCAATCCCCATGGTCTGTATATTTTCTAAAATCCCACATATTTTTGGAACGACCTACCATAACTTTGCCCCATTCTTCAACTTTTTCCATCAACCCTTGTGGGGCTTTTTTAGGGTATTGGTTATAAAAAAAGGCAAAAGAACGCAAAGTAATATGCTCAGACATACGTTGACCTTTTGTAGTTAGAGGATCATTCCAATCAAGATTAGCGATCATCCATTCCATTTGATTGAAGGCTGCATTAAAATACTTAATGGCATCTTTTTCACCTTGTTTCTTAGCAACCTTAAACATCATTAAATTGGGAATAACTGAATGTCCAGGTGGCAACTCCCCTTTGTTGGTTCCCATCTTGGTTTTTAATGCCAATAAATTATGTTCTGGACTTTGATCATATTTCGTTGAACCATTAGTAACCAATACATTTTCCCAATTATCTATTACATACTTATAAACAACATCAAAATTCTGTTGCGGCAACCATTCTTTCAAATACGGAAATGCATAAAGAAAATGTGCTAATTCTGCTTTTTGCATTTCATGATTCAATTCCTGAGAAATTTTAACATCAGCATCCCAATGAATTAATTTAACGATATCCGGCGCATCCTTCTTATAAGGTTCTAAACGACCCCATTTGTCTTTATACTCTAAAGGAAAAGAAGTGTTGTCCTTATATGAAATTTTCTGTTTCATACGTTTGTAAGCCTCAGGATTGGAAAGGTATTGAGCTACTAAGGTTTGCATAGACCAATTAAAAAAATCACCATCGCGCCAAGCCCAAGAAAGTTGTCTTATTTTATCCGTAGTACCAAGGTAATGCCTAGCGCCTATCATAAAATCGATCATATTTCTATAGGTCACACGCTCTAGCCAATATGGTCCTATTCTAAAAGGAAAGGATGTATTGGCCCCTATAACAATCTCATATTCATCTGAAGATGATGGGTTAAAATTTGTAAAATCCCCAATATGACTCATCACTGTACCTCTATACTCTTCTTTATTGGTTCTTGTATTTTTTATTATGAATGCAGTATTATCTAATATCTCTGGTGCCGTAAATCGTTTCGGTTTATCAAGGTTATACCCACTCTGGTTTGTAATAATTTTTCGAACAGGAGTAGCTTCATTAGAAACATACTTACGTCCGTAGATTTCAAATTCGTTAACTTTTACTACAGCTTCATTATAGATTACCAACCTTATTCTATCTGTTAATACAGGATTTTTAAAATCAATCGAAATTATTTTTTCATGATTATCCATTACCTTTTTTAGATCATTCCAGAATCCATTCATAAACGTTTGTAGCGCATATGAAGAAACGGTACGCCCGTTAGCATCTTCTAAATGCAATACTACGGTAACAACTTCAGTAGCACCTGGTAAAGTGACCAATACCCATTTGGGCTCTTTACCGCCCTCACTCATCCATCCTGTATCTGTTTTACCGTCTATTGTATAATCGGATTTACTAGGAACGTGAGGATTACTGGAAATAGATTTACCGGAAAGTGCAAGATTATTTTGTGCGTAAGTTGATAGCGGTTTTAAGGAAAGGACAAGTACAATAAAAAGTACTTTTAAAGGTATTTTGACTAATTGAATTCTTATCATTGGAGCAATACTAATTAAATAATTTTTTATTTGAATTACCTACCTATTAGGAACTGGCATAGACGTTTCTTCTTCATCTAATCCATCATTCCAAAATAATTCTGCCATCCGAAAATCATGTTGATTACCAGAGGATCGTGAGTAATACCATTTACCGTCTAAATCCCTCATAATTTCCGCGGCATGCCATGGATTAATGCGCTTGACTAAATCTGAAGTTTGCCATAAAAATGGAGATTTGCTTTTAAAAATATCCTGTCCTCCGTATGGCCACGTTGGTCTTGCCGAAAGTGTGAGGTAATAATACTCCCCTCTTTTAACCACAAATGGGGATTCAACCCCTGGGTTTTCAGTATGTTCATCAAAACAAATTTTTGGACCTTCCCAATTTATTAAATCCTTGCTGGTACTATAACCAACTACCCAATGTTTATCATCTTTTAACATGCTGAAATACATAATCCAAATATCCCCATGCTTAAAAACCATAGGGTCTTTATTTTTTTGATTATTTGTAATTTCGTTAGAATATGCGAATAAAGGTTCCTCTGTTGGATGTTCCCAATTATAAAGATCTTTGGATACTGCATATCTTATTTGACGAGGCACACCAATACTAGTATAATACATATAGAAGGTATCAGCATTTTTAATAATATGTGGCGCCCAAATTTCTTGGCCCTTATATCTAAATTCCTTTTGTTTAGACCAACCTCTTTGGGTTAATGAATCGGCGGTAAGGTGAATAAATTGTCTATTATCTGCTACAATTCCATACAAATGCCATTTACTATCCTTAGAATTATAAATAATTGTATGATCATAGGCATAAGGTAGTTCATAGATTGTGAACATTTCACCTAAAACAATTGAATCTGTTATTTGTTTATTTTTGGTTTCTACTAATTCTTCATCATTTACCTCCCCATTGATTGTCACAGTCTTACATTGACTTAACACTATAGTTAATAAAAAACACAAGCAAACTTTTAAAGGTATCCGCATCATTATTTTAATTTAATTATTTTTAGCCATTCGAAAGTAATTTTTATTTTTTGTAACGACCACTTCTTTATAGAATCCCGAACTTGATTTTATTAGATGGTACTATATCAGTTTATATTTTAATCTAAACTCATAGGAATTCCCTACTTCTTATTGATTTTTAAACCTATTTTTTTTTAATAAATAAATTTATTTTCTAGACAAAGCCATTACCTATAAAAAATATAACTTTAATTTGTTAGAAAAATTAACTTGGATTTCGGATCAACTTTTTTAGTTTTTTTCTATTCAGCATTCTAATAAAAAAAATCTTTCCATTTAGTTAGTAATTCAAATTTACTCGCACTAATATCTATAATTGATTTGCATTTTTTTTCAAGAATTAAAAAAAAAATACCGAAAACGATACCGAAATGGGTTTAATTTCCCGGTAACGATTCCGAAAAAATAATTTGTAAGCATAACTATTATAAACCATCTTTTTCATATTCAATTGAAAACACCTATGATCCAAAGAAAAATTAATACAAACAAAGGACTATAACTTATGTGGATAATTCAGAGCGTAATCTGCAAGGTGCTTAAGTAAAGCACTATAAAAAAATCATTTTTGAGTATTAAATCCTTTAGCCACCTCGATAAAGAAAATGCCTAAAGTCAATTGAGTTTTGAATGTATTCATTATTATGAAAACCCATTTAAACGTTATTTAAAACGATCGAGGAACCCACCCTTTTCATTAGTTCACACAAGAAAATATTTTCAAACAAACTAAAATTCTCAACAACTATTTAAATTTACTTAATACCAAGTTTCAAACTGTTTTGGATTTTAAGGTGTAAAAAATTTATCGCTACAACAAAGATTAACTATTTAAGTTGACAATAAATAAAGTATTCAGAATAATTGATTTGACCTGTTAAAATGTTTAATTTAACATGGTCTGAAAAATTAAAGACCTAACTACCCAATGAAATGAAAATACTTGTAATTGAAGATGAACCTGAAATGAAAGGACTGATCAAAGAATTTCTTTTAGATGAAAATTATATTGTTGAGGTTGCGGGAAATTATCAATCTGGTTTGAATAAAATTGTATCCTATGATTATGATTGTATCCTGCTTGACATTACCCTACCAGATGGTAATGGACTTGATTTATTACACGAATTAAAAAACCTAGACAAGGCAGACAGTGTAATTATTATATCAGCCAAAGACTCACTTGAGGATAAAGTAAAAGGGTTAAATCTTGGTGCAGACGACTATTTAACCAAACCCTTTCATATTACAGAGTTAAATGCAAGAATAAAGTCCGTAATCCGGCGAAAAAAAAGGGAAGGAAAAAAGCTACTTGAATTGGACAATGTGAAAATTAATATTGAGGAACGCTCTGTTTATATAAATAACCAACCCGTAGAATTGAACCGTAAAGAATTTGATATTCTTGTGTTTTTTGGGATGAATAAAACTAGAATTGTGAGCAAATCTGCAATTGCAGAAAACATCTGGGGAGATTATATAGATCAGGCAAATGATTTTGATTTTATTTATTCTCAAATTAAAAACTTACGTAAAAAGCTTCGCGACCATAATGCTGAAATAGATATTAATTCCGTCTATGGAATGGGTTATAAATTGGGGCTAAAATGAAACTAATTAACCACACCTTGTGGATTCTTTCTACTATTCTATTCACTACTGTTGGTATATGGGCATTTCTATTCTATTCTGAGTTGCTAATTCAAGTTAAAACTACTGTTGATGAAGGCCTTACTAATCATAAAATAGCAATTATAGACAACTTAGAGGATAATAGCGCTAACCTTATTGAACAGGTTAATTTTCTAGATAAAAGTTACAGTATTAAAAATGTAAATGAGGAGTACGCGCTTCAAGTGAGAGATTCTTACAAAGACACCTTAATTTTTTCTAAGCTAAAAAACACAAATTACGAAGCGCGCTTACTTACAACGGCTTTTGTATCCGCTGAAGGCAAATACTTTGAAATGAAGGTGCTTTCACATGAGTTAAATAAAGGTAACCTAATCAAAAAGATTATTATATCAATACTTTGGTTGTTCCTATTTCTGTTTATTAGTGGTGTATTAGTGAATCGATTTGTACTAAAGAACACATGGAAACCCTTCTATAAATTATTAGAATACTTAAATGATTTTAGGTTAGACAGCAGTACTACTAAGGAATTATCTAAAACAAATATCAAAGAATTTGTTTTGTTAAATAAATCTGTTCAAAAATTATTGCTGACCAATGGGGCTATTTTTAACAGTCAGAAACAATTTATTGAAAATGCATCACATGAGTTACAAACACCTTTGGCCATAGGAATAAACAAACTGGAGTTACTTGCTGGAGATCCAGATTTATCTGAAGAACAGATAAAAAAAATAGGCCATATTATTGAATCCTTTCAACGCATATCTGGTTTAAACAAATCGTTACTCCTACTTTCTAAAATAGAAAACAAACAGTTTGTTTCTGCCGAAATATTAAGTTTTGATGACATTATTAGCAGAATTATAGCGGATTTTTCTGATTATGCGGAATTTCAAAAAATTAAAATAACGTATGTAAAAGAAGCTGATTGGGTTTTTAAAATGAATAAAAACCTTGCTGAAATGCTGGTAATGAACTTGGTCAAAAACGCCATAATCCACAACCAAAAAGATGGTGTTATTACAATCCATATTACCACTGCTTATTTTACCATAGAAAATAGCAGTAATTTACCAGAATTACAAGCAAATAAGTTATTCATACGATTTAACAAAAATTCGCACAACAACAATTCAACTGGGCTGGGTCTGGCCATTGTAAAAGCCATTGTAGACGTATCTGATTTAGCCATCACTTATTCATATGAGCACAGGCATAAATTTAAAATAAGTCAAAACCCTTTATAAACTTATACTATTAAACGTAACACTTCTAATAACCGTTCTTGCAGCATACTCTAGGTTGGTCTGCAATATAAAAATTAATGGACCAGTATATTCCGTTTGTAGTTTGCATATGTCGATTCGATAAAATTTTACAGCCATAATTTGCATACTTTAAAGCACTAAGAAAACAAATGCTACTGCAAAATGAATACTACTTCTAACAGGTATTTACAGATGAAGCAGAATAGCTTATTCAAAAGAGCATTCATGTACTTTTCCAGATTCTTTCCAGATTCTTTCCCATTTGTTTCCAAATTCGTGTTGTTTATTTGATTAAAATTTAAAAGTCAACAGATGAAACCTATCATAGCGCTAATTGTATTCCTATTTTTCACAACATTTACTTGGGGCCAAAAAATAGATCAAAGCCAAGTACCAGCTGTTTTATTAAATAGTTTTCAATTAAAATATCCAAATTCAGAACACGCAAAATGGAAAAAAGAAAAAGAAAATTATACCATTGAATTTCAAGTAAACAATAAGCCTCATAAGGCCATATTAAGCTATAAAGGAAATCTTATTGAACATTTTAAAGATTTGTATGTAAGTGAAATTCCAGAAGTGGTATTGGAAACTATAAAAACTAGAATTCCCTATTTTGATGTTGAAGATGCTGATAAATATGAAAATGGCAGGAAAACAACCTATACAATTAAATTTAAAATTGATGGAAAGCGCCACTATTTCTGGGTCAATGAAAAAGGGGAATTACGAAAATACAGGCAAGAGTTAAAGGATAGTGAAATCCCAATATTTATAAGCAGTCTTATTGCAACTAATTATGGAAAAATGGACATCGATTATTCCAAATTCGTAGAGGAACAAGGGGTAATAATCTATATCGTTGACGGCGAAATTAATGATGACGATCATAATTTTAAATTTGATGCTAAGGGGAATATTTTAAAACACATTCACGATATAAAGCTATCCGAAATACCAGCTCCCATAATTAAAACCATATCATCTAAGTTTAAAGACCATACTCTTAGAGATGCCGATTTTATTGAAGAAAATGGAAAATCGTATTATTATATAACTATGAAAAAATCAAAAAATCAAGTATACATAACCTTGAACCCGAATGGACAGGTACTTACTGTTAAATAAATTTAGAGTATAAATTGAAATTAAACCCATGAAAAAAACAAACCTTATATTACTATTTACGTTAATCATATCGATTACTATAACCAATGCACAAAATACTCCTTCAGATTATTTACAAAAGTCTTGGAAAGATGTCGCCATAAAAATGCCATCAGATTGGTATGGCACAAGTGAAGCTAAGTTAGTTGCAGAAAATGTTTTACTTGCACAAAAAGAAATTGGAGGATGGGAAAAAAACAAATCTTTTCACCAAAAATTTACTGAAAAAGAAAAACTAAACTACGCCAACAACACCTCTAAAATTGGAGCAACTTTTGATAACAACGCTACCATTACAGAACTTCTATTTTTAGCAAAGGTATATTCTCACACAAAAGACGAACGCTATAAAAATGCCTTTAATAAAGGATTGAATTATATTATTATTTCCCAATATAAAAATGGTGGGTGGCCCCAGTTTTTCCCGGTACGTACAGGAAGTACCTCCTACTCCGCACATATCACCTACAATGACAATGCAATGGTAAACATAATGAAGTTTCTAAAAACTGTTTTTTTAGAAAGCTCCGAAATAGCATCCCTACAAATAAATAAAACTACTATAGAAAAAACTCAGAAGGCTTTTAAAAAGGGAATTGAATGTTTTCTTAAAACACAAATAATTGTAAAGGGCACACCTACGGTGTGGTGTGCACAACATGACAAAAACACATTGGCTCCAGCAATGGCCAGAAGTTATGAATTAGCCTCCTTTAGCGGTGCTGAATCTGTTAACATTGTCTTGTTGTTGATGGAGGAAAAAAATCCATCAAAAGAAATTATAGCCTCAATAAATAGAGCCGTAACTTGGTTTAGAACACATAAAGTTGAAGGAATAAGGATAGAGACTGAAATTCAAAAAGACGGATTAAAGAATAGAATTGTGGTTGAAGATAAAAATGCACCCTCCCTATGGGGTCGGTTTTACGATCTAAAAACAGAAAAACCATTTTTCTGTGACCGTGATGGGATTAAGAAAAATTCTCTGGCAGAAATTGGATACAATAGGAGAAATGGTTACAGCTGGTATACAAATGCTCCAATAAAAATATTTTCAAAATATGACGAATGGAAGCAAAGAATCGCTACTAAATAAAAGTATTAAAAAGCCAAATTCACTAAAACAACTCCTAAAACCAAAAACTTATGAAAACAACAACATTAAGTATTCTATCCGTTTTTTGCATTTTATGCATACATATGCAATCTTGCAAAAGCAACAAGCAGAAAGAAGAATTGTATTCAGTTGCAAAAAACCCGCCCAATTCCAATCTCCAACAATTGGCATTTCCAACAGCAGAAGGGTATGGAAAATATACTGTAGGCGGACGGGGTGGCGATGTGTACGAAGTGACCAACCTTGAAGATTCAGGTGAAGGAAGTTTCCGTGCGGCATTAGAAGCCAAAGGACCTAGAACAGTAGTATTTAGGGTTTCGGGAACCATTACTGGGAATTATTCCATCAAAAATGACAACATTACCATTGCCGGGCAAACGGCTCCGGGTGATGGCATATGCATCAGAGGAAATCTTTCTACAAGTGCCAACGATATAATCATTCGGTACATCCGAGTGCGGTGGGATCCAGCTATGGGTGAAAAAGACGCAATCGGTAGCAGGTATCATAAGAATATAATCTTTGACCATATTTCAGCAAGTTGGAGTACGGATGAGACTATGACACTTTACCATAATGAGAATACAACTGTTCAATGGAGCATAATTGCACAAGCCTGTCCCAAAGGTACAACAGACTCACATCGATTTGGAGGTATTTGGGGTAACAATTACGCAACTTGGCATCATAACCTTATTGCACATAATGCCAGTCGTAATCCGCGCTGGGCTTCAGGCAGCGGATATAACGATTATAGAAACAATGTGATTTATAATTGGGAGTATGCAAGTAGTTATGGAGGTGAAGCACACCAGGTAGGTGATAGACGCACCCCGCCCATTGAACATTCTACGATTAATATGATTGCAAATTACTACAAACCTGGACCAGCAACCCAATTAAAAGTAAGGAGTCGTATTGTAGCTCCTTCATCACGAAACGGAGATGCTGATGCGGGTCAATGGTGGGTTTCCGATAATTTTATGGAAGGAAGTACCTCAGTTACTGCTAATAATTTGTTGGGGGTAACAAAAACAAGTTCTGCATATAGACTAGATGAACCATGGTCGGCAATGAAGATTAATCAGCAAACTGCTGAAGAAGCCTATCAATCTGTTCTTAAAGGTGCAGGATGTTCATTACCCACACGTGATAAGGTAGATACAGATATTATTGATGATGTACGTAAAGGAACAGCAAAATATGGTAAAAATGGTATTATTGATAGTCCCAGCGATGTTGGTGGATGGCCAATCCTAAAAAGTACCACTGCTCCTATTGACACAGATCATGATGGTATGCCTGATGTTTGGGAAATAAAAAACAAACTCAATCCAAAAGATGCTAAGGATAGAAATACTATTGGAAATGACGGTTATACAATGTTAGAGGTATATTTGAATAGTATAAAATAAACATTCATAGCAACCAGAGTTCCGATTTCCAAACACATTTCAATATAAATTCAAAATAATGGGCTATTCAATACATTAGTTGAGAATAGCCCAAAAAAGTATCCCAGCTTACAATACAGTGGTAGTATGAGACAGAAGTGGAGATTGTTCTTAACTACAATATTGTTATTTTCATACTACAAAACACCTAATGTTATGAACAACAAAATATCCATGGAATCTACAAATAATATTTGAAATTGCCCCGTAGTTACTATTATGTATAATTTATGCTTGGTGAATTGAAACAATCAGGTCCTTATAAAAATTAATCACTAAAAATATTGTCCTACTCACTGAACAATTAAGCTGACATATTCATGACTATTTAAAATAACATTTTCAAGAGAAGAAGTTTTTAAATCTATTCCCTGATCCAATCCTGGCCCTCTAAAATAACTTTCTAAAAAGGAGTATAGCCATTAATTACAGGAAAATTATTAACGTATAGATAGATATAGCTGTATGGCCAGGGTGTAATCCTTCCACCCCATCTCCCCTAGCAATAGGTTTCATCTAAGACATCAGATATCAAATAAATAAAAATCGAATAGAAAAAGGTACAATCTTTTGTATCAGATGTGGATACTATAGTACCTTTATGGATATTATATAATAGTTATGAAAAATAAACCCAGGCCCTACGTATTAGCTGAAACAAACTGGAAAACAGTTAAAGGAACGAAGTATTCCGTAGCGGTCTTACCATGGGGAGCTACAGAAGCACACAACTATCATTTGCCATATGCTACAGATAACATTTTGGCAGAGAACGCAGCAATAGAAAGCGCAAGCTTGGCTTGGGAAAAGGGTGTAAAAGTAGTGGTATTACCTACTATTCCGTTTGGCGTTAATACGGGGCAAATGGATGTAAAGCTATGTATGAATTTAAACCCAAGTACCCAATACGCCATTTTAAAGGATACTGTAGCGGTTCTTAATGCCCATAACATCACTAAACTAGTGATTGTAAATGGCCATGGAGGCAACGATTTTAAACAAATCATAAGAGAATTAAGTGTAGCTTTTCCCAAGGTATTTGTATGTACCTTAAATTGGTGGGCTAGTTTAGACCCAAAAGCTTATTTTGATGAACCAGGGGATCACGCAGGTGAACTTGAAACCGCAGCAGTCATGCACTTAACTCCAGAATTGGTATTACCCCTTTCTGAAGCGGGATCGGGATCTGCAAAGTCATTTAAAATAGAAGGCCTTAAACAAGGGTGGGTGAAAGCCCAACGCCAGTGGACCAAAGTAACCCAAGATACCGGAGTTGGAAACCCTAAAGCAGCAACAAAAGAAAAAGGGAAGCTATTTTTTGACCTCTCAACAAAAAATATAGCTGCGTTTTTAGAAGAATTGCATCAAACGGATTTGGAGGAATTTTACGAGTAAGAACAACAAAATTTTAATAATGGATATGAGAAAAATATTTATCGGGCTGTTTATTTGTACTAGCATCGTCCTACAGGGACAGACAGAAACCCATACAATTGCAGATGGGGTAATTGTTTATAAAGATTTATTTAATGCTGCAGTGGTAGATGGAGTCGCTTGCTTTAGAATTCCTGCAATCATCACTGCCTCTAATGGAGATCTCATTGCTGCCATAGATGAGCGCGTACCAGGCTGTGGCGATCTGAAGTGGAGTAAGGATATCAATATTGTGATTAGAAGAAGTAATGACAATGGGAAGACATGGACCGCTATAGAAACCGTGGTAAATTTACCGTTTGGACAGTCGGCCTCCGACCCCTCTATGATCCTAGATCGGGACACTAAAGAAATATTCATGTTCTACAATTATATGGATTTAGACAAAGCGAAGGATGTATATTATTTTCAAATGGTTAAAAGTTCTGATAACGGTAAAACATGGACACAACCAGTAGATATCACGAGTCAGATTGCCAAAGAGGCATGGCATAACGATTTTAAATTTATTACTTCTGGCCGAGGAATACAAACCAGGAATGGAAAGCTCTTGCATACTATGGTAAATCTAAATAGCGGCCTCCATTTATTTGCCAGTGACGACCATGGAAAATCTTGGTATTTAATAGACACTCCTATTCAGCCAGCCGATGAATCTAAAGTTATAGAACTTGTGGATGGGACTTGGATGATTAATGCGCGCGTAAACAAGGCTGGGCTTCGCTATGTTCACCGTTCTTCAGACGAAGGCAAAACATGGACTACAACTGAAGAACCAGAACTAATAGACCCTGGTTGTAATGCCAGTATCATTAGATATACCGCTATTGAAGACGGATTTAAGAAAAATCGACTGCTGTTTTCAAATGCAAAAATGGAAAAAGGAAGAATGAATATGACGGTCCGTATTAGTTATGATGAAGGAATGACATGGTCTACCGGAAAAACCATCTATTCTGGAAGCGCAGCCTACTCTTCAATGACCGTTTTAAAAAATGGAGATATCGGCTTGTTTTTTGAGCAAGATGAGTATACTAAAAATCCTTATGTAAGCTTTTCCCTAAAATGGCTGACAGATGGACTGGATAAATGGAAAAAACCATCAAAGCGAAAGAAAAACGAAATTATCTCAAATAAATAATTTGAGAAGAAAACAAAGAATGAGGTAAGTTCATAGCAAGGTGACTCTAAGTTAGATATCCGTAGATACGCTTCTATTCCCTGAAATAGTAAGGAGTTTCTTTAAGCTTTGGACAGCGGCTTGCAATTTATCAAAAAGGGGGCTAGGAACTATGAAGGGAAACACATTAAGGAATATCCTTGATATCCAAGTATCCAATAGATCAAAATTGGCAACACAAAGCTGTTATTAGCACCCGTTGTTTTTCTAATAGACACCCCGATCCCCTAGATGTATAAACTTGCTTGTACAGAAAGTATATCTATGAGGTTAAAATATTTTTAAAGTCAAATATTTTAGTGTAAAATTGCATAATGCCCATCATTTATTTATAGTGCTGTAAAACATTAAACCAATACTTTTTAAGTGAATAAAACGAGGAATACTAACAGCATAAAATGGAACAAACCTCCGTACATCATAGGATTAATATGCTATTTTTGGCAATTGACAAGTGCTATTATTCTACATTAATTAATCAAAATAAATTCAAAAAATGTTTAAGGGCGTTTTATATATATTTTTATTCCTGGTCATTGGCGAAATCATTGTCTACCTTTTTAACCTTTCAATAGCTGGCAATATTGTAGGTATGGTTGCCATTTTTATTGCATTAAAATTTAAAATTATTCAACTCAAAGATGTGAAACCAGCTTCTGACCAGTTTATAAAGTATATGGTTTTATTTTTTGTACCCTATGGCGTAGGTCTCATGGCCTTTTATGACATTCTAAAAATGCATTGGATTGCAATTGTTGTGGGTACGGTTCTAAGCACCATTCTAACACTTTATATTACTGCTATCGTTCTTCAAAAATTTGGCAAGAATGAGTGAAATTTATCAGCAACCCTTTTTTGGAATTTTTATTACACTTTTGGCTTTTCATTGGTCCAAAATCATAAGCCGGAAATTTAAATTTGTTCTCTTTAATCCTGTTTTACTTTCAGTAGTTTCCATTATTTGTTTTCTTGTCATTTTTAAAATTGATTTTGAAGCCTACAATATTGGAGGTCAATATTTAGGTTTTCTACTAGGACCAACTGTGGTAGCTCTAGGAGTTCTCTTTTATGAGAAATATGAGCAAATAAAAGCAAATATATGGCCTTTTGTATCTGCTGTATTGATCGGAGGCACTCTAAGTATTATTTCTGTAAGCACTATAGCCCTTGTATTAGGTGCCCCTGAATTTATTATAAAATCCATAGCCCCAAAATCTGTTACAACTCCAATAGCATTAGAAATCTCTACTAGTATTGGCGGGGTTCCCTACATCACCGCCGGTATAGTGATAGCCGTGGGCATATTTGGAAATGCCTTTGGTCCAGCTATTTTACGTGCCTTGGGTATAAAGGACAAAAATGCCATTGGTGCTGCCTTGGGGACTGCTTCTCATGGTATTGGAACGGCTAGGGCACTAGATGAAGGAAAACTACCTGGAGCATATGGTGGATTGGCCATGTGTATCAATGGGTTTTTAACAGCCATTTTTACACCCTATATCATAAATATAGTGTTTTCATTATTTTCTTAAAATGACAATAGAATACAACCATTTATGATTCGGAGCCGGTTTCATTAGAATGGTGTTAAAGTAGAGCAGCTGGTTCAGGGTTTAATGACGCCCTATACTAAATTATTGAATTTCTGTGTTGAATGTTTACTATTTTAGGATAGGGTAAAGCTTAAGAAAGTTAACGATTTGAGGGCATCTAATAAGTGTATATTTGACTAAGCATTAATCTAAAACTTATGAATAAAAACAAGAAAATTCGCGTATTAGTAGTTGGTTGTGGTAATATGGGTGCATCCCATGCCATGTCCTATCACCTATCAAATGGATTTGACATATGTGGTCTAGTATCAAGAGGAAATAGCAAGGTGGAATTGAACAAGAAATTAGGGGGTATTTATACGCTTTTCAATGATTTTGAAACTGCTTTGAAAGAGACGCAACCAGATGCTGTTAGTATTTCTACCTATCCAGATACCCACGAGAACTACGCTATTAAGGCCATAGAAATGGGGAGTCATGTTTTTGTAGAAAAACCCTTGGCCGATACAGTAGCTGGTGCAATGAGAGTAGCCGAGGCTGCCAAAAAATACCATAAAAAGTTGGTCGTTGGTTATATTCTTAGATACCATCCTTCTTGGGAGCGCTTTATTGCATTAAGCCACGGATTGGGTAAACCTTTGGTAATGCGAATGAACCTCAACCAACAAAGCCACGGGAGAATGTGGGATGTGCACCGCAATCTAATGGACAGCCTTAGCCCAATAGTGGATTGTGGTGTGCATTATATCGATGTTATGTGCCAAATGGCACGATCTAAACCAGTACAAGTATCGGCCATTGGCGCAAGGTTGTCCAATGATATTCCTAAAGACAATTATAACTATGGCCAATTGCAGCTTCGCTTTGAAGATGGTTCCATAGGTTGGTATGAAGCTGGATGGGGACCTATGATTAGTGAAACGGCTTTTTTTATAAAAGATGTCATTGGTCCCAATGGATCGGTATCCATTGTAGCCAAGAAAGCAAGTGCTACAGGCAATTCAGATTCGGTAGATGCACATACAAAAACGGAATCGCTACATTGCCATTATGCCGAACTAGATGAAAACAATGCGTTTATTAAAGCGGATCAATGGATTGATTTGGAAGATGAACCAGATCACCAGGAATTATGTAACCGGGAACAAGCTTTTTTCCTCAAGTCTATTCATGAAGATCTAGACCTTTCGGAATCTATAAACGATGCTATAAATAGTTTGCGGATTGCACTTGCATGTGATGCGTCTGTAAAAACGGGAAAACCAGTTGAACTATCCCTCTAACCTAAATTAATGCCCAGAAACTCACTTCTTTCTTCGCCACCAAACTTTAAAACTTAAATCCTTCTACGCATTTAATTGACATAAAAATAAAAAATCACAGAATTAAACTTGCAATACTAAGCGTCATACTACTTTTTGTAATCCGTGTTGCTTTAGATTTTAGTAGTCCTAAAAATAGTGATAATCATGTAATCCTAACCATACCCATAAAAATTCTAAAACAAAATTGGGGTGCTCTTTTGATACGATTTTTAATAGGGCAAAAATAATATCATTTAATATCTAATTTGGCTTTAATTTTGCTAGATTATAGTATATTAAGTCGTATGATGAAAAAGTTAGTTCTTATTAGTTTTATAGGTATCATTTTTACTGGTCATTGCTTCGCTCAAAAATTGAATAATGAGGCTATTTCGCAACAAATACTTCAATACAAAAAGGATAGTCGAGGTCCCTATAAAGATATTCGATGGTTTTGTACAGATGGTAGTTTACGACAACCGAAAGATCCCTGTCCTGACAATATAGGCCCTGGAGTACAACACGCCCGGTATAAGGATGCGGTGGTTCAATTATCAAAGTCCAATCAAATCTATTTAGGGCAAATTTTAGCCTCTACGTCTAAGGAAGAATTTTGGGATGCTGAAAACAACCACTCTCGATTAAAACAGTATCAACTGGATAGATATTTACGTACCATTGATAATGGTTGGATCAATGAAAAAGGGCAGTTTTACAGGGGTTCCATTCAGTCTGAAGACGAGGAAGCCTGGGGTATTGATTTTTACAAATGGCTTTTAAAAGATGATGCCTTTGTAAAGCGTAATTATTTTTTAATTCGTCAATCTTTAAAAGACATTCCACACAATGGGGATGATAATTTATCGCAACTCATTAGAAGTCAGTCTAAAGTGATTTCAGATGAATTTTTACCATTTATGGATGTACGGGTCAAAATTCATAGTAGACCAGAAAGTAGCGATATAACCTCCGTTAAAGCATTTAAAGAGAAGTACAAGGCACAACTATCTAATGGAGTGCTACTTAAAATGGACGAACTTATAAAGACTATGGCTACATTTTATAAACCCATAGCAATACAGTCACTGATAGGTTCGTCATCCCTGTATCTAAACACATCCCTTGGAGAAAAGATTCAATCTTACATTTCAGGAAATTCTGAAAATAGTGTTCCGGCTGATCTCATTCCCGAAACGGCAGAACTATTGGTACAGATAAGAGCATCCATTGTTGATGAAAAGCGACCTTTAGCGCGATTACAATTGCTGGATTTGACTTTAAAACTAGAAGAAATTATTTATAAGAATGCCCCACAATGGCAGCCTGAAAATCTTCAGCAAATGTTGACTAAAATTTGTTATTTAGGTATGGCTACTGTAGGATCTGGTTATATAGAAATACATGAATGGGAGCAAATCAATTTAAATGCTCCATTAGCCACTGCTACTAATTTAACATTGGAAGAGCTTACCACAGTCCTAGAAAATGCACGAAGCTTGGTAGAGTGGAGTTCTTCAATGGTCAAAGCTAACTATCAGAACACGGTAGATATTTATACGGGTTTTGAACCCAAGGCCTATGGCTTTATCGATGATAAAATTAGAGGCTCTATTGCCTTACAGCTGGGAGAAAGCGTTGGAAAATTAGGCGATTTTATTGCTGAAGAATCCTCGCTAACCAACAAAGTTATGGATGTAAGCAACCAAAGTTCGTTTCGTGGCCTTAATCCCGGCTATGCCCTTGGTAAATTGGTTGTAGTTGATGGTTCTCCGGATGAGATAGAAGTATCTTCTGATCAGATTTATATATTTCAACGCCCACCAGCAGATTTAAAACCAATTGCCGGTATTGCCACGGTGTCTGAAGGCAATATGGTATCTCATGTGCAACTATTGGCGCGCAATCTAGGAATCCCTAACGCAGCACTATCTGATGCTAATTTGAAAAATTTAAAAAAATATGATGGATCCCGTGTCTTTTATGCCGTATCAAACAAAGGAAATATTATTATAAAGCCCGAAAGTGAGATGACAGAAACGGAGCGCTTACTTTTTGTGAATAAAGAACGCAATGCCGAAAAAATTGAGGTGCCAGTTGAGCAGATTAATTTAACAGAAACGAACATCTTAAATTTAAGAAGCGTAGATGCCAATGATTCTGGGAAACTTTGTGGACCTAAGGCAGCGAATTTGGGTCAGTTAAAAAAGTTATTTCCCGAGAAAGTTGTTGAAGGCTTAGTGATCCCCTTTGGAATTTTTAAAGAACATATGAATTTACCAATGCCTAATAGCGAACAATCATATTGGACATTTTTAAACACTATGTTTTCGAAAGCGGAAGCCATGCGGGTTGTAGGAATTCATGAGATGGAGGTTGAAAATTATCAACTACAACAGTTGGAGATTTTGCGGGAAGCCATTAAAGCAATTACCTTAAAACCTGAGTTTGTAAAGCAATTGGAAGAAAGCTTTAGTACCATTTTAGGCGAAAATTTAGGAGATACCCCTGTATTTTTACGAAGTGATACCAATATGGAAGACCTTAAAGATTTTACGGGTGCCGGCTTAAATCTAACCCTTTTTAATGTGGCCAACAAAGACAAAATTATAGAAGGTATCAAGGCAGTATGGGCATCACCCTACACAGAACGGAGTTTTAAATGGCGTCAAAAATACCTGTTAAATCCAGAAAATGTATTTCCTTCAATTTTGGTTATTCCAAGTGTAGATGTAGATTATTCGGGGGTTTTAATAACAAAAGGACTTAACAATGGCAATGACAAGGACCTCACCGTAGCTTTTAGTAGAGGAGCTGGGGGCGCGGTTGATGGGCAGTCTGCCGAAACCTATTTGATAAAAAATCAAGGAGGGACACGGTTTTTAGCACCGGCGCGAGAAACTTTTTACAATAGGTTACCAATAACGGGTGGTACAACTAAAATGGTGGCTACTTTTGAGGAACCCATACTTAATCCCGGAAATATTGATGAGATACACAATTTAGCAAATACCATCCGAGACATACTGCCAAAGGAAACACATTCTGATTATAAAGGGGCCTATGATGTAGAGTTAGGGTTTAAAAACAATAAACTTTGGTTGTTTCAAATTAGACCATTTGTTGAAAACAAAAAGGCATTAAGTTCTGATTATTTGGAATCTATTACCCCTAAAATAAATAAAAACAAAGAAATTTCGCTTGCGAAAAAAATATAAATTGAGATGAGAAAAATTGGGATAATCTTTACCGTAATTTTAATCTGTACTGCATTTACCACCATACATTACTATCCTATTGATGGTTATGCCCATACAGGTATTAAGCGATTAAAGCGCTTGGAACTCATTAAAAGTGGAGAACTTAAAGATGCCACAAAACTTCCTGAAGGGGCTTTAAAATCCTTTATGGATATTCAACTAAACCTCACTTCTAAAGAAGGTGCTACGGTAGACAGTTATTTACAAGTTGATGAAAGTTTTCAAAAAGAGATCAACACCTTATTTCGTGGCTTGGATAAAAGTTATTCTTTGGCAGTGTTAGACATCTCAGATCTTGATCATATTCGCTATGCGCAACGCAATGAAACCGCTGGTTATCAGCCAGGAAGTGTTGGTAAATTAGCCGTCTTGGTGGGGTTATTTCATCAATTGGCAAAAATCTATCCGGACGATTTTGAAAAGCGTTTGGAGTTATTACGTTCTAAATCGGTTAAAGCAGGGGTTTGGGGTTTAACTGATGAGCACACTATTCCCATTTACAATATAGAAACTCAAAAATTAGTTAAACGCCAAGTGATCGCTAGCGATGTTTTTAGCTTGTTTGAATGGGCAGATCATATGCTGTCCGTAAGCAATAATGGTGCAGCAAGTATTGTTTGGCGCGAGGTGCTACTAATGCAAGCTTTTGGAGAAAAATATCCCAGTTTAACGGAAGAAGAAAGTACCGCATATTTTAAAACAACACCAAAAAAAGAATTGACAGATTCAGGAAATGATGTTGTAAATCTGCCCTTACGCCAATTGGGGATTACTCATGAAGAGTGGCGCCTAGGTAGCTTTTTCACAAGAGGCGCTAACACCTATGTTGGGGACAAAGGAGGCAGTATTGGCTCTACTCTTGGACTTATGAAATTTTTAGTACAACTAGAACAAGGAACTGTCATAGATGCTGCGTCTAGTTTAGAAATGAAACGCCTTATGTATATGACAGATAGGCGTATCAGGTATGCGCAAGCCCCAGCCCTAAAAGATGCAGCCGTTTATTTTAAATCAGGGAGTTTGTATAAATGCGACAGGAGTAAAGGCGAAGTTTGCGGAAAGTATATGGGGAATGTCCAAAATTTTATGAATTCCGTGGCTATAGTGGAGCACCCTGACAATTGCAACTATATTGTGGTATTAATGACCAATGTTTTGCGAAAAAATTCAGCTACAGATCACATGATGTTGGCCTCTAGTATTGATAAAATTATACGGCAGTAGAGCGTATTTCTTGAGCTCGTTCTTGTACTTTAGGGTTTGTTTCTGTTTGTATTACAAAGTCTAATAATGCATTAAATTGTAAAGGGGTAGAATGCTCAATAAGGTATAAAACTGCAATCTTTAATTTAGCATCTTTTCGTTTTAACAAGGCGTAGTAACATTCTGTTTCGCTTAAAATTTTAATGTTTAGTTTCTTAATCTTTTCTTCTGTATTTGTTTCAAACAATATGGATTCAGCTACAGGTATGAGTTCCTTTTTAAGTTCCTTGTCTAGAATGTTATCTAAAAATTCTATTGCATGAATCCGCTGTTCTTCCTTCCCATTTAAAATGGTATTTAAAATGGGGTCCACATCATGAGGTGGATATTTTATACCCAAAAACCGAAACATACGTTGCAATTGCCTATCTAGACGTTGTTCCAATAAAATAATAAGGGCTTTTCTAGCTTCGTCTTCTTGCTTGCTATTTTCAACATCTGTTTTCTTCTTATATTGAATTATAATTTGTGAATGAATAACAGAGAGGGTGTTTTGGTACAGATAACATTCATCTAAAATTTTAGCTACAATAAAGCGGTCCTTAATTATCAAACTTGGGAATTTCCATTTTAAACGCTTTAAAGCTTCAATAGCCTCAATTTTAACTATATGTTCACTGTCATCCGTAAGTTTAATTAATAGGTTTGTCGCCCTTTGAGATGCAAATTTTTCGATTACCTGAATAACAAAAGGAACATCATCTTGATCTACCACTTCTTTTTTAAGCATGTGGTACAATTCCTCCATAATGGAATCTCCATAAGAAAACAGGCTATCTGTGGCCACTTTCCTAAATTCTTTATTGGATAAGTGAGGAATGATAAGTGCAATAAATTGATGGTCTAATGTTTGCGCTGCACTTAAAATGGCACTTTGTAAAACATTGCTATTTTTAGCTATTAATTCCTGTTTAATAACCGTATAAAACCGAACCAAATGAGCATGACCAATTGCCTCCAATATGGCTTGCATACGATGCACTTTATCCCTCTCGGACCATTCTTGATTGTACTCGCGTAAGGCCTTTTCAATCCGTTGTTCCAAGCTGTATTTCTCTTGCAGTACAGTATTGTTCCTCAATTCCAGGGAAAGTCCAACAAGAGCCGCATTTTTTATAGTTTTGTCTTCTACTTCTAAATAAGTATTAAAAAGTTCTACCGTATTCTTTTTATAGTGTTTTAACAAATACCTAAAGGCCGATTTTGTTACTTCCTGGCTGTCATCATACACCATAGTCTCAATAATGTCTGATAAATTTTCAGTCTTTAAAAAGTATAAATTTTCAATTGCTAAGGTCTTCACTTCGGGCGATTCATGTTGTAGAAGATTTTTAATAGCAAAGAAAAACCGTTCGTCTTTTACCTCAAGAGTCTTTTGAAGCATATGTACTATTTTCCGTTCATTTCCGGTATGCAATACCAAGATTACCGTTTCAACAATAGAAGTAACTTTAATTTCTTCCTTGATTACTTTTCCTTTTTTTACTTCCAACGCATCATCAAACAAGGCTTTAAAGGCTACAATATATTCTAGCCTCAAATGATAAATAAAATACAACCAAACTAAAATTAATACGATAATAATTAAACTGATATAGGTCGATGAGATTTCCAATCCATTGATAAAAAAAATCAGAATAAAACCTGCTAAACCAGTAGCAACACTGTCAATTACTACATCAGTAAATGTTTTTGTTTTCTTTTTTATCGCTATAGGAATGGGAATAGAAAGTAACTCCGTTGCTGCTTTATTAACCGATTGCTTTAAACTGCCATCAATTATTTTTATAAAGACTATGACCCAAAGTTGCGGTAATATTAGCAGCAGAATAGACCCCACAAGAATCCCTGATGGCAACCATAACAATGATTTTCCAACACCAAAAGTTCCTACAATACGCTTGGTTAAAAACAATTGAATGATTAGAGAAATAACGCTAAGTGTAGAAAACCAAAAGCCGAAAAAAGCGGTTAAATCTTCCTGATTTGGAATTAATTTTGATGCGTAATCACTGTATTGGTAATCAACGAGTTTCGCAATTAAGACACTAATACCAATAACTACCGCGATTAAACTAAGTAACTTGGATTGTTTTATTAATTTAATGGGGGATTCCCCCTTGGGACTCGCGCGCAAGGAAAGCTGAAATGAATTTAACTTCACAACTTCGTTTTTCCAAATGTATCTTGTAATGGGAATACAACCAATAAGTAATACTGCGGCAACAAATAATAAATCTTCTGTGCCTAAAAAGTTAGTTAATAAGGAGGTTAAATAGCCCCCAAAAATGCCTCCAGCAATGGCCCCTGCCCCAATAAAACCAAATACACGTTTTGCCTCTCTTGCATTGTACACCAAATTGGCTAAAATCCAAAACTGAGATGCTGTTAATAATCCAAAAATAGCGACCCAAACATAGGGTATATACAGCAGAACGCCCTTGGCAAGATTAAAATTAAAAGCTATAGCAAACAAAACAAGGGAAAACACTGATCCAATGATGGTTCTATCTATGATGATATTTAAAGCATAACGTTCTAGAGCCTTGTCATAAAAATGATACCCCACAATAGCTAGTATGGCGGTGAAGACATAAGCCAAAGGCAAGGCTTCTGATGTTAATTCTGAGAGAAAAAGTGAGTTTACAGTAGGTTTTACAATGAGTAATACCGTAATAATAATAAAAATATTAGCCTGCAGGAGAAGGGTTTTTGTTAACTCTTCTTCTTTTAAATCAAAGACCTTAAGAATATATAATTTCAGCGTGTTTTTAATTGACATATAATTGTGACAATTTCAACCTTTAATTTTAGATGGAAATCTTGGTGTTAGAATTCCATCGCAAAATTAATGCATTCCTTTTTGATAAGTATTCATTTATAGGATTATCAAGTATTAATTAATGACCAATCCACTCTTAGTGCTTGTAGTTTTCATTTTTAAAGCTTTTTCAACAGGTTTAATCAAATTTCTAATTATTTGTTCCCCATTTTCGTCGTCAATTAATGCTACTAAAATATAGCGCCTACTAGGTTCATTACCCCACACTAAAATAGAATCGGAATGATAGCTTTTCCAAGAGCCCGATTTTCTAAACAATTTTGCATTGGGCGCAATTTTCTCAACCGTATTTACGAATTTATGGTGTAATTCTGGATCTCCCATAATATCTAACATTTGTCTTGATCTATTTTCATTGACCAACTTACCATAGGCCAGTAAATAATAATACCGACAAACTTGAATGACACTAGCAGCATGACTTAAGTGTTTCAATGGTTCTCGATTAGTATCACCACCACCGCCATACCGCTTACCAACCCATAATCCACCACCCTTATCCTCATCATAAAACATATATTTAGGGTCTGTCATAACACTTTCAATTTTTTGATAACCCAACCTATCAATCATTCTGGTGGAAGCCTGATTGTTCGATTTACTAATCATTAAACGCATATCATTCTTAATAGTAGGCGTTTCTTTAAGTTCTCCCTTTTCAAAGGCATCCATAGCAGATAACAAAATGGCGATTTTTGGTAAACTTGCCGCGTACATCATATGGTTCCCATTCACACTTGCATATTTCACTTCGTCTTGATTGCTTAAATCTACAACCCCCACCGCCATTTTCTTGGATGCGATTAAATTTTTCCACTCTGGATTGGCATTGAGCTCTTTTTCTAAACCCTTTTGTAAGTTGGAATTTGTGAGAGAAACTAAGGGATGTATTTTAGAATCGACTACATGCATAGGGAGTCCTTTTTGACTATATAAGGTTATGTTGTAACCGATAAAAAATAATAAGAAATAAGCCTTCTTTTTCATTTAAAAAATCATTAGTAATTAAGTTATGCAAAAATATCTAAATTATTGGCTACTAGTTTGTTAAAATTTAAAGCTTCTAAAATAAAAACACACTAGCAAATACGATGTGGCCGCAGCTTTGGATGCTTTTAATCTGTTAAATTTTGATTTTTATAAATAAAAAATGAGCGGGTAATCTCCCTTTTCAGGAAAAAGCCTAAAAACTTAATTTTAGGCTTTTTTATTAATTGTAATCCTTTGTTTGTGAATTGAATCTAAGTTCTTGGATTTCTCACTTTTCTAATTCTTCTAAAGTCCAATAATCTTCTCTATCCTCTGATTCTTTTCGGGCATCTCGAACCACATTTTTATGTACTCCGCCTTCATTGTTCATTGCTCTAACATAGGTTAATACATCTGCAATCCACGAATCACTATTGGCTTTTAAAGGCATCATTATTCCATAATCAGTTCCGTCTACGGGACCTATTAATCCATTCAATACTATTTTGCTCAGTATTGTTTTATCACCCATAACTCTCGGGCTACCAATTAAGGTAGGCGCTATTAATGAACCATCTTCAGTAGGTAGACCCTTTAAATCTGGACCATGACAGGTAACACACAACTGTTTGTATGAATCGTACCCTCGTAGCACACTTTTTTTATCTCCTAGCCCCCTATTAGAAATCAACTCTTTTAGTTTTACCAATTCCGAATCATCCTTTTTTAGGCTTTCTTGTACAGCATGTGTCACAACTTCATTTTCCGAAAATGTATCGGCCAGGATATTTAAAATATTGGTGGCCTCTTGGGCCTTACTGTATCTTAAACTTAAGGCTAGTTGATTTACAACTTCTATATCGGTATCATCAATCAATTTTTCCAATTCAGACAATATAGCGTCATCTCCAGATTTTAAAAAGGTTTCACTTAAACGTATTGCTGTTCTACGTACGCGTGCATCTTCATCTGACAATTTCTCAATAATAAGCCCCTTATCAACTACTCCTAGTCCTTCTAGCGTCCATAAAGCATGTACTCTTTCTATTCCTAAATCCTTATTACTATTAAAAATTCCATCAAAAATAGAAGTGTTATCCTGAGCTATTTTTATTAATTCAGGCACCACTGTTACATCATTCTTTAAAATAATTAGTTTCTGGGCCGTGTTGCGATACCAACCATTGGGGTGGCCTAAATACGATAATAAATCAGCTGCTTTTTTACCCAAAAGCTGCGGTTTCTTATCTGGAGTGATATCTTTATGCACTATTCTGTAGATTCTCCCTTTTCCAATGTTTTTATCCAATTCTTTTCTAATAATGACTGGCCTAAGAGTACTTCCTTTTTTAGTCCAGTTGCTTTCTTGAATAATACCGCGGTACATATCAACAATATACAAGGCGCCATCTGGCCCTGTTTTAGCCATAATGGGTCTAAAATTTAAATCGGTAGATGCCATAAATTCGGTTTTCTCATAGGCATTATAAAGTACTCTTTTACCATCTTCAACTTTTACCTTAGCGCGTCTTATTAAGCGCCCTACAGGTTCTGGAATAAATAAATCGCCATAGGTAGATGGTGGTAATTTATGCCCTCTAAAGATTTCTTGTCCTGCTACGCCCGTAAAATGGTTTAAGGTATTATCATCCCGTAGTCTTTTGGGACCTCCTTGAACATCTGGTGTACCTACAATTGGCCAGGGTTCCATAAAGCCTTCGGCTAACCTACCCTTTGGATTGTAATCGCCATAAACAGCAGCTTGTTGAAAGCCGTAGGCCGGATCTTCACCACCAGCCCTTGAATAATACATAATCCCCATATCATCCTGAGTTAAACCCCATTGCCCGCTAGGCATATTATCGAGTGAATCTACCACGACTTTCCCTCCTTTGAATTTAAAACGCACAGGGTTATAGGTAGTATATACCCAATTGTCTAGATTCCAAAGTAGTCCACTTTGTTGGTGCTCTAAATTTCCGCCTCTTCGGTTTGGGTTGTAGTATACACGTTCTTTTTTATCGGCTACCCCATCATTATCGGTATACTTATAACTCCATAAATCGTAGGAATAGGTTTCATTAACAATAAGTTCATTTTCTAAAGGCAAAATCATCCGAGGTAATAATAAGCTATCTATAAAGACAGTGCTCTTATCCATTTTTCCATCCCCATTGGTATCTTCCAACAACTTTATCTTACTGATAGATCTATTGGTTCCTGTACCATCAACATCCTGCATGTAGGTATTCATTTCGGCAACATACATACGGCCATTTCCGTCCCATGCAATGGCCACAGGTTCATCAATCATAGGTTCACTGGCCACCAATTCTACCTTGTACCCTTCAGGCAGGTAAAAGGTTTTCATAGCTTCCTCTGGGGAGAGAAAATCAGAAGGCGCCTCTTTTACAATTACTGGTTTGTCATAAATCTTTTCCGAATATTCTTTTTCCTTACAATTATAAAAGAATAAGGAAATTAGTAAAAGGAAGTAAGTGAATTTCAATTTCATGTTGATTCTTTTTTATAAATTCTGTTTGTTTAAACTTTATTAGATACGATGATTTAGTTTCAAAAAAAACTAAACGATGGGTTTATGATTTCTAATACGCCTCTAAATTCGATAAATTAATAGGATATAAATTAAATATTTTGTGAAATTTAAAAACTATCCCCAATCAATCTCATTAAAAAATAGGCAATGTGTTGTTTCCTAAACACAAAAAAAAGTAAATCATAGCACAATTCTAGTTGTCACCTAACTTTTGAAATCCAATTTCAATTGGTGTCAAAAAATAATAAACCCACCCAATATTGTCGGATATACATTGATGATTTTGTATACTGTTAAAATTTACACTACTTTGTTTCTACCCATTGTAATTTGACAACTGATAAGAATGTTTTAATTCTAAAAATCAGAACCTATTTCCTAAAAATGGAAGTACTATACGGCTTCAATAAAAAAGCAAAACACATGAAATTTAAATTAATTTTTGCACTATTCATAGCTATACTTCTTAGCTCCACCACCCTATTCGGGCAAAGAGAAATAATCGATTTAAAGGCTGATTGGAAATTTACCCTTCAAGATAACGCGCAATTTTCAGAGGAAAATTTCAACTCATCGAGCTGGAATAGCGTTCAAATTCCACATGATTGGGCCTTTGAAAAGGGAATATCTAAAAATGGAGCACAAGGCGCCAATGGGGGTTATTTTGACGGAGGAATTGGCTGGTACACCAAAGATATATCCATGCCAAAAAGCTGGGAAAAAAAGCTAGTAACTATTGAATTTGACGGTGTCTATATGAATAGTGAAGTCTGGATTAACGGGCACTATGTAGGCAAACGCCCCTATGGTTATATTTCATTTCGTTATGAAATTTCAAAGTATTTAAAAGTTGGTAAAAACACCATCTCCATCAGAGTTGACAATTCTCTTGAACCCTCTGCTCGTTGGTACCATCCTTGCGGAATATATGCTCCAGTGCGATTGATAGTTACAAATAAAGATTTTATTACCCCAAATGGCGTATATGTAACTACCCCTGAAATTAACAGTGATCATGCCATAGTACATGTAGAAACTTCCTTAGCTACCACGAACACATCAACATCACAAGGTGTTTTAGAAACCATCATTCTAGCGGCAGACGGAACAATTGTCGCTAAAAATAGGCAAGATTTTAAAGGATTTAAGACAGCCAAAACACTCAATAATGAGTTAAAAATAAAAAATCCAATTTTGTGGAGTACAGAAACACCCTATTTATACAAGGTCGTAAGTAGATTGATTCTTAAAAGTAAGGTTATTGATGAAGTTAAAACCAGTTTAGGGGTTAGATCTATTGACTGGAAAACGGAATCTGGATTTTGGTTGAATGGGAAAATAACCAAATTGTTAGGAGTTAGCGAGCACTATGAAGGCGGGCCTCTGGGTGGCGCTTGGACCAAACCTTTGCTGCGCTGGAAATTAGGATTATTAAAAGAAATGGGAGTAAATGCGATTAGAACTGCCCACAACCCCGCTCCCCCAATGTTCTATGACCTCTGTGATGAACTAGGGCTTTTAGTAATGGATGAACTATTTGATGGATGGAGTAAAAAAGCTCCAGAAGACTATGGGAAACAAGCATTTAACGGCTATTGGAAACAAGACATGACAGAATGGTTAGTTCGAAATAGAAACCATCCCTCTATAATTATTTACAGTGTTGGCAACGAAACCCGAGGGGATATCGCCAAAGAATTGGTAGCCCTATGTCATACCTTAGATCCAAGCAAACCAGTTACATCTGGCCATAGTGCATCTGAATATATGGATGTTTTTGGTGTTAACGGAGGTAGTGAAAAAACCGGCTTTTTCAACAAAAAACGTCCAAACAAACCATTTGTTTCTACTGAAGCCCCACATACCTGGCAAACGCGCGGGTATTACAGAACCAAATCGTGGTTTAGAGATGGTTACCCTAATAAACGGCAACAGCCTTTTGAATTAGCAGACTTAACAGAGAAGGAAGTATTTCATTATGAATGGGCCTCAAAGGCCAATCAACGCAATGGAAAGCAGCATTTTAATTCGTCTTACGACAATGCTATGGTACGTATTTCGGCTCGAAAAAATTGGGAGTTAATGCGAGATTTACCTTGGTTTAGCGGTCATTTTCGGTGGACAGGTTTTGATTATTATGGCGAAGCAGCCTATGTGCACGGCGGTTGGCCTTTTCGCCTTTTTATGGGCGGAGCTTTAGATGTTGCAGGATTTAAAAAAGACCTTTTTTATTTTTATAAAAGTCAATGGACTTCGGAGCCAATGGTTCATATACTCCCACACTGGACGCATCCAACCCTAGAAAAAGGAGTTGAAATTCCAGTTTGGGTATATTCTAATTGTGATACGATAGAACTGTTTTTAAATGGACGTTCCCTTGGCAAGGATACGCCAGGCACAAAATGGGATGAGATGCAATGCCAATGGATGGTGCCTTGGGAAGCTGGTGAATTGATTGCTAAAGGGTATATTGACGGCAAAGAAGTTGTGTTAGCAAAACAAATTACCGCTCAGCGTCCGGCTGCTATTCAGCTTCAACTGGAAGATAAACATACCACAAACACATCGGATAAAGTAGCGATCGTAACTACTAATTTAGTCGATAATAAAGGATCCTTTTATCCCTATGGAGAAAATAAAATACACTATCACCTAGAAGGTGATGCTCGCTTCCTTTCCTTAGAAAATGGTGATCCCGTTGATACCACTAAAAATGTAGGCATTACTGCTAAAAAAGCCTTTATGGGAGCTACTAGAGCGTTCTTAGCCATTGGAGACAAGGCTAAAAGTGTTTCCCTACTTACCGCAGCAATTTTGGGGGAAAAGCAGTTGCTAACCTCTAAAAACATTAGCATAGATGTTAAAAAAATTACCTTGCTCGGAAATCAAACAAATGAATCCTATGCTATTTATTACACCTTAGATGGAACAAGACCAACCAACAAAAGCCAAAAATACATAGCTTCATTTCCTATTGAATTAGGGACCACAGTTAAGGCTATTGTTGTTCGCGGGGATAGCACTCTAATACATCTGGAAGAAAAATTTGATAAAAACCTAGGGCTCTCTTGGGAGGAAGAAAAAACCATACACCAAAGCATTGGTGGAATGATGGCCGTAGATGCTGAATTTTCCGGAGCTGAAGCTACTGCTTCCAATGGCCAAAAGTATTTAGATTTTAAAGGAAAGGAAGGCAAGGTGTCATGGTATCAAGAAAATGATGGTAGTAAGGGACTATTTACACTAAAAATAAGCTATGCTTCCAACGATGTTAAGGAAAGACCTATGGAACTATATATCAATGATAAAAGTGTGGGGATCATCGCTTTTAAATCAACCGGAGGCTGGCATACTGAATGGCAAGAAACTGTTGTACAACATACCTTAAATGCAGGTGCCAATTACATTGAACTAAGAACCCTGACAAAAAGTGGTCCCAAAATCCTAATGCTAGCAGTTGAATAGGTAGCTTTAAAATAATAACAAAGCATCCTGTTCTCTAAATAATAATAAATTCACCCAATATTGTAAGATATATACTGTTGATTTTGTGCGATGGTAATATTTACACTACTTTAATTCCTAGCAACAACTTTTTGATAGCTAAGCTTTTGTGTAATTGTTATCCTGTTGACGCTCTATATAAACTTAAATAAATAAAAGAATTTGTATGAATAAAATTACTGTTCAATTTTCAATTGCACTTTTTACCTTGCTCTTTGGTGCTTGCAATTTATCAAAAAAAGAGAATGCACATCAAGTGGCGAATTCAGAAATCAACATGAATATTGCGAAACCTAATATTATTTACATCCTAGCAGATGATTTGGGTTATGGCGATTTAAGTTGTTATGGCCAGGAAAAATTTAGTACGCCCAACATAGATAAATTAGCAAGTCAAGGGATGTTATTTACACAGCATTATTCTGGAAGCACCGTTTGTGCTCCTTCTCGTTCTGCCCTTTTAACAGGCATGCATACGGGCCACACTGTAGTAAGAGGCAATAAAGAGATTCAACCCGAAGGCCAACATCCTATCCCAGACAACACCTATACCATAGCAGAGGTTTTAAAAAAGTCGGGCTATACCACAGGGGCATTTGGAAAATGGGGCTTGGGTTTTCCGGGCTCAGAAGGTGATCCTATGAACCAAGGGTTTGATCGGTTTTATGGGTATAATTGCCAACGGTTAGGACATAAATATTATCCAGATCATTTATGGTCCAATACGGATTCTATAGTGCTTAAAGAAAATGAAAATTTGGCGAATAAAATTTATGCGCCAACCCTAATTCACGAACAAACCATTCAATTTATTGAAGACAATAAAGACAAACCATTTTTTGCATATGTAGCTTCTATTATTCCACATGCCGAATTAGCGGCACCAGAAGCACTAATGGAAAAATATAGAAATAAGTTTTTACCCGAAAAAATTTTTACGGCAAATGGTAGTGATGAACAATTAAAAAACGGCGCCTATAAATCACAAAAAGAATCACACGCCGCTTTTGTAGCAATGATAGATTTATTAGACCAGCAAGTGGGTGAGATTATGGATAAAGTTTCTGAACTTGGCATTGCAGACAATACCATTATCATTTTTACTTCAGACAACGGACCGCATCGAGAAGGTGGCGCTGACCCCGATTATTTTAATAGTAATGGGGAATTTAAAGGCACAAAACGCGACTTGTATGAAGGAGGAATACGCGTTCCTATGATTGTAAAATGGCCAGGAAAAGTAAAAGCTGCTAGTACATCGGATCACATTTCTGCCTTTTGGGATATTTTTCCAACATTTGCAAATATAATAGGGGAACAAATCCCTGAGAATATTGATGGCATATCATTTTTACCAGAGCTTTTAGGTGAAAAAGAGAATCAAAAAGAGCACGCCTATTTGTATTGGGAATTTCATGAAAAGGGAGGGCGACAAGCCGTAAGGATGAGCGACTGGAAAGCAGTAAAATACAATGTCCTTAAAAACCCAAATGCCCCATTAGAGCTTTATGATTTGTCAAAAGACAAAGGAGAGACTAACAATGTTGCTGCGAAGTTTCCAGAAATAGTAAAACAAATTGAAGTTATTTTACAAGAGGCAAGAACACCATCAGAAGTCTTTACTTTTGGTCAAACAACATTTTTAAATGTGGATTAGCAGCATTTTAGTCACGACAAAAAAAATGACTGCACTCCTGTGTATAGGTCTTTTTTTACAGCTTTCACTAGCTCAAAATGAGAAGGGAACAATACAAATAAACACAACAAAAGGGCACGCCATTAAAATAGGCTCTAGCGGATTTAATGTGCGTATCGCAGACAAAAGTTGGAGTTATCTACATCCAGATTTTAGACAAGCAGTACACGAATTAAAACCCGGCTGGCTTCGTTATTTTTCGGGCACTATGGGCGATGCATTTAGCAGTGCTACGGGGCAATACGATTTAGATTACGCCATGATGTTTGATCATCCCAAACAATACCTAAAAGGCTATCGATTTACAGAAGTTAAAGGTCCACATCGCATTATTGATTTGTATGATTTACTGAGTGAAATAAACGGAAAATTAATTGTGACAATTAATGGTTTTACTGAAACACCAGAAATGACATACGAGTTGGCTCAATTCTGTAAAAATAATAATATTGAAGTCGCAACTTGGCAGTTTTGCAACGAACCTTATTTTTATGTACCCCATAGAGAACGCTATTGGTGGAACAACGGTTATGATTATGCAGCTAAAATGAAACCGCATGCAGACGCCATTAAAAAAATATTCCCAGATGCCTTAGTTGCCTTAAACAATACCTGGGATGGAATTTGGGGGTTTATGAAAGAAATTAATTCCTATCAAAAAGAACAAGGTGCGTATTGGAATGTATTCTCTAAACATTCCTATGCCCCACATACCGGTAAAAAAGAATCGGTAGAAAACGCATACAAACGTGCTAACACCAAACTACTTGAAGCAACTTCTCCAAATGCCATGGAAGAAATTGAAGCCTACAGTTGGAAGGATGTGCCTATGATTATAACCGAATTTGGCGTTTGGAACAAGCCTTTAAACGGTATCTACTCTAGCATTTATAATATTGAATACGTTATGCGTCAATTACAACATACCAATACTTGGTATGTTGGTGCACATGAAGTCAGCAGTAAATACACCCCAAAAATTAACATAAATTCCCAGATTGAAGCTGCCTTTAAAAACAACCAGCCCTTGAATACAGATGGTATTTTAACGGGGATACACAGAACCCTAGAAGGCAAAGCCTACCAGATGTACCACGAGGTAACCAATAATTCGGATTATATTTTTAAGGCAAAAGTTACCAATGGATTTGAAGCTCCAGGTCTAAAAGATGCCATAGAAACAGCTTTCTTTGCGCAGGCATATCGCGGCATTAATGGGTACGATTATCTTGTGTTTACCAATAGAACAGAAGATTCTAAAGCATTTGATGTACTAATAGACGGTCTTCCCTTGACAAAAAAAATAGAAGTAAACTATATTACTGCGGATTCGCTTACCGTACAAAATACCGAAATAAAACAAGCTGTTTTTAATTCGGGTACAATAAACATTCCTGCCTTTAGTGTAACTGTTGCTAAATGGCCTTCGCAATTGGAAACAAAGCCTGCTGTACCTACAATTTACAAAGGTGAAGTATTGCCTGAAAGTGTTAAAATAAGCTGGGGACCCATTGAAAACGTCACAAATTACACTATCCTTTATGGAAAGAACCCTAAGCATCTGAAGGAACAAATTAAGGTTGAAGATGCGGCCACAACTTCAGTTGAGCTTAAGAAACTAGATCGCAATGCGACCTATTATTTTCAAATGTTTGCTGCAAACAAACAAGGTCCAAGTAAAACTTCAAATCAGATTTACCTCAAAATTAGTCTTCCAGAAACCCCAGAAATATTTAAAACGGCTCAAAGAAATACGACGGCCACTATATTCTGGAAAAGTGTAGCAAACGCAACTGGTTATACCCTTAAATACACAAACCAAAATACAGCTAAAGAAACATTGGTTGAGGCCAATAATGTTTTTGGATATAGAGTTGAAGGATTGGAATACGGGATCCCCTATCAATTTGAAATTGCTGCTTACAATGGTCTTGGGCTTGGAACCTTTTCAAAACCAAGAAGTCTGGTGGTCTCTAAAAAAGTACCCTACAGTCCGCGAAATGTTTCAGCCATACGGGAATTGGACGGTAGCGCGACTGTACAGTGGATTGCTCAAGACTCTGTTCATCCAGAAACAACCTATACCGTTTACAGAGGAGAGGAGCTTCATAACTATCAACCCATAGCACGTGGAATTAAAACCACCAATTATCAGGATACTGTCATTGAAAAGGACAAGGTATATTACTATACTGTCAAAGCAGAAACATCTGCGGGCGAAAGTAATTTTTACCCGAATACCGCAACCTTATTCAGTTCAGATACGGCATATAACATCGAAATAAAAACGGTTGAAAAACTAAAACATGGCTTTTTGTTTACGATTGGCTTTAAGAATATTGTTTTGGATGGTGCCTATTCTTATGGGGTTAAAATAGAAAACATATCTTATTTAACAGTTGAAGAACAATTGATTCCCGGAAGAAACATGTCCGAAAAATCAAAAACTTTTGAGGTGTTTGTTTCCAATTCGGACTTGGCAAAAAAATCGAAATATACCATCAAAGCCTTTATAAAAAACGCTGGAAAAAATCTTTTTAGTAAGCTGCCTCATACAAACATTGAAACCGATTGACATTAGCATAAAAGCATATGTTCAATTCAAAAAAATTAACACACAGTTTAAAGATAAAAGTAAAACACATGAAATTTAATTTAGCACTAGAAACATTTCCAACCCTAAGATGCTACGCCTTACTTTCTGCAGTCATTTTTATACTAAATGCATGTACAACTACAGTACCCAATTTAACCGTGACTTCTCCTGATGGCAATGTATCCCTTGTTATGGGTAATGACAATGGTAAAATTAGCTATGCTCTTTCTTCTGAAGGAAAACAGCTCGTACATGCTTCGGAGCTCTCCATTTTAGCCGAGCGGCCAACTGCAAAAATTTTGGGCTCTTCCTTGCATTCTGAAGACACTACATGGCAGCCTGTTTGGGGGCAGTTTAGTGAAATACGTAATCATTACAATGAATTGGTAGTAACCATAGATTTAGATGGGATACCTGCAAAGTTGTATGCACGGGCCTATGACAATGGTATTGGATTTCGATATGAATTGGAAGGATATGCTAATGGGACTCCTGCCAACTTTTATTGTGAATACAATTTAAACAGCACTGATATTTTGTATTGTCCAGCCGGAGAAGGTACTCCTTTTGGTCCAAGCTCCATTGCCGAAGTAGGCGCCCTAGCAAAGCAACCGAAACTAATGATGCCATTAGTTATTGAAAGTTCAGCTCAAGTAAATTTATCTTTTTTGGAATCAGATTTGGTGGTAGCGCCAGAATTTGGGGTCATTAAATTTACGTACGATCAAGCAAAAGAAGCTCTTATTTCTTCAAATAAAACAAAATTAACAGCTGAGAAAACGACAACGCCATGGCGCGTTATTCTGATTAATGACAAACCCGGCGACTTGGTTACCAATACCGTTCCTCTAAATTTGGCAACACCAAACAAAATTGCAGATCCTTCATGGATACAACCAGGTAAAACTATGTGGGATTGGAGAGTACATGGATATACCACTAAAGACGGATTTACCTACGGTATTGACACGGAAAGTTATATCCGTTTTATCGATTTTGCTGCGGAAAAAGGCATCGAATATTTTCTAATAGACGATTCTTGGTATACCAAAGTTACCAAAGGTCATTTTGAAATCTCTGAAAAGTTCGATATTGAAAAAGTATCCAAATACGCGCATGACAAAGGCGTAAAATTAATCCTGTATTACGATAGGCACAAAGGCAGTTATGGTGATGAAGCCTTGTTTCCTTATTACAAATCACTAGGGATGAGTGGCATTAAATATGGCTTTATGGGGACCAATGTATCCTTTACTTCTGCTGCCATTCAGAATAGTGCAGAAAATCATTTATTGATAGATTTCCATGATTCTCCAGTACCTTTTACCGGTATAGAACGTACCTACCCAAATGCGATAACCAAAGAATACTGCCATGCACAACAAGATTCCCGAAGGGCTTTTACCCCGGAAACCTTTATAAAAATGGCTTTAATTAACGCCATTCAAGGCCCCTTGGATATGAATAATGGAAATTTCGATTTAATAGGAATCAACAATGGGAGCAGGCAAAAAGGACCTAAAAAACAACACTCTTATTTCTCTACGGTAGCTTCAGAAGCAGCCAGAACTCTAATTATTTATAGTGGTCTCGTTTGTATCCCAGATGCTCCAGAAGCTTATAGGGAAAAATCAGATCTTTTTGAATTTATTGAGAAAATGCCTGTCGGGAAATGGGATGAAAGCAAGGTGCTCCATGCTAAAATGGGAGAATACATTTCTACGGCCAGACGCCATGGCGAGGAATGGTTTATAGGCTCTGTGTACAACCAAAAAGGGGGAACGCTCCAAATAGAGTTGGACTTTTTAAAAGAAGACCAAAAGTATAGCGTAACCTATTACGAAGACACCCCAGAAACCCATTGTAAAACCAACCCTGAAGCGTATAACGTAATAACAGAAATCGTTTCTAAAGGGGAACTTATCACTGCAAAAATGGCTCCTGGCGGCGGACATTGCATGTGGATTAGACCTGTAACAATTTAAAATGACCAAACAATTATCCATCCTAACAGTCCTTATTTTATTGGTCTCCTGCAAGGAGATTAAGGAAGTCGGTATACGGCAGCAACCCAATATTATTTTTATTATGGCTGACGATTTGGGCTGGCAAGATGTTGGGTTTATGGGAAGCAAATGGTTTGAGACTCCACATCTGGACAAACTTGCGAGTGAAAGTTTAGTTTTTAAGGAGGCTTATATGTACCCAACATGCTCTCCGTCTAGAGCCGCACTATTAACAGGACGACAATCGTTTAGAACCGGAATTTACAATGTACCTGTTTTGGAGCGTGGAGATAACCAATCCAATATTTTTTCACGATGGACGGTTGGTCAAGAACATCCTGTGTATGCCCAACCGCTTAATAAAGCCGGTTATTCCCTTATTCATTTAGGGAAATGGCATATTGTAGGTCCAAATCCACAGCAGGAAACAAATTATCCATTTACAAAACCGCTAAAGCAACCCGCAAACGGTACTATAGATTGGGTTGCCCATCATAAAACGGAAGCTATTCAACAATTCTATCCCATTGGAAAAGGATTTCACGAAAATGTAGGCGGTACTTGGTGGGGCGATCCTGCTCGTGGATATCAAAAAGGATATCAATCTGAAAGCGGAGGATACACTGCTCCATTTAAAAACCCTTTTATAGAAGATAAAGAAAATGATGAATGGCTTACGGATAGGTTAACGGATGAAACCATAGCCTTTATTGATCGAAACAAGGAAAAGCCATTTTTTGTAAACCTTCATTTTTATGCACCACATAGACCCTCTAAAATTCGAAATCAGAAATCGCTGGAAAAATTTTTAGCCAAAGCTGCCGACACCATTACCGGACAAGGAGAAAAAAATCGCCAAGAAATTGCAGCTTATGCCACTATGATAGCTTCGATTGATGAAAATGTGCAACGGATTATCACCTATTTGGACCAGCATAACCTTAGAGAAAACACTTTAATTATATTTACCTCTGACAATGGGTATAATGTTTTACAAAGTGCTAATAAACGGTTGAGAGGCGCCAAAGGACAGATCTATGAAGGTGGCTTACGTGTACCAGCCTTTGTAAATTGGCCTGGAAATATAAAAGCAGGAATAAACAAAACACCTATCAGTGGTTTGGATTACTTTCCTACTTTTTTAGAATTGGCTGGTATTACCAATTACCAGAAGACTTTGGATGGTCATAGCCTTGTGCCATTATTAAAATGTGAAAACTTTGAAGAACGATCACTTTTTTGGCACATAGCCAGCACCTACAAAGACCCACCATGCTCTATCATTAGAAAAGGAAAATGGAAGCTTATCCAATTTCTAAATAGTGAGAAAATAGAATTATACAATTTGGAGGTTGATTTAAAGGAAAGTAAAAACCTTGTTGAAATAGAAAAAGAGGTTGCTAAAAATCTCTTGTCGGAACTCACTAAATGGCGAAAGGAAAACCAGGTACCGCTACCGCCAAAATCACAATTACCTTTTTAAAAAATAACCATAACATTAAAAAGCGACAACAAATGAAATTTAAGATAAGGAATCAATGTATTTTAGGCATATTCACCATTATTCTTGCTGGTCTTTTTAATGCTTGTAACTCAAAGCCTTCTAGCAAAGAGATCCAGGAGACGAAAAAAAAGCCGAATATTTTATTTATCCTCGTGGATGATTTGGGCTATGCAGATTTGGGCATTATGGGTAGTTCCTATTACGAGACTCCAAACATTGACCGATTGGCACAATCGGGAACTATTTTCACCAATGGCTATGCGGCTAGTCGGGTCTGTAGCCCTTCAAGGGCAAGTATTATGTCGGGTAAATTTACAGCGAGGCATAATATCACAGTACATATTGGGTCTCCTTCGGGTACAGCATGGCGGAAACGGAATCGCTTTACAAAACTGCTTCCTGCAGCGTATACCCACAACCTGCCCAAAGAATATATTACTATGCCTGAAGCGCTGAAACAACTGGGGTATAAAACTTTTTTTGCAGGGAAATGGCATTTGGGAGATAAGGGTTCCTGGCCCGAAGATCACGGTTTTGATATCAACATTGGTGGTTGGACTTCAGGAGGTCCAAGGGGAGGTTATTTTTCACCTTATAAAAATCCAAATTTAGTTGACGGTAAGCCAGGGGAAAACCTGTCGCATCACCTTGCTGCTGAAACGGTGAAATTCATTCAAGAAAATAATTCACAGAAAACCGGAAAACCCTTTTTCGCCTATCTTTCCTTTTATTCCGTGCATTCACCCATTCAGACTTCACAAGAAAAATGGAAGAAATACCGAGATAAAGCCGTGCAACAAGGAATAGCGGAAAGTGGCTATCGTATGGGGAAATTTCTACCCATTCGCCAAGTACAAGACAATCCAATTTATGCGGGCTTGGTAGCGCAAATGGATGAAGCCGTAGGCAATGTACTTTCTGCGCTCGATGAGTTGGGACTTGAGGATGATACCATTGTTGTTTTCACTTCAGATAACGGAGGTGTGGCTGCAGGTGATAATTATTCAACCAGTAATAAACCTTTGCGAGCTGGCAAGGGATACCAGTTCGAAGGCGGTATACGGGAACCCTATTTTATCAAAATTCCCGGGCTTTCTAAAGGAGGGGCTAAAATAGATTATCCCGTTTCGGGAACAGATTTTTATCCCACATTTTTGGAGTTGGCAGGCGGACAACAACTTCCTGAGGAACATAGCGATGGCATCAGTCTTCTCCCATTACTTAAAGGAGAAACGTTGGCAGAACGCGCCCTTATTTGGCACTTCCCACACTACGGTAATCAGGGAGGAGAACCCTCTTCAATTATTCGTCGGGGCGATTGGAAACTTATACACTACTATGAAGACGGAAGAAACGAACTCTACAACCTCACAAAGGACATCAGTGAAACAACGGATCTCGCAACAGACAACCCTGATAAGGTTCAAGAATTGAATACCGAATTGTTCGACTATCTAACCAGTGTAGGAGCAAAATACGCAAAACCCGATCCTGACTATTCCGAAGTAAAGGCCAAAGAATTCCGGAACAAAATGGAATATACTAAAATGCTTGCCTTGGAAAAACAACGCAAACAGATGCTATCGCCCAACTGGCAACCCAACAAAGATTGGTGGGGCAGTGAAGCCATAAAAAACAAGACAAATGAAAACTAATCCTTTCTTATTCGTTATTCTTTGTATACTAGGCGGTGCTCTACAGGCTCAAACTAAGGCGGTGCAACAATCCAATCGCCCTAATTTTATAATCATCTTTACTGATGATCAAGGTTACAGTGATCTGGGTTGTTATGGTTCCCCCAACATTAAAACACCAAACATAGACCAAATGGCTAAAGAAGGCATGAAGTTTACCAGTTTTTACGCCCAAACGGTTTGTGGACCATCACGAGCTGCTCTTATGACAGGCTCTTACCCCTTACGAAATGCACGGAATGATAACGGAGAAGCGCCACACCCGAAATTAGCATTAAGTGAAATTACCATTGCCGAAGTATTACAAACAGGGGGTTACAAAACCGGAATGATTGGCAAATGGGATTTGGCAGGACACAACCCAGAAAAAGTTAACCCCGACCTCCTACCGGTGCATCAAGGATTTGACTATTCATTCTTTACTCCTACCAGTAACGATGCCAGAATTCACCTTCTTAGAAACAAGGAAGTTGTTGAGCTTAATGCAGACATGTCTAAATTGACCAAGCGCTATACGGATGAAGCTATTGGCTTTATTGAACGTCATAATGAACAACCATTTTTCCTTTACCTGGCCCACACTATGCCACATACATTACTTGCCGTATCTAAGGAATTTAAAGGAAAATCAGAAGGTGGTTTCTATGGTGATGTCATTGAGGAAATAGACTATAATGTTGGACGCATCTTAAAAAAATTAAAAGAAACTGAATTGGATAACAACACTTATGTCATTTTTACGAGTGACAATGGTCCATGGTGGATCAAGAAAGACCATGGTGGGCATGCCGCACCTTTACGAGGTGCCAAAACCTCGGCTTGGGAAGGTGGATTAAGAGTTCCTTTTATTGTGAGAGCACCCGGAAAAGTACCCGCTGGGAGCACTTCTGACCTAGTCGCTGCAACTATTGATTTATTGCCTACCATTGCAAGTATTGCTGGTGCTAAGAAACCATCGGATAGGGTTATTGATGGATTGGATATCTCAGCTATCATTCATGGAAAATCAAAGACTTTAGTACGGCCGTATTTTTATTATCAGCATCAAGATTTAAGAGCCGTACGCTTGGGCAAATGGAAACTGCATTTGCCCCATGATGAAAATTCAAATTCCATCGCTTTTAAGAAATGGCCAATACACATTGCTCCAAAGGATCGTGTTCTATTTTCAAAACCCATACTTTACGATTTAGAAAATGACATTTCAGAAGCTACAGATGTTGCCAATGAGCATCCAGTAGTTGTAGGCAAACTTATGGAACTCTTGGATTGGGCCAAGGAAGATATTGGCGATTTTCATAAAAGGGGCGTAAATGCACGACCGCTGGGTAATGAACCCTATTTTACACCCAATGATTTAATTCCTGTAAAAGAAAAAATGAATAAAAATTAAAATAATATTATGAAAACAAATCCATTTTTTACACTGAAATTAAGTGTTTTTTTTCTATTCCTCTGCTGCATCAGTACATCATTTCTACAGGCTCAAGATAAACCCAATGTGGTTTATATATTGGTTGATGATTTGGGATATGGTGATCTTGGGTGCTATGGAGCCACAAAAGTAAAAACGCCAAACATAGACAAATTGGCAAGTGAGGGTAAAATATTTACCGATGCCCATTCGGCATCAGCAGTTTGTACCCCATCCCGTTATGCTTTACTTACTGGGCAATATCCTGTTCGTGGTAATAACGGAAAAGGAATATGGGGGCCATCACCCGTTACTTCAGAATTATTAATTAACCCTGACCAATTGACGCTTGCCGATGTATTTAAAAACAGTGGTTATGCTACGGCTGCCTTAGGAAAATGGCATTTAGGATTTGGCACCGGAGAAAACAGATGGAATAAACCATTGCGGCCTGGACCCAACGATTTAGGGTTCGATTATTACTACGGAGTCCCTGTTGTAAATAGTGCTCCTCCTTATGTATATGTAGAAAATGACCAAGTTGTAGGTGCAGACACAAACGATCCTTTGGTGTATGTAGGAAGAGGGAAAGACAAAGAAGTTACTCCTATAACTCCAATTCCGCCAGAAGCGTCACAACGAACCCCAAATATGTTTAAAGGTGCCGTAAAAGCGCATCAATTGTACAACGACTATACCGTAGGAACCGTACTGGCTGGTAAGGCGGTGGATTGGATTACAGAGCAAACAACTAAAAAATCAAAGAAAGAAAAAGGAAACCCTTTCTTTTTATACCTTGCTACGACGCATATTCATCACCCGTTTACACCAGGTAATAATTTTCAAGGAAAAAGTGATGCTGAACTTTATGGAGATTTTATTCAAGAATTGGATTGGATGGTAGGTGAAGTCACTGCTACCCTTGAAAAACAAGGAGTTGCCGATAACACTCTAATCATTTTTACCAGTGATAACGGGGCGATGCTGAATTTAGGAGGGCGTAATGCGGTAAGAGCAGGACATAAAATTAATGGTGATTTATTAGGCTTTAAGTTTGGAGTCTGGGAAGGTGGCCACCGCGTACCCTTCATTGCCAAATGGCCAGGAATAATTGAAGCAGGTAGCGTTTCCGATCAGTTGATTTGTAATGTAGATATGTTAGCCACGCTAATGGCTATTACAGGCCAAGATCCAAATAGTTTAGAGAGTTTAGACAGTATAAATATTTTAGATGCTTTGGTAGATAACCCCAAAGAACCAATTAGAAATGAATTGCTTTTGGCTGCGCATAGACCAACTCATTTATCCCTCCGAAAGGGAAAATGGATGTATATTCCGGCGCAGGGCAGTGGTGGCTTTAGAGGTTCTAAACCAAACCAGCACGCTTGGGGCGGAGCTCCTGCAGTAGCATTTGTAGGAGGAAAAAACAGTGATATTGAAAATGGGAAACTAAAAGTTGATGCACAAGCCGCACAATTGTATAATTTGGAAGAAGATAAATATCAAACCACCAATGTTTACAATCAGTATGCTGAAGTGGTAATAGAAATGGAGGCTATTTTAGAAACTTATAGACCGAAAAAAAATAAGTAAACTATGAAAAACATAAAAAAAAGTAAGATTCTTAAAGCAACCATCTTATTGTTCTGGATTATAGCAATCACTTCCTGTACTACTAAAAAGAAGTCCGAAAAAGAAAAGCTAGGTACCGATCTCAGTCAAGATAATAAAACTACTGTTACCTACTCTAGCTATGGCAATGATACTGCCTTTATGAAGGAACATACGGTTATTCTAGAATTAACAGATGCTTCCCGGGAAAGTAAGATTGCCATTTCCCCGGCCTTGCAAGCTAGGGTAATGACCAGTAGCGCTAAAGGCCCAAACGGAAGGAGCTATGGCTGGATTAACCGAGCCCTTTTTAATTCTAAAGACACCCTAAAAAATATTAATGTATATGGCGGGGAGGAACGCTTTTGGCTGGGTCCTGAAGGCGGACAATATTCCCTGTTTTTTAAAAAAGGGACCGCATTTACGCTTGACAATTGGTTCACTCCAAGACTCATAGATGTAGAACCTTTTGAGCTTAAGAATAGCAGTACAACCAAGGCTGTATTTACCAAGAATGCTAGGCTTACCAATTATGCTGGATTTGAATTTGATTTTGGTATTGAACGCGAAATAATGATCCTATCTGCCAATGAAATAAGTAATGAACTGGGGATAGATACATTGGGAACGGCTAAGGCTGTTGCTTACAAAACCACGAATATCGTAACAAATACGGGGCAACAAGATTGGAAAAAAGAAACGGGGTTATTGTCTATTTGGTTGCTAGGAATGTTTAATCCTTCCCCTAAAACTACGATTGTAATTCCATATATCCCTGGTGAGGAAAACGAATTGGGCAAAGTGGTGAATGACAACTATTTTGGGAAAGTACCTGGGGAGCGATTGGTAGTTAAAGACAAGGTGATTTATTTTAGTGGAGATGGAGCCTATCGCAGTAAAATTGGACTTTCTCCTAGGCGTGCAAAAAATAGTGCAGGGTCTTATGATACGGAAAATGGAATACTTACTATTCTAAAATACAACAAACCAGAAGGTGTAACTTCCTATGTAAACTCTATGTGGGAAATACAAGACCAACCCTATGCAGGTGATGTTATAAACTCCTATAATGATGGTGTTCCTTCCCTTGGGGAAAAGCCCCTGGGTCCTTTTTATGAACTAGAAACTTCTTCACCAGCCCTTGCCTTAAAGACTGGGGAGACCGGAACGCATATACAGTATACTTTTCACATAGAAGGTGATGAACTCACCCTAAACCCAATCATCAAAAAAGTATTTGGTGTTAGCATAAAAGATATAAAAAATGCATTTAATTAAAACAATATGAAGCAGCAAACAAAACCCATAAACATGTCCAAAATCAATAAAAGCCTTGGCTATACCACCAGCCTATTCCTGTTAGTACTGCTCCTTTTAGGTAGTTGTAAAAACAAAAAAGAAATTAAAGAAGTAGCTGTACTTTCTGAAAAATCGATCCAGTTTACCTACCAAGAAATAAAGGGCATCGGAAAAGATTCAATTTACAACAGACGCGACAACAGCGATATTATTAAAGTTGGAGACACCTATTATATCTGGTATAGCCGTATGGATAGCCCCACTACTGCAGGCTATTGGGCTAACATTTGGTATGCAACTTCAAAAGATGAAGGCTTTACTTGGCAAGAGCAAGGTATGGCGCTTGGTTTAGGAGTAGATGGTAGCTTTGATAGCCACTCTGTTTTTACACCTAATATTTTGGCTTTCGAAGGAAAATATTATTTGTATTATACAGGGGTTAAACCTACTCCCGACAATGCGAATAAGGAGTTTGATAACAATTCAACAACAGATATTACCGCCATTGGCTTGGCTGTCGCTGATAGCCCAGATGGGCCCTTTGTACGAGTTAAAAACAATCCGGTTTTAGAAATAAGCGCTGTGGCTTCTGACTTTGATAGTTTTAGAATAGACGATGCCAGTATGCTAGTTCGAGACGATAAAATATGGCTGTATTACAAAGGCAGATCTATCATTCATGGAAAATCAGGACCAAGTAAAACACAAATGAGTGTAGCTTATGCTGATGAACCAGAAGGTCCCTTTAAAAAACACGATGGTCCTATCTTAGACAAAAGCCATGAAGTACTTATTTGGGCTAAAAAAGGGGGTGTTGCTTCCTTGGCATCCATCAACAAAACCATCAACTATGCTGCCGATGGTGTTAATTTCACGGTTCTACAAGACAGCCTTAAAAAGATTCCCATAGCACCAGGACTCTACCGTCCGCATTTAGAAAATGGAAATCCTAAAACAGAAATTCTGGGTTGGGGAATAGCAATAAAAGGAGGAAAAGGCTTGGTTTATTTGGAACGTTTTGAAATGAAAGAAGAATAACTATTTGTTGTTTCATTTCAAAAATAGACTCCATAGCCAATGAATCATCACTTTTAAAATTTCCGTTTTATGTTTTCTTTTCTACTCCAAAAAAAGTAGTAATTTCTATAATTACCACTACTTTTTTTGAATAAATTATATTTTATTTTTCTCAGAAACGGCTTTCTCAGAGAAATAGGACATTCCTAAATCTGTAAATAAAATAAAGATTTATAGGGATACGTATACAATTCCTTAACGTACACAACATTAATTATTTATTTTATTCCTCTACTTTTAAATTAGCAAAAAATACATCAGTCGTATATATAACAGACCCTAGTATTCATTATATACGAATATCCGTTAATTATGCTAATGAATCAAAAATTCATTTTTGTACCCAAAATAATATCCCTAAAATCTATTTTATGGATTTTATTTGTGTTTTTCGCACAGCTCTTTTATGGGCAAACTAGTGGTGGTTGGACAAATTTAGGCGGAGGTGTCTGGCAATCTTTTAGCTCAGATGGCATAGTAAGAATAGAAGCAACAGTTACGGGAGACGTAACCATTGATGGAATAGATACCATGCTTTGCTCTCCCGACGCCTTTAGTGATCCTACTATTTCAGGAACTCCATCTCTACAAGTAACCATAACAAATGGGACGGGCAGTATTTCATTTGAGTTTTTTGATGCTAATACAGGAGCGGTTGTGGACATTCAAAATCCCATTTTACATGTGGATAAGGTTGGTGCATCCGGTCTTTTAAATTCAAGCACAACGGGTATTTTTAATCTACAAAATGGGGAGATATGGTCAACGCTAAATTCAAGTAATCGTTTAGAGACGAGTACTACTTCCTTTAAAGGAAACTTACCATTTTCAATACTTGGTGGAAGTGAAGAATGTGGTAATACGGCTGGCGGTAGTCTACAGCTAACAAGCCTAATCAACACTATTAACCTAAGTACCGAATTAGAAAGAAATTTTACATTAGCAGCCCCCCCTAATTATGACGAAGTCGAATTTGCCTTTTCTAACTTAATTATAAACCCCTGTACGTATGGGGCCATAGTGGGTACACCAACAACTAATGACACAGATGGTGATGGTATAAATAATGATTGTGATTTAGATGACGATAACGATGGTATTCTAGATACCCTAGAAGGTAAATGTACTACGCCTACACAGTCTGGAGCATGGACTATAGCTAGCACTACAGCTTCCTACACCTATGGAAACGGTGTTATTGCGAAAGTTACCACAACCAATTCCACTAATTTTACAAGTGGTAATTTCACAAACCCTGGTCCAAGTTTTTGGTCAGAAAATCTTGCGAACAGCATATCTTTAGAAGCATCCTATGATGACGGAAGCACCGTTACTGTTAATTTTGTTGACGCTGACAATAATCCTGTTTTTGTAGATAAACCTATTCTTCACTTCGATAGAATTGGGGGAACCGACGCTGGGGGCGACCAGAACTCTGCAAATGTTACTCTTATAAATGGATTAAGTTGGACTAAACTTGCTGGTACGTTCGATTTTGTATCAACAGCGACCTCAGTGAAAGATGGTGGAACAGGCTTGCCTTCTGGTGGTTCATATACAGCGGAAAGTTCGCAAATTGATAGTGATGGATCTGCTGCAGGATCATTGCAAATTAACCAGAGAATATCTTCCTTCACCCTTCAAATGACACAAACATCGATATCTGGGGCTGTAGATGAAATAGAGTTTATCCTTTTTGCTTGTAGTAAGGATACAGATACTGATAATGATAATATCCCTGATCATCTAGAATTGGATGCAGATAACGATGGCTGTAATGATGTCATTGAAGCTGGTTTTACGGATCCTAACGGGGACGGTATCCTAGGCAGTTTACCAGTTATTGTGAATTCTACAGATGGAAAGGTTACAGGAACTTCTGTTACTAATGGGTATACAACACCTAAAAATGCAGATAGTGGATCAGGAAATACTGATTACGATTTTCAACAAGCAGGTGAAACACCAACAATAGCTAGTGCTGCAGACCAACCACAAAATATTGTGACAAATGGAACAAATTCCGAATCATTTAGCGTTACTGCTTCTGGTACTTTATTAACCTATCAATGGCAAGTAGATACTTTAGACGGAAGTGGCTTTGTAGATATAGACAATAGCAATGCTTCTGATATCTATACAGGAAGTATAACCAATACACTCACATTAACTGCAATTACTGCTGCTTACGATGGATTTAAATATAGAGTATTAATTACCGATGAAACCTTTACGTGTACAAATCTTACCTCTTCTACTGCTACTCTAGCTTTTGATAGTTCGTTTCCTACTGCGCCTACCGTTGTCATTACTGAAGATACCAACAATGATGGTACAATTAATAGTTCAGAACTATCTGGTGCTATTAATGTAACTATTGAATTGCCTAATGATGCTAGTGCAGGAGATATTTTAAC
>NZ_JALKBA010000018.1 GCF_023015805.1 Cellulophaga sp. F20128
AAGTATTATTACCACAAATCATTGTTGATGCTTTACAACCTAATATTGTAGAACTTGCAATTGCTACCGATGATTTATCGCTACTAGTTGACGCCTTACAACAAGCTGATGCTGGCCTGGTGGAATTACTTGGTACTGATGGGCCATTCACGGTTTTTGCTCCAACCAATGCTGCTTTTGCAGCACTACTAGACAATCTAGGCGATGACTATATGAGTCTTGCAGATTTTGACACGGACGAAGAAAAAGAACTCCTTACAAACATACTTAAATATCACGTGGTTGCCGGTGCCGCAGTAAAATCGACAGCCTTAACTGAAGGCCAAGTAATACCAACTGCAGCGGCGCAAAATGTAAGCATTAGCTTAACTGGCGGAGTATTTATCACAGATGCCAATAGCAATAGTGCTGCGGTAACTACAGCCGATGTTATGGCAAGCAATGGTGTGGTTCATATAATAGACAAAGTATTATTACCAAGCACACATTAAATTAATCTGTTGGTTTGATTAATTTGGTTGTTGTACCGGTGATTTAACAATCACCGGTTTTAACCTATAATTTTAAAATAGTATCTTACAAAACATAGGTACGAACGCACTATGAAAAAAATTATTATAATCGGTTCCGGTTTTTCTTCCTTATCTGCAAGTTGTTACTTGGCAAAGGCTGGTTATGACGTTACAATTTTGGAAAAAAATGCAACTACTGGAGGCAGAGCAAGGCAGTTAAAAACAAAAGGTTTTGTTTTTGATATAGGACCTACTTTTTATTGGATGCCCGATGTCTTTGATACCTTTTTTGCCGATTTTAATAAAAAAACAAGTGATTTTTACCACTTAGATCAGTTAAATCCCGCCTACAAAATATACTTTGACACCAATGATTCTATTGCTATTTCTGAAGATTTTAAGGAAACCAGAAATACATTTGAAAAAATAGAACCAGGCAGTGGCAAACAATTAGATCGTTTTATAAATAAAGCTAGAATTAACTATGAAATCGCCATTAAAAATCTGGTATACAACCCAGGAGAGACCGTATTTGAGATTATTAACAGAAAAACCATAACCAAATTATACGAGTTTATACTTACCATTAAAAACCAGGTTTCTGGGTATGTGAAAAATGAAAAACTTCGTAAAGTATTAGAATTTCCTGTTTTGTTTTTAGGAGCTAAACCAAGCAATACCCCCTCCTTCTATAATTTTATGAATTATGCAGACCTTAAATTGGGCACATGGCACCCACAAGGCGGTATGTATAAAGTAGTAGAAGGCATGCAAACCTTAGCTCAAAGTCTCGGTGTACAAATAATTACGGATAGTCCTGTTCAAAAAATAGATATCCAAGATGGTGTGGTAAAAGGCGTTGAGAGTAAAGCTGGGTACCTAGAATGCGATATTTTACTAAGTGGCGCAGATTATCACCACACCGAAACCTTACTACCCCCTCAGTACAGACAATATTCTGAAAAATATTGGGATAAAAAAATATTTGCCCCATCTGCCCTTTTATTCTTTGTTGGTTTTGATAAAAAAATAGAAAAGGTAAATCACCATACCTTGTTTTTTGATACTGATTTTGAAGAACACGCAAAAACAATCTACGATACCAAAACATGGCCTAACAAACCGTTGTTCTACGCTAGCTTCCCGAGTAAAACAGATAGCACAAGCGCACCCAAGGATAAGGAGGCTGCCATCTTCTTGATACCGATTGCTCCGAACATAGAAGATACAGAAGCCCTTAGAGCACATTACTTTTCTCAGATTATTAGCCGAGTAGAAAAACTGACAGACCAAAGTATTAAGGAACATATCTTGTTTCAAGAATCGTATTGCGTCTCTAATTTTAAAGACGACTACAACTCTTACAAAGGCAATGCCTATGGTTTAGCAAATACCTTATTACAAACCCATATATTAAGACCTAAATTAAAAAGTAAAAAAGTAGAAAATCTTTATTTCTGCGGACAATTAACCGTCCCTGGACCAGGGGTACCCCCATCCCTAATCTCTGGTAAGGTTGTAAGTGAACTTATTTTAAAACACAGTAAATTATGAAAGCTCTGTTCGATTCTTCAAGTGTTAATTGTAGCAAATTAGTTACAAAAACATACAGCACCTCCTTTTCATTAGGAATACGGCTTTTTGCGCCCTCAATTAGACCTGCAATTTATTCAATTTATGGATTTGTCAGGTATGCAGATGAAATTGTTGATAGCTTTCAAGGCTATGACCAAGAGGTATTACTTCAGGAATTTGAAGATGACTACAAAAAATCCTTGGTGCGAAAAATAAGCCTAAACCCTATCATAAACTCTTTTCAGCACGTAGTTAGACAGTATGATTTATTTGAGTATGTTGATGCTTTTTTAGCAAGTATGCGTCACGATCTTGACAAAACGGATTACAACACCAGAAAAGAATACAACGATTATATTTATGGCTCAGCAGATGTAGTAGGATTAATGTGTTTACGTGTTTTTGTAAACAATGACAATGAGAAATTTAATCACTTAAAAGAATCGGCCCAGTACTTAGGCTCCGCTTTTCAAAAGGTAAATTTCTTAAGAGACTTTAAGGATGACATCAATGAATTGGGTAGATCTTATTTTCCCGAACTTGAGACAAACACGCTAACTCAGAACGCAAAAGAAAGCATCCTATTAGATATAGAGAACGATTTTAAAGAAGCATACAAAGGCATAGTGCAATTACCTTTGGAAAGTAGAATGGGTGTATTTGTGGCCTATAAATACTATTCTAAGTTGCTTAAAAAGTTAAAAAAAGCAGATACTACCCGTATTATGAATAGTAGAATCCGAATTTCAAACCCCTTAAAGTTTATAATTTTAACCAAGGCATATATCCGACTTAAATTCAATATCATTTAAGGTAAAACATGTAACTTTATAGTACTTTAATTTTACTGTATATTTATTGAATGAAATTCGTTTTTTCCTTTGTGGTGCTCCTTTTCAATCTAACATCAGATTGTACAACTATGACTGACCTTAGAAAGCAGTTTCACACCATTAAAACCCAAGAAGATTTAAAAGAATTTATCAACGCAACAAAAGATAGTAAGTGCCCTAAAGTAACACCTTATATTGCCTCATGCACAATGAAAAAAGCAGAGTACACCATATGGCCTTTTAAAAAATTAGCTTATTTTAATGAAGGCAAAAAAGCTTTAGAGCTTTATATTGAACAAAACCCAAAGGATATTGAAGCGCGATATGTTCGCTTTTTAGTTCAGCGTAATACGCCCACTTTTTTAGGGTATACTACAAGAATTGCAGGAGATAAAAAATTCATTAACGATCATATTTCTACTGCTAATTTACCAGAAGAATACAAGAGCACAATTTTAATTAACGTTAACACCATAAGTCCAAACAAATGACAATAGCCCTATACATACTAATTACCCTTGGTACATTTGCTGTTATGGAAGTTGTAACCTGGTTAACACATAAATTTGTAATGCACGGTTTTTTATGGTATTTACACGCAGATCATCATCAGCCAAAGTACCCACATCCCTTTGAAAAAAACGATTTATTCTTTGTTATTTTTGCCATACCAAGTATCGCTTTATTTTATTTTGGCATTCGTCCTGCACTTAATTTTTTATTTTTTATTGGGCTTGGAATCTTATTTTATGGAATTGCCTATTTTTTAATTCATGATGTTTTAATTCACCAACGATTTAAATGGTTCAAGAATACAAAAAATAGCTATTTAATTGGGTTACGAAAAGCGCATAAGGTGCATCACAAACACTTAGACAAACATCAAGGTGAATGTTTTGGAATGCTATTTGTTCCAAAAAAATACCATACCCAATACAAACAGTAATGAAGCCTTTTTACTATTTACTTATAGATATTACCTGCATAAGTGTCCCGCTCCTTGCTAGCTTTTACAAAAAACATCCATTTTATAAAAAATGGCCCTCTTTTTTTAAAGCATGTCTTCTTGTGGCCCTATTTTTTATAGTATGGGATTATTGGTTTACTGCTATTAAAGTATGGGGATTTAATACAGACTACCTTAGTGGTTTATTCATAGGCGAACTCCCTATAGAAGAAATTTTATTTTTTATAGCCATACCCTACGCCTGTGTATTTACTTATTTTGCCTTATTATTTTTAGTAAAGAAGAATCCTTTACAAAAAATTGAAAAATACATCACCTATGTACTCATCACTATATGTATGGTGGTAGCCGTACTGTTTTACGACAAGTTATATACTTTTACCACTGCCTTTGTAGCTGTCCTTTTTCTTGTATACGTAAGCTATAAAAAAGTGAACTTAAGTTATCATTACCTCACCTACCTATTAATCATTCCGTTTTTTTTAGGTAGTAATGGAATCCTTACAGGTAGTTTATTGGAAAGTCCCATAGTGTGGTACAACGATGCTGAAAATTTAGGAATTAGAATTGGCACCATACCTATAGAAGACAGCGTTTACGGTTTAATTCTAATTTTTATGAATATTGAATTGTTTCGCTTTTTTAATAAAAAGAAACAACCTGTTATTTAATTCTCTATCCCTTCCTTATATACCTTTAGCGCTCTTTCTCTGGCCTCTTTATGCGCCACCATAGGATGTGGATAATCTAAGGTATCTAATTCCGGAATCCATTTTTTTACATATATAAAGTCTTTATCAAACTTTTTCAACTGTGTAATAGGATTAAATATTCTAAAATAAGGAGCAGCATCACAACCTGTGCCCGCAGCCCATTGCCAATTTCCGTTATTGGAAGCCAATTCATAATCCATTAACTTTTTAGCAAAATAGGCCTCACCCCATTGCCAATCTATTAACAAATGTTTACACAGAAAACCAGCAGTAATCATCCGCACCCTATTGTGCATAAAGCCAGTTTGGTTCAATTGTCGCATTCCTGCATCTACCATAGGGTAGCCTGTAGTACCAGAACACCACTTATCAAAATCAACTTTATTATTGCGCCATTGAATTCCGTCATACTTAGATCTAAAATTTTGGGTAACTACTTTCGGGAAATGATACAGGATTTGAGTAAAAAATTCTCTCCATATTAATTCACTCAAGAAAACACTTTCCTCTCCCTTTAACCCTCGTACTAACGACCGAACACTCACAGTTCCAAAACGCAAATGAGGTCCTAAATAGGTGGTCATATCATCTGCAGGAAAATCTCTTTTGGCCGCATAAATTTCTAAATGTGTTAGATTATACGGCTTAACGGCAATAGTAGATGCCACAAACCCCAAGTCATTTAAGGAAGGGAAATCGACAGACAACTCTAACAACTTCCCTTTTAAAGTACATTTTTGTTCTTGGATATATTCTGTTTTTAATAGAGACAACCATTTGTTTTTATAGGGAGTGTAAACCGTATAAGGACCTCCGTCATTTTTAAGAACATCATGCTCCTCAAAAATAACACTGTCCTTATACGAAGTTACCTTTATGTTGTTTTCTTTTAAAAGCGCATTTATCTTAGCATCGCGCTGCAGGGCATAAGGCTCATAATCTTTATTGTAAAAAACACTTTTCACCGTATAGGTCCTGATCAATTCTTTCCAAGATTCCTCTGGGGTTGCATGCATACAAAGCAGGCCACTATTAAATTTCTTCAAGCTATTATTTACCTCTGATAAGGTTTGATGAATAAACGTTACCCTTGCATCATCCTCATCCAATTCACTTAAAATATTGGGATCAAAAATAAAAATTGGCACTACCCTATTACCAGAATTTAATGCCTGACAAAGTGCCGTATTATCTTCCAACCTTAAATCCCTTCTAAACCAAAAAATGGAAATATTTTCGCTCATACTACTGATAAAATCAATCTACTTCAAAAATAACATCTATTCATGTAAACAAGGCAGTATCTGCACAATTTATCACTGCCATCATTACGAGATCGTGAATAAATTTGAAAATAAAATTCTAGAAGTTTTAATATCTACGACACATAGTTATATTTGCAGCGCTAATCTCTTGTTTAGAACAAACAAGTGTAAGCCCACGTGGCGGAATTGGTAGACGTGCTACCTTGAGGGGGTAGTGTTCTTATGGACGTGCTGGTTCGACTCCAGTCGTGGGCACAAAAAAACCGTTTCATTTGATAATGAAACGGTTTTTAATTTTTAGTTTACACCAAACTAAAGGTCTTTAATTTTTACATTTCTGTACCAAACGCCAGCTCCGTGATCCTGTAGCGCTAAATACCCATCGTTGGTTTTTCCATAATCTGGATAGTCGTTCCACTTTCCACTATTGCGCCTTTCTTTCCAATCATCGCTATATTTATTAAACTCCACAATTTTTTCACCATTAAGCCAATGCTCTGTATGTCCATTATTAAAAATAATTTTACTGGTATTCCACTCACCTACAGCCTTTAATTCCTTTTTATCATTTGCTATATGCATTTGGTAATTAGCCCCTGCATATTGCGAATCATCTATGTCTGGATAGCCGTCATCATCTAAAACCTGATATTCTGGACCAGTTTGATAAGGAGAATGATAGATTGTATCCTCTACAACATGATAAAAAACACCACTATTCCCTACTTTACTTATCTTCCATTCAAACACCAATTCAAAATTATCATATGTTTTAGTGCTAATAACATCACCACCAACATCTCCTGCTTTCCCAAAACATTCAATGATGCCATCTTTAATAGACCAGTTGTCTGGTAATTCTTCTTTATTATATCCTCTCCAGTCGGTTGCATTCGTTAAAGAAACCCAATCATTAACAATTGGCGTTTCAACTAGTTCAACTTCTTTTTCTGTTACCGCTTCTTTTTTTTCCTTGCACGCGCCCATTAGTACTACAATGCTAAGTGCTCCAATAATTTTTCTCATCGTTCTTTTTGAATTTAAAATACGCACTAAATATATCAATTTATTATAAATATTAGTTTCCATAAATTAAACTTTAAATCCATAGTATTCCAATGCAAAAAGTTATACTATATTAACTATATCCTTATCTTTACGGCTTCATACAATGAAAGTATATCCTTTTAAAATACCCAAACCGTTAAACAACAACCTCATTATACAGGTTGATGAAGAAGATATTTTTTACAACAAACTACATCAACACCAAGAAATTCAGATTTCATATATCCAAAAAGGTACAGGAACCCTACTAGTAGCAGACAGTATACATACCTATAACCCGGGCGAACTTTACGTTATAGGCAGCAACTTACCTCACGTTTTTCAATGCGACGCCAATAACTTAGGGAAGTCGAAAATGGTATCTATTTTTTTTACCAAACAATCCTTTGGAGAAAAATTTTTTGACACCGTAGAGATGAACGAATTGCATTCTTTTTTTAAAAATGCCGGCTCAGGGTTTAAGGCAACAAGCCTTCCTTTAGCCTTGGAAAATAGCATAAGGACAATTGTGGATTTATCTATTTTAAACAGTTTCATTGTACTTATACAACTCCTTCAAAACTTGAGTCACGCAAAGGTTAAAACACTTACATCCTTTGTATATCCTAAAAACATTACAGATGCAGATGGCAAGCGCATGCAAATTATTTTTGATTATGCCATATCTAATTTTACGAATGAAATTACCCTACAATCCGTAGCAGATCTCGTATTTATGACCCCTAATGCATTTTGCAGATATTTTAAACAACGAACAAATAAAACTTTTTTTCAATTTCTAATTGAACTACGTCTAGAATACGCATGCAAGCTTTTAAAAACTGAAAGCGAGATGTCTGTAGAGGATATTTCAATTAAATCTGGTTTTAATAACCTATCCAACTTCAATCGGAAATTTAAAGAATATAAAAATAGCACCCCTAAGAGATACAAGAACTATAATTATTAATACGGTAACATAGTATCGGTTTTAGGTAATATGAACAATAGAAGTCTTTACAATTACCCCTAATTTTGTTTTTAACATTTATTAAAAATAAAAAATTATGAGCGTACAATGGAAAGGTGTTATGCCTGCAGTGACCACTAAGTTTGATGCAAATGACAACTTAGACTTGGATATGTTTAAAGTGAACCTAAAAGCACAACTAGATGCTGGGGTAAGTGGTATAATTCTTGGCGGTACTTTGGGAGAAGCAAGTACCTTAACTAAAGACGAAAAAAGCACACTTGTTAAAGAGACCGTTGCTTTTGTAAACGGAAAAGTACCAACCATAATAAATATTGCAGAACAAACAACGAAAGACGCTATTAGTGCTGCCCATGCTGCCGAAAAAGATGGCGCTCACGGGTTAATGTTATTACCTCCAATGCGTTATAAAGCCGATGATAGAGAAACTGTTACCTACTTTAAGGAAATTGCAAAAAACACTTCTCTACCAATTATGTTATATAACAACCCTATAGATTACGGTATTATGATCACCTTGGATATGTTAGAAGAATTAACAGAATGTGAGAACATTCAAGCTGTTAAAGAATCTACCAGAGACATCTCTAATGTAACCCGCATGAAAACTAGATTTGGCGACAGGTATAGCGTTTTAACTGGTGTAGACACCTTAGGTCTTGAAAGTATTTTAATGGGAGCTGATGGATGGGTTGCCGGACTTGTATGTGCCTTCCCAAAAGAAACAGTAGCTATCTACAAATTAGGACAAGCTGGCAGAATTGAAGAAGCTAGAGCAATTTATAGCTGGTTCTTACCTATATTAGAATTAGATGTTAGTACCAAACTTGTGCAAAATATTAAGTTGGCCGAAGTAAAAACGAACATTGGAACTGAAAATGTTAGAGCTCCACGTTTACCACTTATTGGTGCTGAAAGAGAAAACGTTTTGGCAATTTTAGATGCTGGTTTAAAAAATAGACCAACATTACCAGATTACTTATCTTTGTAAAGTATAATTCTATACCACAAAACTCATTGTGCTTTTTGATTTGTTTGGTTACACTTTTCTGGTAATTCAACTATTTATTCCAAAAGCACAATGAGTATTAAATCACTAGTAATTAAGTTATTGAAACAAACATTAAAAAGGAAAGACTGAAAATGATTACAGGCAAAAATTATATTGGCTCAACAGCATCGGGATTAGGAACAACATTTAAAACTTTTAATCCTATTGAAAATAGTGAGAATGACGCTACTTTTCATGAAGCTACTGAGCAGGAAATAAACGATGCAGTAGCTTTGGCTAAAAAAGCTTTTTTTACCTATAAAAATGTATCAGGATTAGAAAAATCAAATTTCTTAAATGCCATTGCTGATGAAATTTTAGAGCTTGGTGATGAACTAATTACCACTTACACAAAAGAATCAGGTTTGCCTGCAGGCAGAGCTACAGGTGAACGCGGTAGAACAATTGGCCAATTACGTTCTTTTGCAAACTTAGTAAAAGAAGGTAGCTGGGTTGAAGCTTCTATTGATACTGCAGAGCCAAACAGAGCACCTCTTCCTAAGGTTGATATTCGAAAAATGTTAGTTGCTGTAGGTCCAGTTGTGGTTTTTGGTGCTAGTAATTTTCCATTAGCATTTTCAACTGCTGGTGGTGATACAGCTTCTGCTCTTGCATCTGGCTGTCCTGTGATTGTAAAGTCGCACCCAATGCATGCCGGAACAGGCGAGTTGGTCACTTCAGCAATCCTAAAAGCAGCACAAAAAACAGGTATGCCTAATGGTGTTTTTTCTAACTTAAACAGCAGCGGCATAGAAGTTGGGACTCAATTGGTTAAACATAAAGACATTAAATCTGTAGTATTTACAGGAAGTTTTACTGGCGGAAAAGCCTTGTTTGATATTGCCAACAACAGACCCGAACCAATCCCTGTATTTGCTGAAATGGGAAGTATAAACCCCATTGTAATTTTACCGAATACATTAGAAAATAATGCCGAAAGTATTGCCAATAACTTAGCAGGATCAATTACGCTAGGAACAGGACAGTTTTGTACTAATCCAGGGCTTATTTTAGGTCTTAAAAGTGATGCCTTAACAGCATTCACTAAAAATTTAGCACTTAAACTATCTGGTATTGATGCTGGCTGTATGCTTCACCCCAATATAAAAAAGGGATTTGCAAGCACAAAAGAAATGGTTACAGCGCAAGATAACGTTGTGGTTCTAACAGAAAAAAATGCAGCTGAAAATCCAAACTTCGCTAAATCTCAACTGGCAACTGTAAGCGGAAAAACCTTTTTAAAGAACCCTAAATTACACCAAGAAGTATTTGGGCCCTTTTCTTTGGTGGTTCAATGTGAAAATAAGGATGAACTTCTAAACGTTTCACAAGCATTGGAGGGTCAATTAACAGCCACCATTTTAGGAGAGTCAGAAGAGTTGACTAACTACTCAGAAATCATCAGCTTTATTTCTGACATAACAGGGCGGATTATTTTTAATGGAATGCCCACAGGTGTAGAAGTTTGCCCTTCAATGCATCACGGAGGCCCATACCCTGCAACCACAGACAGTAGATTTACCTCTGTAGGTACAGGTGCTATTAAACGATTTGTTAGGCCATTATCTTTTCAAAACTGGCCCGAAGAATTATTACCAGAAGCACTGAAAAATAAAAATCCATTAAGTATATTACGTCACTTAAATGGAACCGCAACAGCAAAATCAATCTAAAGAATGAAAACAGTAAAGTCAATACTAATCCTAACCCTTTTATTACTTGATTTTACTGTATTTGCTCAGCACAAGGATTCCAACCAATTAGCTGAAATAATAAAAACTTATGAAAAAGAACGGACCTATGATTTTAATCGATTTGAATCTGTAGAAAATACAATTGCTTATTATCAAAAAGAATCTGATTTTGCCGAAAAATTAATAGGAGATATAGCCGCAATAAATCCAAAATCACTTTCTGAAACTGAAAATATTTCATTAGAATTATTGCTATTTGTACTTCAAGATAAAATAGATACACATACTTTTAAGATGTATTTAAATCCCATTACTTCTGAATCGGCCTTTCATTTAAATTTAGCCGCTATGGCAGACAGGTCATTTAGCAACTACAACCAAGTGAAAACCTACCTAAAAGAATTGCAAAGCCTACCCAATAAAATTGAGTATAATTTAGCACTTTTAAGAGCAGGAGTAAAGGAAGGTATTTCTCAGCCCAAAGAAGTTTTTGGAGATTATGGCTTTAGTTACAACAAACACATTACTACAGATTACAACCAAAGTGAATTTTACAAACCATTTAACCATCTTCCCAATGTACTTACAAAAGAACAGAAAGATAGTGTATTATTGGTTGCCAAATTGAGCATTCAAAAGAATGTAATAGCACAATATAAAAAAATTAAACTGTTTTTTGAAACTGAATATTTTCCAAATACTAGAACTAAATTAGGAGTTACCAATACTCCAAATGGCAAGGCCTTTTATCAAAATAGGATTAATTTTTATACCACAAGCACGGAATATTCAGCAGATGATATTCACCAAATTGGTCTTAATGAAGTTGCTAGAATAAAAGCCAAAATGCAAGAAATAATTAACGATTTAGGTTTTAAAGGTAGCTTTTCTGATTTTTTAAAATACCTGAGAACAGACCCTCAGTTTTATGCTACATCACCAAAAGAATTATTAATGTTAGCTCGGGATATTGCCAAACGAATTGACGGACAATTGCCGAAGTATTTTAAAACACTGCCTAGAAAACCATATGGTGTTGAACCTGTTCCTGCAGCAATTGCCCCAAAATACACGGCCGGAAGGTATTCCGGTGCAAGAAACGAAACCAGCGCTGGCTACTATTGGGTAAACACCTACAATTTACCGAGTAGAACTTTATACACCTTACCTGCTTTAACTGCCCATGAAGCTGTACCAGGGCATCATTTGCAAATATCATTAAACAACGAATTAAGCACATCTATTCCTAAATTTAGAAGAAATTTATACCTTTCTGCCTATGGTGAAGGCTGGGGCTTGTATGCAGAGTATTTGGCTGATGAAATGGGTATTTATACTACACCCTATGAAAAATTTGGTCAATTAACCTATGAAATGTGGAGAGCCTGTAGACTCGTTGTAGATACTGGAGTTCATGCAAAAAATTGGGGGAGGCAGCAAGTGCTTGATTATATGGCATCAAATACGGCATTATCAATGCATGAAGTTACCACTGAAACAGATCGATATATTTCTTGGCCAGCCCAAGCAATTTCATATAAAATTGGAGAAATAAAAATTCGAGAATTGCGAGAAAAAGCAGAATCGGCCCTAGGAGATAAATTTGACATTAGAGATTTCCATGTGGTAATTTTAGCCGAAGGAACTGTTACATTATCCATTATGGAAAATAGAGTAAATAGCTATATAAAGGCTGTAAAAAATGAGTAAAAACACCTTTCATTGTCTAGACGCACATACCTGCGGCAATCCAGTTCGATTGATAAAAGAAGGCGGACCTAACCTTATAGGCGCTACTATGAGCGACAAACGGCAACACTTTTTAAAAGAGTACGATTGGATTAGAAAAGGTTTAATGTTTGAGCCTCGAGGTCATGATATGATGAGTGGTAGTATTTTATATCCACCAACAAACCCGGCCAATGATATTGGCGTACTTTTTATAGAGACAAGTGGTTGCCTCCCTATGTGCGGACATGGAACAATTGGCACGGTAACCATTGCCATAGAAAAAGGTTTGGTTGTCCCAAAAGTACCAGGAGAGCTAAAATTAGAAACCCCTGCTGGCTTGGTAAAAGTCTCCTATAAGCAAGACGGAGAGAAGGTAACTTCGGTAAGACTAACCAACGTAAAATCATATTTAGCCAAAGAAAACATAACAGTAGAATGTCCTGATCTCGGAATGCTCACTGTTGATGTATCTTATGGCGGTAATTTTTACGCCATTGTAGATCCCCAAGAAAATTATCAAGGATTAGAAAATTATACAGCAGATCAGCTAATTTCATGGAGCAGGGTATTAAGAGACCGCATAAACCAAGAAAACACCTTTATTCATCCTGAGGATGATACCATTAATGGTTTAAGCCATTTATTATGGACCGGAAAAACCATATCTGATAAAGCATCTGCTAGGAATGCTGTATTTTATGGCGACAAAGCAATTGACCGCTCTCCTTGTGGCACAGGAACATCTGCACGAATGGCACAGTGGTACGCCAAAGGCAAGCTAAAAAAGGGGGATGAGTTTATTCATGAAAGCATTATTGGCAGTCAGTTTATTGGCCGTATTGAAGAAGAAACTACCTTAGGAAACCAAAAGGCAATTATTCCAAGTATTGAAGGTTGGGCTCGCTTGTATGGCGAAAACACAATTACGATAGATGATGATGATCCGTATGCATTTGGTTTTCAGGTGATCTAAAAAAAATGAGAAAATGATTTATTGGTTTGATGAACAAAAGTAAAAAAATGAAAACAAACACAATTTCATTCAATCAATAAAATACGAACTAAAGATCTATCAATTTATATTGAAACTACATAACAAAATACACAGAACAGATTCTGTCTTAGCTATTTAGCAACAGCTAGAAAAAATACAATATTTTAAATATCATTATCTCATTGTTTCATTAACTCATTATATTACCACATTGAAAAACTGTATTGTCATAGGCGGAGGAATAATAGGATTATGCTCTGCATACTATTTAAAAAAAGAAGGACATCACGTAACTATAATTGATAAATCGAATTTAGATAGCGGTGCCTCATACGTAAATGCAGGTTATATTACACCTAGTCATATAATTCCCCTTGCTGCTCCTGGAATGATGGCTAAAGGAATAAAGTGGATGTTTAATAGCAATAGTCCATTTTATATGAAACCACGATTAGATGTTGATTTTATAAAGTGGGCCTGGCAGTTTAACAAATCGGCTACAAAAGCCAATGTAGAAAAAGCAATCCCTCTTATAAAAGATATTAATATTCTAAGTCGTGAATTGTACCTAGATATCCTTACTTCAGGGGATTTAGGCGATTTTCAGTTAGAACGCAATGGTCTACTAATGCTGTACAAAACGGAAAAAGAAGGGAACCATGAAAAGGAAGTAGCTAAAAGAGCCCAAGACATGCAGTTGGCAGTAAAAGAGTTATCGGCAGAACAACTTCATCAATTACAACCTAATTTAAGCAAAGAGATTCTTGGTGCCGTACATTATGAGTGTGACGCCCATACAACACCCACCGAATTTATGGCTAAAATGAAAGACTACCTGCTAAAGAGGGATGTAGTTTTTAAAACCAATGAAGAAGTTACAGATTTCACCATTGAAAAAGACAAAATAACTGGCTTACAAACAAATAAAGATACGTATAAGGCTGATGAATTTGTGCTAGCTTCTGGGAGCTGGAGTCAGAAAATTGCAAAAAGATTACAATTAAAAATAAGCATTCAGGCCGGTAAAGGGTACAGAATAGACGTAAGCCGAGAAACACCCGTACTTTTACCTGCTATATTAATGGAAGCCAAAGTTGCCGTAACCCCAATGAAGGGTTTTACCCGGTTTGCAGGAACTATGGAGTTAGCAGGAATAAATAATACCATCAGAAAAGGAAGAGTCGCTACCATAGCTACGGCAGCAAGTAATTATTATAATAATTTTACAATTTCTGAAAATGAAAAATCAGATGCGCAATACGGATTTAGACCTGTATCACCTGATGGCTTGCCTTATATTGGCAAAACAGAACGCTTAAAAAACCTAACCATTGCCACTGGTCATGCTATGATGGGTTGGAGTTTAGGCCCGGCAACAGGAAAATTAGTATCAGAAATTATCTCGGACAAAGAAAAATCTATGGAAGTTGGTGGTTTTAATCCTAGTAGGAGATTCTAAATACACCTATTCTTTTAGTAGTTTATCTAGTAATTCCCTAGTAGTTTTACTATTCCAATTTTTTGCTCCAGTTTCTTCAACACTAATTTTTCCATCCTTAGTAAGGATGTAGGTTGTAGGAATAACTTCAGAAACTAGTTCAGCGGGTCTTTTAGAATTGGAATAAAATACAGGAAAACTAAAGTTGTTATCCGATACATACTTTGTAACACTGTTTGCATTATCCTGGGCAACAAAAACAAATTCCACTCGATCTTTATAATCCTTGTATAAGGCTTCTAAACTGGGCATTTCTGCCACACAAGGCGGACACCAAGTAGCCCAAAAATTAAGAAGAACAACCTTACCTTGCTTTGAATTAAAATTATGACTTACTCCACTTTCATTGACCAACTCCCAATTATAGTTAGTCACTGAAACCTGCTTTTCAACACTGACTACAGACGGCCCAAAGGAAAATAACTTATTTACAAATACTTTTATATGAAAACCTATAGGCGTAAATAATACTACGAGTAGGAAAACAAAAAACACTATATTACCTATCTTTTTTCTTGACATTATAACTATTCTTTAATGAGGGTATCTAATACCGTATAAATAGTTTCACTATTCCATTTAGCGATATCTTTTTTTTGATGAACAACAATAGATCCTTGTTTGCCAATTATAAAAGTAGCCGGTACAATAGTAGTATCTAGGGCAGAATTTTCTTTGGAGATTAAATAAGTTACCGGAAACGTAAATTTCTTCTTCGCCATAAATTCTTCTACCACAATCCTATCCTCATTGGTCATAATATAAAAATCTACTTTCCCTTTATAGCGATCATATGTTTCCTGAACATACTGTAATTCTGCTGCGGATGATACTAACCAGCTTGCCCACATGTGCACAAAAACTACCTTGCCTTGTGAGACTTTAAAATTAAACTCTTTGTGGTTTGCGTCTCTTAGTTTCCAATCGTATTCTGTTAATTTATCTTGCTTGGAATTTTCAATAACAACAGCTGTGGATGCAAATAATTTATACAACATCACCTTACCAAATTCTCCTAATGGTGTCACAAAAAAAGACAGCACAAAAAGAATCAATAACGTATTTAAAAATGTTTTTCTTTTCATCATTTAGCGATAACTCTCTTATTAACTCTTAGGTTGTTGTTGGTATTTACAGTATGGCTTTGAAACACAGCATACACAATCCAAAACATGTAAAATGCCACAGCATTAAAATACGATACAATTATTTCACTTAAAAGTAGGAAGATATATCCACAATAAAATAAAAAACTCCTGAATTACTTCAGGAGTTCCTTTGTTATTAAAATGTACTTTATTGATTAAGCACCATTCTCTTTCTTTATTACATTTAAGGCAGAACCTTCTCTATACCAATCTATTTGAGGTTGGTTATAGGTGTGGTTTAGCATAATTACATCTTTACTTCCATCAGCATGTATTAACTCTAAGGTTAATTGTTTCTCCGGAGCAAAGGCTGCAATATCTACAAAATTAAAAGTATCATCTTCTTGTACAAGGTCGTAATCTGCTTCATTATCAAATGTTAACCCTAACATCCCTTGTTTCTTAAGGTTTGTCTCGTGGATTCGAGCAAAAGACTTTACAATTACCGCTGCAACACCTAAATGTCTTGGTTCCATAGCTGCATGCTCTCTAGAAGAACCCTCCCCATAGTTATGATCTCCTACAACTACAGATCGTACACCTGCTGCTTTATAAGCACGTGCTGTATCTGGAACACCTGCAAACTCACCTGTTAATTGATTTTTAACAAAGTTTGTCTTTTTACCAAATGCATTTACTGCACCAATTAAACAGTTGTTAGAAATATTATCTAAGTGGCCACGGAAACGCAACCAAGGACCTGCCATTGAAATATGATCTGTTGTACATTTCCCAAAAGCCTTAATTAATAATTTTGCCCCTATTAAACTCTCGTCTTTTATGGGGGTAAACGGCTCTAATAATTGCAATCTTTCAGAATCTAGAGCAACTTTTACAACTACTCCTGAACCATCTTCATCTGGCGCTAAGAAACCTGCATCTTCTACATCAAAACCCAATGGCGGTAATTCTATACCGATAGGCTCATCTAGTTTCACTTCTTCACCATCTTCATTCAGTAACGTATCATTCATTGGATCAAAGTCTAATCGCCCAGAAATTGCTATAGCAGCAACCATTTCTGGAGAACCAACAAAGGCATGTGTATTTGGATTACCATCTGCTCTTTTAGAGAAGTTACGGTTAAACGAGTGTACAATTGTATTTTTCGCATCTCCTTTGGCATCACTTCTATCCCATTGCCCTATACATGGTCCGCATGCATTGGTAAAGATTGTAGCTCCTAAATTTTCAAAAACTTCTAAAATACCATCTCTTTCGGCTGTAAAACGAATTTGTTCAGAACCTGGGTTGATACCAAAATCTGACTTTGACTTAATTTTTTTATCAACGGCTTGTTTTGCGATTGATGCTGCCCTTGTTAAATCTTCGTATGAAGAGTTTGTACAAGAACCTATTAGTCCCCAATCTACTTTTAAAGGCCAGCCATTAGCTCTTGCCTTTTCACCCAATTGACCAACTGGTGTAGCTAAATCTGGTGTAAATGGACCATTTAAATGAGGTCTTAACTCATCTAAATTAATTTCTATAACCTCATCAAAATATTGTTCTGGATTGGCATACACTGCTGCATCTGCAGTTAGATGTTCTTTTACTTGGTTTGCAGCATCGGCAACATCATTACGGTCTGTTGCGCGTAAATAACGCTCCATAGACTCATCATAACCAAATGTAGAAGTAGTAGCACCTATTTCGGCACCCATATTACAAATGGTACCTTTACCTGTACACGAAAGATTTTTAGCTCCTTCGCCAAAATATTCTACAATTGCTCCAGTACCCCCTTTAACGGTTAAAATCCCGGCAACTTTCAAGATCACATCTTTAGCAGAAGTCCACCCCGAAATATTTCCTGTTAATTTAACCCCTATTAATTTTGGAAACTTAAGCTCCCAAGCCATACCGGCCATAACATCTACAGCATCTGCACCACCAACACCAATAGCAACCATACCTAACCCACCAGCATTAACTGTGTGAGAATCGGTACCGATCATCATTCCGCCTGGAAATGCATAATTTTCTAATACTACTTGGTGAATAATTCCTGCACCTGGCTTCCAAAAACCAATGCCGTATTTATTAGATACAGATTCTAAAAAATTAAAAACTTCTGCACTTGTACTGTTAGCACTTTTTAAATCTGCTACCGCACCATTTTTTGCTTGTATTAAATGATCACAATGCACCGTTGTTGGAACAGCAACCTTTGGTTTACCAGCTTGCATAAACTGTAATAATGCCATTTGCGCAGTGGCGTCCTGACATGCAATACGATCAGGAGCAAAATCTACATAATCCTTTCCCCTTAAAAACTCTTGGGTTGGTTCTCCATCCCATAAATGAGAATATAATATTTTCTCTGAAAGTGTAAGTGGTTTTCCAACAATTTCACGAGCCTTATCAACACGTTCAGCCATACGGGCATAAACCCCTTTAATCATATCTATGTCAAATGCCATTCTTTTAGGTTTTGAGTTTAAATTAATGCAATCCTACAAAATTAATAAAATCTGAAGGGTAAACGAAAGATTTGTGCTACGATTCATCTGAATTTAGCAAAAAAACTATAAAAGACATCCTTAAAAATGAATCTTTCATTATTAAGGTCTTTTTTTAATGAAATCGTGATAAAATTATCAGATTTTACGAATCTTATATTATTTTCTTCACAATATCCTCTTCTGAAATCCCCTCTGCTTCTGCTTTATAATTTTTTATAATTCTGTGTCGTAAAATTCCCTGGGCAACCGCCTTTACATCTTCAATATCTGGAGAAAATTTACCATTTACAGCGGCATGTGCTTTTGCTCCTAATACAAGATTTTGTGATGCTCTTGGGCCTGCTCCCCAATCTACATATTGTTTTATATAATCTGATGCCGTATTTAAATTAGGACGGGTACTGTTCACTAATTTAACCGCATATTCAACTACATTATCTGGTACCGGTATTCTGCGTACCAAATGCTGTACGGCAACTATTTCTTCTGCGTTAAACAAAGCGTTCACCTGTACATCATTATCGGATGTAGTTAGCTTCACTACCTGGATTTCTTCTTCAATAGTAGGGTATTTTAATTCAATAGCAAACATAAACCGATCTAACTGAGCCTCTGGTAGCGGATACGTCCCTTCTTGTTCTATTGGATTTTGAGTAGCTAATACAAAATAAGGGAGCTCTAATTTGTAATGATTACCAGCAATGGTTACTGCTCTTTCTTGCATGGCTTCTAATAGGGCTGCCTGTGTTTTAGGTGGTGTTCTATTAATTTCATCTGCCAATATAATATTAGAAAAAATAGGCCCTTTAATAAATTTAAAATTTCTATTCTGATCTAGTATTTCACTCCCTAAAATATCGCTAGGCATTAGGTCTGGCGTAAACTGTATTCTTTTAAAATTTAGCCCTAAGGTTTGTGCTATGGTATTTACCATTAAGGTTTTTGCCAAGCCGGGAACACCTACTAACAAGGAATGCCCTCCGGTGTATATTGATAACAGTATCTGATCTATAACAACATCTTGCCCAACAATCACTTTGGCAATCTCTTGTTTTAAGGCTTGGTGTTTTTTTACTAAATTTTGAATAGCAGTTACATCTGACATATATCTTACCTACTCTTTATACCAGTTGTTGGTAAACTCACAATCTTGGTTGTCTCTATTTACACTAACATAGGTGTCTTCTATATGCTTTTTCATCCATTTTTGAATAGCCTCAATTTTTTTCTGTGTCAAAGCCAATTCTTGAATCTTTACGTAATCCTGTGCAAAATCTGCTTCGTGCTCATCGTACCGATTGGTGATTTTCATAATCTTGTACTTCTGAGCTCCTCCTCTTTCTTCTGTTTCTAGAATAGGATTTGAAATTTCATTATCCTTAATATTTCTAATTTGGTTGTACACTTTAGAATCCATATCTGTAAGTTCAAACTTAGTTCCAAAATCTTTAGGATTTCTCAACTGTCCTCCTTCAAATTTCGTTTCTTTTTGATCTGAAAAATTAAGTGCTGCTTCTGCAAAAGTAAATTCTTTGTCAATAATTTTTTGACGAATTTCCTCCAATTCTTCTCTTGCTGCTTTTAATGCTTCATCGGAAACTTTTGGCGTTAAAAGTATGTGTCTAATATCTCTTTCAACTCCTCTAACTTTCTCTAAAAAGATGATATGATACCCAAAAGTTGTCTCAAAAGGTTCAGAAACCTCCCCTTCTTTAAGACTAAAGGCTACATCCTTAAATTCTTTTACAAATCCTGTTTCTTTAGTAATGCTATAAAAACCACCACTAGACCTAGACCCTTCATCCTCAGATGATATAATGGCTTTAATCTTAAAACTAGAACCATTCTCTAAAACATCGGATCTAATTTTTAGCAACTTATCTATTACTTTTTGCTTTTCTTCTTCGCTTGCCTTTGGTTGCTTTACAATTTGAGCAATCTCTAACTGTGTTCCAAAAACAGGTCTTTGATCTTTAGGTATTTCCTTAAAAAACTGTCGCACTTCTTCCGGAGTTATTTCTATCTCCGTAATAATATCTTGCTGCATTTTTTCAGACAACATTCTTAGCTTATTAATCTTAAAAAGGTCTTCTCTTAATGCTTCCTGAGATTCTTTTTTGTAGAAAGCAAGCAGCTTATCCATAGAACCAATCTGCCCTATTAAACCTTGAATTTGTCTTTCACTATAAGCGTTTACCTCATCATCAGCAACCAACAAACTATCTTGAACAGCCTGGTGGGCATACAAACGATCTTCCATTAGTTTCCCCAAAAGACTACATCTATTAACATCATCTTCAGAAACCCCCTGGCTACGCAAATCAATTAAAGTCTTTTCTATATCTGATTCTAATATTACATAATCACCAACAACAGCTGCAACACCGTCTAACTTTACTCTTTTAAAATCTGTTTTGGTTGTATCCTTTACCGTCTCCACCACATCTTCTTGCATGGCAAAAGCTGCTTCCATTGCCTGACTCGTAAATGGGCTAACGAGTAGCAACATAACTACAATAGCAACAATCTTATTCTTGTTTTTCATATATTTCAAATTCCTTATTTTTAATAGCTTCATCTATAATATCTACTTCTAAATTCTTTAAAAAATTTAAGCGTCTTCTATTTAACAGCACCCGCTTTATTGTTGGACTTATATGTGCTAGTGGAGCAATATCATTTCGCTCTAACACATCAACCACCTTTGTCAAATATACCCCTAATGAGTCTTGCAATTCAAAAAATTGTGATTTTTTTAAGTATAAATGCTGATTATCATCGGTTAAGGGCGGCACTTCATTTATTAATCTTGAGGCTTCTACCCATACAGAATCATTAAAATTCAACTTCCGAAACTGAACACTTATAGAATCAAGGTAGATCCGGTCTTTTTCCTCAAAATCTTTTAATTTCTCAATTACAGCAGATTTGTTTAAAAACTGAGGGGGTAATTCTACATATCGAAGTCTTAAAAGTTTCTCATTTAACTTAAAATTTTCCTTTTCTCTTTCATAAAATGCTAACAACTCGGCCTCACTGATTACAGTATCTTGCGTCTTTTGCACCAACGCTTCCTTATAGGCTCCGGTATATAAATCTGTTTTATAATTCTTCACCAACCTATCAAACTCAGCTAATTGCTCTTCGGAAAGGTTTACCCTGGATTTAGACATTAACAATTGTTTAGAGGCCCAATTATTAATAAAACTAGTTGTTAAAAGGATACTATCTTCTTTGGAGGTCTTTGTACCAACCAAGTCGGCTATATCCTCTTTATACAAATAGCTCTCTCCAACTCTAGCAATAGGCACTTGGTCGGTATCCTTCACAAAAATTCCTTCACAGGAGCCTAGTGTTAGCATTCCAAATAGCAGTATTACCAATGCATAAATTAACCTTTCTGTACGTAGCATAAAATTGCGTATCTCGCAAAAATAACAATTAGAAGCGGCAGTACAAGATTTATTATAAAGGATTAACACTTTTTAATATTAAATTGTAAAAATAATCTCCTTTTTTTGCTCTTGATTGATTCTTTTACCCGATAATTGGAAACCCAATAGCCTTATTAATTATAGAAATATTAGATTTACTGTTTTATATGAAAAAGCGATGAGTAAAAAGATAAAATTGATCTGGGATTTTAGAGGCCCTGCTGCAGAGAAAACGGCGGAACACCACGAAATTCACTTGAAAGAATTTATTGTGTCCGAGAACCTAAAATTGAATATTACGGGCTTTAGAGCATTAAATGATATGCACAGTATTGCATATCTTGTAGTTGAAGAAACTGAAATGATTCCTGTAAGAGATGCCTTAAAACCTCATAGAGGTGAATTATATACTGCGGAATGAAGTATCTTTTAACGCTTATATGTTTCTTTCTTTTGTTTTTTTCCTGCAAAGAAAGAACAACCACTTCCAATAATCCTTTAAAAACGGCCCTTGCTTCTACACATCCGGCCATACGTCAGGTAATGGATAGTGTTGCTAATTACGAAGTACAAATTAGATATACAGAAATTAACAAAACAAACGAGGCGTATCGCTTTGTTAATTACGATATAAATGTTGCTCCTGAACATTATTTTTATCCCGCCAGTAGTGTTAAATTACCCATTGCGATCCTTGCTTTGGAAAAATTAAACGAGACTAACTCTTTAAGCAAGGACACTTCTTTTTTTATAGAAGGCGATACTTTAACAACGACATTTGCCAAAGAAATTATTAAAATATTTGCTGTAAGCGACAATGAGGCTTACAACAGGCTATTTGAATTTTTAGGTCAAGAATATATCCATAAAAAGCTTATAGAAAAAGGGATAGAAGGCGTTAGTATAGTTCATCGGCTATCTACAGCCAATGCCAATGATATCACCACAAAACCTTTGATTATCTATTTAAACGACAGCACTACCTTCAGTAACACAGCTATAATTAACAACCCCCTAAAGCCTTTAAAAATCGAGAATTTAAAGAAGGGCATTGGGTATATGGATGAAGGTTTTATCGTAGACCATCCGTTTGATTTTAGTTTAAAAAATCACTACCCAATTACAGCACAACAACAAGTTCTACAACGTATTATTTTCCCAGACTCATTCACAGAAACACAACAGTTTAAACTAACAAATGGGCAATTGGAGTTTTTAAAAAATGCCATGCAATTATTACCTAAAGACGCTGGTTACCCTAAAACTTTGTATCATGATAGTTATGTGAAATTCTTTATGTATGGCGACTCAAAAGACCCTATACCCAGCACTATTAAAATATACAACAAAATTGGCTCTGCTTATGGCACCCTTACAGATTGCGCCTATATTGAAGACCTAGAAAACAAGGTGCAATTTATGTTAACAGCCACCATCCTAGTAAATAAAAATGGTGTATTTAATGACAATATCTATGAATATGACGAAATTGGTATTCCGTTTTTAGCCCAATTAGGGAGAGAGATTTATAATTACAACCGAAAACAAAAGCAGAACTAAACATCGTATTCCACAATAATTAGTGCGTACCAATGTTATATTATACAACCCATATGCAGCCTAAAATAGTATTTAATCATGAAATAGGATGGCTGGTAGCACAGGGTGTTTACAACATAAAAGGATAACAATATTGCAGGTGTACAAAAACCAATCGCTCATCTAGGACCCCAACTTATGACCAACAACCAAGAATATTTAAACAATTTAACCAAGCAATTTGAAATTCTCCTGAGCAAACAAGAGCATTTTGCCAAGGAGTTAATGATACTGCACAAGGAAATTGAGCGCTTAAAAAAAGAGGGAATCCCTAAGCAAACTGCTAACATACAAGACGCTATTAAACAGCCAAAAACAGATCAGGATAGCTCTACTACCCAGCCTATACAAGAAATTGCAAAAGAAACTCCTAAGGTTCACAATCCAGAACCTATAGAACCTGTTATGCCCAAAGCTAACAACACCGTATTACCAAAGCAAAAATCGAATATTGAAAAGTTTATTGGTGAAAACTTACTCAATAAAATAGGTATCATTATTCTTGTATTTGGAGTTGCCATAGGAGCCAAATACTCTATCGAAAATGACTTAATTAGTCCGCTGACAAGAATAATTATTGGTTACTTAACGGGCTTAACCGTACTTGGATTTGGCATTAAATTAAAAGAAAAATACACAAGCTATAGCGCTGTTTTAGTGAGTGGGGCCATAACAATATTATACTTTATAACGTTTGCAGCCTATAGTTTTTACTCCATTTTTCCACAGTTACCCGCTTTTGGTATTATGGTAGTTCTAACCGTCTTTGCCGTTATTGCCGCCGTACATTACAACAAGCAAGCTATTGCACATATTGGCCTAGTTGGTGCATATGCCGTTCCTTTTTTACTCAGCAATGGTTCTGGGCAAATAGGTATTTTGTTTTGTTATATGTCTATCATTAATATTGGCATCTTGGTATTATCATTTAAAAAAGACTGGAAGGGCTTGTTTTACTCTGCCTTTTGCTTTACTTGGCTTATCTATGCTTCTTGGTTTTTAACAAGCTTTAAATCCGAACATTTTTCTCTTGCTTTTTTATTCCTCTTTGTTTTCTTTTTGATATTCTACACTACTTTCATTGTAAATAAAATCATGAAGAATAAAGCCTTTAGTGCAAGTTCTATATTAATTTTACTAGCAAACTCCTTTCTGTTTTTTGGTTTTGGTTTCTTTTTATTAGATAACAATGTAGACTACCAAGGGTACCTTGGTGTATTCACTGCCGCCAACGCATTATTACATTTTTGTGCAGGAACTATTTTGTACAAACAAAAGTTAGCCAACAACAAACTTCTCTATTTTATTTTAGGGATGGTATTTGTGTTTATCACCATAGCTGTCCCTGTACAATTGGATGGTAACTACGTAACCCTCTTATGGGTGGGTATATCAGCCTTGCTTTTCTGGATAGGCACAACCAAAGATGCTCCTATACTTAAAAAACTATCATACCCATTACTTGCGTTAGCCTTAATTAGCCTTACTCAAGATTGGGGAGCTTACCTATTACAAGAAAACTATTACGGCACAAAAGAATTAGAAAACCACTTAACTCCAATCCTTAACATCAACTTATTGAGTTCTGTATTGTGCATCCTTGCCCTATATTTTATATACCGTATAAACATAAAACACAACGCTAACAAAAAAAGTGCTCTATTTTATAGTATTCCCAGCCTTTTAATACTACTTACCTATGTTAGTCTATTTGTGGAAATAATACATTACTGGAATCTTATTTTAGTAAAATCTACCATTGTAATTGACAAAACAAATTTATATGCAAACCCCGTTAATTATGACCTAAGCCATTTTAAAATTATATGGCTAATTGTTTACACCTTATTCTTTCTAAGCCTAATAAGTTTCCTTAATATTAAAAAAATCAAAAACAACGTATTGGGAATTGGCGTTATAAGCTTTAGTATATTAATTCTCTTTATTTCTTTAACGCTTGGATTGTTTATCCTTAGTGATTTAAGAGACAGTTACCTGCACCCATCTGAATATTACAATGCCGGTATTTACTATTTAGGTTTACGATATGTATTGTATCTTTTTGTGGGTCTTTTAATATATGCCATCTACAGCCATAGCAAACAAGGTTTTATGCGTATTAATTTTAAAATTCCATTTTCTATCGTATTAAATATAACCACATTATGGATACTTAGCAGTGAACTAATACATTGGATAGACCTATCTGGAGCAGAACAAACCTACGGACTAGAGCTCTCTATTTTATGGGGTTTATACTCTTTCTTTTTAGTAGCCAAAGGGATTTGGAAAAAGATAAAATATATCCGCATTGGAGGCATCATACTCTTTGGAATCACCATTGTAAAACTATTCTTTTTAGATTTAGCTTCTTTAAATACAATATCAAAAACTCTTGTCCTTGTAATTTTAGGGCTATTAATTCTAGGAGTTTCATTTTTATACAACAAGTACAAAAACAAAATTTTTGATGAGACAAAAACTGAATAAAACAAGCTTTTTATTGTTGTTATTAGCAACCACCTCTTATGGTCAAATGCACAATTATGACTATCAAATTAAACTCGCCAATATCACTGACACATGGCACAGCATTACGCTACCGAATACTGTTTTTTTAAACACCTTAGAAAGTTTAAGCGATATTCGTATTTATGGCATCACGGCGAAAAATGACACCATTGAAGCTCCCTATATTTTAAATTATACAGCACCTCAACTACAAACCAAAACGATAGAATACCAATTAATTAATGCAAGCTCTAAAGATGGAGTCTCGTTTTTTTCATTAAAAATACCATCTAAAGATGCCGTAAACCATATAAATTTAGATTTTGAAGAGGACAATTTTGACTGGAGAGTTCTTCTTCAAGGCAGTCACAACCAAAAAGACTGGTTTACCATTTACAATGACTATAGGATAGTAGCTATAAAGAACAGCAGAACCAACTATAACTTTACTGATCTTACTTTTTCACCCGTAGAATACACCTATTTTAGAATTGGTATTAAGAGCGATTTAGAACCTACTTTAAAAAAAGCTACCCTAGAATATCAGCAACAAACAACAGCCAATATAACCGACCGTAAACTTAAATCGTTTACTACGGATAACAATAAAAAGACCAAACAAACCATAGTACATATAGCCTTAGAAAAAAAAGCCCCAACCCATCAAATAACTATAAAAGTAAACGACAAGATAGATTATTACCGACCCATACAAATTGAAGAATTAGTAGATAGTGTAAAAACTGAAAAAGGTTTTAAATACAATTACAAAACACTTAGTTATGGCACATTAACGTCCATTGAAAAGAATACTTTTACATTTAAAAATACCTTTGCAAAAAATTTAAGAATTACCATTTCTAATTTTGACAATGAACCCCTGCAAATAACAGGCATCAATGCAAAAGGGTACAGATTTCAACTTATAGCTCGTTTTACAACACCAGCAACCTATTACCTCACCTATGGCAATAAGGAAGCATATGCACCGAGCTATGATATTGCAAAACTCAACCTTAAAATGCCCGACACTATTAGCAAACTTTCATTAGGGGAGTCTCAAAAAATAATTAAAAATGAGAAAATTGCACCCCAACCACTATTTAAAAGTGAAATATGGCTATGGGCTGTTATGGGTATCTTGCTCCTAGTAATTGGCTGGTTTTCCTATAAGATGCTAACAAAAAAATAGCAAAAACAAAGATCTTCTTAACTAAACTGTCAATTACATTTTAGAAATGATATTAAACTTCAGCCTTAACAATTACGTCTATCGTTTTTTGTAAGCCTATTTTGGCAATTTCTAACATATCTTCCTTATAGTACTCCGGATTATACATTTCTAAAGAAACACAGCCTTTATACCCAATACTTTTTAAGTCTTTTAAAATTTCTGGAAGTGGCAATATTCCGTCTCCTGGAAATACCCTGTGCTTATCTTCCATCATTTTAATATCCATATCTTTAGGAGCGTCATTAAATTGAAAAATAGCAAAAATAGCACCATTTAACAATTTCATACCATTAAACCCTACTTCAGAAATATACATATGGTATACATCTGGAATAATTTTTGCCTGTGAATGATTGGTATCTAATGCAACACCTACCGCCTGCCCCATCGTTTTTAACGGAAACATTTTTACAAATACTAAGGCAGGAATTACATTGTATTCACCAATGCCAATCGCTAACAATCTAGCATAACAAGAAACCACAAATGCATGATCATAGTCTTCCCCCACCTTATTAGGAATGGCTTGTGCATAAGTACACCCTATTTCAGAAGCCATTCGAAAGCGGTTTCTGGTCGCGGGTAATGATGCCTGAAATTCTTCTTCATTTTTAGGGATGCACCCCCACAAACCAATCATACTGGGTACAAACAAACCCGCATCTCTAATTCTTTTTCCTAACTTTTTAAGATCGCCCCCATTTTTTTCATACTCCATAAGATCACTATCCCAAGGCTCTATGGCATCATAGCCCGCAGCAATGGCAATATCAACCTTTTTATCCAATCCTTTTACAGGGCGTATGGTAGCCGTATCCAAACAAATGGGCCACGGGCTTTTCCCATTTTGATAGCGTTTTTCTTTTGAAGTCGCAGGTTCCTCAATCTTTGTAGAAATACTTCCTTTACAAGATGCCGTAAGCAGTGCAGTAGCTGTAGCACCAGATATAAATTTTCTTCTATCCATTTTTTTTAGTTTGTTTAGCAACAGACTAAAGTTATAAAAAAGAAATCTAGTGGCCTACATTAAATACAACCCAACTAACAGATTGATTAACAATCAATTAACTACAATTCTGTAAAAGTCACAAGAACACAATAACACACGCTTTTGATCTTTTGGATGCAAAAGAGTATGTTAAATCAGTATATTTAATTATTTTTCAACTGGCTCACCATACAAATCAAAGTCAGCAGCCTCCGTTATTTTTATGGATGTAAATTCACCTTGTTTTAAATAGAATTTAGTGGCATCTATTAAAACTTCATTGTCAACATCTGGAGAATCAAACTCGGTACGCCCAACAAAGTAATTTCCTTCTTTACGATCGATAATACACTTAAAAGTTTGACCAATTTTTTCTTGATTCAATTCCCACGAAATCTGAGATTGAATTTCCATTATTTGGTTCGCTCGATCTTGCTTTACCTCTTCTGGAACATTATCTTCTAAATTATAGGCATGTGTATTTTCTTCATGACTATACGTAAAACAACCCAAACGCTCAAAACGCATCGCTGTAACCCAATCTTTTAAGGTTTCAAAATCTTCTTCCGTTTCTCCAGGGTACCCAACAATTAAAGTTGTTCTAATCGTCATATCCGGAACAGTGGCCCTAAAATCTTGTAATAACTTTGTGGTTTTGGCTTGGGTAGTACCGCGACGCATACTTTTTAAAATAGCATCGGCAATATGCTGTAAGGGAATATCTAAATAGTTGCATATTTTAGGCTCTTTGTTCATAAGATCTAAAACATCCATTGGAAAACCAGTTGGAAATGCATAATGCAAACGGATCCACTCAATGCCTTCTACCTTTACCAAAGCTTCTAAAAGCTCTGCTAAATTTCTCTTTTTATAAATATCAAGACCGTAATAGGTTAGATCTTGCGCTATAAGAATAAGTTCCTTAACGCCTTTGGCTGCCAATTTTTCGGCCTCAGTTACCAACGCTTCAATAGGGGTGCTCTTATGCTTACCACGCATAATGGGTATGGCACAAAAAGAACAAGGTCTATCACAACCTTCTGCAATTTTTAAATACGCATAGTTTTTTGGAGTCGTTGTTAAACGCTCACCTATTAATTCATGCTTATAATCCGCTTCTAAAGCCTTTAACAGGCTGGGCAATTGACTTGTACCAAAATACTCATCAACATTTGGAATTTCCTTTTGCAAATCGGGCTTATAACGTTCGCTTAAACAACCTGTTACAAAAACCTTATCTACCTCGCCAGCTTCCTTTTTCTGTACAAAATCTAAAATTGTATTGATACTCTCTTCTTTAGCGTTGGCAATAAAACCACAGGTATTTATAACAACAATGTTACCCTCTTCTTCATGAACTACTTCCTTTCCATTGGCTTTTAGTTGCCCCATAAGTACTTCTGAATCGTACACATTTTTGGAACAGCCCAAAGTTACAACATTGATTTTATTCGTTTTTAGTGATTTTGTGCGCATAAGCTTTAAAATTGGCTGCAAAAATACAACTTGATTAAGTAATGACACCTATGAAGAACTAATTTTATGATTTTTACGTTAAACCATTTAAACAGAATACATTCTAATTGTTAAACCCTAATTATGAAAGTCCTTCATTTTGCCCCTATTTTAATACTATTCTTAAGTTGTTTTGGTTGTTCAACGGATACTGATACTCCGGATGATGTTCCAGAAACCGATGCCTTGTATTTTCCTCCTTTAGATGCTGACACCTGGGAAACAAATTCCTTAGCCCAGTTAGGATGGAATGAAGATAAATTACAACCTTTGCTCGACTTTTTAGATGCTAAAAACACAAAGGGCTTTGTAGTCTTATACAACGGTAAAATTGCTATAGAACATTATATGAATGAGCATTCTGCACAAAAAATTTGGTATTGGGCTAGTGCAGGAAAAACATTAACAACTGCAATAGCCGGCATTGCTCAAGACGAAGGCCTGCTAAACCTAAATACAAAAGTGTCAGACTATTTGGGAACGGGGTGGACAAGTGCCACCTTGGATCAGGAAAATTTAATCACTTGTAAAAACCTATTATCTATGACTTCTGGCCTGGATGATAGCCAAGGAGACGGTATCGCACCAGAAAACCTACAATACAGGGCTGATGCAGGCACTCGATGGGCCTACCACAATGTCTATGTAAAAATGCAAGATGTGGTAGCACTAACCAGCAATCAGAGTTGGTCTGCCTACTTTAATTCTAAGTTGAGGGACAAAATTGGAATGACAGGAAACTGGACAACAATTAACGACCTTAGCGTTTATTGGAGTACCACAAGAAGTATGGCCCGTTTTGGATTATTGATGGCAGCCAACGGCAAGTGGGAGGATACCCAAATAATTCCGAAACAATTTTTAACTGAAGCTACCAATACCTCACAAAATATAAATTTAGCCTATGGATATTTATGGTGGTTAAACGGAAAAGAAAACTACCATTTACCTCAAAGTCAAATGCAATTTAACGGTAACCTGATACCCGATGCTCCAAAAGATATGTATGCAGCCTTAGGTAAAAACGACCAAAAAATCTATATAGTACCCAGCAAGAATCTCGTAATCATAAGAATGGGAAATGCAGCCGACGGCGACAATTTTGCCTTATCTAATTTTGACAATGAACTGTGGTTAAAGCTGAATGATGTGCTAAATTAATATTTGTTATGATTTGAAATTGTTACTGTTTTAAAACTAATAAAAAAGGGGTATTTACAATTTACCGAAACCACTCTATTAGTAAACATTGTGATAGTTTACCCAAACAAAATGGTACCGCCAATATTCTAAACACTTTTAAAAATAGTAGTCGCATTATGCCCGCCAAAACCAAAGGTATTACTCATTGCAATATTTACTTTATGATTGGCAGCTTCTTTTATAACTATGGGCATTGCTGATGGAATCAATGGGTCTATTGTAGTTGTATTAATGGTTGGCGGTATGGTATTATTTTCTATCGCCTTAATAGCAACAATAGCTTCTATTGCTCCGGCAGCACCAAGCAAGTGCCCCGTCATGGATTTAGTTGCACTTATTTTTAAATTTTTAAACTGATGATTAAAGGTTGTTGACACCGCTTTAATTTCACTGATATCACCAACGGGCGTAGAGGTTGCATGGGTATTTAAATAATTAATTTGGTCCGATGTTATCCCAGCTTCTTCCATAGCCAACTCCATCGCTTTAATAGCACCTATTCCTTCTGGGTGGGTTGCCGAAATATGGTAGGCATCATCGGTCATAGCTGCACCTACTATTTCTGCATAAATTTTTGCGCCACGTGCCTTTGCATGTTCGTACTCTTCAAGAATTAAAGCCCCAGCTCCTTCTCCCATTACAAAGCCATCTCTATCCGCGTCGAACGGTCTAGATGCCCCTTGCGGATCATCATTACGGGTAGATAGTGCTTTCATTGCATTAAAACCACCTATAGAAGCTTCTGTTATTGGCGCTTCGGATCCGCCAGTTACCATAACTTTAGCCTTGTTTAAGCGGATATAGTTAAAGGCATCCATAATAGCAGAACTAGAAGATGCACAAGCAGAAACCGCCGTGTAGTTTATACCCATCAATCCAAATTTCATCGCTATCATTCCCGATGCCATATTTGAAAGTAATTTAGGAATAAAGAAAGGATTAAAACGTGGGTTTTTGCCACCTTCAGTATAATTCTTAACCTCTTCTTCAAAAGTTTTCATTCCACCTTGTCCCGTTCCCCAAACAACACCAATATCAAAAGGAGATAAGGAGGCTATATCCAAGCCGCTATCTTCCATAGCCTCGGTTACAGCGTAAAGGGCATATTGCGTAAACGGATCGCTTCTTTTAATTTGATTGCGGTCTAAGTATTTTTCAGGGCTAAAATTTTTAAGCTCTGCAGCAAACTTTGTCTTGAAAAGGGAAGTATCAAATTTGGTGATTTCTAATGTACCACTTTTCCCTTTTACAGCATTCTCCCAAAACTCATTTACCGAATTTCCAATAGGTGTTAATGCTCCCAACCCTGTAACGACTACTCTTTTCATATGTATTTTATAACTGATATATTGCTGCCAACTTAAATTTACTATTCCATAGGCAAATTTACTAAAACTTGTTTGTAAACGGTTACTGATTGCGCACCATTTAAGTCATTTTTCTATTAAAAATAATAGCAAGATTTTAACCGAACAAACCAAAAGAATATCGTAGCTCAAAAAAAAAAAAAATGTTTACTGCAGCAATTACCGATACCTTTTTTTAAATTCCAAGGGCGTGTTATTGGTGCTTTTCTTGAAAACCTTAGAGAAATAGGCGTAATCTTGATACCCTAAAAGTTCGGCTATTGTAGCCAAAGAATTATCAGAATGTACTATAAGGCGCTTAGATTCTAAAACAACCCGTTCAGTAATTAATTCAGTAGTTGTTTTATCTACCGTAGTTTTACTAATCCGGTTTAAGTGCTTTGGCGACATGTGCAACTTGTCTGCATAAAATTTTACAGACTTTTCTGTTTTATAATTTGATTCAATAGTTTTTTCTAAATCATTAAGCTTTTCAACATATGAAACAGAAGTGGTTTTACTTATAAGATCCAAACTACTATAATATCGTGCTAAATCCACATAGACAGTGTTTATGAGACTTGCTATCTTTTGCTTTCTATAAAGAAGATTATTCTGGTATTCTTTTTTAATAGTTTTAAAAACGGAAGCTACTTCTTGTATTTCATTTTCTATAAGTCTGAGTGATGGGGTGTTTTTATAGGAATGAAAAAAAGGAAATTGTTCCAATTTACTTTTTGAAAAATGAAGTTCATAAAAATCCTGAGTATGAAAAAAAATATAACCCTCTGGAATTGTGGCAAAGGTCCAATAATGGGTTTGCCCAGGTTGTAAAAAAAATACGCTACCTGGTTTCACATTGTATGTATTAAAATCTATTTCATGTACTCCCGTACCCTTCGTAAACAACACACATAAGTAAAAGTCATGCCTATGTGGTCTGTGAAAAAAATCCTTGTTTTTAAACAAATGGCTTTCTAGGTCATTGGCATAAAAACTAGACCTTGGTATGTCTTGCTCAAATTGGGAAATGTTTAAAACAGGAATAAACTGCATAATCTTTAATATGTCCTAAAAGTACAAAAAATGGAGTTAATTACACGAGTAACAAACTAAAGCAATCCATTAAATTTGTCATTAAATAAAAGTCATTATTATGCAATTTTTAGATATTATTAGGTACAAATGTCCAAAATGTAAAAAAAACAACATCTTTAATTCTAAGGGTAATTTGTTTCTACTTCAAATTCCTAAAATGAATGAAAGGTGTGAAAATTGCAACTACAAGTATGAAATTGAAACTGGTTTTTTCTTTGGTGCAATGTATGTTAGTTACGGTTTAACAGTGGCGGAAATAACTATTTTCTCCATACTCTCCTTCTTTATTTTTAAGGCATCCTTACTTACAACCTTCCTTGGCGTAATCGTCGTTTCCGTTCTTTTGAGTATTAAAAATTACAAATTAGCCAGAACCATATGGATATACCTTTTTTACAAGCCGACTTAATCAAGATCCCTAACCAGTCCTATTATTATTTATAGAAAGAAACCAATAACTTTCTACAAAAAAACCCTTAGTGATAAGGAGCTACTTTTTTAGATTAAAGAAAGAATCTACAAACTCATATTTATTAAAAACCTGTAAGTCTTCTATACCTTCACCTATACCGATATATTTTACAGGAATTTTAAACTGATCTGATATTCCAATGACAACCCCGCCTTTTGCAGTGCCGTCTAATTTTGTAACTGCCAAAGAGGTTACCTCAGTAGCTTTTGTAAACTGTTTTGCTTGCTCAAAAGCATTTTGCCCTGTAGAGCCATCCAAAACCAGCATCACATCATGTGGAGTATCTTCTACCACTTTATGCATTACTCGTTTTATCTTGGTAAGCTCATTCATGAGGTTCACTTTATTATGCAAACGCCCAGCGGTATCTATAATAACAACATCTGCACCTTGTGTAACTGCAGAACTCAAGGTATCAAAAGCAACAGATGCAGGATCACTACCCATTTTTTGTTTTACCAAAGGAATTTCTACCCGGTCTGCCCATACTTGCAACTGGTCAATTGCCGCGGCTCTAAAGGTATCTGCAGCACCTAATACAACTTTTAACCCTTGCTTTTTAAACTGATATGCCATTTTACCTATGGTAGTAGTTTTTCCAACACCATTAACACCTACAACCATAATAACATAGGGTTTTACCCCTTTAGGAATTGTAAACTCCGTTTCTTCACCAACATTAGTAACAGCCAAAAGTCCTGCAATTTCTTCACGCAGAATTACATTCAATTCTTCCGTACCCAAATATTTATCCTTGGATACCCGTGCCTCTATACGATCTATGATTTTTAAGGTAGTCTCTACCCCAACATCCGAAGTTACCAAGACCTCCTCCAAATTATCAAGGACATCATCATCTACTTTGGTCTTGCCGGCAACAGCCTTGCTTAATTTAGAAAAAAAGCTCGTTTTACTTTTCTCTAAACCCTTGTCTAAAGTTTCTTTCTTTTTAGAAGAAAATATATTTTTAAATAAACTCATTTTGTGTTCCGCTATTTCATCAAAGATATAAAAATAAAAAAAGCCACTTTCAACAGAAAGTAGCTTTTTCAACCAAAATTAATTTTGATTCTTATTTTTTAGCCAACCATTCGCTTACTAATTCTGGAGCCATAACAGATTCCACAAATGTGTAAGCACCTGATTTAGGAGACTTCACCATTTTAATGGCTTTTGTTAATCGCTTTGAGCTGGTCTGTAAACTTGCTACTGTCTTCTTTGCCATAACTTTTAGTTTATCAATTTCCTATACAGGAAAAATCTTTAATTATTTTATTTCTTTATGAACTGTCATCTTCTTCAAGATTGGGTTGAATTTCTTTAACTCAATCCTGTCTGGAGTGTTTTTCTTATTTTTAGTGGTAATATACCTAGAAGTTCCTGGTTGACCAGATTCCTTATGCTCAGTACATTCTAAAATAACCTGTATTCTGTTACCTTTTTTTGCCATCGTAATTCAATTTATTGGGATTACTTAATTGTCCCTTTTGCTTTAGCCTCCTTAATAACTGCGGAGATTCCTTTTTTGTTGATACTCTTAAGCGCTCTTGCAGATACTTTCAAAGTAATCCAACGATCCTCCTCTGGAATGTAAAAACGTTTTTTGGAAAGATTTACATCAAACCTTCTTCTTGTCTTATTAATAGAGAAAGACACGTTATTTCCAAACATTGCTTTCTTTCCGGTGATTTCACAAACTTTTGACATTATAATCGATTTTGTGTTATTTTAAACAGGGTGCAAATTTATATCTTTTTTTTGGGCGTACAAAATTCTTTTCATCAATTTTTGCATTTTATTTTCAATATTAACAAACCGCCATCTGTCAATATTTTAAAATCTCCTTATACAACAGTTCAAACGCCTTATTTACAGACCTATCCACAATTCTTTCTCGCTGACTTCCTTGTTGTAATTTTATTGCAAATACATGGGCTGGGGTGGCTATTCCAATAAAAACAGTACCCACTTCTGCATCAGAATCACCTTTTGCAGGTCCTGCGTTGCCTGTTGTAGCAATTGCAAAATCGGTTTTAAGCAATTTTTTTACATTTTTAGCCATCGCTAAAACCACCTCTTCACTTACAACCGAATGTTTTTTGATCAGTTGTTCCGAAACTCCAAGTACATTTATTTTTGTCTCCGTAGCATAGCTAACTATGCTTCCCTTAAAATAGTGTGATGCACCAGGATTGGCCGTTAACAATTCTGATATTTTACCGCCCGTAAAACTTTCTGCAGTTGCAAGTGTCATTTTCTTTTGTGTCAGTAAATTACCGATAACGACCTCTAATTTCCCTTCTCCATCCTCTTCAAACGTAATATCACCAATTAACCCCATCAGCTTAGCAGCTTCTGTAGCCATCGTTCGTTCCAACAACTCCTTATTGGTGCTTTTTGCAGACAAGCGCAACCTAACACATCCTAAACTGGGTAAATAGGCCAGTTTTATCATAGAAGGCAATTGATCTTCCCAAGCTTCTATACGTTCGGCTAAGGCACTCTCTCCCACCCCGTAGGTCACAAATGTTTTATGTTCTATAAAAGGTCTTTTAAAGGTTGAAATGATACGCGGTACAACCTCAGCCTCAATTAAGTATTTCATCTCAAAAGGAACTCCAGGCATAGAAACAAAAACAGTATCCCCGTCTGTGATCCACATTCCAGGAGCTGTGCCTTTGATATTGTGTAAGACCGTAGCCCTGGTTAAAACCATAGCTTGCTGCCTATTAATTTCTGAAATTGGTTTGTCTGAGTAGTTTTTAAAAAGTGCCTCTACATGTTGTAATACCCCAACATCCATAACCAAGGTGTCCTTAAAATATTCACAAAGTGCATGTTTGGTAACATCGTCTTTTGTGGGCCCTAATCCTCCAGTTATCAAGACAATATCTGCCCTTTTTGCAGCATCTTTAAGCGCCCTAAGAATATGCTGCTTACAATCTTGTATGGAAGTGATTTGATAGACAGAAACCCCTATTTTATTTAATTCTTTCCCTATAAAGGCAGAATTTGTATCTACAATCTGACCTATGAGTAACTCATCGCCTATTGTTATTATTTCTGCAAACATTACAAGCTAAAATCAATTTTCAACTCAGAAATTACCTGATGAATATCTAACTTCAGTAAATTAAAAGTTTCTTCAATTTTAGCAAAATCTCCTTCTTGTTTCCCTAATGTTTCTATCTCGTAGGCAGCAGCTCTCGTCTGTTCCATCCCCAATAAATCCACATTCGGCTTTATTTTATGCGCTAATTGATAGGTAGATTCATAATCATTTTCCGCTATTGCTTTTTCTAACAATTCCAAATCTGCTGGAACTTCATCCAAAAAAACTGAAACAACCGAATTGATAAAATCCTGATCTCCATCAGCCATTTCATTTAATTTATCAAGACTATAAATCATTTATTTTATATTTAAAGTAAACATTTCTTCATTCTCCAATACACCACAAAGATAATCATTAACAACTACCTTTCCTACACCGGCTGGTGTCCCCGTAAAAATAACATCCCCTTTTTTTAAGGTGAAAAATTGAGACACGTATGCGATTAACTCATCAATCTTCCAAAGCATTAGACCCGTGTTCCCTTTTTGTACCACCTCATTATTTTTTAAAAGCGAAAAATTAATATTATCTACTGTTTTAAAATTACTTTTTGCCACCCATTTCCCGAGTACTGCAGCCCCATCAAAACCTTTTGCTTTTTCCCATGGCAAGCCTTTTTCTTTTAATTCCGATTGTAGGTCCCGTGCAGTAAAATCAATTCCTAGGCCTATTTCATCATAATAATTGGCCGCAAACTTTTTATCAATATGCTTCCCAACCTTTTTTATTTTTACCAAAACCTCAACTTCATAATGAATGTTGTCTGAAAATTCTGGAATATAAAAATCCTGTTCCTTAGGTAAAACTGAAGAATCCGGTTTTATAAAAACCACAGGATCAGTAGGGCGCTCATTTTCTAGCTCTTTAATATGAGCTGTATAATTACGACCTATGCAGATTATTTTCATACTTTGTATTATTTTTCTTTAAACAAACTTAGACTAACTGCTGGTATAAGGGCCTGCTCATTCTTTTTCAAGGTTTCTTGAAAATCTACCCACGCTCCCATCTCATAAACCATAACTTTAGTATTTTGGTTTTTATTGTTAATTCCTCCAAAACTAGGTGCAAAACCATTTTCTATCGTTAATTTATGATCTACTGGATGTTTCCCTTTAACAGCATACCAATTATAGGGCACAAACAACCACTCTAAACCAATATAAACCCCATGACTAGGCATTTCAATATTAAAATCAGATAAATCTACAGTAACAAAATCACTTTCTGCCACCACATCCAACACCGTGCTTTTATGCAATAGATCCTTTGCTGGTTTCTGAGATAGGGTATCTACATCATACACCCTTATTCTAAATTTAGACACAGGCCTTTTTAAATTCCCTTCTTTTTTTAAAAAAACCGTAACCTTGTTTATATATTTTCTTTTAGGATCTGTATTGGGAAAATAGGTAGCTAAAATCCTAGGCGCAGTCGCTGATGAAATCCCACCTTCCAAATCAGAGCTAGCAATAGCATGCAACACCTCTAATTCTCCCGACGGTTTACCCACTACAATGTTATCTATGGTTTGGTGGTCTTTAACCATACCAAACGGCTTCTCGCCAATTACCTCATTTAACGCTACAACGGTATCGGCATACCCTAAGGTTGAAAGCTGTACATTCTTTTCCAGATAAGTAGCTGGAACATCCATAAAAAAGTAACCCTTTTCATCTGTAGTTGCTCCTTTTAAGGTGTTTAAAATACTGACATGTACAAATGGGATAGGCCTTTTTGTCTCGTGGTCATAAATAGTGCCATCCAATAATACTTCTTGAGCACCTATTTTAAGTACACAAACAAGAAATACAAAAACAAATTTCATTTTAACTCAACTTATTATTTAGTTTACTTAGCTTTATTTGCGTGAGGACTTTTTTGGTATATAGGGGAAAATCCGCATTTAGAATCCACCCAAAATACCCTGGTTCTTCTTCTAGCACCCGATCAACTTTTTTTCCTTTGTGTTTCCCAAAAGAAAAGGCCGGATCACCATCCTTGTCCAAACTTATAAAACCAGCAAAATCTACAAACTTTCTGCGTGTTGTAAACTCTGACAGTTTTTTAATATCGTTTTCTAATTCTGGATAGCGGTCTAGCTGAGATTTTAAAACCTCAAAGGTTGCGTTTGTATCTGCCGCAGCACTATGTGCGTTGGTCAAATCTTTATCACAATAAAACTTATAAGCAGCTTCTAGCGTTCTTTTTTCCATTTTATGAAAAATAGTTTGCACATCTACTGACACCGTATTTTTCATATCAAAATCTACCTCAGCTCTTAGCATCTCTTCTGCTAAAAGAGGAATATCAAACCTATCCGAGTTATAGCCCCCCAAATCGCAGTCTTTTATCATTGCATAAATTTCTTTAGACAACTCCTTAAAGGTTGGTTCATTGGCTACTTTCTCGTTGGTAATTCCATGTACAGCAATTACCTCGTCAGAAATATGCATTTCTGGATTCACCAACCACGTTTTACTTTCTTTATTACCGTTTGGATATACTTTTAAAATGGAAATCTCTACCACTCTATCCTTAGCCACATTAATCCCAGTTGTTTCTAAATCAAAAAAACAAATAGGTCGTGTTAATTTTAATTCCATTTACCTTATTTAATTACAAATTATAGAAAGATACCAATTTTTAACATCCTTGAAGAAAGAAAAAAAATGCTTAACAAAAAATAATATTTACAGTATAAAAATAACGATTACACTTCTCTGTTTACATCCCAAGCTTCAAGATAATCTGCAACAGCTTTTATAAACATACCTCCTAAAGCACCATTTACGACACGGTGATCATAACTATGAGATAAAAACATTTTTGAACGTACCCCTATAAAGTCACCATCTTTTGTTTCTATTACAGCGGGTACTTTACGAATGGCACCTAATGCCAATATTGCAACCTGCGGCTGATTGATAATAGGCGTTCCAAATACACTTCCAAATGTTCCAACATTGGTCACCGTATAGGTACCTCCTTGAATTTCTTCTGGCTTTAATGCATTGTTTCTAGACCTGCCCGCCAAATCATTTACCACCTTGGCCATACCTACCAAATTTAATTGATCTGCATTCTTTATCACAGGCACAATTAAATTACCGTCGGGCAAGGCAGCAGCCATACCTATATTAATATTTTTTTTCTTAATTATTGTATCCCCATCTACCGAGACATTAATCATTGGGAAGCTTTTCAATGCTTTGGCAACAGCCTCCATAAATATCGGGGTAAATGTAAGTTTCTCTCCTTCTCGTTTTTGAAAAGAATCTTTCATTTTATTCCTCCAATTCACCACATTGGTAACATCTACTTCTATAAAACTTTGCACATGTGCAGCCGTTGAAACACTAGACACCATATGGTGCGCTATGAGTTTACCCATTCTAGAAAGCGGAATTACCTCATCACCATTAGCAATTGCAGTTGGAGTTGTTTTGGGCTTTTCTACCTTTTGAGGTGCTGGTTGTGGCGTTGGAACTGACGCTACTTTTTCTTCGGTAGCCGCAGTAGCTTTACTTGCTGAAGTTCTATTTTCAACATAGGCAAGAATATCGTTTTTGGTTACCCTATCTTCATTACCTGTCCCTTTAATTGAATCCAATTCCGCTACTGTTATTCCTTCCTGTTTGGCTATATTTTTTACCAAGGGAGAATAAAATTTATCGGTATCGCCAAAATCTTGAGGTGTAGCAACGGTTTCCTTTGCCAATGCAACAGCATTCTCTATTTCATCGATGGCCTCGGGTTCAACAATAGCTTCCTCCGAAATAACACTTGTTTTTTCTTCTTCTAAAACCGTCCTACTCTCTTCTTCACCTGAAATTTCTATAATAGCCACAGTTTGCCCTATTTGCACTATATCATCTACATTAAAAAGCTTTTCTACTAACACCCCTTCCACTTCAGAAGGAACTTCAGAGTCCACCTTATCCGTAGCTATTTCAAAAACAGCCTCATCCATTTCTATGGTATCACCTACTTCTTTTAACCAAGTAGTCAATGTTGCCTCTGCAACACTTTCCCCCATTTGAGGTAATTTTAATTCAAATTTTGACATATCACTATATTATAAAAGCAATTTTTACACTTTAGTTTGCAAAACTAATAATTAAAATGTCATTTAATTACATTTATTGTAATTTTTAAGACACAAACTATCCTATTTTTAAAGAATTCTCAAAAGAAACCCTGTTTATAATACTCCTTCCTAAGGTAACTTCATCTGCATATTCCAATTCATCTCCTACCGATATTCCACGTGCTATGGTCGACGTTTTTATCACCACCCCCTCGAGCTGCTTGTAAATATAAAAATTAGTTGTATCCCCTTCCATAGTAGAGCTCAATGCAAAAATAAGCTCTTTTATAATTCCTTCTTTCGCTTTGGTAAGCAAGGAACTTATTGTTAAGTTTTGCGGTCCTACACCTTCCATTGGAGATATCCTACCTCCTAAAACGTGATACAATCCTCTGTATTGCCCTGTATTCTCTATAGCCATTACATCTCTTATATCTTCTACAACACAAACTAAACTTTCATCTCTTTTTGGATTTGCGCAAAGCTCACACAATTGAACGTCCGATATATTATGACAATTGGAACAGAATTTTATTTCTTCTCTTAATTTCCCCAACGAACTAACCAAGGCTGTAGTTTGATCTTTGGGTTGCTTTAACAAATGTAATGCCAACCGTAATGCCGTTCGCTTACCAATTCCTGGTAGCTGAGAAATTTCATAAACTGCATTTTCCAATAATTTTGAAGAAAATTCCATTGCTTTAGTTTTCACTACAAAATTACAATTTTATTCTTGTTTAAACGGATGGATATTAGCCTATGATGATAATTTTTCTTTTTGTACTTTGGCATTGAAATTTAAATTTATGACATCTACACATATCCTAATCTTAATTGGCTGTTACTTTTTAGTTCTCCTTTTTATATCCTACTTAACCGGAAAAAACGATTCTAACGACGATTTTTTTAAAGCAGGAAAACAATCGCCTTGGTATATTGTTGCCTTTGGTATGGTAGGAGCATCACTTTCTGGTGTAACTTTTATCTCGGTTCCCGGATGGGTAGAAGGCTCACAGTTTAGCTACATGCAAGTTGTCTTTGGATATTTAATTGGTTATTTCATTATTGCCTATTTGTTAATGCCCATTTATTATAAATTAAATGTTACTTCTATCTATGAATACCTTAAAGATCGGTTTGGCATAGTAAGTTACAAAACTGGGGCTTTCTTCTTCTTTGTCTCAAGAGTTTTAGGCGCTTCTTTTAGGCTGTTTTTGGTGGCCCTTGTTTTACAACAATTTGTTTTTGACGATTTAAATGTTCCTTTTGAAATTACCGTAATATTATCCATACTTCTCATTTGGATTTATACGTTTAAAGGCGGAATAAAAACAATAGTTTGGACAGACACCTTGCAAACCTTGTTTATGTTAACCTCAGTTGGACTTTCCATATATTTTATTACCGATAGACTAGATATTAGTATCACTGAATTACTAGCATCAGAGGAATTGAAGCAATACAATAAAATATTTTTTACAGATGATATCTTAGCAAAAAACCACTTTTTAAAATCGTTTTTTGGAGGAATGTTTATTGCCATTTGTATGACAGGACTAGATCAGGACATGATGCAAAAAAACTTGAGTTGCAAAAGCTTGAAGGACGCACAAAAAAATATGGTTTCCTTTAGTATAGTCCTAGTTGTTGTAAACTTTATTTTCCTTGTATTGGGCGCATTATTATTTATTTACGCCGATAAATTCAACATAGCAACACCTGCTTTGGGTGGTATTGGAGATCCAAAAACAGACCTACTATTTCCTGAAATTGCATTAAATAGCGGATTGGGAATTACCATTGCAATTACATTTATGCTAGGCCTAATCGCCGCCGCATATAGTAGTGCAGATAGTGCCCTTACCTCCTTAACTACCTCTTTTTGTGTAGATTTCTTGGACATCGGAAAAAGAGCTGAAAAAGATCAAAAAAGAATACGAAAAATTACCCATGTTGCCATGAGCCTTTTATTGATTATTGTAATAATCATCTTTAAGCACGTATTAGACCGAAATGTGATAGACAGCTTGCTAACCGTAGCAACTTACACCTATGGTCCATTGCTAGGGTTATTTGCCTTTGGTATTTTTACGAAACATAAAATTAAAGACAATTTGGCTTGGTTGGTTGCCATAGTCCCCGTAATTATCATTGTACTATTAGCAAATATTCCAGCAGCGCAACTTGGCGGATATGCCGTGGGTTACGAATTACTGCCTTTGAACGGTTTATTGACGTTTTTTGGACTTTGGTTGATTCGAAAAAAAGAGGTAAAAGTTAAACTGTAACCACAATCCTCAAATTTAAAACTGCCTCCTGCCGATCAACAAAAATAAATAGTCCGCTTTATTTTGCCTTTCATCAGTAGTCTAATTAATATTGATCGGTAGCCAAAAGAACTAAGGTACAAGCCTCTAAAACCTGTATACCACTCTTCTCTAGCAACTTATAAAACGCTGGATTTTCTGTCCCAGGATTAAAAATGACACGTTTTGGATTTAATTTTATGATATCCTGATAGTATTCTTCTTGCCTTGTTGGGTTGAGATATAAAGTAACGGTATGAATATTTTGAATATCCATTAAATTATCTTTAATTTGAACATCTAAAATTGCCCCCGAAGCTTTACCAAAAGCGACAGTTTTTATATTCTTTTCTAAAAGTTTTCTGACGGCAAGATTGCTATACCGATTAGGCTTCAATGAAGCTCCAAAAACAAGAGTTTTAAGCATTCTCCAATAGTGTTAAAATGTGTTAAGTTTTGAGATTTTAAATTTAAATTTCGTCTATTTAACCATAGGTAAAAGAAAAAACAAACGAAATAAAGTCATTGATAACGTTATATTTTTATAGTTAATGGTTAGTGTTTAGTATAACCTATCAATGACAAAGAAGCCCAGAGTTCTGCTCTGGGCTTTGTGTTTTCTACCATTTAATGACAACACTACCCCATGTAAACCCACTTCCAAAAGCAGCTAAGACAACCAAGTCGCCTTTATTTACCCTCCCTTTTTCCCAAGCTTCTGTTAAAGCTATTGGAATAGAGGCAGCGGTTGTATTCCCATATTTCATAATATTATTAAAAACTTGATTATCTTCTAGTTTAAATTTCCTTTGAATAAACTGAGAAATTCTAAGATTTGCTTGATGTGGTATCAACATATCAATATCTGAAACTTCTAAATTATTAGCCTGCAAGCCTTCCATAATAACTTCACTAAAACGGACTACGGCATTTTTAAACACAAACTGCCCATTCATATACGGAAAGTAGGATTCATCATTAGGGTCTTGATCTTTAAGGATATCTGTCACCCATCGTTTTCCCATTCCCGGAGCAATTAAAGAAAGTTCTTCTGCATGTTGCCCTTCAGAATGCAAATGCGTAGAAAGTATCCCTTTGGTTCTATCCTCTTCCCTACTTAAAACTGCTGCTCCTGCACCATCACCAAATATAACGGATACCCCTCTTCCTCTAGTGGTCATATCCAGTCCATGTGAATGTAATTCAGAACCAATGACTAAAACATTCTTGTACATCCCACTTTTTATATACTGGTCAGCTACAGAGATGGCATATACAAATCCTGAACATTGGTTTCTAACATCCAAAGCGCCCACGGTCTTAATCCCCAAATCTCGCTGCACCAATACTCCTGGCCCAGGAAAATAATAATCGGGGCTCAAAGTGGCAAAAACAATAAAATCGATATCGTCTTTATCTATGCCAGCACGTTCAATAGCAATTTTAGCCGCTTTAACACCCATAGTTGTGGTTGTGTCTTCCCCACCTTTTACAACGTGTCTTCTCTCTTTAATACCAGTACGTTCTTGAATCCAGGCATCATTGGTATCCATCACTTTAGACAAATCATCATTTGTCACTATATTTTCAGGTACATAATACCCCAGTCCTGCTATCTTTGAGTTATACATAAATTGTAAGTTTTTAATCTAAAAAATCAAGTAAATTCGATCACTTTATTTTGCAATATATAAATAATGCTGCTTTTTTTAGTGCAATTGATTCAAGATAGCTAAAAATTCTGATTTCTAACTTATTCCTTGAATGATTTGAATGCACTACAAATGAGTACACATATTATTGTTACAAATTAAAGAAGCAAAATGATTTTAGGGTGTCAGTTTGTCACGTATATGCGAATTGGTATTTTATTTGCCATACACTAAATAACAAAAAATTAATAACAAATTTTCTGCCTATGCAGAAATCAAAAAATTATAATTATTATGGCGACAGGTAAAATTAATGTATCCGTTGAAAATATTTTTCCGCTGATAAAGAAATTTCTTTATAGTGATCATGAAATATTTTTACGTGAATTAATCTCCAATGCTACAGATGCAACTTTAAAATTAAAACACCTAACAACAATTGGCGAAACCAAAGTAGCATACGGCAATCCAGTTATTGAAGTAAAGATTGACAAAGAGGGTAAAAAATTACATATTACAGATCAAGGTTTGGGTATGACAGCGGAAGAGGTTGAAAAATACATCAACCAAGTAGCTTTCTCTGGTGCTGAAGAGTTTTTAGACAAGTACAAAGATTCTGCTAAGGATTCTGGTATTATTGGCCATTTTGGTCTTGGTTTTTACTCTGCCTTTATGGTTGCAGAAAAAGTAGAAATTATCACCAAAAGTTTTAAAGATGAACCTGCTGCACATTGGACTTGTGATGGTTCTCCTAACTTTACACTAGAAGCTTCAGATAAAACAGAGCGTGGTACAGAAATTATCTTGCATATCGCAGATGACTCTACAGAATTTTTGGAAGAAGGTAAAATAACTGAGCTTTTAACGAAGTACAATAAATTTATGCCAGTGCCAATTAAATTTGGAACCAAAGAAGTAAACGACCCAGACCATACACCTGAAACAACAAAAGATAAGGACGGTAAAGAAACTACTGAACCTCAAAAACAAATAACAGTTGATAATATCATCAATAATCCTAATCCTGCGTGGACAAAAGCTCCAGCAGATTTAAAGGAAGAAGATTACAAAGGTTTCTACAGAGAGTTGTACCCAATGCAGTTTGAGGAGCCCTTGTTTAGCATTCATTTAAATGTTGACTATCCTTTTAACCTAACAGGAATTCTTTATTTCCCTAAATTAACAAACGATTTAAACGTTCAAAAAGACAGAATACAACTGTACCAAAATCAAGTATTTGTTACGGATAATGTTGAAGGTATAGTACCTGAGTTTTTAACTATGTTGCGTGGGGTTATCGATTCTCCAGATATTCCTTTAAATGTATCGCGTTCGTATTTACAAGCAGATGGTGCGGTTAAGAAAATATCATCTTATATTTCTAAAAAGGTAGCAGACAAGCTTTCTTCCTTGTTTAAAAACAACAGAGAAGATTTTAATGCCAAGTGGAACGACATTAAGATTGTTATAGAATACGGAATGCTTTCTGATGACAAATTTTTCGAGAAAGCTGATAAATTTGCCGTGTACCCAACAGTAGATGGTAATTTCTATACGTTTGAAGAGTTACAAGAAAAAACAAAAGCAACACAGACCGATAAGGACGATAAATTAGTATTGCTATACGCATCTGACAAAGAAGCGCAACACAGTTATATAGAAACTGCCAAAGCGAAAGGATATGAGGTACTATTGTTAGACTCGCCTATTATTAGTCACTTAATGCAAAAGCTAGAAACTTCAAAAGAGAAAATTTCCTTTGCAAGGGTAGATGCTGATCATATAGACAATCTAATTAAAAAAGACGAAGAGCAAATCTCTAAGCTTTCTGATGAGGAAAAGGAAACCCTTAAAAAAGAGCTTGAAGAAACAATTACAAACAAAAGCTTTACGGTACAGTTAGAAGCAATGGATAGCGAAGCTGCTCCATTTACGATTACAGAACCAGAATTTATGCGCCGCATGAAGGAAATGCAACAGTCTGGTGGCGGTGGCGGTATGTTTGGTATGGGCAATATGCCAGAAATGTACAATCTAATTGTAAATACAAATCACGCTTTAGTTTCTGAAATACTAACCACTAAAACAGCTAAAAAGAAAGAACGATTAATCAATCAGTCTTTAGATTTAGCACGTTTATCTAAAGGGCTTTTAAAAGGTGAAGAATTAACAAACTTCATTAAAAGAAGCTACGAGATGGTAAAGTAATTGGTTTAGGAACCTGTACTTAATAACTAAAAATCCGCATCATAAATTATGATGCGGATTTTTTACGTTTTATGCCTTACATTTTTAATCGTTTATTGTAGTAATTTACATAAATAGGCACTTGCACAATGGTCATTACGGCTAAAGCCATTATGCCGTAAACAACACTACTAGACATAGACAAACCACTAAACAAATTTAAATCTGTAAACAAACTGTAATCTAACTGAGGCATCCAACTTGCCTTTTCTTCACTATAAAACACAGAAAAATAAACACAAATGCTACAGGTTACTATAAAAATAACCACCCACGCTTGTTTTGATATCAAGGCACTATACCTTGTAACCTCAGATTGTTTGGCCACCGTGATCTGAGACATAATAGTTGACGTAAAATCTACGGAAGGTTTTTCTACGTCCACATTTTTTAACGTTTTGCGTACAAAACGGTCTGTATATATTTTTTGCTCATCCATAACTCTTCACAATTTCTGGAGCCATTTTATGCTGTATTATGGCTGCCAATTTTTTCCGACTTCTAAATAGCTTTACCTTTAAATTATTTATAGATGTGCCTGTTACTTTAGAAATCTCCTTAAGTGTTAATTCTTCAAAATAAAACAAGGTTAATAACGCACTTTCATCTGGAGACAATAATGCCATACATTCCTGTATTGCTTTTGTTCGCTCTTTTTGCTCCATTTGTTCAAGGGCATTGTCAACTGTTTTTAATTGCCGCTCTGTAACTTCTTCTAATGGTAATACAACAGCATCTTTCTTATTTTTCTTTAATCGATCTAAACAGGTATTATACACTACTTTATAGAGCCATGTTGAAAATTTTGAGTCCCCTTTAAATTTAGATAATTTATGATACATTTTTATAAAAGCATCTTGCGAAACTTCTTCTGCCTCTTCCCTATTTTTAAGCATGCGTATTGCCAAGGTAAATACCATATCCTTATAACGGTTCACCAAAAAGGTGTACGCTTGGGCATCTCCTGCCAATATCTTGTCTATATAGTGTTGGTCGTTTGTACGGGTCATTTGATGGTTGGACGACAGTAGCACCGGTTTGGTTACCAAAGAATCTAAAAAATATGTTGAAAAATTTGTAACCATACTTTAAAAGCTATCGTCTTACCTTAAGAACAAACTAAAATTAATCAATTTAAAACAAAAAATTATGGGAGGAGAAGTTATTATCATAGCCTTAATATTTGGAGCAATTTTTGGTGTCTTTTATCTTTATTTTTCAACACGAAACAAAGAGCGCTTGGCGCTTATAGAAAAAGGAGCAGATGCTAGCATTTTTGTCAAAGGTAAACAAGACAAAACTGCACCTATATGGAAAATACTAATTCTTAACCTTTCATTATTAATCATAGGTGTAGGATTAGGAATTGCAATAGGCTCCTTATTTGTTAGGATGGGCTTGGATGAAGAAGTTGCAATTGGCACAACTTTTATAACAGCAGGTACAGGTTTATTAATAGGATTTTTTATCACCAAAAAAATGGACAAGGAAGAAGACTAATTCATTACGAGCTCAATTTTACATAAAAACCATTACGTTTTGTAATGGTTTTTTATCTTTATACGATGAAGATAATTTCTACCAACATTGGAAAATCAACAACCATTATTTGGAATGGAAAGGAAGAACAAACAGGTATTTATAAATATGCCACAACCGCTGCCCTACATTTAAGAAATGAAGGTGTCCAAAATGACACTATTTCCAACAAAAAAGTGCATGGAGGCTTTGACAAAGCCTGCTATTTATTTTCTTCAAATCACTACCAGTACTGGAAAGAGCTTTACCCAGATTTACCATGGCAATGGGGTATGTTTGGCGAAAATCTTACGGTAGAAAATTTAGATGAAGCCACGCTTAGAATTGGAGACATTTATAAAATAGGTACTGCATTGGTAGAAGTTTCACAACCAAGAGAACCCTGTTACAAATTAGGAATTCGTTTTGGAACTCAAAAAATACTAAAGCAATTTATAGCACACAATCATCCTGGAGCCTATGTACGGGTATTGAAAGAGGGCATGGTTGCAAAAGGAGATAGTTGCACCTTAATAACCCAGTCTAAAAACACGCTTACCATTCAAGAATTTTATAAACTCTTGTTTGCAAAAGAAAAAAACTTAGAAATGGTAACACTTGCTATTAACAACAAAGCATTACCTGAACATAAAAAGATGCAGCTAAAAAAATATGTATAGAATAAGGCTGCCTTAAAAATATACTTTTAAGACAGCCTTATTTAAAATAGTTAGATTTACAAATTACTTAACACTGACAACACTTGAGTAGATTTCATCGGCTACCTTAACCACAAATCTGTAGTTATCATTGGGTATTGTAGTAAAATCAAATGCTTTTTCTACAATTAATTTATCCGTAAATTCCTCATAGTACACTTGATCATTTTCAATATCATAAATGGTAAGTTTCACTTTGTTTTTTCCTTTATTTAAAAAGGTCATCACCACAAGATCATTTTTCTTTTGAATAACTGGTTTTGGAGTTTCAATTTCATCGTCGATCACCACTAAACTTCCTGTAACATGGATATTGTAAGTTACCTTTTTTAATGTGTTTTCAATTGTCAAAAAGTAATTACCGTCGCTTAAATTTTTGATATTGAATTTTTTCAAATAAACTGAGGTATCAAACACTTCTTCAGAATAAAATACGGTATAACCGTCTCCAAATTTAACCTTTGTTTGTAGATTTTGAGTTTCATATCTAAAAATAAGGTCTTTAGAATTATTTTTCGTAAATAATTCTAAACTAGAATCGTCTGCAAAAGTTACTGTTGTGGCCAACATAAACATTGCAATAGTCGTAATTTTTAAAATGGTTTTCATAGGTTTTCTGTTTTATGGCATTAATATTACGTACATACTTAAGTACACTACAAAGGTATGTTCTATCTCTACAATGGATTATTCCAATATTCCCCAATATCTATGCTATTTTACCCATTAAAACAACTTTGCAATTTATTGATGTTAATTTAACATATTATTCTCCCTATTTTTTAGAATAAAGATTTCCGAATTACCAAGTATTCCGTATTTTTACGGCCCTAATTAGATTGCAATAATGAGTAAGCAAAAACCGATTTTTGAATCCATCGCACCAGATTTTGGACATTCTTTTACCTATCAAAAATTTGATGCCTTTCAGAACAACAAAAACAACACTTGGCATTTTCATCCAGAGCTAGAGCTTGTTTATGTAAATGGCGGATCTGGAAAAAGACAAATAGGAAGCCATATGTCTTATTATACGAAAGGCGATTTAATTTTAATTGGCGGTAATCTTCCCCATTGTGGTTTAACAGATGCACTTACTGAAAACAAGAGTGAAACAGTTGTTCAAATGCTGCCTGATTTTTTAGGCGCTAATTTTTTTGGTCTTCCTGAATTAAAAAACATTCAATCTCTTCTAAATATATGCAAAGGGGGTGTTGCCTTTTATGGAGCTACAAAATTGAAAATTGGTGAAAAGATGGAAATTTTAGAGTACCAAACTGATTTTCAACGTCTGTTAGCTATTTTGAATATTTTAAACGAATTGGGGAAATCTTCAGAATACAAAATTTTAAATGGTGAAGGATTTGCTATTAAAACTGAGATTAAAGATAACGACAGAATAAACGTTATTTTTAATTATGTAAAAATCAATTTTAGAGAAGAAATTACGCTTGATGAAATTGCTAACCTTGTGAGCATGACCGTGCCGTCTTTTTGTAGGTATTTTAAAAAAATAACAAACAAAACATTCATTCAGTTTACCAATGAATATCGTTTGGTACACGCATCTAAACTTCTAGCAGAACAAAATATTTCCATTACAGAAGTTTGTTATGAAAGTGGATTTAACAACTTTTCGCATTTTAATAAATCCTTTAAGAAGTTTACGGGTCAAAATCCGTCTGAATATAGAAACGAGATAAAAACCATAGTAGCATAGTAATTTGTTATATCTTTATTTTCCTATGGAAAATTACCCCTGGCATTTGTATGTAATGGCTGCAATCTATGTATTTGCGGGAAGTATGCATTTTATAAAACCAAAGGTATACATGCGTATTATGCCACGCTATTTACCAAAGCACAAACTCCTTGTTTATGTCAGTGGACTTGCAGAAGTACTTTTGGGAATTGGCCTGTGCTTTTCAGCTACTAAAAATTATTCCATTTATGGCATAGTAGCCCTGTTAACAGTTTTCTTATTGGTTCACTTTTATATGCTTTCTAGTAAAAAGGCAAACGCTGGGTTTTCTAAATGGGCTTTAATCCTACGGATTCCATTACAATTTGTACTCATCTATTGGGCATATTGGTATCTATCTTTTTCGTGATTTTCCATCAGTATGCACAATTTGTTTCCAGACCATAATTTACATTTAGACCTACCGCAAAGCGATATCCGTTACTTTTCTAATATTATTACGGAAGCAGAGGCCCTTACTCTCTTTAAAAGGTTAAGAGAAACTATAGCTTGGCAACAAGATAACATCACTGTATTTGGAAAAACACACCCTCAACCAAGATTAACGGCCTTGTATGCTACCAACTCTAAACCCTATAGCTACTCTAATATTATTATGCATCCTATCCCATTTACGGCTGAACTCTTAAGGTTAAAGCTGACTGTAGAAGCACTTAGCAAAACGACATTCACTAGCTGTTTATTAAATTTATATAGAGACGGAAAGGACAGTAATGGATGGCATTCTGATGACGAAAAAGAATTAGGGAAAAACCCGGTCATAGCTTCTGTAAGTCTAGGAGCCGAACGCATATTTCATCTAAAAAACAAACACAACAACAACCTAAAACACAAAGTACTACTTGAAAACGGGAGTCTGTTACTAATGCAAGGAAAAACGCAACATCATTGGCTGCATCAAATTCCTAAAACAACCAAGCCTATTGGTGAAAGAATAAACCTCACTTTTAGAACTATTTTATAAATTGTTGATTACATACTATTTAGGATTTTATACCAAATAAAAAAGGGTTGCCATAACGACAACCCTTTTGTACTTAATATCATTACCCTATTATTTATGTGTAACGTTAGGATACATAATTTTAATCTCCCAAGTACCAGGGCCATTAATTTGAAGATTGGTTCTAAAATTTAACCAATATTCATCATCTGGATTATATTCATCAACATCTATTTCTCCAATGGATCCGTTTGGAATATGATAGTATCTAAAAGGATTATTAGCATTGTACCAAGAATAAAAAGGAAATGGCGTTACGGGAAAATGAAATATAAATTCCTCATCGGTTAACTCTGTATCTACAGATGTTTCTTCATAAAAAGGAAGGTTAAAACCTGGCCAATTTGGCAACACTTCTCCCGTTTTAGGGTTAAATGGTGTACCATTTTTATCAACTACCTTTAGGATCACTGTTACCCCTGGAGCTGATTCGTTAGAAATCTTAGTGACGGTATTGATAGCACTAGTACCATCATATAAGGCATCTAAATCTTCAACATAAGAATAGAGTGTAGCCGCCGGTGTAACACGTCTAACCTGGATACGCGAACCTGTCACATACGTAACTGGTACAAAAGGTTGCATCACAACTTGCCCAATTCCTGGATAGGTTTTTTCTCCCCTTACATTGGAAATTTTAAGATCAAACTCATATTCACTTGCTTCAGCTTCTCTAGTGTTTGGATTCCATCTAATTTCACCATTTATGGTGTTGAATTCAAAGGCAGGAACATCAATAGTTTTTAGTTTAGCCTGTACCTGAGCAAGGGTTGTATCTGTTTCATAGGAATACGCTTCTGTCCACTGCACTAAAGGCCTAAGGGTTAACAAATCTTCTGCAATTGTACCTGTCTCCTTGTTACGAATTTCTAACAATTCTACCGTAAGTGGTTTTGTAGAACCATCGGGCAACAACTTTACCGATGTAAAATCGCTTCCAGAATCAACGTATAATATTGGGCTTTCATATTTAATGTAATCACTTAAATACCCCACTTCCACCTTACTACATGACCAAATTACTATGGACATTACAATTGTGGTAATTATAATTTTATTTGTTTTTTTCATTGTATTTATTTTAGTTTTCAGGAAAATGAGTTTGTACAAAATAGAACATAGTATGGCTATTTTCTAATACATGAATAACCCCTGTATTAGTCTCAATGCCTGATGTTTGACATACATTACGAATATCTATTTCCTCTTCTGGAGGAACTGTCCCTGGAGTATCTAAGCCAGCACCCCTAATATGGGTTAAAAACACATATTCTGGCCAGGTACTTACAATACCTGCATAGACATCATCAACAGGAATTAAAGCAACTCCTACTTGGTTCCCCAATAAAGTTTGGAACACCTGGTTTTCTTCGGTTAAATCATCTCTATTTACTTTATTAGGAATGATATACATCTGTAATGAATCACGTAATGTCTGAACTGGAATATCATCCATTGTCCACTCTACAAAAGCATTTTGAGCAATTGTATCTCCATACTTTTTTGTTATATAGTTTTTTATAGAAAAATCTGTCGGTGGAAAAAAAGTAACATCACCATTGATGGTTTCTTTTAATTCCGCCTTATCTATAAGTAACAACAAAGTATCAAAAACTGCATTAGTTTGTAAATACTCGTAGGTTGTCATATCTACTACTCCAGTTTCATGAACTCCCCCATCGATGAGGTAATCCTGTTTTTCACACCCAATAAAAATGGCTGTTACTACAACTATCAGAAGAATATATTTTTTCATTTGTTTTGTTTTTTTGTAAAATTTAATACGTAATTGTTGCCCAAAATGGATTCTGTCTCAATAATGGATTATCTATAATATAGGTTGAAGGTACTGGCCAATAATAGCCTCTCTGTTCTTTACGAGCTGCCGTCATCCAACCAATATCTTCCCACTCATCCATACGAATTCTATCGAACATTTCATGACCTTCACCCATAAGTTCTCTTACGCGTTCTAAGAATATTTCATGTAACATTTCACTATCCGAACCTACATAAGGAGTGGCTTCGGCTCTTTCACGAATGGTATTTAACAATATTCTAGCTTCTCCATAACGCTCCAATTTTGCTAAGGCTTCTGCTCTGAGTAAAACTATTTCTGAAAGACGTATTAGCATAATGTTACTAATACCATGCGGCGTTTGAAACCTCGCTTCATCCTCATATATTACACTAGCATATTTTAAAGTAATTGGACGGTTCGTGTCCCAATAGGCATAAAAACGTTCTAATCTTAAATCGGTTTCTTCATACAATCCGTCAACCTCACTTTTAATAACATGTTTGGTGCTACCAGCCTCATTCATATTATTGATATATGGGTGATAAACCGTTCTATGTAACATACCACTGTTTGTATAAGACTCGCTTTGATCATAATCGATGTTCAATTCAAATATCCCTTCTGTAGAACGACCAACAAACATATTCACAACAGCCAATGAATCTGTGTAATTCACTAAAGAATACCCTGCTTTTGTAATTACATTATCCGCAGCTTTTTCAGATGCTAACGGCTCATCTAGCCAAAGGTATACATGTGCCATAAGCGCTTGTACAGATCCTTTATTTCCTTGTACTGCCCATTTAGAACTACCCAAAGTTCCGTAATCTAAATAACCCTCGGCTATTTTTAAATCTATGATACATTGCTCCAAAACTTCTTTCTCTGGATTTTGTCCTACATTGATGATAAACCCATCTTCTGTAATTGCATCGGTTACTTCAAGGGTTGGTGTAAGAACTAGTGGCACATCTCCCCATACCTTAACCATATAGAAATACGTATAGGCTCTAAGGAAATACGCTTCCCCAAGTAACTTATTTTTGCCGTCTGTTCCACCGTCAAAAAGATCATCATCTAATTTTGCCCCTTCATGTAAAATAAGGTTACATTGTGCAATAACCTTATAAAAAGGTGCCCACTGCATTTCTCCCATACTTGAGTTTGGAAAACTAGTGGTGCCAAATTTCTCTTGATTGGTTAAGGTCTTGGTTCTCATATAATTTCCATTAATTTCTCCCCAAGTATGGAACCTGTTGCCTGTTAACATCGCTGTTCTCAGTAATGAATATGCACCAGCCAAGGTTTGATCAACCGAGCTTTCTGATGTCCAAAAAACATCTCCGTACGTTTCAGATATTGGCTCCATTTCTAACCAATCATTACAACTGGTAAATGTTAAGCCAACCAATACAAAAACTGCTATTAGTTTGGTTTTAAAATATTTCATATCTATATTTTTTAATAAGTTTAACATTAAAATTTAACATTCATTCCAAAAGTAACTTTACGTGGTAAAGCATAACCAGATCCTATATCATAACCCGCTACATTTACACGTTCTGCATCAGGACCTGTAAATTTTTGAAAAATTGCAACATTGTTCATCATACTATACAAACGCAAGGCTTTAAATCCTAATTTTTTAAGCTTTGCTCCTTTAAAGTTATAACTTAACGTAATACTCCCAATTTTTAGATAAGATCCATCTTCTAACCAAATAGACTGCTGTGTTCTGTTGTTAAGATAATTATTCCCTCCTGGATCTAATGTCGCTATGTCTGCAACATCTCCTGGTTGTCTCCAATAATTTAAATTACTCAATACTGGCGTATTAAAATTTGCCCAAGTATCTGGCACAACATTTTGCCTATCCTTACTAATTGACCATAAACTTGTCACCAATGTTTGGTTGTATATAGTTCTTCCTGATACAAAACTAGAAATTACACGAAGGTTCCAATTTTTATAACTAAACGTATTTGTAAATCCACCTGTGTACTTAGGATTAGGATCTGCATTTGGAATAACGATATGGTCATCTCCAAATTCAATAATGTGATCACCATCTACATCTACATAACCGTAACTACCTACCTTAGTTACCCCATTAAATTGAATAGGTAATAAACCTCCAGTATAAGGATCAATTGGAATATCATCTACTGTACTGTACACTTCTCCCGTATTTTGAAGGAAATAATAGGAGTTTAAAGGCATACCAACAGTTAAACTTCTAACGCCAGATACCCAGTCACGACCACCATTTGGCAATGCCGTAATTTGATTTTCATTATGTGCAACGTTAAAACCTATTTGCCACTGAAAATCATGCTTAGGATCAAATAAATACGCATTTAAAGAAAGTTCCCAACCGTAGTTTCTAACCCCTGCAATATTTGCTTGTGAATTTGCATATCCTGTTTCAATTGGGAAATCAACATCAAATAACAAATCTCTTGTTTCCCTGTTGTAAATTTCAGGAGTGATGAAAATTCTACGATTAAATAATTCTAAATCCATAGCCAAGTTCCATTGTACTGAACGTTCCCATGAAAGATCTTCGTTGGCAATTTTGCTATAGTTAGGATTTACAACCGTTGTTCCATTATAAGTAGATACAGGTCTGTTACCTGCTGGAAGATAAAAACCACCCCCAGAATTGTAGGTATTAAAGCGCAGATAATCATTAGAAAACTGCGAACCATTTACACCATAACTACCATATAATTTACCAAAACTGATCCAAGGCATCTTTTCTTTGATAAACGATTCTTCTGAAAAAACCCAACCTGCTGAGATTGCAGGAAAATATCCCCATCTTGTATTTTTACCAAAACGAGAAGAACCATCTGTTCTAAAGTTAAAATCAACTAAGTATTTATCTTTCAATTTATACCCTAAACGATACCACAATGAAGCCATCCCATTTTCAGAAAAACTTGTACCACCAAAAATATCTTCTTGATCTATACCGGTAACCGTTTGGATATTGTCACTAGCAGCACCTTTACCACCTACTCTTGAGTATTCATTTTGGTTGTAATTAATTGAGGTACCCAATAAGGCATTTACCTTATGTATATCCAAAAATGTTTTTGAATACGACAAATAATTATCTAAGTTAAAGTTTTTAGTACCAGACCACGTGTAATCAGCATAAGTTAAACCATCTGAATTTAAGGTAGACGGTGAAAAGTAATCCTTTTTAGTTGTATTTGTTGAAACCGCTACTAGGTTATTAAAATACAAGCCATTCGCAATTTTATATCGTAAGGTATTGCTAAATTGCATGGAGAAATTAATATTCACATTTCTAATATCTTCATACTCACCCAACAATGCTTTTTTCTCATCTGGTGTAATATACAATAAGGATGTATTCATTTGTAATGGGTTAATAGGGAACGTTCCAGAAGCAGCGTTGGTATTCCCTAATCCTGTTTGTCTATCTACATAACCCAAACGAACTACTGTTTGGTTGTCTAATTTATCACTAAGCTTTACACCTAAGTTTAAAGTAGCCGAAATACGTTCAAAACCCGTACCTACAACAATACCTTCTTCATTGTAATACCCAATACCTAGTCTGTAGTTTGTAGTTTCCGTTCCACCAGATACGCCAAAATCATAATTCTGAACAACAGCTGGCTTGTAAAAAAGCCCTTGGTAGTTTACATTATTATTAAACATTGGGTTTAAACTATCTGAAAGAATCATAGGAACGTTATTCTTTATTCTATCGTAATCCCAATAGTTATTAATTCCGTCCCATTTGGCAGCACTTTCAGCCCTTCCTACCTCAACATCAATTAAATCAGGCGTATTAGAAACCCCTACATAAGAATTAAAGGTAAAAACTGGTTCTCCAGTTTTTCCACGCTTCGTTTTAATAATCACCACTCCATTTGCTCCCCTTGAACCATAAATTGCAGCTGCAGAAGCATCCTTTAAAATATCTATAGACTCAATGTCATTAGGGTTAAGTGACGCAAGAAAGTTTGTATTTGTAGCATCAAAACCCGCTAAATCTTCAAGGGTTGTAGGCACTCCATCTACTACATACAATGGATTAGAAAAACCAGTACCACCAGCACTAAGTTCACCGTCTAAACTGGTAGAGATGTTGGTATTACCACGAATTACAAAAACATTTTTTACTCCAGGCTCCCCTGATAAAGATTGTACGTTTACACCGGCAAGTTTTCCTTGTAAAACATCTTCAAAAGTTGTTGCTGGGAAATTTTCGATGTCTGCCGCCTTAACACTTACTACTGAAGCCGTTGCATCTCTTCGCTTAATCTCCTCATAACCAACAACTACAACCTCATCCATTTTAACGACATCCTCTTCTAATTGAACATCAAGAACATTATTGTCTGTGATTAACACCTCTTTGGTGACCATACCTACATATGAAAACACCAAAGTGTCATATTGTCCTGGCACATTAATAGAATATGTTCCATCAAAAGAAGAACTAACTCCCATTGCAACTCCTTTAACAGATACTGTAACACCCAACATTGGTAAACCCTCATTGTCTGTTATACTTCCCGTAATAGTTCTGTCTTGCTGAAACATATCTTCATAAGCTGTAGACATATCAGATGCCAATGCAGTGGACATTCCCAAGAGCGAAAAAACGAGGAACACATGAATGCTAAAAATTTTCTTGTTTCTTAGCAGATGCAAAAGCAATAATTGTATTTGCCGTGGTTTTTTTTTCATAATCATACTTTTAATTAATTGGTTATTAGCTCATCTTTTTTATGGAAAAAAGAATATAATATTCATCATAAACACGAAACGCATTTACTTATTTGACAATATTATGTTAAAACAATTAACACTTGAACCAATAAATTAACAGATGACTGTACTATTTTGACAAAAGTTTGGATTGCAACCCAAACAAAAGCTTTTTACCCAAGTATCACATACACAAGAAAGCTTATTGAGGTAAAAAAGGATGGTAATGTACTTACAAAATACCTCGTATTTAAAAGGATTATAGACTTTTAGCGGAAGATAATTACCTTAAATTAGAATAGAATATTCGCCCAATGAACTCAATAAAAAAATCGGTTCCTTTTATAAAGGGAACCGATTTTTTTATATCCTATTTTACAGGTTGTGCACTGCCTTTAATGAATTTGGATGAATTCATTAATGTCCTCGCACCCAACTTACAATCTAAGTTTCAAAAGTTATACCAAAAAACAAAAGAATTTCGTTGTAGTTACCAAATCCTCGATATAGTTAAGCAAAAATGTCATTTAACACCTTAGCTAGGCGCAAGCCTCCTTTAAGTAACTGATTGCGAACGGTATCCATATACTTATAACTATAATTGTACCCTAGTTTTTCTCCTACTTCTACAGAGGTATAGATTTCATTGGCTAAATCTTGGGATTCTTCAATCCATTCGTATATTGAACCTGCTATTATTCTTTTCTTTTCATTCTTGTCTAATTTAGGCAAGGCGTTAGCCAATTCCGTATAACTCATGGCATATGAATTAATCATATCACTATCCCAAACTCGGTGTAAATTAGTGCCTTCTCCAAACCAACGGACCTGAATATCGTTTCCACCTTTATCTTCTCCCTGTCCGGCGTGCATGGGCTGATGTAAATCTCCCATAAAGTGTACCAATAGTTTTAAGTAAAATGCTTTATCCTCTTTGGAGGTATTCTTATCCTTTAATGCTTTTACGCTTGTTTCTACGGCCACTATTAAATCACCATCTGGAGAAGGCGGTATATCTTTATACTTTGTATTTGGTGGGAAATTAACGTAATGCCAAGAAAAATACTCATTAAAGGCCTTATCTGCTTTTATCTCATCCGCATAATTTGATACAAATGCAAGGTCATGCCCATCAAGCAATTCTTTTATTGCTTTTTTCGCTTTTCTTGTTAATTGGTTCTGAGCAACTTCACCCACAGTTCTATGCCCTGTTTTTGCCCAAACTATTTCATTTGCAAAAGAAACCTGAACAGTTAAAAAAAGTAGAACTATTATATTTTTCATCGATTTTGTTTTTTCCCAAAAATAGAAAATTGATTCTTAAACTCTTGTTATTTTTTAGCTGGTTTTAAATTTTTAACTTATCCTTATATATAAAAACATACTATTTTGATTTTAAAGAAAATTAACAACCCTATTTTACGATATATCCTACTGTTTATAATTGCTTCAGTAAGCCTATTTTTTTTATTTATAATCAGTATATATGCAGGGCTATGGGGCAAACTGCCTAGTAAAAAAGAACTGTCTTCACTAAAATACCAACAAGCATCTGAAGTATATTCTGCAGACAGTGTGCTCATTGGCAAATATTACTTACTGGACAGGCAACCTATTGATTATGCTGATTTTCCAAAATACTTACCGGAAGCCCTAGTTGCTATTGAAGACGAACGCTATTACCAACACAATGGTATCGATTACAAAAGTATGCTTAGAGTTGCATTTAAGAGTATCCTACTGCAAGACAAATCTTCCGGAGGAGGTAGCACTATAAGTCAGCAATTGGCAAAAAACTTATACCCAAGAATAAAACATGGCAACTTGCATTTAGCCGTTTCCAAGGTAAAAGAAATGTTTATTGCCAAAAGGTTGGAAGCTATTTATGAAAAAGAGGAAATTTTATCGCATTATTTAAATCAAGTATCCTTCGGAGATAATACACACGGTATTGAAAGTGCTTCTTTAAAATTTTTCAACAAACACACCAAAGACTTAACTATACCGGAGGCAGCAACCTTAGTAGGAATGTTAAAAGCAACGTACAGCTATAACCCAAGGTTACATCCAGAAAAAAGCAGAGGCAGAAGAAACTTGGTCTTACAGTCTATGTACACCAATGCGTATATCGATGAGAAACTAAAAGACAGTCTTGCTAAAACCCCACTAGAATTAGACTATAGAGATTTTAATTATAATGATGGTGTTGCACCTTATTTTAGGGAAGAAGTTAGAAAACAATTGCTGCAATGGGTTAAAGAAAAAAACAAGGAAGATGAAGCTTACAATATTTATACTTCCGGATTAAAAATTTATACGACGCTAGATTATAAAATGCAAGTTTTGGCAGAAGAAGCAATGCAAGAACACATGAAAGGCTTGCAAGCTAGTTTTGAAAAAAGTCATGGCAAAAATGCACCTTGGCTTACCAATAAAAAATTGATATTAAAAGTAATAAAGCAAACGGCTGCCTATAAAAACTTCAAAAAACAAAACCTCACTGAATCTCAAATTATGGATTCTCTTCACCTAAAAAAAACGATGGTTTTTGACAATTGGGGTAAGAAAACAACGGTACAAGCAAGTAGTATGGATAGTGTTGCCTATTATATGAAAATCTTAAATATAGGTTCTCTAGCTCTTAACCCTGAAACAGGAGCAGTAAAGGTTTGGATTGGTGGCATCGACTTTAAACACTTTAAGTATGATCATATTTCGCAAAGCAAAAGGCAAGTTGGCTCCACTTTTAAACCAATTGTATACACCACAGCCTTAGAACAAGGTGTTGCCCCTTGTACTTATTTTTCTGCCGACGAGGTAGCATACAAAAACCTAGAAAAATGGAGTCCGTCTAATTCTGGAAAAAAAGACGAAACCTATCTCAATTATTCTATGGAAGAGGCGCTCAGCAATTCTGTCAATACAGTTGCAGTAAAGGTGCTAGAGAAAGCGGGCATCTCAAATACGATTGCACAAGCTAAAAAAATGGGAATTTCATCTACATTACCTAATTTACCATCCTTGGCATTAGGAGCAACCGAAATTAAAATAAGTGAATTAGCAACCGCTTATACGAGCTATGTCAATAATGGTAAATATGCCACACCTCAACTCATAAAAAGAATAACCAATAATAAGGATTCTATCCTCGATAAATTTACCCCAAAAATTGGTCAAAATTCGGCTTTTTCACCAGAAACAAATATGATAATGTTAGAAATGATGAAAGCCACTATTAACTCTGGCACAGCATCAAGAATACGTACTACTTACAAACTCAACAATGATATCGCTGGAAAAACAGGAACCACACAAAACAATAAAGATGCTTGGTTTGTTGGCATAACACCCAAACTAGTTAGTGTTACTTGGGTTGGTTTAGACAATCATGAAATTGGTTTTAAAAACACAAGTATTGGTCAAGGTGCAAATGCAGCCTTACCTGCCTTTGCTTTATTGTTACAAAAGATGAATAAAGACAGTGACTTTAACTATATCACCAAGGCAAAATTTAAAGAACCTACAGCTGCTGTTTTAAATGCTTTAGACTGTAACCCTATCAAAAAAGATGGTTTTTTTAAACGCCTTTTTAAAAATCCGAACAAAACAAAAGTAAAAGAATTTAAGAATAATTGATTTTTTTTAATATATTTATGATATCATTTTAATATCATTTAAAATAAACATCATGAAAAACGAAAAAACTACAAGCCCCATAAATGGGTATCTTATTCTACTCCTCTTTTTTATATTGGTAGTTCCTAGTGTATATATGCTAATTACGGCAGAAAACCCCGTATATCTAATCGGAATAATTATTGCGATATTATTACTACCAGGTTTTGTTTTGGTGAACCCCAATAGTTCTAGGGTTTTATTATTATTTGGTAAGTATGTGGGCACAATTAAAAAAAATGGTTTGTTTTGGGTAATTCCATTTTATTCGAAAAAGAAAATATCATTACGCGCTAGTAATTTTGACAGTGAACGCCTTAAGGTAAACGATAAGCTGGGCAACCCAATTATGATCAGCACCATTCTCGTCTGGCGTGTTACAGACACCTACAAAGCTGCATTTGACGTAGATGATTATCAAAATTTTGTTAGAGTGCAAACTGATGCTGCTGTTCGTAAATTAGCAAGTATGTATCCGTATGATAATTTTGCTGACGAGGGTCATACTGAGGATATAACCTTACGGTCTAGTGTAAACGAGGTTAGTGATGCCTTAGAAAAAGAAGTACAAGAAAGATTATCTATGGCCGGTATTGAAGTATTAGAGGCTAGAATTGGATATTTGGCCTATGCCCAAGAAATTGCCAATGCCATGCTAAAAAGACAACAAGCTACTGCTATTGTTGCTGCCAGACATAAAATTGTTGAAGGAGCTGTAAGCATGGTAGAAATGGCTTTAAAAGAATTAAGCAAAAATAAAATAGTAGATCTAGACGAAGAACGCAAAGCTGCTATGGTAAGCAATCTTATGGTTGTATTGTGTTCTGACAAAGATGCATCACCTATTGTAAACGCAGGCACTTTAAATCATTAAATGAGAGTATTTAACGAAACACAACGTTTTAACCAGTGGTTTATGCAACTTATAAACTACGGCATGCTCCTATTTTTGCTGTATTGCTTTTACATTTGGTTTATTGCCAAGTCTAATGCAGACCAGGTAATGGCAACCGATAGTACAGGTCAAATTGTGGTAACTGTTACCGTGCTACTCTGCGTTCTATTGATTTGGTCTTTTAAATTGAAGACTAAAATTGACGAAAAAGGTATTCACTATCAATTTTCTCCTATACACCGCACCTATAGGTTAATACGTTGGAATGACATGCAAAGCTGTAATCTACGGAAGTACAATGCACTGAGGGAGTATGGGGGTTGGGGATTTAAATCAGGTTTTGGGAATGGAACTGCCTTTAATGTAAAAGGAAACAAAGGCATCCAAATTGTATTAAAAAACGATAAAAAAATATTAATTGGCACACAAAAAGATACGGCTGCAACTGCAATAATTAATAGGCATTTTAAAAAAAATACGGATGAAAGAATATAAGATAATTAAACAAAAAGCTAAATTAAGAAACTCCGACAAGGATTTTGAAATAGAGCTTAACAATTATGCAAGAGAGGGTTGGCACGTCATCACTGGCGGGATTATGTCTAGTTCAACTTTTTTTAAAGTAATCCTAGAAAGAGAAAAAAACAGATGAATATGAAGAATGTAATTCTGCTTTTATTTTTCCTTCCAAGTGTTGTTTTTTCACAAGAAATTATCACGGAAGAATTGGACCTGAAAAATAAAAACATCTTTTTACCCGGTACGCTAAGCTACCCAAAATTGAAAAAGAAAGTACCCTTAGTACTTTTTATTCACGGTTCTGGCAATATAGACCGTAATGGCAACCAAACCGCCGTAGGTATTAAGGCAAATTACATTAAGTTGTTATCGGATAGCCTTGTTGCTAATGGGATTGCATTTTATCGTTATGACAAAAGAACGGCAATCGTGGAAAACCTAGCGAAAGAAAAGGATATTACCATCCAAAATTTTGCGGATGATGCCATGGTTGCGCTACAGCATTTTAAAAACGACAAACGTTTTAATGGCATTCACTTAATTGGACACAGTCAAGGTTCATTAATTGCTATGTTGTCCTTTGACAAAAATATAAAAAGTTATATTTCATTGGCAGGTGCGGGACAAACAATTGATCAAACTGTGATTGCCCAGGTCACCCAACAAAGTCAAGAATTAGGGAGTTTAACCAAAGAACATTTTGATGAATTATTAAAAACAGACACCATTTTAAAAGTAAACCCCTTATTGGTTTCAATATTTCACCCCAACAATCAAAAGTTCTTTAAAAGCTGGGCTTTGATTGACCCAAAAACAGAAATAAAAAAAATAAACGTGCCCATTCTTATCTTAAATGGAGATGCTGATTTACAAGTAACTAATTCGGATGCACAACTTTTGAAAGACGCATCCCCTCTTGCAGAAATCCACAGTATAAAAAAAATGAATCACCTTCTGAAAGAAGTTAACTCCCTAGAAGAAAATCAGAGATCCTATACCGATCCTAATTTTTCTATTTCAAAAGAATTGGTTGTTCTAATTAAAGAATTTATTATCAGAAATGAGTAAAAAAAAGGCATTTGCACTACGGTTAAATGAAGATATGTTAAAGGCAATTGAAAAATGGTCTTCAGACGAGTTTCGCAGCACCAATGGGCAAATAGAGTGGATCTTAATGAAGGCTTTAAAAGAAGCCAAAAGAGATCCAAAAAAGAAAGAAGAATAAAACAAACGCAATTGCACCCTTAATAAATGAAATATAAAATACTGTGTTCCGATTTGGACGGGACCTTATTAACGACAAAAAATGACGTTTCTGATGTTACCATATCAGCAATTAATAGCATAAAAAACCATATAAAAATTATTTTAGTTTCAGCAAGAATGCCAAAATCTATGCGGTATTTACAAGCAAGACTAGGCGTAGAAAATGAACCTATAATCTGTTATAATGGAGCCTTGGTTTTAGACAATGGCAAAGAACTATTCTCTACTGTTATTCCTATAAGTGAATTACTAAAAATACACAATTTAGCAGAAAAACAGGGTGTTCAATTGGGCTTATACTATACCGATGAATGGTATGTACCAGAGGATACAGAAAGAGTACAAAAAGAAATTCATCACACCAAAGCCGTGCCTATTTTTGAGGAAACTACAACCACTTTGTTCCAATGGGAAAAAAGAGGTATTGGGGCTCATAAAATAATGCTTATGGGCACAAAAGAAACCACAGATTCCATATTCACGATACTCACTACAGCCTTAGGGGATAGCCTTCACTTTTATAGATCAAATGAAACATTAATAGAGGTTGCTCCTAAATCGATCTCTAAATTATCTGCCATAAAACTGCTATTCAAGGATGAAACTTTGGCCGATGTCATTGCCTTTGGAGACAATTTTAATGATATAGAAATGTTGGCGAATGTGGGGTGTGGGGTTGCGGTAGAAAATGGAAGAGATGAAGTAAAGGCCATAGCCAAATACACTACTTTTAAAAATACCGAAAACGGAGTTGCGCATTTTATAAAGCAAAACATTGTAATTTGAGTATATTTGAAAACCCATACTTTGGGTAAATAAACTATTTTATACTTTATGATTGAACCTTTAATTACGGACGACAAAGTTGTATTTGGATTATTAACACTGTGTTTAGGCTTTGTTTTCTATACTTCTTCTAAGAAAACTGGCTTTTGGAGCAAATTCTACACCATTATACCCGGTATTTTATTATGCTACTTATTACCTGCTGTACTTACATCTACTGGGGTAATTGCAGAAATATGGGAAACCGTAGATAGCACTGGAAAAACTGTACAACACGAATCTAACCTGTATTATATGGCTAGCAGGTACTTATTACCAGCTGCATTGGTGTTAATGACCTTAAGTATAGATTTAAAAGCTATAGCAGCATTAGGATCAAAAGCCTTAATTATGTTTTTAACGGGAACGGCAGGCATAATTATAGGTGGACCTATAGCCATACTCATTGTTTCTATATTCTCTCCTGAAACTGTTGGCGGCAATGATTTTGATGCCATTTGGAGAGGTTTAGCAACTATTGCTGGTAGTTGGATTGGCGGTGGTGCAAACCAAGCCGCTATGTTAGAAATTTTCCATTATAATCCTGAGAAATACGGTAGTATGGTGCTAATAGACGTGGTTGTTGCCAATGTATGGATGGCCATTATTTTATTGGGCGTTGGTAAAACAAAAAAAATAGACAAATGGCTTAAAGCCGATGCATCAGCTATTGAAACCTTAAAGCAAAAAGTTACAGCCTTTACTGATAAAATAACCAGAGTACCAACCACAAACGATTATATAATGATGCTCTTTTTTGCATTTACAGCGGTAGGAATTTCCCATTTTTTCGGCGATAACATAAGTGCTTATTTAATAGCTACGTTTGAAGCAGTAGGTGATAAAAAGAGTTTTTTATCTTTCTTAGGGTCTAGCTTTTTCTGGATGGTTGTAATTGCCACCATATTAGGTGTAGCCCTTTCTTTTACTAAAGCTAAAAATTATGAAGGAGCTGGAGCAAGTAAAATTGGCGGTGTTTTTATCTATATTTTAGTTGCCACCATTGGAATGAAAATGGATTTGGGAAAAGTGTTAGAAAACCCAGGATTAATTGCCATTGGATTTATCTGGATAGGCATACATGCTGGCTTATTAATTTTAGTTGCCAAATTAATAAAAGCACCATACTTCTTTTTAGCAGTTGGAAGTCAGGCTAATGTTGGTGGTGCCGCATCTGCGCCAATTGTGGCCGCGGAATTTCATTCTTCCTTAACCTCAGTTGGTGTTTTACTAGCTGTCTTTGGATATGTGGTTGGTACCGGTGGTGCATTAGTATGTGCCTACCTTATGGAAGTAGCTTCTACCCTTTAAAAAAATATATAGAAAACATCATTGAGCTCATAAAATTTCATGATATTTGCCCACTCAAAAAAACTATGAAAATGAAAAACTCCCTTCTTCTATTTCTTATTGGTCTAATCATTATTTCTTGTGATTCCACAACCGAAAATACAATGGTTGTTACTGGAAGCGTGAAAGGGCTAAAGAAAGGAACAATTTATCTACAAAAAATTCAGGATACCACTTTAATCACTGTTGATTCTGTTCAAATGTCTGGAGATAGTAATTTTAGTTTAACCACAGAACTAGAAAGTCCAGAAATATATTACCTATACTTAGATAAAGCAGATAATTCTGAATTCAATGACCGAATTACTTTTTTTGCAGAACCGGGTATAATTACAATAAATACATCCTGGAATACTTTTGCTACCAAGGCAGAAATTAGTGGTTCTGAAACTCAAAAAAAGTATGAAGAATTTCAAAAAAATATTTCAAAATTTAACACCATGGGCATAGCATTAGCGCAAAAAGTGGAATTACCCGAGATTATAGGAAATAAGGAGGCAATAGACTCTATTATGGTCTTATTAAATAAAAATAATTTACGAACTTATCTCTATGCGCTAAATTATTCTTTAAACAATAAAAACTCCTATATAGCTCCTTATTTGGCCTTAACTGAAGTCGCTGACGCTAACGTTATATATTTAGATTCTATCTACAACTCACTTACTACAGAGGTATCCAATTCTAAATACGGGAAAAAACTAAAAGAACATATTGCCAGCGTAAAGGCTGAAAAATAGACATAAAAAAACATCCGCCAGTAGCGGATGTTTTTTAATTTAATAGCGAATGGTCGATTAACTTAATTTATTAAGGTCACCAATTAATTCCGTTGCTTTTTCTTCTAATTCTTTACGAACAGATACTAGATGTTTACTTCTTTTTTCTACATCCTTCTTGTTAACTTTTGCAATTAAATCATCAAAAGTAGCAATAGCTTTGTCAATAATTTTAGATCCATCTTTAGAATCTTTAGTTTTTGTTGAAGCTTCCCAAAAGTATACTGCTTCTATAATATCTCCTAAAACGAAATTGATATCTTTTTTTAAATCTCTTATGCTTGCCATTTGTAATATTTTTTTTGCAAAAGTACATATTTAACTCATACAATGTGTTTCTAAGTGGAATTATCTTCCATATGGAATAAAAGCAATAACGATTTAAAATCATTATTGCTTTTTGACACCTATAATAAAAAGTTACAAACTATACTGAACACCAAAGGTGGTAGCCAATGTATTTTTCATTTGTATGCCATTTACAGATTGTGAAACTGGGATCTTCACTTCCAATCCTAGTCTAAGGTTTTTTAAACCTCCGGATGAAATATAAAAATTACTTCCAACACCCAAATCCATCTGATTTCTTCCGGAATTAACAGTATTAAATAGTGGCATCATCATGGGATTTAAGTCTGCATCTTGCCCCGTAATTTCACCCAAATTACAGTAATTAATACTGGTAGAAAAACTAAGGTAATCTGAAGCTTTTATTGCACCCCAAGCAACTACGTTTAAAAGGTTTCCCAAGGCATAATCTTCAGTATTGGTTCCTAACCTAAGTTTATAAGAAGGCTGTACACCCCATGAAAAATTAGTAGACTGACCAAGATAAGTTACACCTAAATAGGGATCCCATGTACCACTACCTAATTGCATTGGGTATGCCAATTGTGCATTCGCCATCATTGGAGTATCATCTCGTTGGTCTATATTTCCCGTAGGGATGGATATACCTATAGTTGTATGTAGCGATTGTTTATTCCCATTTACAATTTTCAACAATCCAGAAACGGAAACATCTCCAAAACCACTGGACTTAGTTACAAACCCTTCTCGCATTCCTGTTACCAAGTCCATATCATTAGCAATATGATTTCCCATAACAGCAAAAGTTAGTCCATCTGACATAGCATACATAAACCCAAGCATTTGCATAGTCATCTTCATTTTTTGAGGGGCCACCATGTAGTCTTCATGAATTTCTGCTTCACTTATTTCCTTTGCTGATGATAAATTTCCACTCATCCACATGGGCATAAAGCGGTAAGAGAACATTATTTCCCCTTTTTTATGGTAATGATCTGCCATGATACTAATTGGTGCATGGCCATCAGGTCTTCCTGAACTCCATAAATTGTCTTGTGCAATGCCAAATGTTGAGCATAGCAATATTGCTCCCATAACTGGGAATATTAATTTATTCATTTTAAAGTATTTGATTATTGAATGTATAATTAAAAAGGATTCTCCATAGGATGAAGAATACCCTGACGGTATTTAATTAACATTGGGGCGGTGGTGTGGGTGGACTTAAGCTCCATTCATCCATGGAACAAACGTACCCAAAAGAATTCGATTCTGTTTTTAGCCTAGGTGCATTTAAAATAATTACTTTGGTTTGATAATAAAAAATAGGAAATTTATCAAATTCAACACTCGGTAATTGCTCCTTCTGAGATTGACCCGTATTGGCTACTTTTGCTAATTGTTCATCCAAATAACATTTACCGTTGCATTCTAATTCTGGTTTTTCCTTATTTATACATAAAACAGCTACGATATAATCATAATTAAAAATATATTCCACATACGGAAACACTGGTCTTAGCACTGAAAAACAGAAGACAAACAGTAATAATATACTTAAAATACCCTTCATAATTATGCGGGGAGCAACTCTAAATAGTAACTTCTAACAATTTGCAACCCGTAGATTCTATATGTATCGTTTTAGAGTTAGCCGATACCAAAATAGTTTCTCCTTTAACTATTTTGGCTTCTCCAAATTCATTTTTAATTGTCGCCGAACCACCAACACACATATAGATTGTAAAAGAATCTCTTTTGGTTACATCTTGTGCTAAATTTTGAGATAATTCTATAAAATTAGTTTTAAAATAAGGGCAGTCTACCATTGGATTTACAACATTTATTGCTGTGCTATACCCTACTTTAAAATCGTTCTTTTTAGAATAATCTATAGCATCTAGAGCCTGTTCTGTATGCAACTCACGTAGGTTTCCGTTCTTATCTTTTCTATTAAAATCGAACACCCTATAGGTTACATCTGAGGTTTGCTGAATTTCTGCTAATAATACACCCGCTCCTATAGCATGAATTTTACCCGTATTGATAAAGAAAGTATCCCCTTCCTTAACTTTTTCGTAGTTTAACAATTCCAACAAGCTATTATTTGCTAAACTAGCTGCATATTCTTCTTTGCTAACATCTTTATTGAACCCTACAATTAAGTCGGCCTCCTTGTCCGCATCCATTACATACCACATTTCCGTTTTCCCAAATGAATTATGCCTTTTTTGTGCTAGTTCATCATTTGGGTGTAATTGTATGGACAAATCTTGCTTGGCATCAATAAATTTTATTAAAATAGGAAAATCAGTGCCAAAACGAGCCACTACACTCTGGCCTAATAAATCTGTTCCATTGCGGTCTATTAATTCTTGTAAGGAAAGATTGGCCAAATCTCCATTTGCTACTATAGAAACATCTCCTTTCACGGTGGAAATTTCCCAGCTTTCGCCCGTAATATCGTTCGTTATAGGCTTTCCTAATACATCTCTTAACTTAGTGCCGCCCCAAAGTCTTTCTTTTAATATTGGGTTAAATTTTAATGGATACATATTAGGGATTTTTAAATGAATATTATTTATTTTTTAACCTGAGTAGGTTACAAAGTTACGGGGTGTTTCATATAAAACAATTTCTAATTCTTTAGATAAGTCTATCTCAGATCGCAACTTGTTCCAAATCACTATGGCGATATTTTCCGCTGTGGGGTTAGTCGATTTAAATTCGGCTACTTCTATATTTAAATTTTTATGGTCTAATGCGTCTTCTATCTTATTCTTAATAAGATCCTTAAGAACTTTCATATCCATTACAAAGCCAGTTTCCTTGTCTATTTCACCAGTAACGCTAACTACTAATTCATAGTTGTGCCCATGATAATTAGGATTACTACACAAACCAAAAACTGTTTTGTTTTTTTCATCATCCCAAGCCGGATTATACAATCTATGTGCAGCATTAAAGTGTGCCTTTCTACTTACTTTAACCCTCATTTTTTGTTTTGTTTTGAAGTGTATAATTATAAAACCTATCAAATATTATTTTAAACCATTCTGTGTAGTGCTCTGGATTAGAAGCAATGTCCTTTTTGATATCATCCAACGGCATCCATTTCCAATTTTCAACCTCTCGTTTGTTAATTTTTGGAACATCATTAAATGTTCCTATCATAACATGATCTAACTCATGTTCTGTAAGTCCATTATCAAAAGGAGCCTTGTAGATAAATGAGAACAATTCGGTAAGTTCAGTTACAAATCCCATTTCTTCTTCTAATCTCCGCTTGCCTGCCCTAATATTTGTTTCTCCAACACGTTGATGGCTACAACAAGTATTTGTCCATAACAATGGAGAATGATACTTTTCTGCTGCTCTCTGTTGCAACATTGTTTCTCCTTTATCATTAATTATGAATACCGAAAACGCCCTATGTAAAAGTGCTTTTTCATGCACCTCCATTTTTGGCATAGTACCAATCTGCTCATCTTTTTCGTTGACTAATATAACCTGCTCTTCCATCATAATAGTACAAAAATAAGACCTTTAAGTTATTTACGGCCGTCTTAGAAAAGAAAAAAACACTTTTATGACTAAAAGTGTTTTTTATAAAATTTTTGTAACTAAATAATTGAGTTTTAAGCTCTAAAAATGCATTAAAAAAATCTGGGAGATTTTAAATTGTTCTTAGATTTAATAAAATCATACCGAATCATAACTTCAAAGGATCCGTCATTAAAAGCTGCACTTCCTAAGTCGGTAGTTTCTTTGTCATACGCTAAGCCCATCATAAGGTCTTCAGAAAACTGAAATCCTACCAACGCACTTAAGGCTGCATCCCATCTATAAGCTGCTCCTAAAATCAATTTATCATTAAACATAAAGTTCGCAGACAAATCTACCTGTAAAGGGGCACCTTCAACTGCCTTGGTTAGTAATGCAGGCTTAAACTTTAAAGTTGGGTTTATTTCAAAAACATAACCCGTTATTAGGTAAAAGTTCATTTGTTCGTTTGCTGTTGCTAGAGAAGATTCATCAAAATGTTTGGTTTCTAATAACCTAGGCACCGATAAACCTGCATAAAATTTTTCTGTATGATAATACACTCCGGCTCCTATATTAGGTGAAAATTTATTATTAATATCATCTTGTAAGGATGGATCTACACCACTGCTACTATCTTGATTTAACTCTGAGAATCGAACATCTAACATGTGTGCGCTAGCCTTTATACCAAAAGATAATCTAGCTTCTCTAGATGTTTGTATGGTATATGAAAAATCAGCATCAAAATAAGTTTCGGAAGTTGGTCCTATCTCGTCATTAACAATTGAAAACCCTGCGCCAACACCTCTATACCCAATTGGAGAATGAATATTAAAAGTCTGTGTTTTAGGCGCACCATCTAAACCAACCCATTGCGACCTATGCAACAACCCAACACTCATATGTCCTCTTGAACCCGCATAACCAGGATTAACACTTGTTGTATTATACATATACTGGGTGTATTGAGCATCTTGTTGAGACCAAAGCGACAAGGTACTTAACAACAAAAGCAGCACTGATACTATTGCTTTTTCAAAAGGTTTTTTTATTAATATCATAAATTTGTGTCCTATTTATTTATGTAGATGTATCCACTAAGTTGTATCATATTACCAGAACCATTTTCATAATCTAAGATGTAAAAATAAGTCCCTACCGGCAATTTTTTATTCTTATCAATGGTCACCCTTCCCGAAGATGTTCCATCAAAATAATTACCCTGTGTATTATACGCTTTTGTGGCATATACCTGCACTCCCCATCTATTAAAGATTTTAATAGTATTATTAGGGAATCTTTCTAATCCTTTGATGGCTAATACGTCATGAATACCATCACCATTTGGTGTTACAATATTGAATACTTCTACCTCCTCTTCAACTGCATCAGCATAATCTAAATAATCAGGTATGCCATCGCCATCGGTATCATCATTGGAATAATCTCCATCCTTATTAATATCCTCATCTATAGTTGGAATTCCATCTCCGTCATCGTCTGTATCTCTGTAGTCTGACTCATTGTCATTGTCTGTATTGGGTAAATCATTAATAGGATCATCAATTTCATCATTCTTATCATCATCAATAGTGATATTTCCTTCAAAACCATCATCCAGTCCATCGTTGTCCTTGTCTAAACCTAGATAGGTAACATCAGGAATACCGTCGGTATTATGATCATGCCCTTCAATAGCATCTAGAACACCATCATTATCACTATCCTCATCAAGATAGTCTGGTAAACTATCACCATCTGTATCCACTGGGAATAAACCTACATTCCCATATGCCTCATACGCATCATCCAATCCATTATTATTGGCATCTAATCCATTTGGAGCAATATACCCTAAGGTTGTTTGTGCTTCAACATTATCTGGAATACCATCGTTATCACTATCAATATCCAAATAATCTGGTATACCATCACCGTCTGAATCTGTAGGATTAGTAGACGGGTCATTGTCTGCATCTAAATTAAGATCTTCAAAGCTATCTAAAATACCATCATTGTCAGAATCCAAATCTGTTATGGTCGATTCATATATTAAAACGGTAATTGTGCCTGTACTACAATTGCTTTCAATATCACAAACGGTATACGTAAATGTGTCTGTCCCTGTAAAACCTGCATTAGGGGTATAGGTTATAATATCATCTGATGGGTCATTTGGTGTACCATTATCATTCTCAACAATTCTTCCATTTATCGGAGCTGTTGTTGTAAGGGTTCCTACGGTTGGAATATCATTATCATTTAAGTCCCAATTGTCCACAACAATGGTCTCATCTTGATTTATTACGACTACATCATCTACAACATCTACAATAGGCAATACATTTACGGAAACTGTTGCAGTACTGCAATCTCCCGCAGTATTACAAATGGTATATGTAAATGAATCCGTTCCATTATAATCTAAATTTGGAATATAGGTGAGGGTGTCATCTGACGGATTATTGGGTGTTCCATTTTCGTTTACCTGAATTGTTCCGTTGGCAGGATTAGAATAAGTTAACACTCCTGAAATAGGTATCCCGTTATCATTATTGTAAATATCAACTAGTACAGAAGTATCTTCATCTAATGAAACTATGTCGTCTTCTAAATCACTTGCTTCATTCATACAAACCACAGTAAAACTAGGCAAGTTAACAGAATTACCTGCTTTAATTATAGTTGCCATATACTTTATAACAGTTTGGGTTGCCGTAACTATTGGAGCAGTTTGATCTCCTGTTAAGGCAGGTGACCAACTTACAGTTGCTCCTGGAGGCACATTTGCAGATATATCTAAGGTAACTTCCTTATCTGCGGTATTACAATCTGTTAAAATAAAGTAAGTAGTTGCATTTTTACCACACAAAGTACCGTCATAGGTTGCAAAATAAATCCCTGGCTGTGTAACTTCATGAAAAGATTGATTACTTAAAACAGTTGTTGGATTTGAAGCCTCATACCATTTATAATTATTTTCATCTGTACTACTAGGTGCTTGCAATAAAAATTGTGCACTTACCACTTGCGTTCCAAAAAACAGCCCGAGTATACAGGTAAAGAGAACTTTATATATTTGTTTCGTATTCAAAATCTTTATTATTCTTTAGCTACTATTATTTTACAACAAAAACAACATTTATTAAAGTATTGTAATCTGTTGGTGTTGCGGTTACATCATACGTCATTACACCTGTAGCACTTATAGATACGTTAGCAAAAACAGAGGTATCGTAATAGGTTACATAGTAATACAATTCTGTTGCTCCATATGTTGGCAAGGCTGAAGGAGCTTCATCAGCACCTCCCGCATCACTAATTACCATTGGTGTTGCATATTGAGCAGTATATTGCGTATATAAATTAATAGTTTTACCTGTACCAGTTGCTGCCACATCTACTTCAATAGATGGTGGATAAAATATCCTAGCTGCCTTAGAGGTAATTGGTGCAATTGCTTTAATGACTTCCTCAACTGATGTTTCTTTAGCATAGCCTTGAGCTACAGATTTCTCATCATCATCCATATCAATAGCCACTCTTAAAAACACTTCATCATCAAATTGATCATCAGTTGATGGGTCTCCTGCTGGACCTTGAGCTCCTGTTGCTCCTGTAGCCCCTGTTGCTCCAGTAGGACCTGCTGGACCTGCGGGACCAACATTACCTTGAGGACCTGTTCCTCCTGTTGGACCTGCTGGACCTGTATTTCCGGTATCACCCTTTACTCCTTGAGGACCTGCTGGACCTGTTGCTCCAGTATCACCTTTATCTCCTTTTGGTCCTGGTGCGCCTTCATCTCCTGTAGGGCCTTTGTCTCCAATTGGACCTTGAGCGCCAATATCACCAGTTGCTCCTTTATCCCCTGTTGCTCCTTTATCCCCTGTTGCTCCTTTGTCTCCTGTTGCTCCTTTGTCTCCATCAGGACCTTGAGCTCCTATTGGACCTTGATCTCCATCTATTCCTTTATCTCCATCTGCTCCTTTATCTCCAGTGGCACCCTTGTCACCCACAGCTCCTTGGTTTCCATCTGGACCTTGAGCTCCTATTGGGCCTTGATCGCCATCTACTCCTTTGTCTCCCGTTGCTCCTTTGTCACCAGTGGCTCCTTTATCTCCATCAGGACCTTGAGCTCCTATTGGACCTTGATCTCCATCTATTCCTTTATCTCCATCTGCTCCTTTGTCTCCAGTCGCACCTTTATCACCTGTTGCTCCTTTGTCTCCTGTATCACCAGTGGCTCCTTTATCTCCAGTTGCACCTTTATCTCCTGTATCTCCAGTTGCTCCTTTGTCTCCATCAGGACCTTGGGCTCCTATTGGACCTTGATCTCCATCTATTCCTTTATC
>NZ_JALKBA010000019.1 GCF_023015805.1 Cellulophaga sp. F20128
CCAAAATAATTACCTCTAATCCGTAGCTGCTTTATATTCTTTTTTATCGATCACCATTTTGGCAATAATCTCTTGGTACTATTTTTACCAAAATAAATACCTCTAATCCGTAGCTGCTTTATATTCTTTTTTATCGATCACCATTTTGGCAATAATCTCTCTCAAGATTTCAGAAGTGCCGCCACCAATAGGTCCTAATCTGCTATCTCTTAACAGTCGGGCCATTGGATAATCTTCCATATAGCCGTATCCTCCTAAAAACTGCAAGCAATCATAAACAACCTCATCGGCCATTTTGGTAGATTTTAATTTTGATATGGTTGCCTCTTTAACTACATATTCACCTCGATCTAACCGATATGCCACAGCATAATTATACTCCCTACATATTTCCATATCCGCATACAAATCTGCATACTTATGCCGCAAAGCCTGGTAGCTATCTATTGTTTTACCAAAAGTAGTACGCTCAGACATATATTGACGGGCATACTCTAAAGCATATTCTGCCCTAGCATGTGCATTAACACCCATAATTAATCGTTCTAGCGCAAAGTGTTGCATGATATATGAAAACCCTTTTCCCTCTTCACCCATTAAATTAGAAGCAGGTATAACTACATTATCAAACGCAATCTCAGCAGTATCTGACGCTCTCCATCCTAACTTATTTAATTTAGAGGCAGACACCCCTACAGTTTCTTTATCTATAACAAAAATACTAATCCCTTTGTTTCCTAACTCTGGACTTGTCTTTGCCGCAACAACCATATAATCACAGTAAACACCGTTGGTGATAAACGTTTTTGAGCCATTGATAATATAAGATTCTCCCTTCCGTTCTGCTGTGGTACGCATCCCGGCTACATCACTACCTCCAAAAGGCTCGGTTACACAAAGACAACCTATTTTTTCACCTGCAATACTAGCTGTTAGATATTTATTTTTAATGGCATCATCTCCTTCCTTTGTAATATGAGTCATTGCTAAATAAGCATGTGCCCACATTGCAGCTGCAAAACCACCTGAATTAATTTTTTGCAACTCCTCTAAAAAAATCACAGTATAAAACAAATCCAAATCCAATCCTCCAAAGGTTTCCGGAGAAGCCAAACCAAAATAGCCCATATCCCCAAATTTCTTCCAAATAGAACGGTCTATGGTTCCTGTTTCCTCCCATTTTTCAATATTCGGAACTACTTCTTTCTTTAAAAAATCTTTTAGACTTTCTCTAAATAATTGATGTTCTTCTGTGAAGTACATACTTTTCATAGTATTATTTTTTAATCAAGGGTCAAATATAGCTTAATTCTATCAATCTTTTTCGCCGGAAATTCAGGAACATCTAGTAAATCTGAAAACGAAACAAACCCTCCATTTTTATCTCGGTATGCCACTATATTTTTAGCTAAGCCATACTTTATATACACGATCTTTGAAATTTCATATGCGGTTGCCGTATTAATATTAACCAACGTTACACTTGGCTCATGCTGAACTTCAAAATAGGTAAGCAGCCTATTTGCCACCTCAACATCTAACCCGTACACATCATACAACTGTTCATTGACTAGAAAACCTCCTAGTGAGGCTCTAAATTTGAGGATACGCGCTGATAATTTCTCTCCAACACCCTTTACTTTTTGTAACTCTAAAGCTGTAGCCGTATTTAAATCTTGCACCACAATAGTACTTTCTGTACTTTCCTTTTTAGCTAGGTTAGCGCCTTGAATTGAGGTATCCGATTGAACGGCACTTTTTTTAGTCCAATCTGGAAATTTAAAATATCCAGAAATCAGCTCCAATAGCGAGTCTGAAACTTGAGTTACTTTTTGAAATTCTACTGCAGAATTAACATATAGATCTTTTTGTCTAAAAGCAATGAGTCGATCTATTTCCGAAGTAGACATGCCCAACACATACCCTTTATAGTCCGTGATATAATTTGGATTGAACGGATAGATATGAAGCGTGTCTTTTTTTAAAGATTGATTTTTTAAGGAGTCTATAACTCGCTGCAGCTCTGCATCTGTGGTAAGCTGGGTTGTTGGAGTTTGAAAAACCCCCATAGTAATTACAAGGTAAAGTAGTTGAAGAATTACGAGTATCATCAACAAAAAATAAATCCCACTTCGTTCATCTTTATTGAACTTAAAGTGGGATTTAAAACTTTTCAATGTTGCGTTTTTATTAGTAAATCTTTATAGCATCCAAATACCGCTGCAGACTCTTTTTAACTTTAGGGAATAAAATTAAGAGACCTATCATGTTCGGGAACACCAATGCCAATATCATAGCATCAGAGAATTTAATCACTGCATCTAAAGTTGCAGCAGCACCAATTACAACAAATAGCAAGAATAAAACTTTATAAATTATATCTGCTACTTTTCCTCTTCCAAAAAGATACTTCCAAGATTGAAGTCCGTAATAAGACCAAGAAATCATAGTTGAAAAAGCAAATAGTATAATTGCAATTGTTAAAATATATTTAAAGCCTGGAATAACAGAATCATAGGCCATAGACGTTAAATCTACCCCTCCTACATAAGCTCCAGTTGCATTTATTTGCACTGTACTACCTACTGCATTTCCATAATCAAAGGCAGCTGTATCCATATTAAAGAAAATAATTACCAATGCCGTCATTGTACAAATAACAACTGTATCAATAAATGGCTCTAACAATGCTACAATACCTTCACTAGCCGGATATCTTGTTTTTACTGCAGAGTGTGCAATTGCCGCCGATCCTGCACCAGCTTCATTAGAGAATGCTGCTCTTTGGAAGCCAACAATAATAACACCTAATATACCACCTAATCCAGCTTCAGGAGAAAATGCTCCTGCAAAAATCATAGAGAAGGCATCTCCGATATACTTTATGTTAGCAAAAATTATCACCAAGGATGCCAAAACATAAATACCAGCCATAAACGGTACAATCTTTTCTGTTACACTAGCAATCTTTTTAATCCCTCCAATAATTACAATACCCACCAAAACGGCTAAAACTACACCTATCATTAAGCCAGTGGCACCTCCTTCTAAATTCAACATAGAACTTAATTGAACTGCCGCTTGGTTCGATTGGAACGCGTTACCTCCTCCAAAAGAAGCGCCAACACATAAAACTGCAAAAACCACAGCTAAAAATTTCCCTAAACGAGTCCAACCTCTTTCTTTTATCCCTTTTGACAAATAATACATTGGACCGCCATATACCGTTCCATCTGCACCGACATCTCTATATTTAACTCCTAATGTACACTCCACAAATTTTGTAGACATCCCAATGAGTCCACAAACAACCATCCAAAACGTTGCGCCAGGTCCACCTACGGCAATAGCCACGGCCACACCTGCAATATTACCTAAACCTACAGTACCAGACACTGCTGTTGCTAATGCTTGGAAATGACTTACTTCTCCCTCTTCACTTTCATCCCTAATTGTATCAGGAATATCACCACTTTCCGTCATGTGAAGCTCTACTTTTTCAACACCGTATTTTTCTACAGCTTCATACTTACCTCTTACTACTCTAATGGCCAAAGGAAATTTAGTAATTCCAGGAAACTTAAAATACACAGTAAAAAATGTTGCCCCAACAACTAAAAGGATAAGCACTACAGGGATATTATGCCCTGCAATATTAATAGGAGTTAATACAAGGCTCTCCCATCCATCGGCAATGGGCATAAAAAAGTCATTAATTTTCTCATCTATACTCTTTTCAGCAGCATCTTGAGCCATTGAAATTAAAGGCAAAAAAAGAGCCACTATTGAAAGAAATTTAAGTTTCATAAAGTTGGTTTTATATTTTTTTTAGTTAGTTAAGGTTGACAATATCCAAAAAATAATCAACGCAATCAAGGAATATTTACTAAATTATAATGGTTTTTGAAAGATTTGATTCAATTTTATAATCTGCTCTGGCCTCCCTAAAACAATAACTTTACTTTTAGGCTCTAGCTCTAAATCTGCTTCTGGGTTAATTATATATTCCCCGGCTGGAGTGATATACCCTATTATAGTACATCCCGTTTTTTTTCTTAAGTCCAAATCCCTTAATGAATTGTATTTCATTTGACCTCGAAGATCATCTATTGCTATCTCTTCTAATGTAGTAGTGTGCTCACCTTCCGCAGAGAGTTTATCCATAAAACTAATTAGGTCTGGCATCACAACTAAAGATGCCATATGATTCCCTCCTATTTTATCTGGCATGATCACTTTATTTGCTCCTGCCAACATTAGTTTTTTCTGAGAATTAGCCAAAGAAGCCCTACTTATTATAAAAAGTTCTTTATTTAATTGGCGCGCCGACAATACCACAAAAAGGTTAGACGCATCATCTGGCATTGCAGTTATTAAATATTTGGCCCTACCAACACCTGCCTCCTCCAAAATCTCATCATCAGTAGCATCGCCCTCCATAAAGAGAACCTCATCTTCATACTTTTCTATAACTTCCTTGTCTCTCTCGATAACTACAAAAGGTCTTTTATAAGTACTTAAACGCTGTGCTGCTTGCTCACCATTTCTACCAAAACCACAAATAATTATATGGCCAGACAATTCGTTTATCTTACTCTTCACTCTCTTCTTTTTTAATAATTGCAATGAATTTCTTCCTAAAAGATATTCCGTTATAACAGATATGGCATAGGCCACTATAAATACACTAGATACAATTAAAAAAATTGTAAATATTTTTGATACATCATCAAGCGGCTTAACTTCTGAGAACCCAACTGTGGTTACCGTAATAACTGTCATATAAACAGCTTCCATCCAGCTGTAATTTGAAATAAACCGATATCCTAAAACCCCAACCGCCAACACTAAGACAATTAACATCTCAGCCAAGTATATTTTGGATCTAAATAATTTTACCAATTTCATCTATCTGTGGTTTTGCAATACTTATCTCATGAACTCATCACCTACAACCAATTAAACCCGATCAGTTCCTATTACAAATCAAAAACAGACGTTCTCTTGGTATACATTAAGTCTTTAATTTTTAACCAAAAAGCTAGAAATAAATAAAGAGCAAATCCAAAGCCTAAAGTCACAAAAGTTACATAAATAAAGGAAGTACGCACTACTCTTGCCCGAATACCTAGTCGTTCTGCAATCCGCCTGCAAACTTCAAAGCCACGCTTTTGAAAATAATACAATATTTTATAGAAAAAAATCATTGTCTAAATTTAATTATTTCTGCTTAATAAACTACTACCAACTGCACATTGCAAACATTTATTTTTTAAACAGTAGTTCGAATAAAGCTCCAATATAGCCTGACTTTCCTTTGCAGAATGGATAGACTTGGTAAGTTTTGTAAAATTAGTTACAATACTATTCTTCTCCTTTTGCAAGCTGGAAATGATATTTAGTACAATCTCATTCTCATCTTTCCCTAGGTGTTTGGCGTAACAAAACCGCAACGGCAGTATTGTATTAATGACAATAAGTTGAACAAAGGACTTGGTTATCTTTTTGCTGCTTTTCCTAGAAATCTTTCCAAAAGTGTAGTGATCATCCCAATAGGCACTGGCAGCTACATTAAACACCTCATACATCTCCTTAAGCGAGGTTGTCCGCATTAGCACAGCAAACAATGTTTGATGCTTCCCATAGAGATTAGCAATTTGAGACAATCTAATTGTTGGAAAATTGGTTGGTCTCAATCTATAAAAAGCAGCCTTGACAACAGTTTCATCAGCTACTTTAAATTTCCTTTTCAAAAAAGTATATTCAGTATTGAGGCGACTATAATAAACATCCAAAACATCTTTATCACCCAACAAACCCGCTGCACCTAAGAGCAAACTTTCTGTTTTTACTGGGTCGTTACAAATCTTTCTAAAAACCTTATAATCAATAGATTTTGCAATTGCATAAAATGATTCGCCATTAATTATAGAACCGAAATTTTTCATCAGCATAACAAACAAAACCTGCTCCCAATCATTCTTAGACTCCTTCAATAAATTAAAAACAACAGCAGATTTTTTCTCTAAGCGTTCTATAAACAAACGATCCAACCAATTTTGAAACAAAAATTGATCTACACCTCCAATTTCCTTTTCACAATTTATAAAATTCTTGTTTCGGGTGTCGAAAAGATTCTGATAGGCTTTTAATAGTGTTGGAGCAATGAATGCTTTTAATTCTAAGGTAGGAATTTCAGAATTATCAGCTCTAAATATGGTTGCATCATCTTCCCAAACAACGTGTAGAATTACATTGTTATAATTTTCGTCTACCTCATGGTTATGAGCATACCAATCGGAAGCTTTGATATGTAGCTCCACATTACCCGCCCACAATTGACTCCCAATAGTAAGTTTTGCATTAAAAAAATCTGGACCAGCATTTGTATTATGAGTACCGACGGATTCAACCACTATAGCTTCGCCCTTGGTCGTGTGTAAACCTTTTAACTGCACTTTTTTATATTTCCATATAAAATGTAAAAGGTCTTCTCTCATCCTATATCCTTATTTTTCGTTTTGTTCCACCATGTTCAACGCAAACCTACTCTACAACATCTCCTTCCCAATTCATAAACCCTCCTTCTAAGTTATACGCATTCTCAAAACCAAGACTATTCATTATTGCGCAAGCTTGCCCACTACGGTTACCCGACCTGCAATATACATAATATGACTTTGTTCTGTCTAATTTCTCTAATTCCTCTAGGAAACCCTGTCCTAAATAAATATCTATATTGGTCGCGTTCGGTATATACCCTTCAGCTACCTCATCTTCAGTGCGTACATCCAAAACAAAAGCATTGTCATCTTCTGCTAATTTAGCACTCCATTCTTCTTGTGTTAAATCTATCATAATTATATTTTTTTCAAATGTAATTAAAATAAAAAAGAATTACATTTGTATATACAATAGTTGTAGTGTAATGAATGTAGAAAAAATTATAAAGGTTAAAAAACCACTGCCCGTAGAGACAAAAACTATTCTTCATTTACTATTGGTAAATCAAAGAATATCAGAATTTACAGCGGAAGCTTTAAAACCTTTTGATGTTTCAACACAACAATTTAACGTATTGCGAATTTTAAAAGGTCAAAACGAGAAGGCAGCAAACCTAAGTACACTTAACGAAAGAATGGTAAGTAAAATGAGTAACACCACTCGATTAGTGGATAAGTTAATTTTAAAAAAATTGGTAAAACGAACCGTTTGTGAGTCCAATAGGAGAAAAATAGAAATATTTATCACAAAAAAAGGCAAGGAAGAGCTTAAGAAAATGAGTGAGGTAATTTTAAAAACCGAAAAAAAATTACTACAAAACATTTCCACTAGTGAAATGAATGAATTAAACGAATTATTAAATAGGTTAAACACAAACAATTCAGAAGAACAAAAATTATGAAAAAACTATCAGTAAGCATTTTTGCATTAGTTATGGCATTAGGATCTATAACAGCACAAGAGAAAAAAGTAAATACAGAAGCTAGTTCCATTGAATGGAAGGGCTATAAAGTAACAGGTTCGCATACAGGAACCTTAGCCATTAAAGAAGGGGCTTTAGTTTTTAATAACGACAAATTAAGCGGTGGAGAGTTCGTTGTAGATATGACAACATTGACTGTTACAGACTTGGAAGGTGGAATGAAAGCAAAATTGGAAGGCCACTTAAAGTCCGATGATTTCTTTAGCGTAGAAAAAAATACTAGTTCCAAATTGGTATTTACCATAGATTCAGCAGAAGGTAAGAATGCATATGCTGCAACTGGAAACCTTACTATAAAAGGGATCACCAAACCTGTATCTTTTGTAATTTCCGTATATGGCAGTAAAGCTACAGCCAGTTTAAAAATAGACAGAACAGACTATGACATACAGTACAGATCTGGTAGTTTCATTGAAAACTTAGGAGACAAGGCTATTTACGATGATTTTGATTTAGTAGTGGATTTAGAATTTTAAAAAACAAAACAATGTTACAAACCTCACTTTTGTGAGGTTTTTTATTTTTTATTGGATCACAGTTTGGTATTACAAAATTCATTATTATATTTGACCCAATGAAAACAATAACAAACATATGGTGGTGGAACAACTTACGTCAAACGTCGTGAGCTAAGCACCATTGTAATTAGTATACAAAAAAGGCTTGTCTATCACGACAAGCCTTTTTTTTATACCATCTAATTAACCAAGATTACAATGAAATACAATTTAACATCACATCATAAAAAAATACTTGCAGATACCATTACCCCCGTAAGTGTCTATTTAAAAATAAGGGATCGGTTTCCGAATAGCATTTTATTAGAGAGTAGTGATTACCATGCAAATGACAATAGTTTTTCATATATCTGCTGTAATCCTATTGCATCTATAAAAATAGAAAATGAAATTATTATTGAGAATTACCCAGATGGCACCTCATCAAAAACAAATATAGTAGCTACTACAGATGTTGCAGGTGTTTTACATGATTTTAGCAAAAAATTTAGCTCGTCTACCTCTGATTTTAAGTTTATAGACAATGGCCTTTTTGGTTATATGGCTTATGATGCAGTACGTTATTTTGAAGATATACAACTCTCTCGGAAAGACAATTCTATTACCATACCAGACATGTATTATGCGGTATATCAAAATATAATTGCTATTAATCATTTTAACAACGAAGCTTATATTTTTGCAAATTGTTACGAAACTGAAAGTAATATAGCAGACATAGAACAAATATTACAAGTTAGGAACTTTGCCTCCTATAATTTTTCCAAAACCGACGAAGCTACTTCTAATTTAACAGATGCCGACTTTTTAGATCAAGTAGACTTAGCGAAAAAACACTGTCAACGTGGTGATGTTTTTCAACTTGTTCTCTCTAGAAGATTTTCTCAAAAATTTAAAGGAGATGAATTTAATGTATATCGCGCCCTTCGTTCTGTAAACCCATCCCCATACCTATTCTATTTTGATTATGGCGATTTTAAAATATTTGGAAGCTCTCCAGAAGCACAAATCATTGTAAAAGAAGGAAAAGCGGAAATTCACCCCATTGCAGGTACTTTTAAACGAACTGGTAATGATGAACAAGATGCAATTTTAGCAAAACAGCTAACAGAAGATGACAAGGAAAATAGCGAACATGTAATGTTGGTTGACTTAGCACGAAATGATTTAAGCAGAAATGGGAACGTAGTTACCGTAGAAAACTATAGAGAAGTTCAGTTTTTCTCCCACGTTATCCATTTGGTTTCTAAGGTTACAGGGCAAATGAAAAACAACAGCACTACCATGAAAGTTGTAGCAGACACCTTCCCAGCTGGCACTTTAAGTGGCGCTCCAAAGCACATGGCCATGCAACTTATAGAGAAATACGAAAAAACAAGCAGGGGTTACTATGGAGGAGCAATTGGGTTTATGGACTTTAAAGGCAACTTTAACCACGCAATAATGATTCGGACCTTTTTAAGTAAAAATCACGAATTACACTACCAAGCTGGAGCCGGCTTAGTCGCAGCATCTAACCCAGCAGACGAATTACAAGAAACCTACAATAAATTAGGGGCATTAACGAAAGCTTTAGAAATAGCAGAGAACATTTAAAAGATGAAAAAAATACTAGTTATAGATAATTACGACAGCTTTACGTACAACCTAGTTCACTATTTAGAAGATTTAGATTGTAGTGTTACTGTAAAACGAAATGATCAACTAACCCTAGACGAAGTAGATTCTTTTGACAAAATAGTACTTTCTCCAGGACCAGGAATCCCAGATGAAGCCGGTTTATTAAAAGAAATTATTGCAAGGTATGCTCCAACAAAAACCATATTAGGGGTTTGTTTGGGACAACAAGCCATAGGTGAGGTTTTTGGAGGCACACTTATCAATTTAGAACAAGTATACCATGGCATTGCAACAAAAATTAAAGTGATTAAGGAGGATATTTTGTTTAAAGGGCTGCCCAAAGAGATTGAAGTAGGAAGATACCACTCCTGGGTTGTTAATCCCAATTTACCCGAAGTCCTAGAAGCAACCTCCGTTGATGAAAATGGACAAATAATGTCGTTACGCCATAAAATATATGATGTAAATGCCGTGCAATTTCATCCCGAATCTGTGTTAACCCCAGACGGAAAACAAATGCTTAAAAATTGGGTGAATAAGTAAACCTGAATCCTGATATCAAACACTTAAAAGAAAATGAAGACAATACTAAATAGACTAATTAATCACGATATTCTTGAGAAAGAAGACGCCAAACAGGTTTTGGTTAATATTGCCAAAGGCGATTACAATACCAGCCAGATTGCCGCTTTTTTAACAGTTTATATGATGCGTAGTGTAACCATTGAAGAGTTAGAAGGGTTTAGAGACGCATTACTAGAGCTTTGCCTGGTTGTAGACTTATCTGCTTACAACCCCATTGATCTATGCGGTACTGGCGGTGATGGCAAGGACACCTTTAATATTTCTACCCTAGCATCTTTTGTAACGGCAGGTGCTGGCATTAAAGTTACCAAACACGGAAACTATGGAGTTTCAAGTAAATGTGGCAGCAGTAATGTTATGGAGCATTTAGGAATCAAATTTAGTAACGATGCTGGTTTTTTAGAAAAAACTTTAAACGAAGCTGGTATTTGTGTTTTACATGCACCCTTTTTTCACCCAGCTATGAAAAATGTGGCCCCTATACGCAGAGAGTTGGGTGTTAAGACCTTTTTTAATATGTTAGGTCCTATGGTGAACCCCGCTTTTCCAAAAAACCAAATGGTGGGCGTCTTCAATTTAGAACTTGCTAGGATGTACGGGTATTTATATCAGAATACAGATAAAAATTACACCGTATTGCATGCCTTGGACGGCTATGATGAAATTTCATTAACGGGAAACACAAAAACCATATCACGCCTATCAGAAGGAATGCTAACACCCGCAGATTTTGGAGTGAATCAAATTAAACAATCGGATATTGTTGGTGGTGAGAGCATTGAAGATTCTGCTCAAATATTCTTAAATATTTTAGGTGGGAAGGGAACAGCTCCTCAAAACAACGTTGTTTGTGCCAACGCAGGTATAGCCATTGCAACCGTAGAAAATTGCAGTCCAAAAGAAGGGTTTGAAAAAGCGAAAGAATCTTTATTGAGTGGTAAAGGACTCGTAGCGCTACAAAAATTACAAAAGCTTAGTGTATAGATGGATATCTTAGAAAAAATAGTACGTGATAAACGCAAAGAAGTAGATTTAAGAAAATCTATTATCCCCATTTCTCAATTGGAAAATTCTGTTTTATGCAACAGAAATAAAGTTTCATTGGCTCAAGCTTTAAAAAATAGTGCAACAGGAATTATTGCGGAACACAAAAGAAGATCCCCTTCTAAATCTATCATTAACAACAACCTAAACGTACAAGATGTTGCTACCGGCTACGAAAGTGCCGGTGTTTGTGGCATGTCTGTTTTAACGGATGGCAAATATTTTGGGGGATCCTTAGACGATTTGTTAGTAACCAGAGCTGCAGTACAACTTCCCCTTTTGCGCAAAGAGTTTGTCATTGATGAATACCAAATCCTTGAAGCAAAGGCCTATGGTGCAGATGTGATCCTTTTAATTGCCGCAATACTTACACGGAACGAAATCAAAAAGTTGTCAGAGTTTGCAAAAAAATTGGACTTAGATGTTTTGTTAGAAGTACACAATGAAGAGGAATTGCATAAATCTGTAATGCCTAGTTTAGATATGTTGGGTGTAAACAACAGAAATTTAAAGACTTTTTCTGTTAGCTTAGAAACTAGCAAGTCCTTGGCTTCTTTAATTCCCAATGATTTTGTAAAAGTGTCTGAAAGTGGAATTAGCAGTATTGAAGCAATAAAAGAATTACAACCCTATGGATACCTTGGGTTTCTTATAGGTGAAAATTTCATGAAGACAGAAAATCCCGGTAAAAGCGCTACTAATTTTATAAAATCTTTAGTCTCATGAAGCTAAAAGTTTGTGGTATGACGTCTACAGATAATATGGAAGCAGTGGCAACATTGCAACCTGATTATTTGGGCTTTATTTTCTGGGAACCATCTACTAGGTACTTTAAAGGAAAAATGGGAAACATCCCCAATACTATAAAAAAAGTTGGGGTTTTTGTAGATGCCTCCTTGGATCATGTCATTGAAAAAATTAACGAACATAATTTGGCTGCGGTACAACTGCATGGAAAAGAATCTCCTGAATTCTGTATGGGAATTCGCAACTCTAGTCTGGGACTGCAAGGGGCACAACCTAAAATCATAAAGGTGTTTTCTATAAAAGATACTTTTGACTTTAGTGTTTTAAAAGCATATGAAAAGGTGTGTGATTACTTTTTATTTGACACCAAAGGGAAACTACCTGGTGGAAACGGATACACTTTTAACTGGTCTGTTTTAGAAAATTACCCCGCTACCAAACCCTATTTTTTAAGTGGCGGCATTGGATTAAAGGATATCGATAAAATTAAAGATTTTTTAAAAACACCCGCATCAAAATACTGTGCAGTAATAGATGTTAACAGTGGTTTTGAAATTGAACCTGGCTTAAAAGATATTGAAAAACTAAAAGAATTTACAACAGCACTGCGTACATAGTACGTAGTCATTGTTCTAGAAAATAACACAATATGAATTACAATGTAACAGAAAAAGGATATTACGGAACATATGGCGGTGCCTACATTCCCGAAATGTTATATCCAAACGTGGAGAATTTACGTCAGAACTATCTGAAAATAATGCAAGAACCATCTTTTAAAGAAGAGTTTGACCAGTTGTTAAAAGATTATGTTGGCAGACCTTCTCCCTTATATTTTGCTAAGCGATTGTCTGAAAAATACAACACAAAAGTGTATTTAAAAAGAGAAGATTTAAATCATACTGGCGCCCATAAGGTAAACAATACCATTGGTCAGATTTTAATGGCAAAAAAACTCGGTAAAAACCGAATCATTGCCGAAACTGGCGCTGGCCAGCACGGGGTAGCAACGGCTACTGTTTGTGCGCTTATGGGAATGGATTGCATTGTATATATGGGTGAAATAGATATTGCTCGTCAGGCACCAAACGTTGCCCGTATGAAAATGTTAGGTGCAGAGGTTAGACCAGCTACATCCGGAAGTAAAACATTAAAAGATGCTACCAACGAGGCAATTCGCGATTGGATTAACAACCCAGTAGACACCCATTATATTATTGGTTCTGCTATTGGTCCACATCCCTACCCCGATATGGTAACTCGTTTTCAGTCTATCATTTCTGAAGAAATAAAATGGCAATTAAAAGAAAAAGAAGGGCGTGAAAACCCAGACTATGTGGTTGCTTGTATTGGAGGTGGCAGTAATGCCGCCGGCACCTACTATCACTTTTTACACGAAGAAGAAGTTGGTATTATTGCCGTTGAAGCTGCAGGAAAAGGCATACATTCTGGAGAAAGCGCTGCCACATCTGCCTTGGGAAAAGAGGGGATAATTCACGGATGTAGAACCTTATTAATGCAAACCGAAGACGGACAAATAACGGAGCCTTATTCTATTTCAGCAGGACTAGATTACCCTGGTGTTGGCCCCTTGCATTCGCATTTATACACCTCTGGTCGCGGAGAGTTTTATTCTGCCACAGATGATGAAGCCATGACATCTGGCTTGGAATTAACCCAACTAGAAGGTATTATCCCTGCTATTGAAAGCAGCCATGCCTTAGCTATTTTTAAGCATAAAACTTTTAAACCTGAAGATGTGGTTGTTATTAGTTTGTCTGGTCGGGGCGATAAAGATTTAGACAATTATATAAAATATTTTAACCTTTAAAGTATCGTTATAAATGCTAAGTAGTAAGGATTACCATCAAATCAATGCAGAAAATTAAAGAACGAATTTGCACATATGTTGATTTTGATAGACTTGCCAGTTTATTACGAGAAGTAAGTCAAGTGTGCAATCCTGTTCAATGAAAGAAATTAAATATGAAAAATAGAATCCATTCTAAAATGCAAGAAGACAAAAAACTTCTTTCCATATATTTTACAGCCGGTTACCCAGCACTGAACAATACCGTTCAAATACTAGAAGATCTAGAAAAAAACGGGGTAGATATGGTAGAAATTGGATTGCCCTTTAGCGATCCTTTGGCAGACGGCCCCACCATACAAGCAAGCTCGTCAAAAGCCTTGAAAAACGGCATGACAACTGCAGTGCTCTTTGATCAATTAAAAGACATCCGCAAGACGGTTTCCATACCCCTTATACTTATGGGCTATTTTAACCCAATGATGCAATATGGTGTGGAGGCATTTTGTAAGAAATGTCAAGAAATTGGAATAGACGGGTTAATTATACCCGATTTACCTGTAGCTGTGTACCACGAAGAATACCAGCCTATTTTTGAGAAATACGGACTCATTAATGTGTTTTTAATCACCCCTCAAACCGATGACGAGCGAATCAGATACATTGATAGTGTTTCCAATGGCTTCATTTATATGGTGAGTTCTGCAAGCGTAACGGGATCACAATCTGGTTTTGGAAACACCCAACAAGATTACTTTAAACGCATTGCAGCAATGCAATTAAAAAACCCGCAGATTGTAGGGTTTGGAATTAGCAACTCAGAAACTTTTACCCAAGCTACTACAGATGCTAAGGGTGCCATAATTGGTTCTGCTTTTATAAAACACCTCACAGCTAATGGCGTAGCTGCTATTGGCGATTTTGTACAACATATTCGCTAAAAAAAAGGCGCTAGTTTATTTCACTAGCGCCTTTTTTTTATTGCTTTAAATCGATATCCTTAATATTCTTAATTCGGTTTCGCTCTAAAAAGGCATCAATAGTCTCAAAGTGTTCAATAACCCGTTGCTCTTTAAACTCGAATACTTTTTGAGACAAGCCTTGTAGAAAATCGCGATCGTGCGATACCAATATCAAGGTACCGTCAAACGACAACAAGGCTTCTTTTAAGACATCTTTAGATTTTAGATCCAAATGATTTGTAGGCTCATCCAATATTAAAAGATTAACCGGCTCTAACAACAACTTAACCATTGCTAACCGCGTTTTTTCTCCCCCAGAAAGCATACTTACTTTTTTATCTACATCATCACCTTTAAACATAAAACGCCCCAATATATTTTTAATCTGTGTGCGTACATCTCCTTTGGCAACCTCATCTACCGTCTGAAATATAGTTAAGTCAGGGTCTAATAAGGAGGCTTGATTTTGAGCAAAGTATCCCACTTGTACATTATGTCCTAAACTACATTTGCCATCGTATGTTATTTCACCTAAAATAGATTTAATCATAGTAGATTTACCTTCACCATTTCTACCAACAAAAGAGACCTTTTCTCCCCTCGCAATAGACATGTTGGCGTTTTTAAACACCACATGATCTGCATATGTTTTGGTTAAATCTACAACTGACACTGGGTAATCTCCCGACCGTGGTGCAGGAGGAAATGTTAATTTTAAAGCGGAGTTATCAACCTCATCAATCTCAATAATCTCTAATTTTTCTAACATGCGTTCCCTAGAGGTCACCTGATTGGTTTTGGAATAGGTTCCTTTAAATCGCTCTATAAAACGCATATTGTCCTCTATAAATTTCTGTTGCTCTTCATAGGCCTTTACTTGATGCGCCCTGCGATCTTCCCGCAACTGTAAATAATGAGAATAATTTGCTTTGTAATCGTATATTTTACCCATAGTAACCTCTATTGTCCTATTGGTAATATTATCTATAAAGGCTCTATCATGCGATATTACCATTACTGCTTTGGCTTTGTTCACTAAAAAGTCTTCCAACCAAATTACGGACTCAATATCTATATGGTTTGTAGGCTCATCTAGTAGAATTAAATCTGGTTTCTGCAATAATATTTTTGCTAGTTCAATACGCATACGCCAACCTCCACTAAATTCGCTTGTACGTCTATTAAAGTCTTCTGATTTAAATCCTAATCCTTTTAATGCCTTTTCTACTTCTGCATCATAATTGACATCTTCCAACGCATAATATTGCTCTCCTAACTCTGAAACCTCCTCAATGATTGCCATATAGGCATCGCTCTCATAATCTGTTCTAGTTTCTAATTCCTTGTTTAGATAGTCCATCCGGTCTCTCATCACAAAAACATGAGCAAAGGCCTTAGCAGCCTCTTCCATTACCGTGCAATTATCTTCGGTTAATAAATGTTGTGGTAAGTAGGCAATGACAGTATCTTTAGGACAACTAACTTTGCCGCGAGTGGCAGATTGTTGGCCTGCAACAATTTTCATCATTGTAGATTTACCAGCTCCATTTTTACCCATTAAAGCTATCTTGTCATTCTCATTAATTACAAAATTTACACCACCAAACAATGTAGCTCCATTAAATTCTACTGCAATATTATCTACTGTAATCATAGGGTTGTTTTAAAGATTGCAAAACTAACAAAAAGTAAAGAATGTCATCGTCCCTTTTTACACTTTAGCATTAAATACTAAAAACTCTAATTAACAAGCCTTAACAAAGGCTTACAACTTCTTTAACGCTCTTTTTAGTAATAAACCCTTATATTATTGCTTAACCTAAAAAAACAATTATATGGGAATTATAGATGATAAGAGATTAAAAAGAAAAGTAAAACAAACAACCCCTACAAACCCAACTGGGAATACAGGTCAAAGAACAAATAAGTTTGATATTGATGCTGACACCATTAAAAAGCAGCAAAATAAAAAGTAATATTTACTATTATGAAAAAGCCCTAAATGCTACAGCAAGCACTTAGGGCTTTTTTTGTCTAAAAAAAACACCCAACCTACTATACAGCATTGTATTATACTTAAATAGATGCAATAGCAATAAATATTCGCTGAGATCGTTTACATAATTAACCAAAAATAATAATTTATGAAAATGAAAAGACAAACCGTACTAGCTATTGCATTCGCATGTATTTCTACTTTAGGAATTGCGCAGGAAATTGAAACCACCTCAAAAGACCAAGACCAACAACCTTTAGAGTACCAAAACAAAAAAAATATAGTTAAATTAAGTTTAACAAGTTTGGCTTTTGGAAATTATCAATTTCAATATGAAAGAATTTTAAACAAAACTTTTTCTGTAGGTATATCTTATGCAACTATTCCTAAAGATGGGATCCCTTTTGGGAATACCATTAAAAATTTAGCGGATGACGATCCAGATTTAATTAATATAATTGACAATGGTAACATAGGCTACACTAGTTTTACACCAGAAATACGTATTTACACTGGAAAAAAAGGATTTGGAAAAGGGTTTTATTTGGCTCCATTTTTTAGAGCCTCCAAATATACTTTTGATAATATAAGCTTTGAATACGATATAGACGGTGGCGGCACCGCGTCATTAAGTACAAACGGTACCCTAAAAGCAAATTCATTTGGGTTATTAATTGGATCTCAATTTAATTTAGGCAAAAGTATTGTTTTGGATTGGTGGATAATGGGTCCGCATTACGGAACAAGTGATGGAGATTTAACAGGTGTTTCATCAGAAACTTTATCTCAAACAGAACAAGATGCTTTACGAGATACTCTTAACGATATTGACATTCCACTTGTAGATATCGAAAATAATGTTAACGCAAATGGTGCTGAAATTCTAATTTCAGGACCTTGGGCAGGAGTACGTGCAGGTTTAAGCATCGGTTACCGTTTCTAAGCACATCCATTCTAAAAATTAGGATAATTATCCTTAAAAAAACTCAGCATACTGCAGTACCCGAAAATCAATTGTATTGAATTTCGGGTTTTTCCTTTTTAACAACTTATAAGTATCCATACTACCTATAGCCCTGTTGGCTGCTCCCGAGGGCGCCGTTAATGACACTGTTTTTATAATCCTATCATTTAGTTTAAAGGAATGGATACGAGGCACGCTATTGGAAACTTTATTGAGTTTCAGCTGATACTCTTTTAAATGATTTCTAAAAAAGTACTCTGGACCGTTTTTACTATTACCTCCTGTAAATAGGAGTGTATTTACATTTGGATAATTTTTTAAATACCCAATGAGATCCCTGAGGATGATGTTCTGCATTCCCAGATCTGAGGCATCAATTTTTGTGCGCTCTGCACTTGCGACGATATCACAAATTCCAATTTTTCGTTCCCTTAAAAAATCCTTTCGCTGTTGAATGGCGAAAGCTGTGGTTTCAAACCTGAGATTAAGGTTGAAAATTCTATCCAAAATTGGCCACAATTGACCGTCGCTACTACCATAACAAAAATCGACATCCCTCTCTTTTAGGTGACCACTAGTAAAGCGTGGTGGTGGCAAAGTACCTACAATAAGCTTTGTCGCTTCTGGATATAAAAAAGGTTGATAGGGATGGCTGTGATGGAACAAATTAATTGTTGGTTGTTGGTTAAAGGTAAAAAATCATTGCAATGCTATTAATTCTTCTTTTACATTTTTTAGTATGGCTCTTGTGGTATTCCGTGTTTGTTTTGTCATTTGTTCTGCCTCCAGCAGCATGTCATTTAATACACCTTTAGCTGCATCAATCTTAGTATGACGCCTATAAAACTGCGCCAACACCAAGCGTTCTTGATAATTACTAAAAGGAGCATCAAACTTTTGCAACAAAGTTTCTGCTATGGCAATCTCTCCTATTTTCTCCAAGGAAAGCCCATAAAAAAAGAGCGCTTTAGATTTTCTAAATTTGGTGTCGTTTTTAATTTTTTCGGCCCAAGCTATGGCTTCGTTAAATTGAGAAGTTTTGTAATACGCCTCCACCAATTTGGTTATGGTATAAAAATCATTCTGAAAACCCTTATTCAAGGCTTCTCTGTAGTGTTCAATAGCTTTGTCATAGTGCTGAGATTCTAGGAATGCATCTGCAAGAGCCGTTTGATTTTCAAAGGTCTCTGCAAAATGAAATTTCTTTTCTAAATCCGTAATTTTCTTCGTCGGGTTTACAACGGTCATTACATTCTCCTGAACCTTATGTACATCTGTTTTTTGATAAACCTGGGTAAACAAATACACAATACCTCCAAAAAGTGGGATAAAGAAAATTATAAAATACCAGTAATAATCGTTTCGTTTTGTATAACAATCGTAAATGCAATACGCCTGAAGAACAATGACAAAATAGTAATATAACATATAAATAAATTATTAACGTTTTACTATACGAACAACCTTACGGAAGACCCTTTTCTATGCTGAATTACGACTAGCATTAATATTACCATAAAGGGAACGTGTAACTATTTTCTCGTAAAGTTCTTTATATTCAGAATTCATACCTATTTTTTGTAGTGCATATTGTTGAATAACCAAAAGCGGAAGTACTATATTCTCCCTAATTTTAATCGATTCTCTAGAAATATGTTCTTTTTCCATCAAAATTTCCATTCCTGAAATCTCTAACAACATTTCTTTAGACAGGTCATATTCTTGCTTTAGAATTGTCCAAAACGCACCGTACTCAGCATCTTCTTTCATATAGGAAGTAAGTTCAAAATAACATTTAGATAAGGCCATCATACTATTAGACATTAGTGCTCTAAAAATTGGTACATTTTCATACAACCCTTTTATTTCATCTATTCTACCTCGATCTTTCATTGTTTTAAGTGCTGTTCCCAATCCAAAATACCCAGGTACATTCTGTTTTAATTGACTCCAAGAGCCAACAAATGAAATTGCTCTAAGATCTGTTAGTTCTAATTTAGCTTTATTCCCCCGCTTTCCAGGCCTACTGCCAATATTTGCCTTTGTATAATACTTAAGGGTACTCATATTTTCTAAATAGGACATAAACTTAGGGTGATGTTTTAAGTTGTCGTATTTTTCAAAACTTAATTCTGATAGTTCTTCTATTAATTTTCTTGACGCATCAGGAATGACATTCTTTTCTCCAAAAAGGTTATTTGACAAACCAGCTGTTAGCAACTGTTCGCAATTGTAAATAAATTGCTCCTTGGTACCGTACGTACTCGTAATTGTTTGTCCTTGAATTGTTAACTGAATTTCGTTATTAGCTATATCTTTTGTTTGAGCTGCGTAAAAGCGATGTGTTTTTCCGCCTCCACGTGCTGGTGGTCCACCTCGACCATCAAAAAATATTGCTTTAATAGTATGGTTAGCACATACTTTTGACAAACTTTCTTTAGTTTCGATAATAGACCAATTTGCTTTTAAATAGCCACCATCTTTTGTGCCATCAGAAAATCCAAGCATCATAGTTTGCGTTTCTGCCCTTTGCTTTACGTGTGCCCTATAGGCTGGCATACTAAACAATTCTTGCATAATCTTCTCGGACCTATCCATTCCAATCATTGTTTCAAAAAGTGGAACAATATCAAAAGTAATGGCATCTGAATTCCAACCACACCATCTAAATAACCCATAAACAAAGAGCACTGAAAAAATGTCTTCAGAATTACTAATTACATACCTATTACAACCCTCTTCCCCATTCTTTTGCTGGATTTCCTTTAATTGTGAAATATTTACAATAGTGTCTTTGATAATATCCTCATAATTATCAGCGTTTAATTTTAATTCTTTATGAAGTAAAATATCCACCAGGGTAGCTGTATCAAGTTCAGACAAATCTTCTTTAATAATACCATTTTTTTGCAAAACAGCTGCTATAACCTTAGTGTGAATACTATGGTCTTGTCTAATATCTAAAGTTGCAAAATGTGTTTTAAAAATTTTAACCTTATCCATAAAGTAATCCAATTCCGTTAAATACAGTTTATGATACTTCGCAATTAAAATTTTTCTGATTTTTTCTAACGGACCTATAATATCAGTATATCCAACCTGCTTGGCTGGATTAAACATAGCTGCATATAGATTAGACCGTAACTCATTAATGAATATTTGTATATCTGTAAAAGTTAATTTTTTCTGCAATTTTTTTAAATCATTATAGTAACATTTCATTAACGTAATTCGCAACTCATCTGCTACCTTACTAGTAATATCAGCAGTTACAAAAGGGTTTCCATCTCGGTCTCCTCCAGGCCAGAAACCCAGTTTCATTATATTGTAATTTTCAAATTCTGAATTATTGATATTTCTTTTTAAATACGCATATAATTCTCCAACAGCTTCATAATAGACGTTACGTAAAATATAAATGATATTTTTTGCTTCATCCAAAGGTGTTGGTTTTTTAGAGTTTATAAGAGAAGTTAACCCTAATTGCTGCAAAGTCACATCAATATCATCAATTTTATTATCTAATATCAAGGTTCTCAGTTCTGAAATAATATCCAAGACTGCAGGTGTATAAAATTGTGTTGGATGAGCAGTTAAAACTAAACGAGCACTAAATGAAGACAATTGCTCAGAAATTTTATCCCAACTTTTATTCTTATCAACCAACTCAAAATAATCTTTAATCGTTAAGTTGTTACTATGTTTATATAATTTTGGAAATGCTGCATCTTCTACGCTATCATACAAAACCACTTGTCTCTCTACATATTGAATAATGCGAAACATAAAATTAATACGTTCCTCTTCTGATGCAATATCCACATAATTTTGAAAAAAAGATTCTAATATTTCTTGCGGGCTTTTACCAGACTTTAGACCTTTTTGGCATTGATCTAGCATCAGTGGTATAACCATACCTACATTTTCAATATTCCGATACGGTAAGTTTAAAAATAGGCTATTGTATACATTAAACTTATTATATACTGATTTTTTAAACTCCTCTAATCTTTGTAACTCCTTCATATACCCAGCTATTCTACTTTTAATTAAAAATCTTTTTTAAAATTTATTTCAAAGTTAAGACCAAATCATCTGAGTTTACCAAAGACCCTCCTGCCAACTGTATTCTATCTACCACTCCCTCCGCAGTTGCCGTAACTGTTGTTTCCATCTTCATGGCTTCAATTACAAACAACGGCTGGTTCTTTTTAACTTCTTGTCCTTTCTTAACCAATACACTAGACAACAAGCCTTGTAAAGGAGCACCAATTTCTTTAGGATTATCGGCATCCGCTTTAACATTTTCAGCCTTTATTACTTTAACAGAAGTATCTTTTACCATTACGTTACGCAATTGTCCGTTAATTTTAAAATAGATACTTACATACCCATTTTCATCGGGTTCCCCTTTTAACATTAAGGAGATTAAAACATTTTTACCCTTATCTAGCTCTACAATAATTTCTTCCCCTATGTCCATACCATAAAAGAAATTTTTAGTTGGTATGTTCATTACATTACCATACTTAACATGGCTGTTATAGGCATCTGTAAATACCTTAGGATACAATTTGTAAGACAAAAAGTCTGTAATTTCTAAATCTCTACCCATACCCTTGTTGAACTTGCGTTTAAAAGCCTTGAGTTCTTTCTCAAAATCAATGGGCTCTAAATGTGCATTGGGTCTTTCTGTATACGGTACTTGATCTTTTAAAATTAATTTTTGAAGTTCTTTTGGAAATCCTCCAACTGGCTGACCTAGATCTCCTTTAAAGAAGCTAATGACAGATTGAGGAAAGGAAATAGTATCCCCCTTTTCTAAAACATCCTTAACGGTTAAACTATTGCTAATCATATATTGCGCCATATCACCCACAACTTTAGAACTTGGGGTTACTTTAACAATATCTCCAAATAACTGGTTTACCTCACCATACATTTTAGTAACCTCTGGGAATTTATCTTCCAAACCAAGTGCAATTGCTTGTCCTTTAAGGTTCGAATATTGTCCGCCTGGAATTTCATGACTATACACTTCTCCTGTTCCTGACTTAAGCCCAGATTCAAATGTATAATAGTAATTCCGTACTGTTTCCCAATAGTTGGAGTATTCTGCTAGCTTCTCCGTGTTTAGTTTATTTTCACGCTCGTGAAAACGCAACATTTCTACCACAGAGTTAAAATTAGGTTGTGATGTTAAACCTGATAATCCTCCAAGAGCAACATCAACCACATCTACACCTGCTTCTATTGCTTTTAAATACATAGCCGCCTGAATGGAAGAGGTATCGTGGGTATGTAAGTGTATTGGGATGTTTATTTCTGATTTTAAGGCAGATATTAGCTCAAATGCTGCATTTGGCTTTAACAAACCTGCCATATCTTTTACACCTAAAATATGAGCCCCAGCATTTTCTATATCCTTGGCTAATTGAATATAATACTTTAGGTTGTATTTGGTCTTATTAGGATCTAAAATATCACCAGTATAACAAATAGAACCTTCGGCCAAACCACCTGTTCTAGTACGAACATGTTCTATACAAGGTGCAATGGATTTCATCCAGTTGAGGGAATCAAAAATACGGAAAACATCTACTCCCGTTTCCCAAGATTTCTCTACAAATTTTTCGATTAGATTATCTGGATAGGCTGTATACCCCACACCATTAGAGCCACGAATAAGCATCTGCAACATCACATTAGGCATTGATTTGCGCAGCAATGCCAAACGCTCCCAAGGATTTTCTTGCAAAAAACGCAAGCAAACATCAAAGGTTGCACCTCCCCAAACTTCCATACTAAAAATTTCAGGGAAGTTTTTGGCATAGCCTTCAGACACTTTCAACATATCTATAGTACGCATGCGGGTTGCCAACAAACTTTGGTGGCCGTCTCGCATTGTAGTGTCTGTAAAATGTACCTTTTTCTCATTTTTTAACCACGTTGAAAAACCTTCGGGACCTAATTCAGTTAATAAATCTTTAGTCCCTTTTGGGTACGAACTCATTTTCTCAAACGAAGGTACCTTTGGCTTAGAGAACACATGGTTTGAATCTTTCTTTTTAACATCTGGGTTACCATTAACAATAGTTTCTCCCAAATACCCAATTAATTTATTAGCACGGTTTCTTGGCTCTACAAACTCAAACAGCGAAGGTTCGTCCTTTATAAAATTTACCGTAACCTTACCATCTCTAAAAGTTTGATGTTTTAGAATATTATCTAAAAACGCCATATTGCTTTGTACACCTCTTATACGGAACTCTGCCAATGCTCTACGCATCTTACGGCAAGCACCATCTAAAGTTCTACTTGTAGCAGAAACCTTAACCAACATAGAATCAAAGAAAGGTGAAATACTAACGCCTTGATAAATACTACCTGCATCTAAACGAATACCAAAACCTGAAGCACTTCTATACGTAGTTACAACACCGTAATCTGGCTTAAAATCATTAGCAGGATCTTCTGTAGTGATTCTGCATTGCAATGCATACCCTGTTATTTTTACAGACTCTTGATCCTGTATTTTTATTTGTTTGTCTGCTAGTTTATAACCGCCAGCAATAAATAACTGTGCTTTTACCAAATCTATATTGGTAATCATTTCTGTAACGGTATGCTCAACTTGTATTCTAGGATTAACCTCGATAAAATAAATACTGCCATCATCATCTACCAAAAACTCAACGGTACCTATATTATTATAATTTACCGCCTTACAAATATCTAATGCATATTTATACAAACTATCTCTTGTTTCTTGAGGCAACCCAATGGAAGGAGCAAATTCAATTACTTTTTGATAACGTCTTTGAACAGAGCAATCGCGCTCGTACAAATGCACCATATTGCCATGCATATCTGCGACAATCTGTACTTCTATATGTTTTGGATTTTCTACAAATTTTTCAAGAAAAACCGTATCGTCACCAAAGGCATTTAAGGATTCTCTTTTTGCTTCAGGAAATGCTTTTTCCAATTCCTCTTCTGTACGGATAACTCGCATCCCGCGACCACCACCACCCGATGCAGCTTTTAACATCAAGGGATAGCCTATTCTTTTCGCTTCAGTAATAGCAACTTCTAGGCTAGACAGATCTATATCACTACTTTGTATAATTGGAATATGATTGGCAACCGCAACTTCTTTAGCAGTAATTTTATCACCCAGGGATTTTAATACTGATACTTTAGGCCCAACAAAAATAATATCATTATCCTCACATTTTTGTGCAAATTCTGCATTTTCTGACAAAAACCCATACCCCGGATGTATGGCATCTACACCATTATCTTTTGCTACTTGTATTATAGCATCGATATTTAAATAGGGTTTTAATGGCTCATTGTCTTCCCCAATTTGATAACATTCATCCGCCTTATATCTATGCAATGAATACCGATCTTCATAGGTGTATATACCAACAGTTTTAATGCCTATTTCTACACAAGCTCTAAAAATACGAATTGCAATTTCACCTCTGTTTGCTACTAAAACCTTATTAATTTTCATCTGTAGTAATTTGTTAGTTTTTTTTGCTAAAACAATAAAAGCAATACTTTATATTCTAGATGCTCAAATGTACTCCATATAACTCTTTTTAACAATATTAAAACTTTACAAAATGCTACTATTTTGTATCAAGAATAACCCTTTAGCCACAAAAGCGTAACTATTCAATTCAGAAAATAGAATTCCAACAATTAATATTAATTATTTAAAACCAGAAAGAACACTAAAAATTAGATTTTTCTTTTAAAAAATCGTACTTTATTTAAAAAATTACAAAGCATGGGAAAAGGAGATAAAAAATCTAAAAGAGGAAAAATAATTAATGGAACCTATGGCGCTAGAAGAAAGCGTAAATTAAAAAGGAAACCAACAATTGAAGAAAAGATTAATGTAGGAAAAAAGAAATAAAAACATTCCTTTCCAATTCATTAACAGGAGAAATACCACCTTAACATTATAAATTAGCCGATACACCACGTATTCCAATTGGTTCACCACATTGGTTTTTATATGGTGTAAAAAAGTAGCATTTTAGCCACCCAAGTTTTACAAATCATTAACTTTTATTATGCTAAAAAGCACTGTTTATCTGTCCTTCTTTTTTTTAACCACATTATTTTATACGAATTCCAATTGCGATAGCGCATACTCCTCCAGTTCTTATGCTCTTAATTACGCGAAAAAAGCTTTAAAAGCAGATAATTTTGATCATCAGAAATACTATGCCGAAAAAAGTTTAATTGCCTTAGAAAAAACAAAGAAGCAGATGAAAGAGTGCGACTGCAAGGACGCCGTAAACGCAGTATTAAATGGCATTACGAATTTAGAAAAAGCGGCCACGCCTAAAGATTGGGATTTAGGCAGGCATTATTCAAAACTCGCCTTAAAAAATGTAGAAAACACAATCACAGCCTTGGACGCATTTACATTGAATTCCTCGGCCTCCGCTACCAATGAAGACATTTCTACCAATCAACAATTGCTAATATCAGAAGCTTCCGAATTAGAAAAAAAACGAATACGTCTTGATGAAGAGTTAAAAATTCTCCAAGAAAAAAGACGGCTTTTAGCTATAAAGATTACGGAGAATATTCAAAAACAAAGTCAGAATTAATCGGCGACAAAGGTAAGCACTACGCTATTGTCTTCCCTAAAACTTAACTCATAGGTATAAAAACCAATAGGTAAAGGTGTTTCACCCACAAAATCAATAGGCTGTAACGTATAGGTGTTGCCTTCTGCCAGTATATTGATGTAGGCATATTTATAGGTTTCTTCTTCATATTCCAGGTAATCCGAGAAGTCGCCTGCAGCGATATTGGTATGAATTTTATCATCTGCTCCTACTTGAACCCTTGTAAAAGTTACATCACTCAAGTTTTTAATTCTAAGGTTTACAGCATTTAAATTATCATCCCGGTCTTCACAACCAAAACACAAGGCAAGTAACAAAACCGGCAAAAACATTAACTTTCTCATAGCACACATACAATTAACTTCTATCTATGAAACGATTTTTTGACACTATTATTATCTTACAAAAACAGGCATGTTCTCTTTTACCGTATGGGCTTCACTAAACGCGTAGCCATCAACATCAAACTTTTTAAGATCATCCAAGTTTGCTGCATTACTATCTATAATATAACGCACCATAGCACCCCTAGCTTTCTTAGCGAAAAAACTTATCACCTTAAGTTTGTCATTTTTCCAATCTTTAAAAACAGGTGTAATCACTGGTACTTTTAATTTTTTGACATCAACCGCACCAAAATATTCATTACTTGCTAAGTTTACAAAAACCTCTTCATCTTCCAATTCATCATTTAGGTGTTGTGTAAGTGTCTTTTTCCAGAATTCGTGTAGGTTCTTTTTTTTGACAACCTTAAGTTGCGTACCCATTTCTAACCGATACGGCATCATTAAATCCAAAGGCTTTAAAATTCCGTAAAGCCCAGATAAAATTCTAAGTTTATCTTGTAAATCATCTAACTTCTGTTCCGGAATGGTGTAGGCATCTAACCCTTGGTATACATCGCCATTAAAAGCATAAATTGCTGGCCTCGCGATATCCGGTGTAAATGGTGTGGTAAATTCTTGATTCCGTTGCCAATTTAACTGTGCTAGATTATCTGAAATCCCCATTAAGGCTGACAAGGCTTTTGGAGTTTTCTTTTTTAAAATAGCGTTTAATTTAGCCGCCTCTTCTAAAAATTGAGGTTGCGTATACTTTTGTGTCGGCAATGTAGTTTCAAAATCCAATGATTTTGCTGGAGAAATTACAATCTTCATTTTTATCTAATTTGAGCTAAAAATAGGAATGATTTTTATGAAAACTCACAATACTGCAAAAGAGTTTTCAATAGCGCTATTGTTAAAATTGATATCTAAGGCATACGCCAATTAAACTACTCTATATGCTTCGCATAATGCTTCCATTTTTCAATAGCATTAGCCATATCTTCTGGAAGCTCTGAATCAAATCGCATAAACTCCTTAGTAACTGGATGCACAAAACCTAAGGTTTTAGCATGTAGTGCCTGTCTGGGCAAAATCTTAAACGTATTTTCCACAAATTGCTTGTATTTTGTAAAGGTGGTTCCTTTTAAAATACGCTCCCCTCCGTACCGCTCATCATTAAAAATGGTGTGACCAATATACTTCATATGCACCCGTATTTGGTGCGTTCTACCGGTTTCCAATTTACAAGAAACAACAGTGACATAGCCCAAACGGTCTACCACCTTATAATGCGTAATTGCTTCTTTACCTTCGTCGCCTTCTGGATATACATGCATCTGCAATCTGTTCTTCGGGTGCCTTCCTAAATGCCCCTCTATTGTTCCTTCATCGTCCTCTACATTACCCCAAACAATAGCTATATATTCCCTTTCTGATGTTTTGTCAAAAAACTGTTTTGCCAAAAATGTCATTGCCGCTTCAGTCTTTGCAATAACTAAAAGCCCAGAAGTGTCTTTATCTATTCGATGTACCAGTCCTGGCCTATCGCTAGTATTGTTTGGCAAATCCTTACAATGATGTAACAAGGCATTAATTAAGGTACCCGAATAATTACCGTGCCCTGGATGCACAACCATTCCTGGTGGTTTATTTACAACCATAAGAACTTCATCCTCATAAACAACATCTATGGGAATATCTTCTGCCTGTAATAAAAACTCATATGGTGGATGGGTAAACATCACGCGAATATCATCACCTGCTTTTACTTTGTAGTTCTGCTTTACAACTACATTATTCACCCAAATATGACCATCTTTAGCTGCCTTTTGTATCTGATTACGTGTTGCATTTTCAATAAAATTCATTAAAAATTTGTCAACACGTAAAGGCTCTTGTCCTTTAGATGCAACTACTTTATGATGCTCATAAAGTTCCTCGTCATTAGGCTCTGGACCCAGTTGTTCACTCATAAAAATATATGCCTTTTAGTCTTATCGATTACCGTTACCACAAACCAATTCTACCTTAGAAGTCTTTGGTAATTTATCGCCTGGTTTTACATTCTTGCCCATATACTTTATACCAAGAACCATATCCTTTCCAATATTATCTACATAGGTAATTTTTGGCTCGTCTAAACCAACTGCCAACAACATGGAGGTAGCATTTCTTTTGGTTTTCTGAATCACCTGTGGTACGGATACTTTTTTATATCCGGACGGATTTACTGTAAAGTAAATCTTTCTATTCTTTTTTACCTTATTCCCAGCTGGTGGATTCTGCTCAATAATAGAAAATCGAGGAAAACTAGGGTTGTAATTGGCTGAATCCAATACATGAGACCTCAGTCCCGCCTTATCTACTTCGTGTTTCATTTGAGAAACTGTCATTTTGGAAAAATCCGGCACCTCCACAAATTCCCCATGGTTGGTGGTAGATTTTAACCATTGTAAAATTACAAAAACCAATACCAAGACAACCATAAGGGCTAGCCCCAATTGTATAATAAATGATTTACTTTTTATGAAGTTGAAAAAATTTCGCATAATTATAGAAATATCGTACAAATATATAAAACCCTATCCTTTTTTCTTTAATTTAAAAAAATGATATTTGTTACCATCATTATATTGAATCAAAATTGCCATGAAAAAAAATATTGCCATAATTATGGGTGGCTACTCCAAGGAGTATAATATATCCCTAAAAAGCGGAAACGTTGTCTATAAATTTCTAGATGATGCAACCTATAACAAGTACAAGATTCACATTTTTAAAGACAAATGGGTATATGTAGATGCCAATGAAAATGAACAAGCTGTGGATAAAAGTGATTTTTCAATTGTAATTGATGGAAAAAAACTAAAGTTCGACTGTATTTTTAATGCCATTCATGGTACACCAGGTGAGGACGGGTATTTGCAAGCCTATTTTGAATTGGTAGGACTTCCACAAACAGCTTGTAATTTTTACCAGGCAGCTTTAACCTTCAACAAAAGAGATTTACTCAGTGTTCTAAAGCCTTACGGCATAGCATCTGCAAAATCGTATTACCTTAACAAAGGTGATGCTGTAAACGAAGATGCAATTATTAGCAAACTTGGATTACCTTGTTTTGTAAAAGCCAATAAGGCAGGTAGTAGCTTTGGCATTTCTAAAGTACACACCAAAGAAGCCTTACTACCAGCTATTGAAAATGCGTATGAAGCCGATGATGAAATCATTATTGAAGCTTTTTTAGATGGCACAGAAGTTTCCGTAGGAGTTATTACCTACCAAGGCAAAACCAAAGTATTGCCTATCACAGAAATTGTAACTGAGAACGATTTCTTTGATTACGAAGCCAAATACGAAGGCAAATCTCAAGAAATTACACCCGCGAGAATTTCCAAAGAACAAGAAGAAAAAGTGAGCAATATTGCCAAGCGTGTGTACGAAATCCTAAAAATGAAGGGATACTCTAGAAGTGAATTTATTTTTGTAGACAATGAACCCTACATGTTAGAAATGAATACGACCCCTGGGTTAACAGAAGAAAGTATTTTACCACAACAAGCAGCCGCGGCAGGAATATCTCTTGCGCAATTGTTTGACAGTGCTATTAAAGAGGCTTTAAGATAATTTAGTTAACTTTAAACAGTAAGAATTGCATTACCCTTTATAAACTCAAGTCAAAACAAACACAACACATGAAACGTGCTATTTTTCCTGGTTCTTTTGATCCGCTAACCTTAGGTCACACCGATATTATAAATAGAGGAATTACTCTTTTTGATGAAGTGATTATCGCCATAGGTATTAATGCCGATAAAAAATATATGTTTTCATTAGAAAAAAGAATGAAATTTATAAAAGCAGCATACAAAGATGAACCTAAAATTAAAGTGATGACCTACGAAGGCCTTACTATTGATTTTTGCAAAAAAATGAAGGCTAATTTCATACTCAGAGGCTTGCGCAATCCGGCTGATTTTGAATTTGAAAAAGCAATTGCACATACCAATAGAAAATTATCAGAAATAGAAACCGTATTCTTACTAACATCATCTGGAAAATCATATATCAGTTCTTCCATTGTTCGCGATGTTATCCGGAACAATGGCGATTATACCGTATTAGTACCAGACACAGTTAGGGTTAAATAAAGAAAGACAATAGATGAAAAATAGTATTTACCTTTTCTGCCTCCTTCTGCTTACGGCTTGTACCCAGGAAACCCAGAAAAAGCAAAAAGATTTTCAAACTTTTTTTGAAATTTCTCAGGGATTAGAAACGCCAACCTACCCAGAGGTCATAGCGTACTACACCAAACTAGCAAATGAATTGCCTGAAATAAACATACAAACCATAGGAGAGTCAGACAGTGGCTTTCCACTACACTTGGTCACCTACAACCCAACAAGAGAATTCAATTTCAAAAAAATCAGCAAAGAAAAAACGGTTATTTTAATAAACAATGGCATTCACCCGGGTGAAAGTGATGGTATTGACGCCACTATGTTGTTGTTTAGAGATTTAGGGATACATCATATAAAAGCACCAAAGAATACTATTATAACAACGATTCCTATATATAATGTTGGTGGCGCATTAAATAGGAATGCCACTTCTAGAACCAATCAAAATGGCCCAAAAAATTATGGTTTTAGAGGCAATGCCCAGAACTACGACCTAAACAGAGATTTTATAAAAAGTGACACCAAAAATGCCCAAACATTTGCCAAAATCTTTCACTTAACCAATCCCGATGTTTTTATAGATAATCACGTAAGCAATGGTGCTGACTACCAATACACCCTAACCCATTTATTTACACAGCACAACAAACTAGGAGGCAAATTAGGAGCCTACCTTCATACCCAAATGATGCCTACTCTAGAGACATCCCTAGAAGAGATAGACTGGAGCATAACGCCTTATGTGAATGTTTTTAACAGTGTTCCTGAAGAAGGCTTTTCTCAATTTATGGACTACCCAAGATATTCAACTGGCTATACTACCTTGTGGAACACCTTAGGCATGATGGTAGAAACGCACATGCTAAAACCCTACAAACAACGCGTTTTAGGCACTTACTTTTTAATGCAGAAAATGATAGATATCACCGAAAAGGATGGTAAGAAAATAAAAGAATTACGTCAAGCTGCTTTTGCTGAATACAAAACTAAAGAAAGCTACCCGCTTCACTATACGATCGACACAACAAAGACATCAACCCTAAACTTTAAAGGATATGAAGCAGATCAAATTACTAGTGAAGTTACAGGTTTAAAACGTTTAAAATACGACAAAACAAGACCGTTTACCAAGGAAGTCGTTTATAAAAACTACATGAAAGCCACAGATAGCATTCGCATACCAAGCGCCTATATAATTCCTAGGGGATGGCAAAAAATAATCCCCTTCCTAGACAGGAACAACATAAGCTATAAAACACTAGACAAGGATACCATTATTAATGTAGAGTCTTATAAGATTGAAGACTATCAGACGCGCAAAACCGCTTATGAAGGACATTATCCACACAGCAACACTAGCGTAACTACTACGACTAAAAGCGTACATTTTTACAAGGGTGATTATCTTGTACCAACAAACCAAGATGGCATTCGCTATTTGCTAGAAACATTAGAACCATCGGCAATAGACTCTTTTTTTAATTGGAATTTTTTTGACACTATTCTACAACAAAAAGAAGGTTTTTCTCCCTATGTTTTTGAAGATATCGCCATGCAGTTACTCCAAGACAACCCAGGGCTAAAATTAGAATTTGAACATAAAAAACAATTAGACAAAAGCTTTACAAACAATTGGTATGCGCAATTGGACTGGATTCATAAAAAATCGGAGTATTATGAAAAAGCACATTTACAATACCCTATATTTAGAATTCTGAAAAACTAGAAACTACTCGTCAAACAAAACTTTAATATTGGCATAGGAATTTTCCAATGCCTTTGCTATTTTACTCGGGCCTTTCCATTTCACTTTTTGAATACCTTCATCCAATTGACCCGTGAGTTCTCCTTTGTACGAAGTTTTCATAGCAAACCAATGTACTTCCTTAAGTTTTTGTTTGCCGTTCCGTTTAAAAATATGATAGGTAGTTTTTAAATAGTTTTCAATCTTTAAGCCTTTCACACCAGTCTCCTCTTCTACTTCCCGAAGCGCACACTCCTCTATTGTTTCCCCCTGATCTATTTTCCCTTTTGGTAAATCCCATTTATTATTTCTATAAATAAAAAGCACCTTCCCATCTTTATTGGTAACCACTCCTCCTGCAGCTACAACGATGGGTATCTTTTTTGAGAACTTCTTTAAAATCTCCTCTTTATTAGGGTGATAGATATATGCCTTGGACAGTTTATTCTTAGTCAAAGCCTTAATAGCATCGTTAATTGCCTGCTCGTTCAACAAAAAATATTTATTATCTGCAATGTCCGAGAGTTTATTTGTTAAAATCAAGGGCAATTCATTCACAAAAACTTTATACATTTGTGTTATGGTTTTAAATAAAGACACTGCAAAAAAAACAGCCGAACTTTTATTGCAAATTAATGCAATTAAGTTGAAACCAGAAAATCCTTTTACATGGGCTTCTGGATGGAAATCTCCAATCTATTGTGATAATAGAATTATTCTATCGTATCCTACAATTAGAAATTACGTTAGAGAACAGTTAGCCAAGCAAGTAGAGCTGCTCTATGGCAAACCAGATGTAATTGCTGGGGTAGCCACTGGCGCAATTGGCATTGGTATGCTTGTTGCGGAATATTTAGGACTACCTTTTATCTATGTTAGACCTGAACCAAAATCGCACGGCAGACAAAACCAAATAGAAGGGCAACTAACTCCCAACCAAAACGTTGTGGTTATTGAAGATTTAATTAGCACGGGAAAAAGCAGCTTAAATGCAGTAAAGGCGCTGAAAGAAGCAGGAGCCAATGTAAAAGGAATGGTTGCAATATTCACCTATGGTTTTAATGTTGCAGATGAAAATTTTAAAAGCGAAAGTCTACAATTACACACCCTTAGTGATTATAGCAATTTAATACAACAAGCATCAGATACCCATTATATAAAAGAAGAACAATTAAACACTTTGCTGCAATGGAAAACCAACCCAGCAGCATGGAAACCATAATATTATGCACATAGAATCACCAAAAAAAACAATTAACAAGAGCGAAAAAGAAGTTTTTGACTTTCTAATTGATATAAAAAACTTTGAAAAATTAATGCCGGAAAACATTAGTAAGTTTGAAGTACTAGGTGCGGATAAATTCCTCTTTGCCTTAAAAGGGATGCCCGAGATTGTATTAAAATTAAAAGAACAACACCCTAACAATAAAATAGTTTTAGGCGCTGCAAGTGACAAACTACCTTTTACCTTAACGGCAGACATTCTTGCCGTATCAGACACAGAAAGCGAAGTGACTCTAAGTTTTGAAGGCAAATTCAATGCAATGATGGCTATGATGGTAAAGTCGCCCATTACAAACTTCATAGAGACACTATCTAAAAACTTAGGGAAGATTTAATACATTAATTGGATTTCTTTTAAATCGTATTCCTGTAAAAGTTGATCCTCTAGCATAACTATTAGTTTTCCGCTAGGGGAAACTCCTTTAATAAACCCCATAAAATAATTTCCTTCTTTATCTTTAAAAGTAGACGGCTTGTCTATTCTAAACATTATTTTTTCATACTTACTGGTTAATTCGGCCGTATGTGATAAAAATTCCTTCGTAAGATATTTTCTTAGTTTTGCAATTATTAGCTTTAAAACTTCATCCAGATCAAAAGTCACACCCATTTCTAGCCGCAAAGAAGACACATCGGGTAAATTATAAAATGAAGTTTGATTCACATTTAACCCAATTCCTATGATGGAGGTTTTTATTTTGCTACCCAATAAAATGTTTTCGATAAGAATGCCACATATTTTAGAGTTAGCTGACAGAATGTCGTTAGGCCATTTTACGGACAAATTGGGAACCCCAAGAGCAGATAAGGCTTCATAAATAGCTAGAGATGTACACATGTTTAATGCAAACTGATTGGCAACCCTCAGTGACTCTCCTTTTTTTAATACGCTAAATGTCAAGTTTTTACCACTATCAGAAATCCATTTTGTGCCCATTTGCCCACGTCCTTTCAATTGCTCCTCCGCAACTACAACTGCAAAATCCTCCAGCGCGTTATCTGGCAATAATTGCTTTAAATAGGCATTGGTTGAGTCGGTGGCATTAAGTTTGATTATCTGCATATGTAGTTTATTACAAAAATCTACAATCTTAATATTAAAAACAATAGTTAAGAAAACAAAAAAACAATAACTTTGTATAATCTAAAATTTTTGAATGCAAAAAAAGAAAGCTAGTGCAGATGAGCTAATTGCTTTAATTTTACAAGGAGTAGAAGACGTTAAAGGACACGATATAAATTTACTAGACCTTAGGGACATAGAAAATACCGTTTGTGATTACTTTATTGTATGTAACGGTACTTCAAACACGCATGTCAATGCGATTGTAAATTCAATACAAAAAACAGTTAGTAAGGCAATACATGATAAACCTTGGCATATAGAGGGATCTGAAAATGCAGAATGGGTTTTATTAGACTACATCAATGTTGTTGTGCATGTCTTCCAAAAACAGATTAGAGATTTCTATGATATAGAAGGACTTTGGGGAGATGCAAAAATTACAGCAATTGAAAGTAGTTATAATCAGTAAAAAAGAAAAATGGCAAAAGAAAATAATACAAAACCTACGAAACCAAAGTTTAATTCTTGGTGGATTTATGGAATTTTAATAGTAGTAATCATTGGATTTCAATTTTTAAGTAGTGATAGTATTTCATCTACAAACAAAAAGACAACTTCAGATTTATTAGAATACATCAAAAAGGGTGATGTAAAAAAGGTAATGATGATAACCAATGCCGGCTATGCAAAAGTTTATTTAACGGGTGAAGCTTTAGCTAAGGAAGAACACAAACCGGTTTCTTCACCGAGTTTCTCATTAAACCCAGCTGAGTCTCCTAGTTATATCGTTAATTATGCATCTTTAGAGGTTTTTGAAAAAGAGATTAAAGAGGCAAGAGACGAAAACAATATAGACATAATCATTGATAGCGATACTGAAGACAATACTTTCCAAAGCCTTTTATTTTCGTTACTACCCTTTGTTTTAATTATAGGCATATGGATCTTTATGATGCGTAGGATGTCTGGCGGCGGCGGTGGCGGTGCTGGAGGACAGATTTTCAATATTGGAAAATCGAAAGCAAAGCTTTTTGATGAGAAAACTGATACTCGCACTTCTTTTAAAGATGTTGCAGGTTTAGAAGGAGCCAAAGAGGAGGTAGAAGAAATCGTAGAATTCCTAAGAAATCCTGAAAAATATACATCTTTGGGTGGTAAAATTCCAAAAGGAGCTCTATTAGTAGGCCCTCCAGGGACCGGGAAGACTTTGCTAGCAAAAGCTGTTGCAGGTGAAGCCAAAGTACCTTTCTTTTCATTATCTGGATCAGATTTTGTGGAGATGTTTGTAGGTGTAGGTGCATCAAGGGTACGTGATTTGTTTAAACAAGCAAAAGACAAATCTCCTGCGATCATCTTTATTGATGAAATTGATGCCATTGGTAGAGCACGTGGAAAGAATAATTTTACAGGCTCTAATGATGAACGAGAAAACACACTAAACCAATTGTTAACAGAAATGGATGGTTTTGGCACCAATACCAATGTAATTGTATTGGCAGCAACAAACCGTGCAGACATCTTGGATAAAGCCTTAATGAGAGCCGGTCGATTTGACAGACAAATTTATGTGGATCTGCCAGACATTAGAGAACGAAGAGAAATATTTGAAGTACATGTTAAGCCTTTAAAGACAGCCGAGACATTAGATTTGGAATTCTTAGCGAGACAAACCCCTGGTTTTTCAGGTGCAGATATTGCCAACGTATGTAATGAAGCTGCCCTTATTGCTGCTCGTAAAGAGAAAAAAGCAATTACAAAGCAAGATTTCTTAGATGCGGTTGACAGAATTGTAGGTGGTCTTGAAAAGAAAAACAAAATAATAACACCAGGCGAAAAGAAAACAATTGCTTTCCATGAAGCTGGACATGCCACTGTAAGTTGGATGTTAGAACATGCAGCTCCACTTGTAAAAGTAACAATAGTGCCTAGAGGGCAATCTTTAGGAGCGGCTTGGTATCTGCCAGAAGAACGCCTAATTGTACGCCCAGAGCAAATGAAAGATGAAATGTGTGCGACCCTAGGTGGCCGTGCTGCTGAAAAAGTTATTTTTGATCAAATCTCTACAGGTGCCTTAAGCGATTTAGAAAAAGTAACCAAGCAGGCAAGAGCTATGGTAACTATTTATGGATTAAATGACAAAATAGGAAACCTTACTTATTACGATTCCTCTGGACAGAACGAGTATGGCTTCTCTAAGCCGTATAGCGAACAAACTGCTCACACAATTGATGAAGAAATTTCTACCTTAATTGAAGTACAGTACAAAAGAGCAGTAGATCTTTTAGAAAAAAATAAAGACAAACTTACAGAGTTAGCAGAACGCTTATTAGAAAAAGAAGTTATCTTTAAAGACGATTTAGAAAAAATATTCGGAAAAAGGCCTTTTGCAAAGGATATTCTAGCAGATGAAGAAGAAGCAAAGCGCACCTCTTCAATTTCTGAGGAAGAAGAATAATAACATAACGTGTTAAAATAATAAATGAGCATTTTTGGTAAACTTTTTGGTGGCGGTAAAAAAAAGAGTTCTGACTATTCCGAAAAAAATCGGGGAGTTCATATGCCAGAACTTGATCTACCAATAGACGAAAAGTTTACCATTTATTTTAAAAAAAATGGCGGTAAATTTTTATACTGCGACTCTTCTGCTGAAGTATCCTCTGCGATACAAAACATAGTAATGGAGAACGATTGGGGCAATAGTTTCTTTTTCTCCATAGACCCTAGGTTGGAAGAGAAATTTTCGAATGAGCATATTAAATTTTCAAACTCTCCAAAAAACAGCACTGTATTCTTCACAACCTGTGAGCACCTAATTGCTCAAAATGGCTCCATTTTGATTTCATCAAATCAATTGAAAGAAAAAAAGATGAATGAGTTGCCCGAAAACTTTATTGTTTATGCTACAACAAGTCAACTAACACCTTCATTAGGTGATGGCTTAAAAAGTATAAAAAATAAATACCAGGGCAGTATACCTGCGAATATTACAACAATAAAACATTTTCAATCTAATATAAAGGAAGAAGATTTTTTATCCTATGGTAGCTCTTCTAAAAACTTATATCTTATCTTGATGGAGGATTTATAAGATGAAAGAAATTTTTAAAAGATCAATTACCGGTGTTATTTATGTGGTCCTATTATTGTCTGCAGTATTTCTAAATTCAGACGCCTTCGATTTTTTATTTATGGCATTTGGCTTGGCCTGCTTATTTGAATACAAACGTATCATAAAACTTAAAGGGTATTATATTTTTGTCGCTTATTTAGCGCTTTGGTGGAGCTATATTTACCTTATTCAGGACGCTTGGCTTGCCTACATTCTTTTATTACCCACTTTACTAACAAGCATATTCTTGCTGTTTTTCCTATTTTCTAAAAAGAAACGTAGTTTTAAACCTGTAGAAAAATTTTTAATAGGGCTCCTCTATATCGGTGGCGGTTGTATTTTTCTAACGATGATCCCATATATCGCTGGCGGTTTTGAAAAAATTTTAATAATGGGTATCTTTATCTTAATTTGGGTGAATGACAGTTTTGCTTATTTTGTAGGGAAGAGCTTTGGACGCACAAAATTGTTTCCATCGGTTTCCCCTAAAAAAACAATTGAAGGTGCTTTAGGAGGCTTTGTTTTTGCCTTAATAGCTGCCTATATTATATCGAGGTACGAAACGAACTTAACTTTAATCCAATGGCTTATATTAGCCGGGGTAATTGTTCTAACCGGAAACTTAGGCGACCTTATAGAATCGAAATTTAAAAGAAACGCCAACGTAAAAGACAGCGGGGCAATATTACCAGGCCATGGTGGCATTTGGGATCGTTTAGACAGTCTAGTATTTGCTGCTCCATTTGCATTTTTAACATTAATTATATTTTCATATGTTTCATAAAGAGGGACAAAAAATCATTACCATTACCTTTATAATCGTTGTGGCTATAATAGTTTTAGCGAATCAGTTTATTGATATCAACTGGTTAAAATACCTAGTGCAAATTGGCGCTCTAGTTTTTTTAATTCTGATTTTACAGTTTTTCAGAAACCCTACAAGAAAAGTAATTAAAAGTTTTGACGATGTCCTAGCACCAGTAGATGGTAAGGTTGTTGTAATAGAAGAAGTGGAAGAGACCGAATACTTTAAAGGGAAACGCAAGCAGGTGTCCATTTTTATGTCGCCCATAAACGTACATGTCACAAGATATCCTGTCAGTGGATCTATAAAATACTCTAAATATCACCCTGGAAAATATTTAGTAGCTTGGCATCCTAAAGCAAGTACTGAAAATGAACGAACTACAGTTGTGATCAACACGCCTAAATTTGGGGATATTTTATACCGTCAAATAGCAGGAGCATTAGCCAAACGCATTGTAAATTATGCAGAAGTAGGCGATAATGTTCAGCAAGGTGATGATGGAGGATTTATAAAATTTGGATCAAGAGTAGATTTATACTTACCCTTAGACAGTGTTATAACGGTACAACTTAACCAGAAAGTAGTTGGAGCAAAGACTTGCATTGCAATAATACCCAACAAAAATGAAGGATGATAAAGCACATAAAAAGTTTATAGAATCTGTAGACTTTGTAAACAATTACACGGAAGCGCTACCTGCAGACTTGCTGTTAAAACTATATGCTTACTACAGAATAGCACACAAAAATTTTGACAATCCAAGCAGTAAGACACCTCTAATCAATGCTTTTAAAGCAAATGCATTGATACAGGCAAAAAACTTGAGTCCTGCAGAAGCTATGCAATGTTATACAGATCTGGTAAACAAAGAGATTCGAAAGAATTAATAAATTTACAATGGCAGTTGTCGCTTTGCCTTTTTATTTTCCAAAACCCCAAAATAGAAGGCTCCAAAAAAAGTGATTGCAAAGTAAAAAGCTACAACAACACTCCCACTCGCGATACTGCTATTTAATCCAAACCAATCGCCTTAGGCAAGGATATAACCTATTCCCAAAACACTCCGTAAAGCTTCAATCCAAACTGCATATTTTTTACCATCCATTAAAGTGGTATACCCATAAATACCGACAAAAAGAAAAGCACCAAAAAGAAGCAGATCATTAAAACCGAGCTTCTGAAAATTATAAAACATATACAGCATTAGCATTAAAGTTACCAACATTTGAAATACTGAATACCCTTTAAATAGACTTGATGCCTCAGTATCATATCTTTTAAAATCATATACATTTTCTATAATTTTGATAGGATATTTATCCTTTACATCAGCTGGCCTCCAACCGGTAGGCATAAACCAAATTCTAATTTTATCCCAGTAGTTTTTTGTTCGCCAAGCGTCCTTGGTCAAATTCCATAAATGCTAAAAATTAATAAGAAAAGGATTCCATGTAGCCGCTGGTTTTAAAATTCCGAATTGTGGAGGAACAGTTTCTAATTCCACCTGAAATGTGCCAAACATCCGATCCCAAAAACTAAAAATCTGTCCTAAATTCTTATCAATATACTCGGGATTTATAGCGTGATGTACGCGGTGCTGCGAAGGCGTAACTAGAATATACTCTAGCCAACCAAGCCTACCAATATGGCGTGTATGATACCAAAACTGAGCAAACAAATGCAAGGGAATCAATACCGAAATAATCACTTCAGACACCCCTAAAATAGCTGCCGGCACTAATAACAATGGAAAATAACCAATAAGATTTGAAACGGATTGCCGTAGGGCACAAGCTAAATTAAATTGTTCACTACTGTGATGGATTACATGTTGGTTCCAGAAAAAATTAATTTTATGACTGAGCCTGTGATTCCAATATCCTGCCAAGTCAATTACAAGAAAAGCAAGACCCCAAACTAGCCAAGTAGTTTTAATTTGTATTACCGCCAAGTGTTCTAGCAAAAAGGGATAGGATATTATTAACACCCCAATCCCTAAAGAGTCCTTCACTATATTGGTAAAACCAGAGCTAATACTGGATACGGTATCTAAAACCCCATACATTTGTTTTTTTACAAAGTATCCGTAGGTAATTTCAACAACCATCAACACAATAAAGAAAGGGATAGCATACAATAATGCCGTTGTATAGCTGACCATAACAACTTCGGTTTTTCTCAAATATAAAAAAAAGCCTCATAGAAAATTAGCAAACAAAAAAAGCTACTCTTCAAAAGAGTAGCTTTTAATTAGCTTCTGAAAAAAAAACCTACTGCAGCCCTTTCAAACTTTTTTCTAAAGTTTCTATTTTAGCTTCAGCGTCTGCCTGTTTTTTTCGCTCTATTGCTATTACTTGATCTGGAGCATTATTTACAAACCGTTCGTTACTTAACTTCTTTTGTACAGAAATTAAAAAGCCCTTGGTGTATTTTAACTCTTCTTCAAGTTTCTGAATTTCTGCTTCTATATCTATTGCCCCAACCATAGGAATAAAATACTCGTTGGATTTTACTCGAAAAGAAAGTGCTCCTTCTACGGCGGCATCAGCGTACGAAATAGAAGACACATTGGTAAGCTTAGAAATAACCACATCCCAATCTTTAGATACATTCTCCGTATTTAAGACAGACAATTCTAAAGTTTCTTTCATTGGAATGTTTTTCTCTTTTCTAATTGTGCGAATCCCAGAAACAACCTCAGCCGCAAATTCAAAATCAGAAATAATAGCTTCATCCACTTTTTGGTTTTCTGGCCATTTTGCAATAACCAAGGCCTGTGCCGGTGTACGCTTTGCGATATGCTGCCAAACCTCTTCCGTTAAAAATGGCATAAACGGATGTAACAACTTTAAGTTTTGCTCAAAAATTGCCACCAAAGCCGTGTGAGTTTTCTTGTCTATTGGCTGTTGGTACGCTGGTTTTACAATTTCTAACAACCAAGAACTATAATCGTCCCAAACTAACTTATATATTGCCATTAAGGCATCAGAAATACGGTATTTACTAAAATGGTCCTCAATCTCTAGTAATGTTTTATGAAACTTGGCGGTGTACCACTCTAAACCAATTTTAGAGGCTTCAGGCTGTGGTAAATCTGTAATCTCCCAACCACTTATCAATCGGAAACCATTCCATATTTTATTGGAAAAATTCTTCCCTTGCTGACATAGGGCTTCATCAAACATTAAATCGTTTCCTGCCGCAGAACTCAACAAAAGTCCAACTCTTACACTATCTGCACCATACTCCTCGATTAACTTTAAAGCATCTGGAGAATTCCCTAAAGATTTAGACATTTTACGTCTTTGTTTATCCCTAACCAAACCAGTTAGATACACATTTTCAAACGGACGTTGCTTTTGATACTCATATCCAGCAACGATCATTCTAGCCACCCAAAAGAATAAAATATCTGGTCCTGTAACCAAATCGTTTGTTGGATAATAATATTTAATTTCTTCGTTTTCTGGCTCAAGAATACCATTAAAAACACTCATTGGCCACAACCAAGAAGAAAACCAAGTATCTAATGCATCTTCATCTTGACGCAAAAGGGACATTGTTAACGCACCATTTTTTGTTTTTTCTTGTGCCAATTGCAGTGCTGCCTCCTTTGTTTCTGCCACTACAAAATCGTCGGGTCCATCACCATAATAAAAGGCAGGTATTTGCTGTCCCCACCATAATTGGCGAGAAATATTCCAATCGCGCACATTCTCCATCCAATGACGGTAGGTATTTTCAAATTTTTTAGGAAATAACTTCACCTCTGGATTATCTCCAAGAACTGCTTCTATCGCCGGTTTTGCCAAGTCCTCCATTTTCAAGAACCATTGGTCTGACAATCTTGGTTCTATCACTGCCTTGGTACGTTCTGAAGTTCCTACCTTATTTAAATGCTGCTCCGTCTTTACTAAAAACCCCTTTTCCTCTAATTCTTTTGTAATTTCTTTACGAACCACAAATCTATCTTTTCCTTGGTAGTGCAAACCAAAACTATTTAAAGTCGCATCTGCATTAAAAATATCTACCACCTCTAAACTGTGTTTGTCTCCAAGGTTTTTATCGTTTACATCATGCGCTGGTGTAACTTTTAAACAGCCTGTACCAAATTCTACATCTACATAGTCATCCTCAATAATAGGAATCACTCTATTAGCAATAGGTACAATTGCTTTTTTGCCTTTTAAATGCGTAAAACGCTCATCATTTGGATTGATACAAATTGCAGTATCTCCAAAAATGGTTTCTGGACGTGTGGTAGCTATCGTTAAAGTATCCTCACTGCCTTCTATCTGATATTTAATATAATAGAGGTTGCCTTGTTTTTCTTCGTGTATAACTTCTTCATCAGACAAGGTGGTTTGCGCCTCTGGATCCCAATTCACCATGCGGAAACCTCTGTATATTTTTCCTTTATTAAAAAGGTCTACAAATACCTTTATAACGGATTTAGACATTGTGTCATCCATTGTAAATGCAGTACGTTCCCAATCACATGAACAGCCTAATTTTTTTAATTGTTCTAAAATTACGCCTCCATATTCTTCCTTCCATTCCCAAGCGTGTTTTAAGAATTCTTCTCTGGATAAATCTGCCTTATTAATCCCTTGCTCCTTAAGCTTAGCTACTACTTTAGCCTCAGTTGCAATAGAGGCGTGGTCCGTACCCGGCACCCAGCATGCATTTTTTCCCATTAATCTGGCCCTGCGTATTAACACATCTTGCAAGGTATTATTCATCATATGCCCCATGTGTAATACCCCAGTAACATTGGGAGGAGGAATAACAATGGTATAAGGCTCTCGCTCATCTGGCGTAGAATGAAAATAATTATGCTGTAACCAATAGTTGTACCAGTGGTTTTCAGATTTTTGAGAATCGTATTTTGATGCAATTTCCATTCTTTGGTATAGTTTTTGTAAAATTCTATATTGAGTATTGATTTTATGCTATAAAGGCCACAAAATTAAAGAAAATAAAGGGATATTTTATAGGATAATAAATACGAAACAAAAATAAGTAACGTTATCACATAACGAAAGAATTTTATCGATTGAATTGAAATGAGTATATTTGATCTTTAACAAAAACCCAAAATGATGAAAAAAATAGTACTATTATTATTTGTAGGCCTTTTTGCACTGAACCTGAGTGCCCAAGAAAAGAAAGCCAAAATAGAATTTAAAACGGAAACCGTAGATTATGGTAAAGTTGAAAGAGGTGGCGATGGCGTACGCGTTTTTGAATTTACAAATACAGGAAATGCTCCATTAATTATAAGTAAAGTAAGCTCTAGTTGTGGCTGTACAATTCCAAAAAAACCAAAAGGTCCAATTATGCCTGGTAAAACTGGTGTTATTGAAGTGAAGTACGATACTAAAAGACCTGCGGGACCAATTAGAAAAGCAATTACTGTTATTTCTAATGCAGAAACGCCAACGAAAGTCATAAAAATAAAAGGTGAACTTATTGAGCCTAAAGTGGCAATACAATAACACCAATTTATGTAGAATAATTTAAATAGGCGCTCTTCAGGAGCGCCTATTTTGTTTAAAACAATTTCTTAATTCTGAGGTTAAACAACAACTTCTCTCCTCTTCTTTCAATTAAAATACTAACCTTCTTCCCGGGCACATCATCTACCATATGCGTAAGTTCTTGCAATTTAAACTTGTGCGCCTCTCTTTTATTTACAGACAACACGATATCACCCACTTCTAAGCCAGCTAATTTTGCCGGACTATCTTCTCTAATATCCGAAATTATGATCTCTGGAACCATACTTATTACGATTTCATTGTCAAAACGGATCTCTACCTTATTGGAAGTGGCCTCCCCTATATTTTTCATAATCCTTTTAGAACTTGTAGATTGCTCTTTTACATAACGCACTCCACCGTGCTGCAACCCCATACCACTAGTATTAAACCAAAAAGGCTTTTTATAGTTGATGTTACTTTTAAAACTAATTTGTTTATTGGGATAATCTATAACCCAATTAAATTTCTTTAACACTTCGCCCCCAATACTCCCATTTCGTTCGCTTTGTTTGCTCAAACCTTTAATTGAAGCGTGGTCTGGAAATGCCGTTTTTGTATTTTTTATTGCATATTTACCAAGTATAAGCTCCTCTATTTTGGTTCGTTTCCCGTAAATACTACCACTGAGACCTCTACCTAAATAATCTCCAAAATTACTTACTGGTATTCGTATTCCCTTCCCTTCATTTTTAAAAAGCCAAACAGCGTCGCTACTACCCGTATCTAGCAATAACTTAATTGGAACCCTACTGTTTCCTAAAATGGCAGCAGCGTTTATATATGCTTTTTTGTTTTCTACTTGTAAGGATAATGTCTCTGAATACTTTCTTTCGTTTAAATGGTATTGATCAGCATGGTATACTTTTAAAAACTTTGAGCCATAATTAACTTCTACCACAAAATTTTCAAAAAAATCATACCCAATAATACCATGTATAGGAATTCCTAATTTAGGAGAGAAATTTAATTCCTTATCTAAAACAATATAAATTTGTTGATTGGTATTCGTTATAGATTCAATTTCAAACCTATTTCCAACAGAGCTCAATGCCTTAATAGATTCTCCTTCCCCCAAACCCTTTAAGCTTATTTCAGAAACATTTTTAACATCTATGGAATCCTTGTCCGATAAATTAAAAAGAATGGGTTTACTCACGCCCGTATCCAATATAAAAGAAAGCGGTGTGCCATTAATTTTTGCCGGAATGATAATAAGATTATTAATGAATTTAAATTTAATCTTTTCAAACCGCTTCCCTTCTGGCATTTCAAACGATTGAGCGCCAACCAAAAAAGGAAAAAACAATAAGATACCTATGATTTTCCACATTGCGAACTCTAATTTACAAGGATTGCTGTAATAATTTACAAAATTTACCAATCAACCACTTCATTTAATGTGTTAAATTGATAAAAAAATAAACCATCCTATGTTGTTTTCTACGCTTGTATTTCTCATTTTTGCCTAAATATATTTTTATGCCATCAATTTCAACAAAAGGGCTTTCAATGCCAGAATCACCAATTCGTAAATTGGTACCATTTGCAGAAGATGCAAAGAAAAGAGGAATACATGTTATTCATCTAAACATTGGCCAGCCCGACATAAAAACACCAAAAATAGCCTTAGACGCTGTTAAAAACAACACCCTAGAAGTTCTTGCATACAGTAGAACTGAAGGGTCGGAAACCTATAGAGAAAAAATTGCCGCCTATTATAAAAAAAACAGCATTATAGTTACTGCTCAAGACATTATAGTAACTACTGGCGGTTCAGAAGCACTCTCTTTTGCCATGGGGAGTATTGCAGATCCTCAGGATGAGATTATCATTCCTGAACCTTTTTATGCCAACTACAATGGTTTTGCCACTGCCGCTGGCGTAACCGTGGTTCCGGTTGTCTCTAAAATAGAAAACAACTTTGCCTTACCTCCTATTGAAGAATTTGAAAAACTAATTACCCCTAGAACAAAGGCTATCTTAATTTGCAATCCTGGAAACCCAACAGGCTACCTTTACAGCAAAGAGGAAATTAAAAAATTAGCAGCTATTGTTAAAAAACACGATTTATTCTTAGTGGCCGATGAGGTGTATAGAGAATTTACCTATGATGGCAAAGAACATTATTCCATTTTACAAGAAGAAGGTTTAGAAGACAATGCCATTGTTATCGATTCAGTTTCCAAGCGATATAGCATGTGTGGTGCCCGTATTGGCTGTTTGGTATCTAAAAATAAAGCTGTTGTTAAAACAGCAATGAAGTTTGCGCAAGCGAGATTATCACCTCCTACCTATGCTCAAATTGCAAGTGAAGCTGCCCTAGAAACTCCTGCTAGTTATTTTACAGATGTAATTGATGAGTATGTAGAAAGAAGAAACATCTTAATAGCAGAATTAGAACAAGTAGAAGGTGTAGTTGTTGCCAAACCACAAGGTGCATTTTACTGTATTGCAGCATTGCCTATTAAGGATGCAGATCATTTTGCAAAATGGCTACTAGAGGATTTTAATGTAGACGGAAAAACAGTTATGGTTGCCCCTGCAGCAGGATTCTATGCTACGGAAGGTTTGGGGAAAAATCAAATTCGTATCGCGTATGTATTAGATAAAGAAGAACTAATTAGAGCGGTAAAAATCTTAAAAGAAGCATTGGCAGTATACAAGGGCTAATGGAAATTACACCCAACATATCATTACAGAAGTACAATACCTTTGGCATTAAAGCCAAGGCCAAATTCTTTTGTGAGGTAACAACTATTGCCCAATTGAAACAAGTATTAAGCTTAGATCAATACCCTAGGAAGTTTATTTTAAGTGGCGGCAGTAATATGTTGCTTATTGACGATATTGATGCCCTAGTAATTCGCATAAACATCAAGGGAAAAGAAATCGTAAAAGAAGACAACAACACTATTTGGCTACAAGTAATGGCTGGTGAAAATTGGCACAATTTCGTTTTATGGTGTGTTAATAATGATTATGGCGGAATAGAAAACATGTCCTTAATTCCGGGCAATGTAGGTACCGCACCCATTCAAAACATAGGTGCGTATGGCGTTGAATTGAAAGATAGTTTTGTTAGCTGCAATGCGCTACATAAAAAAACCAAAGAAATTCACACCTTCAATAAGGAGGAATGCAAATTTGGGTATCGAGATTCATTTTTTAAGAATGAAGGCAAAGACGAATACATAATTACATCTGTCATCTTAAAACTATCGAAAAAAGATCACAATCTTCATATTTCGTATGGCGCAATCGCATCTGAATTGGCATCGTATAAAATTAGCAAGCCTACGATTAAAGATATCTCTAACGCTGTAATTTCCATTCGAAAAAGCAAATTACCTGATCCGGCCGAATTGGGCAATAGTGGAAGTTTCTTTAAAAATCCTGTTGTAAACAAATTAATTTTTGATAAATTTATTAAAAATAACCCTGAGGCACCTTTTTATAAGCTTACTGAAACTGAGTATAAAATCCCTGCAGGCTGGCTTATAGAACAATGTGGTTACAAAGGAAAACGATATGGGGACGCTGGAGTGCACAAAAACCAGGCATTAGTACTTGTAAATTACGGCAATGCAACAGGCCAAGAGATATTGCATTTATCACAACAGATACAGACATCAGTTTTTGACACTTTTGGCATAGAAATACAAGCAGAAGTTAACATCATAAAATAACCCCTGCAATAAAAATCACAGGGGCTATACCAAACCAAACTAACCAAAAATAAGTGGCAATAACCAGTTGCACACTTAACTTATAAATATTTTTATTAACGCAATCATTTTTGTAAACTTGCGTTTCAATTATATACGTTACAAAAAGTATATTGGATGCCAAGAGGCGAAAAAATATCAATTAAAGTAACATGACCCTATGAGCACATTTTTGGAAAAACACATTGTAGAGTTATTACAAGACCGTAATGAAAAAGCAATTTCTTTGCTATATGATCATTATGGAGACACCCTATTTGGTGTAGCTAATAAAGTAGTTAGAAATGAAGAATTAGCGCAAGATGTTCTCCAAGAAAGTTTTGTGAAAATATGGAAAAAAGCAGATTCCTATGACTCTTCAAAAGCAAAACTATTCACCTGGTTATTTCGTATCACCCGTAATACAGCCATAGATAAATTAAGAAGCGTTAACACAAAGTCTGACAAAGAGATCCAAATGGATGTTTCAGACGTATATAATTTAGGTGTAGAAAGCATAAAACCAGAATTAATGGACGTAAAGGACAACTTGGATAAGTTAGAGCCTAAATACCAAATAGTACTGGAAGCCTTATTTTTTGAAGGGATGACCCAACAAGAGGCTAGTGAAGAATTAAATATACCCTTAGGAACTATAAAGTCCCGATTAAAAATAGGACTTAGAGAACTAAAGAAAATTTATGGAGCCACAGCAATGCTTTTGTTTTTAATATTTTTGATATGACTGATAAAATAAAACAATTTTTAGAGACAGATCTTTTAGAAAAGTATCTATTAGACAGTACAACTAAGGAAGAGACCTTACAAGTTGAGCGTTATATTGCGATGTACCCTGAAGTAAGTGCAACCTATGACGAGCTTCAAGACAACTTGGAAGTGTTTGCTAAATTACACGCCTTAGAAACTCCAGATGGTTTAAAAACTAAAATCATCAATAAAGTTAAGGCAGAAAAGAAGGTACAAGGCAAATTTCACAAGTATATCGCCATTGCATGTAGTATTGCGTTTCTTTTTGCTGCAGCCTCTTTTTTCTTTTGGGATCAGAACAATTCACTAAAGGAAGAGAATTCCATTGTCAACAATAAAATCAAAAGTATTGAGGACAATATGAGACAGCAATTGGAAGACGTAAGAAACCAATTTATTGTTCTAAACAACCCTAAAACTAAGAAGTTTACGGTTCAAGGAAATACAAAAGCAAAAGAACTAAAGGCTGTTGCCTATATAAATCCGATCAAGAAGCTTTCGTATATCAATGTTAGAAATATCCCTAACTTACCTGAAAACCAATGTTTGCAAATGTGGGCAGAAGTAGATGGTAAAATGATTAACATAGGTATTATTAATGAAATAAGCGACAAAGACAAATTAATGGCCCTTCCATTTGGCGAAAATGCTGTTGGATACATTACCATTGAACCTAAGGGAGGAAATGAAAGTCCGACTGTAAAAAACATTGTCGCTAACATTAATTACGGTTTATAATAAAGCTTAATTTTGTATCTTTGCGTAAAATTACACTATGCAATTATTATTTATAACTATAGGCCTATTAGCTCTTGCCTTTGCTGGTATTGCAATAAAAATATGGGCAAAAAAAGATGGTAAATTTGCAGGTACTTGTGCGAGCCAAAGTCCCTTTCTAAATAAAGACGGAGAAGCTTGTGGTATGTGCGGGAAACTCCCAGAAGAACAAGACTGTAAAATAGAAGTATCATCTGAAATACAATAGGCAAATTTTATTTGCCTTTTTTTATGAAAATACCTGAGGAAGAACTTAGCATTATTTTAGAAAAAGCCAAGGCTGGAAATCAAATTGCTTTTAGCAACTTATTAGATGCTTTTTGGAATGATGTTTACGGGTTTCTTCTAATTAGAACAGAAAATGAGAATGATGCGGAAGATATTACCATTCAAACCTTTTCAAAGGCTTTTGACAAAATTGAGACGTACGATGCTAATTTTAAATTTAGAACGTGGCTCATTACAATTGCCAAAAACCTGCATACCGACTTATTTAGAAAGCGAAAAAAGAATATTTTAGAGAGCACTAAATACGGTAACGATGCCATAAAAAAAGTGCTGGATGATGCTCCTACAATAGAAGACAGACTCATTATAGAACAAAATTTAGCCACGCTCTTACAAGACATTAAGAAGCTAAAACCACACTATCAAAAAGTCATTAATCTCAGGTATTTTAATGAGCTTAGTTATGCTGAAATTGCAAAGGAATTAAACGAGCCCATCAACAATGTAAAAGTGAAATTATTACGGGCAAAAAAACTGTTGGCCAGCATCATTAAAACAAAAGATAAATCTTAAGCTTTCTCTACAAGTTAAAAAGCAATTTGTTCGTATATTTGTTTAAAATATTTTAATGAGCAGTAAGACTTTAGAAAACGTACATCCTCCCAAAGGAAAACCAAAATGGTTGCGTGTAAAACTTCCAACTGGCAAGAAATATACCCAGTTAAGAGGTTTAGTAGACAAGTACAAACTGAATACCATTTGTGCCTCTGGCAGTTGCCCAAATATGGGCGAATGTTGGGGAGAAGGCACAGCTACTTTTATGATTCTTGGTAATGTATGCACAAGATCATGTGGCTTTTGTGGCGTAAAGACAGGAAGACCTGAAGATGTGGATTGGGAAGAACCTGAAAAAGTGGCGCGTTCCATTAAGATTATGAGCATTAAACATGCGGTAATCACTTCTGTAGACAGGGATGATCTTAAGGATATGGGCTCTATTATTTGGACCGAAACCGTGAAGGCGATTAGAAGAATGAATCCTGAGACAACCTTAGAAACCTTGATCCCCGATTTTCAAGGAATACACACGCATTTAGATCGCATTATTACTGTTGCTCCAGAAGTAGTTTCTCACAACATGGAAACGGTAAAAAGACTCACCAGAGAAGTACGGATACAAGCAAAATACGATAGAAGTTTAGATGTTCTTCGTTATCTTAAAGACAATGGTGCCCGCAGAACAAAATCGGGAATTATGCTCGGATTAGGGGAACAAGAAGATGAAGTTTTACAAACCATGGAAGACTTAAGAAACGCCAATGTAGACATCGTTACCATCGGGCAATATCTTCAACCCTCTAAAAAACACCTTCCCGTAAAAGAATTTATACTTCCGGAACAATTTTCAAAATACGAAAAATTAGGCTTAGAAATGGGCTTTAGACATGTAGAAAGTGGCGCCCTAGTAAGGTCATCTTACAAAGCACACAAACATATTAATTAGTATTGGGTTGTTTTAGGCAGCATACAACCTGATTGTTTTTTTTAAGAACAGTATCGCATTTAGATGAAAAAAATTAACATCGGCATTAATGGTTTCGGTAGAATTGGACGTACGCTTTTTAGATTACTACAACAACACCCAAGCCTAAACGTAGTAGCTATTAATGATTTAGCAGATGCTAGAACATTGTCACATTTATTAAAATACGACAGTATACACGGAATCTTTACAGAAGACGTTAGTTATAATGAGCAAGGCTTACTGGTAAACAACAAAGCAATTGCGCTAACTAATCACAAGACACCAAAAGACATCAAATGGCACCACCATCAGGTAGACTTAGTAATTGAGTCTTCAGGGAAATTTAAAACCAGAGAAGATTTAAATCATCACCTTACCAATGGCGCAAAAAAAGTAATTCTCTCCGTTCCTCCTGATGATAATGATATTAAAATGATTGTGTACGGAATTAATCATGCTGATATTACGGCTACCGATCATATCATTTCCAATGCGTCATGCACTACAAACAATGCTGCACCTATGGTAAAGGTAATTCACGATCTCTGCGGCATAGAGCAAGCATACATAACCACCATACATTCGTATACTACAGACCAAAGTCTACATGATCAGCCGCATAGGGATCTGCGTAGAGCCAGAGCTGCATCTCAATCCATAATCCCAACCACAACAGGTGCCGCAAGGGCGTTAACTAAAATATTTCCAGAATTGGAAAATGTAATTGGGGGTTGTGGCATACGGGTTCCTGTAGCTAATGGATCCTTAACAGATATTACTTTTAACGTAAAAAAAGAAACCTCTATACAAGAGATAAACCAAGCGTTTAAAGCATATGCCAATACTAGTTTAAAAGAAATATTATTCTATACAGAAGACCCTATAGTTTCTGTAGATGTAAACAATAGTTATTATTCTTGTACGTTTGACTCACAGATGACTTCTGTTATTGGAAAAATGGTAAAAGTTATTGGATGGTATGACAATGAATCTGGATACAGCAGCAGAATCATTGATCTTATTCACCTTTTAATCAATAAAAAATATATTTGAAAACTAATTGTAATCATATAAAACCCAACACCTTCATTGTTGCTATTTTTAGCTTCCTTATGCTATTCGCTATGTACAGCCAAGATACCGCCGAATTTCCAAAGGATTTAGATTATTACTTTTCATTAGCTAGAAAATACAAAAATCAAAACAAGATAGATATTGCTCTTGAAACAATTAAAAAAGCTGCGGATATCGCAGAAAAAAATGAAGATGAAAAAGGGCAAATAGATTGTTTTCATCAATATGCCTTGCTCTACCTAAAAATAAATAATATTGAACGATCAAAGTTCTATTGGGAAAGAACTAAAGTGTTACTAAACAATATTGCCTACCCTTTTGGATCGAGCCAAAATGCCTATTTAGAAGCCATATACCTCTATCTAGAAAACAACAATTTTCAAGCAGAAGAAAAATTAGCGTATATAAGACAATTAAGTAATGACCGAAATTTAATCAATCATGTGGTACTGGCTGAGGCAAACATCAATTTTCAAAAAACCAATTACAAGAAAGCCGCAACAAACTACAATGCCTTAATTATTAACTCTGACATCTACGAGAAAGAATACCTAACTACCTTAGGGCATTTAGGGCTTGCCAAAGTAAACTATATCATAAACCCAAAAGAAAGCCCTGAAAATGCAACTGAAGCATTAAAACTAGCAAAGAAAAATGGCTTTATCAATGAATTGCTCGAAGCAAATACTTTACTCAGTAAAGGATACGAAAAAATAGGGGATTTTAATTCTTCGCTGTTGTACAACAGGAATTTATTAAAGATTAAAGATTCCATATATAATCTAAATAAATTAAAACTAAACACGAGAACAGCAGATGATATCCATATTGAAACCCTAGAGACTGAAAACAGGCGTATTGAAGACCGGCTAAAAGAAGCCGTAGATTCTAAAAGTAGATCTGAAAGTACTACCATAGTCGCTTTTGCTATTTTAGCCATAATTTCCCTTCTGGCAATTTCTCTATACCGGAACAATCAAATAAAAGTACGAACAAACACGCTTTTACAAAAAACTAATGAAGAGCTAGAAGTAGCAAAAGACGATGCTGTAAAGGCTATGGAGTCAAAAACCAATTTCCTCTCTACTGTGAGCCATGAGTTGCGCACCCCGCTCTATGCCGTAACTGGTTTAACCAATTTACTACTAGACGAAAACCCTAATGAAAGTCAAAAAGATCATTTAAAATCTTTAAAATTTTCAGGAGATTATTTACTAAACTTTATCAATGACATCCTACAGGTAAATAAAATTGATGCGCAAAAATTAGAAACCTTACAAATTGAATTTAGTCTTAAAAAAACCCTACATGATGTTATTGATTCCCTGCAACAAAGTGCAAAATCGAACAATACAAGTTTACGGTTAAATTTTGACGACAAGGTCTCTTACCTACTCATGAGTGACCCAATTAAAATTTCACAAATTCTAATTAATCTAGTAGGGAATGCAATAAAGTTTACAAAAAATGGCGAGGTAACGCTCACCGTTAAGCAATTAAAAACAATTGATGATATCGCTACCATTTATTTTGAAGTAAAAGATACGGGAATCGGTATTTCTGAAGAGTTACAAGAAAGCATTTTTGATAGTTTTGAACAAGGATCAATACAAATAAATAGAGAATATGGAGGTACCGGCTTAGGACTTACTATTGTAAAAAGTTTGCTCGGATTATTTGGAAGCACCATACGTTTAGAAAGCACAAAAGGCAAAGGCTCTATCTTTAGCTTTGAATTAGACCTCAAACGCAAAGACACTCTTGTAGATGATATGGCTTTTGAAATTACACCCGCTGAATTTGTTTTTGAAGGCCTACACCTTCTTATTGTAGAAGACAATAAGATAAACCAAGTCATCACTAAAAAGATGCTGTCCAAAAAAGAAATGACTAGTGACATTGCCAACAACGGCATGGAAGCGATAGAGCTAGCCAAAACAAACAGGTATGACGCCATACTAATGGACATTCATATGCCCGGAATTAGCGGCGTAGAAGCCACTGTTGAAATTCGAAAATTTAATAAAGAAATTCCCATTATTGCCCTGACAGCCATCTCCTTAGACGATAGTGTTGAAAATTTCTTTGAGGCCGGTTGTAATGATATTGTTACAAAACCTTTTAAGCCAGAATTTTTCTATCAAAAAATAGGAGAAAATATCTTTAGTAAAAAGAACTAACCAATTGCGTGGCGCACCCTTTGAAGCAGAGCTTCATTGTCTTTATTGAGTAATTTATGTCGCACCCCTATATAATACATAGAAGACACCTTACCTTTTAACCGCACATAATCCTTCTCCGTAGTTAACACCATCTCTTTGGTATTAAAAATTTCGATTTCTTCGGCAGTAAAAAAATGATGATCCGTAAACTGAAGGTGTTCAAACACAATGCCCTTTTCTTGTAAATAATTCAACAATGGTATCGGGTTTGCAATGCCTGTGACTAAAGTAACCCTTTTGTCCTTTAATGTATCCAGTGCTATTTTATCATGCAATCCTTGCAACATATCCTCATAAACCAAGGTTGCAAAAAACAAGGCTTGTTTTGAATTTAGTCTTAACTGTGTTTTAATTTCTATTTGGTTGTTGGCTGTAAGCTCTTTGGGACACTTGGTAACGATGACGACATCTGCTCTTTTAGATTGATTTTTAGCATCTCTTAGACTACCCGTTGGCAGGTACCAATCATTTATATACAGATTACCGTAAGCAGTGAGTAATATATTAAATGACGGTTTTACTTTTCTATGTTGAAAAGCATCATCCAACAAAATAACATCTGGTTGTACTTTCTCTTCCAAAAGAGATATCCCATTTCTTCTATCACCATCAACAGCCAAGGAAATGGATGGAAATTTCTGGTAAATTTGATAGGGTTCATCACCTATTTGTTCCACGGAAACCTCTGCCGATGCCAATAAAAAACCTTTAGACTTTCGGCCATATCCCCTACTTAAAACGGCAATATTGAATTGGCTTTGCAAACCCTTTATTAAAAACTCAATCATGGGAGTCTTTCCGGTGCCACCAGCACTCAAATTCCCAACACAAATTGTAGTTGTCTTAAACGATTGTGACTTAAAAATACCACGATCAAATAAAAAATTTCTAAAATACACTACAAAAGCATAAATTAAGGAGATGGGAGCCGCTATTTTTCGAAGTAGTTGCATGAAACGAAAATATAATATTTTATCTTTGAAAACCACCAAAGCTACTAAAAATGACTGTAAAAGAAATCACTGCTATTGTAGAAGAATTTGCGCCTTTAGAATACGCTGAAAGTTTTGACAATATTGGCTTATTGGTAGGCGATGAAAATGCAAAGGTTACTGGGGTCTTAGTTACTTTAGACACACTAGAAAACGTTATAGATGAAGCAATTGAAAAAAAATGCAACCTAATACTTAGCTTTCACCCTATCATATTTAGCGGCCTAAAGAAAATAACAGGCGCCAATTATGTAGAACGTGTTGTGCTAAAAGCCATAAAAAATGACATTTCTATTTACAGTATGCATACTGCACTAGACAATAGCAATGCCGGTGTGAATGCAAAAATATGTGAGGTTTTAGGGCTTTTCAATACTAAAATATTAATTCCTCAAAAAGGAACTATAAAAAAACTAACCACTTATGTTCCTAAAAATGACGCTAAAAAATTAAAAGAAGCCTTATTCAAGGCAGGTGCTGGAACCTTAGGAAACTACAGCAATTGTAGTTTCACTACCCTGGGTACCGGTAGTTATAAAGCTGGTAAAAACTCGAACCCAACCAAAGGGGAAATTGGCAAGACTCATTATGAGGAAGAAACCCAATTGAATGTAACTTTTGAAAAAGCCAAGGAAAAAGAAGTGGTAAAGGCTCTTATTGACAATCACCCCTATGAAGAGGTTGCTTATGAAATAATAACCCTAGAAAACAGTAATCAGAACATAGGCATGGGTATGGTTGGCGATCTTTTAAATGGCATGGAGGAGCTCGATTTCTTGAATCACCTAAAAAAAACAATGCATGTCTCTTGTATTAGACACTCTAATCTACTGAATAAAAAAATAAAAAAAGTGGCTGTTTTGGGAGGAAGTGGTTCCTTTGCAATTAACGCCGCAAAGGCTGTAAACGCTGACATTTTTATCACGGCAGATCTTAAATACCATCAGTTTTATGAGGCCGAAGACAAGTTAATATTAGCTGATATTGGACACTTTGAAACAGAGCAGTTTACAAAAAATCTTTTAGTTGACCTACTTACAAAAAAAATGCCTAATTTTGCAATCTCTTTATCGGAGAGCATTACAAATCCTATCAAGTATTTTTAAAATATGGCAAAAAAGAAAGAAGCAACGGTAGAAGAAAAATTAAGAGCATTGTATGACTTGCAATTAATTGATTCTAGAGTAGACGAAATAAGAAACGTTAGGGGAGAACTCCCGTTGGAAGTTGAAGATTTGGAGGATGAAGTCCTTGGACTTAAAACCAGATTAGACAAACTAAAAACTGATGTAGAAACAGTTAATTTTGAAATAGGCGCAAAAAAGAATTTAATTGATGAAGCCAAAGGTTTAATTAAAAAATACGCCGAGCAGCAAAAAAACGTTAGAAATAGTCGTGAATTCAACTCTTTATCTAAAGAAGTAGAGTTCCAAGAACTAGAAATGCAATTGGCTGACAAAAATATTAAAGAGTTTAAGGCTCAAATAGATCAGAAAAAGCAAGTAATTGCTGACACTAAAGAGCGTTTATCAGCTAGAGAATCTCATTTAAAACACAAGAAAAGTGAATTAAATGAAATCTTAGCAGAGACTGAAAAAGAAGAGAAAGAATTAATTAAAAAATCTGCTGAATTTGAAAATCAAATTGAGGAACGTTTAGTTAATGCTTATAAAAGAATCAGAATCAATGTAAAAAATGGTTTGGCAGTTGTACCAATTGAAAGAGGTGCATCTGGAGGTTCTTTCTTTACAATACCACCACAGGTACAAGTAGAAATTGCTGCCCGTAAAAAGATTATTACAGATGAACACAGTGGTAGAATTTTAGTTGACCCTGTTTTAGCTGAAGAAGAAAATGAAAGAATGCAAAAAATGTTTTCTAAATTTTAAGAGACTATTTTTTGATATCCTATAAAAAAAGACCGCTACTAAGCGGTCTTTTTTATGCAATTAATTCAATAATCTTATTGGTTACCAATTCACTATCCCAAATTTCTTCAATATTGGGTAATTTCATAATTTGTTTCATTACTTCTTCCTGCACATCTCCTAGTGCTAAGGCCTCTGCATACGGTTTATTAGAAAATGTAACTCTAGAATAAACAGGCTTCCATTTATCTGGATGCTCTGAAGCAAACTTTTTCTCAATCTTTTTTTGCAGTAAAAAAGCAGCATTTGCCGTTTTACTACTCATTTCCATAAAATTCCTATAGCTAAGCTCCGCTATTGCATCTGCGTTAGGCTTCCGTTCTTTTTGATACTCCTCAAAAGCAGTAGCCCAGTCATCCTTATGTTTTACCAATAAGTTAGTCAATACAAAAATATCTTCAAACCCGGCATTCATTCCTTGTCCGTAAAAAGGCACAACAGCATGGGCAGAGTCCCCCACCAAAGCAGCCTTATCCCAATAGGTCCAAGGGTAACATTTCATAGTCACCATAGCAGAAGTAGGGTTTTTAAAGAAATCTTCAATAAGGTTATCCAGATCGAGCATCACATTAGGGAAGTACGTCTCAAAAAATGTTCTGGCTTCTTTTTGTGTAGTGATATTCTCAAAAGAAACCGTTCCCTCAAAAGGCATAAACAAAGTACAGGTAAAACTACCGTCAATATTGGGCATAGCAATTAACATAAATTCTCCACGTGGCCAGATATGAAAAGAATGCTTGTCCAATTTATGGGTACCATCTGCATTGGGAAGTATAGATAATTCTTTGTAACCCACCTTTATAAACTGCTGAGAATAATCAAACCCACTACGGCGCTGCATTTTATGGCGTACTCTAGAAAAAGCACCATCGCAACCAAAAATACAATCGTACTTATACTCTTCCCAAATTCCTTTTTCTGTTTCTCCTGTAAAAATTTTAGCTTCTGGCAAATCTACATCCCAAACTTTCTCTGAAAATCGAAATTTAACTCCTTCCTCTTCCGCCAAATCGATCATCTTCCTATTCAACAGACCTCTGGAGGTTGACCAAATTGCCTCTTCTTCCATACCGTATTTTTGAAAATACACTGGTTTATCGTTAACGTGCATTGCCCGTTGATATAATGGAATAGCTATTTTTTTTATTTCATCTTCCAAACCAACTTCACGCAAGGCATTCCACCCCCTATTGCTCATTGCTAGGTTAATGGAACGTCCAGAAAACTCAACCAAGCGTATATCTGGCCGTCTATCAAAAACAGTGACAGTATGCCCCATTTTTTTTAAATAAATTGCAAGTAGCGACCCTACTAATCCTGAGCCAACTATGGCGATATTCCTTGAAGATTGTGACATATTAATTTATATATGGCGATTAGAACATACAAACTCCACAAAAGAGTTCCCTACTACAATTACAAAACAAGACATCCAAATGATACGTTTTACACGTATATATTAAACAATCGCTTCGGCGTCTCTATATATAAAAAGTCCTTCACAATTATTCTATTATGAAGGACTTTTTTCTTTGACTATCAATTTATTCTAAAATTCCGTCTACTATTCCGTAGGCCATGGATTCTTCTGCATTCATCCAGTAGTCTCTATCAAAATCTTTCATTACCTTTTCAAAATCCTGACCGCAATTGTCTGCTAATATCCGAGCACTCAACTCTCTTGTTTTTATAATTTCTTTCGCCTGAATCTCTATATTAGAAGCCTGACCCCGTGCTCCACCACTTGGTTGGTGAATCATTACTTGCGCATGAGGCTGTATAAAACGTCTTCCTTTTGCTCCAACGGAAAGCAAGATAGACCCCATAGAAGCTGCCAAACCAGAACAGACTGTAGAAACTGGACTTTTTAAAGATTTAATGGTATCATAAATTGCGAAACCAGAAGTTACATACCCGCCAGGGCTATTAATCACAAACTGGATTTCATCATTATTTTGCAAGTCTAAATATAACAAGCGATCTATAACGTGCTTTGCAGAATCATCATCTACCATTCCCCACAAAAACACTTTTCTTTCATTCAACAACTTTTCATCAATTGCTTCTTGAACTTTCCCTTTTTTTGAACTCATTGCCTATTTTCTTATTTAATATCAAAAATAATCAATTTATTTAGAAAGTACATACCAACATTTCATCAATCTAACAAAACATGGAAGAAAACACACTATTTCCGCTTTCTACCCTAGAGTTCACAAATATTGTACATTCCAACAACACCTTTTGATCAGCACAAATTAATAGCAAATCCTAGGCTTCACTTTCCTCTTGACTTACCTCCTTGGAATACAGTTTTCTTTTCATAGAGAGTAAAATCCCCACTAAAACTCCAATAGCGAAACTACCAAGTATAATTAAAACTCGGGACAATGATATTTTCCACAAAAAAAATTTAACGTCTATTACCTCTGCATTTTGAAGCGAAAAAATAACGATGAGTCCTATAAACAAAAGGACAATAATGGTTTTAAATTTCATAACTAGTATTCTTTTTCGTTAAATTAAGTATTAAAAATTCCTATACAATCGTAGTTGTTTGAAAAAAGTTAAAACAGCAAACCTTACCACAAAATAATTCTACCGACAAACAGCACCACAAAATTAAACTAAAACAATGTACCTTTGACCTAAAATAGTATACCATGCGCAGCCTACTTTCATTTTTAATTGCCCTTACCCTAATTACTTCTTGTAAGGAAGACAAAAAACAAGAAGCGCCCCAAGCTGAAAAACAACAACAAACTATCCTAGAAAAAGTTGCCTATGCCCATGGATTGGAACATTGGAACGGGGTACAACAATTACAATTTACTTTTAATGTAGACCGGGGAGATACTCATTTTGAACGCACTTGGAATTGGCGCACCAAAAGCAATGATGTATTAATGATGGCAGAACAAGATACGCTGGCATACAACAGAAAAAAAATAGACAGCAGTTCTCAAAAAGCAAATGGTGCCTTTGTGAACGATAAGTTTTGGCTGTTAGCCCCTTTCAATCTAGTTTGGGATAAAGCGAACATTACGTACGAGCACTTAGAAAAAAGCGAAGCACCTATCAGCAAAAAACCAATGCAAAAACTAACCATTGTTTATGGCAATGAAGGTGGCTACACCCCTGGTGATGCTTATGATTTTTATTTTGAAGACGATTACCTGATAAAAGAATGGATCTTTAGAAAGGGGAATGCAGCGGAACCCTCCATGACCACCACTTGGGAAAACTACACCACCCAAAATGGATTAAAGATTGCCTTGGATCACAAAAATGACAAAGGCGACTTTAAACTGTACTTTACAAATGTGAAGTCCATAGTAGTTAACAACTAACGACTTACGACTGCCGCAAAATCCCTGCTTTCAGTATTTGTCCAAACCGATACATATCTTCATAAGAACAATAAAAAGGTGCCGGAGCTAGACGAATAACGTTTGGCTCACGCCAATCTGTTATGACTCCATTTTTCATAAGGTAATTAAACAATTCTTTTCCTTGTCCGTGCAACAGCACAGACAACTGACAACCTCTATCTTTAGGGGTAATTATTTCAAAAGAAGCTTCTTCCACTTCCTTGTCTATTTCTTGCAGCACAAACTCTAAATAGCTTACAATAAGGTCTCGCTTTTCAATCAACCTAGGCATACCTACCTCATCAAACAACTCTAAGGAGGCTAAGTAAGGCGCCATTGCCAATATAGGAGGGTTACTTATTTGCCATGAATCTGCCGTATGTGTAGATTGAAAAGTGGGTTTCATTAAAAATCGTGATTCTTTTTTGGTACCCCACCAACCTTCAAACCTTGGAATACTGTCATCTTTTAGATGTTTTTCATTCACATAAACACCCGATGCATTTCCCGGGCCACTATTAATGTACTTATAGCTGCACCAGGATGCAAAATCTACCTGCCAATCGTGAAGGTTTAATGCAATATTCCCTGCAGCATGTGCTAGATCCCATCCCACAAAGGCGCCTACCTTATGCCCTGCTTTGGTAATTGTTTCCATATCAAACACCTGTCCGTTATAGTAATTAACACCACCAATAAGCACCAAGGCCAATTCATCTCCCACCTCATCAATTTTAGCCAGCACGTCTTCTGTACGCCAAAAATGTTCACCCGCTCTCTTTGCTACGGTAACAATGGCAGCATTGGGATCATAACCATGAAACTTAACTTGGCTATCTAACATGTATTGATCGGACGGAAAAGCCTTTTCTTCACATATAATTTTATATCTTTTTTTGGTAGGTCTATAAAAGGAAACTAATAAAAAATGCAGGTTTACGGTTAGGGTATTCATAACACACACCTCTTCCGTTTTTGCACCTAGTAATTTTGCCATAGGAGCTGCTAATCTTTCATGGTAATCCCACCATGGTTTTTCTGCATAAAAATGCCCCTCTACGCCTAAATTGGCCCAATCTTCCATAACCGCTGTCACAAATTTTTGTGCGCGTTTAGGTTGTAAGCCTAAGGAGTTTCCTGTAAAATAAATAGCATCCTCACCATTTATTTTTGGAAAGTGAAATTCATTTCTATAGTTCCGCAAAGAATCTTTTTCATCGAGCTCTTTTGCAAATGCCAAGGTATTTTTAAACTGCATCCCTTTATTTTTATTCAAAAATAAGCATTCAAAATAACTATTTTTGCAAAAACATTTATATGCATTTTTTATCACCCTTATTAGAAAGCTATATTACCAATAGTTCTGAAGACGAACCCAAAGTATTGCAAGAGCTTACCCGAGAAACCCATTTAAAAGTGATTCAACCGCGAATGCTTACAGGCCATTTTCAAGGGCGTGTACTTAGTATGCTCTCTAAAATTATGCATCCTAAAAACATCTTAGAAATAGGCACCTATACAGGCTATTCTGCCCTATGCCTTGCAGAAGGCTTGCAAAAAAATGGAGCATTACATACCATTGATGTTAATGAGGAACTCAGTAGCATTCAACAAAAATATTTTCAAAAAAGCGAGTATGGTCATGCTATTACCGCCCATACAGGGGATGCCTTAACAATTATTCCAACCCTTGACCTTATCTTTGATTTAGTTTTTATCGACGCAGAAAAAAGAAGTTATCCTGAATATTTTGAAGCAGTTTTACAAAAGACAAAACCGGGTAGTATTATTCTCTCAGACAATGTATTGTGGTCCGGAAAGGTAATAGAGCCAGTAAACCCTAAAGATATTGCCACCAAAGTGTTGTTAGATTACAATAAAAAATTAAAAGAAGATCCAAGAGTAGAAACGGTATTACTCCCAATTAGAGACGGACTTACAGTAAGTAGGGTTTTATAAGCTTATTGTACAGATAGTAAAACAGAAGTGCGCACAGCACACCTACCAGGGCGCCTACCAATAGATCTATTGGAAAATGTACACCAACATAAATTCTACTTAAGCAAAACAATAAAGGCCAGATATAAAATACCCAAACCCACTTCATTTTATTTTTTAAGAGAAGAACAACTATTGTAGTTATTGCAAAAGAACTAGATGCGTGCCCAGAAAAGAAACTAAAATCTGTAGGCGTTTTTAATATTCGTATTAAATCATTAATGGCTTCATCGTTACTAGGCCGTAACCGCTCTACTATATTTTTTGTCAAGTCTGTAAACAACAAAACAAATAAAAACATAAGCAGTACTGTAGCAGACATTACAATTGCTTCCTTTTTTGGACGCTTTATAAAAAAAAGGATAAAAAATAATAGGTATAAGGGAATCCACGTGCTAATGTTAGTTACAATAGACCAGAAATAATCATACTCCTCAAGACCTAGATTGTTTAGATAAACAAAAGTATCTCTGTCCCATTGCAAGAGTTTTTCTAGCATAAAATTATTTCCTCTTAATTACGCCCGTAACATCTTTAACATTCTCTTTTACTTTGTCTATACCAGCCTTAATATCTTTGGTAAAACTCGTATCTATACCCTGTTTATCTGCACTTTTGGTAATTTCTTGTTTTATATCTTCTGTAGCATCTTTCAATTGCCGCATACCTTTTCCTAGGCCTTTAGCTATGCCTGGAATTTTATCAGCACCAAAGACCATCACTACAATAAACATAATGAAGAAAATCTCACCTCCGCTAATAAATAAGAAAATTGTTGAATACATATCACAAATATAATCAGAAGTTTTATTTGCACCATAAAAAAAGCCCCACATCTTGAATATTTATTCAGAGTGGGGCTTACTTTTTATTTTAGGCAATTTATTTTTTAATATTCCCTTTAAATTTATCGAAGCCAGATTCTTGTTCTTTCATTGGCCAGCTATTGTTTGTTGTATCTATATCAGCAGTTTCTGCCTTAGGATCTACCACAATACCTACCAATTCTTTTTGAGAAGAAACTACTCTTTTTACTTCTTTATCACTCATTCTCCAGATTTCAGCTGGGTACGTAATATTTTCAGTAGTACCGTCTGCGTAAGTATACTCTACAATTAACGGCATAGGAATACCACCGGGCTTGTTAAAGGTAACCTCATAAAAGAATTTTGGCTCTTTTACAGCGGCTCTTTCAGCGGCTGAAAGGTTATCCATCATATACTCCTTAAGCGTTTTAGATATTTCCGAAGGATTTTTTCCTTTTAAGCTCGCATCGTAATCTTCACCATCTACCTCTGCTAAAAATACCAAAGGAGGTAAATCTTCTAACTTAAGATTACGTTGTTCCATAACATCTCTTATTTGTTTTGGTGGCTTGGTAGAAACTTGAAATTTCTTCACTTCTTTTACTCCTATATCCACATAGTCTGTGGTATAAAACCATCCTCTCCAGAAATAATCCAAATCTACGGCAGATGCATCTTCCATAGTACGGAAAAAATCTTCTGGTGTTGGGTGTTTAAATTTCCATCGATTCGCATAAGTTTTAAAAGCGTGATCAAACAACTCTTTACCCATTACTGTTTCTCTTAAAATATTTAATGCTGTAGCAGGTTTACCATATGCATTATTACCCAATTGAAATACGTTTTCTGGATTGGCCATTATAGGGGTGATATACTGTTGGTCACCTGCCATATAAGGTACTATCTTAGAAGGCTCTCCCCTTCTTGACGGGTACTTTGTGTTTGGCGCAATTGCTGCAGGAAATGTTTCCCCAAACTCTTGTTCTGCCACATATTGCATAAAAGTATCTAAACCTTCATCCATCCATCCCCATTGTCGCTCGTCCGAGTTAACAATCATAGGGAAGAAGTTGTGACCTACTTCGTGAATAATTACACTAATCATTCCGTACTTTACTCTATCAGAATAGGTACCATCTTCGTTTGGTCTTCCATAGTTCCAGCAGATCATTGGGTATTCCATACCTTGGTTTTTGGCATGAACTGAAATAGCTTTAGGATAAGGATAATCAAAGGTATGTGCAGAAAATGAACGCAATGTATGCGCAACTGCTTTGGTAGAATACTCTTCCCACAATGGATTTCCTTCTTTAGGGTATAACGATACCGCCATAGATGTTTTTCCATTACTCAATTGAACGTTTTGCATATCCCAGATAAACTTACGCGATGTAGCAAAGCCATAATCTCTTACATTTTCAGCTTTAAACTTCCAGGTTTTCTTTTTTTCCGAAAAAGATTTTTCAGCAGCTTCTGCTTCTTTTTGGGTTACAATAAGTACGGGCTCATCAAAAGACTTTGTAGCTTTCTCATAACGCTTCATCATTTCTTTAGAAAATACATCTTTTCTATTTTGAAGCACCCCAGTTGCATCTAGAATATGGTCTGCAGGTACTGTAATATTTACCTCATAATCTCCAAAAGGAAGTGCAAACTCTCCACTTCCCCAAAACTGGTGATTCTGCCATCCTTCTACATCACTATATACAGCCATTCTTGGAAAAAACTGCGCTATTACAAAGGCTCTGTTGCCATCCTTAGGGAAATACTCATAACCAGATCTTGCTCTACTTACCGTATGATCTGGAATATTATACCACCATTTTATAGAAAATGAAACTTCATCCTTACTCTTAAGTGCCGTAGGCAAATCAATACGCATCATCGTTTGATTAATGGTATATGGTAAATCTTTACCACTAGCATCTTTAACGAATTGTATTTTAAATCCTCCATCAAAACCAGCTGACAAATGGTTGCCTGCAAATTCACTTGCTTGCATTGCCCCAGATAGTTGAGAACTATTTCTCAAGTCAGATTTAGTCCCTTTTTCACGTACGTTTTGATCTAACTGTACCCATAAATATTCTAAATCATCTGGTGAATTGTTAATATATGTAATGGTTTCTTCCCCATATATTTTTGCATTTTTATCATCCAACTCAATATCCATTTTGTAATTGGCTTGTTGTTGATAATAATCTGGTCCTGGTGCACCAGAGGCAGACCTATAGGTATTGGGAGTAGAGAACTCCTGATACATTTGTCTAAATTTACCTTGATTTTCATGACCAGCTTCTCGTTCTGTTTTTTCCTGTGCCTGCACCATTGCTACGGTAGCAAACAAGAAAACGACAGCCGTTAAATAATACTTGATTTTATTCATTTTAGTTTTTTTTAAGTCGCCGAAAATTAACACTTTTTTAGCGATTTGTTAAAGTCTCTCAGAATTTTAACATTCCTTTATTATTTCCTTTTATAAGCACAAAACTTTTCTTGGCCCCATTGTATTTAAAATGAACCAAGTTTTTTTGTTCTTCAAACAAGTCGGTCAACATCCCATTCTCTATTTCAATACTTTTCATTTTAGCCAGTACTACATCTTCTACTTCTAAATACAGTATCACCACATCATTGTCATACTCTCTCCCAATATAATTAACAGGAACAGCCACGTTATTTATAGTAATATGAAATTTAGTCTTTGTATATTTTTCAATATAGGATTCTGCCTCTTTATCTTCTACTTTTGTAGCCAAATTAGCGGTAAACCCATATCTTTCTTTCAACAACAAATCAAAATCATCGATAAAAACTCGTGATGTTATTTGGAGCGAATTTTCTTTCTCAGAATAATTTATATTGGTAACACTCACATAAAACTTATGAACGGCTACAAAAGCCAAAAGCGGTAAAACCAAAATTAAAAACCTTTTTTTCAGCATGGGATCCATTTTTATTTAGTCAAAAGTAAGCAATTGGTATGCCATAATATAGAGGAAAAAGAAAAACATAGCAGCAATACAAGCTTGAAGTCGCAATAAATAGATTCACTTAAACCTTAGAATTAGAGCTTGGCTCTATCCAAAAACAAACACATAACCATTTTTCACCAAAGAGTTTTAGGAGGGTTTAAGCTAACCCCAACACTCCATCTCCTCAATTCAAAAGTTCCTTTAAGAGAAACAATAAATAAAAATTGAATTGAAATATAAGTGCACAAACAAGAACTAGTATATTTGCCTGAGCTAAACCTAATTCAAAAAAGAATGAACCTAACCATTGAGAACATACTATTAATTGGATCGTTGTTGCTTTTTTTAAGTATTGTAGTAGGGAAAACATCGTATAAATTTGGTGTCCCCACATTGATTCTCTTTTTAGCCATTGGTATGCTCGCTGGTTCAGACGGCATTGGCGGTATTCGATTTAACGACCCCAAAATGGCGCAGTTCATTGGTATTATTTCCCTTAACTTTATCTTGTTTTCTGGAGGATTAGACACCCATTGGCCCACGGTAAAACCCATTCTGAGAGAAGGTATTCTTTTGTCTACCCTAGGTGTTTTACTCACAGCTGTTTCACTAGGTACCTTTGTTTGGTATGTGACAGATTTCACCATTTATGAAAGCATGCTACTTGGCTCTATTGTATCTTCAACAGATGCTGCTGCCGTATTCTCTATTTTACGCTCTAAAAGCCTTGCTCTTAAAACCAATTTAAGACCAACTTTGGAGTTAGAAAGTGGTAGTAATGACCCAATGGCGTATGTATTAACCATTGCATTTTTAAGCTTAGTGGTTAACCAAGACCAAAGTTTTTCTGCGATAATCTTGTTATTTCTACAACAAATGATTTTCGGCGGAATTGCCGGTTTTGCATTTGGAAAACTTAGCAAACTAATTATAAATAAAATTCAACTTGGGTTTGAGGGGCTTTACCCAGTACTGGTCATCGCTTTAATGTTTATTACCTTTTCTGCTACTGATTTTGTAGGCGGAAATGGCTTTTTAGCCATATATATTTGTGCAGTTTATTTGGGCAACCAGGACTTAATACACAAGAAAACAATTTTAAAAATGTACGACGGTTTAGCATGGCTTATGCAAATTGTTTTATTCCTCACCCTTGGCTTACTTGTTTTTCCTTCAGAAGTGCTTCCTTATGCCGGAATAGGCATGTTAATTTCATTGTTCCTAATTTTTATTGCCCGTCCTGTGGGTGTATTTCTAAGTCTTATTTTCTTTAAAATGAAATTAAGAAGGCGCTTTTATATTTCATGGGTTGGCTTGCGTGGTGCGGTACCTATTGTTTTTGCCACCTATCCCCTATTGGCTGGGATAGACAAAGCAAGTATTATCTTTAATATCGTATTCTTTATCTCCGTTACCTCTGTATTAATTCAAGGTACCACCTTAGCTATTGTTGCAAAGTGGCTAAAAGTTGGACTCCCTGAAAAGGTAAAAGTAATAACAGAAATGGATAAATTTATTTCTGACATGCCAAAAACTGCTATGAAAGAGATAGAAATTACAGAAAATTGTTACGCCGTAGATAAAAAGATAGTTGATTTAGGGTTCCCTAAAAATGCAATTATAGCCATGATAAAGAGGAATGATAAGTTTTTAACCCCAAACGGATCTACTGTAATAGAGGCCAAGGACACCTTGGTGGTGCTCTCTGAAAGCATTGCCGGAATTAACAGTGTGAACGATTGTTTAAACAAATCATAATTTTAAGCTAAAAAAAGCAATTATTTTTTTTTCTTAACTAACTTTGACTTGTGAAAAGTATTGTAAAACAGTTGGGATTCATTTTAGTAGCTGTCGTTTATTGCACCGCAATAATTACGGTTACTAGTTTACATTCAACAACGATTGCTAGCGGCACATCTACCAATACGGTACAAAAAAAGGCTACCTCCCCAACCGTTACATCCAATCTTTTTGCCTATTCTATTGCGGCCCCAGAAAACACAGCAAACACGCTTACAAATTCCCCCGTACCAGACCTTAAAATTACTACAAAGTGGGCTGCTGCAACAAAAATAACAGAACTACGTGGGGGTGCATTATTTCAACAATACACCAAAAGTCCGACTAACTTTTTTAGTCTCTATAGAAAGGCTAGTATTATTTTTCCGTTCCATTATTTTTGGTAATCCATTTTTACTTGTCTAAGCAGTACTATGCTTTGGACACTAACGACTAGGCGCTGTGCTAATTAACAGCGCCCATATTCCTATTCACAATTTAAAATAAAAAAAATGGATCAAGAAAGTACCATCATAGGGGCTGTAGTAGCAGCACTATGTATAATTCCCTTTGTTTTTATTCTTAGAACGAAGAAAAAAGCAGAAAATAATATGCTTAATGCATTAAAAGAAATAGCAAACAGATACAGTTGCTCCATTGCAACGTATGAGTATTCTGGCGATTTTATAATTGGAATGGACCTTGCCAAAAACTATGTGTTCTTTTATAAAAAAACAAAAACACATGAAGACGAACAAGTCATTAATTTGGCAGAGTTTCAAGATTGCAAAATACTACAAAGCAGCAGGAACAATCATAATAAATCTAGTTTTAGTGAAATCAAAACATTGGATTTACAATTTTTGTCGAAGCAAAACAAAGTTGATCGCAAACTAGAGTTTTATAATGCTGAAGATAATCTCCAATTAAACGGAGAGTTAGAAGCTATAAAAAAATGGTCTAAAACCATAACCGAACAATTACAAAAGATTGCTTAATACTACAAAGCCCTATACCTAAGGTATGGGGCTTATTCTTTTATAGTCTCGAGGTTGTCATTTTCTTGAAAAGCAATGCTTTTTTTAATTAGAAAATCCCAAATAATAAAATCGTTTTCAGATGTAGAGAGCTCGCTAAAACTGGCATCTGCTTCACAGAAAAGCATAAACTCTTCAATTCTTAGTTTGGGTATTTTTAAGTCTGTTATAAAAATAGAATCTGCATAAGAATTCCGTATCTCTTGGGAGCGCGCATATTGCTGATCTCTGGCTACCCTTGCTTTTAACATCTTAGTACGTCCTGTTATCCGATTTAGCAGTTTATTAAAATTAAGGCTTAGTATGGTTGGAAAGAGCTTACCATGGTCCGCATCATACAACAAACGTTCACTTTGCGGCAGTATGGCTACATCGGCATTGGGAAGCCCCAAGCTCTCCGCTGTCACTAAAGTCCTTTGGTCTAATACCACCTCATCTAACTCGGTTACCTCATCGCGCAGGTAGACAATATAATTCTCTTGCAAAAGGATATTTTGAGTCACGATAGTGTACACTTTTTTATACTGTACAGCAGAAAACACTAAGGTATCATTGACACTAGCAGCAATTGAAAAAAATCCGTTACTGCTCGTTATTGTCGCTTTTTCATTCGTTAAATTTATAACATGAACACCTGCAATATCTTCACTTTTAGAAACTACGGTACCCTCCAGATTCTTGGCAATGGATTTTTGCGCAAGCAATGAAACACTAAATAGTAAACAACAAAAAAGGAGTGTAAAATTCTTCAAGCACTATAATTTTAAGTACGTTTTACTATGTGTTACTAGAAAATCTATCAATTGAAATTCATTGTCCTTTTTCAACAAATCTTGAGACGGAATTTTATCATCACAATACTGTAAAAAAGCATCAATATTATCTTGGGACAATCCTAAATCGGTTACAAAAAAATCGTCCTCATACACCTGTCTTAAAACTGTACTTAGTTTTAATTGTGGCACGTTGGCGTCTTTTTTGTCTTTTTTAGATTTCAAAAGCGCTTTAAAAATATTGACAAAGTTGATCCCGTTTGCCATACCGCGATCTGTATCGGACTGGGCAATGTTTATAAATTCAGTGGTCTCATCTTGTTCGTATTCAAATTCTTTAAATTCTTCATTTTTAAGGTTTATAAATTTTTGTTGATCCTCAGGACTCACCACAACCTCATCTAGCTCTGTCACCTTTTCCTTTACATCTATCACCAATCGGTTTTTGGTTAAAATTTCTTGGGAAATTGTCACTATTTGTATCTGATAATTTACAGCGGTAAAGGCAAGCTGATCTCCCAATTTAACCGCAATGGTAAAATCACCATCCTCATCCGTAATTGTGGCACTTTCTGCTGTTATATTAATCACATCTAAACCTGGAACATTAATATCTCTGTAGATCACAGTTCCTCGCAAAAGGCTTCGGTCAGCATCTTGCGCAATAAGGTTTGTAATGGCAACTAGCAGAAACAACACAAGTAATTTTCTTTTCATCTATTCGTTTTTGTTTAATTTTAAAGAACCCGACCAAATTGTACAAGGCGCGTCCTATGTTTATGGGTATTCCCTATTAAAGGTACGTATTTGCAATTTACATTCAAAAAAAATAGAGAACCATTAAACTTTTGTTAATTTGTAAAATTGAACTCAAGCAAGGGCTATACGCCTCTGCATTATACAAAATGCTATGAAAAAGTTATTGTTAGCTAGTACATCTACCCTCTTTGGCGCCAATTATTTAGATTATTTACTAGATGATCTCGCTGTTTTTTTCAAAGATATAAAAACCATCACTTTTATCCCCTTTGCAAGGCCGGGAGGCATACCCCATGACACCTATACAAAAATAGCTGCAACCGCTTTTGCTAAAATAGACAAGGAGGTTGTTGGTTTGCACAGCTTTAGCAATAAGGAAGAAGGCATTGCCAATGCCGAAGCTTTTTTTTGTGGTGGCGGCAATACATTTTTACTCGTAGAACAACTTTACAGTTTTTCTATTTTAGAGGTGTTAAAGGCTAAAATTGAAAGTGGTACGCCTTATATGGGTACCAGTGCAGGTAGCAATATTGCAGGTATTTCTATGCAAACCACCAATGACATGCCTATTGTATATCCACCAAGTTTTAAAACAATGCAGCTTGTGCCTTTTAATATTAATGCACATTATTTAGACCCCATCCCGAACAGCACACACAATGGAGAAACACGAGAAACCCGAATCAAAGAGTTTCATTGTTTTAACAACACCCCCGTTGTTGGCTTAAGAGAGGGGAGTTATTTACTGGTCACAAATTCTCAAATCAGGCTAATGGGTACGCATACGGCTCGCATTTTTAAAGCTAACCAAAGAGCTTATGAAACCTCAGAAATAGAATTTTAAGTAGCCCTTTCCTAAGACATACCATTTGTCGGACACAATTGTATTTTAGCTTAAGTATTAGGTACAACCATTGGTTTCGGTTATTTTTGTTTGATTATTAGTTAGCCCCCTAAATTGCTTATTATGAAAAAATTAGTTTTTGGATTATTCTTTGGCCTATGCCTGATTACCGGCGTTATGGGGCAAGTAAAAATTGGCGAAAACCCACAAAATATTCATACAAATTCAGTTTTAGAATTAGAAAGCACCTCTAAGGCATTTGTAATTACACGCATTAACACCACCCAAATGAATGCAATGACACCACTTTATGGTGCATTGATCTACAATATAGATACTGCTTGTGTTCATTATTTTAATGGCACTATTTGGATTAATCTTTGTGAGGCAGAAAATGCAGGCGATATTGGCTTGGAAGATCACGGCGACAATACCTATACCTTTACCAATGCAGATGGGGCCGAAACCAACTTTGCCATCCCTACTTTTACTAGCAATTACACAGGTCCCTTTGGTTTGCCTGTAAGTGGAATTAAATTAACAAAAACGGCACCTTATAGTGTAAATATTGAAGTAGACCGAATTCATGGCCTATCGATCCTTGAAAGATCCATAACTAGAAATAGAATAGCCTCAGATGCTATAGGCAAAGATGAACTTGGGGAAACAAGCGTTGAGAATATCCACCTTACTGAATTTGCCGTAACACCAAACAAAATCCAATTTGGGGCGTCAAACGAAATTTTAAAAACGAATGCAGCTGGTACTAATGTAGAATGGGGTCTTTTGGACGCTGCAAATATTACAGGTCAAGATTTAACGGTAGATGATGCTTCTATACTGCTTAGTGGTGCAACGCCTGGGGTAGGCGCATTGTTAGAGGCTGTTGGCATTTCTGTTGCCGATGGTGGAATTATAAATAGCAAACTGGCAGTTGATGCCGTAACTACAGATAAAATAGCAGACGCCACCATTGCAACTGCAGATGTTGCGGATGGGGCAATTACTAATGTAAAACTTGACAAAACAAACATTCCTTTAAGTGGGTTTGCTGATGCTGCTACAGATGTTTCTTTAGGGTCTAACAAACTGATCAATGTTGTAGACCCAACTGACGCACAAGATGCCGCAACTAAAAATTATATTGACAATCAAATCACAACCATAAATACCGTTACAGACGGAAATATATTAATAGGTGATGCCTCAAATAGCGCCGCAGA
>NZ_JALKBA010000001.1 GCF_023015805.1 Cellulophaga sp. F20128
TTCTTCAAATTGCATTTGAATTCATCACAAGACGGATTATTTTTAACGAAACCTCACTTCAAGTTTTACGCTCTGTTTTTGTAGGTCGTTTTTTTATCCTCGCTTAAAAAGTGGAAAGCACCAATATGTCTCCCGACCATCCGGGGCGAGTGAAATTCTACTTTCAGAATTTTGTATCGAGAACCTTTTGAACACATTGACTTCATAATACTAATTATTTTACCACTACTGCTCCAAAATAATTCACTCGAAGTGACAGTTGAACTATAATTTGAAATCGTACAAAGTAGTCAGTTCGAGTGTTTTTTGTGTAATGAAATGAAACAAAAAATGTATCGAGAACCTTTTGAACACATTGACTTCTCGATACTAAATATTTTACCACTACTGCTCCAAAATAATTCACTCGAAGTGACAGTTGAACTATAAATTAAATTAGTATAAAGTAGTCAGTTCGAGTGTTTTTTGTGGAATAAAATGAAACGAAAAATGTATCTAGAACCTATTGAAACTAAAAACTTCTTAAAATTCTCCTATGAAAATGGGAAGCAACCGCGGTTATATGTTGGTTGTTGGTTAAAAATTAATGCAAATGTTTAGTCCTTCAACTTCTTACTTTGTACTAAAAACTTAATAATTAACGGCAGGACATTTACAATCGTACTTATTTTCAGAAACCTGTCCGAAATTATACCCTAAGGTAATTTGATGAAAGCCACCATTGTCAAATCGGATATCTCCCATTTGATACGAATAATTGTAGGAGACTAAAAAGTTATTGTAATTAACCCCAACAATAGGAGTTACCAATTGCAAGCGTTGTTCTTTAACTCCTCCACTGTTGTTTTGATACAAAGCGCCATCAAAACTACGTCTGTAAGAGATCCCGCCCCAAACGGTACCAAAATCCATTTTTTTATACACCTTGGCATTCATATCTATGGTTTTTTCCTTGGTAAAATCGGTCATCTGCAACATAACGGAAGGCTCTAACAGCCAATCGCTTTTACCAAAAACATACCCAACAGAAATCAAATAGCGCCTTAGGTTGTCTACCACAGCTACATTGGCTTGGTCTTGCCTGTTTTGATAGTATACATTACGCTTGCTATTTAAAACATTTAAAACAGTGGCGTGTGCGTATAGTTCCATAAAATTATAGGAAACTCCTAAATCCATATTGTAGTAGGAAGAACTGATATTTCCTCCGGTAACAATAGGATCTGGTATTACTGAGTTAAATTCGCTCTCATCCAAATTACTTTGCATTAAACCGGCACTTAACCCAAAAGAGATTTGATTTAAATTTCTTAAATCTCTAGAAAATCGCAGGTGATGTGCATAGGTTAATTTTAATCCTGTTTGCGAATGATAGCCATTGGCATCATTGAAAATAATAGCTCCTACCCCACTTTTTTCGTTCACTCTATAGTGTGCATTTATGGTTTGGAGGTTGGGTGCATCTTCTACATCAAACCATTGTTTTCGGATGGTGGCCCGTATTTTACCCCCTTCACCTATTCCAGCCATTGATGGATGCACTAAATAGTAATTATCCGATAAATAATCAAAATAAACAGGGATTCCCTCTTGTGCGGCTACCGTACTATTACCGAATAGCAAAAGAGAGAATAAGGCGAATACAAATTGTTTCATAAAATAGGGCTCAAAGTATCAAATATATAGTAAAACGTTTATAACCACAATATTATTATCTATGGATGGTATGATTGATTTTGTTTGTACTTTTGTAAAAATTACTTTTAAGATGAAAGAACACAACATAACGACGTATACAACGACAAATCCGGCCATATTAAAGTTTGAAACAAATCACTTTATAACTAAAAATAATAGTTATGAATACAAGAATATTGATGACGCTAAAAACTCTCCTTTGGCGCAGCAATTATTTTATTTACCCTTTATTAAAACGGTTTACATTTCGGGTAATTTTATTGCCCTAGAGCGCTTTGATATTGTAGCTTGGGATGATGTGCGCGAAGAAGTTGCACAGCAATTGGTAGAGTATTTAAATAGTGGTGAAGCGGTTGTTCATGAAGAGTCTGATCCACAAAGTGTACCTGCAACCGTCTATGCAGAAAACACTCCAAATCCTGCAGCAATGCGATTTGTAGCCAACAAACTAATTGTTCCTACTATTTTTGAGTTTAAAAATAGTGAGGAAGCCAAAGATTCTGAATTGGCAACTGCATTGTTTGCCTTTCCTTTTGTAAAAGAAGTTTTCTTAGATGAAAATTATGTTTCTATAACAAAGACAGAAGCGGCAGATTGGAATGAAATTACCATTGAAATTAGGGAACGCATTCAAAATTTCTTACTGGAAGGCAAAGAAGTGGTTTCTGCCAATAGCATTGCCAAACAAAAAGAAGAAGCTCCTACTAGTCAATCGAAAAGTAAAAACTTAGATGATATTTCTAATGAAATTATCGATATTTTAGAAGAATATGTAAAACCCGCAGTTGCCAGTGATGGAGGTAATATTCTATTCCAATCTTACGAAGTGGACACCAAAATAGTAAACGTGGTCTTACAAGGTGCATGTAGTGGCTGTCCGTCTTCTACTTTTACCCTTAAAAACGGGATAGAAAACATGCTTAAAAACATGATGGGCGACAAAATAAGTGAGGTTGTAGCCGTAAACGGTTAGTCTTCATTTTATACTTCAATTATATTTCATTATATTTAAGGAAATATAAACCCTATTAGTTATGGCTATTTTAAAAGTAATTGAAGTATTGTCTAACTCAGACAAAAGTTGGGAAGACGCAACAAAAAAAGCAGTGGTACAGGCATCTAAGTCGGTCAAAAACATTAAATCTGTCTATGTAAAAGAGCAAAGTGCGATTGTAAAAGACGGCGAAGTATCAGAATTCAGGGTGAATGTTAAAATCACCTTTGAAGTAAAATAATAATTTTATAGTGGAATACTATTCATTGGCGTCTTTCTTAAAGGCGCCTTTTTCATAAAATACAATGGCAAAAAATAGCTTTTTAATTACTTTTTTCGCTCTAATTGTCGTGGGGTGCCAAGGTCAAAAGAAACCAGGAATGACACACAAATACACCAATGCCTTAGTGACAGAAACCAGTCCGTACCTACTGCAACATGCTCACAATCCGGTACACTGGAATCCCTGGAGTCCAGAACTATTGGAGCGGGCACAAAAAGAGGATAAACTTTTATTAATAAGCATTGGGTATGCCGCTTGCCATTGGTGCCATGTCATGGAAAAAGAGTGCTTTGAAGACGAAGAGGTTGCCGCCATGATGAATGAAAAATTTATCAACATTAAAATAGACCGCGAAGAACGCCCGGATATAGACCATATTTATATGGATGCCTTGCAAATGATGACGGGTAGTGGTGGTTGGCCGCTAAACATTGTTGCACTCCCCAATGGAAAACCTTTTTGGGGCGCTACTTATGTAGAAAAAGACAAGTGGATAAAATCCTTAACCGAACTCTCTAATCTGTACCTAAAGGACAAGTCCAAAATAACGGAATATGCAGACAAACTAGCAGAAGGTATAAAATCTGTAAATTTAGTAGAGACCAAAGCGGAAGCCACAAGTTACAGTATGCAACAATTGGATGCGGCAGTAAAAAATTGGTCACAGCATTTTGACACTACTTTAGGTGGAAACAAACAAGCTCCAAAATTCATGATGCCCGCCAACTACAACTTTCTGTTGCATTATGGTACTGCAACAGAAGATGCTGCTATTTTAGAGTACACCAACACCAGTTTAACGAAAATGGCTTACGGAGGCGTTTATGATCACGTACGAGGTGGATTTTCAAGATATGCCACAGACACCAAATGGCATATTCCTCATTTTGAAAAAATGTTGTACGACAACGGACAGTTAACCAGCTTATACGCCCAAGCTTATGCGGCCACAAACAATCCGCTGTATAAGAAAGTCGTTCAGGAAACCATTGCTTTTACCACAAGGGAGTTAATGAACAAAGAATATGCTTTTTATTCCTCCCTAGACGCAGATTCCTATACAGAAAAAGGAACACTAGAAGAAGGTGCCTATTATGTTTGGAAAAAAGAAAAACTACAAGCCTTACTAGCAGACCGCTTCGAAATTTTTAAAGACTATTACAATATTAGCAATTACGGACTTTGGGAACATCAAAACTATGTGCTTATACGCAACAAATCGGATAGCGAAGTCGCCCAAAAACACAAGATAACACAGCAGCAGCTAACAACTACCTTAGAAGAATGCAAAGCGATCTTAAAAGAGGAGCAAACCAATAGGAAGAGACCCAGGCTAGACGATAAAATCCTTACTTCTTGGAACGGATTAATGTTAAAGGGTTTAATTGATGCCTACACCTATTTGGGGGATGAAGAATACCTAAATATCGCATTAAAAAATGCCGCATTCCTAAAAACCAAAATGATTAAAAAAGACCATAGTATTTATAGAAATCATAAAAATGGCAAGAGCAATATCAATGGTTTTCTAGAAGATTACGCCACTGTAATTGAAGCGTACATCGCCTTATACCAAGTAACCTTTGATGAATCGTGGTTACAAATCGCCAAAGACCTCAACGATTATTGCCTAAACAATTTCTACGACAGCAGCAATGGCATGTTTTACTTTACATCTCAAGAGGATACCTTTGTCATTAGAAGAACTGTAGAGACAACAGACAATGTAATCCCGGCATCAAACTCTATCATGGCTAAAAACCTTTTTGTACTCTCTAAATATTTTCCCAATGAAAATTATGCACAGAAAGCATCTCATATGGTAAAGAACGTACAACAGCATTTTCATGAAAATGGGGGCAGTTATGCAAATTGGTTGCAATTGGCATTACAGCAAGATTTGCCGTTTTACGAGATTGCTATAGTTGGCAAAGATTACCGTAAAAAGGCAAAAGAGTTACACGCGTCTTATACGCCCAATGCCATCTTAGCAGGCACAGCAAAAACTAGCAAATTAGAGCTGCTACAAGGCCGGCATGATCCTAACAACACCCTTATATATGTATGTCAACACGGAAGTTGCAAATTACCACAGACGGAGGCCACTGCCGCCTTACAGCAACTGACATATACAGACTAAAAGTTTTAAAAATAATGTTAAAGCCTGTGCAAAAGAGTTTAAAAATTCTTTGCTTTGCAGTCTTAAAAAAATAAATATGATGGATAAGTTGATGGATTACGAAGAGCATGCGCAAAAGTTTATCGATAAATTTTGGGAGGTATTACCCAATCTTATTGTTGCCATAATCATTTTAATTGTTGGCCTTTGGGTAAGTAAATTCGTGAACCGTATAGTGCGTAAATTTTTTGAGGCGAAAGACTACGATCCTACCTTAGAAACTTTCTTACAAAGCTTTATCAAAGCAGCATTAAAGGTTATTGTATTTGTCTTGGTAATTACCCAATTAGGAGTGCAATCATCTTCGTTAGTCGCTATAATCGGTGCTGCCGGTTTAGCTGTTGGTTTGGCCTTACAAGGATCCCTCGCCAATTTTGCCGGCGGTGTTTTAATTTTATTGTTTAAACCCTTTAAAGTGGGCGACTTTATTTCAGCCCAAGGTGTAGACGGAACTGTAAAAGAGATCTCAATATTTACGACAAAACTAAATACCTTTGGCAATCAAATTGCAATTATCCCCAACGGACAATTATCAAACAACAATATTGTAAACTACAACGTAGAAAGCACCCGAAGAGATAAGATTACAGTAGGAATTGGTTATACTTCTAATATTAAATTAGCAAAAGAAATTCTATTGCTAATTTGTTCCGAAAAAGAGATCATCCTCAAGGAGCCTATGCCCGAAGTTTATGTAGATGAATTAGCAGACAGCTCCGTAAACCTTTCCTTGCGATTTTGGGCTAATAATGCAGATTTCTGGGCAGCTCATTTTTATGTTTTGGAAGAAATTAAACACAGGTTCGACGATAACGATATTGAAATTCCGTTTCCGCAACGTGTGGTACAAAATGCACTTAAGTAATACAAAATAAAACACTGTCACTAGCCTCATTTAAGATACATTTAAATGAGGCTATTTTTTTGATTTTGGTTTTTGCACCATAAAATCTTTTAAATAATAGGGCTCAAAATAGGCCACATCTTCAAAGGCAGACGCCTCAAAACTGCGGTGCGATAACGAACACATTTCTTTGGCAGATGGAACGGCATCTACCAGAAACTTCAAAACATCATTACGCAAAGTGTCTTTTATCTTTTGTGCCCCAGACCCAATAACATATATGGTTTTATAGCTGTCTAGGATATCTTGGTACGAAGTTTCATCTATTATTTTGGCCTCTGTTTCTTGTATCTGATTAAAATCAGCATCAAACACGGCAGAATACACCTCCATACGCCTTGCGTCTAAAACTGAGACTACAACTTCACTTTTACCCAAAGTGAGCTGATGCGCCATACTAGACAGTGTAGGGACCGCAATTAAAGGGATGTCTAACGAAAAGCACAAACCCTTAGCTGCAGAAACACCAATGCGCAAACCCGTATAAGAACCTGGGCCCTTACTAACCGCTATAGCGTTTAGGTCTGATATTACCACCCCAGCAGTTTCCAAAACCTCAACAATAAAAAGGTGCAACTGCTCTGCATGTGAATAGCCTGCGCTATCAAACTCCTTTAAGGATAGTAGCTTACCATTCTTTGCCACACTTACAGAACAATTGGTGGTTGCCGTCTCTATATTTAAAATCAATGCCATAGGTTTGCAAAGATAAGTCTTAAACTGAAAAAAGTCCATTAAGAGTAATTCTTAATGGACTTTAGGGTACTTTTTTTATGCCTATTCTAAGGTGATGGGCAATCCAAAATAGATTTCCAATATTTTAATTCTAAAAATATAATCGTATTTGGCACGAATAACATCGATCTCCGCATTGTCTAATCTGCTTTGCGCCTGACTATAATCGAACGCATTCATCAATTCAACATTGTAGCGTTCTTTGGCAAAATCAAATGCTAGTTTTCTAGCCGCCAAGGTTTTCTGTGCTGCTTCATACGATTTAGCAAAAGACCTCACATCTAAATACGCCTGATTTACATTGGCCTCTAAAGCCAACTTATCTTGTGTTGCTCTTAATTTGGAGGACTCTAAGTTAATTTTAGACCGCTTAATACCGTTCTTTACACTAAATCCATTAAAGATTGGTATACTCAAATTCATTCCATAACCAATACCATCATTTTCAGTCAACTGATCCCCAAAATTAGCGCCAGATAATTTACGCACAAAACTAGAGTAACTTGTGTTGTATCCAATGGATGCGCCTAGCCTAGGATATAAAGCACCTTTTGCTATTTTTACATCCTTTTCTGCGATTTCAATATTTGTTTCCGCTAATTTTATATCACTTCTATAAGACAAAGCCTTTCCATAAATTTCATTTGCGGAATAATTAAAAACATCAGAAGGGGGAACTTCATAACTTTCATCGGCAATATCAAAATTTTCATAATCCGTAATTTGCAATAACTGTGCTAAAAACAACCGGTTTAAAAGCACGTTATTTTCACCACTTACTTGCTGCTGTTCTAAAGTTGCAATGGTTGCTTCCAATTCTAGTAAATTCCCTTTAGGAAGTACGCCTGCATCAACCAATTCTTTGGTACGCTCGTACTCTTCATTTGCAATTGTAATTTGTAGTTCAATTGCCTTTAAAGCCTCTTTGCTCGATAATACTTGCAAATAAGAGTTGGCCACATTAAGTACAATATCATCTTTCATATCATCCAATTGATACTGACTGGCAATAGTACTTAGCTTGGCTCGCTGTAGGGTATTTACGTTTCGTAACCCGTCAAAAAGAGTGACTCCCGAAGACACTCCTCCGTTTAGGGAGAAAAATGTTCCTGATATTCTTTCATTGGTCGTCTGATCAAATCCTGATCCTCTATTCCATGACCCGTTAGAAGAAGCATTTAAACTGGGTAAGAAATTTCCAAAGGCATCAGACTCTCCTATTTTGGTATTCTCCAATTGTAATTGCAACTGTGCTATGGTTAAATTGTTTTCCAAAGCATAGGCAACACACTCTTCAATACTCCATTTTTTTTCTTGAGCGCTAACCAACCCCAAGGCCAATAGAGATAATAGTATAGTTATCTTTAATTTCATAATTATAAATTGATGATTTCTTATCTTTTATTTTTCTGTTTCTTCCGCTTCATCACCCTTCTTAATTGGCTCAGTTTTGTTCCAGATTTTAACCTCATCATTCTCTGTAAGTCCAGAAACCACCTCCACATTAACACCGTCAGAAATTCCAATTTCAATATCCTTGCGCTCAAACTGTTGCTCCCCAATAGAAACTTCAACATAAGGCTTGTTTGTTTTTCTATCAAATTGCAATAAGGCTTCTGGTATAACCATTATATCTTTTTTACTCTCCAACACTAAAGAAGCATTAGCGCTATAACCAGCTCTAACCATAAAATTATCATCAATAACAACTTCACCCTCAATTTTAAACTGAACAGCTCCAGTTTCCTCTACTCCTTTAGGAGCTATAAACCGAAGGGTAGCATCAAACTCTTTGTTATCAATAGCACCCAAGCTTACTTTTAGCGGCATACCTACTTTCAATTTTCCAACCTCTGCTTCATCTACCTTACCCTCAAAAATCATCTTTTTTAAATCTGCAATAGATGCTATAGTTGTACCATCATTAAAGTTATTACTCTCAATCACCTGATCCCCAACCTCTACAGGAATTTCAAGTATTGTACCGCTTACAGTAGCTCTAATATTAGTATTGGCACTAGAAGAGCCACCAGCAGAACCTTTTTTGATAATTTGATAATCGGATTGTGCATTAGATAGGTTTTGTAACGCCTGATCATACTGGAGTTTAACGGTATTAAAATCTTGACTAGAAATAACATCCTTATCAAATAGCGATTTATTTCTTTCAAATTCGATTTTAATATTACTCAAGCTTAACTGGGCATTCTTAACCCTACCACTAGCCTGATTTAAAGATTGCTCGTTAGGAACAACTTTTATCAGAGCAATTAGGTCACCAGATTTTACTTCAACACCTTCTTCTAGGTATATTTTATCGATGATACCAGATATCTGAGGCTTAATTTCTACTTCCTCCTCTGGCACTACTTTACCAGTTGCTACCGATTTCTTCTCGATAGTTGCTATAAACGGTTTTTTAGTTTCAAACTCAATAGAAGACTTGCTATTGGTCTTAATAAAGAAGGTAATAGCCCATAATGCAGCTAAGACCGCCACTCCTATTAATATATATTTTACTACTTTGTTCATTGTGTTTTATTTAGTTATTTATAGTTGTTTGTTTTACTCTTCTCTTAATGCATCAATAGGCTTTATGCTTACAGCTCTTTGTGCTGGAATTAAACCAATTAAAGTTCCTAAAATCACCATTATTGCAAGTGCTCCCAAAACATAAGGTATGGGCAAGGTTGGGTTGGTATATGGGAAATCGGTTCCTTGAGTTAGGTAGTCAATAAGCCTTAGCACCATAGCTCCTAAAATAATTCCAAGGATACCAGCCACGATGGTTAGAAAAACCGATTCTAGTATTATTTGATTTCGAACTTCACTAGGTGTTGCACCCAACGCCCTTCTTACGCCCAATTCTTTTGTTCTTTCTTTTACAGAGATTAATAAGATATTCCCAATACTTATAACCCCAGCCAAAATAGTAGCAATACCAACAATAAGAGACAAAAAGGTAAGTCCCTTTGCAAAACCAGTAATTCTTTTAAAGATCTCACCTAAATTAAAAGCTCCAAAAGCCCTTTCGTCATCTGGATTTACCCTATGGATACTTTTCAAGACATTCTTGACATCTTTTTCCGCTTGTATTACGTCTGCATCATCATAGGCCGCAATGGTAAGCCAATCTACATTATCTCCAGTGTTGTATAATTTTTTATAAGTAGTATAAGGAATATACATGTCTGTCTCACTTTCAAAGCCTCCCCCTGGGATAAACTTATGTACGCCTACAATTTGAAAATAAATATTATCTACTTTTATAAATTCTCCAATAGGATTTTCACCTATTTCAAATATCTCTTTCTGTGTTCGTTCTCCAATAACAACCACCTTTCTAGCCTGATCTATATCCGCATCATTAATAAAGCGGCCGCCATCAAATATTTTTTTTGTAGCTATTTTGGTATAAATTGGATAATCGCCATACACAGGTGAGGTTCCTGTTTTCTGACCTCTAACCACGGTTGCAGGTGCTCCGCCAAACACTCCTTTCGCATTTCTAGGGGCTATATACTGAATCTCAGGGATTCTATTTTTTAGCGTATTTACATCCTTAAGCTTAAGCTGCAGTGGTCTACCTGTTTTAAACCCCTCGTAAGGCATGCTCGTACTTTGGGCCCACACAAACATACTGTTCATTGCAGTACTCTCAAAGGCACGTTCAAAACCATTATCTAAACCTTTTGCTGCTCCTGCTAAGGCAATATAAATAAAGATCCCCCATAACACCCCAATGACGGTTATTATAGTTCTGGTCTTATTCTTCCCAATAGAACCAAATATTTCTTGCCAAGTATTGCTGTCAAATATAAATCTCATATTATTCGTCTCTTAAAGCTACAATTGGTTTTATTCTAGCTGCTTTTCTAGCAGGAACATACCCTGCTATTGCTCCACAAATGATAAGAAGTATGGTTGCAAAAATTGCAATTCCCATATCTATATATGGATCTGTTATAAAATAAGCTTCTAACTTTTCACCCATAGAGCTCAATAGTACAACACCCATCATCATTCCAAAAAAACCAGAGATTGTTGTTATAAAAATAGACTCTAAAAGAATGGTACCAATAACCGCTTTAGGGGTTGCTCCTAATGCTTTTCTTATCCCTAATTCTTTGGTGCGTTCTTTAACCACAAAAACCATAATATTACTAATCCCAATAATTCCGGCGATGATAGTTCCCAAGGCCACAAAGGAAACAATTAATTGCAGCACTTTTGCCAATTGCTGGTTCTGCTTTAAATTATCTGCGACATTATTTATAAAGATTCCATTTTGATCATTGGGGTTTATAAACTTCTTACTCTTCAAAAATTTCTCAATACTTTTTTCTAAGGTCATTGCCCCGGAATATCCTATTTGAGGCTTAAAACCAAGTATGATTTGGTTTATTTTATCTGTGTTTTTATCTATGAGTTGCTTCGTTGAATAGGGAATATATATCATCCGCTCCTCATTGTCTCCGCCATCATCCTGAAAAACACCTATTACTTTATAAGAACTACCTGTGATATCTATGAATTCTCCAATAGCATTTTCTCTGCCAAATAAATCTTCCTCTACCAGCCTTCCAATTACTGCATATTTTGTTTTATTTTCAATATCTAAATCATTTATAAAGCGCCCCTTCATCATAATGGTTTTCTCATTATATTGATGAGAAGGCCCTACTGCCCTTGTTCTATAACCATTAGATTCGTTCTTATATTTGACCATCCCATTTCCATTTATCCGAGGTGTAACATAGTCAATGAACATGGCAAAATTTTCTTCAATATCCTTTAAATCGCTATTGTCAAATTCAATTCTACGATTGGCTTTGTAACCAGCATAGGGCACCGAAGTATTTCCAGGGTATATAAAAAGAACATTGGTAGCGTCGTCTCCAAAAAATTTATTAAATGTATTTGTTAATCCATTTCCAAATCCATACAACACCACAAAGATAAAAATACCTATAGCTACAGTAAAACCAGATAAAAATGTTCTGAGTTTATTTTTTTGAATAGTTTCGAAAATTTCTTTCCAGGCATCTCTACTGAACATACTCTGAGGCTCTTACTTGATCAACTTTTTTATCCTCGACAATTACACCATCTTTTAAGTGAACAATACGCTTGCACATGGCAGCGATGTCCGGCTCATGAGTAACCACTAATATGGTATTTCCTGCATCGTTAATTTTCTGAATAAGATCCATTACTTCATAGGATGTTTTACTGTCTAATGCACCTGTTGGCTCATCTGCCATAAGTACTTTTGGTTCGGCTGCTAGCGCTCTTGCTATGGCAACACGTTGTTTTTGACCCCCAGACAATTCACTAGGCAAATGACCTGCCCATTCTTTTAAACCAACCTGCTCCAAGTACTTTAAGGCTTTTTCTTGACGTTCTTTTCTACCCACTCCTTGGTAATACAAAGGAAGGGCTACATTTTCCATAGCGTTCTTGTAATTGATAAGGTTGAACGATTGAAAGACAAAACCTAAAAATTTATTTCTGTATTGTGCCGCCTTGGTTTCGTTAAGATTGATAATGGGAACCCCATCTAAGGTATACGAACCTTCATCCAAAACATCTAACATCCCTAAAATATTTAGAAGGGTAGATTTTCCTGAACCTGATGATCCCATAATGGCTACTAATTCTCCCGCTTCTACATTAAAATTTATCCCCTTTAAAACATGTAGTGTATTACTACCCATTTTATAGGATTTATGAAGATTTTTAATTTCTATCATTGTTTATTATTTTAGGATTGATGAAATACTGGCACCCATTATTTGAATTGACACAAGGAAAAACTCAAACTGATTTAGCCCCAATACATTGGTAAGACTACCAAACTATGAAGTTGTTACAGAAAAAATGTAAAAAAAATGTTAAAATTAGGATTTCATCTTTTTATAGACAAAATAAAAGATAGTTGCGACTAGCACATAAGGTACTGCCATTAAATATACAATACCATTGTTAACCCCTTCAGCTGCCGCTCTGTTTTCTTCGCTATCGAGTACTGCCCTACACATGGCACATTGCGCCTCAGACAGTTGCGGAAGAAGCAATAATCCTACAAAAAACAAGAAAGCTATTTTTTTCATTTTAAAGTTATTTACACATAATAAGGGGAAATCATACAATAGATCACAACTCCTGTAACTGCTACATACAGCCAAATTGGAAAGGTTATTTTTGCAAGTTTCCGATGCGCCTCGTATTGTTTTAAATACGCCTTTGCATAGGTCCTCATTACAAGTGGTATTATTACAATGGATAAGATAATATGCGAAATAAGAATTGTGAGATAAATATACTTTACCCAACCTTCTCCACCAAAAGAAGTTGACTCAGAGGTCATGTGATAAGCAATGTACATCATTAAAAAGGCCAAGGATAGCAGCACACAAAATGTCATTAAATTTTGATGCAACTTTTCTTTTCCATTTTTAATAGCCAAAACGGCAGCAATTAACAGCATAGCAGTTAAACCGTTTGTTGTGGCATAGATTGGGGGTAAAAAGGTCAACGGCTCAACATTTGGTATTTTAACTCCAAAAAGAAGGGCTACTACAACAGGTACTATAATTGAAACTACCGTAATAATTTTATTAAAATTCTTTTCCTTTTGGCTTACACCCACTTCCTTACTCATTCAACAATTTTTTAATATCTTCTTTCAGTATTGTTATTTGCTCTGTTTCCCCTTCCTCATTTGCCCCTTCCTGAGCAGAAATAGCGCCTCGGTAATAAATAATAGGGTTTCCAAACTGGTCTACTCTAGAACGAATAAAACCTCTTTTATCTACCAATGCAAACATCCCAGAGTGTTCAAAACCACCTTCGACATTCGGATTTTCTGCCGCAAAAATATTAAAACCAGTATTAGCAAGTTCGTAGATCTTATCTCTGTCGCCAGTCATCAAATGCCAATCTAAATTGGTAATCGCATATTTTTCGGTATATTCTTTTAATACCGTAGGCGTATCATTAGCAGGATCTATAGAAAAAGAAGCCACTCCAAAATTTTCAAATTCGTCGAATTCACCTTGAATTTGCACCAAATTTTTTGTCATAATAGGACAAATAGAAGGACAGGAAGTAAAGAAAAATTCAACGATATATACCTTCCCTAGGTAATCTCTATTGGTTATAACCAAACTATCTTGATTTAAGAAGGTAAAATCTGGCACCCTTCTTTTACTACCATTAATTTCTACAAACGCAAGATCACCCCTGTTATCCTTAATGTTCATCCGGTCGTTCTCAACAACAGTACCTTCTTTAACTCTTTCTATTATTTTTGGAATAAAAATAATTCCAAAAACTAGTATAACAAAAGAAACCCAAACATATGTATAATTCCCTTTTTTCATCAGTAGTTCTTTAATTCTTGTTAACGGTCTGCATTATTCTTTTTTAGTGCCATCCGGTACTCTGCCAAGATGATCTTAACATCATCCTCCATTTTATTGTTTAGATCGGCTACAGATGAGGTGTTAAATCCATATTTTGTACCCACATCCTCATCTTTAGTACGACCACGTAAATTACGATCTTTATCAATGACAAAGACATAAGGCGTACTTAAATCTGATGCTAGGTTAAGGTCTGTTTTTAGTTGAGTGAAAAATGTTTTTATTTGTGGCTCTGTTGCAAAAACAAATTTCCATTTTTTGATATCCGCTAAATTAGCTAGTTCATTTTTTAGAGCCTCAACCGCTGCCTCTTCCCCCAGAGGAACAATAATTACAAACTGAAAATCTTTAAATTCGTGAAAGGGCTTGTAGATTTTTTGATTTAAATTAAAAGCATTACCCTTCTTAAGTTCAACCTGATGTCCTAAAAACCCGAGTATTGTAATATTATCTTCTAAGCGTATATCTGTAGTTATGGCGGTTAATTCACTCACGGATTTCGTCAGCGTTGGTAACCTTCCAAAATTATGTACACCAGAGGCAAAAAACAAATAGGCAACTATTGGTAGAATAAATAAAACTACCATTACGAATACTTTTTTCATATTGTTACAAAAATAAAAAAGACGGTTTAAAAACCGTCTTTAAATATTGTTAAATCATTTCATTTTAAAAATTCCATTTTACAAACTCAGAACCTAAAATATCGTAAATATAACCTGCTTCTGCCAATAGAATAAATACCAAATAGGCAATAAGAAAGACTGGCGTCCAAACGATTGCTCTACGCAAGCCTTTTGTTTCATCACGCAAGTGCATAAAATCCCAAGCAATATAATACGCCTTTACAAGCGTTAATACTATAAAGATTAAATTTAAAGGTTTCATATATATAAATGGAGACAAGATAACATTCATAGAAGAACCAAAAAACCCAGGCTCAAAAGGAGCGATAAACGGGCTCATAAACATTGCTGGTTTATAAATACCTAACACTACTTCAACTGCTGTAACTATCGTTAAGAAAAGTAAAACTCCCCAAATTTTTTGAATGTTATTTTTAAACTTCCAACGTCCTCTAAAAATTTCTAATTTATGTTCGTGTGCCATTTTATACTTTTTATTTTTACGCTTAACCCAATACTAATTTTCAACTTCAATTAAACCAAATAGAAGAAAGTAAATACAAATACCCATACTAAATCTACAAAGTGCCAGTATAGCCCTACTTTTTCTACCATTTCATAATGCCCTCTTCGTTCATAGGTACCCAAGATAACATTAAAGAAAATAATGATATTTATCAATACCCCCGTAAGTACGTGAAAACCGTGAAAGCCTGTAATAAAGAAAAAGAAATCTGCAAACAACCTATTTCCATATTCATTGTGTATTAAGTTAGCACCTTCTACCACATACTTAGAGCCTGCTAACCGCTCTAAAGATTCTGATCTATTTAGCAGTGTCTTATGTCCTTTTCGCTCTCCTTCTTGAACAATATCCTCTGTACGAACTAGGATGTTTGGATTCGCTTTAAAACCAGTTACAACTTCGTTTACAGAAAATGAAGGCAAGGTAGTTTCACCAAAAAACCACACTCCTTTACTATTGGTATGATCTATTCGCTCTTCGTCCAATGGGGTTGCAAAATCTTTCAAGGCAGCTCTTTCTCCGGTATCAGCTTTTACAAATTGTAAAATTCTTCCCCCTTTGGTTTCAATAGCACCATAATCTCCTTGGATAAAGGTTGCCCATTCCCAAGCTTGTGAACCTACGAATATTGCCCCACCAATAACGGTAAAGAACATGTACCAGATAACACTATTCTTTTTCATTTTATGGCCAGCATCCACTGCTAAAACCATTGTTACTGATGACATAATTAATACAAATGTCATAAAAGCAACATAAATCATGGGGTAATTCCCGTGAAATAACGGAATGTGGGTAAAAACCTCATCTGCAATAGGCCAGCTATCAGCAAATTTAAATCTAGCAAAAGAGTAAGATGCTATAAACCCAGAAAAGGTCAATGCATCTGAAACGATGAAAAACCACATCATCATTTTACCATAGCTTGCACCTAATGGCTTCTTATCACTTCCTCCGCCCCAAACATTCTCTTCTGTACCTGTTTTAACCGTAGTATCCATATACAATTTAAAATTTATAAAGTAAAGAACGCTTTACTACGCTCCATTATTTTTAAAGCAAATCAAATTTCAGTATCTGAAATTCAATTTTATTTCGCAAAAATACATTTTTTTCGTCTATTCAAAAATCAAATTTTCACTGAAAATTAACTTTATTTCTATTTATTATCGATATAAATAGAAAAATAGAATTAAATATACCCAAAGCAAATCCAAAAAGTGCCAAAATGTAGCACCTATTTCCATACCTACCACCTCTGAAGCCGAGTATTTTCCTTTCATTTGATTAAAAATCACAACCAAAAGCGATATTATCCCTGCAACAACATGCACAATATGAACAACTGCAATTAAAAAAATATACGACATTGTTATATTACTAGTTGCACCTGTAAAATAATACCCCGCTCCTATTAATTGGGAAAACCCTTGAAACTGTAGTACAATAAATGAAATCCCTAATGCCAATGTGAACCATAAAAAAGCAGATGCTTGTGAGGCTTTATCCTTTTTAGCTGAATGCACTGCCAGAAAATAAGTAATACTACTTATAATGATTATGAGTGTACTCCAGAAAAAAGCTGTTGGCAGATCAAAATCTGCTAACCAATCTTCCCTAGAACTACTTACTATATACGCACTAGTCCAACCTGCAAAAGCCATTACCAAACTAATAATCCCAAACCATAGCATCATTTTTTTAGCATTATCGGTCTTTTCTTTCTGTGATTTCTGAGTCAAATCCATTATCTAAATACTTCAAATTTTTAAAAAGACAACCTTTTGGCTGCCTAAAACATCCTTATACAAATTTATCTATAACATACACAATCTGCATAAGAGTAATATAAATTACACTTGCCAACATTAATTTTTTTGCAGCGGCATTGTCTCTATTTTCAAACAAGCGAAACGCAAAAAACAACATAATGCCCCCCATTAAAAAAACGAGTATGGCTGCAGCTACCGACAAATGCAAATCTCCAGTGATTCCAAAGGCTGGAATAACGGATACCACCATCATCCAAATGGTATACATTATAATCTGCATGATAGTTCCTTTGTCTTTTTTCCCGGTAGGTAACATTTTAAAACCACCTTTTTTATAGTCTTCATCTAACATCCAACCCAAGGCCCAAAAATGAGGGAATTGCCAAAAAAATTGAATCATAAATAAGGTTCCGGGTTCTATACCAAACTCATTTGTGGCTGCAACCCAACCTAACATGAACGGGATTGCCCCTGGAAAAGCACCTACAAATACAGCTAGTGGCGTTTTTGTTTTTAAAGGCGTATACACACAGGTGTATAAAAATATAGAGATAGCCCCAAACATCGCTGTTTTTGGGTTTACAAAATACAAGGCTACGATCCCGGCTAGGGTCATTAAAGTTGCTATGATGAGCGCAGTATTTACAGACATTCTTCCGGCGGGAATTGGCCTGTTTTTTGTGCGATCCATTAAGGCATCTAAATCTTTTTCTATGATTTGATTGAAGGCATTTGAAGCACCTACCATACAATAACCACCAAATATCAATAATAAAAGCACAGTATAGTCAATGGAAGTAGCACCCAAAAGATAACCAGCAATTGAAGAAAAAACGACACTAATAGCAAGTCTTGCTTTCGTAATTTCCTTAAAGTCTGCAAATGCAGAAACCTTTGTGGTTTCTTTTGCCGTACCAACCGCAGTTTTCATCCTTCTTTTTTAATGGATTGCAAAGATATAACCTAATTGATTTCTTTACAACGAATTACGAAGGTTTATCTTCTGCTGTCCCAAAGAAACAAAAGAAAGCACAAAAAATCCTGTCTACAGTGGCTGTAGACAGGATTTTAAACAGTTCACGCAATTATTCCAATTTAAAATTAATAGGGATTGCATACTTTACTATCACAGGCTTTCCTTGTTGTTTACCTGGCGTCATAACCGGCAACTTACTTATGATACGTTCTGCCTCTCCTTCTAAAGATTTTGCTGGACCGCGCATTTTTATATCCCTGATTACCCCGTCAGCACCAATTTTAAACAACACACTCACCCTACCTTGTTGCCGCAATGCTATGGCATCATCTGGATAATTAAAATACCGCTTTACGTGTTTTTGCATTTTTTCATTAAAACAATTGAACCGCTCACTCTTATCAACTTTCTCACATCCCGGAAAAATAGGAACTTCCTCCACCACGTTTATTGGAATCTCGATATCTTTGATCTCTTTTACATATTCCAGTTCACCAAGATCAACTACATCCTCTGGATTTGATTCTGTATTTTCAATAAGGGATTCTAGCAGTTTTGGCGTGTCATCATCAATAATTTCAATTTCCGTTGGATTAGTACGCTTTTTAAATTCTTTTTGTTGTTTTTTGGGTTCCTTTTCTATTTTCAAATTCTCTGTATCTGGATAAAACTCAAGAATATAATCATCCTCTTCCGTTATGGCCATTTCTGGCTTATCAAAAATTGCATAAGAAGATTCTAAGGCAGCGTACACTAGGACTAAAGCAATTATTAGGCCTATTTGAAAATTAATAAAGCTGTTTTTTCGTAAATTTGCATCGTGTTTGCCTTTTTTAAGGCCACCACTGGTTGCTTCACTGCTACTCCCATTGCCGTGGGTAGTAACAGATTTCTCTGTGTTTGTTTTCATAATTTATATTTTTATTTGTTATAATTATGTTAAAACACAAGAAGCGTACCAAAAACCCCAAGTTTAGACTTGGGGTTTGTTTTTTTACTACCCTACACCATTACAAAGGAATATTGGTCCTTAGGGCTTTCTAAAAGTTGAAACCAAAAAGCTCTGCTTAGTACTATGAAAACGGGAAAGTAGGCTTTAGTCAGCAGCCTTAGAAACAAAAAAATCCGAACCTTACGGCTCGGATTTTTATCTTCTATTAAAGTAAATTAAATTACTGTAATCTAAACGTTATTGGCAAACTAAATGGAACACGAACGGCTCTACCTCTTTGTTTTCCAGGTGTCATTTTAGGAAGCAACCCAATAATTCTAGCTGCTTCTTTCTCTAAATTTTTATCTGGTCCACGCATTTGTACTTGCCCTATTGAACCATCTTTTTGAATTACAAATCGGATATTTACCTTCCCTTGAACACCCATTTCTTGAGCGATTTCTGGATAACGGAAATTCTTTCGAATATGCTTATTCATTTGCTCATTAAAACACTCTCTTAATGCATTTGCACCTTTTTTCTTTTCCTTTTCACAACCTGGAAATACAGGTACATCTTCAATTACTGAGAATGGAACATCCACATCTACTTCTACTTCTACAGCTACAACATCATCTACCTCTACTACAACATCTTCTTCATTAGATTCTGTATCTTGAATAATTGTCTCTTCAATTTCCACTTCATCCTCAACAACATCAATCACCTCAGGCGCTGCTGGTGGTGGTGGAGGTGGTGGAGTTTTAAGCTGTTGGGTCATAGGAACTTCTTCATCTAGCATATCATCTACTTGCTGCGTAAAATCATACATAGATTCATCGTCGTACTTCTTATACTCTAGTCCTTGCCATACAAGAAACATAACAACAGCTAAGCCTATTGCAAAATATAGACCACTATTCTTTGTTAAATCTGCTTGAGGATTTTTTTTCGGTTCCATAACTTTAATTTTAGTGATTGCTAATTTAAAAAAATTATCTTTAAATAAGCAATTAATTTTTTCATTTTAATATTCCTTTCTTAAAAATAAGAATCTAGCGACAATGATTCCTGCAAAAACACCAATGGTATTCGCAACAAAATCTAAAATTTCCCCACTTCTAGTAGCAGTAAATTTACTTTGTAATACCTCAATAATTATGCCATAAGCAATTAGAGACCCAACCAAGTACCACACTACCCGCTTCCCAATTTTAGGAGAACCACTACATTCTTTTATAGCTAAGGTACCCAAAACACTTGCAACAAAATAGAAAGTAAAGTGAACTAACTTATCAAGGTGAGGAATTTGCACTGTTGGCAAATCTGTACCCGAAAAAGAAAATAAGCTGAGGAATGCTACAAACACTACCCAGCTTATAAATAATATGGTATACAATGGTTTTTTAACCAACAATTAATTCTTTATAGTCCGCATCACTCATTAAATCGTCTACTTCAGAAGCATTACTCAATTTAATTTTAATCATCCAACCATCTCCATAAGGATCTGTATTCACCTTTTCTGGCTCATCTTCCAACGACTCATTAAACTCTATAATTTCTCCTGAAAGCGGCAAAAATAAATCAGAAACAGTTTTTACAGCCTCAACAGTTCCAAAAACCTCATCTTTATCTAAGGTCTCATCTAAAGTTTCAACCTCTACATAAACAATATCTCCTAATTCTCCCTGTGCAAAATCTGTAATCCCAACAGTGGCTACATCGCCATCTATTTTAACCCACTCATGATCTTTTGTGTACTTTAATTCTGATGGTATATTCATCTTAGCTTAGTTTTAATTAACACCACAAATGTAACAGATTATATATGATTTGGAAATTATTTAATTTGAAAAATAGTATATTCTTTTTTGGGTATTGACAATTAGAGGAGACATCAATAATTTTTTAGTCCAATTTAATTGCCGAAATTATACCTTAAGGTAAATCCTGCGTTTATTGTAGTTTGAGGAAATGCCGTAGAAACAGCAAATTTTGAAAACGAATGATCGTAGAAGAAGGCAACATTTAAGGCTTCACTAAGCGCATAGTCTGCACCAAATTTCATTGAAAATACATTTTGCCCCGATGTAATTTGGTTGTTATCTAGCTCTAAATTTCTAATAATGGTAATATTATCCTTTAGCGTTCCGTCTAACTTTAGATTTAAGTCGCCCTTAAACCTGTGCTTTTCACCTCCTATATTGGTCACAAAATTTACATCTTTAAAGCGATACCCCAATCCTAAGGTGTAATCCTTACTATTAAGTTCGGTTAAAAGGTTATTGTCAAAGCTCATGGTTAGCGCTCTCATTGTTTGCACTTCGGCAACAATACTCATAGAATTTTTCATTTCAAAATCTACTCGCATCAACGGATTAAACTGGTCTGCCAACACAACATTAGCCATTATATTTTCTGGTAAGAAATCTTGAGTTTCTGGGTCCACCACATTATTTTCTCGTTCCAGATTGGTTTGAAAAGAGTTAATGCTATAAGACGCTCTATACCCATGACTTACAGAAAAACGCTTAAATTTATCTTTAAACCACTGGTTGCGCATAAGTCCCGTATATTTTAAACGCCAATTGGGAATGGGTACATTTCTAAAAGCACCCAATTTTACTTTAGATGCATCTTGACCTGTATAAGCTGCTACAAATGCCGGTAACAATACATCTTGACTTGTTTTACTATATCTTTCCGGAAAGCCATCTGCGTCTAGTGTACCACCAGAACCAACCAACCTATTCGCTATCGTTAATCGATTCGCTTTAAAATTTTCAAAGTTGATAGACTCAAACTCATCGCTCTTATTAAATACGGTACCAATCATAATCGTAGAAATGCTAAAATTCCCGTAATGATTCCCTAATAAATTTTCATATTCGTATTCTCCACTACCTAAATCGTTCACCGCAAAATTCTCTTGGTACCGATCCGAAAGATTTCTATTGGCAGAGAGATCTATTGTTAAGTCACGAATAGGTTCTGCAACTGCTGTTACATCTAACTGCCTATTGACTTCTTGTACATATTGTTCGTTGAACTCTGAAAACGAGGTTAACCAACCTCTTTTAGCAGCATCAAATCGCACATCTGCTTGGCTACCAAAAACAAACCCTAAACTTGGCTTTGTTGTACCTATAAAACCAATAGAGCGTGTATAACCTGGCAATTGCTTTCCTCTAGTTTCCGTATAATTAAAGTTTATACGTTTCACCATGGTAATTACATCTTTGGCAACTTTACCAAAACCACCGTTTTTAGCCTTTGGGGTATCCCCAGCCTTTCCTGCGTTATTATTAACTGTTGCTTTTCCATTGGATTTTTTAAATCCAACCAAATCATACAGTTTTTGCATAGTAAGATTCGCAGCAATGGTATGGGTGCTGGCATTTTGAATACTATTTATATTTTCACCTGCCACTTCTCGTAAGGCATCTCCCCCACGTTGCCAATCAAAATTACTAGTATACGTGTATTGTGCATTTACAAAATCTAAAACTGGTATCTTATTAAAGGGCAACTCGTAATTTAGCTCAAATTGTTGTGCATGTCTGTTGGGTTCGCCAATATCAAAAAATCCATCCCAGATATTCATCATATCATCTATGCCAGAATCTGGATTCCCTTCTTCATTAAAATAATTCCGAATGATATTATTATTTGATGCGGTAATATTAAAACGCAATGATTTGGTTAAATTATAATTTAGATTGTACTGCCAATTAAACATATAATTGCGCTGCTGCAATTCTGGTAATTCTAAGGCATCTACGCCAAGCTCCAAAACATCCCGGAAGCGTTGTTGGTTAAACTGACGGTTAAAATTTGAGTTTACCGCAATACTTGTCGGCAATAGGTTAAAATTAAAATCCTTTAACCATTGCCAGTATTTCCCATTAAACAAGGAATCTTTCTTTGCCAAAGGAGCTATTTCCACGGCTTCAAAATTATGCGCATAAGATAAGCCTGCAGTTAGATTTTGGTCTCGCAATTTTGCAATTTCAAAATCCCTATGGTTTATCTCATTGTACGAATAATTAAACGTAAAGTTTTCAATATCATAGAAATTAGCCTCTGCTTCTTCGCTTCTATTTTTACGCACCCCTATAAAATTAACAGAGGTTCTTTTGGTGTAGTCTTCTGCTTGCTCTTCTATAATTTTAGCGTCTTCAGGAGTTGCAGCTGCCGCAATCCTGTCTTCCAATTTTAAATCGTCATAAACAGGGTCAAATTCTGGGGTCACCAATTGCTCCGATATTCCGTAATTGAAGGGCAATTGTATGCCCAATTTCTTCGGTAGTAATTGCCCTAAATTTACATTGGTAACGGCATCATAAGACATTACATCCTCACGAGCACGTTCATTTGGCATTTGATCTATAGCTCCAAAACCTGAGGTACTTCTATTTCCTGTAAGGGATACATCGGCAAAATCAGCAAAATTAACATCCATGGCTGCCACTGCCGCCCAACCACCATTATTATCGAGACCAGCCAAACGCAGCTCATTAAACCATACCTCTCCTCGTGCTGGAAATGCACTTGTATTTTTAACACCAACCATCATACTGCGGATACTCCCCAAAGAAGGGTTTCCCCTTAACCCTATACGCATAACCCCAGGCGTACGAACATCAAACTCATTTACAGACACTACTTCCCCGTCTATAATTTCATAATAATTCACCTGATTCAAGGTCTGCCCAGCAATACCGTACGATTTTATTTTGTTTAAATCTGCCAAGTTAATAACCAACTCATTATTTTCTGGCCATATTCTTTCGCGGTCTCTCTCACCGTGTGCCGTAAATTCCAAGGGCACTTCAATCTGATAGAAATTTTGTGAAAAATCTGTACCTATACGCAAGAAACCAACCAATGGCATATCACCATCAGGAAAATCTGATTCTGCAATTTCTTCGGCATGTATAAACATTTTTAAACGCTCATATTGCCTAATATCTATATTTATATTTTTAAAAACACCTCTAGAATCTTCAGATTGTAAGTTTTCAATCTGAAAAGAAAGGGATTGTTCATTTTGTTGAACAATGGTATTGTTATTATTGAGTTGCTCTCGTTCTAAGCCCGGTGGCAAATCATATATAATTGGAGAACGGGTATTGTTTTCTTCAATATTTACAGTTGCTACATCTACCAAGGTACCGTCATCTGCCGGGTTATTATCTACATCTGGCTCTAAAGATTTTGAATATGCACGCCAATCGCCACTTACCAAATCTAAGGTTGCAAAACGCATTACAACATCGTCGGTAAAACCTGTTAAATACATCCGCATAAAACTAATTGACCTGAAATCTGCAATTCCACCCACAGCATCTGTAAAATCGCTTAATGGTATTTTATACTGTATCCATCTTCTATTTAATATTGTACCATTAGGCAAGGTCGGCGTTTGGCCGTCTTTGATATCCGTAACATACTTATCATTTATTGTAGTACCTGCCTTAATTGGAATTCTGTATTCAAAATAACTATTAACCGTATTCATGGTTAAATCCCTGTCTATATCTTCAACATCAGGCAAGGTGGTAGAACCTCTATTGGTATTATTAACTTCTACAGGAGAATTACCCTGTGGGTTGTTGTAATTTAAATAACGTTCTAATATACTACCTTCCTTACTTAAGTAATATTCATAATTATCTAAGGCCGGATCACTTAATGGGTTATTGTTATAAACCACTGCTTCATCCGCATCACTTAAACCATCATATCCTAAATCTTGCAAAGACCTATTGGATGTATCTGCATCAAAGGCATAGACTAACGATTGTGTAGCAGGCACTAAGCCCCAAGATGTGTCTGAGGTTAAGTCATTACTATTAACACCTGGTAATCCATTTTCATATTGTTTTTTACCGTCTTTTAGAATGTCTTCAGAGATATTACCAATATTAAAAACCAGTTCTCCAGGGCTTGTTGTTTCTCCGTCTACATAAGGATCTAGCACCCAAAATTGCACAAACTCTACATTGGATTGCTCAAAATTTGTACTGCTCATTGGACGCATAATTCCAGCCCATTTATCTTCAGGTTGGGTTGTATCAAAACTTGGACTATTGTTATACGGACCTTTCACATTAGGGTAATAGGCAACATCTAATGTTCCTTGGGTTGTGGATTGTCCTTGTGCAATCTCTATTTTAGGAAAAACCTCATCGATAAAAATTCTCCTAGTAGCATTTAAAGAGATGTCATTGTCGTTAATCCCTGAGGGTCTTTGATTGGAGTAAAATGCCCTATCAATAGAATACCAAGCCACTTTTGCCCTTCCGTATCCATTTTGCATATTGGCAGGGTCATCTGGAGAGCTCCCATAAAGTTGTCCGCTTCCAGCTCCAAATTCGATAGGCGTACTCGCTAATGACCACCCCAAAGAAGACCTAATGTCTATCAGAGACTGTGCTCCTTCAAAATCATCGATATAGGTTGTGGTTTCCCCTTCAAAATTTGCATGTTTGGGCGAATTGGGACTTAATACTGCCACCTCCCCACGTACCGACAAATTGGAAGGTACATCAGTATCAATATTGGGTAATTTATTCACCAACCGTGTTAAAAAAGGTATTTCGGTTGAAAAGTTACCATTAAAACCAAACATGGTATTGTTTACTGGCTCTACTCCGTAATTTGATTTCTGTGTTAAAGGACGCTCGTTTAAATTAATAAATGTACCTCCCAAAACAAACTTCTCTGTAAACTGGTGTTCTACATTTACACCTGTAAACCTCCTAGTCTGCTGCCCAAAAACGGCATTGTCCTCTACAGAAATATTTATTGGAACATTAGAAGCCTCTAAATTAGGATCTAAAATTTGCACCGTACCCGCTGCATAATTTACCGTATAATCTATACCTTCTTGCAACTGTCTTCCGCCAGCGGTTACACGTACAGAACCCTGAGTTGCATTAAAGGCTCCAATTGGAATACCACTAATTCCCTGTGATTTATAAGTACCTTTTATTAAAAACTTATTCTTATCTGCATCTTCTAAGGCAGCCGACTTTGTACGGGAATACATATTTCTGTATACGTATTTCTGCTGGTTTACATTATAGCCTTGATCATTGTCTAGATCGTAAATTCCTCCTCCTAATTTCTCAAACAAATACTCCCCAAAAGGCTCTGTCTTTGTAAAAATAATATGTGCATTTTGAGAGTCTATTGTTATTCCATCTACATAATCAAAAAAACCATCACCCCCAGGTTGAATGTCGTTGTATGCATTTAATCGATCAAAATTAAAGACATCTAGTAAAATACGTTCCTGCAAAGGCTCAGGTGTTGTTGGCCATCCAGAACCAGGACCTTCAGCTACCGGGGTAATATAATTCCGAGGCGTAGGATCTGTATAAAGTATGTTTAATCTAAAATCTTCTTGACTTAATTGGTACCCACCAGTGCTGTAAATATTTTTCATCATAAGATCCCAAATAGGATCTTGCACTGCGGTAATATTACTTTTTAGCAACTTTAATACCAAGGTGTTATTTTCTACTATTGGAGTTACCCCCGGTGATACCGATGTTGCATCCAATCCGCCATTTGCAAATTCACCTACTTGGTAAACATCCCCTTGGTAGGTAAATTGAAAAGCCACTGCTAAAACCTCATCATTACTTAACCGTTGGCTTAAGGATATATACCCCAATTGAGGGTGGTATTCATATTCTCTTTTTCCGTAATCTAATTTTCTTGCGTTTTCTAAAATGGCATAATCAAACCCTTGGTTTGGCTGATACCCAGGAACATTAAAACCCGCTTGTACGGTTGCAATATCTCGAATTTGTGTTGTTAAGGCACCTCCACTACCAATAAGAGCGGGATCGTAATCATTGGCATTGTTCAACGGTAAGTTTCCTGCCCCTGAAACATTAAAAAAGCCTGCCGGCGCACCACCATTTTCACCAATCCTTGTTTGATTGGCATTTACTTCTCCTAAATCTTGGATAGCTACAACATTTCTTACGTTTAAAGTTTCTTGACGCCTATTGGTCACCCAAACTTCTAATCTTGTAATTTGTACCTGACTCCGTATATATGGGTAGTTTTCTAATGCTATATCGTAATTATCTCTGAAATACTGGGCTAAAAAGAAGTGCTTGTCTTCATCGTAATCCAAGGCCGAAAATGAAAATTCCTCAACGGTTCCACCACCTTGTGCAACCACCGTATTGTTTTGCGATCGCTGTTCGGACAACACAGCAGTAACCTTGGTTTTCCCAAACTGTAATTGCGTTTTTACACCAAACAAACTTTGGGCCCCCGTAATTAAAGAACTATTTAGCGGCATACTCACATTACCCACCTCTATTTTCTGAAGAATATCATCTTCCGTTGGCGTGTATTCTAATTTTACTAAATTCTGAAAATCCAGGGTGGCCTCCGTATTGTAATCTGCACTAACTTTTAACCGTTCTCCAATTTGACCCAGCATACTTAATTGTATCTGCTGATCAAAATCAAAAGACATGTTTGTACGTTGTCTTGGAGACAAGGAAGGATTGTCGTTTTTTTGCCAAATAACACCTAAATCCATTGAAACAGATCCCGTAGGTATTACTTCTATACTATTGCCACCGAAAATAGATTGGAAAAAATTATTATTGACGTAAAAATTAGGAAGTAAATTTTTACGGGCCTCTTCACTCCCTGCTTTTTTCCCAGAAAAAGCATCTGCTTTTTCCTTAAAATAAGTTTTCATTCCCTCTTTGCGAACCAATTCTAAATATTCTTTTGGCGATAGATAAATGGGGTAATTTATATTGAAGTCACCAATGCTTTCTGTGTACACGTACTTATCAATCTTAGGGTCGTAGGTATATTTAGAAATAATGCTACTTGGGTTTGGTAATACTATTTTTCCAATAGCTACCCCCATATTTGTTGAGTCCGTTTCTTGCTCACCAGTTTCTTGTGCAGTAGAAGTATGTGTTGCACTTAAAAACAGTATACATAAAATTAGAAACTTAACTAGAGAATTAAGAATTGTATTTGCCCCTTTTTTCAAACTTGTTACAGATTTTTCAGCGCCAACTTTATGATGTTTTCAACGCTTAATGTTGAGTCTTGACCAACTACTTTGTCAACAGTTTTTTCTGCTTGTTTCCGCACAAAACCAAGAACCTCTAATGCAGATAACGCTTCTTCTTTATTAGTATTGTTTTGAGAAGTAGAAACTTCATCAATATCGTATATTTTTAAAACCTTGTCTTTTAAATCCAAGATAACCCTTTGAGCTGTTTTTGCCCCAATTCCTTTTACAGATTGAATGGTTGCCACATCTCCTGTAGCAATTGCATCTCTTACTTGGGCCGGAGAAAGTGAGGATAACATGGTCCGTGCAATACTAGAGCCAATTCCCGAAACAGAAATTAACAAACGAAATATCTCCCGTTCTGATTTTTCAGCAAACCCAAACAAAGTTTGCGAATCTTCCTTTACTTGTAAATGTGTGTAGAGTTGAATATTTTCATCCTCTGTTATTTTTGAAAAGGTATGCAGTGAAACATTTACAAAATACCCAACACCATTACATTCTACCACCAAAAATGTTGGATTTTTCTCTACTAACTTTCCCTTTAAATGCGTAATCATAATTTGTTGATGGTCTTATTAATTGTGTACTATTGTGCGCTTTTTGCCTTTCTCCTTTTTTCTCTTTCTTGAGCGTCAATTACAGCCACTGCAGTCATATTTACCATTTCATCTACATCGGCTCCTAATTGCAATATATGGACTGATTTACGAAGCCCTAACATAATGGGACCTATAGAATCTGCATTATTCAATTCTTTCAAAAGTTTATAGGTGATATTTGCTGATTCTAAATTTGGAAAAATAAAAGTATTTACATTTTTACCCGCCAATTTTGAAAATGGAAACTGACTTTGCAACAATTCTTTATTTAATGCAAAATCCATTTGAATTTCACCATCTACAATTAATTCTGGATTGTTTGTATGCAATAGTTCAACTGCTTTTCTAACTTTCACTGCACTAGGATCACTAGACGACCCAAAGTTGGCATAGGAAGTCATTGCGATAACAGGTTCAAAACCAAAGGTTCTTGCCACATTTGCTGTCATTAAAGCAATCTCTGCTAATTCTTCTGCATTGGGGTTTATGTTAATAGAAGTATCTGCAACAAACAAAGGTCCTCTATCGGTTACCATTATATTAACGGTAGCTACTTTTTGCACATTGGCAGACCGTCCTATTACCTCAAAAACTGGCTTTACAACTGTAGGGTAAGACCGTGAATAACCAGAGATCATACCATCAGCATCTCCCTCTAAAACCATCATTGCTCCAAAATAATTACGTTCTCGCATTTTGGATTTTGCATTGTAAAGCGTAACCCCTTTTCGCTTTCTGTTTTCCCAAAAAGTACGTGCGTATGCATCCTTTTTATCCTTAAATTCGATCGACTTTGGATCTACAATAAGTACGTCATTATCAAATTCTAATTCTTTTTTTAATTCTAAAATAGTTTCTTTATTTCCCAAAAGGATAGGTTCTGCAATCCCTTCTTCCAATGCTATTTGAGCCGCTTTTAGAACATCTAATTGATCTGCTTCTGCAAATACAATTTTTTTAGGATTCACCTTTGCCCTGTTGTGAAGCAAGCGAACTAATTTATTATCGTTTCCTGATCTTCTAATTAATTCTTCCTTATACTTTTCCCAATCTTCAATAGGCTGCTTCGCTATTCCACTGTCCATCGCTGCTTTGGCAACGGCTAATGGAATTTCAGAGATCAACCTAGGATCAAAGGGTTTTGGAATGATATAATCTTGCCCAAAGGTTAAGCGTGTTTCTCCGTAGGCAATATTTACTTGCTCTGGCACTGGCTCTTTGGCTAATTTAGCTAACGCCTTAACTGCGGCCATTTTCATTGCTTCGTTAATACCAGTTGCTCTTACATCTAAAGCTCCTCTAAAAATAAAAGGAAAGCCTAAAACATTATTCACTTGGTTAGGATGATCAGATCTTCCTGTAGCCATAATAATATCTTTCCGAGTTGCAATAGCGATATCGTATTCTATTTCTGGATTTGGATTGGCCATAGCAAAAACAATTGGCTTTTTAGCCATAGAAACTAACATCTCTGGAGATACAATATTTGCAATCGAAAGGCCTACAAATACATCAGCATCTACCATAGCCTCTTCTAAGGTATCTATCTTTCTATCGGAAGCAAATTCTAACTTTTCTTTGGAAAGTCCCTCCCTATCAGAACGAATAACCCCCTTACTATCTAGCATTACAATATTCTTATCCTTGGCCCCAAAAGCTTTATACAATCGGGTACAGGAAACTGCTGCGGCTCCCGCTCCACTTACTACAATACGTACGTCATCAATTTTTTTACCCGAAATCTCTAAGGCATTTAACAAAGCAGCAGCCGAAATAATTGCAGTACCGTGCTGATCGTCATGCATCACAGGAATATCCAATTCTTCTTTTAACCTTCGCTCTATTTCAAATGCTGCTGGCGCACTAATATCTTCTAAATTGATACCGCCAAAAGTAGGCGCTATCATTTTAACCGTCTCTACAAATTTATCTACGTCTTTGGTATCTATTTCAATATCTACACCATCTATATCAGAAAATATTTTAAATAACAATGCTTTTCCTTCCATTACTGGCTTAGAAGCTTCCGGCCCAATATCTCCTAATCCTAACACTGCCGTACCATTGGTAATTATCGCTACTAAATTACCCTTAGCTGTATATTTGTATGCATTTTCTTTATCTTTAAATATTTCCAAACAAGGTTCTGCTACACCTGGAGAATACGCCAATGCCAAATCTCTTTGCGTCGCATAAGGCTTTGTTGGAACAATTTTAATTTTACCAGGTTGCGGTTTTGCATGATAAATTAAAGCCTCTCTTCTATTCTTCTCGTTGCTCATTGTTTGGAAATTTTAGATGTAAATTTACGAGTATCCCGCCAATTAATAGATACTATTATTTTAAAAATTTTATGTTGCGCTGCAATCCAGAGAATTTTGTTCGTTTCACTGCTGATTTTTGAAAAACCTTTCTAAAAACATCTTCGGTTATTTCTTCCCAATCTTTTTTAGTCATTGACAGTAAATCTGGATGTGGATTAAACAAAGGTTCGCTATGCGGTTTAGAAAACTTATTCCAAGGGCAAACATCCTGACAAACATCGCATCCAAAAACCCAATCATCAAACTGACCCTTAACATCTGTAGGAATTTCATTTTTTAATTCAATGGTAAAATACGAAATACACTTACTACCATCTACCACATAAGGTTCCACAATGGCTTGCGTTGGGCAAGCGTCTATACAAGCGGTACAGCTACCACAATGGTCTGTAACTGGAGTATCATAAGCCAAATCTATATCTACAATAAGTTCGGCTATAAAATAAAACGAACCAACTTTTTGTGTCAGTAAATTACTGTGTTTCCCAATCCACCCCAAACCCGACTTTGCAGCCCAAGCTTTATCCAGTACCGGGGCAGAATCTACAAACGCTCTACCCCCTACTTCGCCAATAGTAGCTGTCATAAACTCTTGCAACTCTCGTAACTTTGATTTTATGATATGATGGTAGTCTTGTCCGTATGCATATTTAGAAATCTTTAAGGCATCCTCGCCTTGTGACTCTTCAGGGAAGTAATTGAGCAATAATGAAATCACCGACTTAGAACCTTCCACTAATTTTGTTGGATCTAAACGTTTGTCAAAATGGTTTTCCATATAAGACATTTGGCCATTCATATTCTTGTTGAGCCAATTTTCTAGTCGCGGTGCTTCTTCTTCCAAAAAAGCCGCTTTGGATATACCGCAAGACAAAAAACCGAGGCGTTTGGCTTCTTCTTTTATTAAAGCTGTTGTTTTTTCTTTATTTACAATAGGTAGCATCACAAAGCAAAGTTAGTGGTTTACAGATAAGCAAAAAATTATTTCGCATAGCTATTGCTAGTTAAAAAATAGAACTTACATTTGTTATGTAAACTTTAGGGGTGTTCTTTTTAAGAACTGAGAAATACCCTTTGAACCTGATGCTGTTAGTACAGCCGAAGGGAAAAGTTGAATTCTTTTTATGATTTCGATCTTTTAATGCTTTTCCGTTTCCGGAAACGCATTTTCACTCACAGTTTACGATTTAATTGGTTTTTTAACGCTATAACCTAGCACTTAAAATGTATCGCTATGATACCCATAAACGTAAATAACAAGCAACACCAAGTTTCTAGAGAAACCAATGTGTTACAATTAGTACAGACTCTAAATTTAAGCTCCCCTGCTATTGCCATTGCTATTAACAATGCTGTAATACCTAAAACAATTTGGAGCGCTACCTTCTTACAACCCAAAGACAATGTATTACTAATACAACCTGCTCAAGGAGGGTAACCTAAAACCATGAAAAGACTTATTATGAAAAAAAAAGACACCGCACCCAAACAAAACGGCATTACAAGACATCCATTTCCTAACTCTAAAAAAGTATATGTATCTGGCAAATTGTTTCCGGAGATTAAGGTAGCTATGCGCGAGATTGCTTTAAGCGATACCATAGACTCGCTTACCAAAAAGCGAATACCTAATGAGCCTGTAACAATTTACGATACCTCCGGACCATATACAGATCCAAACAAAGAAGTTAATGTACATAGTGGTATAGAACGCATACGCGAGCAATGGATTCTAGACCGTGCCAATGTAGAGCAGCTAGATAATTTTTCTTCTGAATACTGCAACCAACGCTTAAACGATAAGCGTTTAGATCACTTACGTTTTACACAATTAAAAAAACCAATGCGTGCTAAAAAAGGTGAAAATGTATCACAAATGCATTACGCAAAAAAGGGTATAATTACTCCAGAAATGGAATATGTTGCTATTCGAGAAAACCAACGTATAGATGAAATTACACGCTTATCTAAACAACACGCTGGTCAAAGTTTTGGCGCAAGCATACCAGCTAAAATTACAGCCGAATTTGTTAGAGACGAGATTGCTCGTGGACGTGCCGTTTTACCCAGTAACATAAATCACCCAGAGGCAGAGCCTATGATTTTAGGTCGTAACTTCTTGGTTAAAATAAATGCCAATATTGGCAATTCTGCCACCACATCATCTATAGAAGAAGAAGTAGAAAAAGCCGTTTGGGCTTGCCGTTGGGGAGCAGACAATATTATGGATTTATCTACCGGACAAAATATTCACGAAACGCGCGAGTGGATTGTTCGCAACTCACCCGTACCCATTGGTACCGTGCCAATATACCAAGCCTTGGAAAAAGTAAATGGTGTGGCAGAAGATTTAACCTGGGAAATTTTCCGTTACACCTTAATTGAGCAAGCAGAGCAAGGTGTAGACTACTTTACCATACACGCGGGTGTTCGTTTGCGCTACGTACCCATGACCGCAAAACGTATTACAGGCATCGTTTCTCGTGGGGGTTCTATTATGGCAAAATGGTGTTTAGCACACCATAAAGAAAGTTTTTTATACACCCATTTTGAAGAGATCTGCGATATCATGAAGGCCTATGACGTTGCCTTTTCATTGGGAGATGGTTTACGTCCTGGTTGCATTGCCGACGCCAACGACGAGGCACAATTTGCGGAGCTCGAAACCTTGGGCGAACTTACCAAAATTGCTTGGAAACACGATGTACAGACTTTTATTGAAGGCCCTGGACACGTTCCAATGCATATGATTAAAGCCAATATGGACAAACAATTAGAAGTTTGCGACGAAGCTCCTTTTTACACACTAGGTCCTCTAACAACAGATATTGCTCCTGGTTACGACCATATTACCTCAGGGATAGGCGCGGCTATGATTGGCTGGTTTGGTTGCGCTATGTTGTGCTATGTTACACCAAAAGAACACCTTGGCTTACCCAATAAAGACGATGTACGCACTGGTGTTATCACCTATAAATTAGCCGCCCATGCAGCAGACCTTGCCAAGGGCCATCCTAGCGCGCAACATCGAGATGATGCTTTAAGTAAAGCTAGATTCGAGTTCCGCTGGGAAGACCAATTTAATCTTGCCTTAGATCCTGAATTAGCACGCGAGTATCACGATGAAACCTTGCCTGCCGATGGTGCTAAAATTGCTCATTTTTGTTCCATGTGCGGACCCAAATTCTGTTCCATGAAAATTTCTCAAGAAGTCAGAGATTTTGCTGCTGTTAATGAAATAAAAGGAGACGAAGTTTTTGCAAAAGGAATGGAAGAAAAATCCAAAGAATTTAAAGATAAAGGATCAGAAGTGTACTTGTAATAGCTTATGGAAGTTCCTACGCCTTTTATAAAGACAAAGGCGTAGGCGCGCTTTCCGTTCTATCTTTTGCTTGTTCTTATCAAGAATTATTTTTTTATAGGGCATAAATTTTCTAGAACTAGCAGCAAAAGGATGTCACTGCAATCCCTAACTCTACAAACTTATATCAATTCGATAGATTTTGAGGAACAATAGATAGTGTGGAAAACTACTAGGTAAACATAGATCACATTTCTATCATAAAATTCATTTTGACTGAAAAAAAAATAAAATGATTGTACTTATAGCACCAGAACAAGACATCCCTAATGAAATAGACACCCTTCACCATTTATTTAAGGCTGGCTTACAGTACTATCATTTTAGAAAACCGTTTAAAAATTTAGAAGAACACCTTGCTTACCTAAACCAAATAGAAGTACAATACCACAATCGTATTGTAGTACATTATTTTCACGAATTAGTAAACAGTTACAATCTAAAAGGCATTCATTTTCAAGAACAAAAACGATTAGCCGCTTTAGAAAATGGCAATGGCTATTTTAACACCTTACAAATGGCAGGCAAAACAATGAGCAGCTCCTTTCATAACCCTAATGATGTAGCTATTTGTGAAATTGAGTTCGACTATTATTTATTAAGTCCAGTGTTTTCTTCGATCTCTAAAAAAGGATACCAAGGCAAAGGTTTTAATGTAACTGCCATAGATAAATTCATCATTGGAATGGGTGGCATTGAATCAGAGAACCTAGAAAAAACTTTAAAACTAGGCTATAAAGGCGTTGGTATTTTAGGTGCCGTATGGAAGGCAAAGGATCCCGTTAAGGAGTTTCTAAAAATAAAAAACACCTTAGAACAACTTCAAAAGCTACGCAAATAATGCAACAAAAACCATATATATTAAGTATTGCAGGTTTCGATCCTTCAAGTGGTGCCGGAATCACTTCAGATATCAAAACATTTGAAGCTCATAATCTTTATGGTTTATCGGTTTGTACAGCGGTAACAATTCAAAACGACAATACATTTAAAGATTGTATTTGGATTGAAAGCGCAGTTATTATTTCGCAAATAGAAACATTGTTTGAACGCTTTACCATTTCGGTAGCAAAAATAGGTGTTGTAAAATCCTGGTGTTGTTTACACCATATTGTGACTACTTTAAAAAGAGGAAATCCCAAAATTAAAATCATTCTAGATCCTATCTTAAAAGCGAGTACGGGTTTTAATTTCCATGCTTCATCAAACCAAAAAATACTTTCTAAGGTATTAAACAGCTGCTATTTTATAACACCTAATTACGAAGAGATCCAAGCATTATTTCCTGATAAAAATATTGAAGCGACCCTTTCTTATCTTTCAGAAAAAACAAATATTTACTTAAAAGGCGGACACCGAAAAGACAAAACTGGTTGGGATGAAGTTTACTACAATAGAATAATACAACTAAATATTCCACCAAGTGCAGCATCAATACATCAAAAACATGGTAGCGGTTGTGTTTTATCTTCGGCTTTAGCATCTAATATCGCCAAAAATATAGGGTTAGAAGATGCCTGTAAACTAGCCAAACTGTACACCGAGAAATTTTTAAATTCTAATACATCTCTTTTAGGAACACATAATTACACCTATAATGATTAGCAAATTACACTATATAACTCAAGGAGAAACTCCCGAAATTCACTTAGAAAACATACAAAAAGCTTGTGCTTCTGGTGCCGATTGGATTCAGCTACGCTTAAAAGATGTAGACCAAAACACTATTTTGCAAACTGCTTTAAAAGCGCGAGAAATAACAGCCCGTTATCAAACACGTTTACTTATAAACGATTATTATAAAATTGCTAAAGAAGTAAAAGCAGACGGTGTTCATTTGGGAAAAACCGATGCTTGCACAACAGAAGCACGAGAATATCTAGGTAAATTGTATTGTATTGGTGGTACAGCTAACACTTTAGAAGATTGTAAAAACCTGCAAAAAAAAGGAGTAAACTATATTGGTCTAGGGCCATTTCAATTTACCACAACGAAAACAAATCTAAGTCCTATTATAGGCTTAGAAGGCTACCGAGCCCTTTTAAATGAGTTAAAAACAAACATTCCAATAATTGCAATAGGTGGAATTACAATCTCAGAAGTACCCGATTTACTAAAAACCGGAATTTACGGTATTGCAGCTTCTGGAGTAATTACAAGCAACTTTAACACCATTGCGACTTTAAATACTATTTTAAATACACCGGCAACGCAAGAGCAAGTGTACCAATTTGAAAAAAAATAAAAACGATGAAGGATAGTTTAATAATAGGAGACAAAAAGTTTACATCTCGTTTGTTTACTGGAACTGGAAAATTTAGCTCTTCAACAGTAATGAAAGACGCCATACTAGCATCAGAAAGTGAATTGGTAACCGTAGCCCTAAAACGAGTAGATGTCGCTAATGAAAATGATGATATATTATCGCATTTAAGCCATTCTAGCATTCATTTACTACCAAATACTTCTGGGGTACGCACAGCCAAGGAAGCTGTATTTGCGGCTCAACTATCGCGCGAAGCCTTAGAAACAAACTGGGTTAAATTAGAGATTCATCCAGATCCTCGCTATTTATTACCAGACCCCATAGAAACATTAAAAGCAGCGGAAGCGTTGGTAAAGCAAGGTTTTGTAGTTATGCCATATATACATGCAGATCCCGTTTTATGCAAGCGTTTAGAAGATGTTGGTGTTCAATGTGTAATGCCTTTAGGCGCACCAATTGGAAGCAACAAGGGATTAAAAACAATAGACTTTTTAGAAATAATTATTGCACAAAGTACTGTTCCCGTAATTGTAGATGCCGGAATCGGTGCTCCATCTCACGCTGCATATGCTATGGAATTAGGTGCGGATGCAGTTTTAGTAAACACCGCAATTGCAGTATCTCAGAACCCAATTGCTATGGCAAAAGCTTTTAGACTAGCTGTAGAAGCCGGTCGCTTAGCATATACTGCAAAATTAGCAGCAATTAGAAACACAGCCGAAGCAAGTTCACCCTTAACCTCTTTTTTAAATGAGTAATTTTACCCCGCTATTAAACAGTTACAATTGGGATACTATCGTTGCTGACATTTACAACAAAACAACTGTAGATGTAGAAGCCGCCTTGCATAATAACAATAGAACTCTAGAAGATTTTAAAGCCTTAATTTCCCCTGCTGCCAAGCCGTATCTAGAGCAAATGGCACAGTTGAGCAGTGCACTTACCAAAAAGCGTTTTGGCAACACCATGCAGATGTATGCGCCCATGTATTTAAGCAACGAATGCCAAAACATTTGTACCTATTGCGGGTTTAGTTTAACCAATAAAATACCAAGACGTACCTTAACGGATTCAGAAATTTTAAAAGAGGCTACTTTTTTAAAAAACAAAGGATACAATCACATTCTACTTGTTACTGGTGAAGCCAATAAAACAGTTGGAGTTACCTATATTAATAATGCCATTAAACTCCTTAAAAAAGAGTTTGCTAATATCACCATTGAAGTACAGCCGCTAGACCAAGATGAATATGAGTTGTTAGCTAAAAATGGTTTGTATGCTGTATTGGTATATCAAGAGACATACCATAGGGAAGAATACAAAAAACACCACCCTAAAGGTAAAAAATCTAATTTTGACTACCGTTTAGAAACCCCAGACCGATTGGGTAAGGCAGGCGTGCATAAAATTGGGATAGGCGCCTTATTTGGCCTTGAAGACTGGCGAGCAGACAGTTTTTTTACTGCGATGCACCTACAGTATTTGCAAAAAACATATTGGCAAACCAAATACTCCATTTCTTTTCCTAGACTACGACCACACAGTGGAGGTTTGGAACCAAAAGTAGTTATGGAAGATGCAGATTTGGCTCAGGTAATTTGTGCCTATCGTTTGTTAGATGAAGATATTGAGCTATCGATGTCTACCCGAGAAAGCGAAAAATTTAGAAACAATATTATCAACCTTGGCATTACCTCTATAAGCGCAGCGTCTAAAACCAACCCCGGAGGCTATGTGGTAGAACCACAATCATTAGAGCAGTTCGAAATTTCTGACGAACGCAGTACCGAAGCTGTGACACAAATGCTAAAAAGCAAAGGTTTTGAAGTAGTATGGAAAGATTGGGAGAATAGGTGGTAGCCTAAAATAACCCCCCTTGAACACTCCCTTTTACTCTTCCTAAATGTTTGTAAGCAAGCTCGGTTACTTCCCGTCCACGAGGCGTACGCATAATGAAGCCCTGTTGTATTAAAAAAGGCTCATATACTTCCTCAATGGTTTCTGCACTTTCTGAAACGGCAGTAGCCAGCGTAGTAATACCTACTGGCCCTCCTTTAAATTTATCTATAAGTGTCGTTAAAATTTTATTGTCCATTTCATCTAAACCATGGGCATCTACATGCAAAGCATTTAGTCCGTACTTAGAAATTTCCATATCTATGGTTCCATTCCCTTTAATTTGGGCAAAATCTCGTACCCGCCTTAACAACGCATTACATATTCTTGGTGTTCCCCGGCTTCTTCCCGCTATTTCAATTGCCGCATTTTGTGCAATAGGCACATTTAAAATGGCAGCACTACGCTCTGCAATGGTAGACAACAACTCTGTTGAATAGTATTGCAACCTACTCTGAATACCAAAACGTGCCCGCATAGGAGCCGTTAACAACCCAGATCTAGTAGTAGCCCCTATAAGGGTAAAAGGATTTAGGTTTATTTGAACAGAGCGGGCATTTGGTCCTGTCTCTATCATAATATCTATTTTATAGTCTTCCATTGCAGAATACAAATACTCTTCTACAATTGGACTTAGTCTATGAATTTCATCAATAAACAAGACATCTCTTTCATCAAGATTGGTTAAAAGTCCGGCTAAATCTCCTGGCTTATCCAAAACAGGACCCGATGTTACTTTTATACCAACGCCCAACTCATTCGCTAAAATATGAGCCAAGGTAGTTTTACCCAAGCCAGGGGGGCCATGAAATAAGGTGTGATCTAACGCTTCCCCTCGTTGGTTTGCCGCTTCAACAAATACCTTAAGATTGTCTAAAACTTGTTCTTGCCCTGCAAAATCATCAAAACTTAAGGGTCTTAACGCTCTTTCTATATCAACATCTTCTGGAGTAAAATTATCCGATGTGGGGTCTAGGTTTTCATTCATAGTCTAACAAAGATACTAGAAATTGAAAGTATTCTAAGTAGAAATACATCAATCTAAAAAAATTCTATTCCTTTTTAAGTAATTGGGCAGTATCTAAAAAATCGATAACGGTAATTTTAGGAGTACCATACAAATAGGTTTTTGAAGCTCCTTTGGCTGATACGTTTAAACTGTCTCCCACAAATATTTTAGCATCTGCAGATTCCTTTAAATTTGCGTTGACAATAGCGGCCTGAAACCCTTCTGCTTTTAACTGTGCATTCCCAAAAATATCAAAATCGAAATTTGAAACAGCACCTTCAATTTTAACCGCAGTATTGCCATTCATATTCAACTGTGCAGCATCTACCGTGGCATATAATTTAAGTCCACTTTTTTCATCTAGTTTAACGCGTACTACATCGCAATCAACAGTCATTTCGGCATCACTACTACCTGCCATAACGATACCGACCTCCGTTGCCTGAGCATTCAGCACTAATTTTGAATTGCCTTGCAATTGTACTTCTAAATAATCCGTATTTATAGCGTCTTTAACATCTATGCTGCCCGCATCCAACATAATGGTATTTAATTCCTCATAATGAATAACAATATCAAGTTTCTTTTTTGAAGTAATTTTATAAAATGAACTTATATACAAGGTACTATCCTTTACATCAAACTTTAACACATCCATAAGATTATCATCACCATGGATGTAATATCCAGATTCACGAGACCTCATAACCTCTATTTTAAGATCATCTAATAATTTTATTGCAGTAAATGACTGCAATACCTCATTGACTTCTATAACCACCTTACTGCCCTTTATTTTCGGTTTCTTTTGGCTAAAACTTACTGTTACACTCAACAGTAAAATTCCTAAAATAATATTTTTCACTTTCTTAGTTTATTAATGGTTCTTGTGTTTTCTGTACAATCAATATACTAAAATAAAGATTAACAAATGTAGTTTGACTAAAATGATGCCAAAAAAATACCCCTTTTAAAATATATATTTTAAAAGGGGTATTTAAAGTAAGCTTGTATTTGATTAGTGTTCTAGCGCTTCTTCACCATCTTGTAAAGGAACATTTTGCGGAACATAATCTTGTCCTGGTAAAACATATTCACCATTTTCTTTTGTTTTACTATAGTCATAAGACCATCTGTATACATGAGGAATTTCACCTGGCCAATTTCCATGTATGTGCTCTACAGGCGTAGTCCATTCCAATGTATTTGCTTTCCAAGGATTTTGCTCTGCCTTCTTACCATAGAAAATACTATAGATAAAATTACCTACAAACACCAATTGTGCAAGTCCAGCAACCAAAGCAAACACAGTTATTAGAATATTTACATCCGTAAGTTCATCAAACATTGGGAAAGCTGTGTTTTCATAATAACGTCTTGGTACACCAGCCATACCTACAAAGTGCATTGGGAAGAATACCCCATACGCACAAACTGCGGTGATCCAGAAATGAACATACCCTAAGTTCTTGTTCATCATTTTACCAAACATTTTTGGGAACCAGTGGTACACACCAGCTAGTAAACCATAAAGTGCAGATATACCCATTACCAAATGAAAGTGAGCTACTACAAAGTACGTATCATGTACGTTAATATCTAAGGTACTATCTCCCAAAACGATTCCTGTTAATCCACCAGATATAAACGTAGATACAAATCCGATTGAAAATAACATCGCTGGATTCATCTGCAAGTTACCTTTCCAAATGGTAGTAATCCAGTTAAAAGCTTTTACGGCTGATGGAATCGCAATTAGTAAGGTTGTAAATGTAAATACAGATCCAAGGAATGGATTCATACCTGAAATAAACATATGGTGACCCCATACAATCGTAGATAAGAACGCAATGGCTATGATTGACATAATCATGGCTCTATACCCAAATATTGGTTTACGCGCATTGTTCGCCATAATTTCTGACACAATACCCATTGCAGGTAAAATAACAATATATACTTCTGGATGTCCTAGGAACCAAAATAAATGTTCATATAAAACGGGTGATCCTCCTTGATAATGCAACACTTCTCCTTGAATAAAAATATCGGATAAAAAGAAAGATGTTCCAAAGCTTCTATCCATAATTAATAGCAATGCTGCTGAGAATAATACCGGAAAGGAAACTACACCAATAATTGCTGTTACAAGAAAAGCCCAAATCGTTAATGGAAGTCTAGTCATAGACATTCCTTTTGTTCTTAAATTGATAACGGTTACAATATAATTAAGTGATCCTAACAAGGACGAAGCAATAAAAATTGCCATAGATGTTAACCAAAGTGTCATCCCCATACCTGAACCAGATTGCGCCATAGGTAGTGCACTTAATGGCGGATAAACGGTCCAACCCGCTGAAGCAGGTCCTGCCTCAACAAACAAAGAGCAGAGCATTATAACTGCCGACAAAAAGAACAACCAATAGGAAATCATATTTAAAAAACCGGAAGCCATATCTCTGGCTCCAATTTGCAAGGGAATAAGTAAGTTACTAAAAGTACCACTTAAGCCCGCTGTAAGCACAAAGAAAACCATAATGGTTCCGTGAATGGTTACCAATGCCAAATAAACATCTGCATCCATTACACCTCCTGGTGCCCATTTGCCTAATAAGGTCTCAAATATTGCAAAAGACTGCCCAGGCCATGCTAGTTGCATTCTGAACATTAAAGACATTGCTATCCCAATGAAACCCATTATCAAACCAGTAATTAAATACTGCTTTGCAATCATCTTATGATCCTGACTAAAAATATATTTAGTTACAAAGGTCTCTTTGTGATGATGTCCGTGATCGTCTCCGTGTTCTTGTATTCCTGACATAATCAGATATTCTGTTTTATTAGTTAACTTCGTTTCGTAAATCAATTATTCTCCTGCAACTGCTGCACCACTGAATGTTTTTTGAGATGCCATCCACTTGTCATACTCTTCCTGAGTTTCAACAATAATTTTCATCTGCATATTGTAATGGGATTTTCCACATATCTTATTACAAAGTAAAATGTAGTCATACTCCCAAGGATCGTTATTCGGAATCCCTTCTGCTGCTCTTTCTGCTCGTATTTTATTTGCACGTTTTACTTTGTCTATAACATCAGGATCAAGGCGCATTTCTGCGGTTGTTCTTATAGGAGTAAATGAAAATTGTGTAACCATACCTGGCACACAGTTCATTTGTGCTCTAAAATGAGGCATATAAGCAGAATGCAATACGTCTTGTGAACGCATTTTAAAATTAACCTTTCTACCCACCGGCAAGTGTAATTCTTTAACAATAACATCATCTGCCGCATTTGGGTCCGATTCGTCTAAGCCCAATATATTAGCCTTATCAATATCAATCATTCTTACGCTAGCTTCCCCTAAAACGTTGTCTTCACCACCATACCTAGCTGTCCAATTAAACTGTTGTGCATACAACTCAACAATTAACGGATCATCATCTTCATTGATATCCATTATGTTTGTCCAAGAATATAATCCCCAAAGAATTAAACCTGCTAAAACAATTACTGGAATAATAGTCCAAATAAATTCTAATTTATGGTTTTCCGCATAAAACAAGGCCTTTTTTCCTTTTTCTCCTCGGTATTTAAAGGCAAAATAATGCAATAAAAACTGAGTAATAGTCTGTACAAAAAAGATAATAATAAAGGATACTAACATTAAATTATCATAATCAGCTCCATGTGCCGATCCTGCTTCTGGAAGCAACATCTTTGTATATTCATAGAAACTAAATATTGTAATTCCGTAAATAAAGATTAAAAAAGCAAACATTAGATAACCGTTATATTTGTTATCCTTATCTGTTGCTACTTCATTCTTAGTTGCACTAAGCTGTGACAATTCAAATATTTTTGTCATTTGCCAAATTGCAATGGCTATTAAGACTAAAACAGTTATGGTTAAAAATGTAGTCATTGTATGATTTTATGCTTTTAAAACTTATTTATTAATAATGAAAATGCTTACTCTCTCCAATAAAAGGATTTCTCTTTGGTTGCAATGGAGCCGTGGTTAACGCTCTAAAGACAACAAATATGAACAATCCTAAGAAGAAAAGTACGGAGCTAATTTCCGAAACTCCAACAGACCATTGATCTCCCACGGTAGCAGGCATAATCATTGTATAGAAATCAAAATAATGTCCTGTCAATATCACAATACCGGTCATAATAATGAACCAATTCATCCTCTTAAAATCACTATTCATTAACAATAACAACGGAAAAACAAAGTTCAATGCTACCATTCCAAAGAACGGTAAATTATAGTCTTGAATTCGGGTAACAAAATAAGTAACTTCTTCTGGAATGTTGGCGTACCATATTAACATAAATTGTGCAAACCACAGGTAAGTCCAAAAAATACTAAAACCAAACATAAATTTACCCAAATCATGAATATGACTATCGTTTACATCTTCCAAATATCCTTTTGACTTCAAGTAAATTGTAACCATAGCGATCACCGTAATACCAGAGACAATCATACTTGCAAAAACGTACCAACCAAATAAGGTACTAAACCAGTGTGGATCTACACTCATTATCCAATCCCATGACATAATAGATTCAGATACAAGATAGAAAACTAAGAAGCCAGCAGACCATCTAAAGTTTTTCACAAAGTTTGTATTATCATCGGCCTCATCTTGTGCCAAAGAAAGTTTACGAGAAATTGTTCTGTAAAAAACCCAACCTCCAATAAAAATAGCTGCTCTTATTAGGAAAAAGGTTCCATTTAAATAACCAGCCTTTCCTTGTAATAATTTATCATTTGCCACAACTTCTGAATCCATCCAAACAAAAAGGTGGTTCATGTGTGCTACCGAAGCAAGAAGAATTGCAAAAACGATAATTCCTCCAGGCAACAAATAGGCCGTAATACCTTCCATTACTCTAAATAATAAGGGGGACCAACCAGCTTGTGCCGCCCTTTGTATAGCATAAAATGCCAATACCCCCAATGCGATTAGAAAAAAGAACAAGGCTGCAACATACAATGCTGACCAAGGCTTATTTTGTAATTTGTGTAATAGATGCTCGTCATGCTTGCTATCGTGTCCGGCTTCAGCATGAGAGTCACTAGCGTGAGCTTCTACTCCTGCTTCCTCATCTCCGTGATGGTCTCCACTATTACTAGCCACAATATTCTTTGCTTCTTGGACTGTTCCAGGCATAGTAATAAAGCCATAAGTTATTCCTATTAACCCTACAGCCATTAATATGATGGAAGCAATTTTTAGTCTGTTTGAAAAAGTGTACATATTCTTAATCTATGTATTATTTTGTTAAGTCTTGTTTCAATTGCATTACGTATTCTGATACTTGCCAGCGCTCCTCATGGTTTAATTGATTTGCATAAGAGCCCATAGAATTTAAACCGTAATAGATAGTATAGTATGTACCACCAGCTGTAATAATTCTACCTGCATCAGCATAGCTTGGCACCCCTAATATTTTTTCTCTTTTCACCAAGTTACCTTGTCCATCTCCTTTGGTTCCATGACATACGGCACAATAAACAGAAAACAATTCTTTTCCCTTTACCAAATTCTCACCTTGTTTTAGTGAATCTAACGGACTAGCTTGTAACCTCGCTAAATCTCTACCCTCAAGATCATTTGCAAATTCATACGGCATCCAACCTCTAGAAATTGTGTTTTCCACAGGTAAACCCGCTTCCATTCCGTTTGGTAAAAAATCTACTTTTTGGTAGGTTTCATAACCTACAGCCTCGTACATATCAGGCATATATTGATAGTTAGGACTATTCTTATCTGCACATGATGCCATAACAAGAAACAACCCTACTACAATTCCTATATTTTTATAACTATTCATAATACTATGACTACTTTTCTGAAATGTTAATTTCTACTGCTCCCGTATCGGCTAACAACGATTTTAATTCTTCTTCGTTATCATGAATCTCTATTTCCATTAAAAATAGATCATCAGTTGTTCTAACGTCCGGATTTTCTGCCTCTTTAAACGGCCATAATCTACTTCTCATATAAAAAGTAATTACCATTAAGTGGGCTGCAAAAAATACCGTAAGTTCAAACATAATAGGTACAAAAGCCGGCATATTTTCCAAATAACTAAAACTTGGCTTTCCTCCTATATCTTGTGGCCAATCTTCTATCATAATATAATTCATCATTACGATAGAAACTATTAAACCTACACAACCATACATAAACGACGTTATGGCTATTCTTGTTGGAGCAAGCCCCATTGCTTTGTCTAGTCCATGAACTGGAAAAGGACAATACACCTCTTCGATATGATGCTTAGCTGCCTTTACTTTTTTGACTGCAAGCATCAATATATCATCATCATTGTAAAATGCGTGAATAACTTTAGACGCCATAATTATTTCTTATTATTTAGTTTCTTAGCCTGTCCTGCCCAATCATCTCTTTGTGCTCTTCCTGGGAATGATTCTGTAATTGAATCCAATAAATCATACTCCTTATGAGTCATTTTACTCACTTGAGCAAAACTATAGATTCCTATTTGATTTAAAGTTTGCTCCATTTGCGGACCAATACCTTTTACCTGTTTTAAATCATCTGGGGTATCCGTATTGATATCGAATGTCCCTAAAGAACCAAGTAAATTAGATACCTTATCATCTTCCTTAGCTGCTACCACTTCTTTTGCTAGTGGTTGCGGAGAAGTTGTATTGGTATAGATTGTCTTTGCAGGCATCTCATATAAAGGCTTACCAGCATCTCTTAACTTTTTGTATTTACTACCTGAAGCCTTCAATATAGACTTCACTTCTGCTTGTGCAATTACTGGGAATGTTCTAGCGTACAATAAAAACAATACAAAGAAGAACCCTATAGTACCAATAAAGATACCGATATCCACAAAAGTTGGAGAGAACATTGTCCATGAAGATGGCAAATAATCTCTGTGTAATGAGGTTACAATAATAACGAAACGCTCAAACCACATTCCTATATTTACTACTATAGATATCGCAAAAGAGAACATAATACTGGTACGCAATCTCTTAGACCACATTAATTGTGGAGAGAACACATTACACGACATCATTGCCCAATATGCCCAAGCATAAGGTCCTGTTGCCCTGTTTAAGAAAGCATACTGTTCATATTCTACACCTGAATACCAAGCCATAAACAGCTCTGTAATATAGGCACAGCCCACGATAGAACCAGTAACCATAATTACAATGTTCATTAATTCTATATGCTGTATTGTAATATATGCTTCAAGACTACATACTTTTCTCATAATAATAAGCAAAGTATTTACCATTGCAAATCCAGAAAATATTGCACCTGCCACAAAGTATGGAGGGAATATGGTTGTATGCCAACCTGGAATTACAGAGGTGGCGAAATCAAAAGATACAATGGTGTGTACAGAAAGTACAAGTGGTGTTGCTAAACCTGCCAAAACAAGTGAAACTTCCTCAAATCGTTGCCAATCTTTTGCTCTTCCGGTCCATCCAAAACTCAATAGACTGTAAATTTTCTTTTGAAATGGTTTAACAGCCCTATCGCGAATCATTGCAAAATCTGGCAAAAGACCTGTCCACCAGAAAACCAATGATACAGAAAGATAGGTAGATATTGCAAATACATCCCAAAGCAATGGCGAGTTAAAGTTTACCCATAACGAACCAAACTGATTCGGAATTGGCAATACCCAATACGCCAACCAAGGACGACCCATATGTATGATTGGAAACAAACCTGCTTGTACAACCGAGAAAATGGTCATCGCTTCTGCAGAACGGTTAATTGCCATTCTCCATTTTTGCCTGAATAGTAATAATACAGCAGAAATTAATGTTCCTGCATGCCCGATACCTACCCACCAAACAAAGTTGGTAATATCCCAGGCCCAGCCTACAGTTTTATTTAATCCCCACGTTCCAATACCTGTTGATACCGTGTATATTATACAACCAACTCCCCAAAGGAAAGCTACTAACGCGATGGAAAAAACTATCCACCAATGTTTATTTGCTCTTCCTTCTACCGGAGCAGCGATATCCACAGTTACATCGTGGTATCCTTTATCTCCAATTACTAGGGGTTTTCGTATAGGTGCTTCGTAATGCGACGCCATAATTTATGTTATAGTTACGTTCCTTTTAATTTTATGCTTCTTGTGTATTTCTCACTTTTACATGATAGAATACGTTTGGTTTTGTTCCCACGTGCTCTAACAAGTGATACATACGATTGCTTTCTTTTAACTCAGCAACTTCACTTTCTTTATCATTAATATCTCCAAATACCATTGCTCCACTACTACAAGCCGAAGAACAAGCCGTTTGAAATTCACTATCCTTAACCGTACGACCATCTCTCTTTGCATCTAAAATAGACTTCTGTGTCATTTGAATACACATAGAACATTTTTCCATGACCCCACGAGAACGAACATTTACATCTGGGTTAATTACCATTTTACCCAAATCATTGTTCATGTTATAGTCAAACTCATCATTATTATTGTACAAGAACCAGTTAAAACGACGCACTTTATACGGACAGTTGTTTGCACAATATCTAGTACCCACACATCTGTTATACGCCATATGATTCTGACCTTGTCTACTATGAGAAGTTGCAGCAACAGGACAAACAGTTTCACAAGGAGCGTGATTACAGTGTTGACACATTACTGGCTGAAAAGCCACTTGCGGATTTGCAGAAGGATCTTCTAATTCTCCGAACCCCGCCAAAGAACCTTTATCTCCCGTTAAACCATCAAATTCATCTTTCTTTGTATTATCCTCAGCAAAAGTTTCTTCCGAAGAATAATACCTATCAATACGCAACCAGTGCATATCTCTAGACTTACGTACCTCGTCTTTACCAACTACAGGCACATTATTTTCTGCGTGACATGCAATAACACAAGCCCCACAACCCGTACAGGCATTTAAATCTATAGATAGATTAAAGTGATGTCCTATTGAACGATCAAAATCATCCCAAAGACTTACTGAAACCGCATCTACACTTTCATGATCTAAAGATACCTGAGGAATAATATTCCATTCCGAATGATCTTTTGTATTAAATACTTCTAAGGTTGTTTCTTTAATAATATCACCTCTACCCATTAAGGTCTTGTGCAATTGAACACATGCAAACTCATGCATTCCGCTTGCCTTCTCAATAGAAACTGATTGTGAAGAAATACAATCCTGATACAACGCATAGGCATTAACACCTGTTTGCATTTCGGCCTTCATTCCTTCTTTTCTTCCATAACCCAACGCCAAACCAATAGTTCCTACCGCTTGTCCTGGTTGAATTATCACAGGAATACCATTTAATACGGCATCACCTACTTTTAGATTAACCTTACTACCATCCAAACCTCCGTTTGCTACATGGTCGTTAATTAGATCTAATTGTTCTGCATCCGTTTTAGACACAGTTACATAGTTATCCCAAGACACCCTAGTAATTGGATCTGGAAACTCTTGCAACCACGGATTACCAGCTTGTTGCCCATCACCCATACCCACTTTAGAGTACAAAGTCAGCTCTAAACCTTCCGTTTTGGCGCCAGCCAAACTACGAATAGCAGATGCAATTGGAATTAACTCTTGCTCTTCTACTTCACTTTCAATTGCCTCAGCCGCAACAGGTGTAACCCCTGCAGCAAAAACACCGTCATGCAATGCCTTATTCCAAGAAGAACTTCCTAAAATACCAGCACTCCATGTTTCACGGATATAATCGTAATACGTTTTATCAGCTCCCATCCACACCAATAGTGAAGATTGAAACTGACGTGTATCAAAAATTTCTTGTATTGTTGGCTGCATTAAACCATAATGCCCCTTTTTTATCTCTACATCTCCCCAAGACTCTAAATAGTTTGGAGCAGCAGCAGCAAATTTAGAAGCCATAACAGTTTCCGTTTTGCTTTGAGCAAAGGCAACAGTTACATCTATCTTAGCTAATGCATCTACAAATTCAGCTGCATTGGGCAACGTATACGCAGGGTTCACACCATCCATAAGAACAGCCCCTACCTTACCAGCTTTCATATCTGCAATTAAACCAGCAACCGCCTTTGCATTTCCTTGTCTTACATACTTTGGCGCCTTAGCATCAAAAGCAGAACTTCCTAAAATTTCGTTGATTGCCAAAACAACAGCCTGCGCATTTTCATCATCAAGACCTGTTACAACAACCGCTCCTTTTCCAGCCTTTCTAATTTCACTAGCAGCAGCATCTACCGCTTTTGAAACATTTTCTGACAATTCACCACCTACCGATGTTCCATTTAATTTTCCATACAACCTAGCTAAAGCAACTTTTTGTTGTGACGGAGTTAACGGAATTCTTTTATCTGCATTGGCACCAGTTAAAGACATATTGGATTCAAACTGAATATGTCTAGACATTTTCCCTTTTTTAGGAACACGCCCTTTAGAATATCCACTATCATAACCACCACCTTGCCAATCAGACAAGAAATCTGCACCGAAAGACACAATTAAACTCGCTTTGCTAAAATCATAATCAGCTAAAGCTCTTTCCTTATACCTTGCCTCAAAAGCGTTTAAAGCCGCGTCTGCCGAAATCGCATCGTAAGTAACGTGATTTACATTGCCAAAAGTCTCTTTAAATTCTGAAATTAATCGTGTGGTAGACGGACTAGCATAGGTTTGCGTTAATAACGCAATTTGCTTTCCTGTATTTTTAAGAGCAGACAACTTTGCCTTGACAGCTGCATCTAGAGTAGACCACTCAATTGGCTCTCCGTTTGCAACTGGCCCTTGCAGCCTTTTACTATCATACAAAGACAAAACAGAGGCTTGCACTCGTGCGTTAGCCGATCCGTTTACTTTTGCATCTACATTGTTTTCAATCTTAATTGGTCTCCCCTCACGTGTTTTAACCAAAACACTAGCAAAATCAAAACCATCTGCTATTGTTGTCGCGTAATAGTTAGCAACACCAGGAATTATTCGTTCTGGCTGAACCACATAAGGAATAGATTTTACTACAGGACCTTCACAGGCAGCCATAGTTGCAGCAGCGGTACTAAAACCTACGTACTTTAAAAAATCTCTTCTATTTGTAGAACTAGCTGCTAAGTTATCCTTATTCCCTAAGAAATCCTCAACAGGAATGTCCTGAACAAATTCGTTCTGTTTTAGCGCCTCAACAATGGAATCGTTGGGATTTAACTCCGCCTCGCTTTTCCAATATTTTTTGTTTGATGCCATATGATATATCTGAATTATCTTCTTTTACAATTGAATTAATAGTGACACTTACCACATTCTAAACCACCTTGCATAGCAGCCGTAAGCTTCTCTACACCATATTTCTTAGACAGCTCTTCATGAATTTTATCATAATAAGCATTACCTTCTACTTTAATATCCGTATCTCTGTGACAGTTAATACACCAGCCCATTGTTAATGGTGCGTGCTGACTAACAACCTCCATTTCCTCTACAGGACCATGACAAGTCTGACACTCAATACCTGCAACACTTACGTGCTGAGAATGATTAAAGTAAACAAAATCTGGTAGGTTATGTACTCTTACCCACTCTACCGGCTTGGTTTCGCCAGTGTATTTTTGCCCCTCTTCATCCCAACCTACGGCTGCATATAATTTCTTAATTTCCTTAGTATAGAATTCGTTGGTATATCCGTTTTCTATATCCTCCTTAGAAGGACCTTCTGGATTCCCCTTGTACTCATAAATAGATTTATGACAATTCATACAAACATTCAAAGAAGGTATCCCTGAAGTTTTAGAAACCCTTGCCGAAGAATGACAAAGTACACAATCTACTTTATTATCACCTGCATGCACCTTATGCGAAAAATGAATAGGCTGCACAGGTTGATACCCTTGATCTATCCCTACCTGCATAAAGTAACCATACACAAAATAAGCACTTGCTAAAAGTAAAAATATTACAGAAACTAATACTAAGAATTGATTTTTTACAAATGCCTTCCAAATTGGCGTACGCTTTTCAGCATTTTCTTGCTCCAAGGCCACTCCATTTGCAGTTGCTATGCTACGCAATGTTTTGTTCACCATAAACAACATAACCACCAACAGACCAAACACCAAAGCCAGAGCACCTAAGATTACCTCATTAGAAACTCCTCCTACGGCAGCTTGACCTTCAGTCGCTACTCCACCCGCCACAACCACTGGTGCTTTTTCTTCTTCAGCTGTATAAGCCAAAATATTATCAATGTCACCATTGCTCAATGTTGGAAAAGCAGTCATCGGTGTATTGTTATACTCTGCTAAAATCTTATTTCCATAAGAATCACCAGATTTAATAACACCCGAGCTATTTTTTATCCAAGCGTAAATCCACTCACGATCTAATCCTTCCTCTTCTAAACGCGCCTCTACATTCCGCAATGCAGGCCCCGTTCCTTTTCTGTCTAAAGAATGACAAGAAGCACAGTTCTGATTGAAGATCTGTTTCCCCTTAACGGGATCAGCATTTTCAGTTTGTGAAAAAAGGGACACTGAAAATAACATTAATGCTATCAGATTGATACCCAAAAAATTAGAAAGTTGATTACGGTATAAAACCTTTTTCATATTTAAAATATTTCTATCGAAATCCTGGCACGATAATTACTATATAATGGGTATCCCCTTTTTATCGCCTCTTAAATTGATGGCAAAAATACGACATAAGCTTAAATTTGGAAATGTTAAGGGATTGATAATTGATAATTTATAATAATTCTAAATAATATTTATATTTAATGTTTGATTTAGAATAAATTACATTTGTAACCACAATTAATTTTTACTTTAAAAGTATATGAAAACACTTTATTACACCCTATTATTCTTATGTTTTACGGCAATTACGCAGGCACAAGAAGGAAAAATTACCATAAAACAGGACAAAGAGATTGAAACCTTATTGGATTTGTACGTAGATAACAACAAAACAACAAAACATTACTACACCATTCAAATACACTCTAGCAAAGCGTCACAAAGCGCACAAAACGCCAAAGAAAAAGCAGCAACTGATTTCCCTGGATGGCCTTCTACCTTAGACTTTATTCATGAATACTACAAAGTAACTATAGGCAAGTTTAAAACTAAATTTGAAGCCCAACAGAAATACGTCGTAGTTCTTAAAAAATATCCTAATGCACAGTTATTAAATCCACAATAATAAAACGATTAACAGCATAAAAAAAGCGATCCAATTGGATCGCTTTTTTTATGCTCTATAGTTTGGAAGATTCTATTTCAACTTCTTCTTAACCGCTACTTCTTGGAATGCTTCTACAATATCATTTTCTTTTATGTCGTTGTAGTTTTTAACTTGCAATCCACAATCATACCCTTTAGCAACTTCTTTAGCATCGTCTTTAAATCGCTTTAAAGAAGACAACTCACCAGTATAGATTACAACACCATCTCGTATTAAACGAATACCAGCACTTTTAACTATTTTACCAGTTAACACCATACAACCTGCAATAGTTCCCACTTTGGATATCTTGAATGTTTCACGTATTTCAGCCGTACCCAGTATCTCTTCTTTCATTTCTGGAGAAAGCATACCTTCCATAGCATCCTTAAGATCATTAATTGCAGCATAGATTATAGAATACATTCTAATGTCTATTTCTTCTTTTTCAGCAATTGACCTTGCGTTACCCATTGGCCTCACATTAAATCCAATTATAATAGCATCAGAGGCAGAAGCCAATAACACATCAGATTCTGTAATTGGTCCAACCGCTTTATGTATAATATTTACTTGAATTTCTTCTGTTGATAATTTCTGGAATGAATCTGTTAATGCCTCAACCGAACCATCCACATCACCCTTAAGGATAATATTAAGCTCTTTAAATTCACCCAAAGCAATACGTCTACCAATTTCATCTAAAGTAATATGACGCTGTGTACGAACAGATTGCTCTCTTTGTAACTGCGAACGTTTGGATGCTATTTGTTTCGCTTCACGCTCATCTTCAAAGACATTAAACTTATCACCTGCTTGTGGCGCACCATCTAAACCAAGAATAGAAATTGGCGTAGAAGGACCTACCTCTTTAACAATTTTACCACGTTCATCTTGCATGGCTTTGATTTTACCACTACAAGTACCGGCCAAAACATAGTCCCCAATTTTTAAGGTACCAGCTTGCACCAATATCGTAGAAACATAACCTCTACCTTTATCTAAGAAAGCTTCAACTACTGTTCCTGAAGCCAACTTATTTGGATTGGCTTTAAGCTCTAATAATTCAGCTTCCAACAATACTTTTTCCAAAAGCTCTTTCACTCCCGTACCTACTTTTGCCGAGATATCATGTGATTGTATTTTACCACCCCAATCTTCTACCAACAAATTCATTTGTGCTAGTCCCTCTTTAATCTTATCCGGATTAGCTGTAGGTCTATCTATTTTATTAATCGCAAAAACAATTGGTACACCGGCTGCTTGAGCGTGACTAATTGCTTCTTTGGTTTGTGGCATAATGTCATCATCTGCTGCAACTACAATAATTGCAATATCTGTAACCTGAGCACCACGAGCACGCATTGCCGTAAAGGCTTCGTGACCCGGTGTATCTAAAAATGCCATCTTTTGTCCGTTATCTAACTGAACACCATAGGCACCAATATGCTGGGTAATACCACCACTTTCACCTGCAATTACATTTTCTTTTCTTATATAATCTAAAAGCGATGTTTTACCGTGATCTACGTGTCCCATTACCGTAACGATAGGAGCACGAGGTAATAAATCTTCCGGCGCATCTACTTCAACTTCAAAAGATTCTTCAATTTCAGCAGCAATAAACTCTACCTCATAACCAAATTCATCAGCGACAATTGATAATGTTTCAGCATCCAAACGCTGATTCATAGTCACCATAATACCAAGAGACATACAAGCAGAAATAATTTGCGTACTAGACACTTCCATCATAGTTGCAACCTCCCCTACAGTAACAAACTCAGTTACCTTTAAGATTTTACTTTCTAATTCTTGTTGTTCAAGATCTTTTTCTGTCTGTTGACGGTGTTGATCTCTTTTATCCCTTCTATATTTAGCTCCTTTTCCTTTTTTAGATTTACCCTGAAGTTTCTCCAAAGTTTCTCTAACCTGCTTTTGAACTTCTTCTTCAGTAGGCTCTACTTTAACAACAGGAGCCCCGAATCTTCCTTTACCAGCTTGTACAATTTTTGCTCTTGGTCCACCCGGACTAGGCCTCTGGTTGTTTCCAGGACCATTGTTATTACTAACAATTCTTTTACGTCTCTTTTTCTTATCCGCACCAGCTGCATCCACTTTCTTAGGCGCTTCTTTCTTTTTAGGCTTCTTAAATTGAGACAAATCAATTTTTGCACCCGTAAGTCTAGGCCCTGATAACTTTTTATACTGTGTCGTAATTACATCACTTTCTTTCGACTCTGTAGCCTCCTCAGGCTTATCTGCTGCAGGCTCATCAACTTTAACCTCATCTTTTTTTGCCGCAACTTCCGTCTTTTCATCTGGTTTTTTAGCCTCCTCTGTTTTTGCTATGTCCTTTTTAGCAACCTCTGGCTTTACCTCTTCTTTAACAGGAACCTCTTCTTTTACAACAGGCTTTTCTTCTACAACAGCTTTTTCTTGCGCTACAGGTTTCTCTTCCTTAACAGGTTCTACTTCCTTAACAGGCTCTTCTTTCTTAGCAGGCTCTTCTTTTTTAACAACTGGAGCAGTTTTCTTTTTGCCGCTGTCCAAATCAATTTTACCAACTGTTTTAGGACCCGATAATTCTACCCTAGCCTTTACAACTTCCTGAGCAGCATTGCGTTTCTCTCTAGCAATTCGCTTGTCTTCTTGCTCTTGCTCTAAGCGCTGTCGGATTGCCTCTTTTTCCTTACGTTTTTCCTCGCCAACTTCCTTAGAAGCAACTTTTTTACTCATATCTGTTTGGAACTCATCCAAAAGAACTTGATAAACCTCATTGGAAATCTTAGTGGTAGGCCTTGCCTCCACCTCGTGCCCTTTGGACGAAAGGTGGTCTATAGCCCTATCTAAAGAAATATTTAATTCTCTGAGGACTTTATTGAGCCTTATTGTTGCATTCTCTGCCATAAACAAGTATTCGTATTCTTAAATTTTTGCTAATATATAGCTTAATCTTCTAATTCTTCTTTAAGTATGCGTACAACTTCTAAAATTGTTTCCTCTTCCAAATCTGTACGTTTTGCTAAATCATCAGAATCTTGTTCCAGAACGCTTCTCGCCGTATCCAATCCAATCTTCTTAAATTCATCTATAATCCAGCTTTCAATTTCATCTGAAAATTCCGTTAATTCAACATCCTCTTCTACTCCTTCACGGAACACATCTATCTCATAACCAGTTAATTGTCCTGCCAGTCTAATATTATGACCTCCTCTACCAATTGCTCTAGAAACCTCATCTGGTTTCAGGTACACCTGAGCAGTCATTTTCTCATCATTTAATTTAACGGATGATATTTTTGCCGGACTCAATGCTCTTGTAACTAGTAATTGTGGGTTACTTGTCCAATTAACAACATCTATATTTTCGTTTCCTAATTCTCTTACAATACCGTGAATTCTAGAACCCTTAACACCAACACAGGCACCTACAGGATCTATACGATCATCATAAGAATCTACAGCCACTTTAGCCTTTTCTCCAGGAATACGAACCACCTTTTTAACCGTAATTAATCCGTCAAAAACTTCCGGTATCTCTTGGAAAAACAATTGCTCCAAAAACTTAGGTGATGTTCTAGACATAATAATAGATGGCTTATTTCCTTTAAGCTCTACGCTTTCAATGATACCACGAACATTATCTCCTTTTCTAAAGAAATCTGAAGGTATTTGCCTATCCTTAGGCATCACCAATTCATTTCCTTCATCATCCAACAAGATAATTGCTCTATGTCTAATATGATGCACTTCAGCCGTGTAAATTTCCCCTTCTAAGTCTTTAAATTGCTTGTAAATGGTAGTATTATCATGCTCGTGTATTTTTGCGATTAAGTTTTGACGTAACGCTAAAATTGCTCGCCTACCTAAATCCACCAACTTTACTTCTTCAGAAACATCTTCTCCTACTTCAAAATCTGGTTCAATTTTACGGGCATCACTTAAGGAAATTTCTTCATTTGAATCCTCAACCTCATCATCTTCTACAACAATACGGTTTCTCCATATCTCCATATCCCCTTTATCAGGGTTAATAATGATATCAAAATTATCATCAGAACCAAATTTCTTTTTTAAAGCATTACGAAACACTTCTTCCAAAATTGCCATTAACGTTACCCTATCTATGAATTTATCATCCTTAAATTCTGAGAAAGATTCTATTAGCGCAATATTTTCCATATTGATTTATTTATTAAAATTTTAATATAACTTTTGCTTCTTTGATATCAGAAAAGCGAATTTCTTCTTTTTTCTGAACGGTAACTTTTCCTTTACCTATAGGCTTTGGCTCTCTAGCCTTCCACTCCAAGGTAATCGCATCTTCTGTTGCGGCAGTTAAAATCCCTTCAAAACTACTCTCAGCAGTTCTTATTTCCATTTTTCTACCGATGTTTTTTGTGTATTGCCTAGGCATAACCAAGGGTGAAGTAGCTCCAGCCGACGCAACTTCCAAAGAAAAATCCTCCTCTTCCCGGTCTAAGTTGTGCTCTATAGCCCTACTAACTGCCATACACTCCTTTAGGGTAACACCATTATCACCATCTAAGACAACATTAATTTTATTGCCCGGAGTCACTGAATAATCAATCAAGAAAAGCGATTGGTTTTCCGCCAATGCCCCTTCTAACAACGCTGTAACTTTATCTTTAAACATAATTCTTTTTACAGAAATTTAAACAAACTAAAAAAGTATAGTTAATAAAAGAGGGGACTATTAAGTCCCCTCATGAATACATTATATTCTTTCAGCGGTGCAAATATACATATTATTTTTCAGAAATTAAAGTATTCCAAACTGTTGTTTAGTGATTTAAGTAGTATTTTTATAATCCAAACATAAATGACCTACAAAAAATGGAAATACTATCCCCTTACAACCTTATTATTGTCGCATCAATCATCATCATAATCTCATTTCTTTTTAACGGCATTTCAAAAAAAACAAATATTCCTTCCGTATTAATGCTTATAATCCTCGGCATTATACTTAAATATGTTTTGGAATTTATTGGCGAAGGCAATATCGACTTTTTTGCCTCTTTAGAAATTCTAGGGATTATAGGCCTAATTATGATTGTCCTTGAAGCAGCACTCGAATTAAAACTGAAAAGAGAAAAACTCGTCCCCATTTTAAAATCCATGTCCATTGCTCTGATTGGCTTGGTAGCATCCGCATGGGTAGTCGCAGAAATACTATTCCATTTTATAGACGGAATGACTAAGACATCTGCTTGGCTCTATGCCACACCCCTTTCGGTCTTGTCCAGCGCTATTATAATCCCCAGTGTTAGTGGACTCTCTGAAGCCAAGAAAGAATTTCACATTTACGAGAGTACTTTCTCTGATATTATGGGAATCATGATGTTTTACTTTCTAACAGGAAATTTAAATCCAGCAAAAGAAGCCGGAAATGGCGTTGCCAGTTTTGCCGGAAATATTGGTCTTACTATTGTGATTTCTATCATTGCCAGCTACGCTATTATCCTAATTTTCCAACAAATAAAATCACAAGCAAAACAGTTTTTGTTAATTGCAGTACTTCTCTTGCTATATGCACTAGGCAAGAAACTTCATTTATCTTCTCTGATAATTATTTTGATTTTTGGTTTAATTATAGCCAATATGAATTTATTTTTTGGAGGGTTTTTATCAAAATACTTAAATAAAGAGCGCGCAGAACAGATCTATCACGAACTACACATTATCACTTTAGAAACCGCCTTTGTTGTCCGCACCTTTTTCTTTGTAATCTTTGGAATCACCATTGTATTATCCTCTTTGTTCAGCATAACTGTGGCATTGACTAGCCTACTCATTATCGCTTCTATTTACCTCATTCGATTTATCATTTTACGTGTTTTTTTTGGAAGTGATATTTTACCACAACTCTTTATTGCCCCCAGAGGATTAATTACTATTCTATTGTTTTACGCTATTCCTGAAGAAGCCCAGATCACAACCTTTGATTCTGGCATTTTATTATTCGTTATCATAGGCACAAGCCTCATTATGACGGCCGCTATGATTAAGGACAAACACAAAATGAAAACCCTCCTAGATGAGCTCGATGATGAAATTGACACATGGGACAAGTTAAATGACGAAACCAAAAACGAGGAAGAAGGGGAAGAAATTCCTACAACTGTAACATTAAATCTTTCGAAGAAAAACAAAGACGCTTCTGAAGACCCCTTGAATCGCTAAGAACTAATTCACAATGGATTAGAAAAAAATTTTCAACAATTAAACCTTGCATTGTATTGTATTTCTTTCGTGAAATCCGATTGCTGATGCTGTAAATAACACTAGAAACAACCTATTTTAAAAGGAAAGGATGATTTTTCTACATTCACGAAAAAACCCTTCAAAGAAAAAGATTAAAATTGAAAAATCCTTCGTAAAAAACTGGATTTCAGTTAATTAGAAGGATTTTTTGTTGGCCCACAAGGACTCGAACCTTGAATGTCGGTACCAAAAACCGGTGTGTTACCAATTACACCATGGGCCAATCTCTATTAAGAGGCTGCAAATTTATAATAAAGTTTTGGTTACACAAAACAATTTTTAAAAAAATAAATAAAGTCTGTTAAACCTTTATAAAATTATGCCCGTCATATATCAATTTATTACTAAATTCGCCACAATCTTAAACCGAATACATTATGTTCTCCAAGAATTTTAAAAAATGGGACACTATCCTAGGCTGGGTAGCTTTTTTAATTGCCTCCATTACTTATTTAATTACCGTAGAACCTACTAGTAGTTTTTGGGATGCAGGAGAATATATTGCAACATCGGCAAAATTACAAGTTGGCCACCCACCAGGAGCCCCTTTATTACAAATGATAGGTGCTTTCTTTGCAATGTTTGCCACAGACCCTACCAAAGTTGCTAGTATGGTAAATTTTGTCTCTGGAGCCTCTAGTGCCTTTACCATCTTGTTTATGTTTTGGTCTATTACCAATTTAACTAAAAAATTAATTCTTAAAGATAGCATCCTTACCAACAGCAAAGCCATCGCCATATTAAGTAGTGGTTTGGTTGGTTCTTTGGCATTTACCTTTTCAGACAGCTTTTGGTTTAATGCTGTAGAAACTGAAGTATATGCAATGGCAAGTTTTATTATGGCATTACTGCTATGGTTAGGTTTAAAATGGGTAGATGAATTAGACAACCCAAGAGGCAACCGATGGATTATTATGATCTCCTTTGTGGTTGGTTTAACTTTTGGAATACAATTTATGGGCTTTTTAGCCATACCTACCATTGGTTTATTGTTTTACTTTAAACGCTACAAAGAAACTACTGTTAAGAACTTTTTACTAGCCAATATAGCTGTAGTAGCCATTTTAATGATGGTTTATAAATTCTCACTTACCTATGTACTTCAGCTCTTTGGTTGGGGCGAAGTATTCTTTATAAACAGTATTGGCCTACCATTTAACTCTGGTTCCATTATTATCGGCCTTTTATTTATAGCAGCCTTTTACCTAGGTCTTCGCTACACTAGAAAAAACGAATACAAAACCGCAAACACCATTGTATTGTGTACTATGTTTTTGTTTTTAGGGTTTTCTTCTTGGTTAATGCTTCCCATTCGTGCAAATGCCAATGTTGTAATTAATGAGAACGATCCAGCAGATGCAAGATCACTATTGGCTTACTACAACAGAGAACAATATCCTGGCGTAGACAGCCCAATCTATGGCGCGTATTACTCAGATGCCTTTGCCCCTGGAGGCGAAGAAAAAGACGACAAGCCTAAATACGAAAGAAATGATGCCTTAGGCAAATACGTTATTGTTAACAAATACAAGAACGCTTCGCAAAGTGCAGACAAAAAACACATTGGTATTTTACCTCGAATGTGGTCTAGAGAACATGCGGAAAATTACATGAAATATTACGGGGCCTTAGATTTTAAAATTGCCCGAGAACATTTATCAAGCAATGAGTTAAGAGAAGTTGCCAACAATCTAAAAGATGGTTTTGCCAAAGGTGAAATCGGGGCCGATCAATACATTGGTTTTTTAAAAGAGGCTCAGGCTGAAGGTTATATAGAAGTGCTCCCACCAAGTGTTTGGGACAATGTAAAATACATGGTAGACTTTCAATTTGGCTATATGTATTGGCGTTATTTTATGTGGAATTTTGTTGGAAAACAAGACGATGTCCAAGGCAGGTATAACAATCACGGAAATTGGATAAGTGGTATTGGAGTTATTGACAACATGCGTCTGGGCAGTCAAGACAATTTACCCAGTGATGTTTTAGACAACAAGGGCCGAAACACCTATTATTTTTTACCTCTAATTTTAGGAATTATCGGAATTCTTTTTCAACTCAAGAAAGACCCAAAACAGTTTTGGGCACTTTTTGTTTTCTTTATGTTTACAGGCCTTGCTATTCAATTTTACACCAACCCCTATATTTTTCAACCTAGAGAAAGAGACTACTCCTTAGTGGGCTCCTTTTATGTCTTTTCTATTTGGATTGGCTTGGGAGTTGCCGGTTTGTTTGATGAATTTAGAAAATTTTTATCCCCTAAAATCCTGGCTCCCGTAATAAGCATAGCCTGCCTCCTTGCCGTACCCGTTTTAATGGCATACCAAAACTGGGATGATCACGATAGATCTAATAAATTTACAGCAAACAGCACGGCGAAAGCCTACTTAGACTCCACCGAAGAAAATGTTGGTGCTATCATATTTACTATTGGTGATAATGACACCTTTCCGCTTTGGTACGTTCAAGAAATTGAACATTATCGCACAGATGTTCGTGTAGTAAACACTAGCCTATTTGCAACAGACTGGTATATTGATCAAATGAAAAAGAAAGCATACACGAGCGACCCTATTCCATCACAACTAACTCATAAAGAATACCGTTATGGTTCTAGAGACGCTATTTATCACCAAGAACTACCTCAGTTTAAAGATAAAAGGTGGAATATTAAGGATTTCATGAACTGGATTGGGAGCGACAAGCCACAAACAAAATTTAAGTATCTTTTTGAACTTCAAGATAGAGATGTTTCTGGTTATCCTGAAAGTACTTTAGACTTTGTTTACTACCCTACCAATAAAATACGTGTTCCAGTAAATAAGGAAAATGTCTTAGAAAGCGGCTTAGTGAAAGAAAAAGATGCCCATTTAATTGTGGATTATATCGACATTGATTTACCTAGCGCAATGGGCAAAAACCGGATTCTCATGTTAGACATTCTTGCCAATAACGATTGGAAACGTCCGTTGTACTTCTCTGGAGGTAGTTTTGACAACGGGGAATACCTTTGGATGAAAGAATATTTACAGCTAGATGGTTTGGCCTATAAATTAGTTCCTATTAAAACAAAAAACCAAAGCCCCTATGATATGGGCCGGATAGATAGCGACCTAATGTATGATGTTGTTAAAAATTGGGAATGGGGCAACTCTGGAAGTTCAGAAATATACCATGATCCACAGACCAGAACACAAGCAATATCTTACAGAGGAAACTTAGCGAGATTAACAGAGCAACTCATCAGCGAAAACAAAATAAACAAAGCCAAAGATGTTATTGAGATTAGCATGACCAACCTACCTGTAGACTATTTTGGTTATTATGCCTTTGTAGAACCGTTTGTAGATGGCTATTACAAGGTAGGAGAAACAGAAAAAGCAAGGGCTTTATTTGAGCAGTTAAAAACGAAATACCAAGAAAGCCTAACTTATTATTCTACCCTAGCCTTAGATGTACAATACAGCCGTAGAAATGATATTCTAGGCGACTTAGAGGGCTATATCAGAATAGTAGACATTCTCTCAAGCAATAAAGACACCCAGCTTGAAGAAAAGGAAAACTTAATCCTCAATGAATATTTAGATAAGTTCAATCATTTTGTTCAAGGCAATAGTAGGTTAATGCCAGATACCCCTGAAGAAGACACTTTGTTAGATCCCGACATGCCAGATTCTAATACAGTAGATACTATTTCTGCTGTATTGGAAGAGATTGGCAATTAAAACCCATAACAAATCACCACAGTGCCTTTTTTTAAACCTATAAAAAAAGGTATAGTATAAAAGGGCAATAGCCCTTGTTTTACGATATAGAATTTTTAGTTGTTAAAGGTATTCGTTTAACAACCCAATAAGAGTATTGGCATCTAGCTCACCACTTTGGCGCCATACCATTTCACCTTTTTTATAAATCATAAGGGTAGGCAGCCCCTTAACACGAAGCGCTTGAGATAGCTCTTTGTTTTTATCTACATCAATTTTAATCACTTTTCCTTTATCCCCTAAAGCAGCAGCTACATCCCTAAGAACGGGGTGCATTGCTGTAGATTGCTCATTCCACTCTGCATAGAAATCTAGCAGTACTGGCATATTTAAATCTATAAGTTCTCCAAATTTAGACATATATATATCTTTCCGTTGTTAATCAAAAGTAATAAAAAATGTTAAATTAAAAAGGGTGGGCTTTAATTTTACAATTTAAAGTGATAAAATTAAGTTAATTCCTTCTTTTTTAGGGTAATTACGGTGATTTCAGGCCATATACCCACTCTTCCTGGATATCCTAAAAAACCAAAACCACGATTCACATTTATATATTGCCCCATTTCTTTATAAATTCCCGCCCAATGTTTGTACCTCCATTTTGCCGGACTCCATTTAACCCATCCCGGAATCTCTATTCCAAATTGCATCCCGTGGGTATGTCCACTAAGGGTTAAATGATAATGATAATCATCTTTCAACACTTTTTGCTCCCAATGCGATGGATCGTGGCTCATTAACACCTTAAAATCTTCACTAGCAACATCTGCTGATGCTAATTTTAAATCTCCTGCTTTTTTAAAACCACCTTTGCCCCAGTTTTCTACTCCAACCAATGCTATTTTATCGGTTCCTCTTTGCAAAAAACGACTTTCATTTAAAAGCAAATCGAACCCAATATCCTTTTGAATTTGCTTGAGATCTTCTAAATTCTGGCTTTTTAAGGCTTCCGTTTCCCATTGCACATAATCTCCATAGTCGTGATTCCCTAAGATTGAAAATTTACCGTCTTTTGCTTCTAACTTGTCAAAAACATCGATCCATGGCACCATTTCATCAGCCCTATTGTTTACGAGATCTCCCGTAAATAACAAAACATCACTCTTCTGCTCATTAATCAAATTAACAGCATACTCAATTTTTGCCCTATCGTCAAAACTACCACTATGTATGTCTGATATTTGTGTAATTTGATACCCATCAAAGGCCGCTGGTAAATCGTCAAAAGCCAATTCATACTTTAAGACCTTAAAGTTGTATTTCCCTTTAACCATACCATACAATACAGCGCCAAAAGGCAAGGCAGCAAGACCAAGCGCAATTAAACTTAAAAATCGCCTTCGCGTTGGCATAAAAAACTCTTGTGACTCCCCAAAAAATTTATTGTAAACACCTGAGATTAATCTAAAACTATCTTCAGAAACCAGAAAAATTAAAATGATAATATTAAAAGACAACACTGCCAATAAAAACCCAAAAGCATAACTCATTCCAATACTCAACACTCCCCCTGTACTACCAAGACTAAATTGATAAACAAAATTAGCAAGTACAGCTATAGTAATTCCTATATAGATATAATGAACCCAACTCGCCCTTGTTGCCGTTTTTAATCCCTGAAAGGCATAAAAACTAAAAGCAAGAAAAATTAATACAAAAAATACCCAACGTAACATACATTATTTTTTTGCAAAGGTAAAGTTTTCACACCTAGACAAAACCATTTAAGGTTTATTTAACGTGCAGCACCACTTCCCTAATTGTTTCTATATCAGATATAGCCACCTGATCTTCTTTTAAAAACGAAGGGGAATTCATAGAAAATGGAGGTGCCTTATCTAAGGTTTTATAGAATTTAGTTCCAGACATATGCAAGGCAGGAAAACCTTCTACTATGAAGTCATTGGCGTTTGTTGTACGCACCCCTCCACCCGGCATAATTTTACAGCTTGTAGACAGCATGTTTAGTTTTGACAACAAAGAAAAGCCTTCTGGAGCCGATTTTTGTTGTCCTGATGTTAGTATATAATCTACCCCCATTTTTTGCAACTGCTCAAAGGTAGCCACAGGATCATTTACCCAATCAAATGCCCTATGAAAGGTAAATTCTAACGGTTTTGACAACTGTATCAGTTCTTGGGTACGTACTACATCTAAGGTAAAGTCTTTGTGCAACACCCCAGAAACAATTCCATTGCAACCCAATGCCACACACAATTCAATATCCAGTTTCATACTGTCAAACTCCGCATCGGTATAAGTGAAATCGCCACTCCTGGGTCTCACCAACACATTTACGGGTATTTCCAATTCTTGTATTGTTTTTTTTAGCAACCCATAGGATGGTGTTACCCCTCCCACACCAAGTTCAATACACAATTCTATTCTATCTGCTCCTGCTTTTTGTGCGTTTAAAGCAGATTCAAATGAATTTGCACATACTTCTACAATCATATTCATTATATTTAAAGCCTAAAATTAGTCAACCTATAAATATGAAACGAAGAAAATTTTTAAAAAATTCTACCTTAAGCACTGCAGGTTTAGTTTCGGCTCCTTTACTGGCTTCTTGTGCCGACAAAAAAACTGCTATTTTACCGGCAGAAACGCAAACAATTAAACCAATAACTGTTTGTACCTGGAATTTTGAAAATGCAAACGCTACTGCTTGGAAGGTACTAGCCAATGGCGGAAATGCGCTAGATGCTGTTGAGAAGGGTGCTATGGCTGAAGAGGCCGACATAAAAAACACAACCGTTGGTATTGGGGCAACACCAGACCGCGACGGAAATGTTACTTTGGATGCATGTATTATGGACAAGGAAGGTAATTGCGGATCTGTGGTTTACCTACAAAACATAGCCCACCCTGTAGCTGTAGCTAGAAAAGTGATGGAAGAGACACCACATATCATCTTAGCGGGCAAAGGAGCAGAACAGTTTGCTTACGAACAAGGATTTAAAAAAACCAATTTACTTACCGAAGAGGCAAAGAACAGATGGCTAGAATGGAAAAAAACTTCCAAGTATGAAACCATTATCAACATTGAAAATCACGATACTATTGGGATGTTAACGATGGACAAGAATGGAGATCTTGCCGGCGCATGTACCACCAGTGGTATGGCTTATAAAGTTGGCGGACGGGTTGGTGATTCTCCAATTATTGGAGCTGGTTTGTTTGTAGACAATGAAGTGGGTGCAGCAACCGCAACCGGAGTCGGTGAAGAGGTAATTAGAACTGTAGGTAGTTTTTTAATTGTTGAATTAATGCGCCAAGGAAAATCTCCTCAAGAAGCCTGTGAAGAAGGTGTAAAACGTATTATGGATAAAAACAAAGGGCGTGAAGATTTCCAAATTGGTTTTCTAGCACTGAACAAAAAAGGAGAAACAGGTGGCTATTGTGTTCACCCAGGTTTTACCTACCGCAAAGCAACAGAGGCAGGACACACTAATGAGCAGGTGGCCTCATTCTACAAAAAGAAATAAAGAAAATCGGAATTTGAGGAAATTAAATAATGGGGCTTGGGAATACGCGATATTGGTGCTGCTTTATACCTTACTTATTAAATAGTAGGCAGTAGACTAAAATTAAAAAAATAGATTTCAACCAAGCAATTCCATACAAACATAACCACAAAAATACATTCCTCATTCCTCATAAAATATTAGACAAAAAACAACAATGGCAGACCAAAAAAGACTTTTTTTACTCGATGCTTTCGCTTTAATTTTCAGAGGATATTACGCCTTTATAAAAAATCCAAGAATAAATTCTAAGGGCTTAGACACTTCGGCAATACTAGGTTTTACCAATTCCTTATTAGACGTTATTAAACGGGAGCGCCCAGATCATTTAGCAGTCTGCTTTGACCGCGGCGGGAGTGTAGACAGAGTAGAAATGTTTGAAGCCTACAAGGCAAACAGAGACGAAACCCCTGAAGCTATAAAACTCGCCATACCTTATATTGAAGAAATACTAAAGGCGATGCATATTCCTGTAATAGTAAAAGAAGGTTATGAAGCCGATGACATCATAGGCACCTTGGCAAAGAAAGCTGAAAAGGAAGGCTATAAAACCTATATGGTTACCCCTGATAAAGATTTTGCACAACTGGTGTCAGAAAACATTTTTATGTACAGACCCATGTTCGGTGGCGGTTATGAAACATGGGGGATACCCGAAGTACAAAAAAAGTTTGAAATAGAAAGGCCAGAACAGGTGATCGATTTTCTAGGGATGATGGGAGATTCGGTTGATAATATTCCGGGCTTACCTGGGGTTGGCGAAAAAACTGCTAAAAAATTCCTAGCCGCTTATGGCAGTATGGAAGGCTTGCTAGCCAACACCCACGAGCTCAAAGGAAAAATGAAAGAAAAGATTGAAGCCAACAAAGAACTTGGCTTGCTTTCAAAAAAGCTAGCACGCATTATGCTAGACGTACCAGTAGCGTTTAACGAAAAAGAGTATGAGTTAGACCAGCCAGATTTACAAAAGGTTACAGCCATTTTTGAAGAATTAGAATTCAGAAGGCTCATAGACAATCTTATAAAAACATTTGCGACAGAAACCCCAACAATAGGGACTAATTCTGCCGCTGCTGGAGAACAAAAAGAAAAGAAACAAGCAAAGACGGATACTGCTGGTGCCGGTCAATTTTCCCTATTTGGAGCAACCGGAGAAACATCTGAAACCCTAAAGCAGGAATTTTCTAGCAGAAAAACAATAAAAGATACGTCACACCTATACCAAAGCGTAGCTCCTGGCATGGCAATGAAGCTGTTTCTACAAAACTTAATGAAACAAACCTCTGTCTGTTTTGACACCGAAACAACAGGACTAAACCCCTTAACCGCTGAATTGGTAGGCATTGCTTTTTCTTGGGAAGCCGGCAAAGGTTTTTATGTGTCTTTTCCAGAAGATGTAATGGAGACACAAAAAATACTTGAACAATTACGTCCGTTTTTTGAGGCGGAACAAATCGAAAAAATAGGACAGAATTTAAAATACGATATTAAAGTACTGCGCAAATACAACATCCTTATTAAAGGGAATTATTTTGACACTATGTTAGCGCATTACCTTATAAATCCTGATATGCGCCATAATATGGAGGTATTGGCTGAAACCTATTTAGACTACACACCCGTTTCCATCAGTGAATTGATTGGGAAAAAAGGGAAAAATCAGTTATCCATGCGCCAAGTTCCCTTGGAACAGCAAACTGAATATGCGGTTGAAGACGCTGATATCACCTACCAGTTGGCAGAACACTTTAGGCCAGAACTGGCCGCTGCTAAAACAGAAGGACTCTTTAAGGACATTGAAATTCCGTTATTGAGTGTTTTAGCCGATATGGAATTGGAAGGCATTAATTTGGATACTGCATTTTTAAAATCATTATCAGCGGACTTAAATAAGGATATTTTAAATTTAGAAACGAGTATTTACAAAGCTGCTGGAGAAGAATTTAATATCGCCTCCCCCAAACAATTGGGAGAAATCCTATTCAATAAGCTAAAGCTTGTTGACAAACCAAAAAAAACTAAAACAGGACAGTTTTCTACAGCGGAAGATGTGCTTTCTTATTTGGCAAAAGAACACGCCATAATTAGAGATATTTTAGACTATCGCGGTTTAGCCAAACTAAAAAGCACCTATGTAGACGCACTACCAGACCAAGTAGAAGAAAAGACGGGACGCGTACATACAGATTATATGCAAACGGTTGCTGCCACAGGCAGATTAAGTAGCAATAATCCCAATTTGCAAAACATTCCTATTCGAACGGAAAGAGGAAGACAGGTTAGAAAAGCCTTCATACCCCGAAACGAAGAATACACTTTACTTGCTGCCGATTATTCACAAATAGAATTGAGAATTATTGCCGCCTTAAGCAACGAGACTACTATGATTGATGCGTTTAAGAATGGGGAAGATATTCACGCTTCCACAGCCTCTAAGGTTTTTAATGTCCCTATCACTGAAGTAACAAGAGAGCAGCGCAGCAATGCCAAAACGGTAAATTTCGGAATTATTTATGGGGTATCTGCCTTTGGATTAAGCAACCAGACCGACCTTAGTAGATCGGAATCCAAAGAACTTATAGATGCCTATTATGCCACCTACCCAAAATTGCGAAATTACATGAGCGAGTTGGTCGATTTTGCCAGAGACAATGGCTACGTACAGACAGTTTTAGGCCGACGTCGCTACTTAAAAGACATCAATTCCAGAAATGCGGTTGTTCGAGGGGCAGCAGAACGCAACGCCGTAAACGCCCCCATTCAAGGTAGCGCAGCGGATATCATTAAAATTGCAATGATTAATATTCACAAAAAACTTACCGAAGGTCAGTACAAAACAAAAATGCTCCTTCAGGTACATGATGAACTGGTTTTTGATGCACACAATAGCGAATTAGAAGCCGTCACCCAACTCATTAAAACAGAAATGGAAAATGCCTATATTTTAAAAGTGCCATTAGAAGTAGAAATAGATAAGGGTGCAAATTGGCTGGAAGCACACTAAGGTGTATTTTAAACAAAAAAAGGGTCTTTGACAACAGATGCCAAAGACCCTTTTTAATTGAATTTATGCTATTTTTTAGTAAATACAATTTCCATACCCGCATAATTAGCAGCATCTATATCCTCCCCCAATATGATAAAGGTATTACCCTCAAACTTTACCGTAATGGTTTCTTCATCTCCATTCTCATTAGTATACGTTAATTGATCATCATTTAATTCCCATGTAGTAATCTCCGTATCTGTTTCTTCAGGACAATCTACTTCTAAACCTGTTGGCCCTGCATTCACCATAATATGATTTAATTTACTCTTGATCACCACTGTCCCTTCTTTACTAAAGGTATAAACCAATAATTTACAGCCTTCACCAATAAGGTTGTTTGCAATCTCTTTAGGTAAATTAAGGTTTGAAGATTCTTCGGCCTTTACCTCAGTAACTTCCCAAGTTCCGATTAAATTGCTATCAGAATACAAATTCTTTTCACTATCTGTACTACAAGAAACAGCGCTTAAACATACCAACAATACAAATATTAAATTTTGTTTTATTATTTTCATCACATCTAAATTATTAGCTGTAAGAACGCAGAAAATATAATAATATTACATTTTACTCCAAAAACCAGTGAATTTAAAGACTTATTAATAGGTGACAAATTCATCAAATTAAAGCTTTTCTAAAAAACTCTAAAAATAATAAGAAATAACCATTTGTATTTAAAGTATTTAATTGTACATTTGCACCCCGTTTATCGGGTTTCAAAGTAAATTATAAAAATATATTAGTGTGGATACATTAAGCTACAAGACAATTTCAGCCAATAAAGCAACCGTTTCTAAGGAGTGGTTATTGGTTGATGCTGAAGGAGAAACGTTGGGTCGTTTTGCTTCTAAGGTTGCAAAAATCTTAAGAGGGAAGAACAAGCCTAATTTTACACCACATGTGGACTGTGGGGATAACGTAATTGTTATCAATGCAGAAAAAGTTACTTTAAGTGGTAACAAATGGCAAACTAAGACTTATATAAGACACACAGGTTACCCTGGTGGACAAAGGTCTCAGACTGCTATTGAAATGTTGGAGAAGAATCCAGCACGTGTAGTGGAAAAGTCTATTAAAGGTATGTTACCTAAAAACAGATTGGGTGCGGAACTTTTTCGTAACCTAAAAGTTTACGTAGGTTCTGAGCACAACCAAGAGGCGCAAAAACCAAGAGCAATAAACTTAAAGGATTTATAAATGGAGATAATTCATAAGATAGGCAGACGTAAAACTGCTGTTGCACGTATATACGTTTCTGAAGGAAGCGGAAACATTACGATCAACAAAAAAGATTTAAATGAATATTTCCCTACCGCTACTTTACAGTACAAAGTGAGACAACCATTTGCTTTAACAAGCAATGAAGAGAACTTTGACGTAAAAGTAAATGTATTCGGAGGAGGTATTACTGGACAAGCAGAAGCTATTAGATTAGCAATATCTAGAGCAATGTGCGAGGTAGATGCTGAAAACAGATTGATATTAAAACCAGAAGGTCTTTTAACAAGAGATCCAAGAATGGTAGAGCGTAAGAAATTCGGTCAGAAAAAAGCCCGTAAGAAATTTCAATTCTCTAAACGTTAAAAAAATATTCCGGAACTTTGTTCCGGTTTTTTTACATCAGGTTTTTCCTGATTTTTTATTCGTTGGATTTTTCCAACACCACAAGTTCATTGAGCGTCTTTAGAAAAATTCTAAAGCATAAAATTAAAACAAGTTGTCGTTGTTTTCTATTACCATATAGAAGGCACTAGTTTAGCATCTAAATGTTAAAGACTGCATACGCACTACTTTAGCATTGCTAAGTAAAACGGAACGTAAACTATTACAAAAAAAATGGCAAACAAAATTGAAGTAAAGAATTTATTGGAAGCAGGTGTGCACTTTGGTCACCTGACAAGAAAGTGGAACCCGAATATGGCACCGTATATCTATATGGAACGTAACGGAATACACGTTATTAACTTATACAAAACAGCTGCAAAAATTGAAGAAGCTAATGAAGCTCTTAAAAAAATAGCAGCCTCAGGTAGAAAAATACTTTTTGTAGCTACCAAAAAACAAGCAAAAGATATCGTTGCCGATAGAGCAGGAAAAGCGAACATGCCCTACATCACAGAAAGATGGCCAGGTGGTATGCTTACCAACTTTATCACTATTCGTAAGGCCGTTAAAAAAATGGCTTCTATTGATAGAATGAAAAAAGATGGTACTTTTTTAACTTTATCTAAAAAAGAACGTTTACAAGTTGATCGTCTTAGAGCCAAATTAGAGAAAAACTTAGGTTCAATCTCTGATATGACTCGTCTACCAGGCGCTTTATTTATTGTAGATACTATGAGAGAGCACATTGCAGTTAAGGAAGCTTTAAAATTAAACATTCCTATTTTTGCTATGGTAGATACTAACTCAGATCCAAGACCAATTGATTATATCATACCATCAAATGATGATGCTTCTAAATCTATTGAAGCAGTATTAACGCATGTTACTGATGCTATTATTGAAGGTTTAGCTGATCGTAAATCAGATAAGCAAGCAGAAAAAGAAGGCAAGGAAGAAGTAGCTGCACCAGCAAAGAAAGAAGAAGCTCCAAAAGCTAAAGAAACTCCAAAAACTGAAGAAGCACCTAAAGCTGAAGTTAAAAAAGAAGCTACTGTTGAAGCTGAAGACTTAACTAAGGTTGAAGGAATTGGACCTAAAATTGCTGAAATTTTCCAAAGCAACAACATCAATACATATGCTGATTTGGCTGGTAAATCTGTTGAAGAATTAAGTGAAATATTAGCTGCTGCCGGATCTCGTTATGCATCTAAAAACCCAGGATCTTGGCCAAAACAAGCAAAAATGGCTGCTGATGGTAAATGGGATGAGCTTAAAGAATGGCAAGACAACACTAAAGGAGGCATTGAATAACGTACTTCTTACTATAAAAAAAACAAAATATTAATTTAACATCGTCCTGAAAAAATACTGTTTTTTCAGGACCATTTTAAAACCGAAAATAAAATGGCAAAAATTACAGCCGCAGAAGTAAACAAACTAAGAAAAGCTACAGGTGCAGGAATGATGGACTGCAAAAATGCGTTAGTTGAAGCAGAGGGTGATTTTGACAAAGCAATCGATGTGCTTCGTAAGAAAGGACAAAAAGTTGCAGAAAAAAGAGCTGACCGTGATTCAAGTGAAGGTGCTGCTGTTGCAAAAGTTAATGCTTCTGAAACTAAAGGTGTAGCAATAGTACTAGGTTGCGAAACAGATTTTGTTGGAAAAAACGAAAACTTTTTAAACCTTGCAAGTCAGTTGGGTGAATTAGCCTTAAACTACAATACAAAAGAAGAATTTCTAGCTGCCGATTTTGGTGGTATGACTGTTACTGAAAAATTAGTGGAACAAACTGGTGTTATTGGTGAAAAATTAGACATTAACGCTTTTGAAACAGTAGAAGCTCCTTTTGTAGGTTCTTATGTTCACATTAATAAAATTGCTGCTTTGGTTGGTTTATCCTCTAAAGTAGATAATATTGAAGTTTTAGGAAAAGATGTTGCTATGCAAATAGCTTCTATGGGCGCAACAACTTTGTCCTACAAGGATTTTGATCCCGCTTTTATTGCTTCAGAAACTGAAGCTAGAATTGCCGTTATTGAAAAAGACAATATTGAATTGGAACGTCTAGGAAAAACCCTTAAAAATGTACCACAATACATTTCTATGGCACAGTTAACACCTGAGGTTATGGCAAAGGCAGAAGAAGATGCTAAAGCACAACTTAAAGCTGAAGGCAAGCCAGAACAAATTTGGGATAAAATTTTACCAGGAAAAATGGAACGTTTTGTTTCTGATAACACAACGCTAGACCAAGAGCAATGTCTATTAGACCAAAACTTTATTAAGGATGAAAAACTTAACGTTGAGAGTTATGTAACTTCATACGGCGACGTAAAAGTTGTTGCCTTTAAAAGAGTTTCTCTTGGATAAGAATTAAGAGCTTTGCCTCTAATTACTGAAAAGCCGTTTTCCTATTCGAAAACGGCTTTTTTTGTTTTACAGTTTTCGTTAACAAAATCTCATAATAAAATATAAGAGGTTCAATTGCATTCATTTTTTTGATTATTTTTGTTTCCTATATAAACAAGCGCACTATGCAATTCAAAAGAATACTTTTAAAACTCAGCGGAGAAGCCTTAATGGGTGAAAGACAATATGGAATTGACCCAATAAGATTGGCAGCCTATGCTCAGGAAATAAAAGAAGTTACGCAAAAAGGTATTCAGGTAGCTATTGTCATTGGTGGTGGTAATATTTTTAGAGGTGTTTCTGGAGCCAGCAACGGTATGGATCGTGTTCAAGGAGACCATATGGGGATGCTAGCCACAGTCATTAACGGATTAGCCCTACAGAGTGCTCTAGAAGACGCTGGCATTCAAACAAGATTACAAACTGCCATTAAAATAAATGAAGTAGCTGAGCCTTTTATCAGAAGAAAAGCCATGCGCCATTTAGAAAAAGGACGGGTTGTTATTTTTGGCGGAGGCACGGGAAATCCTTATTTCACAACAGATTCTGCCGCGGTATTACGCGCCATAGAAATAGAAGCTGATGTAATTTTAAAAGGAACTAGAGTTGATGGTATCTATACCTCAGATCCCGAAAAAGACGCTAATGCAACAAAGTTTGATAAAATTTCTTTCCAAGATGTACTCACCAAAGGATTAAAAGTAATGGATACCACTGCATTTACCTTAAGTCAGGAAAATGAATTGCCAATTATTGTTTTTGACATGAACACCCAAGGCAACTTATTAAAGTTAGTATCCGGTGAGAATATAGGAACAGAAGTAAATGTATAATAAGGTGCAGATTTTGATGTACCTAGTTTAAATACTATTAAAATGAACGAAGAAATTGATTTTATTTTAGACAGCACAAAAGAAAGTATGAATGGCTCCATAGACCATTTAGAAAAAGCATTTATAAAAATTAGAGCCGGTAAGGCCAGCCCAATAATGCTATCAAGTGTTATGGTAGATTACTACGGCTCCTCTACGCCACTTTCTCAAGTAGCCAATATTAATATTCCTGACGCTAGAACTATCGCTGTACAGCCATGGGAGAAAAACATGTTGCACGAAATTGAAAAAGCCATTATGAATGCAAATCTTGGTTTTAACCCGATGAACAATGGCGATTTCGTAATTATTAATGTCCCTCCTCTAACTGAAGAACGGAGAAGAGATTTGGTAAAACAAGCAAAATCCGAAGCTGAAGATGCTAAAATTGGAATTCGGAATGCAAGACAAGAAGCCAATAAAGAAATTCGAAATTCCGATGATGCCTCTGAAGATTTGAAAAAAAATGCCGAAGCATCCGTTCAAGAATTAACCAACAATTACACTAAAAAGATTGACACCCTACTCGCTTCTAAAGAAGTTGAAATAATGAAAGTCTAATTTAACTAAGTATGAAACTATACTACAGAGAAGATTTAGATAAGCTGCAAATCATAGATGACATTAAAAGTCAACGAAGAAATGCCAAAATCTTCTCTGCATTATTAATCTTAGTTCAATTCTAAACATTTATAATAATAGCTTAAACCATATAGGCTATTTCAACACAGCACTTCTTGTCTTACTCTTAGCTTCCGGATATTACTTAATCTTTAAAAAATCTTATCAAGAATATTATTTGATAAAAACTGTCATTGGTTTAAACAAGAGAAAAAATTTAGGCATTGAAAGCTATTCCTTTCTCTTAAAAAATGGAAAGCCACGGGATTTATCGCTTTCCAAATTAAAAAACACCCAAACGGAAGTAGAAGAATTTTACAAACAGTATGGAATTCCTATTCTTTACTAGCTCAATTTTATCATTTCCCATTTTTTAAACTTCATTTTTTGGGTACACTAACAATCATTCTTTACCTTTGCGCACTTATAATTACTTTTAATGGGTGCTAAGATAACGCAAGGTTTTTGGGCTAAAACTGCTCGGATAATTCTAAGAAATAGAATTCTAATTTTATTACTAATTACCGCTTTTACCATATTTTTAGCTTTGCAATGGAAAAACATGCGTTTTTCTAACTCAGAAGCCAACCTATTACCAGACCACCACCCCATAAACATTCAATACCAATCTTTTTTAAATTTATTTGGAGAAGAAGGCAATGTAATGGCTTTAGCCATTAAAGACAGCACCTTATTTACCCCAGCTAATTTTAACAGATGGAACAAATTAAGCAAACAACTGGAGGCTTTTCCAGAGGTTGATTTTGTACTTTCTACCGAAAATTTAAAAGAACTTGTTAAAGATGAAGACGGCCAAGAATTTATACTGCAAAATTTCATAAAAACTGCCCCTAGAACAGTTGCAGAAATAGACAGTTTAAAACATCATTTGTTTCAAAACATTCCATTCTATGAAAACCTTTTGTACAACAAAAAGACGGGGACTATTAGAACACTGGTTTACCTAGACAAAGACATTGTAAATACATCTGTACGGAAAGATTTTATCCTAAAAGATTTAAAACACCTCATTGACCAATTTGAAAAGGAAACCAAAATGGATGTACGCATTTCTGGAATGCCTTATATCCGAACTATGAATTCTCAGAATATTATTGATGAGATTCAAAAATTTATTTTGGCTGCCTTGGGAGTTACATCACTAATTTTCTTCTTCTTTTTCAGAAGTATTCGAGCCACTTTTATTTCTATGTGCGTTGTGATAATCGGCGTTATGTGGGCCTTTGGAATTCTTGGGTTGCTAGAGTATGAGATTACCGTATTAACGGCCTTAATTCCGCCACTAATTATTGTAATTGGGATTCCAAATTGTATTTTTCTTATCAATAAATACCAACAAGAGGTAAAAAACCATGGCAACAAAGCACTTTCACTGCAACGTGTTATCTCTAAAATCGGAAATGCTACTTTAATGACAAATGTCACCACAGCCTCTGGTTTTGCCACATTTATTATTACAGACAGTCAACTTTTAAAAGAATTTGGCATTGTTGCCTCTATGAATATTATTGGAATTTTTATTTTATCTCTTTTAATTATTCCTATTGTCTACAGCTTTTTACCCAAGCCACAAGACAAACATCTAAAACATTTGAACAAAAAATGGATTGATACTTTTGTAAATTGGATGGAAAATATTGTCCGGAAAAAGCGTATTTCTGTTTATATCGTATCCATACTTCTTTTAATCGTAAGCATTATAGGAATGTATCAAATTGATATTTCTGGCAGCCCCATTGAAGACATGCCCAAAAAAGCACAGTTTTTTAAAGACATTCGATTCTTTGAGCAAGAATTTGATGGTATAATGCCCGTAGAAATTGTCATTGACACCAAAAGAAAAAATGGTGTTCTAAAACCAGCCACCTTAAAACGAATGGATGAATTTGGGGGTATCATTGAAGAAATACCTGAACTATCTAAACCCATATCGGTGGTTAATTTGGTAAAGTACTCCAAACAAGCGTTTTACAATGGTATTCCAAAGTATTACCAATTGCCCACCTCACAAGAAAATACTTTTATCATGGATGTTGCTCGTAATTCTACAGGCAACGGGAATCTTTTAGAAAGTTTTGTTGACACCACCGGACAAACCGCACGGATGACCACATTTATGAAAGATGTGGATACAGAGCGAATGGAAGAAATTGAAATGAAACTTCAAGAAAACCTAGACAAAATTTTTCCAAAAGAACGCTATACGGCTTTCTTAACCGGCAAGGCTTTATTATTTCTTAAAGGCACCAAATACTTAGTAAACAATCTAGTGCTATCTCTGGCTTTGGCCATTGGTTTAATTGCTCTGTTTATGGCCTATTTGTTTCGCTCTTTTAGAATGATTATCATATCGCTAATCCCCAACCTATTACCATTGGTAATTACAGCTGGGGTAATGGGCTTCGCTGGAGTGCCTATAAAACCTTCGACAATTTTAGTATTTAGCATCGCCTTTGGAATTTCAGTGGATGACACAATTCACTTTCTGGCAAAATACAGGCAAGAATTGGTGGTGAACAGGTGGGCCATTAAGAAGTCTGTTTATGCTGCATTACGAGAAACAGGCGTAAGTATGTTTTATACCTCTATTGTATTGTTCTTTGGATTTTCGGTCTTTGTAATATCAAATTTTGGAGGAACAGTAGCCCTAGGAGCACTTGTATCCGCAACCTTACTATTTGCTATGCTAGCCAACCTAATCTTATTACCTTCGCTCTTGTTGTCTTTAGAAAGAAGTATTGCCAATAAAGAAGTTTTAAAGAAACCACAGATTGATATTTTACCTTTAGAAGAAGTAAAAATCAAGAAAAAAAATCAAATCCATAATCAAAACTAATTTTCACTGTGATAAAGACTTTACAAAAAGTTATCTTTATCCCTTAAAATAAGAAGTACATTTTAAAATGAATACATACAGCATCAAGGAATTACTTTCCGCCAAACACATTTTACAAGAAGTAACAACCAACGGTTGGGTTAAAACTTTTAGAAGCAATAGGTTTATCGCTTTAAATGATGGTTCTACAATTCACAACATTCAATGTGTTGTAGATTTTGAAAAACTAGACGAAGCAATTTTAAAGCAAGTCTCTTCTGGAGCTGCATTGCAAATAAAGGGAACCTTAGTTGAAAGCCAAGGAAAAGGACAAAATGTAGAAATACAGGTAACCGCTATAAAAATACATGGAGCTGCTGACCCAGAAACCTACCCCATTCAGCCCAAAAAGCATTCTCTAGAGTTTCTTAGAGAAAAAGCACATTTGCGGATTAGAACCAATACATTTTCTGCAGTAATGCGAATGCGTTCTGCGCTATCGTTTGCTGTACATCAATATTTTCAACAAAATGGATTCTACCACGTACACACGCCCATAGTAACAGGATCAGATGCTGAAGGAGCTGGAGAAATGTTTAGAGTATCTACCCTAGATCCTAAAAATCCACCGCTAAACGAAGACGGAACAATTAATTACCAAGAAGACTTTTTTGGAAAAGAAACCAACCTTACTGTCTCTGGACAATTAGAAGCTGAAACTTATGCCATGGGTCTAGGCAAAGTGTATACTTTTGGGCCCACTTTTAGAGCAGAAAATTCTAACACCTCTAGACATTTGGCAGAATTTTGGATGATTGAACCTGAAATGGCCTTCTTTGATTTGGATGCCAATATGGATTTGGCGGAAGATTTCATAAAAAGTGTGCTTTCTTATGTATTAGAAAACTGCAAAGATGATTTGGAGTTCTTAGAACAAAGGTTACTTGCCGAAGAAAAAGGAAAACCAGTTGCTGAACGCAGTGAGATGCCTTTGATTGAAAAAATAAAGTTTATTACAGAAAACAACTTTAAAAGGGTTAGCTACACAGAAGCCATAGACATTTTACGAAATAGCAAACCAAACAAAAAGAAGAAATTTAAATACCCTATCAATGAATGGGGAGCTGATTTACAGAGTGAACACGAACGTTTTCTTGTTGAAAAACATTTTAAATGTCCTGTGATATTGTTTGATTATCCAGCAAAAATTAAGGCGTTTTACATGCGATTAAATGAAGATGGAAAAACAGTAAGAGCAATGGATATTCTTTTCCCTGGAATTGGCGAAATTGTTGGTGGCTCACAAAGAGAAGAACGCCTCGATGTTCTTTTAGAAAAAATGAAGGCTTTAGACATTGACGAAAAAGAATTATGGTGGTATACCGATTTGCGTAAATACGGAAGTGCAGTACATAGCGGCTTTGGCCTTGGCTTTGAGCGCTTGGTACTTTTTGCAACCGGAATGGGGAATATTAGAGACGTTATCCCTTTCCCTAGGACCCCACAAAATGCTGAATTTTAATCTGAAATCTTTAAATTTATAGTCACAAGAATTAACCGCAATGCTTAAACAACATTTACAATTTAAGTTATCTCAAAAGTTGTCTCCACAGCAGATACAGCTTATGAAGTTAATTCAGTTGCCTACCCAAGCTTTTGAACAACGCTTAAAGCAGGAACTTGAAGAAAACCCGGCTTTAGAAAGTGGCAAGGAAGAAGTTGAAAATGCTGATGACGAATTTGATGATGTTTACGATAATGATACAGACAACGACACCATTGAAGCAGAAGACATCAATATAGATGAATATTTATCTGATGATGAAATCCCCGATTATCGTACACAAGCCAACAACTACAGTGCTGACGATGATGAAAAAAGCATCCCATATGCTTCTGGCACATCATTTAATCAATATTTAATGGCACAGTTAAATACGGTTTATTTAGATGATAACGACTGGGCAATAGCCGAATTTTTAATTGGCAGTATTGATGAAAGTGGGTATATCCGTAGACCTCTTGCAGACATTTTGGATGATCTTGCATTTACACAAAATGTTTACGCAGAAGAAAAAGACATAACTAAAGTATTAAAACTGGTTCAAGAACTAGATCCACCTGGAGTTGCCGCACGTTCTTTAGAGGAATGTCTTATCATTCAATTATCCAGAAAGGACCAAACCCCAGCTGTAGAACTTGCTGTTCTTATTTTACAAAAGTCTTTTGATCAGTTTACCAAAAAGCACTATAAAAAATTAATACAAAAATACAATATAACAGAAGAGCAGCTCAAAGGTGCTATTTCTGAAATTGAAAAATTAAACCCTAAGCCCGGCGGATCTTATGCCGGAAATACGAGAATCATAGAACATATAGTTCCTGATTTTTCTATTAAAATTGCGGAAGGTGAATTGGAATTAACACTAAATGGTAGAAATGCTCCTGAACTTCATATCTCCAGACAGTACAATAATATGCTTGAAGGATATAAGAACTCCAAGACAAAATCCAAATCACAAAAAGACACCGTGTTTTTTATCAAGCAAAAGTTAGACTCAGCCAAGTGGTTTATAGACGCCATTAAACAAAGACAGCAGACATTGTTTATTACTATGGACGCCATCATGAAATACCAAGAGGAGTATTTTCTAACGGGAGACGAGCGCAAACTGCGTCCTATGATCCTTAAAGACATTGCCGACACCATTCATATGGACGTTTCCACAGTTTCTAGGGTTGCCAATAGTAAATATGTAGATACCCCGTACGGCACCAAATTAATTAAGGAATATTTCTCTGAATCTATGAAAAACGAACAGGGAGAAGATGTTTCTACAAAAGAAATAAAAAAAATACTGGAGACTGTTATCGCTGAGGAAACCAAAAGAAAACCATTAACAGATGATAAATTAGCAGCCATCCTAAAAGATAAAGGATATCCTATTGCCCGAAGAACGGTAGCCAAATACAGGGAGCAACTCAACATTCCTGTTGCCAGGTTAAGAAAAGAGATTTAATGAAGAACTTTTTTAAAATAGTTTCATCCATTTTTCACCCTTTATTTACACCCATTCTTGGGGTGCTATGCTATTTTAAAATCACACCCAAATACTACACTCTAAATGTATTGAGTGGAAATATTCTTCCTATTTTTATACTTACGGTTATTGTCCCTATTGTATGCTTTTTAATATTGCGTAATATTGGACTAGTTACCTCTTATGACCTACCTACAATCAAAGAAAGAAAGTATCCTTATTACATTAACTTAGCGCTTTTGCTTATGGTTGTTTATAAGGTAATACCCAACAATTATACAGAAGAACTCTTCTTTTTCTTTCTAGGATTACTAACGGCAACCTTTAGTTCTGCAGTACTATTATTTTTTAAGTTTAAGAGTAGTATGCATTTAATGGGAATGGGCACTTTGGTTATGTTCCTCATAAACCTAAGCATCCATTTTGAAATAAACATTATTTTTGCTATTGCTATAGGCATTTTAAGCACAGGTCTTGTTGCTTCCGCGCGACTATACCTAAAAGCACACACAACAGCAGAAATCATCATAGGCTTCCTTATAGGAGCTATATCACAGTTAATAACCATTAAGTATTGGTTATAAGATATAGAAAATAAAACCTATTCTTAGCGGCTTTATATTAATCGATTCCCCCGCCACAGTTTCAGTCGTATTTATCAGATTATTTAATCCATAATAAATATGTACATTCCAAGTATTGTAGCCCATATTAAATTGTAACCCATATCTAAATTTGGAAATATCGGTATTGTAAAAGGATTCTCTTTTGTCATTGGAGACAAATTTAGACCTACTTGCAAAAGCGTAGCCCAACTTAACCCCTCCATATATTCTTAAAAATTTATAATTGGTAGGTGTAGACATACGCCAACGAAATTCAATAGGCAATTCTACGATATGGGTTTCAATTTTACTTCTTTGAAAACTCACATCATTTGCAAGAAAAGCATAGGTGATATCATCATTACTCTTAGTGGCAATTAAGTTTGAATAGTAGGAATTCACCGCATACCCCAATCCCAATCCTATAGCAACTGTTCTTTTATCATTAATAGGCATATCCTTTATAAAGCCCAACTGCAAACCATAGGGTAAGTTTCTCTGCGTCATATTAGAGAGTTTATCCCTAAAGGTATTGTAGGTGACCCCAATATAAAATTGATCTTCTAAATAAGTGCTATCTACGGCAACATTCTGAGAAAATGAATTGCATACCGCAAAACAAAGAAAGACAAAAACATATTTTTTAAACATAATGGAGCTTCTTAAAACGAATGAAATAAAAAACGCTTCAAATAGTTTCCTACTTGAAGCGCCTTAAAATAGTCTAACTATCTAAATTATTTTAAATTATCAAAGGCATCACCCTCGTACGTAGTATAATTTACCTTTAATGCATTTACTTTTCTTAACTGCTCTTTAATATCCATAACAATACCCATATTAGCATTCTTATCGATTTTTAATGAAGTAGTTACTGCATTTTGTATTTCCTGTGGTTTTTTAGCAATTTCTTCTAAAACGTAATCTCCAACCTCAGATACATTTGCAAATTTATCATTTAACTGAATTTTTGCTTCTGTACCATATAATCGTTGATACTTTTCAGTAGGCTGACCCACAAAAATATAAACAATTCTATCCTTTTTCTCTAGTTTCTTAGTTTCAGAAGCTTTTGGCAATTCATTAGCTACCAATGGTTCGCTATCCTTCATTACCGTTACTGTCATAAAGAAAAACAATAGCATAAACACAATATCCGGAAGAGAAGCCGTAGAAACTGGAGGCAATTCTCCATCTTTTTTCTTTTTAAATTTTGACATAACTCTTTGTGTTAATTTTTATTAGTTTCTGCTTCAGATAACTTCATTGGAAAAAGATCTTGAATTTGTTTAATTCTAACCTTTAATTTTTCCTTTACTTCATCTGATGTTTCTTGGTTACTATATTCTGCATCCATTTCTGTAAACGACATATTATAACCCAAACGTTTTGCTTCTCTGTTACGCAATTCATTATACGCAGCAACAAGCTCATTTTGTACAGTTACATAAACAGAATATTTAGTTTTACGATCATTCTTTAAAGAAATAATAGCTTTCACTGGGTCATCTGAAGACTCAGGATCTCTTTCTCCTTTACAGTAATCACAATAGTTAGGACTTCCTTGAGGAGCGCCTCCATTATCTAAAAAAGCAATTGCTTTTGCTTTTAATTCTGTCAATGGAGTTAATTCTTCCTCTACTAATAATTGTCCGTCTTCACTAACCTGAACCTCAAAAATATTCTTCTGTTTAATTAAAACTTGTTCTTCTAGCTCTTCCAATGGCGGTAACATACGATCTAAACCTGCATCTGTTTCTATAGTAGTAGTTACTAAGAAAAAGATAAGGAGTAAGAATGCAATGTCTGCCATTGAGCCAGCATTTACTTCTGGTGCTCCACCTCTTCTTGCCATAATTTTAGTTTTTATTTACCGATTAGTTTTTTAACACTAGGTACAACCATTAAAATGACCGCAATAGCTGCTAATATTAAAAAGGTATAAATACCTGTTCCAATCTTTTTAACAGTACTTGTTGTTGCATCCATATCTGTTAAGAACTCAGGATCTAAATCATCACCATTTGATAAAAAGTATGAAATTGCTACCACAAGTAAAAAACCAAGGATTGAAAACAACGTCTTTTTAAGGCTATCTGGTGTAGAAAACAAGTTTTTCAATGTAAAAAACAATGCTACTACTACTGCAATACCTATTAAAACAAATGTAATAAAGAACATAGAGTTCATTGCTCCGCTATCTGCCGCTTGTGCTGCAACTTCAGGGATTGTAAAATCTCCTGATGGTAAGAAATACCATAAAGCCGCCGACACAAGGCCTATAATAATCAAAGCTATTTTTACTATTTTTTGCATAATGCTTTTGTATTTTAAAGGTCCGACTTATTTTTTGTGATCTACCAACATATCAATCAATGAGATTGAAGAATCTTCCATATCATTTACAATACTATCGATTTTTGCAATAATATAATTATAAAAAATTTGAAGAATAATGGCGACAACAAGACCAAATACAGTTGTTAATAAAGCTACTTGAATATCCCCTGCAATCAATGATGCACTTAGGTTACCAACAGCTGCAATTTTCTGGAAGGCCTGAATCATCCCGATTACAGTTCCCATAAATCCTAGCATTGGTGCAATAGCGATAAACAAAGACAACCAAGAAACATTTTTCTCTAATTGACCCATTTGAACACCACCATAAGCAACTACCGCTTTTTCAGCAGATTCTATACTTTCTCCAGATCTATCTAAACCTTGATAAAATATTGACGCTACAGGTCCTTTTGTGTTTCTACATACTTCTTTTGCAGCTTCTATACCACCTGATGCTAAAGCGTCTTCTACTTTTTGCTTTAACTTAGTAGTATTAGTGCTTGCCATATTCAAGTATATAATTCTTTCTATTGCTACTGCAAGGCCAAGAATTAAACATAAAAGCACAATTCCCATAAATGCAGGACCACCTGTTATAAATTGCTCTTTTAAAACTTGAACAAAACCTCTAGGGGCTTCTGCTGCTGCTGCATCTTGTATAAGAGTAGCTGCATTTACTGTATTTGTACTAAAAACAAACAACCCAGCTACGGCTAGGATAGAAGATAATCTTTTCATTTTCAAAACTTAATTTAGTTAGTTAATAGGGTTAAAGATATAAAAAAAATGTTTAAATAAAATTAAAACTTATCTGCAGAGAGGAAGGGATTCGAACCCTCGATACACTTTTGATGTATACACACTTTCCAGGCGTGCGCCTTCGACCACTCGGCCACCTCTCTATTCATAAGTTTTCCGAGGTCCAAATAACAAAAAAAATATTAGTTACAGAAATTATATATGTTATTTTTCTTGCATTTCTCCACGCAGGGGTGTTTCAAAAAGTGTTTTAAACAGTTTTGGCGATACTCCTGTACCTAATAAATACATAAGTTTAGTCACTGCAGCTTCAGTTGTAATATCCTTGCCGTTAATGATTTGTAAGTGCTGTAACTCCTCACTCGTTTCATATTGACCTAGCAAAACACTCCCTCCAGAACACTGTGTTACATTCACAATATATAATCCACTATCTATCGCTTTTTTAAGGCTATTTAACAACCATTCATCGGTTGGAGCATTGCCCGCACCATAAGTTTCCAAAACTAACCCCTTAAGATTAGGAATATTTAGAACACTATTAAGGACATTTTGGTTTAAACCGGGGAATAATTTTAAGATCACAACATTATCATCTAGCAATTTATGAGCTTTAAATTGTTTCTCTTTTTTTACTTTCTTTAAATACTCCTTATTTATTTTTAAATGGACACCAGATTCTGCCAATTCCGGGTAATTTAGGGAAGCAAATGCCTCGAAATGTTCTGCATTAACTTTTGTTGTTCTATTGCCTCGGTATAATTTATATTCAAAATACAAACACACCTCTTGGATCACTGCAGTATTTTCTTCTCTTAGAGCAGCAATTTGTATGGAAGTTATTAAATTTTCCTTGGCGTCTGTACGAAGGTCTCCAATAGGTAATTGTGACCCTGTTAAAACAACAGGTTTCCCTAAATTCTCTAACATATAACTTAGGGCAGCTGCTGTATAACTCATAGTATCACTCCCATGTAGCACAACAAAGCCATCATAATGAGTGTAGTGTTCTTCTATTATATTTGTGATTGCGACCCAATGGGAAGGATTCATATTGGAAGAATCTATGGGCTTATCAAAAGAAATACTATCTATGGTGCAAGCCAACTGCGTAAGCTCTGGGATCCTTTTCATAAGATTATTAAAGTTAAAAGCTTTAAGAGCTCCCGACTCATAATCTTTGATCATACCTATTGTACCGCCTGTATATATCAGTAATATCTTCGTTTTTACACCCATCTGATTGTAATTGCTTTAAACCCCGAAGACATCTTTAGAGTTCTGAGTTGTAATTTCCGCTATTTCTTTGAGTTCTTTCTTATAGAGCTGTGCTATTTTTTCTGCTATGGTAACAATATAAGCACTTTCGTTTCTTTTACCCCTATACGGTGTAGGTGCCAAATAGGGTGAATCAGTTTCCAAAACGATATGCTTTAGATCTATTTCATTTAAAAAAGTATCAATTTTACCATTTTTAAAAGTAACAACCCCTCCAATTCCTAACTTCATATTGTAAGAAATAGCCTGTTTCGCCTGTTTTAAGGTTCCTGTAAAACAATGAAAAATACCATACAAATCCGCGCTTTTCTCGGACTCTAAAACTTCAAAAATTTCATCAAAAGCATCTCTACAATGAATTACTATGGGTAACTTATACTCTTTTGCCAGTTGTATTTGGTGTCTAAATGCTTCTTGCTGTTCTTTTAAAAAGGTTTTATCCCAATACAAATCGATTCCTATTTCGCCAATAGCATAAAACTGCCGTTTGGCTAACATTTCCTCAACATGGCTGAGCTCTTCAAGATAGTCTTTATTTACATGGGTAGGATGCAAACCCATCATTAAGAATACATTTTCCGGATGGGCTGCTTCTAATTTAAGCATAGCATTGGTATAGCTAGAGTCAATGGCAGGTATAAAAAAGCGGCCAACTCCTTTTGCAATGGCATCCTTAATAGCTACCTCTCTGTCATCATCAAAAGCCTCGCTATATAAATGAGTATGTGTATCTGTCAATATCATACCACAAAAATAAAAAAGTCCACTACAACCAACTAGTATATAGCCTTCTATTTTGGGGCGTCAGAATTTTTTGGGTAACAATTTTTAGATGTGATTGATATAAAGATGTAACGGCAAAAGTTAGCTCTTACAAATGAAAACAATAATTTAAAAATTAGAACGTATGAAAAAAGTTATTTTAATTATCGCAACAGTAGCCTTCACATTATGTAATGTCCACGCTACAACAGAAAAGAAAACCGTTAGCCCATTAAATGAAGTGGAAAAAATCAACACAGCCGATATCGTTGTCATTTATGATTGGTCTGTTAAAACAAACAAGGGATATTATTCCGGGACTTCACCAAGTGCAGTCAATGCCGCTTCAATGATTCGTCTGGCTAGCTCTGGAGAAGTTATTCTTGAAAAAAAGATAGAAAGTTACCATATGCTCAAAACTGATGTTGTCAACAACAACAAACGCATCTTTTTTTGGGAAGTAACATCGACCAATGGGTATGCCAAAGGATTCTCCACCTCTGAAAGCGATGCACAAAAAACAATGAAACTAATAGCATCTGGAGAGATAATCACTTCTAAAATTATCATAAGTGGCATTAACAAATAAGCAATCAATAAAAACAAAAGCCGCACCTCATAGCTAATCCCTTTGATGTGCGGCTTTCTTATTACAAGAAGTTCACCCTTCTATCCCACAAAGTCCCTTTTATAGTGCACCGAGAAGCATTTGTTTTTTCATTGTCGTATTTTTACCCTTTTGGAAAACACAACACTATGAAAGACACTTCGCTTACCAAATTTCTAGCTAAGAAAAACTACACAAAAATAAAGCTAAAGCTCACCAAAACAAATCACTTTGAAATCAAGGGAAAAATAAATGGAATCTCTGGCAAGTTTATTTTAGATACCGGCGCTTCCAACACTTGTGTTGGTATTGATAAAGTAGATTTTTTTAAGCTTACGTCTAAAGCATCTGAGGTAAAGGCCGCTGGGGCTGGGGCTACGGATATGGAGACTCAAATTTCTACAAAAAACACTATAAAAATTGGAGCTTGGAAATACAAAAAGCTAAGCATTGTTGTTTTTGATTTAACGCACGTTAACCAAGCACTATTAAACCATAATGCCTTACCGGTTGATGGAATTATTGGCGCCGACATCCTTAAAAAAACCAAGGCCATAATTGATTACAAAAAAAAATGCGTATACTTTAAAGACTAATACCAACTACACCCATTTTTCTGGCTATGCACCGATGATTTAAGGTTGCCTACCTTTATAGTAAGACTTTTGTGGCCTAAACCCCACAACAATGACTAACTTAAAACTAGCATTCTACCCTAGCTTAATTATATTCTTCTTATTAACTACCAGCTGTTCTAAGGACGACCAAAATTACTACCAAGTCGAAGATCTCATTCTCCAAGAAAAAATAATTTCTCTCTATGGCAGTCTAGATGCGCTACAACTACCACAAGAAAACGACCTTAGCAATATACCGGCTGATCCAAAAAACCCATTAACACCTGCAAAAGTAGCGTTGGGAAAATTTCTATTTCACGAAACAGGCCTTGCCCTTAATCCATTAAAAGAAATGGGAAGAAACACTTACTCTTGTGCCAGTTGCCACCATGCAGCGGCGGGATTCCAAAGCGGCAATTTACAAGGTATAGGTGAAGGCGGTTTTGGATTTGGAATTAAAGGAGAAACAAGACACATGTCTATAGCCTACCTTAAAGAAGACCTAGACGTACAACCATTAAAATCTCCAAGTATTCTAAACACTGCCTATCAAAAAATTATGCTTTGGAATGGCCAATTTGGTGGTACAGCCGAAAACCAAGGTACTGAAGACCATTGGACAACCAACACTCCTAAGGAAAAAAATACACTTGGTTTTGAAGGATTAGAAACACAAGCAATTGCCGGTTTAGATGTACACCGACTGTTAATAGATGTAGAATTTTTAGAAAACAATGGCTACAAACCATTATTTGACAAAGCGTTTCCCAACATAGTAGAAGAAAAAAGATACTCTACCATTAATGCAGGATTAGCCATTGCAGCCTACGAAAGAACAGTGCTTGCCAACAAAGCTCCTTTTCAAGAATGGTTAAAAGGTGATGCAAATGCTTTATCTGCAACAGAAATAAGAGGTGCCAATTTATTTTTTGGGAAAGGAGCATGTTTTACTTGTCATTCTGGACCAGGATTAAACAAAACTGGTTTTTATGCCATAGGAATGAATGATCTAGACCCGAATAGTTCTCATATTGCTATTGATGAAGCAACTAAAAAAGGGAGAGGTGGTTTTACCGGTAAAGAAATTGACAATTATAAATTTAAAATTCCGTCTTTATACAATTTAAAATATATAACCAACTTTGGTCACGGCGGAAGCTTTGGAAGTATAAAAGCGGTAATAAATTATAAGAATAAGGCTATTGCTGAAAACACCACGGTACCAAAAGATCAATTATCAGCACATTTTATCCCCTTAAATCTTACCCCCAACGAGGTAAATGATTTAACTTCCTTTGTTGAAAATTCCTTGTACGACAACAACCTAGACAGATATACTCCCGAGCAATTACCATCTGGAAATTGTTTTCCTAACGCTGATAGCGAATCCAAGACCGATATGGATTGCAACTAGCTAAACAAACATAAAAAAAGGGCTAAAGTTTAACTTCAGCCCTTTTTTATAGTAACACAATATTAAAATTACATTTCTAATGCTTTTTTAACATCATTATTCATTAATAATTCTTCAGGATTTTCCAATGCTTCCTTAACAGCTACCAAGAAACCTACAGATTCTTTACCATCTATAATTCTGTGATCGTAGGACAAAGCAACATACATAATAGGAGCAATTACTACTTCACCATTTTTAGCTATTGGTCGCTCTACAATATTATGCATTCCTAAAATTGCACTCTGTGGTGGATTAATAATTGGCGTAGACAACATAGATCCAAAAACACCCCCATTGGTAATGGTAAATGTTCCACCCGTCATTTCATCCACGGTAATCTCTCCTTCACGTGCTCTAATTGCCAAACGTTTTACCTCCGCTTCTATTCCTCTAAAAGTCAAGTTTTCTGCATTTCTAATTACAGGAACCATTAAGCCTTTAGGTCCAGAAACAGCAATACTAATATCTGCAAAATCGTAAGCTATCATTTCTTTACCATCTATCATAGCATTAACAGAAGGATACATTTCCAAGGCTCGCACTATTGCTCTAGTAAAGAAAGACATAAAACCCAATCCAACACCGTGCTTGGTTTTAAAATCTTCTTTGTATTGATTACGCAAAGCGAATATAGGCGACATATCTACCTCGTTAAAAGTAGTAAGCATAGCCGTCTCATTCTTAGCAGACACTAAGCGTTCTGCTACCTTACGGCGCAACATTGAAAGTTTAGACCGTGTTTCTCCTCTATTACCGCCTGTAGTTGGTGTACCCATTGAAGGAACTCCTTTTACGGCATCTTCTTTAGTTATTCGACCATCTTTACCCGTTCCTTGTATAGAAGAGGCATCCATACCCTTTTCACTTAATATTTTTTTTGCTGCAGGAGAGGCTGTACCTGTGGCATACGTCTTAGTCGACGTTACTGCCTTAGGTGCTTCTACTTTTGGCGCAGCTGTTTCTTTTTCTTCCTTTTTAGGAGCTTCAGATTTTCCTTCTGGTTTTGCAGCAGAGGTATCTATTAAACAAACTACGGCTCCAACTGCAACCGCATCACCTTCTTCAGCCTTTAAGGTAATAATTCCACTTTCTTCTGCCGGAAGCTCCAAAGTAGCCTTATCTGAATCTACCTCAGCAATAGCTTGATCTTTCTCAACATAATCTCCGTCTTGTACTAGCCATTCTGCTATTTCCACTTCGGTTATTGACTCCCCTGGTGAAGGGACTTTCATTTCTAAAATCATCCTGCTTTATTTGATGTGTTATTGTATTTATCTTTTTGTCATATTGTCTTTGGTTTTATCAAAGACATAATCTATTACTTGCTGATGCCTACGCTTAGAACGAACGGCACTACCTGCAGCTGGCGAGGCATAAAAACGCCTAGATGCTACTCTAAACTTATTTGCATTTACATAATGCATCATAATATGGCTCCAAGCACCCATATTTCTTGGCTCTTCTTGTGCCCATACTACATCTGCTGCATTGGTATACTTCCCTATTATTTCAGTCATTTTACTTGATGGCAGTGGAAATAATTGCTCCACTCTTACCAAGGCAACATCTTCTCTATTTTGCTCCTCTTTTACGGCTAGTAAATCATAATAAAATTTACCCGTACAAAAAACCAAGGACTTAATTTTAGAAACATCCGCCGTAGTATCATCCAATACCTCTTGAAAGGACCCATTCGCAAACTCTTCTACTGTAGAAACAGCTTTTGGGTGTCTTAATAAACTCTTTGGTGTAAATATAATTAATGGTTTTCTATAATTCACTTTCATTTGCCTACGTAAGATATGAAACATCTGCGCAGGTGTAGATACATCGGCAATAAACATATTATCTCGAGCACATAGTTGCAAGTATCTTTCCATACGAGCAGACGAATGCTCTGCTCCCTGACCTTCATAGCCATGAGGCAACAGCATCACGAGCCCATTTTGCAACTTCCACTTATCTTCGGCAGCAGAAATATACTGATCTAACATTATTTGAGCCCCATTGCTAAAATCACCAAATTGAGCTTCCCAAATCGTTAAAGTTGTTGGACAAGCCATAGCATACCCATAATCGAACCCAACCACACCATATTCTGATAAAAGGGAGTTGTAAATTTGGAATTCACCTTGCTCTTTAGACAGGTGATTCAACAAAATTACCTCCTCTTCACTCTCCTCAACTTTCATAACCGCATGCCGGTGAGAAAAAGTACCTCTTTCTACATCTTGTCCAGACATTCGCACTCCAAAACCTTCGTGCAACAGGGTACCATAAGCGAGTAATTCCCCCATAGCCCAATCTAGCTTATCGGTTTCAAAGAACATATTTTTACGATCCCGAACCAACTTTTCAACCTTCCGTAAAAACTTCTTATCCGAAGGAAGTTCGGTAATTACCTTGGCTATTTCCGTAAGCTTCTTTTTATCAAAAGAAGTATCTACAGTCTCCATCATCTCCCATTCTCTAACTGATGTGAATCCGCTCCACTCATCAGCCATAAAAGGTGTTATAATTGTTTTATCTTCTTTTCTAGAGTCTTCTAACTCCTCTTCCAAAGAGGCCTTATATTCATCTTCTAATTTTTTAACAAAGTCTTTTTCAATAACCCCTTCAGATAGCAATTTTTCTGCATAAAGATCTCTAGAATTGCTGTGCTTGGATATTGCTTTGTATAATTTTGGTTGTGTAAAACGAGGTTCATCACCTTCGTTATGTCCATACTTTCTATAGCCTAACAAATCTAAAAACACATCTCTTTTAAAACGCATTCTATACTCTAAAGCAAACAAAGATGCATGTACCACCGCCTCCGCATCATCTGCGTTAACGTGCAAAACCGGACTCAAGGTAACCTTTCCTACATCTGTACAATAGGTAGAAGACCTTGCATCCAAATAGTTTGTTGTAAATCCAATTTGATTGTTGACAACAATATGAATGGTTCCGTTGGTTTTGTACCCATCTAAATTTGCCATCTGTACCACCTCATACACTATACCCTGACCAGCTATGGCAGCATCTCCGTGTACAACTATGGGCAATACTTTTGAAAAATCATCTGGAAAGTGCGTATCTTGTTTTGCTCTTGCAATCCCTTCAACAACCGCACCTACTGTTTCTAAATGCGATGGATTAGGAGCAATGTTCATTTTTATCTTACTCCCATTTCTAGCCTTCCGCTCTGAGGTCCACCCCAGGTGATATTTTACATCACCATCAAAAATTTCTTGCTCATAATCCTTGCCGTCAAACTCACTAAAAATATCTTTCGCTGCTTTTCCAAAAATATTGGTAAGCACATTAAGTCTCCCACGGTGAGCCATACCCATTACAAACTCCTCTACACCCATTTCTGCTGCTCTTTCTACTACGGCATCCAAAGCAGGTATTAAAGACTCATTTCCTTCAATTGAAAAACGTTTTTGCCCAACATATTTCGTATGCAAAAAGCTTTCAAAAGAAACGGCTTGATTTAATTTTTTAAGAATATGTTTTTTCCTGTCAGGAGAAAATTTAGGATGGTTATCATTTACATTCAACCAGTTTTGTATCCACTCTACTCGTTCTGGTTTACGAATGTACATATACTCTACCCCTATGGCATCGCAATAGATGTCTGTTAAGTGTTTTATTATATCGCGCAGTGACACTGAACCAAGACCTAGGATTTCACCAGCGGTGAAAGTTATATCCAAATCTGACTCTAACAATCCGAAATTCTCTAACTCAAGTGTTGGAATGTATTTTCTTCTTTCGCGAACAGGATTTGTTCTGGTAAACAAATGGCCCCTGCTTCTATAGCCGTCAATTAACTTAATTACCTTAAATTCTTTCTGCAACGACTGAGGCATTGCAGCTGTGCCCGCTACTCCATTTTCAGAAAACGCCTCCAATGCAGTTTCCTGCCCAAAGTCGAATCCTTGAAAAAAAGCACGCCAACTAGGCTCTACACTATCTGGGCTAATTAAGTATTTATCATATAAGGTCGCAAAAAATGATGTATGCGCTGCGTTTAAAAACGAATATTTATCCATTGAAATTCTTCTCTGTCTTTTGAACAAAATTAAGCCAAAAATACAACATTTAGTATTTATAAGCATATCTTAGTCTGTAATATTCACAAAAAATTAAGACAATGAAAAGAAAACGACCTACATTTTCAACATTATTGGTTTTTAGCTTCTTACTTATCAGTTTTACGCATGCAACCATTTCTGCACAGTCGCAGAATACCTCGAGTGATTTTTGGAACAATGTTCGTTTTGGCGGTGGATTTGGGTTGGGCTTTGGCAATAATACTTTTAATGCCGCACTTTCTCCCAACGCCATTTATCAAGTGAATGACCAATTTGCTATAGGTGCCGGATTAAATTTCAACTATTCTAAATTCCGGGATTCTAAATTGATTGCCTACGGAGCTAGTGCCTTAACCTATTACAACATTATCCCTGCCATTCAACTTTCGGCCGAATTTGAACAATTGCGTATCAATAGAAAATTTGAATTTGACGGCGCCAATATTGAAGACAATTATTGGAATCCGGCCTTATTCCTAGGCCTAGGTTACACCAGCAGAAACATTACAGTTGGGGTACGTTATGATGTGCTTTACAGCGAAGGAAAAAGCATCTATTCAGACGCATTTATGCCCTTTGTGAGAGTGTATTTTTAATCTACAATCTCCATTTTCTTTAACAGGAAAGACGCATTCATATTTTTGCAGACACCAGCTTTAAACTTATAGTCAAAATGCAATTCATTGTCTATAATTTCCGCATCAAAATAATGATTCTCTATTTCTGGGAGTTCTTTGGCGGCTTCACACAAACTAAGGTCATGAGTTGCAATAATACCGGTAGATTTAGATGCGACTAATTTTTCAACAAACTTGCGTGAGCCAATTGCCTTATCCGTACTATTGGTGCCTTTCAAAATTTCATCAAGGACAATAAAATAGCGATCATTTTGTATTTCGTCTACAATGAATTTTAGACGTTTTAATTCAGAGAAAAAATAAGATTCATCATCTGTAAGCGAATCTGTTGTTCGCATACTCGTTATAAGTTTTATGGGCGAATACTCTACTGATGACGCACAAACTGGCAAACCAACATTGGCCAATACAATTTGCAAAGAAACTGTACGCAAAAAGGTACTTTTCCCAGCCATATTTGCTCCCGTAACTATAAAAAACTGTTCTTTGTCTATGGTAATATCATTAGCGATACACTTCGTTGGGTCTAACAAGGGATGCGCCACATTAATTCCTTTTAAAACCATGGCGTCTTTATTTAGTATTGGAAACACGTAGTTAGGGTGATTAAAAGTAAAATTACCTAAGCTATTGTAAGCATCAAAAAAAGCAATTACACCAAACCATTCTTCAACCGATGCCCCATTGGCTGCTATCCACGCTTCTATTTTGTATGCTTGCTTGATATCCCACAGTAAAAAACCATTGCCTAGAAAACCAAAAATCATATTGTTCCTCTGGTCTAAGGCTCCCAGGATTCTAGAAAATTCGTGCAAAATCTCCGATGTTTTTTTCCCTTCCTGAACAATTTTACTTTTCTTTTCTTTTAATAATTCTGACGAAAAGTCTTGGTTTTCTATTTCTACAATTAACTTTTGATATTGCTGAAAAACCGACTGCACCTTGCTTGTGTCCGAAGCCAATTTACTAACCTTCTTAAAATACAGACCAGATAGGAGCAAGCCCAAAACAAACCAACCACCAATTACCAAACCAGGGACTAATCCTAAAAAGTAAAACAAAAATAATAACCCTGTCACCACTGAAAAAACAGTAGGCACATGCTGCATAGCTTTTGGCATAAATGCCTTGTATTGCTGCAACCAATGCACAATGTTTTTATACGGTATTTCAGCTTTAACCAGGGTGGCAATAGCAGCAAACTCTTGTCTCCATTTGGGTTTTTCTGCCAACTCTTTTATTGCTTCTTGTTTGAGCAAGATGTTGTCAATCTTATTCTCTGTAAATTTTTCCGCCAAGGTTTCACTGCCCCGATCCAAGGCCGTTCTATTGCAATATTGATAAAAAGATCCTTTACCAAAAAGGTCTATATCTTGACTGTAAAAATGTGTTGGATTGCTAAACTCCTTACCATCGGGCAAATGATGAAATTTGCGATGTAATACATCAATTTCTATCTCATTAATCTTAATAAGTGCCAAAAACTTATGATACTTGAATTGTAAATCTGAATGCCGGGATACTAGAAAAATAAACAATACAATGGCTAGTAAAACAATAGCGATGATAATTTTAGCATTGCCCATAAAGGCATATATACCAATAGCAGCTCCTACAAACACCAATAGCCTCACTAGGCTAGATGCTTGTAATTGTGATTTTACTTTTTCAGATTCCTCTTGATGACTTGAAATATTATTGGTATAAAAAGCAAGGAGTTTCTCCATCTGTAGCACTGTGTTTATATTTTTTTAAAAGCTGTAAAGATATTGGTTATTAGGACAAACTTGCCAATTCTTCCTTTAGTTTTTTAGGTAGCCCGGCCACGACAAGCTGGTAAGAGTCGTCTACCAATTCTTTAATAAATTCTGGAGAGAGGTTTTCAAGAAACACGGTATTCCAATGTTTCTTACTCATGTGGTATCCTGGAATAATTTGACCATCGTAGGTTTCACGCAATTCAAGACAACGCTCAGGATCACATTTTAAATTGGTTTGCAGCGGCAATTTATTTAAGCCAACCAAGGCAAACATTTTGCCCATCACTTTAAACACCAAAGTATGTGCATCAAAAGGAAAAGCTTCCGTAACTCCTTTTTTAGCGATACAATAATCTCTGTATTCCTCTATATTCATAACTTCACCAAAATCTAGATTCCAGATGAATCATAAACAATGACCTTCTCCCATAGGGGTGCGGCCGTTTCCACAAACTTTTCATGTGCTTCTTCAACCTGGTATTTGGTTTGGTCTTCTGCAGATGCAAAGGACACCAACAAACTGAAGGTAAATGAACCATCTACCACATCTCTGGAAGCCTGTGGAGGTGTTCCTATAAAATTGGTTTTAGCGTATTTGGAGGACTTTAAAAAAGTACTTAAAGCAGCAACAAACAAATCCCGATCTTCTTTTTTATTTGGATTTTTTAACCAAAAAAACACGGTGTGTACAAATGTTTTATCAAATTCTGTCTTCCCTACTTCCATATCTATTGTTATTGTTTATTTATATCTTCTTTTATTTGTTTTGCTTCTTTTTTGTTTTCCACCTGAAGCGCTGAGTAATCCAGTGTCCAGCCAATGGTTTCTACCAATGTCTCTATCAACAACACCGCTTCCATAGCTTCTTTTCGGGCCGTATCCATCAGACCACTAAGGGGTATTTTTTCTAAGATGTGATTCTTAGCTTCGGCATTTACATTGGTTAAATCTTCTGGTGAAAAAGAATTAAACAATCCATTTTTTATATCGTAAAACTGTAAGTCGGGCGAAATGGAAAGCACTTCTGGTTCTGGAAAATTAGTCAGTATAATTTTCTTTTTACCTTCATCAGCATTTAAAAAAATCTTTTTTAAATCGTATCCAATTTGCACCTTGGCGTTAATGATGACCAAGGCCTTCTTTTTACTACTTACCAAACTCATAAAATGTTCTTTGGTATTTTGATATTGATACACCTCTGCAAAATCGCCTTCAACAGCTATTAACTTACAAACTCTTTTTATTTTTTCTAATAATACGGTAGATTGATGTTGTGTAATTTCCTTTTTCTGTTTTGTTCTAAAAAAGGATACCACCCAATTCATTAAAATTGCACCTAAAATTAACCCTAAAAAAACTTCAAAAATACTATCCATTACCTATTTCTCCTAAATGTGTGTACTTAAACCCTTTGTCATATTTTAATCCGTAGCCAAATACTCTATCTAGCGCAGCATGTGAAAATAAGATGACACCGACCAATTGGAACAAGGGAATTTCGAGAAATACACCTACCAGATAAAATACGATTGCCACGCCTTTATGATGGAGTATATTATACAAAAAAGCACCAACCTTAGCATTGAACAAATAGCCTAACATTCCAATATCTGGGGCTAAAATTAGCAATAAAAACCACCACCAAGGGTATAAAAGCAAACTAAAAAGGTAGATTCCTAGCCCAAACATCGCCAATTCTTCAAGCTTTAAAATTGTTTTCATTTACTCTTCTACTTTATATAAAACAGGTCTACTTGGACTTGCATCGTTTTCAAAAGGAGCTACCTGAAGGTTTAATAAATAAGTACCATCAGCAATGGTATTATTCACATAAATAAGCTCGGTAATTGTAGCGTTTTCTCTTATTTTTCCTTTGAAATTCCAAAACGCTCGATGTGCTACTAAGGCCCCTTCATCTTTCTCTCTGTCTAAAGAAGGCAAATCTATTAACAAGTGCTCTACTTCTCTTTCCTTTAAGAATTCTGCTCCTTCTTCTAGTAAATAAGGAGGGTTTGTATGTGAATATTGCCTTGACATCTTATCCGATAAATTAGGAAGGGTCCGTATAACAACCGCCTCTCGCTTTTTATTACCCAAGGCATATTGTAGTTGCTTTTTAGAAATCACAAAATCATCACCTAGTTTTTCAGGTGCTATTGTAATTACCTCAGCCAAAAAGAAAAATTGTTGCAATTTCTGATTTACAGACATAAATTCTTCGGTAATATGACCGGCACATTCTGTATGTGTCCCATGGGCATGTGGGTTAAAACAGATATCGTTAAAATTTATGGAAGCCCCTTCTCGTACGGCACCTATAAAACCATCTTCGGTATGTGCTGTGATAACAGGTGGATCTACATACCACACATTCACATTAGTATTATCACCCCTCAGTGGCATTGAGATATCTAATGGTTTGGTTAAATTGGTTTTATAATTCCTAGACCTAACTTTTATAATTGCCTTCATTAATTGTATTGCTTAATTGAAGTCATAAGTTAACAATAAAAAGGTCAGCCGCAATTCCATCGCTTAAAAATTTTCCCTTAGGGCTCACAAAAAGGGTATCGTTCTCGAGTTTTAAAAGTCCATTTTTTATTTTTACTGTTGCTTCTTTCATTAAATAAGTCGCATAAGTTTCCCCAAAATTAAGTCTTACTTTTTGCAATGAGACCCCCCAAATTGTGCGTAAACCTGTCATCACATACTCATTATACCGATCATTAACCGTTAAGGTTTCAATTTCCCTTGGTTGTATACCTGCATTTATCGCTTTAATATACTTGGGATTGTTATTGATATTCCAACTTCTATTTACACCATCAAAAGAATGGGCAGACGGTCCAATTCCCAGATACATTTTACCTTGCCAATAGGCCGTATTGTTTTGCGAAAAATAATCTGGTTTTCCAAAATTAGAAAATTCATAATTTACATAACCCGCCTTGGTAAGCGCTGCTACTAAAATTTGATGATGCTCCTGAGACACCTCATCACTTATAGGTTTAATTTCTCCTTTTTTTATAAATTTTTCTAAGGCTGTTTTAGGTTCAACCGTTAGTGCGTAGCTCGAAATATGCGGCAAATTGTAATCCAATGCAATTTGAATATTATGCGTCCATCTTTCATTTGACATGTCTGGAATTCCGTATATTAAATCGATGGAAATATTGGTGAATTGAGCGCTCGCCTCAGCGATACAACTCCTTGCTTCCGAAGCATTGTGCGCTCTATTCATTAGCTTTAAGTCTTCCTCAAAAAAAGACTGAATACCGATACTTAATCTGTTGACTTTTGACGCTGCTAGTTGTTTTATTTTTTGAGAAGACAAATCGTCCGGATTGGCCTCTAAGGTGATTTCTGGTTGGTCTAATACGGTGTAATTGTCATAGACTGATTGTATGAGTTGATTTATTTCTGCCGTATCTAAAACCGAAGGTGTACCCCCTCCAAAATAAATAGTATTCACGGTCTCATTTGCCAATTCAACTTTTCGCAACTTCAGTTCTTTTTGAATCGCGAGGAGCATTTCCTCCTTTTTACCCATAGTGGTAGAAAAATGAAAATCGCAATAGTGACATGCTTGTTTGCAAAATGGAATATGAATATAAATACCTGCCATTAGTAGATCAATTTATACAAACGATTAATTTGATTTATTTCTTGATTCGTTTTTCATTTTGCTTTACAAAGGCATCCCAACCTGTATAACTTTTACCCAGTTCTATTTTGCCAGCATTATAAAAATGACATACTGCAGCAGCCAGGCCATCTGTACTATCTAAATTCTTGGGTAGGGATTTTAAACCCAATACACTTTGCAACATTCTGGCAACTTGCTCCTTACTAGCATTGCCATTTCCTGTAATTGCCATTTTTATTTTCTTTGGTAAATACTCCGTAATTGGTATTTCTCTAGACAAGCCAGCCGCCATTGCCACACCTTGAGCACGACCTAACTTTAACATGGATTGCACGTTTTTACCAAAAAAGGGTGCTTCAATTGCTATTTCATCTGGGTGGTAGGTATCAATGAGTTCAATAGTACGTTCAAAGATTAATTTAAGCTTGGTATATGGGTCGCTATATTTTTGTAAGAGCAATTCGTTCATCTGTACAAACTCCATTTTTTTACCCACCACTTTAATGAGCCCAAATCCCATAATGGTTGTGCCGGGGTCTATCCCCAAGATTATTTTTTCACTAGCCACAAGAAATATTATTTGGTATTGATGATTAATGGAATTCTAAACATTGCTTTTACAGGTATTCCTCTTTTTAAAGCCGGTTTTAATGGTGGTAAATCTTTTAATCCACGAGCAACAATACCTGTAAACCCTGGTATTTGATCGGTTACAGCTGCATTTTCTTCTATCGCTATCATAGAAACTTCCCCTGTGGCATCTACTAAAAAGTCTATATGTACGGTATCCTTGATGTTTTTGTCTAAAATAAATTCAAATTCACCCAACACCGTTGAAAAATGTTTCAAAAAAGTGTTTTCAAAACACTTTTGCTGGTACTCCTTGGTTACCATCTCATCGCAACTATCAAACAAGGGAAATTGATCGAGGGTATTCCAGTCTATTTCCTTCATTTCTTGATCTAACATCTTTTGAGCTTTTAACTCTTTAGTTTCAAAAAAATCACAAGAAAAACACAGAAACAAACTAAGTAATAAGGCTGCTTTTTGCATACAAATTGAATTCTAGCCGAAATTTACAATTTTTTAAGCAAGTTAGCCATATTGCCAGCAAGAACCCTTAAAATAATACCAATTAAACGAACCCAAAGGATGCCTAATTTAATTCACCATAAAGGGAATATTGGCCGTTGCCGCATGCGCATTACCATCAGTTGCATAAACAAATAACCTATAGGGTCCTTTGCCTGGAGATTTAAATTGGATTTTATTTGTTTCTTGAGATACAAACAAATTTGGGATAGATTTCGGTCGTTCTTCATAATCCCCACCATCTTTTAAGTCTGTGCTTTCGGGCATTATTTCCCAGGAGTAGGTTATGGAATCGTTCTCGAAGTCTGAAATTACAACAGCCGCCTCATACAGCTGGCCTTCTTCCAACATTACATTATCATAGGCCGTTTTTCCGTTTAAGGTATACTCTTTAACTACAGGTGTTCTATTAACAGGCCATTTTCCATTCCAGATATAATGCATAACATCTACGGATTCTGTTTCTTTGCCGTCCTCCAGAAAAATACCATACCAGGTTGGCGTTCGCTCTTGTTTGTTACCCCACAAAAACACATAAGAACCAATACATTGTATGGTATCTGCTTCTATACCCCCCTTAAATCTTTTTAAATAATTGGCTGCCTTTACAGAACTGTTTTCTTCTATAGGTGCTCCCCATTTTGTCGTAGGCACCTCCCAATGACCTGAAGCTCCCCACTCTGTAACCATATATGGCTTTGTCCAACCCATACTTTTTACGAGCCGAGGCAAGTCCGGAAGATTGCCATACATCTGAATAGATAAGACATCCAAGTCTGGACATCTCTCCTTTAGATAGTTGACCTCCTTTTTAGAGATACCCGCAAGACTGGTTGTTGTTAAATGATTGGGGTCTACTCTGTGGATCATTTTTGACATTTCATTAACTGCATTCCAAACTTTAGGATTGGTATACTGTAAATTGAGTTCATTACCTATCATCCACATTAATAACGCGGGATGGTCTTTTAAAGCACTTACTTCTTTCTTAACCCTTTCAAATTGAATTTGAACTGCTTTTTCATCGTTATAATTAAACCCATGTCGTTCACTTCCTACTTCTATCCCCATAGTTACCAGCAACCCATTTTCATAGGCTTCATCTAGGATTTCCTTAGACGATTTTTGTCCGTTTTCTGTACGCCAAGTCCTAAACGAATTTGCATTATGGTGTGCCAATGCCTTTATGTTTCCAAATTCTAAGCCAGCCCCTTTTATGTAAAAAGGCTTATTATTTACCATTAATTGGTAGCGCCCCTCCTTATTTTTAATTGCCACTTTTACTGGGCCCGCTATTCCTGTTTCTTTTACATCTGTTTTTTTATTATCCATTCCCTGTTTACAGGAAACAAAGACGCAAATGCAAAGAATATAGGTTATCACTCTCATATCATCTATTTTAATAGCAAACCATACTTCTTCTAAGTGGTTTTACTGAAGGGATAAAAGTTTGCTTCAATGACTTATTAAATACAAACATTAAATATTGACTTAGGTTCTCTTTTTTCTTTGGAAACACCTAAAAAATTGGCATTAGAAACCTTAGGCAAAGACCAGCTCCACACGTGCTAGCCCTTACCAAGTTTCATTACAACAACTCAATTTAAAAGATTATTGATACACCTTAACGTAGTCTATTTCAAAGGTTGCCGTTGAAAAATCTGTTGGAATATCACCACCTAAAGAACCACCCAAAGCCAAATTTAAAATCAGGAATTGATTGGCATCAAAAGGCCAATTATCTGCGTTTTTATCTGCAGGGTTATAGGTGTAAAAAATTTCATCATCTACTAAAAACGAAATTTCATTTTCAGACCAATTCACAGAATAAATATGAAACTCCGTTGTGGCATCCGAAACCGTAGTATGTTCAACATTTTCAGTATTACCACTACTAGACACCGTATGTAGGGCCGCACTAACGTTCCCTGGGTTGTTCCCAACATGTTCCATAATATCAATTTCGCCACATACTGGCCAACCTACTGTTTCAAAATTAGCACCAAGCATCCAAATGGCTGGCCATGTACCACCTACGCCAGGCAATTTGGCACGTACATCTACACGCCCGTATTTAAAATCATACAGACCTTGTGTTTTTAATCGTGCAGAACTATAATTAGATCCACCAATAGTTTCTGCTTTTGCTGTAATTTTTAAGATTCCTCCTTCAACGACACTGTTATCTGTGCTGTTGGTATAATACTGAGATTCTCCATTACCCCAACCATTATCACCTATACCAATATCATACCCCCATTTGGCAGCATCTACTGCTCCATCGGTATCAAAGTCATCGGACCAAACTAAATTACTATAGGTTACATCAACACTAGAGGTTTCAGTAACAGCAGCTGTAGATGTTAGGATAAAAAACCATCCAAGACCATCTGCACTTATTGTCTTTAGAACCATTTCATCTTCTGATCTAGATATGATGGTATAACTATGAGTACCCCCAACATAAAATCCTAAAAATGCATTTCCTGATAAGGTTAAGGTTTCCTGAGCCCCAGGTGCTGTTAACGTCCAGCTTTCTGTATAATCATCTAGCGGATAATTTTCATATTCATTATCGGAGTTTGCTGTTAACCCCTTGTCCCCTAAATCTTCATCCATTGGACCTGATTGTCCAAATACAGTACCTGTTATATCTTCAGTTGGATCATCGTTAACTCTATTTGTTATATGTTTAAAAACACCACTTTCAGAAAAGTTATAACCATCATCGTACATTCCTGTTGATGCTTTTGCCCCTGCGGGGGCCGCATACCAAATGGGTGAAGTTTCATCTGCGGGACCTACACCAAAATGACCTACTTTGTCTGCATTAATTCGCCAAACCTTAGAACCGTCACCTATTAGCATTTCTAGTAAATCATCTGGAGCTTCATACAAGGCCAAGACTTCTACTTCAATTATTTCTGAGGTAGCTATCCCAGCTTTACCAGTTGCAATTACTGTTATGGTGTACACATGGGTACCCGTAATTGAAAAATTATAGGTATTGGTTCCATTGGCAGAAACCGTAGTTTCGCCATCGTAGACAAATTGATAAGTGATAGCATCATTTGCCGTGGCTTTCAATTTTACAGCACCACTACCATCTCCATTAGGATTAGCTGCATCCGCGCCAAGGATATCTGCTGTTATGACTAAGTTCGTTGGAGCAATTACGTCTCCAAACGCATACTTTTCATCTTCGCAGCCAGCCAAAATTGCCAGGGCAAGAAAAATACCTATGCTATGTTTTATGTTTTTCATAATCTATATTTTATAGTTTTTTGATTTATTAATTCTGCGAAATATCATCTACGTAAATGGTATAATTAGAGGAACCATCTCCTTGCGTACCATTGTCCATTATTAAAACAAGATTGGTAAACTCCGCTGCTGTACTGATACCCGAAAAATCATAGGTTAACTCTTCCCATCCGTTGGCTACCGTTGTGGTTGCCGTAACTTCTGCTGAAGCTACTGTATTTGGCCAAGGTGTAGCATCTTCAAACTTCATCAAAAGATTTAAGCCGGCTCTTGGAGACCACACTTTTACTGTAACTGTTGTAGCTGTTGAGAAAGAAAAAGGTGCTGAAGTTGTTATTTTAGATCCTGCCCAAGGCTGACCCGCGCTTTTAACCAATTGAGCAACCATACTTGATGCATTTCCATTAACATCTGGGTTTGCAATTATGGATATTGCACCGCCATCAAAACTACTTAGTGCTTCTTTTGGCTCAAAATCCAAGGAGGATTCTAATGATATGTCATCCAAATAAATGGTATAATTGGCGGTCCCATCTCCTTGGTCACCATTATCCATAATGAATACAATATTGGTAAATGCTGTGCTTGTACTGATACCTGAAAAATCAAAAGATACTTCTTCCCAACCATTGGCAACAGTTGTTGTAGCCACCACCTCTGCTGAAGCAACTGTATTTGGCCAGGGTGTAGCGTCTTCAAACTTCATCAACAGATTTAAGCCTGCTCTTGGCGACCATACTTTTGCTGTAACCGTTGTTGCCGTTGCAAAAGATAAAGGTTCAGGCACTGTAATTTTAGACCCTGCCCAAGGCTGACCCGCACTTTTAACTAATTGTGCAACCATAGTTGAAGTATTTCCGTTGGCATCTGGATTTGCGATTATAGAAATAGCACCTCCATCAAAAGAACTCATCTCAAATAAATTTTCAAAGGTAATTGGGGTTACGCTAGGGGCTGTAACTGTAGCCGCTCTATAAAAATAAACGTTATCTATAAATACTGTTCCTGCTGCCCATGGATCGCCTACATATTTTAGTTGGTGAATATCGGCCACTGAAAGTCCTTGATCTGTATACTCCGAAATTGGAATATCTATAGATGTCCATTCCCCTGCCGTTAACGTACTCCAAACCGGTTTTTCCCCGGTAGACAAGCTAATTAGTGAGGTTTCCATTCTAGCTACATCAGCAGTCCAAACATCCATGTGCAGGTATTCCATAGCACTAATATCTATTGGATCTTCGAGTTGATTTCCTTGATAGCTCAAATTGGTATATTGCAGCATTAGATCTCCGTTTAAATCGTAAGTTGCCCAACCACTACCTTGTCCGCCTTGTCCCCAATCTGGAAAATAATCCGTTCCTGCTACATCTGCATAGGCAGCACTAAACAATGAAATAACATCTTGTTCTGCTCTAAAGGGCTGCGAAGGAGCAGCTGTAGTTGGCTGAACAATTGCAGTTACCTCAAATTCTTCAGTGTATTCCGTAGTCTCAATGGCACCACCTTTGGCAACTACTCTTATCGTATAGATTCCTGGTTCTTGATACACAAATGATGCTCCTTCTCCAATATTGGCGGCAATGGGGTCATCTGAATCCGTTTCCCCAAAATAAACATCAAATGACATGGCGTAATCTGCCGTAGCCGTAACGTTTACTTGTTTAGACACTGCCTCATCATTGCTAATGGAAACTTCTAAATTTTCAGGTGCCTTAAATGACACATTAATTTCTTGGATAACTTCGGTTTTTAAACCGGTAATTCCTTTGGCAATTACTTTTACCGCATAGGAACCTTCTTTATAGGTATGCTCCAGGTTTTCACCCAGTTTCACAGTTGCCGGGCTAGTTGTTTCATCTCCAAAGTAAACATCAAATGATGTTGCTCCTTCTGCTTTAGGTGTTATTGTTACCTGACCGCTATTGTCTTGCGTTATTTGAACTAGGGCCGACACATTTGCTGGTGCCGTAACTTTGTCTGCAAAATCCAAACTCCCAAACTCCTCTTCTGTACAACTACCTACAAGCGCAAAGAGCACTATGGTACTTAGAATATATTTTAATGCTTTCATATTTCTAGTTTTTAATTTTTAATACCCTGCGTTTTGAGTTAAGCCCGAAATTTCAATTTCTCTTTGAGGAATTGGAAAAAGTCCCAATGTAGCTGAACTATAACCGCTACCACCTAAAACACTATTCGCTTGTCCTGTTCGTACCAAATCGAAAAAGCGATCCCCTTCCATAGCCAACTCTAACCTTCTTTCGTTCCAAACGACTTCTACTGTTGCTACAATCCTGTGATCTTCATCACCAAAGGCTCTATCTCGTACCCTATCTAAATAACCTTGTGCTTTTGACACATTAGGCGTAGCAGAACGCAAATTGGCTTCCGCAGCCATAAGCAACACCTCTGAATACCGAATAATACGTTGGTTGTTTTCGTAATTCAATTCTATTTGTCCACTGGTTTGTCCTTTACGTGGCAAGTACTTTTTATTGTACAAACCTGTATTTTTAAATGGAGCTTCCGTAAAGGTTACATTTAGGGCAGGATTATTATTTGCATAGGCTTCCACATCAAAAACTGAAGCTTCTTTTCTAGCATCACCATCTTCATAAGCGGCAGCTAAATCCTGCGTTGGTAGATTGGTACTCCAACCTGCATTATACGGCATCTCTGGTGATCCATTGATACCTCTTATACCGCATTGTTGAACAGCATAATTTCCTTGACCTCTAGTTTGACCTCCCCAATTGTAGTAAGGCTGCCCGTTAGAATACTGAACCTCAAACACAGATTCCGATCCATTTTCACCAGATAATAAAAAGACATCATCTACTGACTCCATTAAACGAAATGGACCATTCACTACATTTTCAAGAACTGAAGCTGCACTTTCAAATTTTTCTTGGTACAAATAAACTTTCCCTAATAAAGCTTGTGCTGCATATCTTGTAATTCGTCCTTGTTGTGATTGTGCTGTAGGTAAAGCGCTAATGGCAGTTGTTAAGTCCAACTCTATTTGCGTATAAACATCAGCCTTTGGAGATCTTTGTAAGGTCCCAAAATCTGAAATACCTAATTTTCGGTCGGTGAACAAAACAACATCACCAAACATCCGAACCAAATTAAAGTAGTAATATGCTCTTAGAAAACGAACCTCCCCAAATAGGGCTTCTTTACCCGCAAAGTTTATGGTTTCTCCCAACAAATTAGCGTCTTTATAACTGAGTAAATAATTGGTTCTATTAACCCCTTCATAAGCTGAAACCCATAAATCTTGTATGGTGCCGTTATTGGTTAAAATATTGTAATCATCTATTTGTTGTAAGGAAACGACATCGGAAGCATTTTCGCCACCTGCCACTGCATTGTCTGAAGCAATATCCCCAATCACAACCATTTGATTTAACCATTGCATGGGCGTATAACAGCTAACTGCCATAGTTTGGTAATCCGCTTCTGTTTGCAAATAATCAACTTCCGTTACTTGGTACTCATCATGCGGATCAAATTCGACCACCTTTGAACAACCAATAAAGATTGAAAGTATGATGATTAATCCAATACTGTTTTTTATATTTTTCATACTAATTTATTTTGGATGTTAAAATTTAAGATCTAAACCGGCTAAAAACGTTCGCGCCTGTGGATAAGCACCTCTATCTACACCAGTGTCTAAAATACCACCTGATATTTCAGGATCATAACCTGTGTATTCCGTAAGGGTTAACAGGTTTTTAGCCTGCATATAAATACGTACTTTACTGAAAAATGCGTTGGATGTTTTTGGCAAAGTATAGCCTAAAATCAGACTTTTAATTTTCACAAAACTACCGTCCTCTACATACCTATCAGAAGGTCTTATATTACTATTGGTATCCCCAAATGTGTAGCGCGGATTCACAGCATCATTGGTAGATCCTTCCCCTGTCCATCTGTTTAAAATACTTCTAAATTTATTTGAAAATTGTGCATTTCTTTCGTAAGCTCTGTAGATATCATTGCCAACAGATGCATAGGTAAACATACTTAGATCAAAATTTTTGTATTCAAAACCTATATTCCAACCCAAGGTAAATGTTGGAAACGGATCCCCAATTTTTGTTTTGTCTTCATCGTTAATAAGCCCGTCATTATTGAAATCTACAAAGCGAATATCTCCAAGTTGTGCGCCAGTTTGGGTTGCATGGTCATCAATTTCAGATTGATTTTGAAACAAGCCATCTGATATATATCCGTAAAAATAACCTGGTGTAAAGCCTTTTTCAAATCGCGTAGCACTTTGCGATTGCCCATTAAAATAGGATCCACCGGCAACAAATGCCGTTCCATCACTATTGGTTGCAGTAACAGTATTCTTAGAGGTTGTGACTGTCAATGAAGTATTAAATTTTAAATCTGTTGATGCACTGTTTTTATACCCTAACGTTAGATCTAAACCTTTGCTCTCTGTACTCCCAATATTAGAGGTTACAGGTTCTGATGTTCCAGCAATAAGTGGTGGGGCATCTGTAAACAACAATCCTTCAACAGATTTATTAAAATAATCTGCAGTGATTGATATATTATCTAACAAGGTAGCATCAAAACCTATATTATATTGTGTTTGTTCTTCCCAGCTCAATGTTGTGTTACTGAATGAATTTACCGTGGCCCCTGAATTAAATTCGGTTCCAAAGGTGTAGCCATTACTATTGGCTGTGGAGTTATAACTTGGACCCCCAACGGTAATACTCACATACTGAGGATTTACATTTTCATTACCAACGGTACCATAACTTCCTCTAAATTTTAGAAAATTAATAGCCTCTGACGTAAAGAAACTTTCGTTAGACGCAACCCAACCAAGGGAACCAGCATAAAAGTTAGCAAACTTATTATCATTACCAAAGGCGATTGAACCATCTCTTCTGGCAGAAAACGACGCCAAATAGGTGCCTTCATAATCATAATTAACCCTACTAAAATACGATACATTTCTACGTTCTAAATTTTGGTAGCTATACCCAGTATAAGCGTTGGTGTTTAGTTTAGTGTTTACACCTGTAGCGGCACTAATATCTGCCCAAGCCCAAGAATTATCTCGAACATCTTGTCTTGAAGTTCCAAAACCATGTCCTGTAGATTTACTTCGAGAGATTCCTAGTACGATATCAAAATTATGCTTCTCGTTTACATTGAACCCATAGGTTGCAAAGGTTTCAAAAGTGTAATTAAAATTAGACACGGTATTTTCCGAAACACTATTGTGGAAAGAAGGAATAATACTTATAGTACCATCGCCGTTATCTACTTCTTGTGTTTTAACCGTACCATCTGAATAATAATCACTAGATACATTGTTTGGCCCGTAATAAGATAAAGGATCAAAGCTTTTCCCTACCTGATCCCATTTGGTATACCCAAAACGAGAAGTTAGTTTAAGATTGTCTAAGATATCATATTGCAATTCAAATTTTCCGTATAACTTATCGCCATTGCTTTCATTATAGGTGTCATCTAATTGCTGTACTGGATTAAAAATTTCAGACAACAAATAATTACTATAGCCATAGGTTGCATAGTCATTGGCATTGGTATTGTAAACAGATACTGTTGGGTCAAAATTTAAGGCATTTCCGATAACGGAATTAAAAGAATTTTCAGCTACAGATTTACTCTTAATATTGGCATAACTGGCATTCATCAAAAATTTCAGATTGCTTGTTAATTGAAAATCTAGATTGGCCGTAAAATTCAATCGATTAAAATTGGATTTATCATTACCCCCAACGATCCCACCTTGACTTAAATACCCTGTAGATAAAAAGTATCCCATTTTTTCTGAACCTCCTCTAGCAGAAAAAGTATGTGATGTTACGGTAGCATCATCAAACACTTGATCTTGCCAATCTGTACCTCTTCCCAAGGCAGAAATATCAGAAAAAATCATATTTCCTCCAACGGCTGCACTACCTTCATTAATTATGGCGCCGTATTCGGTAGCATTTAAAACACCTATTTTTTTTATGACCGACTGAACTCCTGTATAGGTATTAAATGTAAATTCTGTTTTTTCATTATTTCTACCACTTTTGGTTGTCACAACTATAACACCGTTACCACCTTTAACACCATAAATGGCTGTTGAAGCAGCATCTTTTAAAATGCTTAAAGATTGAATATCTGCAGAACTAATAGAATTTAAGTCATCCAAGCTTTGCGGCACACCATCTATAATGACAACAGGGTCTGTTCCAGTAAACGAAGGAATACCACGAATCAATACGGTAGGTTTACTACCTGGGGAACCGTTCTGAATAACAGAAACTCCAGAGGCACTACCCTGAAGGGCTTCTTCTACGCGTAAAGGTTTCAGTTGTTCTATAGACGCTTCCTTTACAGTTGATATTGCTCCAGAAACTTTAGCGACCTTCTGCGTACCGTAACCCACTACTACAACCTCATCCAATGTACTAATATCTTCTTGCAAGACAATAGTTAAGGAATTGCCATTTTTTATTGTAATTTCTTTGGTAAAGTAACCAATGGAAGAAAAAACCAAAACGTCACCTATAGACAGATTACTTACACTAAATTTTCCATCAAAATCAGTAGTTGTTCCTTTTGATGTATTTTTCAGAATGACATTTACACCCAATAAAGGCTGATTAAATTCCACATCCGTAACCGTTCCATTTACGATGAACGTTTGTCCACTTAAATTGACCGCACTAAAGACAATTGTAATAATTAAAATTAGATTCTTCATATGTTGTATTTTTAGTCTTAGCAATGTAGTATTAATTATAGCTGTAGAAGAATAATGCACCCCAACAAAAAACATACATTATCAATTTTACGCTACTATAATTATCATAATACCGATTATACCCCCTATAATATAAGGATTTAATAGTTGGAAAAAGAAATTAACAAATCGTTATGGTTTTCCTTTAAAATTTAGTTTGTATGGGTAATGTTGTAGTTAAATTGCTAAGTGTTGTGGCATTACAAATCAAGAATATAGGTTGTTAAGCTATCTTCTCTCCTCAAATTCATTTTCTTTCGCAGTCTATATCTTTTTACCTCTACACTTCGAGTAGATATATTGAGTAGTGGAGCAATATCTTTGGAACTAAGATTTAACCGCAAATAAGCACACAGCTTTAAATCATTTGGCGTTAGTTCTGTATGGGCACTTTTTATCTTTTTAAGAAAATCTTTGTCGGCATTATTAAAAGCTTCTTCAAAAAACTTCCAATCATCCGCATTGTTGATGCTGTGATCAATTGTCCGTATTACAGCTTTTACAGCGCTACTTTCAGGAGCTTGTTTTAATTGATCTTTAATTGCATTTAAGAACTCATTCTTTTTAATAAGACTCATTGTAGAAACAGCAAGTTCTCTGTTTTTGCTTTCTATCTCATTTTTAAGTCGCTCATTATTTACTTGTACTATCTTCTTTTGCGCCTTTAATTTCTTGCGCTTTAAAGCTTTCCGGTTTTGGGAAATTAAATTTTGTTCCCTTTTTTTATAATAATGTTTATTTAACCGATGTATTAAAAAAGACAAGGCAATTAACCCCATTCCATACAGAACAAGTGCCAAGATAGATAGATACCAAGGACGTTGTACTAAAAAGTTAAACTGTGCTATATTCTGTGTAAGTGTATTACCTACTCTTCCTCTTACCTTAAAACTATAGTCCCCATAGGGCAAATTATCAAAGGAGACCGTCCCTGCCTGTGACCAATTGCTCCAATTGTCATAAACACCTTCTAATTTATATTGGTAATTAACATCTGTATAACTATCAAATTCAGGTACACTAAAGGAAAATGTAACATCATTTTCCTTGTATTTAAAGGTGTACGGATCTGCCAACCCAATCTTTATAGAAGGCCTGTCATAAAAATCATTTAAGATGGAGGTAATAGCTATTGTATATGCACTTTCCTTTACCTTACCTAAATCCAATGTAATATAACCGTTTGACACCCCTATTAAATAGGTATCCGAATTAATAGGGGTTATATTCTCAAAACCGCTCACCCCCATATTTCGTTTAAAAGAAGACGGAATAGAAATAGAATGTTTGCGCAATTTGTCTTCTAGAGCACTAGGTGAAGCATAAATAATATTTGAATTTGAAAAAGTCCAAATCTTTTTAGCTCCCATATCTGGAGTAAACACTCCTTTTGGATCATCACCTTCATTAAAAAACACAGCGGTTAACGAGCTATCCAAATCAAATTCTTTTGAGGAGTTTAGGGTAAAAACCCCCCGACTATTCGTATAAATGATATCCTCATTGTACTTAAACAAACTGGAGCCGTTCCCTTGATAATCACTTACTTTACTGGCTACAACTTTAGTATAGGTCGTATCGAGCTTTAAGGAATACAAACCTCTGTATTCATGATTTACGAGTAACTCATAAGGGCTTAAAAATTCTACAAACCTACTGGAGACATCTATCCCTTCTATACTATTTCTTAGACCCCATTCAGCATTCTCTTTTTCTAAAATACTGAGCCCTGAATAATTTCCCTGAAGCAATAAATTGGGCCGATTCGGAATTTCTTTAACCAGCCAAGTCCCTGGTAAATTAGAAACTAGGGTAACACTGTCTTCATTTACCGTAAACGTTCCGGAATTATGACCACAAAATAAATCGCCATTAATGATTTTCAGCGACCACACTTGACCTTTGGTCTCTTCTATTAATTTAAAATTAGAAGTGCTGTTCACTGGCTTGTAAAACAAGCCTTGGTTTGTTCCTAAGTAAAAAATACCATCAAAAACTATCGCAGCATAAACAACCCCTAGCCTTCCTTTTCGGTCTATATACTCCTGAAAATGTGATTCTGTATTTACAACACTTATTCCATTGTTTAACCCCAACCATAAATTCATTTCCTTATCCTGAAATAGACTAAGAACCGTGTTGTTATTTAAGCCATTTTCTTGATTGATATTACGAATAAAGTCCCCATTGTTTGTAATGTGATATACACCATTAGAAATTGTTCCAAGAGCAAAGCTAGTGTCATGTAATTGTATACTAGTGTATATTTTAAGTAAGGGTGTTTCGCTTTTCCATGCCAAGTTCCATTGAACAACATTGCCTTCTTCTATAAAATAAAAATCTCCATTTTCAATTAGGACAAGAAGTTTTTTATCTTTTAAAAAAACACCGACGACACTATTCATTTTAAATATAGGATTGCCCGAGATTAATTTCTCCTCCCCATTTTTAATAGTAAACAACCCTTCACCTTCTTTTTGAAAATAAATACTATCTGCTACATTAAATATTTGAGCTCTATTGGTTGAACTTTCTATTATTTTAAATGTATCTTTTTCCGTGTCATAGATATATATCCTATCTAAGGATTGAAAAATAACCCAAATATCATATTCTATAATGTTCCATATTTGCTCATCGTCTATCAGGGAGACACCTAACTTATCTACCAAGGAGGTATAAAAAAGATCGCCATAACCATCTCGTTTCCAGTACCCAAATTCCATATAGCACCCTGTATACACCAAGTCGTCTATGGCCTTTACGGAACGTATTACAGAACCATTAGGAGAAGCATAGAGTCTCCATTGGGCTCCGTTATTCTCTAATAATCCACTATTATTAGCCACATAAATATAATTGTTATTCCCTTGAGATAGCCCCCAATTTTGACTCCCTCCAAGATACTCGTCTGAAGCATAAGACAGTATAGGTGGTTGCTCTTGAGAAAAAAGAGCAGTAGAAAGCAAAAGAAATATCAAATAAATTTTATTCACGCGAAATTGTATTACTTATAGTTGCCTAAATTTAGTACTTCTGGAATAAGTGCGCAATTATATGTTTCTTCCCTGTGATATTGAAATTAAAAAAATTTTATTCTTGACGCTCTAAAAACTCTTTGGCAATATAACTGTAAGTGTTGTGCTCTGAATTGGCGAACACTTTTATGGTATTGTGTATTTGAGTATGATGGGTTTTAATTGCCCCCAAATAAACCTTAAGTTGATTTTTGGTCATGATAGACAACTCCTCACTTAGGGTTTCTAACACCTGAATAGGAACCTCGTTCAACTGTTTAAGCAACAAGCTCCTTGTATTTACGTCAACTTCAGAAAAACTATTCCAAAACTCATATTGCAATTCTGATGTACGCCAAAAAGTAAAAGGCATTCTTTTTATAATCAGAGAGCGCACCAATGGAATTGAATTTTTATACACAGCGCTAATTCGTTTAAAATGATTAGTATACTGCTCTAAACTCAACCTTTCCAAAGCATAAAGCTGATATTCTGTATTGTCCTCATACAACATTGCAACACGCAAGGCTGTACTCTCCATTGAAGCTGTATGTGTTTTAATTTTTTCTTTCACCCCACTATTATGTACCAAATGCCAAGCCACATAGCAAGAATACAAAGCGCCAAGCACAACAGATTCTTTAACCTCTGTAATTGTTGCGCCAGATAAGGCATCGATTCCTTCTAGTTGCAGTTGTTTGGGAGATGTCACCAACTCATCAATGGTTCTGTTTTTTAAAATTGAATTATTATCTAACAGTAATTGATGCAATTTTAGATAATCTTCTGGTAAAAATTCGTCATGATCATGTTTTGTAAGGGGACGATTTTCATCGGTATCAAAACCAGCATAATCCCCTAAAAGGGTCCAATACAACGTAATATTCATTAACTTACAATCCCCATCAGCACAAACCGGGGTGGTTATTTGGGCACTATATAAAACAGGAGTATTGTTATTTGATAGCACAAACAATTGTTGCCGCCCTACCGTATCAGTCTCAATAAAAATAGGCAAATGTCCCTTGCTTAACTTAGTATTCGGCTCCCATCCTAAATCATAAAACGCAGGTTTTTTAACCAAGGTAGAATCCTTTTTTACTTTTAAATTGGGTAGGGCACATTGCATTAAAAAAGAAATAAAAACCAGAAAAATGATTCTAATTACAATTTTCATTTCTTGGTATTTTGTATAAGTCTATTCTTCTGAGATGCTATTAAATCCATATACTCCTTCAAATAATTTGTGTATATTTCTCTAGGGTTTACCTTGTGCTTTTTACATAATGCTGCAGCAAAACCAACAGCTGCTCCCATTTGCCCCGTTGTACGCATTACTCTAGGTCCGCCCAATCCAATATGAGAGCAACTAAAATTCCGCCCCGCCATAAATAGATTGGAAATATTTTTGGAATACAGGCTTCTATAGGGGATATAATACTCTGGAGTTTTATAAAATAACGCTTCAGACATAAAATCAGGATGCTGTTCATCGGTTAATACTTTTTGATAATGCACATCAATTTCTCGAGTTTCTATAACTACAGCATCCGGAAACTTCCTTTCATCAACAACATCTTTAAAGGTAAATATATGATCCCCAATTAACCTTCTAGATTCTCTTTTCCCCACTAGGTAAGAAACCCAATCTAAGGTTAAACTATCATTTTTAACGAGTTGCTTTGCATTGGCAAAAGACCCATAAATAGCCTTTAACATATGATCTCGTATTTCTTCTGCGTCCTCAATTTGACTTAAATCATTCCTGCTAAATTCCCAATACCATTCGCCATTTATGGCTGTATGGTTTTTTGCTACCGTCATTGCCCAGGGAACATTTGGGAAATTTTGTTTTTGATTTGCTTTTTTAGATTGCCACAGTACAGAAGATCCCATCACGGCATCATCAGCTTCTTTAGGACTCCACAATTCGCCCCACTTATCCCATTCTTCACCATAAGTATCCTTACTTTCCCTGCCATAAGAAAACTCGGCTCCAGCCCAATACCCTATCCAACCATCTCCAGTAGCATCTACAAACAAAGGAGCTCCAAACCTCAATCTTTCCCCAGTAGCTGTCTGCCTTGCATCTACAAACCGAATAACATCACTATACGCTTTAGCATCATAAGCCCTCCAGTTTAAAAACAAGTCAATATTACTAAAGCTCTTAACATTTTTATCTCTTTTTTCTTGATCTAGTTTTGCTTTTGAAGAACCATTTGGGTAATGTTCAGTATCTAGCATTTTTAAAATGCGTTCAAAATGCCCATAAATTCCTAAGGTATGCACTCTTATTTCACTACTTGCATTACCTCCCAAAACAGGCCTATCATGAATTAAAGCCACGCTAAGGTTTTGCTCGGCAGCTGCTATAGCCGCTGCACAACCAGCTATTCCCCCACCAACCACAACCAAATCATAATATTTAGTAATTTCTGGAATATTTGTTTCGGCAGTAACCGTTTTGCGCCAGGTCGCTATTTTTTCCAATGCAGAAGGTGGTGCTTTATCCGACATTGAAAAATACACTGCATCACACCTACCATTAAACCCGGTTTCATCTAATAGTTCTAATTGAGTAGGCTTGTTTGCTACCAAAGCTAACTCTCCTACATATTCCCAACCCCAGCCCGAGCGTAATCCTAAAGACTTCTCGAATAATTTATCATTTACCTTTAGCTTAAACTTTCCTGGGGCATCCCATTCTCCCGGAGACCAGTTCATAGTACGTACCCAAATATGATATTTTCCTTTTTTTGTAAAATTCACCTTAGTTCTAGCATTCTTCACAACTTTACCCATACCGTGTGCCATAAGATATGGAGAACCCATTTGCTCCACAAACTGAGGGTCTACAACCCAACCTCCCGGATCATCAAAACTTTCTGCTTCTACAAGAAGCTCTTGAGCATTGGTATTTAAGGTTACTATTCCGAAGAACACAAGTGTTAAAAATAATTTCATACTACTATCTATTTATACGTAAACCCATGACGGCCATACCATCTTAATCTGATTTTAAAGTTACTGTTTTTTCATTGTATCCCCTCATTAAATACACAATGCGTTTTATTAAGTTTTTGTTCATGCTACATATTGAGCATCTACACCCAAAGTTTTACCAAAATCCTACAAATTTTAAGCACCTCAAAACACTAACCCTTAGTGCTGTCACTGTAAAAACACTATTGTAGATGCCCTTACGATGGCAACTTCCTTCTTCCTACCCAACTCCTAACACTTCACAAACATATTGAATATGAAATACTAAAGTATTAACCATCAATCTTAAACCCTTTCTAAATTTCACTAAATTTCATTGCATATTGAACACAATACATCTATTTTTATAGCTTCATATTTATTTGAAATAAATTAAACTGTGATACGATATCTTTCAATTAGAGCTACAAAAATTTTCCTATTATCTACTTTTTCATTCTTTTTGTTTTTAAAAACAAATGGACAATCAGCATCAGACAAACCCAATATAGTATGGCTCGTTTCTGAAGATAATTCTACGCATTATTTACAATTATACCAGGAAGGAGGCGCTGAGTTACCACATATTGAAGCCCTGGCTAAAAAAGGCGTTGTTTTTAATAATGCCTTCTCTAATGCGCCCGTTTGTTCGGTGGCTAGAAGTACTATTATTTCTGGATGCTACGCTCCCAGAATTGGTGCACAATACCACAGGAAAACTAAATTAGCCCCACTACCAACAGGTTTAAAAATGTTTCCGCATTACCTAAGAACTGCAGGGTATTATACTACCAATAACGCCAAAGAAGATTATAACCTCATTAAATCGGATGATGTTTGGGATGATTCGTCAAGAAAAGCAAGCTACAAGAATAGAACCGCCGGACAACCCTTCTTTCATGTTCAAAATTTTGGAGTAACACATGAGGGATCACTTCATTTTCCTGAAAGCCAAATCGTAGACCAACCAGAACAGAACGTTTTTCCTTTTCATCCAAATACACCGACTTTTAGATTTACAAATTCCGTTTACCTAGAGAAACACAAGGCATTGGACGAACAAATAGGAGCATTTTTAAAGGAGCTTGAGAAAAATGGAGAACTGGATAATACCATTATTTTTTATTATGGTGATCACGGCGGTGTATTGCCTAGAAGTAAAGGTTATTTATATGAAACCGGCCTACATGTACCCATGGTTGCTTACGCACCGGAAAAATGGAAGCATTTGCTTCCATTTAAAACAGGAACAAGAACAGATACGTTTGTTGAGTTTATAGATCTAGGCCCAACAGTTTTGCATTTGGCTGGCATACCTATTCCCGAGGAAATGGACGGCAGACCTTTCCTTGGAAAGGGAATTACATTGGCCAATTTAGAGAATAAAAATACTGCCTTTGGTTATGCAGATCGGTTTGATGAAAAATACGATTTGGTCCGTTCGCTACGGAAATTAAAATACAAGTACATCCGAAATTATCAACCATTTAATATTGATGGGTTGTTTAATTTTTACCGTTATAAAATGGCGGCTTACAAAGAGTGGGAAGATTTATTCAAAGCGGGGTCCCTAAACCAAATTCAACAACAATTTTTTAGGAAACGTGACGCCGAAGCATTATATGACCTTGAAAACGATCCGTATGAAACTCATAATTTAGCCAATAAATCTGAGTACCAATACGTATTACAAGACCTTAGAGCAAGTCTAAAACAAAAGGTTATTGCCATGCCCGATCTAAGCTTTTATCCAGAATCCTATTTTTTAGAAGAAGGGCTTTCCAATCCGGTTCTATTTGGGCAAAACAACAAAGAAAACATTGCAGATTTGGTAGCTATTGCCGATTTAGAATATTTACCATTTTCTAAAGCTAAATCAAAAATTAACGAGGCTTTAAAATCTACTGATCCTTGGAAAAGGTATTGGGGACTTATAGTATGTACCTCATTTGGACAAAAAGCGCAAACTTTTTACAGGAAAGCGCATAAAATAGCTGCTCTAGACAACAATGGTTTGGTACGGATGCGGGCTGCAGAATTTTTAGCATTAAGCGGTCAACATGTTCCAAAAGCACTGTTCATAGATATTCTTAAAAATGCCACCTCAGAAGCGGAAGCGAACTTAATGCTCAATTCCGTTGCCTTAATCAAAACAATGCTTCCTGAATTTGAACTCAATATTCCAAAATCACTTTTTAACCAAGAGTGGGTTGCCAAAGAAGGAGACGTTCTACTTAGACGAATAAATTTTATAAATGAAAACTAATTATTAATACCACTTATGAAAAAAACAAGAAACATTCCCTTCGTATTTTTAGCGATTTTTACCCTACTTATATCAGGATGCAAGGAAAAGAATAAAGAAAATACAGCCACAAGCTCTGCAGAAGAAACCAAAAAACCGAATATCATATTCATCTATGCCGATGATTTAGGTTATGGAGAATTGGGGGCTTATGGCGCCACCGAGCTTAAAACTCCTAACATGGATATTTTAGCCAATGGCGGCGTAAAATTCACCAATGGCTATGCGTCATCAGCTACCTGTACCCCCAGTAGATTTGCCCTTTTAACAGGCATGTATCCTTGGCGAAATAGCAAAGCGCATATCCTTCCAGGAACAGCACCTTTAATAATAGATACCGCACAATTAACAGTTCCTAGTATGCTCCAAAAACAAGGGTATTTCACGGGTATTGTTGGCAAATGGCATTTAGGCTTAGGGAACGGAAATGTAGATTGGAACCAAACTATTGCTCCAGGACCCAATGAAGTTGGTTTTGATTACAGCAATATTATGGCAGCTACCCAAGACCGTGTGCCTACTGTATACATTGAAAATGGCGCGGTAGTTGGTCTAGACCCGAACGACCCAATTGAAATAAGTTATAAGAAAAATTTTGAGGGAGAACCTACAGGCAAAGAGAATCCTGAACTTTTAAAAATGAAATGGCATCACGGCCATAACAATAGTATTGTAAATGGCATACCTAGAATTGGATTTATGAAAGGTGGCGAAAAAGCCAAATGGGTAGATGAAGACATGGCTGATTACTTTTTAAAGGAAGCACAGCAATATGTATCTGAACATAAGAACAAACCTTTCTTCTTGTACTACGCATTACAGCAACCCCATGTACCAAGAACACCACACCCTCGTTTTGTAGGTGCATCGGGTATGGGACCAAGAGGAGACGTTATTGTTGAGGCAGATTGGTGTATTGGTGAATTGCTTAAAACATTGGAGAAAGAAGGAATATTAGAAAATACCCTAATTGTATTTTCTAGTGATAATGGCCCTGTTCTAAATGACGGGTATTATGATGATGCTGTTGAAAAAATAGGAAACCACAAGCCCGCTGGAAAACTGAGGGGTGGAAAATACAGTTTGTTTGAAGCAGGTGCAAGAGTTCCTTTTATCACCTATTGGAAAGGACAGATTCAACCTAAAACTTCAGACGCACTCGTTTCACAAATAGACCTACTAACTTCTATAGCTGCACTGGTTGGAAGTAAGGATCAAGGTCCAGACAGTCATAACCTTTTGGATGTTTTTATGGGTAAAAGTGATAACGGAAGAAAAGAACTCGTTATTGAAGCTACCTCAAGGACGGCATTCCGCAGCGGAGATTGGGCATATATTCCTCCACATAAAGGAAATGCTTTAATTAAATCTGTGAATATTGAAATAGGAAATGACATAGAACCGCAACTTTATAATTTAAAAGAAGACCTTGAACAACAACATAATTTAGCAACAGAAAACCCTGAAAAATTGAAAGAACTTTCAGACGCTTTTGAAAAAATAAGAGGAATTAAAGAGGCTAAATAAAAGCTAGTATACAAATTTCACAAACCACATGGTCTGATGCATTCTTAGACAGCTTAAAAAACTGTTGTTATTTATAAAAAATAAGATGTAAAACCACCCAATTTTGTGGTTTGTGAAATTCTATACACCACCTAGTCTTGAATGGTACAGACTACATAGTTTATTCTTCCTTTTTACTAACCATCCAAGTAGTACTGCTGTTATGCTTACCTTCAACGACTATCTTATAAAAGTCTGATGGTAATTCGCTTACATTTATCTTTACTTTTTCACTGCCTAATTTGGATTTTGCCAGAAGCAAATAGTTGTCTTTTTCACCTTCAGCAAAAGTATTTGTTGTACTCACCCATATTTTTACCTTACCATTTTTATCCAAAGCTGTCCATGTTATATCTAAGGATGCTTTGTTGCGTACAGCCTTTGCATTGGTCACCGAAACTTTTCCAGTTATTGGTGTACCGTCTATTTCCCACAATTGGGCTTTAGTAGGCTTTATATTTAAGGACCGCAACATTGTTGGTAGTATATCTACAATTGCCGGTTGGCTTTCTTTAAAATACTGATTCAAATTTACTGCATTGGTAACCATCCAAGTAAGTCGTTCTCTATCTGTTTGCCCGCCATGCCCTTGCCCGGTATCTCCATTTCTACCATGGTCGGTAGTAATGTAAATTTCCCAATCTTCATTGTGATTTTTCATTCTAAATTGCAAGGCACTCCACAACCTTCCAATTTGGTCATCCATCAATCTAATGGCACCATAAAACTGTTCACTATCCCCAAATTGGTGCCCCATATCATCTGTATATTCCAAATACACCCAGGATACATCTGGACTTTCGGCTTTAATATATCTAGTGGCTTCGTTGGTCACATGTTCATCAATCCTACGAATATAATCTCTATCGGTTCCGTGTGGAAAATTGATGGTATCGAGTTCAAAGCCATCAAAAGAATAATTCAATTGATGGCTTCCTGTTGCTAACATGCCCTCCCCTACCAACTTGGTCCTATTGTCTAGCCAAGTAGAAAAAACAGCCGTTTTTAGTTTGGGTTTATACTTTTGCACATATCTAAAAATGGTCCAATACTTATAATTAGGATTTTTAATGCCATTCCCCCAGACATTATGCTTGTTCGCCCAGGTACCTGTTAACAAACTATTATACCCAACAGCAGAAATAGTAGGTGTTTGCGAAAACCCTCCTTTTTCTCCACCAACATAGGCTCTTGTATAACCCCCGAATCTTGCAATTGTATCCAAATTAGGGGTTTCTATTTTCTCCAAAACATCTGCAGAAATTCCATCAACAATAACAAAGAGTATTTTTTTATTTTTTTGTTGTGAAAAGACAAAACTGCTTACTAATAGTAAGGTGTAAACGAGTATTGAATTCTTTTTTATCATCTGTTAAATCGTATAAAAACTATTTAATTTCAAAAGTTGTAATCACCATTCCGTGATCTGATGGATACATAATTTCCTTGCCGTTAATAATAAAGGGTTCGTTAAAAAATACTTTATAAGAAGTAGATGCTACGGCCTTTATTTTAGGGCTCTTATAAAAGATATAATCGATTCTATGGGCATCGGGCTCCCCTTTAGAATGCCAAGTTATCCCAGGGTGTTTCAGGGGTTTTGGGTTTACAAACCTATAACTATCGGTTAAACCAATACCTTCTAACACCTTTGTGGTATACCACGGTACTACCAACCCATTGTGTATGTCTTTGGTACTTTCTCCCCAATCTAAGTGCGAAGGAGCATTCATATCTCCGCCAAAAATCATCGGAATAGAATCGGCTTCCGCTGCATAGGTTTTAATATAAGGCAACACTTTCTGAATCATTTCATATTTGGCTCCTGTTTTTTCCCATGCTAAAAGCTCTTCCACTGACTTCCCCATTTTTTCTGGTTCTGCATGCCAAGGTGCATAATGAAACCAATTTGAAAAAAATCGCATCTTTTGATCGTGAACCAGAATTTCTCTCCCTCCCAAGAAAAAAGGAAAGTCCGTATCTATCCGTTCCCCAAAAGGAAACCTTGAAATAATGGATAAGTTCACCCCTTTATCATCCAAAGCTGTGCCTTTTTGCGCTACCAAATGAAAATTATACCCCAGAGCGTCTGCGATGTTCTTACCCGAGCCATAGGTTTCTACCATTAAAATAATATCTGGATTTAGTTCTTTTAGGATCTGAATGGCATTTTCCTGTCCGTTCTCAATATCGTTGGCTCCGTGAAAAATATTCCAAGCCAAAACTTTAAAGCTTTTGGTTTCCTTTTTTTCTGCACAGCTAGTAATAGTTGCAACAAGCAAAACTAAAAATAATGTTCTTTTCATTTTTAAAAAGTTTCTGAAAAATTGGTCTGCTTTTCATAATTATTGTACATTATTTCCCTTAAAAAGGACCTAAGGCTTATGAACCCTAAAGTTGATGAATATTTAAGTAAAGTCAAAATTTGGCCTAAAGAATTAACCCTCTTAAGAAGCATTATTCTAGACTGCGGCCTAACCGAAGAATTGAAATGGGGCCAACCCTGCTACACTTATAATAACAGCAATGTTGTGTTATTAGCAACCTTTAAAAATTATTGCGCCCTAAGTTTTATTAAAGGAGCCCTGTTAAAAGACCCCAAAGAATTCCTTGAAAAACCGGGAGAACATACCCAATCGGCTCGACTCCTAAAATTCACCACATCAGGAGAAATAATTCGGTTAAAACCAATTATAATAGCCTATATTCAAGAAGCCATAGCCATTGAAAAATCGGGTTTAAAAGTAGCTTTTAAAGACAATACAACGCTGCAACTTGTTGAAGAACTGCAAAGCAAATTAAAGCAAAATCCGACCCTAAAAATAGCTTTTAATAGCTTAACACCAGGAAGACAACGGGCCTACAATCTCTATTTTTTAGCGGCCAAACAATCCAAAACACGTGTGGCTCGGATAGAAAAATATGAATCACGAATCTTAGATGGGAAAGGCATACACGATTGCACTTGCGGACACTCTAAAAAAATGCCAAATTGTGATGGTTCGCATAAGTATCTTTAACACCCACTGCCTACAAGCGTAGTTTACTAAAAATGAAAGAAACAGATCTTTTCTATAACAGCAAAGAAGAACCAAACAAAAGTTGTTTGCTAAGCTTACGTGCCATTATTCTACATCAGGATATGGCCATCACAGAAACAAAAAAATACGGAATGCCTTGTTTTTCATTCAAGAAAAAAATGTTTTGCTATTTGTGGGTCGATAAAAAAACAAAGGAACCCTATATTCTTTTTGTAGAAGGGCAACACCTTTCCCACCCAAAGCTAGAGGTTGGCACGCGTGCCAGAATGAAAATATTCCGGATAAACCCAACCAAAGATCTTCCACAACAAACTATTGCATTGCTAGTGCATCAGGCCTTAGATCTATATCGCAACGGAACAATACCCCTCAAATAAAATTAAAACCACTAACTTTATCCTTTTAAAGTCATTCTATGAAAAACCTAAAATTTCTAGCGATTACCCTACTGCTTTTTGTGATCGCTGAAAACGCTATTGCTCAAGTAGCCCTTTTACCAGACACCCTAGTATCTTACAAACAAATAGGCGACACCGATTTAAAACTTCATATTTTTTATCCAACCAAAACAATTGGTAAAAAACCAACAGCCGCTATCGTTTTTTTCTTTGGAGGTGGTTGGTCTGGTGGTCATCCCAGACAATTTTACCAACAAGCCAAATATTTAGCAAGTAGAGGCATCCTGGCCATTAGTGCCGAATATAGAATAAAAAGCATACATGGCACTTCGCCCTTTAAATGTGTTGAAGATGGTAAGTCTGCTATTCGTTGGGTACGAGCTCACGCCAAGGAACTAAATATAGACCCAAACAAAATTGTAGCCAGTGGTGGTTCTGCAGGCGGACATATTGCAGTCTGCACTGCGCTTATTACAAACAATGAAAGTACTGCCGAAGACTTAACCATAAGTTCTATACCCAATGCTGTTGTAGCTTATAATCCAGTTTTAGATACCACAGACAAAGGGTATGGCAACGAAAAACTAAAAGGACGAGAGACCGAAATTTCGCCTACCCATCAAGTTAAAAAAAATAGCCCACCCATGTTAATATTTCACGGTACGGCAGACACCACGGTTCCCTTTGAGAATGCAGAACGTTTTACAAGCTTAATGAAAGCCAATGGAAATGACTGCAAATTGATTGCTTTTAAGGGCGAAGGGCATGGGTTTTTTAATGGGAGTTACTTTAGAAAGAATAGTAGTGATAAAAATTTCAACGCAACTATGTTTGACACCGATGTGTTTCTTAAAAAATTGGGATATCTCAAAGGAAAACCTACTTTGTCTAAATAGTAGGCTTTTGGAGTTTTAATTTTAAAAAAAAGACATAAAAAAACCCTCCTGTAAAAGGAAGGTTTTTTTTGTACTCGAGGTGGGAATCGAACCCACACTCCGAAGAACTGGATTTTGAATCCAGCGCGTCTACCAGTTCCGCCACTCGAGCATTCCGTAAGGGTTTGCAAAAATAAAATAAATTTCTAGTTATTCGCAAAAAATAAGAACAAATATTCTTTAGCATGAATAAATAAATATTTAAATTTGCACCTCCTTACAAAAAGGCTATTAAAATCCTGATAACGACCTAGATAGAAAACAACAACATGACCACACCTTACTTTGTTCCTGATCCTAAAATTTTTGCCTGTACACAGAGTACTGTTTTGGCCGAAAAAATTGCCAAAGCATTCGGCAGTAAATTAGGTATCGTAAAGTTTTCGAGGTATAGTGATGGTGAGTTTCAGCCTTCTTTTGAAGAGTCGGTTCGTGGGGCTAGAGTATTTATCATAGGATCAACAAATCCTAGTTCGGAAAATTTAATGGAAATGTTGTTAATGTTAGATGCTGCTAAAAGAGCATCTGCTAGACATATCACTGCTGTTATGCCTTATTTTGGTTGGGCAAGGCAAGACAGAAAAGACAAACCTAGAGTCCCTATTGCTGCTAAACTAGTAGCTAAAATGCTGGAAACAGCAGGTGCTACTCGAATTATAACAATGGATTTGCACGCCGATCAAATTCAAGGTTTTTTTGAAAAACCTGTGGATCATTTGTTTGCTTCTACTTTGTTTTTACCTTATTTAAAGAGCTTAAATCTAGATAATTTAACCATTGCCTCCCCTGATATGGGTGGTTCTAAAAGAGCTTATGCCTATTCTAAGGCTTTAAATTGTGATGTTGTTATTTGCTACAAGCAAAGAGAAAAAGCCAATATTATTTCACATATGGAACTTATAGGTAATGTAGAAGGTAAAAATGTTGTTCTTGTAGATGATATGGTAGACACTGCAGGAACCCTAACAAAAGCAGCAGATTTAATGATGAAAAGAGGTGCTCTTAGCGTTAGAGCAATTACCACACACGCCTTATTATCGGGTGATGCTTATGAAAAAATAGAAAAATCACAATTGCTAGAGCTTATTGTAACAGATTCAATTCCGTTAAAAAAAGAAAGTTCTAAAATAAGAGTGCTAGATTCTGCCGAATTATTTGCGGATGTTATGACTAGAGTACATAACAATACTTCTATAAGTTCAAAATTTTTAATGTAACGCATCGTTAAAGAATAAGAAATAGAATTTTAATATTAATTAAATATATATAATGAAGTCAATTACAATTACAGGATCACAAAGAGAAAGCGTGGGCAAGAAAGCAACAAAAGCCTTACGTAATGCTGGACTGGTTCCTTGCGTGTTATACGGAGGAGACAAGCCACTACACTTTTCAGCGCCAGAACTAGCGTTCAAACACTTAGTGTACACTCCAAACGCACACACCGTTGTGATCGATTTGGAAAATGGAGAAAAATTGAATGCTGTTATACAGGACATTCAGTTTCACCCAGTATCAGATAGAATTATTCACATAGATTTTTATCAGTTGTTTGATGACAAATTGGTAACTATGGATATTCCAGTTCGTTTAACAGGTAGTTCTCCTGGAGTTAGAAACGGTGGTAGATTATTGTTTAGAAAAAGAAAACTTACAATTAAAGCATTACCTGCTAATTTGCCAGATTTCTTTGATGTAGACATATCAAAATTAAAAATTGGTGCTAACATCGCGGTTTCATCTTTATTAAATGATGATTTTACTATTTTACACCCAGATACTACAGTAGTGGTACAAGTGAAATCTTCACGTAACATTGTTGCAGAAGAGGACGAGGAAGAAGGTGAAGAAGGTGCTGAAGAAGCTCCGGCTGCTGACGCTGCTGAGTAACCCTTTGCAAAAACAAAACAAAGCATCCTGTCTTGGAAATTCACCAAGTTTCAGGATGCTTTTGTATTTTTAGCCTTTATTACGTACCATGATACTACAATTAATTAAATCACTTTTTGAGACAAAAACCTCATCCTATTTAGAAGAAACAGATATAATGAAAAAGTTTTTAGTAGTTGGCTTAGGAAACATAGGCTCAGAATATTCCGAAACTCGCCATAATATTGGTTTTAAAATTTTAGATGGCTTTGCAAAAAGCGAGTCCTTACTTTTTGAACCCCAAAAATTAGGGGCCGTAACTAGTTTTAAAATAAAAGGACGGACTATCTTGTTTTTAAAACCTTCCACCTATATGAATTTAAGTGGTAAGGCCATCCGCTACTGGCTAGAAAAAGAAAAGATACCCTTAGAAAATTTATTAGTTATTACAGACGACATAAACCTGCCATTTGGCACTATTCGCGTTAAAACAAAAGGGAGTGATGGTGGACATAATGGTTTAAAAGACACCCAAAACACTTTACAAACCACCACTTACAATAGATACCGCTTTGGTGTGGGAGCCGATTTTGGAAAAGGCAGACAGGTAGATTATGTTTTAGGGGAATGGAATGAGGAAGAAAGAGACAAACTTCCAGAACGTTTAAATAAATCCGTAGACCTTATTAAATCCTTTGTTCTAGCAGGCATCAAAGACACGATGAATGTTTTTAACAATACCTAATTAGCGTACCTTAAATTCGTAAATCCCAGAATCCGAAGAGTTCCCAGCTACATCCGTAGCAATTACCTTCCAATAGTAAATAGTAGCAGCTGTTACAGAAACCATAGTTTCAGTATTTTCTGGACTATTGGTCGCCACCAATACCGTGGGTGGCGTTGTATTAGAAAAATACACTTTAAATTCAAGTAAGTCATCTTCTACATCGGCACCTGACCATTCCAATTTAATTTCATTGTTTAAATCCTTAAAGACGGTTTGCCCAGATTTAGGCGCTAATAATTCTGAAGGAAAAGGAGGATATGTAGTTTCTACCCCTGCATTATAAAATTTCCAAATAGTACTTGCGGCAGTTTCTGAAAGCTCATCACTTTTAGAGGTTACAAACCAAGAATAGGCCAATCCTTTATCTAAAGCAACTTTTAACGAAGTTTGCCCCGTTATGAGGGTTTGGGTAAGATTTGTACTAAGATTAGTCACCTTAAGCTCATAAAAGTCTGTTCTACTAGACGCATCCCACTTAAACTCCACTTCACTTTTATCCGTATTTGCAACATCTACTCCTGTTGTACATTCCGAGTTTTGCAAAGGATAAACCAATTGCGCTGCCTTAGGTGGTTTGGGTGATTTTTTACAACCTACAAACAAAACAACACAGCATAAAATCAGTAATTTTTTCATTTCTTAATTAATTTGGTTGCTCCTATAATTTCAGTTCCTTCAAAGTACACAATATACATTCCTTTAGCAAGACCAGACAATTCCATAGTTATTTTTCCATTGGCCACACTGTAGTTCTTTTGCTGTATTAGACTCCCACCAAAGGTATAAATAGCAACCTTAACACTCCCTGAAACAGGTCCAACATAAGCCGTGGTAAAATCAGCCACTGGGTTCGGAGAAATTACAGGTTTACTAGACACAAAAAAGCGTTCTTCATACACACCTTGACATTCCAGGGACGTATATATTTTTAGCGTATTCAATCCGTTTTTAAGCTTTAATTGATGACTACCTATTTCGGTTTGCTCCAATACACCATTCAATTCTATGGAATACAATCTTGCACCACTAAGCTCAACTTCTACCTGTCTACCGTCTATACTCAGGGTAGAAAAAACATTTAAATCATCAGGTTCTGTGATCACTACATCTACACAATAAGGCTCATACGTTATACTACCATTGCTTCCTGTAATACAGATGGTATGCACCCCTGCTTCTAAGTTTGAAAGTGATATAGCATCTGTAAAGTTCGTTGGCTGACCTTCTGAAATACGTACAGCATAATTCATAGGTGTTACTGCTTCAATAAGCACTTCTCCATTATTGGCAATACTACAAGATTCACTCTTTACCACTATCGAAAAATTATCCGGCGCATACCTATAGATGGCACACCCATTTAAATTTACAGAAGCACCCTGAGGTGTTCCCAAGCACAAATCATCCCCATCATCAAAAATGCCGTCGTTATCTGCATCGGGTCTGAAACTACCAGCAACACAGATGTTCAAAGCAAAATCTATCACCTGTCCCCCATCAGATGATGCACCATCTTTTACCTCTAAAATCCAATCACCCAAAAGAGACTCCCCGTTTAACGAAGCCAGAGAACCTAATGGCTTTACTGTACCATTTATGGCTGCTCCACCTCCTGCGCCACATTCAAAATTATCTGCAGCATCATCAAAAACTGCGTTTATATCTTGGTAATCACCACATGAATTTGATGTTAACACTACTCTAGTTCCCTGAGGGGATATTAAACTAATGGTTAAATCTGCCAAAAACGAATGTGTTAAATTAAGGGTCACGTTTACATCAGAAATAGGCAAATCATCTAGAAAAGTAATTTTAGACAACACGGTAGGTGTACCGATGTTTGAAATTTCTTGTGGCAAGTCTTCTGTACCCTTATCCATACAACTCACCAAGGCCGTTGTAAAACTAAAGGCTGGCCCAAAAACCCCTTCTCCGCACTCATTCTTAGGTTTCACACGCCAATAATACAGCGTTTCAGGCTGCAAATCTATAGGATTATAGGACGTAAATAATGTAGTGGCCGTTTCTACTATAGTAGCAAAGGCATTGTCCGTAGCAATCTCCACATCATAGGACGTATAATTGTCATTTTGTCCCCAAAATAAGGGTCCGCCCATATCAACTTCAGTTGCAGCATTCAAAGGCAATAACAATACTACATCATTATAATCCGTATTATTTATAGTTAAATTCACGGTAACAGGAGTGGTGTTATTTTGTGAGGCAGACAATATTGTTAAGGCATAGTTTCCGTCTGCTACCGCCGCTGTATTAGAAAATTCAATTGTAAGATTCGTGTTATTTACTGTGGCCGTATTTGAAGAAAATGTTACTCCTAAATTAGCCGGAGCACCGTTAACGCTAAAGGTTGATGTTTCCGTAAATCCATTGTTTGTTTTATAGACAAAAGGAACCACCAAATCTGCCGGTTGGCAAACCGTATGTTCCAAGGCAGCAAACTGAAGCTCTACATTGGCATTGGTTACCGTAAAATTGGTAGAATTTACAGCGTAAAACACATTGTTACTCGCCTTAACCTTTATTCTTGCTGTAGCGGTTGCAACGCTAGGTATTTGAACCATTTGAGCTCCATCATTGGGAACATCTTCGGCCAGTAATCTAGTAAAAGTTAAGCCCGCATCTGTAGACAAATAAATAGATACGGTTTGGGCATTTACCGGTGCAATATGTGTATTGGCCACATCCCACGTCACTTGCTGACTTGAACCCGATTGGTAGCTTACATTTGTAGCTTGTGAGGTAACAACAAAAGGACCCGCCGCATTCACAACGCGTACATGCATAGTCTCTGAAGCCACTTGTCCGCCACCTACCACATTATCCCTTACTGTAAATGCAAAATTAAGATCGCGTTCAACATTAGAAACTGTCTCCCAACTAGAACCCTCAGGCGGATTAATCTGGGTTAAATTCCCTTGTAAAACACGTTCCAACTCAGGGAAATAACGCTCTGGACTAGTGGTAGGTTTCAGGGATCTAAAATTAGCGCCACTTGGATTCTCCGGACCAAAATTTGCTCTTGTAACTACACCATCATCCAGTTGCTCCCAAGTGTAGGTAAGCACATCTAGAGCATCTATATCTGTTGCTTCTCCATTTAGTACAAATGCAGTTGCTTTAGGGATCACATAATTAGCCAAAGGAGACACCAAAGGTGGATTGTTCGTAATAGGGGTAGGTACGCCACAGCTTGCGCTTTGAATATACTCCGCTATTTGAAAAATACTGTAGTAATGAAAATAATCGTCCCCATTCATTGCAACATTATTTCCATCCGTAATCCCTGCATATCCCATAATTGTAGAACCACTACCAGGCTCTGCTTGCACAAAAGTACCTTCAGATTCAAAAGACCATGTATGATTTGCCCCAAATTGATGACCTATTTCATGTGCAACATAATCCATATCAAACAATTCACCTTCTGGCACACTACTCGAGGAATAAGCCCTACCCTTCCAATTATCATTACATACGGTCCCTACAGAACCCGCGTTTCCCCCATTAGGACCTTGATGAAATAGATGGCCCACATCATAATTTTCCGAACCAATTACCGTTGTAAACGTATTTTGAGCCTCTGTATTTAAACTTCCGGTATACGGATCTGAAGCTGCATCTGTATAAATTACTTGATCTGTAGTTGCTATTAATTCTAATCGTATACCCAAATCAACTTCAAAAACTTCATTTACCCGTGTCAATGTCGCATTGATTGCCGCCAAAGCATCTGCTTTGGAACCTCCGTGGTAGTTGGTATACTCCCCAGAAGCTGAAATTGCCAGGCGGTAGGTTCGCAACATTTGATCGTCTACTAATTTTGAGGCTTTAGAGCCTACTGTTTTTTCTAAAATTGATTGGGTTTCACATAGAAAATCATTTTTCACATCTTTTGCATCCCGAGAATACACCACATAAACTCCTTTATTGGTTTCGGCCAACTGCATAAAAGTGGATTTTTTTTGATCTCCATGAACCACCATACTCTGCAGCCCTTTGTGCGACATACTAAACCGTATTCGATCTTCCCGGTTTGAAACCCCATAGCCAATATAAGATTTTATCCCTGGGTATTTCGCGGCCAGTTTTGGAGCAAAAACAGCATGCTCCTGTACAGTAAATGCCTCTAATTGGCCATCTACAGTAGGGAAATATACGATTCGTGAACCTTTGTTCTGTGTGCTTTCTTCTAATTTATTTAAAAAAAGAACCTCATCCAAAACAAAGGATTTTGCCTTGTTTACATCCAAATCCTGCACTGAATTAGCAACTGTTGTAGGCTGCAAGGTTCCTGATTTCCAATAATTATCTTGGGTAAAGCCGTAAAAGCTCCCAAATAATATGGTAATTGAAAAAACAAGACGTAGTTTTGTAATCATACAAAGCAATTTATAGACTAAAAATAGTCTTTTTATTATTTTATACCGTGGTAACAGTCCAAAGCATTTCCAAATTCGATAAAAATCAATCCTCCGTTATTACCATTGGCACTTTTGACGGTGTGCACATTGGACATAAAAAGATACTTGAACGTCTCATAAATAATGCCAAGCTTCTTGAAATAAATGCAACCGTACTTACTTTTTTTCCACATCCAAGAATGGTTTTGCAGCAAGATAGTAATATAAAATTATTAAATACGATAGAGGAAAAGGTAAAGATTCTAGAAAAAACAGGACTCGATTATCTTATCATTCACCCATTTACCAAGGAATTTTCACGATTAAGTGCTATTGAATTTGTTCGTGATGTATTGGTAAATAAATTAAAAATAAAAAGTATAATTATTGGGTATGACCATAGGTTTGGCAGAAACCGAAACGCCGACATTAATGACCTAAGAAACTTTGGGTTCACTTTTGATTTTAAGGTTGAAGAAATTACTGCACAAGAAATTGATGATGTATCGGTAAGCTCCACGAAAATCAGAAAAGCCTTAGAATCTGGGAAAATTGGCACTGCCAATAAGTACCTAGGTTACGCGTATATGCTTACAGGAGTTGTAAAAAAAGGTAAGGGCTTGGGCAGGCAATTAAATTTCCCGACCGCCAATCTTTATATTGAAGAAAGTTATAAACTCATTCCAAAAAACGGAGTCTATATTGTAAAATCGAGACTTGGTTCAAAAATCGTATTTGGCATGATGAATATTGGGTTTAACCCCACTGTAAATGGCACTGAACAAAGTATAGAGATACATTTCCTTAATTTTGAAGCCAATCTATACGGCCAAAAAATTCAAGTAGACATCCTAGAGCGTATCAGAGACGAGCAAAAATTTAACTCGGTTGATGATTTAAAAATTCAACTCACCAAAGATCAAGAGATTGCTACAGGCATCATATCTAAATTATGAATGCCTTTCTTTTTCAAAAAATAGACAATGCCGGACTAATCCTTTTCCGTATTTTTTTTGGAATTTTAATTAGCTTAGAGTGCTATGGTGCACTCCTAACCGGGTGGGTTAAAAGAAATCTTGTCGATCCTAAATTTACCTTTACTTTCATTGGTTTTGAATGGCTGTCTGTTTTTACAGGTAGTGGAATGTATGCCTATTTTTTTTGCATGGGTACTTTGGGAATTCTCATCGCTTTAGGCTACAAATACAGAGTTGCGATCTTCGCCTTTACGCTTCTGTGGGCCGGAGCCTACCTGATGCAAAAAACAGCATACAACAACCACTATTATTTACTGCTTTTAATTGCCAGTATACTCTGTTTCTTTCCAGCTAATGCAGCATATTCTTTGGATGCTAAATACAATCCAAAACTTAGAAGCAATACCATGTACGCTTACTTTAAATGGATTATCGTACTTCAATTATGTATCGTTTACACCTTTGCTTCCGTAGCCAAGCTTTATGCAGATTGGCTAGATTATGGATTTATAAAAATACTCATGCAGGACAAGGCAGGTTACCCATTAATTGGCGGACTATTACAAGAACCATGGGTACATCAACTAATCGCTATTTTTGGTATTGTTTTTGACTTCCTAATAATCCCTGCCCTACTTTGGAAACCTACCCGTAAAATAGCCTTTTTAATCGCTATATTTTTTCATCTGTTTAACTCCATCGTATTTCAAATAGGCATTTTCCCCTATTTAGCCCTTGCCTTTACGGTCTTCTTTTTTGAGCCTCAAACCCTACGTAAAATATTCTTTAAAAAAGCTTTAAATTATCCTACAATTAACCCCAAGGAACCAAAATTAAAAAAAGTGATCTATACGCTATGGACTGTATATTTCCTCTTTCAAATAGGGTTGCCTCTTCGTCATCATTTTATTAAAGATGCTGTGGTATGGACCGAAGAGGGACATAGGCTGAGTTGGCGTATGATGCTCCGTACGCGCGGTGGCACTATTAATTTCACTACGATAAACAAAACAACGAAAGAAAAAAAACAGATAAACCTGGCCGATTATCTCACCAACAAACAACAGAGAAAAGTTAGCTCTTATCCCGATTTTATATGGCAGTTTGCCCAGCATTTAAAACAAGAAGCTTTGGCTAAAAATGAAGAAATTTCAGTTTTTGTGCGCTCTAGCGTTAGTATAAATGGGAAAGCTTTTGCTCCTTTTATAGACCCTACGGTAGATTTGGCTAAGGAGGAATGGCATCATTTTAAACACCATTCGTGGATTCTCCCGAGTGGCTATTAGCAGCCGCTTTCTTTTTTATACCTAAAATCTTTTCTTCGGATTAAAATAGACTTTAGACATGCAATCTTTCTAACTTTCAACATTTAATCCTAAATTTGCCACCAAATAAAAAACAATGCTACAGCTTCAAGCTATTCGTGAACAAAAAGAAGAGATCATAATCGCCCTAAAAAAGCGAAATATCGACGCAGCTCCTTTGCTAAACAGCGTTATTTCATTTGATGAAAAACGCCGAGAAGCACAAACCAAATTAGATAATACCCTTGCCGAAAGCAACAAACTATCTAAAGAAATTGGGCAGCTTTTTAAATCCGGAAAAGCGCAAGAAGCTACGGCATTAAAAGAACGTACTGTTGTTTTAAAAGAAGAGGTAAAGGTGCTGCAAGAAGAATTAAATACCGCTGCAGATGAATTACAATCTTTACTGTATCAAATTCCGAACGTACCGCATGCTAGCGTTCCTGCAGGAAGTACAGAAGACGATAATGAAGAAATTTTTAAGGAGGGCGACATTCCTAAATTGATAGATAACGCCTTACCCCATTGGGAGCTTGCTAAAAAATATGATATTATAGATTTTGAGTTAGGTGTTAAAATTGCCGGTGCCGGTTTTCCTGTATACAAAGGAAAAGGTGCTCGGCTACAACGGGCCCTCATCTCTTATTTCCTTGACAAAAATACAGCAGCTGGCTATACTGAAATTCAAGTTCCCCATTTGGTTAATGAGGTTTCTGGTTATGGCACTGGGCAATTACCCGACAAAGAAGGGCAAATGTATCATATAACTGCAGATGACTTATACTTAATACCCACCGCAGAAGTTCCAGTTACTAATATTTTCAGGGATACTATTGTAAATGAAAAAGATTTTCCCATCTGTTATACAGGTTATACCCCTTGCTTTAGAAGAGAAGCAGGAAGTTATGGAGCACACGTTCGCGGGTTAAACAGATTGCATCAGTTTGATAAGGTCGAAATTGTACGCGTAGAACACCCTAACAATTCTTTTGCTGCCCTAGACGGTATGGTAGAACACATTAAAACCATCTTAAGAGAGCTTAAGCTACCCTATCGTATATTACGTCTTTGCGGAGGTGACCTTGGGTTTACTGCAGCGCTAACATTTGATTTTGAAGTGTTTTCTACGGCACAAGACCGATGGTTAGAAATTAGCTCAGTTTCTAATTTTGAAACCTACCAAGCCAACAGGCTAAAATTACGTTTTAAAGATGAAAATGGAAAAAGTCAATTTGCCCATACTTTAAACGGTAGTTCTTTAGCATTACCGCGAGTTTTGGCTGGGATATTAGAAAATTATCAAACTGAAGATGGGATTAAAATACCAGAGGTATTAATTCCGTATTGTGGGTTTGACACCATAGATTAAAGTGGTTTTATAAACAACTATCCATATTCTTGGTATCTTTACGGAAAATTAAATTTCTTGAAGTTATTTGTATTTGTTTTGGTCTTTTGTTTTGCGCAATGTATAACTGCGCAAAATAGTTTTTTGGCCAAACAATATTTTGATGATGGGGATTTTGAAAAAGCGGTTGTTTTCTACGAAAAACTAGTGGAAGAAAACCCCAGACGTACAGATTATTATACGAACCTCATAAGCTGTTACCAGCAACTAGAGCGCTATGATGCCGCAGAGAGTCTAATTGCGATGAAGTTACAAGAACTTAATGCACATCCGGTTTATTATATAGAATTAGGTCATAATTACACCTTACAAGGCAAGGATGCTGAAGCTACTAAAAACTATGAAATTGCTTATGAATCTGTATTAAAAAATCCAAATAATGGATATGGTATAGGCTATCGCTTTCAAGGATATTCGCTTTTAGACTACGCTTCAAAAACTTATATCAAAGCCATGGAATTAAATCCGAAATTTGATTTTAATTTTCAATTGGCGCGTATTTATGGGGAACAAGGAGCCATTGAAAAAATGTTTAGTAGCTACTTAGCCCTGGTAGGCCAAGACAAAGACGAACTAGCTGCAGTGATCCGTAGCATCGATGATTTTATTTCTTCCGATGCCGAAGATGAAAACAATATTAAATTTAAAAGAGCCGTTTTAAAACAGGCCCAGAATAATCCAGATGTAATTTGGAATGAATTATTGAGTTGGTTATTTATAGAGCAAAAGCAGTACAACAGTGCCTTTAATCAAGAAAAAGCAATTTACAAAAGGTCTGAAGAGGGCAACTTAAAACGGTTGAATATCTTGGGAAACATTGCGTTAAAAGAAGGTGAGAAAGATACCGCAAAAGATATTTTTAGCTATATAGTTGATAACAGTATTGAAAATAACACTACACTAAATGCCCAACTACATATCATTGCAATTGATTTAGAATTGTCTGATGATAAGCAATTAGATGACGCTCAGAAATCGTACGAATCCTTACTAGAAACCTACGGCTATAAATCGAGCAGCTTGCTACTACTTACCTCCTACGCCAATTTTTTAACTTTTAAGAAAGAAACCCCTACCCAAGCCATAGCTATTCTTAAAAAAGCCTTAGAGCTGCCCTTAAATAAATACAGTAAAGCATATGTGAAAATGGCTTTGGGAGACATATTGGTATACCATAAAAAATTCAATGAGGCTTTAATCTATTTTACCCAAATTCAGAAAGAATTAAAAAATGATGTTTTAGGCCAAAACGCAAGGTATAAGGTAGCACAAGCTAGTTTTTACAAAGGCGATTTTGATTGGGCCCTGAATCAATTAAAAGTATTGCGCAGTTCCACTTCGCAACTCATAGCCAATGACGCTATGCAATTAAGCCTATTAATATCAGACAATTCACTTCAGGATTCTACACAAACCGCTCTAAAAAAATATGCCACTGCAGATTTATTGGCATACCAAAACAAAACCAGAGAAGCCATTACGGTTTTAGATGATATTCTAATAAACCACAAAGGAGAAAAAATTGAAGATGAAGCCCTTTTAAAGCAGGGACAATTATTAGAAAAATTAAAAAAATATGAAGAAGCTGAATTTAATTACCTGAAAATAGTTGAATTTTACGGGAACGATATCTTGGCCGATGATGCCCATTACGCTTTGGGGGAAATGTATCGCAATGTGTTTGATAACATTGAAAAAGCAAAATATCATTACGAGAAAATAATATACAGTTATCAAGACAGTTACTATTTTCCAACGGCTCGAAAAGAATTTAGAAAACTAAGAGGGGACATCATTAATTAAATAGCAGATGCTCTAATATAGAGGCATTTTAAAACAATAAAACTTAAAAAGAAAAAATGTATATATATAATGTAACCGTAAACATTGAAGAAGCTGTTCATTTAGACTGGTTAAATTGGATGAAAGAAACTCATATACCAGCTATGTTGGCTACAGGGAAGTTTACCAAGGCCAAGTTATGCAAAGTCTTGGTTGAAGAAGAAATGGGAGGTGTTACCTATTCGGCACAGTATGAAACACCAAACAAAGAAACCTTAGAGGTCTACTACAGTGAAGATGCAGACCGCTTACATCAAGAGATCAATGAAAAATTCGCGGGTAAATTTGTAACATTTAGAACCGAACTAGAAGTGATAGGTGAGGCTGTATTAACACCTTCAAACAAGAAGTAAGAGCAGTTCAAATACCCAATTAATTATAAATTTATAGTTCCCGCAAATGTCGAAAAAGAAAAAACAATTTTTCAAACAAAACAAAGCCGATCGTAAAGCTGAAAGCCCCGTTAAGGCAAAAAAGCATTTAGGACAGCATTTTTTAACTGACGAACCCATTGCGCAACAAATAGCAGAAACGCTAACCCTAAAAAATTATAAAAATATAATTGAAATTGGACCTGGAACCGGAGTACTAACAAAGTATATCTTGAAAAACGATATAGATTTGGTCGCTATGGACCTGGACAAAGAATCCATTGCTTATTTAAATCAGAGTTTCTTACTAGAAAACCCAAGCCTATTGCAACGCAAAGGAAGTTTTAAAGTGGTAGAAGCAGATTTTCTAAAGTATGACATAGGTACTCTTTTTGGCTCAGAACAATATGCCGTAACGGGCAATTTTCCCTATAATATATCTACACAAATTGTATTTAAAACCTTAGAGAATAAGGAACAAATACCAGAATTTACGGGGATGTTTCAAAAAGAAGTTGCGCAGCGTATTTGCTCAAAAGAAGGGAGCAAAACCTACGGTATTTTATCTGTTTTAACTCAAGCTTTTTATGAAGCCGAGTATTTGTTTACCGTACCCCCTACCGTTTTTAACCCCCCTCCTAAAGTAGATTCAGGTGTTTTACGTTTAACCCGAAAAGATAATCTTGCGTTAGGAGTAGATGAAAAATTATTCTATAAGGTGGTAAAAGCCGTATTTAATCAGCGTAGAAAAACCATTAGAAATAGTTTAAAAACCTTTGAACTTTCTGATAATCTAAAAGAAGACACTATCTTTGACAAACGTCCAGAACAATTAGCAGTTGCAGGCTTTGTGGCACTTACAAAAATGATAGCCAATGATACCGTTTAAATTAACAGACGAGTTTTTAGAACAAATAGAAGGATTAATTGAAAGTAAAAACGATACCGATCTAAAGCTTCTTTTGCACGATATTCACTTTGCGGATATCGCGGAAATTGTGAATGAACTTTCTACGGAAGACGCCACCTATCTTATAAAACTATTAGAAAGCGATGTAACTTCCGATATCTTAACTGAACTAGATGAAGATGTTCGAGAATCTATTTTAGGAAATCTTTCTAACAAGGAAATTGCCGAAGAATTAGATGAGTTAGATACAGATGATGCCGCAGATATTATAGGGGAATTACCTCAAGAAATTGTACAACAGGTAATTTCAGAATTAGAAGACAAAGAACATGCCAAGGACATTGTTGACCTTTTGCGATATCATGAAAATTCTGCAGGGGGATTAATGGCAAAGGAACTCGTTAAGGTTAATGAAAACTGGAATGTACTTACTTGTGTTAAGGAAATGCGTGCACAAGCCGAGAATGTTACTAGAGTCCATTCTATATATGTAGTAGACGATGAAGACAAACTAAAGGGGAGATTATCATTAAAGGATCTTTTGACCACGTCTACAAAAACACATATCAGTGAAATTTATATCCCAAAGGTAGATTACGTTTCTGTAAACGAAAAACCAGAGGAAGTTGCCAAAATAATGACAAAATACGATTTAGAAGCTATTCCAGTCATTGATGAAATTGGCAGATTGGTGGGCAGAATTACCATTGATGATATAGTAGACGTCATCAAGGAAGAGGCTGAAAAAGATTATCAAATGGCGGCGGGTATCTCACAAGATGTAGAAGCAGATGATAGTATCTTAGAGCTTACAAAGGCACGTTTACCCTGGCTAGCCCTAGGTTTACTTGGGGGTATTGGCGCTGCATCTATTATGGGTGGCTTTGAATACCTTATGCAAAGTCATAAAATTCTATTTTTATTCACCCCATTAATTGCAGCAATGGCTGGTAATGTTGGGGTACAATCTAGCGCCATAGTTGTGCAAGGATTGGCTAATAATGATTTAAAAGGCAGTATAACCAATAGACTATTTAAAGAGATGCTATTAGCAGCTCTAAATGGCGTTATTCTGGCTTTGTTTTTATTCGGATTTGTATGGATTTACAAAGGTGAATTAGCAGTAGCAATTGCCGTGTCTGTTTCTCTGGTTGCCGTAATTATTGTAGCTGGTTTAATTGGGACATTTGTACCTTTATTTTTACACAAAAGAGGTATAGATCCTGCCATTGCCACAGGACCCTTTATTACTACTAGTAATGATATTTTTGGGATTCTAATTTACTTTTCTATAGCAAAAATGTTTTTATAAAAAATGCTATTCGTAGTGATGCGTCATTCTAAGGCTAACTAAAAGTTAAGGTTTTATTTTTTGTTAGCCTATTAGGTTTCAGATAATTAATTTCAATTGCTTTCATAGAAGCCTAGATTATTATTATTTTGCCGCTACCCAAAGTAGCTATTTTACCTTATACCCAAGTGAGCACCTTACTTAATGACCAAACAACGCCATAAATGAATCCATTTTTTAAATATATCATCTCGGGAGTTACCAAGTATGAATTAAGAAAACAACAACTTTCTAATGTTCAGATTGCCGCTAAGATAAAAAATAGAAGAGTAGAATTTTCTCATTTAATACACGACAGTATTTTTATTTTTATCGGTATTTGTTCGGCTTGTTTTGGCTTAAAAGGTTTTCTTTTACCCAACCAGTTCATAGATGGCGGTGTAACTGGCATCTCATTAATACTCGCAGAGGGCACAGGCTTACCTTTGTCTATTTTACTTGTCATAATCAACATTCCTTTTGTTATAATGGGATATTCTACCATCAGCAAAAAATTTGCCATTAAAAGTATCATTGCCATCCTATTATTGGCCATTGCAGTACACTATATAGAACTACCTACCATTACAGACGACAAATTACTTATTTCCGTTTTTGGAGGCTTCTTTTTAGGCTTGGGAATTGGCCTTACGATACGTGGCGGTTCTGTTATTGATGGCACAGAGGTATTGGCAATCTTTATTAACCGAAAAGCTGCTTTGACTATTGGCGATGTAATTTTAATCTTTAACCTCTTTATTTTTATTGCAGCCGCCTATGTTTTTGATATTGAAACAGCATTATACGCCATATTAACCTATTTGGCCGCGTCTAAAACCGTAGATTTTGTAGTCTCCGGATTAGAAGAATACGTGGGTGTTACCATCATCTCGTCAAAGACAGAAGAAGTAAGACTTATGATTATTGAAAAAATGGGAAGAGGTTGTACCCTATACGACGGCAAAAGAGGATACGCAAAAAGAGGCGAATTACTAAAGCCACAAGAAATAATATACACCCTATTAACCCGATTGGAACTCGCACGATTGCAAACAGAAATAGATAAAATTGACAAGGATGCCTTTATTGTCATGAGCAGTATTAAAGATGTTAAAGGGGGTATGATTAAAAAGCGGACTATTAAGTAAACCGTTGCTTTAAATGAATAAGGTTTACAAATACACAACAGCATTCTCTGTAGAAAAACAGGCCATTATAAAGGAAGTAAGTCCGGTTATTTTACAACTTGCGCCATATACAGAGGAAAATATCAGTTATGGAATGCCAGCCTATAGGTTAAAAGGCCTACCCTTGTTTACTACGCTGCATACAGAAATCATATCGATTTCTATGCCACAGCTTCGGGCCATACTAAGTTTGTATCCGAGTTTTCTGTGTACAAACAAGGCAAAGGCGCCGTGCAATTTCCATGAGACAAACCACTACCTTTAGGTCTCATTAAAAAAATTGTACAATTTAGAATCCTAGAAAACACTGAAATAGCAACTCCAAAAAATAAAAAATAATGACCATAAAGTTTTTTAAAATAGTGCTATTGCTAATTGTTTTTTCCGCTTGCAAACAAAAGGAGAAACAGACAAATGTTATTTCAAACACTACTATAAAAACCAAGTACAAAACATCCTTGATCATTTTGGGTACGGTTCAAGATGCTGGCTCACCACACATTGCCTGTACAAAAGATTGCTGCAGCCTTTTATTGGAACATCCAGATAAAAACAGAAAAGTAGTCTCCTTAGGTGTCATAGACTCAGAAAATAAAACCACCTATCTTTTTGAAGCTACCCCAGATATAACAACACAATTAAAAACCTTAAAAAAAAGTGCTAATTTTAATGCTAGTGAAACCCCTAATGGTATTTTTTTAACACACGCTCATATTGGCCATTATACCGGGTTGATGTATTTAGGAAAGGAGGCTATCAATGCAAAACGAACTCCTGTTTATGCAATGCCAAAAATGAAATTATTTTTAGAAAATAATGGCCCTTGGAGTCAGTTGGTTACGAATAATAACATCGAAATTAAAGAAATGCAACAGCTCGTTCCTTTGCAACTTACCTCCAATTTAAAAATTGTTCCCTTTTCTGTACCACATCGGGATGAGTTTTCTGAAACGGTTGGCTACACTATTGTTGGCCCTAACAAAAAAGCTTTATTTATTCCCGATATTGATAAATGGGAAAAATGGGATCAAGATATTAAAGCACAAATTGCCAAGGTAGACTACGCCTTTATCGATGCTACTTTCTTTGATAGCGAAGAAATAAACAACAGGGATATTTCAGAAATACCACATCCGTTTGTGATAGAAAGTATGCAACTTTTTTCTAAGTTGTCATCAAAAGAAAAAAGTAAAATCAATTTTATTCATTTTAACCATACAAACCCTGCTTTACATATAGGCAGTCCTAAAGCACAGCTAATTTTAGAAAACGGATTTAATATCGCTCAAATTAACGATATTTATGGCTTATAATTTTTCAGGAAACTAACACCTACAACGGATGAAAATTAAATTGATATTTTTTACGGCCATTTTACTCTTTGCACATGTGGGCAATACACAAACCTATGCCAAAAATGGTATGGTTGTTTCAGACAATATCGCAGCATCTACTGTTGGCACAGCCATTCTTAAACAAGGTGGAAATGCAATTGACGCAGCTGTAGCCACAGCATTGGCCTTGGCTGTAACGCACCCACAAGCTGGAAATATCGGAGGGGGTGGATTTTTAGTATATATGAAATCTGATAGTGATGTCACTACAATAGATTTCAGGGAAAAAGCCCCTCTAAAAGCTTCTGAAACGATGTTTTTAGATGAAAATGGCTCGCTTATCCAAGGCTCAAACCACAATGGTTTACAATCTGTTGGTGTTCCTGGAACGGTAGCTGGTTTATTTTTTGCTCATAAAAAATACGGCAAACTGCCTTGGATAACCTTGGTGCAACCCGCCATAGATTTAGCAGAACAAGGGGTTCCCTTATCGTTTACACTATACCAACATGCGCTCTATTATAAAGAAAATGGGGATTCTGATTTTATGGCCAATTACTTTAAAAATGAAGCCGGAGCTCTTGTGCAAATGGATGAAATTTGGAAACAACCAGCCTTGGCAAATACACTTAAAAGCATACGAGACAAAGGGAAAGACGGATTTTACAAAGGTAAAGTTGCCAAAGAAATTGCTCGGTTCATGAAAAAAAACGGAGGCATTATTACCTTAAAAGACTTGGAGAAATACGAGGCAATCGAAAGAGCTCCTATGAAAGGAACGTACAAAGGACATGATATTTATGTTATGGCACCTCCAAGTTCAGGTGGAGTGGCACTTATTGAAATGATGAATATAATGGAATTGGCCAATTTTAAGGAAGCGCCATTTAACTCTACAGCATATGTACATCTTATGGCTGAAGCTATGCGAAGGGCCTTTGCCGACAGAGCAGAACATTTGGGCGATCCCGATTTTAATTCAGACTTGCCTTTAGAAAAACTAACCTCCAAAGAATTTGCTAAAAACCGATATGCAAATATTGACTGGCAAAAAGCTTCTGTAAGTGATTCCACAAAATTCGGTCAAATTTATGACGGCACAAATACAACTCATTTCTCTGTTATCGACAGAGAGGGCAATGCTGTATCCCTAACCTATACTCTAGAACATTCTTATGGTTCTAGACTTGGGTCACCAAAACTAGGGTTTATATTCAACAATGAAATGGGCGATTTTAATCCCCAACCAGGCTATACCAACAACAATGGAGTAATAGGTTCGCCAGCAAATATTATTGTACCAGAAAAACGAATGTTATCTAGTATGACCCCTACCATAGTGGCAAAAGACGGCAAGCCTATTTTAATTATTGGAACTCCTGGGGGTAGAACCATTATTAACACCGTTTTTCAGACCGTATTAAACGTAATAGAATTCAACATGCCGGTTCACAAGGCTATTGAAGCTATGAAAATTCACCACCAATGGTTGCCAGATCGTATTTTATACGAAAAAGACCTATTGTCTCCAGACACTATAAAAGCTTTAGAAGCAATGGGACATACTCTGGTTGGCTCTGGGCAATTAGGCCGATTAATGGGGATAACCATTGATAAAGAAAACAAAGTGTATATAGGTGCTTCAGATTCATCTAGTCCAGATGGTGGAGCAATAGGCTATTAATTTAAAAATGCATTCCATTGAAAACCATCAACCTCAACGAAAAACAAAAAGCGTTTCACAAAGAATGGCATCCACACCAAATTGCTGTTGTAGATAACATGCAGGTTCTTTTAGCAAAACTCAAAGGAGAATTTGTTTGGCATGCACACGAGAATGAAGATGAACTTTTTCAAGTATTAAAAGGCACCTTGTACATGCAATTTAGAGACCGTACTGAGGTAGTAAAGGAGGGTGAAATCATTGTTGTCCCAAAAGGAGTAGAACATTGTCCAAAAACAGAAAATAACGAAGTGGTAGAAGTATTACTTTTTGAACAACTGTCTACAGCACATACAGGTTCCGTTATAGATAAAAAAACACAAACAGAATATCCAAAAATATAATGATGAAAGTATTACATTTAGACAAAAATCACCCTTTAATTATTGAACAATTTAAAGAATTTGGTTTTACAAATGATGTAGATTATACAGCCACAAAGGAAGCGGTTGAAGCAATAATTGATACCTATGATGGCCTAATCATTAGAAGTCGATTTCCAATTGATAAAACTTTTTTAAACAAGGCTACCAACTTAAAATTTATTGGAAGGCTCGGTGCTGGTTTAGAAAATATAGATACTGATTATGCTGCTGAAAAAGGTGTTTTTCTTGCTTCTGCTCCAGAAGGGAATAGAAATGCTGTTGGGGAACACACTTTGGGAATGATTTTATCCCTATTTAATAAGCTAAATAAAGCCGACCGAGAAGTACGCCATGGCAAATGGGATCGAGAAGGAAATCGCGGTATTGAGTTAGACGGAAAAACAGTTGGCATCATTGGTTATGGCAATATGGGCAATGCCTTTGCCAAAAAATTAAGAGGTTTTGATGTTGAAGTACTCTGTTACGATCTAAAAGCCAATGTTGGCAATGAAAATGCAACCCAAGTAAGCCTGAAAGAGTTACAAGAAAGAGCTGATGTCGTAAGCCTACATGTGCCACAAACTGAAGCCACAAAAAATATGGTGACCAGCAAATTCATCTCAGGTTTTAGCAAGCCATTTTGGTTGTTTAACACCGCCAGAGGCAAATGCGTAAATACTATGGATTTGGTAGCTGCACTGCAGTCTGGACAAATTTCAGGAGCTGGGTTAGATGTTTTAGAATACGAAAAATCCTCCTTTGAGAATATGTTTACAGACAAGGAATTGCCCAAAGCCTTTCAATATTTAATTGCTTCAGACAGCGTACTCCTTAGTCCGCACGTAGCTGGGTGGACGATTGAAAGCAAAATAAAACTAGCCCAAACTATAGTTAACAAGGTAAAAGGAAAATTTTTGTAACTTTAGTAGATAAATTCCAACAATCTCCTAGTAGTTATGCAATCAAAGGCCACGACAGTAGAACAATACATCGAAGAACTACCAGAAGATAGAAAACAAGCCATTTCTAATCTTCGCAACATTTTTCTAAAAAAATTACCGCAAGGTTTTCAAGAACAGATGAGTTATGGAATGCTAGGGTATGTGGTACCTCATTCCTTATATCCACCCGGGTACCATTGTGACCCAAAACTGCCCCTGCCCTTTATAAATCTAGCTTCACAAAAAAATTTCATAGCTATTTACCATTCTGGTGTGTATGCCGATCCGGAACTTTTGCATTGGTTTACAACAGCATACTCCAAAACAATACAGCCAAATTAGATATGGGAAAAAGCTGTATTCGATTTAAAAAAATGGAAACGATTCCTTATGCACTTATCGGGGAACTGGCTTCTAAAATGACACCACAAGAATGGATAAAATTATACGAGAAAAACACTAAAAAATAGGATACTTATGAAAAACAGGGTTACTGGCTTGGGCGGATTCTTTTTTAAAACAAAAGATCCTGATAAAATTAAGGAATGGTACAAAGACAAATTAGGGCTTAACACAGACCAATATGGCTGTACATTTTGGTGGAAAGACAAAGAAGGTGAGGATTGTTCTACCCAATGGAGTCCTATGAAGGATGACACCACCTACTTTGAGCCTAGCAAATCTTCCTTTATGATGAATTTTAGGGTAGAAAATCTAGTTGCTTTACTAGCGGTATTAAAAACGGAAGGTGTTACCATAGTTGGTGAGATTGAAGAATATAGCTACGGTAAATTCGGATGGATTTTAGACCCAGATGGTAATAAGTTGGAGTTATGGGAACCTGTTGACAAAGCATTCCTATAATATTAAAAATAATTGTTACTTTTAACCCTACAATATTAACCAATACAAATTATTATGTCTGAAGAAAATAAAGATTTAGGAGATAAGGCGAAAGAAGCATTTGAAGATGCCAAAGGCGCAACAAAGGATTTTGCCGAAGATGCAAAACATAGTGCAAAAGAATTTACTGATAGTGCAAAAGAAACTTTTAATAGCGGTGAAAACAAAAAAATATTAGCTGGAATTCTCGCTATTGTACTTGGAGGATTTGGCGTACATAAATTTATCCTAGGATACAATAAGGAAGGAATTATTATGCTTGTTGTTAGTATCGTTGGATGGTTTTTATGTGGAATCCCTTCCATGTTAGTATGGATTGTTGGACTTATTGAAGGTATTATGTATCTAACTAAATCTGATCAAGAGTTCTACAACACCTACCAAGTTGGAAGAAAACCTTGGTTCTAAAAAATAGAAACCTTGAGGAGTAAATATATAAAAGCCGCAAAAATACATTTTGCGGCTTTACTTTTTGTTTAAAAATCAAAGATCTTGGAACATCAAACCCATAGGTAGGGATCTAACCAATTATTACACTTGTCCGTTATGTAGTTTTTGTTCTAGTTCTGCCTGAAACTCCTCCATAACAGGTTTAACGGTGCTTTCCGGTAGGTCTGCTATTTTAATATACATTAAGCCATCAACAGAATTATTAAACAACGGGTCTACATTAAAAGCCACTACCCTAGCATTCTGCTTAATATACTTCTTAATTAATACTGGCAGACGCAAGTTGCCTGGTTCTACCTCATCAATTAACCGATCAAACTTGTTTAAATCTGCTTCTGTAGCATCAAAAACAAATTCCTTGTCTGCATCATTCAATTTTACTTTAAATTCTTTCTTGGGTCGTATGTACTGTGCTACGTATGGATCCCAATAATGAGACTTCATAAACTCAATCATCAAAGATTTAGAAAAATTAGAGAATTGATTGCTTATACTAACCCCACCAATTAAATACTTATGCTCTGGGTGCCTCAAGGTAGTGTGTACGATTCCTTTCCAAAGTAAAAATAATGGCATAGGTTTTTGCTGGTATTCCTTTACAATATAAGCTCGCCCCATTTCAATGGTCTGCTTCATCATCCCATGCAATTCGGGTTCTAATCGAAACAAATCTTGCACATAAAATCCGTCGATTCCATATTTCTCATATATTTCAGCGCCCATACCCATACGATATGCACCTACTATAGTTTTAGCCGCATCATCCCATAAAAACAAATGGTGGTAATATTGATCAAAGGCATCCAAATCGATAGCCTTGTTTGTTCCCTCTCCTATTTCTCTAAAAGTGACTTCTCTTTGCCTGCCTATCTCTTGCAAAATAGAAGGCATATTTTCGGCCTTTGCCAAAAAGACTTCGTAGGATTTACTCTGTAATAGCCTACAATCCTTTTTCCGCAATTCTTCAATCTCTTTCGCTATAATTTCCTTGCTAATGGGAGTGATGATTTTTTTGGGTGCCTTTGGTAGTTTAAGTGTTGTAGGAACTTTGTCTATAAGACGCCCTTTTTCATAGGCATTAGCAAGCATGTATGTTTTCTTGCGCAACAATTCTGTAAAATCGGCAAGGGATTCGTGTTCGTTTTGGGTTTGCACACTAATGGGTTGCCCAATTCTAACTTTTATAGTTCGATGTTTTTGGGTTGTAACTTCAGAGGGTAATTTTGCCGTTCTAAAAACATCGCTAATCTTAGACAATCGATAAAATAACCTACTATTTTTTGCGTGAAAATAAATGGGTACTACAGGTACTTCGGCCTTTCTAATTAATTTTAAGGCAGTTTCTTCCCAAGGTTTGTCTACTATTAATTTTCCGTCTCTATAGGTAGACACTTCCCCTGCCGGAAAAATACCTAAGGGATGTCCTTCCCGAAGATGCAACATTGCATTTTTAAAACCACCCAAACTACTTTTAACATCCTTTCTTCCATCAAAAGGGTTGACAGGTAATATATAGGGCGACATGGGTTCTATTCTATTCAATAGAAAATTAGCCATTATTTTAAAATCTGACCGGTGTTCTAAAAGTAATTTTAGTAATAAAACACCGTCTATTCCCCCTAAAGGATGATTCGAAATTGTAATATAGGCTCCACCTTTCGGAAGCCTTCTAAAATCTTCTTCCGGTATTTCGAACTTAATTTTATAGTGCTCTAAAATAGCATCTAAAAAAACCGTACCACTAAGGTGCTTATGATCATCATAGAAAGTATTGATACTAGATATTTTAGTCACTTTCATCAATACCCAACCAATAAAAGTACCAAGAAAGCCATATTTATCTACTTTTATGGCTTTTGCGACTTCTTTTGCTGTAACTAATCCCATACATCATTTTGTAATAAACAAATATAGCTTATTAGTTTTAATGTTTAAGGTTGTGTTTTTCTTTTAATACTTAAAACCGATGCTAATCTTTATTTCACTACCAACTGAACCGTTTCCTTAGTGCGTTGTTCTAATAAAATTTCTTTCCCTTTTTGGATGCTTGTAATGGCATCGGAACTAAAATGACGAATGGTATAAAGAGAAACCCCTTCTTGATGTACTACTTTAAACTTTCCTTTTAGAATGTTTAATAAATCCTGAAGCCTATCAAACTTATTATCAATACACAACGAAAAACTAATTGCAGAATTTTGAATAAGGTCTACCTTCATTTTATGATCGTGTAGCAACTTAAACAATTCACTAATACTATCTTCTACAATAAATGAAAAATCTAAGGAAGACAATTTCATTAATACTTGATCTTTTTTAACAATAAAACAAGGCACTAAAGGTTCTATCCCCACCCCTTTTCCAACCGTTGTTCCCGGGTTTAATGGGTTTAAAAATGATTTCACATGCAATGGAATTTCTTTGCGCTGCAGTGGTTGCAATGTTTTTGGATGAATTACAGAAGCCCCATAAAAAGCCAATTCTATTGCTTCTCGGTATGATATTTTATTTAAAAGCTCAGCATCTTCAAAATACCTAGGATCTGCATTTAAAACACCCGGTACATCTTTCCAGATTGTAACTTCGGTAGCATTTAAACAATACGCTAAGATTGCCGCAGAATAATCTGACCCTTCCCGGCCTAAAGTAGTTGTAAAGTTATTGTCATCACTACCTAAAAAACCTTGCGTAATATTTAATTTATTTTTATTTATTCCTGCAGAAATCCTTTCTTGGGTTTTGTCCCAATTTACAGTGGCATCCCTATAATTATCATTGGTTTTTATAAAATTTCGTACATCTAACCAATTGCTTTGTATGCCCACTTCATTGAGGTATTCACTTAAAATTGTAGTTGCTAATAGCTCTCCATATCCCACAACTTGATCGTACACAAAACCTTTTTTTGGCGATTTGTTCCATACCAAAAAACCTTGAACTTCGTCAAATAATGTTTTCACCTTAGTGTAAACTATATGTTGCTTGTTTGGAAAAAGTTCCTTTACTATAGCATTGTGAAAATCTATTATTTCTTGCACGGCAGCCGGCAAGGAACTCTTATCGTTAAGGTAGGCATTTACAATACTCTCCATTGCATTTGTAGTTTTACCCATTGCAGAGGCTACAACCAACGTATTGTCGTATCCAACTTGCTGTAACACACTAACAACATTTTTTACACCAGCTGCATCTTTAATAGATGCTCCTCCAAACTTAAAAATTCTCATATATTCTTTATAAAATTTTGTATTCCGTTTTCATCCAAATGCACAACATCCCAATCTCTCTTAACATCTGCACCCTTGCTCTCATAAAAATTAATAGCTGGGTCGTTCCAATCTAAAACCTCCCAACAAATACGTTTTACCCCTAACTCATATCCGTATTTAACTACTTCATTCAATAATAAGGTACCTAAACCGGTACCTCTCATTTTTTTGGTTACTATTAAATCTTCCAAATGCAATACCACGCCTTTCCATGTAGAATATCGTGTGTATACTAAAGCTGTTCCAACAATTTCATTACCAGATTCAGCAACAAAACAGTGAAATAATTTATGAGTTCCAAAGCCATCAGAAATTAAATCATTTACAGTGACCTCAACAGCGTTTGGTTCTTTTTCAAATAAGGCTAGTTCATGAATGAGATGAAGCACCTGCTTCATATCTTCCTTTTTTGCCTCTCTTATGCTATAATTCATACCATTTTTAAAAATAATCTGCAAAGTAAGACGTTTGGGCGACTTTACATTACGAAAACGTTGTAGTATCACAAAATAACCGATATTTGTACTCAAAATAAACATCTTTCTCAATGAACAAAAAAAACAAGACATTAGGAGAATTCATAATTGAGCATCAATCTTCATTTCAATATTCTTCTGGAGAGCTTTCTAAACTTATAAACGCTTTGCGTCTTGCAGCTAAGGTTGTAAACCACGAAGTAAACAAAGCGGGGCTTATCGATATCCTAGGAGCCGCAGGTGATACTAATATTCAAGGAGAAGACCAACAAAAATTAGATGTCTTAGCTAACGAAAAATTTATTCAAACCTTAAAAAACAGAGAGATTGTTTGTGGTATTGCCTCTGAAGAAGAAGATGACTTTATCAGTGTAAATAGTAATGACAAACAACACCAAAATAAGTATGTTGTATTAATAGATCCTCTAGACGGCTCTTCCAATATAGATGTAAATGTATCTGTTGGTACTATTTTTTCTATTTACCGAAGAGTCACCCCGGTTGGCACACCCGTTGCCATAGAAGATTTTTTGCAACCCGGAAAGAACCAAGTTGCAGCGGGCTATATTATTTACGGCACCTCTACCATGCTGGTTTATACCACCGGAGATGGTGTAAATGGTTTTACCTTAAACCCTGCAATAGGTACATTTTACTTATCACATCCCAACATGCAGTTTCCTGAAAATGGAAAAATATATTCCGTAAATGAAGGGAACTACATTCATTTTCCTCAAGGCGTAAAAGACTATATTAAATACTGCCAACAAGAGGAAGGAGACAGACCATATACTTCTAGGTATATTGGGTCTTTGGTGTCGGATTTTCATAGAAATATGATCAAAGGAGGAATTTATATGTATCCCAAAAGTAGCGTTGCTTCTGACGGAAAATTACGTTTATTATACGAGTGTAATCCTATGGCTTTCTTGGCAGAGCAGGCCAATGGAAAAGCAAGTGATGGATTCCACCGTATTCTAGATTTAAAACCAGCAGAACTCCACCAACGTGTCCCTTTTTTCTGTGGTAGCACTAAAATGGTTGAAAAAGCAGAAGAATTTATGAGAAAAAACAATCAGAAACCATCATAAAACAAAAAGCCGAAGCAATTGCTTCGGCTTTTTGTTTATAAAACGACATACAACTATTTCCGTACCATTAAAGCGTAATCTTCAAAATCTATTTTTCCGGTAAAAATAGCAACCGACCTAGATATGACTTGATCCGCTGCATCATTAGAATAGCCTAAACCAATGGCGTATTTTTTAAGAAGTGTACGTTCTTCATCATCAATATTATGATCTGCAAATATGATTTTGAACAAATCAAACATACGTTCTAATCTTCTATCTAAGTTTGTCGGAGGATCAATTGGATAGCTACTTGGGTTTTTCATTATTGTTTTATACTCCACTTCCGTAATATCTAACTTAGAAGCAAATCTATTTAACAACTCCAATTCTTCCGCGTTAACTTCTCCATCTACACTTGCCAAAGAAACTATTGCGGCAAAATGAGCTACATTTTTCCTGTGTTCACTATTACCATATAAATCTACAAAAGACATAATTTTCTATTTTATTTAAAATACAAATATAAATTTTTGTAGTGTACAAACTCAACTTTTTAAAAGATATTTTGTGGGTTTACAGAAACTACCAGCAATACTTTTTCTCATAATTCCAATTCCGCATATCCAATAGTTCAAAGTCCTAGCTTAAACTATACAAAATATTTGGAGTGTTTCCCTTTTTTTACTAACGGAATACACTGATTTATTAGTACTTAATCATTTTCAACGTCCTCGGTTAATGGTATGTGTACTAAAATATCCATTGGTAATAACAGCAATTTTTATACCGTATAAACTGAATACCACATGAAATACTTTAAATATTTAATACTCATTGGAATCATCTGTGGACTTACAAGCACGGTGGAATCGTTTGAGGTATTCTATGGAAATATAGAAACCTTAGGCAAACCTAATGAATGGAGGTTTTACTTTTCACTAGCTGCTTTTGGCATTTTCTTTTCTATGTTTTTAACACTTATACTCACCTTAATCGTATTATGGAAAAGGATAAAACCGTTGTTATGGAATGAAAGTGACCTTTTATAAATTTTAAAGATACTACCATTTAAACCCGGCTAGGTTCTACTACTTTTTTGGGATCACCCTATAAACAAGGGACACTTGGAGTATTTTTTTCAGGGCCCCGGCGACCCATTTAAGCAAGCCTGAATATCCAATTTAAAATTAACCACAAACTCTAGTTGTTTTAAATTGTAGCTTTATATTTGCAAAAATTGTATTGACTTTTGGGAAAATCCCTTATTTTAAAAACATTGGCACAGCTTCCGCAAATGCAGAAACTGCAGGCTGCTATTGCCAACAACGAAAAGAATAGCACCCTTACAGGATTAACAGGCTCCGCGCTTTCCTTTGTTATTTCAGAAACTTTTAAGCAAACTAGTCTCCCTTTTTTGGTGGTCTTTAACGACAAAGAAGAGGCAGCTTATCATTTAAATGATCTAGAACAACTAATAGGTGAAAAAGATGTGCTTTTTTATCCTGGAAGTTATCGCAGACCATATCAAATAGAGGAGGTAGACAATGCAAATGTGCTTTTACGCGCAGAAGTATTGAACCGCATAAACTCCCGTAAAAAACCGGCCCTACTAATTACATATCCCGATGCTTTATTTGAAAAAGTAGTTACCCGGAAAGAGTTGGATAAAAACACTTTAAAAATTAAGATTGATGATACTATAAGTCTTGACTTTCTAAACGAAGTGCTTTTTGAATACAAGTTTAAACGTGTAGATTTTGTAACAGAACCAGGGGAGTTTTCCGTTCGTGGGGGCATTGTAGATGTGTTTTCTTTTTCGCATGATGTTCCCTATCGTATTGAATTTTTTGGGGATGAAGTGGAAAGTATTCGGACTTTTGATGTAGAAACGCAGCTATCCACAGAAAAGGTAACTAAGATTACCATCATACCCAATGTTGAGAATAAATTTTTGAATGAATCTCGCGAGAGTTTCTTAAAATATATCGCTTCAAATACACTGCTTTTTTCTAAAAATACAGATTTATTATACGACCGGTTAGATTCTCTTTTTAACAAGGCAGAGGAAGCCTTCACAAAACTTACGGGCGAATTAAAACACGCAATTCCTTCAGAATTGTTCATTGATTCTGATCAATTAAAAAAAGAATTTCAGGATTTTAGTGTGGTTAACATTCAGCAGAAATCGGCAGAAAACGCCATCTCCTTTGCGTCAAAGCCACAACCTTCGTTTAATAAAAAGTTCGATTTATTAATTGAAAACTTAAATCAAAATCACGCCAACGGATACACCAATTATATTTTTTGTGCTACCGAGCAACAAGCCAAACGTTTTCACGATATTTTTGATGAAGTAGAGCAAGAAGTACAGTACCAAACCGTTGTTTTTCCACTTTTTCAAGGTTTTATTTTAGATGACATCAAGGTTGCCTGCTATACAGATCATCAAATATTTGAGCGCTACCATAAATTTCATCTTAAAAATGGATACGCCAAAAAACAAGCAATAACACTAAAAGAACTCACCAAATTAGAGATTGGAGATTACGTTACCCACATAGACCACGGGGTAGGGAAATTTGGTGGACTTCAAAAAATAGATGTAGAAGGCAAAAAACAAGAAGCCATAAAATTGGCCTATGGAGAACGAGATGTACTCTATGTTAGCATCCATTCCTTATACAAAATATCTAAATTTACGGGCAAAGATGGGAAGCCCCCAAAGATTTATAAATTAGGTTCTGGTGCCTGGAAAAAATTAAAGCAAAAAACCAAGTCTAGGGTTAAAATGATCGCTTTTGATCTTATTAAAATTTATGCCAACCGCAGGTTAAAAAAAGGATTTCAATACGCCCCGGATAGTTATTTACAACATGAGCTAGAAGCTTCTTTTATTTACGAAGACACCCCAGACCAAAGCAAAGCTACGGAAGATATTAAACAAGACATGGAAAATGAACGTCCAATGGATCGTTTAATTTGTGGTGATGTTGGTTTTGGCAAGACAGAAGTAGCTATCCGTGCCGCTTTTAAAGCCGTAGATAATGGCAAACAAGTTGCTGTCTTGGTACCTACCACTATTTTAGCTTTTCAACACCAGCGCACTTTTGCTGAGCGTTTAAAAGATATGCCCGTTACTGTAGATTACGTAAACCGATTTAGGACGGCCAAAGAAAAAAAAGACACCTTAGAAGGGTTGGAATCCGGCAAGGTAGATATCATTATTGGCACCCATCAATTGGTAAATAAAAATGTAAAATTCAAAGACTTAGGGCTACTTATCGTAGATGAAGAGCAGAAGTTTGGTGTTGCAGTAAAAGACAAGCTAAAATCTATTAAAGAGAATGTGGATGTCCTTACGTTAACGGCTACCCCTATACCCAGAACTTTGCAATTTAGTTTAATGGCAGCTCGCGATTTATCGGTGATAAATACAGCACCACCAAACAGGTACCCCATAGACAGTCAGGTAGTACGTTTTAATGAAGAAACCATAAGGGATGCCGTTTCTTATGAAATACAACGTGGCGGACAGGTATTTTTTATCCACAATCGCATAGAAAACATCAAGGAAGTTGCAGGGATGATTCAACGGTTAGTCCCCGATGCTAAAGTTGGTATTGGACACGGACAAATGGAAGGCAAAAAACTAGAAACCACAATGCTCTCTTTTATGAATGGAGAATTTGACGTATTAGTTTCTACTACCATTATAGAAAGTGGCTTGGATGTTACCAATGCCAATACCATTTTTATAAACAACGCCAACAATTTTGGACTTAGTGATTTGCACCAAATGCGCGGACGTGTAGGCCGTAGTAACAAAAAGGCATTTTGTTACTTTATAACACCTCCTTATGATGCAATGAGCAATGATGCCCGTAAAAGAATACAAGCCTTGGAACAATTTACGGAATTGGGGAGTGGTTTCAATATTGCTATGAAAGATTTAGAAATTCGTGGCGCAGGTGACATTTTGGGTGGTGAACAAAGCGGATTTATAAATGAAATTGGGTTTGATGCCTACCAAAAAATACTTGCTGAAACTGTTGAGGAGCTCAAAGAAAATGAGTTTAAAGAGCTCTACGAAGAGGTAGAAGGTAAAAACAAAGTTTTCGTTAAAGAAACACAAATAGATGCCGATTTTGAACTCTTATTCCCAGACGATTATGTGAACAATATTTCAGAACGATTAAATTTATATACCCAATTGAACGAATTAAAGACAGAGGCAGAGCTGCTGACATTTGAAACCGCATTGGTAGATCGTTTTGGAGAAATCCCGACACCAGTTGAAGATTTACTGAACTCAGTTCGTATTAAATGGATAGCCAACAGTATTGGATTGGAAAAAATTGTTCTGAAACAAGGAAAAATGATTGGGTATTTTATCGCTGATCAACAATCTGGTTTTTACCAAAGTCCAACCTTTACCAAAGTACTACAGTTTGTACAAGCTTTTAATACCATCTGCAAAATAAAAGAAAAACAAACCCGTACAGGTTTACGCCTACTTCTAGTTTTTGACAAAATAACGACAGTAGAAAAGGGGTTATCTAGGCTAAACCCTTTTACAGAACAACCAACAACCACATAAAACCAAAACCGGCATCAGTTTGGTGCGGTTTTTGAAAATACAGTTATTAAGGATTCATTTAAAAAACTGAGATGAAAAAAATTACAACATTCTTACTATTACTTGCTACTCTAGGATTGACTGCCCAGCATACCATATCTGGAACTTTTACACCTGCAAAGGACTTTACTTGGCTTATTGTATATCAGGTAAAACCAGGCACACAGGTCTATATAGCCGACACAAAAATAGAAGACGGTAAGTTTAACTTAACCTTACCTGAAGATACCAGCCCAGGAACCTATAGGTTGGTATATGCCGTGCCTCAAGAAGATTTTAATTTTGATGTAATCTACAGCGGAACCGAGGATATTGAATTGCATTTTAATGCCCAAGACAAGGTTACTTACACCAAATCTGAAGAAAACATACTGCTAACAAAGTATTTTTTAGAGATAAATGCGGTGCAACAACAAATTATAGATTTTTATACAGCTAGCAACACCAATAAAAATGAATTAGCCAATCTCTACAAAAAACTAGCATCCACCCAAGCAACCTATGAAAATGACTCTAAAGAATTACTTTCAAACCATTTTATTAAGGCCAACGCTCCCTACATCGCTAAAACCCATGAGTCTATTTATGACTTTGTTGAAAATAAAAAGAAGAACTATTTTATACATCTCGATTTTAATAACCCACAATTACAGGCTTCTGCTTTTTTAACAGATAAAGTCTTAAACTATGTTTTTACCTCTTTGCCACTTCATAAAATCACCAAGTCGGAGACTGAAAATTTCCTGAATCAGAACATACAAACGGTAGCTAAAAACTTAAAAGGAGTTTCAGAAATGTTTCAATTTAACCTGTACTATGATCTCTGGATTTATGCGGCAAGTGCTAAATACGACATCACCTCTGATTACATTTATTCCAATTATTTAAAAAACTTAGGAATCAGTACAAACAACCAAGAATTAATCAAAGGCATAGAAGCACATTCAAGGCTTAGAGAAGGCGCAATAGCGCCAGAAATAACATGGAACAACGATAAAGACAGCTTAAGTACCTTGCCGGCTTCTGAAAACTACCTGCTTGTATTTTGGAGTAGCGGCTGTTCACATTGTTTAACTGAATTACCCTTATTACACCAAGGGTTAAAAAGCTATAAAACGGTTAAAGTACTGGCGGTTGGCCTGGAAGATGATGCTGTGGAGTGGAAACAAGAATCGGCTAAGTTAAGTGATTTTACACACGCACTCGCCTTAGGAAAATGGGACAGTAAGTATGCGGAGATTTACAATATTTCTGCAACTCCTACCTATTTTATATTGGATAAGGATAAGAAAATAATTAGTAGCCCTGAGAATTATGAGGACGTGCTTTCCTATTTTAAAAAATAAGCAAAGACACAAGACAAGCCTCAAAGGATCCATCGGATAATAGCTGCGAAATCCAAAGTAATGGATTAACTACTAATGAGAATCCAAGATTCCTACAATGCTTTTAAATCTTTTATTGTTTTAAAGGCTATATCTACTTGATCATCATTAACCAAGATAGTAAATTCATTGGTTGTTGAAATTACCTCATAGAGCACAATACCCTCCCATGCCAATCGCTGAAAGATAAAATAATAAATTCCAGGTACGGAAACATTTTCGGCGGGTAATTTCACTGTAATGGATGATAAGTTTACCGCTTTTTGGGTGCACCTTTCATTTTTAAACAATTCTTCAACCGTAGTTTCCAGTGAGTTGTTAACTACTATATTTAGTTCGTTTACCCCACGTGAAGAGGTATAAAAAATATCTTTATTTTTATTAACCTCCTTTAAAAGGTGTGTTTGATTTTCTAAAATTGAATCCGACACTAAAAACGTAAAATCGGTTAAAGAAGAGCGTACCGTTATCTCCCCAATATTCTTTAAAACCTTAATAATTTTATGTGTTGCTCTAAATTCCAAATCATCAGAAAGTCGCTTTAGTGCCATTACAATAGCGCCATTTCTAATATCTTTCCCTAATTCATTTTCTATTTCAGGCTTTATAATGCGCGACAAAGAAGTTAAATTAATAATATTTTGTGCTAAGGCACTTTGTAAAAAAGGCTTCTTCTTAATGTATTGCTCAACTACTGATGAAATTGTTTTCATGTATTCCTTGTTTGATAATTAGACCAGTTTCTAACCTATAATAAGTTAGAATTTTATGTTCAAATAGTATTTTTGATACTAAAAAAATTTATTTAGCTACAAAAATAACAACATGTTACATATAAAACAAATTCTATTTTAGCAAAAACCAATACTTTTTTTGCTTTAAAAATGGTAAAAAGCATTTTCTAGGTGTTCTATTACTATATTTTTGTTTGAATTTTGTTTTAAAACGGTGATTATATCAAAACGTACATCAACATCTAGATCCTTACTAATAACATAATGATCAGCAGCCATAACCAAAAGTTCAATTTTTTTTTCAGTTACCGTCTCTGCTATATGTTGTAAAAAATCGCTACTTCTAGCCTTGACCTCAACAATGGCTAAAACATCCCCTTTTTTAGCAATAATATCAATTTCTGCTTTTAAATACCTATAATTTCTATGACAAACAGCATATCCTTTTTTTTGCAAAAAAGCTACCGCTAATTGTTCACCCTCCTTACCAAACTCATTGTGCGCCCCCATACACGACTCTTTTTTTATTCAAAAAACGGCATTTCATCGAAAAAATAAGCATTTCAGCATCTAAACTAGCGATTCTACCGTAAATTGTAATGTGATTCTAACCTAAAATATATCCTTCTAATATACTGATTTTTATTTTTTTACGTTAAAAGTAAACACAATACCAAAGAACCTACGGACTAATGCAACTATAATTATGGAATATTTTGTGAATTGTAACTCCGCATCCTTAAACCCCATTGGAGGCACTCTAGATAAACAAAAAGCGGAACATTTATTCAGGCGACTAGGCTTTAGCGCCTCCGTCACAACTATAAATACTGCTATAGGCCAGCCTATTTCTGCCTATGTAGACAATCTAATTGCTGAAGCAATTACGATGCCTCCTCAAACGGCACCAATTTGGGCAGATTGGACAGGCGCAGATTACCCCGCAGATGATGATGCTAGAAATCAACTTCACAATCAGCAACGTACAGAATTTTACAATATATATGTTAGTGGCTTAGTGACCAACAACCTTAGAGATCGACTTAGTTTCTTTTGGAGTAATCATTTTGTTACGGAATACAGGAACTACCAAGCAAACCCTTTTTTGTATCGCTACGTAGATTGTTTGCAACGCAACGCTATTGGTAACTTCAAAACTTTTGTAAGTGAAATAGGCCTAACAGATGCCATGTTGTATTATCTAGATGGTGTGTATAATAACGGAAACAACCCAAATGAAAATTACGCTCGTGAATTGTACGAGCTTTTTACATTAGGTGAAGGAAATAATTATACAGAAGAAGATATAATAGAGACCGCCAAAGCCCTAACGGGTTATGTAGAACGTGGTGATGAAAGCTATACCCCTGTTACTTTTGACCCAACAAAACACGACGCAGGAAGCAAGACTATTTTTGGCCAAACGGATACTTTTGATTACGATGGCGTTATAGATAATCTCTTTGATGAACGAACTACAGAAATCAGTTGGTTTATCTGTAAAAAATTATATGAATTTTTTGTACATCCCGATTCTGATGACGAAGAAAACAATGGAAATGCAAAACAAGTCATTGATGAACTTGCTACAACCTTTAGAACCAGTGGTTTTGAAATAGCAGCCGTTTTAAGCCAATTATTTAAAAGTGAACACTTTTTTGATGACGAGGCTATTGGCGTAATTATTAAGAGTCCTTTTGACATCTATATAAATCTCTTAAACGAAACAAGTTTCACCTATGATGATGCTATAATTGCAAACATAGCCAACACTTGTAGGCTTATAGGACAAGAAATGTTTAATCCGCCAGGTGTAGAAGGTTGGTATAGAGACAGAACTTGGATTAATACCAATTTTATGATTGGCCGTTGGTTATCTTCCGAAATGTTCTTGCAACTATTTTATACAAATAACCCAGATGAATTTTTTGATTTTGCAGTTTCTTTAACACCTAATCCGGCAACGGAAAGCAATCCTGATGTTGTTACAATGGCGATTTTAGATAAACTTCTACCGAAAGGAATTGCCGATGATCAATTGCAAAACGCCTATGATGTTTTTAGGGATGATGCGCTAACACAATATTACGCAGCTCCAGAAGGAAATGGGTCTTGGTCATTGTATAATTACGAAGAGCACTCCAAGCAACAAATATATTTTTTACTACTACATATTATAAGACAACCTGAATTTCAACTAAAATAACCTATTATTATGTGCAATACACGCCCCAAAATACATCACAAAGACAAGGATGCCCATGATTTAGAGCACAAAATCTGGAACAGACGTTCCTTTTTACAAGCTATGGGTATCGCCGGTTCTGGTTCTATAATGCTAGGTAGTAATATGGTAACAGCATCATCACCTTCGCCTTTAACAAATGCAATTGCAGCCGCAGAAACCGATAAAATTTTAATTCTAATTCGGCTTGCTGGTGGTAATGATGGTTTAAGTACGGTAATTCCTATTGAGCAATATGATGCTTATGCCAATGCACGACCTAATATATACATTCCTGAAAGTAAAGTTCTGAAATTAACCAATGAATTTGGGGTACCATCCTACATGCAGTCTTTAGAAGCTATGTGGGGTGAAGGTCAGTTTAAGGCCGTACATGGTGTGGGTTATGAAAATCAGAGTCTTTCCCATTTTACAGGCTCGGATATTTTTGCCAATACAGATTTAACCACAACTGGTTTCACCGGAGAAGATACAGGTTGGATGGGTAGACATTTTGAATCGCTCTATGAAGATTATTTAATAAATCCCCCAGAATCACCTGCTGCTATACAAATTGGTCAATACGGTAGTTTGGTCTTTCAAGGCGAGGAAACCAATTATGCTTTTGTAACCAGCAATATAGATCAGCTGGAGCGCATTGCAGAAACGGGAGAAAATTTTGCTTTAAACGATCCTATGCTATTTGGTGATTGTATGTATGGTGACCAACTTCGATTTTTAAGAGGTGTCGCAAATACTACCTACGAATATTCGGGTAAAATACACGAAGCCTATGAAAGGGGTCAAGCCCTTAAGTGTGTGGAATACCAAGACAACAGTTTTGCAAGACAATTAGCACTTTTGGCTAGTTTAATTAAAGGTAATTTAGGAACAAAAGTATATATGATTTCCATGGGTGGTTTTGACACCCATGGAAATCAACCTTTAGCTCATGAGCGCTTAATGACCAACTTATCTGTTGCGATCAATGATTTTTACAAGGACTTAGCTTGTACAGAACAAGATGATAAAGTATTAAGTATGACTTTTTCAGAATTTGGTCGTAGAATTTTTGAAAATGGTTCTAACGGTACAGATCACGGAAAAGCTGCTCCTACCCTATTCTTTGGCTCTGGATTAAATGGCAGTGCCTTTGTAGGAGATCATCCTTCGCTTGAAGACCCCAATCAAAGAGGAAATTTAGAATACACAATGGATTTTAGAGATTTGTACGGTACCGTACTTGCAGAATGGCTTTGTGTGCCAAGAGCCTTAGTTGAACAACATTTATTAGGAAGACCATATGTGCCTGTTAATTTAGGATTTAACTGTAGCGGTGAAGATTTTCCGGATATTGTCTACAGCGATGGAAATCCAGATTTACCTGGACCACCAGATGGCGGAACCGACCCAACAGATCCGAACCCAGAACTAGAAAATGTCATTGTACATAAGCCCTATTATCCAACAGAAGGCAACCCCTCTATACATTTAGAAATGCCTTTTACAGCCCATGTAGACATTCAATTATACAATATTTTAGGTCAGAATCTCGGTACAGTCTACAATGCCATGACTACCGAAGGATCTCAAGAAATAAACATAAGAGAACGGATGCCCGTAAACCTTGCTACAGGTAAATATATCTATCGAATTAGTGTTCAGAATCAAAAAATGAGCAAGTCCGTTATGGTGGCATAATCAACAATACAACCATAATGATAAAGCCTTCACTATTTAAAAATAGTGAAGGCTTTAATTTTTTACATCATTTTCTGCTGCCCTCCGCCATAAAAATCTTTATTTTTGCAGCCTAATTCAATATTTAATGGCTCAACAATCAAAAACACCAAGTAGATATACCATCACCGCAGCATTACCCTATACCAATGGTCCAATTCATATTGGGCATTTAGCAGGGGTGTATGTACCTGCTGATATTTACGCTCGCTATTTGCGAGGCACTAATAAAGATGTTGCCTTTGTATGTGGTAGTGATGAACACGGTGTTGCCATTTCTATGAAGGCAAAAAAGGAAGGAATTACCCCTAAAGAAGTTATTGATAAATACCATGCCATTATAAAAAAGTCGTTTCAAGACTTTGGAATAACCTTTGATAATTACTCCCGTACTTCTGCCCAAATACACCACGATACAGCCTCTGAATTTTTTAAGAAATTATATGACAAAGGCGATTTTATAGAAGAAATCACAGAACAGTTGTATGATGCAGAAGCCCAACAGTTTTTAGCAGACAGATTTGTCACTGGCACCTGCCCTAAATGTGGTCATGAAGAAGCATATGGAGATCAATGTGAAAATTGTGGCTCCACACTTAGTGCTACGGAACTAATAAATCCTAAATCCACAATATCTGGTGCAGTCCCCACCTTAAAAGAAACAAAACATTGGTTCTTGCCTTTAGATAGGTATGAAGACTTTTTAAAAGAGTGGATATTAGTAGGACATAAAAGTGATTGGAAGCCCAACGTTTACGGACAGTGTAAATCATGGATCGACGATGGTTTAAAACCACGAGCGGTAACCCGAGATTTAGATTGGGGAATCCCCGTGCCTGTTCCTGGAGGAGAAGGAAAAGTATTGTATGTGTGGTTTGATGCACCCATTGGTTACATTTCTTCAACCAAAGAATGGGCCGCCCGAGAAGGAAAAGATTGGGAACCGTATTGGAAGGATGAAAACACCAAAATGCTACATTTTATTGGCAAAGACAATATTGTATTTCACTGTATCATTTTCCCGAGTATGTTAAAGGCGCATGGCGATTTTATTTTGCCAGAAAATGTTCCTGCCAATGAGTTTCTTAACCTAGAAGGCAACAAACTATCTACCTCTAAAAACTGGGCAGTTTGGCTGCATGAGTATTTGGAAGATTTTCCAGACATGCAAGATGTTTTACGATATACCCTAACAGCAAATGCCCCGGAAACAAAGGATAACGATTTTACATGGAAAGATTTTCAGGCCCGCAACAACAACGAATTGGTTGCCATATTTGGAAACTTTATCAATAGAGTTGTAGTCTTAACCAATAAATATTACAATGGTGTACTACCTACACCAGCAGCATTTTCAGAAATTGATATCGCTACGCTGGCTGAAGTGAAAAAGTATCCTGAGATCATTTCTAGTTCTTTAGAACGATACCGGTTTAGAGAAGCTGGACAAGAATTAATGAATCTTGCTCGTCTTGGAAACAAATATTTAGCCGATGAAGAGCCGTGGAAAGTTATAAAACAAGATGAAGAACGCGTACAAACTATTATGTATGTTGCTTTGCAAATAGCATCCGCCTTAGCTGTTTTAAGTGAGCCTTTTTTACCCTTTACATCAACGAAACTAAAAAATATTTTAAATATAGCTCCATCAGATACAACTGTGCAATGGGATACTGTTGCTACTTTAGATGTATTATTGCCTGCTGGTCACGCTATAAACAAAGCAGAATTGCTGTTTCGAAAAGTTGAAGACAGCGAAATTGAAGCCCAATTATCAAAATTACAAGCCACCAAAAAAGCAAACGAACAAATGAACAAAGTTGTTTCTCCCCAAAAAGACACGATTACTTTTGACGACTTTACGAAATTAGACATGCGCATTGGAACCATAATTGAAGCAGAAAAAATGGCAAAAGCCAAAAAGCTATTGGTTTTAAAAGTAGAAACAGGCTTAGATACACGTACCATTGTTTCTGGTATTGCCGAAAGCTTTACTCCGGAAGAAATTATTGGAAAAAAAGTAACCGTACTGGTAAATCTTGCACCCCGAGCATTACGCGGTGTAACAAGTGAAGGAATGATTTTAATGACAGAAAATGCCGATGGGAAATTGGTTTTTGTAAACCCAGATGAAGCGGGAGTTGATAATGGTGAAACCATTAATTAAATCTTTATTTCTTCTTATAAAAAAATTCATGAAATGAATTAAAGACGGTATGCTTTTTGTTTACATTACAGCAAACAACCTAAAAAACAATTTTTATGAAATTAATAATACTAGCCTTTTGTACAACACTAGTACTTTTTACAAGTTGTAATTCATCTCAAAAAAACAAACCTACTACCGATACAAAAGAGGAATCACCCGCAATAGAAATTACCGATAAAAACACCACTATGAAAAATACAAAGTGGAAATTAATGACTTTAATGGGATTAGATGTGAGCGACAAACAAGCGTTTATCACGTTTTCAGAAGACAATACCGTATTTGGAAACACGGGTTGTAATTCCTTTAATGGAAACTACGAAGACTTGCCAGGTTTAAAGGTTTCTATAGGGCAAATGGCCGCAACTTTGCGAGCGTGTGAAGACATGGAAATTGAAAAACAATTCATGGCTGTATTAGAAAAAGCGGACAACTACTCCTTACAAGGTATAACCATGTCCTTAAACAAGGCTAGGATGGCCCCATTGGCTACATTTGAAGCGATTACCGAAGAATAACTGGCAATAAAACAGCATTTTAAAGTCATCTTGCTTAAAAAACAGCAATTGTAATCTGAGCACTGGTTCCTAGTAAATACCCTTAAATTTTATTAAATTGCAGTATAAATAAACGTGTAAATTATGGTATCAAAAAATATTGAAAAAGCACTTAACGAACAAGTAAAAATAGAAGCAGAATCTTCTCAAATCTATCTTGCAATGGCTTGTTGGGCCGAAGTTCAAGGTTTAGAAGGCATTGCTGGTTTTATGTATAGTCAGGCTGATGAAGAACGCGATCATATGCTTAAACTGGTAAAGTTTATCAATGAGCGTGGTGGCCATGCCCAAATATCTGCACTTACGGCTCCCAACGGTTCATTTGCTTCCTTTAAAGAAATGTTTGAAAAATTATTTGAACATGAAGTGTATGTATCCAACAGCATTAATGAGCTTGTCCATATCAGTCTTCAAGAAAAAGATTACGCTACCCATAATTTTTTACAATGGTATGTAGCGGAACAAATTGAAGAAGAAGCAATGGCCCGAACAATTCTAGACAAAATAAACCTTATTGGCAATGACAAAGGAGGCTTATACCTGTTTGATAGAGATATACAGCAGCTAACAATCACCACCGCCTCTACCAGTTCGACACCCTAAATTTAACAAAAAATTTTTATTTAGATTAAGTAAGAATAGTTACATTTGCGTCACTATTTTATACTTTGTTGTGGGTAAAAAGAAGGAAAAAAAGCGAGAAAAGGCATTCAAAAAAATACAAAAGACAAGGCTTATCGCTGGCTCCAAAGTAAAAAGTAAATGCTGCGAAAAATTTAAAAAATCCGAGCACAAACGCTGTAAAAAATGTCCTTGTTTTGATTTAATACAAAAAGTAGCCTAAACACCAATCACTGCTGTATTCTATTTTACGACTCACTACAATCTCAATGTTGCACATGAACAAGTATATGAATTAGCATTTATTCTATTTGAGTTAAGCAATGGTCTAAATTTTAACTTATTTCGTATATATAAAAACTATTTAACCTTATGAAACATATATTATTACTATTAGTGTCCGTTAGTTTAATTTCTTGTGGAGCTTCAAAAAATGTTAGCATTAACAAAAAAGAAATTAAAGGAGATTGGACGCTAAGCACTGTTAGTTACAGTGAAGCCGGAGAATACGCCATAACACTTTTAAACGATGCATCTAAAGCTTGTTTTGAAGGGAGTACTTGGCAGTTTATCCCTAACAACAATACGGGTACATATATGATATCAGATAGTAATTGTGGTACAGGGGAGCGTAATTTTAATTTTACAATTCAAGAAGTAGATAAAGTTACTGGCCTGTATGACTTTCTTTTAAAACCTACCAATCCAAAAGGAAAAAGCCAAAACAATGTAGGTTTCAGGTTAGAACTAACGCAACTTACTGAAAATACTATGGTTTGGCAACAAACTTTGGCTGTAGAAGGAAAACCATTCACAATTACCATGAACTTCTCTAAGTACTAAAATTTATACCAATAGAAAGCAATATCTGTGTATAAAACACAGTTTATACATTTTATTCAACAGATTTAAACACTAAATTAAACACATGAAAACTACATTAAAAAGAATATCAACTACCGTATTTGTACTATTATTAATTGCAAGTTTTACCAATTGTAAGGCCGTTCAAAATGCGAACAACAAGCAAAAAGGAGCTGCTATTGGTGTGGCTGGTGGTGCTTTACTTGGTGCAATAATAGGTAATAACGTTGGTAAAGGAAATAGTGAACTAGGGGCTGTAATTGGTGCTGCCGTTGGTGGCGGTGCTGGTATTCTAGTTGGTAACAGAATGGACAAGCAAGCACAAAAAATTGAAGAGGAAATTCCTGGAGCGCAAGTAGAACGTATAGATGACGCTATTGTAGTTACTTTTGATGAAAATAGTGGTGTCTATTTTGATACTGAAAAGTACACTATTAACACTGCTTCGCAAGCAACTCTTAATAAATTGGCTGGAGTGTTTAAAGAATATCCAGATACCAACATTTTAGTTGTTGGACATACTGATAGTTCTGGTCCTGCAGATTACAACATGACGCTTTCTAAAAACAGAGCAAATGCTGTAACTTCAAACCTTATGAGTAAAGGTTTGATGGCTAGTAGATTTACCACAAAATGGTTTGGTGAAGAGCAACCAACCAACGATAACACTACAGCAGATGGTAGAGCAAAAAACAGAAGGGTAAACATTGCCATTGTACCGAATGAGAAAATGATTAATGATGCCAAAGCGCAGTCTGGCGAAAACTAGAAAATTTTAAGCATTTAAATTCGATTAAATCAATTGAGTTAAATATATTAGAGACCTTATAAAATAAAATTTATAAGGTCTTTTTTAATGATAAAATTTATAGTTTCTCACACCCAGCTTCCAGAAAGCAGTGTTCAAAATACGGTACAACTTTTAAACGAAGATTGTACAATTCCCTTTATTTCTAGGTATCGAAAAGAAAAAACTGGCAACTTAGACGAAGTTCAAATTGGCGCTATTGTAACCTACAAAGCACTATTTGAAGCTCTGGACAAAAGAAAAACTGCCATTGTAAAGGCGCTGACAGAACAAGGCGTGCTTACCTCCGACCTGGAAGCTGCCATCGCAGCTACCACCAATCTTACTGCCTTAGAAGATTTGTACCTGCCCTATAAGAAAAAGCGTAAAACAAAAGCAGAAACTGCCATAAAAAACGGTTTAGAACCCCTTGCCAAACAAATTATGGCCCAGCGATCAGAGGAAATTGAACATGCGGCTTCAAACTATCTAAATGACACTATTATCAACGAAGATCTAGCATTAGAAGGAGCTAGACATATTATAGCGGAATGGATCAATGAAAGAACTGACATACGGAACAATATACGCTACCAACTAGAGAACTATGCGGTAATTGCTACCAAAGTAATCGGCACCAAAAAGGAAGATGAAAAAGCTCAAAAATTTCGAGATTATTTTGATTGGAGTGAAGCGCTAAAGCGCTGTCCTTCTCATAGATTATTGGCTATTTTACGCGCAGAAAACGAAGGCTTTATTCGCGTTAAAATTGAGATTGATAACGAACGTACGCTAGACAAAATAGAAAGTCGCCTTATAAAAAGTAACAACGCCTGCGCGGAGCAAATAAAAATCGCCGTAGAAGACGCCTACAAACGTTTACTTTTCCCATCGCTCTCGAATGAATTATTAAAAAGTGCCAAAGAAAAGGCTGATACAGCTGCCATTGCCGTCTTTTCAAACAACCTAAAACAACTCTTATTAGGTTCTCCCCTAGGCGAAAAACGAATTCTGGCATTAGACCCGGGATTTAGATCGGGCTGTAAGCTCGTATGTCTGGATGCTCAAGGTGATTTACTTCACAATGAAAACATATACCCCCATGCACCACAAAACAAGAGCACAGAAGCCATAAAGAAGATAAGTTCCTTGGTAGACGCCTATAAAATTGAGGCCATAGCTATAGGTAACGGCACAGCCTCGCGGGAGACTGAATTTTTAGTGAAACGTATTCAGTTTAAAAACCCCATGGAAGTGTATGTAGTTAGTGAAGCCGGTGCTTCCATTTATTCTGCTTCTAAAATTGCTCGAGATGAATTTCCAAACTATGATGTTACTGTTCGTGGAGCAGTATCTATTGGGAGACGCTTGGCAGATCCTTTGGCAGAATTGGTAAAAATTGACGCCAAGTCTATAGGCGTTGGACAATACCAACACGATGTAGACCAAACCAAATTAAAGCAATCGCTAGATACCGTAGTAGAAAGTTGTGTAAACTCGGTTGGCGTTAACATTAATACCGCCAGTACTTCTTTGCTCAGTTATGTTTCTGGGATTGGACCAAAATTGGCAGAAAATATTGTTTTATATAGAAATGAAAATGGTGCGTTTGCCAGTAGAAACGATATAAAAAAAGTACCGCGATTGGGCGGAAAAGCATTTGAACAAGGGGCTGCATTTTTACGCATTAAAAATGCAAAAAACCCTTTAGACGATTCTGCCGTTCACCCAGAAAGTTACGCCTTGGTAAAACAAATGACTACCGATGTAAAAGTTGCAATGAATGAGCTTATTGGTAATAAAGAACTCCTCAAAAAAATAGACTTGCAAAAATACTGCTCTGAAACTGTTGGCCTACCTACCCTCCAAGACATTGTAAAAGAATTGGAAAAACCAGGACTAGACATTAGAGAAAAGGCCAAGGTATTTACCTTCAATCAAAATATTAGAGCTATTACAGATCTTAGTCCAGGTCAATTACTACCAGGTATTGTGAATAATATTACCAATTTTGGTTGTTTTGTAGATGTGGGTATTAAAGAAAGTGGACTTATCCATATCTCCAATTTATCAGATACTTTTGTAAAGGATGTTAATGAACACGTAAGCCTACACCAGCAAATTATAGTAAAAGTGTTGGAAGTAGATGTAGCTAGAAAACGAATCCAATTGGCCTTGCATAAAGCAAGTTAGATAAAATCTAACTTGCTGAATGTTTTGTTTAATATCTTAGTGTCATTTACCCGCAACCATTGATCCAAAATAGTGGCATAAATTGACCTAAAATCGATACTATGTACTATATCGCCATTGGCATCCAAGTTTTCTAGATCTGGAGATTCATTATAAAACCCCTTGGTTTTTAAGTTTTGCCCAAGAATAAACACATTGTTGGCTGCCCCATGATCTGTTCCGCCGGCTGCATTCTGTTTTACACGCCTTCCAAATTCAGAGAAGGTTAGAATTAATGTATCTTTAAAGGTGTCATTCTGTTTTAAGTCCTTAATAAAAACTTCCATAGACTCACTATAGGTCTGTAGCAAACTACTCTGTTTGTTCGCCTGATTAGCATGGGTATCAAAACCTCCCATAGAAACATAATACACTTTGCTTTCTAAATGCGAATTTATGAATTCTGCCGTGGTTTTAAGCTGCTCACCAAATGGATTTTTAGGATAAGTGAATGTACTTTCAAAGGTTGTAGAGGTTTCATAAATGTACTTGGCAGAAGAACTTGCCTCTATCATTGTCTTGTACAAATAACCCAAATTATGCTCACTTAAATGGGTTTCACTTTGTTTGTTCAATAACTTCTTAAAATAAGGCGTCTGGGTATTTCCAAATAATATTTTAGGATTTTTAGTAGCAATTCCATTCATGGTTTCCCCTTTTAAGATCAATGACAAGCTATCATCTAATTCTATACCCGAATAGGGCATTTTACCATAGATGTCTATATATCGACCCAGCCAACCAGAGGATAAGTATTCATTAGCATCGCTTGCCGTTTGCCAAATATCGGTAGACCTAAAATGGGATCTATTTGGATTGGGATAGCCTACATTATTAAGGATCGTTAGATAGCCTTGATCGTACAAATTTTTTAAAGGTGCTAAGCTTTTATGAAAACCTAAATGATCTGTAGCTTTAATAAGATCTTTTTTGGGAATAAAAAGATTGGGCCTATTCTTATAATACAAATCATTTGTAAATGGAACTATAGTGTTTAAACCATCATTTCCTCCAGACAATTGTACAATTACCAGTTTTTTAAATCCGAAGGACTCTTTGGCAACAGTTTCAAAAGCCTTTACAAAACTCGGCACAAGCACCAAACTACTGGCTAGCGTACTTTGTTTTAAAAAATTTCTTCTCTTCATCTTTTGAGGTTTATGTAATTAATTCTGTTGTCTTTAACAAAGTTGGTATTCTGGTAGCGACATCAATTGAATACAATAGTCTTTATTAGAACCTATGGAAAGATTTTTTATAAAATTTTCAGTATCTGTATCCATTTTAGATAAAATAAGGACCTGTTGTAAATCTTCTGGGGTAACACCGGCATATTCCTTGTTGAAGGTGTCCCATTGCTGGGTTATTTTTAAATACCGATTTCGGTTTTGTTCTCTTTTATAATAGCGTTCAAAGGAATCTTCAAACTCTCCTTTTTCTTCTAAATTGATAACGGCATTATTCAAAAGTAAAGAGGCTAATTTCATTCTAAACATTAGGGTGTTAGAATCTATCCAGTAGGTATCACCTTTCCATCCAGACACATTATTGGGATACAACAACACTTGCCCCATCATTTTTTGCAAATAAAGCAGCTGCTTTTTGTTATTGAAACTAAAGGGAACTATTTTATATACCCCAGCTATCAATTCCATAGGAGATTTTATTTTTACGCCAATATTGGTTTCCTTATAAAACCAATTGGAAGAAAATATATAATGCATTAGGGTTTCTATATTATAGTCTTGGTAAAATAGATTTGTAATTTCATCGAGCCTTTGTTTATCAATTTTAGGGTTTACAAAATAGGTGTAGATTTTGGTGCATATAAATGTGGCACATTGTTTTTGATCTAAAATAATATCGATGATCTCATCACCGTCAAAATTTCCTGTTTTTCCGAAAAAAGTCTTCGTTTCAAAATCGTGTTTGTTTTTTCTTAGGTAAAAATCGCCATTGGGTAAAAAGGACCATCCTGTAAAGGCGCGTGCCGCTTCTTTGATGTCGTTTTCCGTGTAATTACCCACCCCCAATGTAAATAACTCCATTAGTTCTCTAGCGAAATTTTCATTGGGACTTTGTTTTACGTTTTGTTTGTTGTTCAGGTATTTACTCATAGAAGCTTGTCTGCTAATGGCTTTTACAAAGGTTCTAAAGTCACCCAAAGCATGGTGTCTCAATGTATTGTTGTACTGCTGAAGATGTACAATATTATTATCTCTGCACACAAATACATTGGCCCAAAATAAAGTCATTTTTTCTCTAAAAACCGCCTTAGAATCTCCGAGCTTTGCTACCCAAGCAAAGTTGAGCTCCTTCACTTTTTCCTGGCTTTTTTTTCGCAATTGTTGCAGGGAGGTTGCCCCCATGTTGCTCATTACATTTACAGCATCCTTTCTATTGACCACACCAAATTCAGAAAGGTCAAGTTGTATGGGTGTATAGTTTTGGGCCTCCGAAAAAAGATCACCGAGTATGTTTGTTTTAGATCTCCCTTTAAGATGCTGCAATTGGTTGTATCCAAGGCCAAATCCTGCCCTCCAATATAGATGTTGTATTTCCTTTTCTTTCATACTAATTTTCTTAAGGCGCTATCCATTTGACATCAAACCAATTAAAAGGTTTAACAAAAAATTAGCAAATAATAGCACTCGCGCTATTTAAAGTAAATAGTATTGGACATAAGAGAGCTTAAAACCTGTTGTTGACACCCTAAATCTAAAGTAATTTTTGATTCACTAAGACTTCAACCGTTAGAAAATTAACAGAACCGATGTTTACACCAATTCCAGAACAACAGATACAACTATTGCTTCTCCTTGATAGAAAAAGAATGTGTATTACTTTTAGGGTACGTCTCTAAAAAAAAGGAATTTATGGCCAGTCTCTAGCCAGAAATTAAACCGCAATGAACATAAAAAATTTAGTATCTTTAAATTTTAACAAAACGATATAAAAAATGAAAAAAATCACTTCCATCTTTGCCTTTTCTCTGTTTTTAAGCTGCCTTATGGTAAGCGGACAAACAAAAACCGAAATTGTAGATCAAATAATTAAGGAAGCCAATGAAAATTCTCAATTAGAATCTTTAGCGCATCAATTAATGGATGTTATAGGTCCAAGACTTGTGGGTACACCTCAAATGAAACAAGCTAATGATTGGGCTGTGGCTACCTATAAAAAATGGGGTATTGAAGCCAGGAATGAAGAATGGGGAAAATGGCGTGGTTGGGAACGCGGTATAACCCATGTAGATCTGGTTTCACCAAGAGTTGTAAGCCTTAATGGTATGCAGCTAGCTTGGAGTCCTAGCACCCCTAAAAAAGGGGTTACTGCAGAAGTTGTGGTGCTTCCTGAAGTTTCAGATTCCTTAGCCTTTAATAGATGGTTATCTAGTGCAAAAGGAAAAATTGTTTTGGTTTCTATGGACCAGCCTACGGGGAGACCCGATTACAATTGGGAAGAATTTGCTACGGAAGAATCTTTTATTAAAATGAAGGAAGACCGCAATGAGGCAACCAAAGCATGGCGTGAACGACTTGCAAAAACTGGCTTTTCTTCCAGAACCATTAACACAGCCTTAGAAGATGCTGGTGCCGTTGCAATAATCCAATCCAGATGGTCTAATGGTTTTGGTGCAAATAAAATATTTAGTGCGAACACCAAAAAGGTACCGGTGATAGATCTTACCTTAGAAGATTATGGATTATTGTACCGAATGGCAGAAAGTGGAGCCAAGCCTACCCTTAAATTAGTAGCAGAATCTAAGGAATTGGGAACAGTACCAAACTTTAACACCATTGCTGAGATTAAAGGTTCTGAATTCCCGGATGAATACATTATTCTTTCTGCACATTTCGATTCATGGGATGGTGCAACAGGAGCTACAGACAACGGTACAGGCACCATAGTAATGATGGAAGCAGCCCGAATCTTAAAAGAAATTTATCCAAACCCAAAACGTACAATTCTAGTGGGCCATTGGGGAAGTGAAGAGCAAGGCTTAAATGGTTCTCGCGCTTTTGTAGAAGACCATCCGGAGATTGTAGCAAATATTCAAGCTGTTTTTAATCAGGACAACGGTACCGGAAGAGTGGTCAATATTTCCGGAGCTGGATTTTTAAATTCGTATGACTATATCGGAAGGTGGCTGTCTGCCGTTCCTAATGATGTCACCAAGCATATTGAAACATCATTCCCAGGATCTCCTAGTGGAGGCGGTTCTGACAATGCTTCTTTTGTTGCAGCAGGAGCACCGGCATTTAATTTAAGCTCCTTAAGCTGGAGTTACTGGAACTACACCTGGCACACCAACCTAGATACCTATGATAAAATTGTGTTTGATGACGTACGTAACAACGTTATTCTTACGGCAATATTAACCTATATGGCTAGTGAAGATCCAGAGCGGTCTTCACGTGAAAAAGCCGTTTTACCTATCAGTAGAAGAACAGGGGAACAACAAAATTGGCCAAGCCCAAGATCTCCTAATCGCGATGGAGGCAAATAAAAAGTAAGCTAGTGTATTTAAATAGAAAAGGGATGATCCTAAGAATCATCCCTTTTTCAATATACTGTTAGGAACAATTATCCTTTCCCTAACATTAAAAGCTCGTTGCAATTAATTTCGGTGATGTATCTTTTTTCACCTTCTTTGGTTTCGTATGAACGATTTACCAATTTCCCTTCCAAGGCAATTTCCTTGCCTTTGGTTAAGTAGTTTTCTACAATCTCTGCAGTTTTACCCCAGGCCACAACATTGTGCCATTGGGTATCTGTTACTTTCTCGCCAGCGGCGTTTTTGTACGACTCATTGGTAGCTATGGAAAACTTTGCTAGTTTTTTACCACCATCTAGATTAATAATTTCTGGATCATTTCCTAAATTCCCAATCAACTGTACTTTGTTTCTAAGTGCGTTCATAATATTTGTTTTTAATGTTAAACAGTTAATGCAATCAGCGTTCTTATCCACTGACACTGCAAACCTAAAACAGACTTCAAAGTTTACTCGGTTGAAAAGTATTTACTTTCGGTTGTAAATGTTTGTAGTCATTTAAAAACTTTTTTATTTCTTATTTTCAACTACTTACGTTATTGTATTCAAATTTTAAATCCACTTGAAAAACCCGATAACAAAAATATAGCACCACTTACACCTCATTCATTTAGCATTAAAAAGATTGTTTTTTCAGAAAATGGCCTTCTCCATTTCGGCAACATTTGGTATCTTGCTCCAATCGATTTTTAAAAAAGAACTATGAAATTTCTAAAAGAGTTTAAAGAATTTGCTGTGAAAGGGAATATGATGGATATGGCCATTGGTATTATCATTGGCGCATCTTTTAATAAGGTCATCGATGTATTGGTAAAAAAAATATTTATGCCTCCCCTATCCCTACTTACTGATGGTTTAAATTTTCAAGACAAGATTTATGTATTACGCGATGCTGTTTTGGCTGCCGATGGCACCATAAGCTCACAAGAAGTTTCTATTGCCTATGGTGCTTTTTTTGAAGCCTTTTTAGACTTTATCATTGTAGGATTTACAGTATTTCTAGTGGTAAAAGCAATGAACAGATTACGCAACAAATCGCATGACGCCAAAAACAAAACGGTAACCACACCCAAAGATATTGAACTACTCTCTAGCCTTACTGAACTGATGGAAGAACAGAATGCATTGTTACGAAAAAAGAACAACTAAAGAAAATTGTCGTTTTCAAACGCACTAATTCAATTTAAATATTACTTCGTTTTCTGCCAGTTGGGTTAACAATTCATTGGTTATATTTATTTTTTGCTTTCTACTAGATAGCTCCACTTTCACCTGCTCTTCCATTTCATACACTTCAAACTGCAACGGATGAGTTCCATTTTCACAAGACAACGTTCTTTTTAAACTGAACACATCTTCTTCTTTTAAAGTATCTATATTTAATTTTATGGTCAGTTTTTTAGCATAGTGTTCCATCACCTCTTGCAAGAGCATAAAGCTATTAAACTGTAGTCTAGGATCTCCTTTTTTACCCGTATCGCGATTTACCCAACCTTCTTTCACATATATTTTAACATAAGCGAAAGAGTTAATCATGAGAAAGTGTCGGAACTTTAAATACTCTTCCCCAAAGATTCGGAACTCGTAAGTATCTGTATAATCTTCCATAGTAAACATGGCCCAGCCCTTACCATTTTTTGAAATCCGGTGCTGTACATCTGCTATTACCCCTGCAACAGAAAGTTCTTTATTCACATAACTCTCCATCGTATTAAAGGCACCTACACCTCCATTACAAAAAGCATTAATTTCAACACTAAAATCATCCAAGGGATGTCCAGAAATATAAATCCCAACGACTTCTTTCTCTCTGCGCAATTTCTCCATGGTACCCCATTCTTCACAGGGAGGCACTATAGGTTCTGCAATTTGCACTTCACTAGCATCACCAAACAAACTCACCTGCGATGAATTTTGGCTTTCCTGGTACTTAGCACCGTACTTCATGACCTTCTCTAAAAAAGTAATACCGTCACCTTCTTGGTGTAAATATTGTGCCCTATGCGAATCTCCAAAAGAATCGAAACCACCTGCTAAGGTTAGGTTTTCAAATGCCTTTTTATTGGCTGCCCGCAAATCGATCCGTTTTGCCAAATCAAAAACCGATTTAAAGGGTCCCTCTTCCTTTCTATTTTCTACTATAGTTTCCACAGCACCACGGCCTACTCCTTTTACCGCGCCCATACCAAAACGTACGGCACCCGCATCATTTACGGCAAATTTATAGTACGATTCATTCACATCTGGCCCCAATACCTCTAAGCCCATACGCTTACACTCTTCCATAAAAAAGGTAACCGTTTTAATATCGTTCATATTATTAGACAGCACCGCAGCCATATATTCGGCCGGGTAATGCGCTTTACAATAAGCCGTTTGGTAGGCAATCCAAGCATAACATGTGGAGTGCGATTTATTAAAGGCATAAGCTGCAAAGGCTTCCCAATCTTTCCAAATTTTCTCTAATTTATCAGCAGCATGTCCTTTTGCAGAAGCCTGTTCTATAAACTTTGGCTTCATCTTATCTAGAACGTGCTTTTGTTTTTTACCCATTGCCTTACGCAAAACATCGGCTTCACCCTTGGTAAAATCGGCCAACTTTTGCGACAGCAACATCACCTGCTCTTGGTACACCGTAATTCCGTAGGTTTCCGCTAGGTATTCTTCATTGGCATCTAAATCGTATATAATTTCTTCGGTACCGTGTTTCCGCGCAATAAAACTCGGAATATATTCCATAGGTCCTGGGCGATACAAGGCATTCATGGCAATTAAATCTGCAAACACCGTTGGTTTTAATGCCCGCATGTGTTTTTGCATCCCCGGAGATTCATATTGAAAAACCCCAACTGTTTCCCCACGCTGAAAGAGCTCGTATGTTTTTTCATCATCCAAGGGGAAATTTTCTGGATCCAAGTCCACTCCGTGTTTTGCTTTTACAATTTTAACGGTATCTTTTATTAGGGTTAAGGTCTTTAAACCCAAGAAATCCATTTTTAATAAGCCTGCACTTTCTACGACCGAGTTATCAAACTGAGTACAGTACATTTCTGAATCCTTAGCCAATGCCACAGGAACGAATTTGGTAATATCATCGGGTGTGATAATTACCCCACAGGCATGAATACCGGTATTCCGAACAGATCCTTCCAATACATAGGCCTGATTTAAGGTCTCCGCCTCCAAATCATCACCTTCTGAAATAGCAATAAGCTCATTTACTTTTGCTAGTTCTTCACTATTAAATTTACTTTTTAGTATTTTTTCATCGACCCCAATAATCTTTTTAAGCTTAGACATGTTCGGAATAAGCTTTGCCATTCGATCCGCATCCCCCAAAGGTAAATCTAGGGCTCGGGCAGTATCGCGAATAGAGGACTTTGCTGCCATTGTACCATAGGTAATAATCTGCGCTACTTGATTGCTCCCATATTTATTGATCACATAATCCATAACCCTACTCCTGCCTTCATCATCAAAATCGATATCAATATCTGGCATAGATACACGATCTGGATTTAAGAAACGCTCAAAAAGAAGGTCGTACTTAATGGGATCTAAATTGGTAATCCACAAACAATAGGCCACAGCAGAACCTGCTGCCGAACCACGTCCAGGTCCAACGGATACATCCATTGCTCTAGCTGCTCTAATAAAATCTTCAACAATTAAAAAATAACCCGGATAGCCGGTTTTTTCAATTACTTTAAGCTCAAAATCCAAACGTTCATCAATCGCTGGCGTAATATCACCATAGCGTTTTTTAGCCCCTACATAGGTGATATGACGTAAGAATTTGTTTTCTCCGCGTTTGCCACCATCCAAGGCATCTTCTTGGAATTGAAACTCTTCTGGAATATCAAAAGCAGGCAACAATACATCTCTAGCCAAGGTATAGGTTTCTACTTTGGCTATTATTTCTTGAATATTGGTAATTGCCTCTGGAATATCTTTAAACAAGCTCTTCATTTCTTCTGAAGACTTAAAATAATATTCTTGGTTGGGCAGGCCATAGCGATAACCACGACCACGACCAATGGGTGTCGCTTGTTTTTCGCCATCTTTTACACACAATAAAATATCATGTGCATTGGCATTTTCCTTATTTGTATAATAAGTGTTGTTGGTGGCAACCAATTTAACGGCATGCTTTTGAGCAAATTGAACAAGTACTTGGTTTACCCGATCTTCATCTTCTTGACCGTGCCGCATAAGCTCAATATACAAATCGTCTCCAAATTGTTCTTTCCACCAAATCAGGGCTTCTTCTGCCTGATTTTCCCCAACGTTAAGTACTTTACTTGGAACTTCCCCATATAGGTTCCCGGTTAGAACAATGATATCTTCTTTGTATTGTTCTATTACTTTTTTGTCGATCCGAGGCACATAATATTTTCCATCAACAAAGGCAATGGAAGACATTTTTGCTAAATTATGATACCCATTTTTGTTTTTGGCAAGCAACACAATTTGATACCCATTATCCTTTTGCGACTTATCTTTATGGTCTTCACACACCTGAAACTCACAGCCTACAATAGGCGTAATCTCATTTTCTAGGGCTGGCAATTCAGCTAGTGGTTCTTGTCCGTCTTCTAAGGTTCCGTTTTGTGTAGCTTCAAAGCGTTTTTGGTTTTCTTCATTCCTAGCAACCACTCCTTTATTATGGCTAAGAACCCCGTTCACAAAATGAAATGCCCCCATCATATTGGCATGATCTGTCATTGCAACCGCCGGCATATTATTCTTAACTGTAGCCTGTATTAAATCGGCTACACTAATGGTAGATTGCAAAATGGAAAACTGGGTATGGTTGTGCAGGTGAGCAAACTCGGCTGTTTCTAATGTTGCTAAGTTTTCCTTAATCTCTTCTTTTGAAACACCTCCGGTATCTTGGGCCCAAAGTTTATCGGCTATTTTTTTTGAAGCCTTTTTTAGGTTGATGTGTTTTAATCCGATTAACTGAATCTCCTGTGGATTGGCCTCTGAGAAGTTTTTAAAATAATCGGGCTGAACATCTAACTGTTCTATTGTAAATTGCTTTTTACGAACCAACTCTAAGAAACAGCGTGTGGTTGCTTCAACATCTGCCGTTGCATTGTGGGCTTCTCCAAAAGGCTCCCCAAATAAAAACTGATGCAATTCTGTTAAGGTTGGCAATTTAAACTTACCACCCCTACCTCCTGGGATCTGACACAAACTAGCCGTATGTTCTGTACAGGTATCTAAAACGGGTAATTCTTGCAATTGATTGTCTACCTGCAACCTGTGAAACTCGGCCCCCATGATATTCAGGTCGAACCCTACATTTTGTCCAACAACAAATTTTGTCTTCTGTAAGGCTGTATTAAATTTTTCTAAAACCTCCGCTAACGGATGTCCGTCTTGTTCTGCCAAAGCCGTAGAAATACCGTGAATTTGTTCTGCATCATAGGGAATATTAAAACCCTCTGGCTTAATTAAATAATCTTGATGTTCTATAACATTACCCATAGCATCATGCAATTGCCATGCAATCTGTATACATCTAGGCCAGTTGTCTGTGTCCGTAAACGGCACATCCCAACGCTTTGGTAATCCGGTAGTTTCAGTATCAAAAATTAAGTACATATATTGGGTCTCAAGATTCAGTAATTGGCATTTTTACAGCCCAGGAATTCTGGCTAAAAAATAGGGTATAAATTTACATATAATACCGGGCGCATTTACGAGAAGTTATTACAAATTTTAAACAAATGTCGATATGAGGAATACAAAAAGCCAACACAATTGCTTCACTCCAGTGCTATAATTTGCCAATTCGGAATAAGCGTGTTCCTTTTAAAAAAATAGCCTATTTTTATTGCTTTCTTAACTCAGCATACAGACATTCAATGAAAATTACAAAAATAACCTTAGTAGTATGTAGTCTTTTTATTTCCCTAATAGGCTGCAAAGAACAAAATATCCCCTTGTATGTTGGCATATTTACAGATGGTGATAGCGAAGGCATTTACAAATTCCAATTCAACACCCAAACCGGCGAACTCAGCCAAATGGAATTGGCGGTAGCCACTAAAAACCCTTCCTTTCTAGCCTACTCACCAGACAAATCTCATATTTATTCAGTAAGCAACAGTGATGGGGGCTATGCCGCTGCCTTTAAAGTAAAAGAGGAGGGAACCTTGGAATACATAAACCAAGTTAGCAGCAATGGTGCAGGCCCTTGCCATATATCATTAAACAAAGCAGGTAGCCTGGCTGTAGTGTCTAATTACGGCGGCGGAAGTGCCTCTGTATACTCCATAACAGCAAACGGTTCACTGGGACCTGCATCTCAGGTTTTTAATTACAATACCACAGCAGAAAAGATATCCCGAGCCCATTCGGCTCAATTTTACAAGGACGAATTATACGTGGCCGATTTAGGAACAAACGCCGTTTATCAGTATAACTTACAAGGCGACAACTACAAAATTGGGACCCCCAATATTATGGAGACTAGCGAAAATCTAGGCCCCAGGCATTTCACCATAAGCAAAAACGGACAATTTATATACATCATTAATGAGTATGGTAATTCTGTAATTTCCGTTGAAAGAACCAGCTCTGGCTTTAAACAAATTGATTTTGACACTACCTTAGCAGAAGGTTTTAAAGGCGAAAGTTATTGTGCCGATATCCATCTCTCTAAAGATGAGAACTTCCTATACGGTTCTAATAGGGGTGAAAATTCTATCGCAGTTTTTAAAAGAAATACGACCAACGGCACCCTTGAAAAAATTCAGAACATAGGTGTTGAGGGAGATTGGCCTAGAAATTTTACACTAGACCCTAGCGGGAAATTTTTATTAGCAGCAAATCAAAGAAGCAACACTATTACTGTTTTTAAAATTGATGGGGGGACTGGAAAACTTAGCTTGATATCTACTGTAATAGCACCTACACCTGTCTGTTTATTATTTTAATTGGGTGCAACTTAAAGAAAATGGATGGAACAACTTACGTTTTGGTAGTAGTTAAAATAAAAAAAGCAGGACTCTCGCCCTGCCTTCCAAACTAATCAACCAAACCTAAACTTTTAAGATATCATCTCTTCATATGTTTTTGCAGTATTCAATGCTGATTGAACACTGTTTCTTTGACTTATCAATAAATTCTCTGTGGAGGGCGCTAGCACAACTTCTTCATCTTTTAAAATCTCATCGTACTCTGCCACAAATGCCTTTTCTCCACGCTCTACTTCACTTAAAATTATCTCCGTCTCATTTGGAGACAAACTGGCTGTTATATTCATCCAAGTTCTATGCAAATCTCCCTTAAAACTACCTTCCTTTTTTGGCAACTCGCCATAGGTTAGTATTTCTGTTTTCAATTGTTCTGCAAATTCTCTGCGTTGTCCTATCTTAGTATCTAAAAACCGTTTCACAGCAGAGTTTTCTACTTTCTCTGATCCAAGCTTATACCCTTTTTCGGCATCGTATGTCTTTTCTAATAAATTGTTTAATCTGTTTGAAATTTTTTCTGAATACTTCATAATATCTCTTATCATTTAAATTAATTAACCGTGTTGATTCTCAACAATCTTGTCCATCTAAACTACCTAGATTAAAGGGCAAATCCAAAAAAACACAGCGGTTTAGCCTAAGTTTAACGCCTATTCTTAACGACTGTTAAACAACGCAAGGTTTTTTTACGTTATTTATCGCAAACCTAACAACTGAACAATATATTTTCTTGTTTTTCAACCGGTTACAAGTTTTTTAACAGCCTTTTTCCTTGTTATTTAAATTATTTTTACATATTTTAAAGATTATTCTTACATTTTAAATTCGAAATAAAAGTCTATACTAATAATTTTTAAAACTTTAAATTATGAAAAATGGAATAAAAAAGTTCGCAAAAGGAATGTTCGCAATTCTGCTAATAAAGTTTGTTTTAATAGGTTTTACAACACTAAACCAAGCATGCAGTATAGAACCTGAATTAAACGAAAAAGAAGCACACAAAATAGCGCTTATCAATTTCGAGAATTTAGTTAATCAAACAACTCCGAAGCTTCAGTTATTAATTCAAAATTTAGAATTCAAGGACTTAGCACCATCAAGTAAAAGTTCCAACACCTTAACGAATGCACTAATAATTCAAGAATTGGAACCTCTAATTGAAGGAACTAAAATAATGTTTCAAAATTTTGGAATAAATCACACCGATTTTGAAAGAGAGTTTGGAAATTCTTCTGACCCCAAAATTGTATTAGCCGGCTTAGCCTTTTTAGCAGCTCATAATTCATCCACTAGAGAAATGTCTATGAATTTATCCAATTTATTTGTTTCAAAAGTCTATGCCACGGAATCTAAAGATAAAACCTTAGACTGCGCAGTTGAAGCCTTGGGACTAAATATCTTTGACGCAATTAGAGAACTTGGAGAAAGTGGGGCGCGAATGGCAGCAAAATCAATTTTAAAAAATGTGGCTAAGAAATTTTTAGGCCCTATCGGTATTGCTATCACTGTTGCAGAATTTGGATGGTGTATGTCAAGAAGCTAAACTTATGACTGTAATGGAATTAATATTATTTGTTTTCCTTCAACTGGTTTCCTTTTTTATTTTTTTAAAAGGGCTTCAAATGTTATTTAAGCAATTCAAAAGAAAAGAAAAAAAGAATCCTAAAATCATAATCCTTTCACTGTTACTTATCTTTGGAGGTGGCTATTACCTAATAAAACACAGTTTAGAATTGTCCTTTCCTGTTTTATAAAAAAAGGCACTAGAAACCATTGCCAATTAAATAGAAATTGTATATTTGCACCCGCTTTTAAGTCAAAAGCAAAAAAAAGAATTAATAACCAGGGTCGGGCACCCTACAAATTTAATGTGATATGCCAGTTAGAATTAGATTACAAAGACACGGAAAAAAAGGAAAACCTTTCTATTGGGTAGTAGCAGCGGATTCTCGCTCTAAAAGAGATGGTAAATACCTAGAAAAACTAGGAACTTACAATCCAAACACTAATCCTGCAACAATTAATTTAAACATTGAAAACGCTGTACAGTGGTTAGAGAATGGTGCACAACCATCTGACACTGCCAAGCGTATTTTATCTTACAAGGGTGTTTTATTGAAGCATCACTTAGCAGGAGGTGTACGAAAAGGTGCATTAACTGAAGAGCAAGCTGAAGAAAAATTCAATGCTTGGATTGCTGATAAAGACAAGAGTGTTACAGGAAAAGTTGAAGGTTTAGATAAAGCGAAAGCTGACGAAGCGGCTAAAATCTTTGAAGCTGAAAAAGCAATTAATGAAAAGCGTGCAGCAGATGCAGCAGCAGCATTAGTTCCGGCAGTAGAAGAAGCTGAAGAAGAAGTTGCACAACCAGATGCTGAAGCGGCAGTTGCCTCTTCTGAAGAAGAATAGTTAAAATTATAAACGATGCAAAAGGAAGATTGTTTCTACCTAGGTAAAATCGTTTCAAAATATAGCTTTAAGGGTGAAGTATTAGTGAAAATTGATGCGGATGAACCCGAAATTTACGAAAATATGGAATCAGTTTTTGTTTCACTAGGAAGCAATCTGATTCCATTTTTTATTGATAAATGTAGACTACACAAATCTAGTCTACTGCGAATTCGATTTGAAGAAGTCTTAAACGAATCGGATGCTGATCGCATTATGGGATCAAAATTATACCTTCCTCTCAAGTTTTTACCGAAATTATCTGGGAATAAATTTTATTACCATGAAGTAATTGGTTTTACACTACAAGACAAAGTACACGGAGACATTGGCAATATCACCAATGTAAACGACACTACCTCACAGGCACTTTTTGAAGTTCAAAAAGGAGACAAACAATTGTTAATTCCTATTAACGATGAAATTATCACCAAAGTAGACCGTGACAACAAGACCATTTTCGTGACTACTCCAGAAGGTTTAGTGGATTTATACTTGAATTAAAGAATCCTAAAAGTGAATTCTCTTTAGTATCTTAGACGCTTAAAAAATTTATTGCATTTAAAACGTCTTAACCATGTCTAGAATACCCTATACATTATTACTTCTTATCATTTTTTCCTCATGTAAAAATGATAAAAAAACAACAATAAAAGTAAAGGAAGTTCCACCAAACATAGTTCTAATCTTTACGGATGATCAAGGCTATCAGGATGTAGGTGTATTTGGATCTCCTAACATAAAAACACCACATATAGACAAAATGTCTAGAAATGGGGTAAAACTAACCAATTACTACTCGGCTCAACCCATTTGCTCTGCCTCCAGAGCAGGAATACTTACCGGCTGTTACCCCAACCGAATTGGAATACATAACGCCTTAGGACCTGGTAGTCCCACTGGCATTAATTCTTCTGAAACTACCATCGCTGAGATGCTAAAATCCATTGGCTACAAAACTGCTATTTACGGCAAGTGGCATTTAGGAGACAATCCTATTTTTATGCCTACAAGGCACGGATTTGATGAATTTTACGGAATTCCATATTCCAACGATATGTGGCCCAACCACCCCATGCAAGGCAAATGGTTTAATTTTCCTCCCTTGCCATTGTATGAAAACGAAACCGTTATAGATACTTTAACGGAACAGTCGCAATTAACCACCTGGATTACAGAAAAAAGTGTAGATTTCATCAATAGAAACAAGGACAATCCTTTCTTTTTATACGTGCCACACCCACAACCACATGTTCCCTTATATGTATCTGATAAGTTTAAAGGAAAATCTGAAAGAGGTTTGTATGGCGACGTCATAATGGAATTAGATTGGTCTGTAGGTCAAATTATTGAAGCCTTACAAAAAAACGGATTGGAAGAAAACACCCTCGTGATATTCACCTCAGACAACGGTCCTTGGCTAGCCTATGGCAATCACGCAGCAAGTGCTTTACCATTGCGGGAAGGAAAAGGATCTGCATGGGAAGGTGGAAGCAGGGAACCTTTTGTGATGCAATACCCTAAAAAAATAACGGCAGGAAGAACCATAAACACCACCGTAAATGCCATAGACCTATTGCCAACCTTTGCCGAGATTACCGGCGCACCATTACCAACGGCAAAAATTGATGGGAAAAGTGCTTGGAAAGTATTTACTGGCGAAAGTGATGAAAGTCCGCAAGAAGCTTATTTTATTTACTATAGAGTAAATGAACTTATGGGGGTACGTTATAAAAATTGGAAACTCTACTTTCCGCATAAGTACAGAACTATGGACGGACAAGAACCTGGAAAAGACGGACTCCCGGGAGCTTACCGCTTTGTTGATATGGAAAAAATTGAATTGTACGATTTAGATCAAGATATTAGCGAAACGAATAACGTAGCGGACCAACACCCAGAAGTGATTGCCAAAATAAAAGTACTGGCCGATGAAATGCGTAGACAGGTTGGCGATTCTTTAACTGGTATACAAGGTGTTGAAAACCGCGAACCTGGTAGGGTGGAAAAAGCAACTGAAAAATAACATCAATTCTATTGAGCAAACCATTTAAATTTAAACAGTTTAGCATTGCCCAAGACCGTTGTGCTATGAAAATAGGTACTGATGGAGTTTTATTGGGTGCTTGGACATCTTTAGACAACAATCCCTATTCTATTTTAGATATTGGCGCTGGCACCGGCATTATTGCTTTAATGCTTGCACAACGTAGCGCTGCAGACACCATTGAAGGTATAGAATTAGACGATGCCGCTTTTGAGCAATGTACAGAAAATTTTGAAACTTCTATTTGGGCAGATCGTTTGTTTTGTTTTCACGCCGGCTTTGATGAATTTGTAGATGAATATGCAACAGACGATATAGATACCGATGAATTGTATGATTTAATTGTATCTAACCCTCCCTTTTATGCAGAAGCTGTTCCTAGCGGTAATGAAGCAAGAGACAATGCCCGTCAAAATTCCTCACTTCCCTTTGATGAATTGATCAGCGGTGTCTCAAAATTATTAGCTGAAAACGGACTATTTTCTACCATAATCCCTTTTAAAGAAGAGGAAAATTTCATTGCTATGGCAGCTACATTTCAGCTTTTCCCTAAGCGGATTACTCGTGTGAAAGGGAATGCCACGGCAGAAATTAAACGCAGTCTTCTAGAATTCCAACAAGCAATAATTCCTGTAGAAACTACAGAACTTATAATAGAGGAAGAGCGACATCAATACACCAAAGACTACATTGACCTTACTAAAGATTTTTATTTAAAAATGTAACAGCGTGACTTTGTAATGTTATATTTCTTTACATATCTTTGATTGTAATCAGAACACATAGCTATGAAGCCCGATTTATTTGAAGCACCAGATTATTACAATATCGATGATTTACTATCTGAAGAGCACAAACTAGTAAGAGATGCAGCCCGACAGTGGGTTAAAAGAGACGTTTCTCCTATCATTGAAGAATACGCCCAAAAGGCAGAATTCCCCAAGCAAATAATTAGCGGATTGGCAGAAATTGGCGCTTTTGGCCCTTATATTCCTGAAGAATATGGCGGCGCAGGTTTGGATCAAATTAGCTACGGCTTAATCATGCAAGAAATAGAGCGTGGTGATAGTGGAGTTCGCTCTACGGCCTCCGTACAATCGTCTTTAGTCATGTATCCAATTTACACCTACGGCACAGAAGAACAACGTAAAAAATACCTACCTAAACTTGCCAGTGGGGAGTTTATGGGAAGTTTTGGATTAACAGAACCCAACCACGGATCTAACCCCAGTGGGATGGAAACCAAATATAAAGATATGGGCGATCACTATCTTTTAAATGGTGCCAAATTATGGATCTCAAATTCCCCGTTTTGTGATATCGCCGTTGTTTGGGCAAAAAATGAAGATGGACGCATACATGGCCTTATTGTAGAACGCGGAATGGAAGGCTTCTCTACTCCCGAAACCCATAACAAATGGTCCTTACGTGCATCTGCAACTGGTGAGCTTATTTTTGACAATGTAAAAATTCCCAAAGAAAACTTACTACCCAACAAAAGTGGTTTAGGCGCCCCATTGGGATGTTTAGATTCTGCTCGCTATGGTATTGCCTGGGGTGCCATTGGTGCCGCAATGGACTGCTATGATACCGCTTTACGATATGCCAAGGAGCGTATTCAATTTGGCAAACCTATTGGAGCCTACCAATTGCAACAAAAGAAGCTGGCAGAAATGATTACCGAAATTACCAAAGCACAATTGTTAGTCTTGCGTCTGGGTCAATTAAAAAATCAAGGCAAAGCAACAACGGCTCAAATATCAATGGCCAAACGTAATAATGTAGACATGGCACTAACGATAGCCAGAGAAGCAAGACAAGTTTTAGGTGCTATGGGTATAACAGGAGAATACAGCATAATGAGGCATATGATGAATCTAGAAAGTGTTATAACTTATGAAGGAACACATGATATCCACTTATTAATTACGGGAATGGATATAACAGGTCTAAATGCTTTTAAGTAGTTCTAAAATTTTTACTATCTTTACACATTCTAAATAAGGTTTTTGCCTTTTTTGAATAAAATCTACAATGATAGCTTATGGAAACCATACAAACCGTACTTGTTTTTATTACCACAGCCATAGCTTTTGGGTATTTGGCCAAGAAATTTTTTCTTCCAAAATCACTCTTTTCCTCTAAAAAAAATAAAAAATCATGCGGAACTGATGATTGTGGATGTAATTAGTTACAGTATGTCTTTCTCCCTTCTTTTTTCCTAATTTTCTCTTAATTACGTTAATAAAAAACTAATTCTGTATTAAAACTATCCAAAAATTTAGTTTTTCAAGCTGCGGATTGTCTTAATTAGCAACGCGCTAAAACCAAAACAATTCATTCAAATTAATTTTACAGCACAGTCAGGCAACACTATTAAGCATAGCGTCGTCTTCCATATAGATTACTAGTAACCGATACTGAAAACATGTATAAAACTACACAACTGATTATAATCTTTTTTACAATTACAATATTCCATACAGGCCATACTCAAACCCTAAATGCGAGTATAGAAGATTCCAAAACCAACCAACCTATTCCGTATGTGACCGTGGTTTTGTCTAACAAAAAGGGAGTCATCACCAATGAAGAAGGTCGTTTCTCTTTGTCAATCACAAACAGTACAGAAAAAGATTCCCTTTTTATTTCCTGTATTGGATACGAATCTATTGCTACTCCAGTGCTAGAAATTAAAGATTCCATTATCTATATGGTTCCTAAAACAATAGAACTAAAAGAGGTTTTAGTATCCAACAAGAATTATACAGCAGAAGAAATTATTGATCTCGTAAAAGACAGTCTTGATAAAAATTACAACAAAGATTATACAAAAAAGAAAATCTTCTTCAGGGAGTCTTACCACCAAAATTTAGACAAAACAAACTATACTTTTATGAAATCTACCATAGAAGAGTTGAACAAAGAATTTTTAGATAGTGTTTTACGGTCAGTTCCCAAAAGAGACAATAGTTATTCGGAAATACTATGTGATTTATACGGGAATTACAATAGGGACGAACTTAAAATAAACACTTTAAAGGCATGTAGACTCTATGACAAAAATAGCGAGTTAGACATCACAAAACTGGAAGAAAAGTTCAATGATATCATTAAAAAAAATGTAAAACCCGGCTCCTACTTTAAAATAAAATCTGGCATTTTTGGCACCAAAATAGATGCGAAAGAAATGGGAATTGCAGACGTACAAAAAGACAGTATTGCTTTAAAAAAAGAACTAGAAGAACGAAAAAAACGTGAAGAAGCCAGAAAAAATCATTATTCCACTTGGAAAAAAAACAGCCTAAGTTCCCAATTTAAAAACCTCATCTTTATGGAGGATTCAGATATTAACGTAGTCCATAAATCTGGCAGGTATGAGTTTGAATTAGAAGATTATACATATTTGGGTGATGCTCCAGTATATGTCTTAACTTTTGAGCCAAAAAGAGGGGCAGATTACAAAGGTAAATTGTATGTAAATGCTGATGATTTTGCCATCATTAGAATAGATTATGAAAATGTAAAAAATCTAAAAAACATAAAACTATTCGGAATTTCATACCAAGAAAACATTTCCCGAGGCAAGATGATTTTTTCAAAAAACAAGGCCAATACCTACGATTTACAATTTTACGAAAAAGAAATAGGTAGTAGAGCAGGTATCGATAGACCCTTAAAAATCATTGAAAAAAATAGAATAGTAAAGGGAAAAAATAGACAAAACGAACTCTATGTGAAATTAGATATGGCGGTTAGCAATATTAATAAATATGAGATTGTGATTTTTGATACTTCTCCTATTTCCGAAGCGCAATTTGTAAATTATACGGAGGAGAATAAAATTAGCCCAATACACTTAAACAAATACGACCCTGAATTCTGGAAGGGCCACAACATTATGGAACCCAATATGGCCATTCGGGATTTTACCGCGGAGGAGTAAGAAGTACGAAACTTATAAAAAACTTACTAGCAAAAGCCACCAACCAATTACGAGCAGTAAACCGCCCAAAGGAGTAATGGGCCCCAGGACCTTAATTTTCTTTCCTTTGGAAGCAGTAATACAGAGACCATAAATACTAAAGGAGAATAAAAAGGTTCCCAGAATAAAGGCATAAGCCATATATACTTCTATGGAGGAGGTGAAACTAAGATTAAAGCCTAACAACAATAACAAAAGCGCATGATACATTTGATACTTTACCCCAGTTTCAAAACTTTTTAGTTGATCAACTGTACAGGTTTTCTTTAATGCATGTGCACCAAATGCTCCAAAAATAACGGCTAGTAAACCGTATAAAACGGCAAATACTTTGACTGTAACTATCATAAAAAGGAATTTATTCAAAGATTTAGGAGGCTTTTACTTCAGTTTGGCCAGGCTATCAATTTTTTGAGAAAATAAGCTGTAAATTTTTTGGGTCTCTAGAGAATCTGACACATTAAAAAACAATTGCAAGGAATCTTTGTAGGTAACTTTCACTTTTTGCCTCGTTAATTTATCTACAAAAATATACACCTCAGTCTTGTGAATAGAATCTTTAAAAATACCTTTCTCAATTTCTTTTACTGAAAATCCATTGATCCGTTCCAAGGATGGAATTTTATCTACCATGCTTACGGCATTCACCTCTGAAAACTTAAGTTCTTTATAATAGATACCCGAAAGTATTTTAAATTGTTCCCCATCAATCTTTATCCAGTTTTTAGAATGAACTACAAAAGCAATAGCCACCACAATAAGTGAGAGTACAATTAAAGTATTCCAAAACCAGTTTCTTTTTTTATTTGTCATGGTATGCGCGAATGTACAACAGATTCAACTTGTAAAAAAATACCACTTAAAAATTACCCTCGAAACAAAAAGAAATCTTCTTTCATTTTTTCTATTGCCACAGTACTATTTGTTGTGATATAATCAATTGCTTTTTCGGTAAATCCTTTCCCTTTTTCTGTCAGGGAAATGATGTCGTCAGAAATAACGATCATATTGTTTTTTAGCGCCAAATCGAGCACTGTTTTCGATTGTATTTTACCCCAGTTAATATGTTCCCGTAAATGATTAATATGGCGCTCCGATTCTTCAGAATGATTTTGTAAATGCAGCATAAAGGTAAGCAAATGCACTTCTGCTTGTTGTCTTTTTTGTCGGAACAAGACCGCGACTAATCCTTTGTTAGGCGCAAATAAATACACCAAGAGAAATAAGAGTCCCAATACGGTAGTCATAGACCCCGCAATGGAAGCATCCAAATAATGGGCAACCCAGTAGCCACCAATGGAAGAAGACACTCCTGCAATTACGGCAATAACCAACATTTTTTTTAGGTTATTGGTGAGTAAATATGCAATTGCCGCGGGAGCAATCATTAACGCTACAACCAAAATAGCACCAACGGCATCAAAAGCACCAACAGTTGTGATAGACGCAACAGACATTAAACCATAGTGTAATACTAGCGGAGAAAAACCCAATGTGGCTGCCAGTTGTTTATCAAACGTACTAATTTTTAATTCTTTAAAAAAGGTAACTAATAAAATTACAGTGACGGTAACGATAATCCCAATGACCCAAAGTGATTTGGCCCCCAAGTCCATTCCGTTCATCAAGACCCTATCAAAAGGGGCAAATGCCAGTTCTCCCAACAAAACAGCATCCACATCTAAATGTACATCATTGGCATTTTTGGCTATTAGAATTACGCCAATACTAAACAAGGCTGGAAAAACTAAACCAATTGCCGTGTCTTTTTTTACCAAACCCGTTTTTTGTATAAATTCGACCATAATTACAGTGATTACCCCAGTTATAGCTGCCAACAATATTAGCCAAGGCGAGTTTAGGTCTTCGGTTAAAAAGAAACCTACCACCAGACCCGGTAAGATAGAATGACTAATGGCATCACTAATCATGGCCATCTTACGGAGCACCAAAAAAGTTCCCGGAATAGCACATGCTATGGCTACCAAACTAGCGATAAGTTGTATTTCTATTTGTGCGCTACTCATTTTCCTCTGATTGATTATACAAATTTGCTGCCTTTTCAAAACCTTTTTCCGTAAGGGACCACATGGATTTATTAAGTGTTATATACTCCCTATCTTCCAGTTTTTGAAGCGATTTTCTTGTAAACCCCTGAAAGCTATTTAATATTTTTATGGCGTGTGGATGGTCAATATTTTCATGTGTTTTAACAATATGGTACATAAATGCCAGCGTTTTGTTTAATTGTAAATCTTTCCGATTGTTCCAATACCGAATTTCACGGAACAATAATCCTCTTTTAGGGGAAAAAACAAAGGATATCAATACAAAAACAGCCGCAATTAATACAATTACCGGGCCCGTAGACAGGTTGTTTGCACTTGCACTAATTGCAGTTCCTAAAACCCCTGAAGTGGCTCCGAAAATTGCTGCAAGACCCACCATTACACTTAAACTATTAGTCCATTGCCGCGCCGCCGCCGCTGGTGCTAATAACATAGCACTCATTAACACAACACCGACTGTCTGTAAGCCAACTACAATAGATACTACTATAAAAAAAGTAATTAGAACATCTAAAAACTTTATATTGAACCCTAAAGATTTTGTATAGTCGGCATCAAAAAGCATCAGCTTTAATTCTTTCCAAAAAACAAGCAGTACCAACAAACTTAATCCAGCGATAACACACATGGTCCAAACATCACTAGTCAATAAGGTTGCTGCCTGCCCAAACAAATATTTATCCAGTCCGGCTTGATTGGCATTGGGCATTTTTTGGATAAATGTGAGCAAGAGCATTCCAAAACCAAAAAACAATGACAAAATTAAACCTAAAGCAGTGTCCGATTTTAAATGGGTGTTTTTAACAATTCCTCTTATCCAAAATGTACCTACCAAGCCACTTATTAGGGCGCCTATAAGTAAGGTATTACTGTCTTTAGACCCCGTAATTAAAAAGGCCAATGCAATTCCCGGCAATGCTGCATGCGAGATTGCATCTCCTAACAAACTCTGTTTACGCAATACGGCAAAACTCCCCAACATACCACACAATGCTCCCAAAACCGCAGTCCCTAAGGTGATGGTTTGCAAGGTATAATCTGTAAAAAGTAAATCTATGTATTCTGTGAAATTCAAAGCAAGATTAGTTTTTAGAGGTTAGTATTTTTAGTTCTTAACTGTTTATCTGTATCAGACGAGCCTTCGGCAATACTTAAGGCAATGGATGTAGGGGCTTTAGTAAACGGAGAACAAAATGCATAATCCTCATTTTTTGGAAAGTTTTTACACCTTCCGTATGATAAAGAAACAAAATCCAATGCTTTTTCATTCATCGTTAAATCTTCAAATCTAAATTTTATCTCAGCCATTTTGCCACCTTCTAAATTACGATCCACTACAATCTATTCTTGCACACTAACCTTATAATTAATTCCGTAGGTCTTTGTTAAATTCCCATCATTAAAAATATCTTTAACAGGGCCAGTTGCAATCTTTTTTACGTTTAAAAAAGTAACCCAGTCAAAATATTCCGGTACAGTTTGCAAATCATGATGCACCACAATTAGCGTCTTGCCTGCTTTTCGCAGTTCTTTTAAGATATTTATAATTGCCCTTTCGGTGGTTGCATCTACCCCCTGAAAAGGCTCATCCATTAAATAAATACTTGCATTTTGAACCAAGGCCCTTGCTAAGAAAATACGCTGTTGTTGTCCGCCACTTAACTGACTAATTTGTCTTGATTTAAAGGATAACATCCCTACCTTTTCGAGCGCCTCTAAGGATGCTTTTTTTTCTTTTTGCCCTGGCCTTTTAATCCATCCTAAACTACCATAAGTACCCATCATTACAACATCTAATGCCGTTGTTGGAAAATCCCAATCTACACTTCCCTTTTGCGGTACGTACGCCACCTCTTTATGTTGTTTGCTGTAGGGTTTTCCAAATATTTTTACGCTTCCCGCAATAGGCTTTATAATACCTAAAATTGATTTAATTAGGGTAGATTTACCTGCCCCATTAGGCCCAACAATAGCCATAAGTACACCTTCCGGTATCGCTAAATCGATATCCCACAAAACAGGCTTATAGTTATAGGCAACCGTTAAATCATCTACTGTAATGGCGTATTTTTCTTCCATTTGTTTTTATTTTAAAGCCGTAACAATTGTAGTTACATTGTAGGTAAACATTCCTATATAGGTACCTTCTTTAGTGCCCATATCTCCTAATGCATCAGAGAATAAAGTGCCTCCAATGGTTACATTAAAGCCTGTAGACTGAACAGAGGCCTGTAGCGCCTCAATGGTTCTTTTTGGAACAGAACTTTCTACAAAAATAGATTTTACTTGTTTTTCTATAATGAACTGGGATAATTCCTGTACATCTTGAACTCCAGCCTCTGTTGCCGTTGATAAGCCTTGCAAACCTACCACTTGAAAACCATAGGATTTTCCAAAATAACTAAAGGCATCATGGGCGGTCACTAAAATTCTTTTCTCAACTGGCAATTGGTCTATCGTTGCTTTTATGTCTGCATCTAAAGCATTTAGTTTTTCTATATACACCTTACTATTTTCCTTATAAACAGTCGCATTTTCGGGGTCTACTTTTATTAGTTCTTGGGCCACATAGCTCGTAATTTGCTTCCAAAAGTCCACATTAAACCAAATATGCGGATCGTAATTGGATGCAAAATATTCTGAACCTATGAGTTCTTTTTCATTTATGGCATTTGAAACTGCCACCGTTTTTTTACCCGTTTTCTCCATTTTCTCAAAAACAGAAACGAGCTTCCCTTCTAAGTGCAAACCACCATAAAAAACAATGTCTGCATTGACCAATTTGGTTACATCCCCTTCACTCGCTTTATACAAATGAGGATCTACCCCACTCCCCATTAAACCAACTACGTTGACAGCATCACCTCCCACATTCTGAAGTAAATCTGTAATCATTGTTGTGGTGGTAACTATGTTTAATTTCCCGTTTGTTTCTTTATTAGAATTCGTTTTACAGCCTGCCAAGGACAGGACTAGAATACTCATTATAAAATATGCTGTTTTTTTCATTTTAAATTTATTTTGGAAGTCTAAAGCTGACCCCTGCGCTTATTAAAATATCTTGTCCGTCTGTGATGCTAGTTCCTACACTAGCATCTAATTGGATATTAGCGTTAAGTAAGTATGTTACTCCTGTATCCCATAGATGATTGGCAATTGAGTTTTCTGGAAGATCACCATACAACTCTACAAAACCACCTAATTTGGATGTAAAGGAATAGCCATAAGCCACGGTATAAACATAAGCCGCTTCTGGAGAACCTTCTCCCCATTGCATACCTACATTATAAGACAAACTAGATTGCTCACTTAAAGTATGCGTTGCTGCAAACCTAAAATCTACTCCGGTAGTTTCCGGTTTAATCATAGTACTAGCTGTAAATGGCAAATGTAAATGACCTATAAATGCCATTTCTGGAAGTCCATTTTTTTCTTCTGAAATGGCAATTTTAACTCCCAGCAACAAGGGTGAAATCATTTTATCTAGCACACCAATGGTACTGTTGTTTAAGGCAACCGAAGTACCCCCCATATCCATTCCTAAACGCAATTCTAAATTATGGAGCAACCCATAACGCACCAAAGTTGTATGATAAGCCCACTGTTCCTTTTGTATAAAAGTCTTCTTATAGGTTTCATAAAATGCCCCGGTTTCTATTTGAATACTCCCTTTGGGTACTACTCTTGATGATTCTGTAGCATCGGGCCTATCTGTAACCATTTCCTCAGCTGTTTTCTTTTCTTGAGCTACAGATAAACCCATTGTAAACAAAAACAAGAAACTTAACTTTTTTAGCCTCATTTTTTTATATTAATTTTAAATATAAATTTGACGCGATCTTTTGAGAGATATGAACCGCTCTTTCTCCTACTTTTAGGTGCATAGAACTATCAAACTTTTCCCTATCCACAATTGTAATTTTATCACCCAAGGCAATTTTATTCTTATCAAGAAATTTTAAAAATTGACTAGAGGAATCCTTTACACCCACACAAACCCCTTCTGTTCTAATTGGCAACTCACAAAGCAGTATTTTTTTACGTTCTTTAAATTTCCCTTCTTTATTAGGAATTGGGTCACCATGTGGATCAAATGACGGAAAGCCCAGATGCTCATCCAACTTATCGATAAGTTTTTCACTCTGAATATGTTCTAACTGTTCAGCAATATCATGTACCTCATCCCAAGAAAAGTCTAGCTTGTCTACTAAAAATACCTCCCACAAACGGTGTTTTCTAATAATAGATAGCGCTGTTTTTTGTCCCATTTTCGTCAATGAAACCCCTTGATACTTTTTATAGTTTACCAGTTTTTTATCAGACAATTTCTTAATCATGTCTGTTACTGAAGATGCCTTAGTATCCATCTTCTCAGCTATTAAATTTGTGCTTACTGCCTTCCCCGTCTGCACACTTAAAGCGTAAATAGCCTTTATATAATTTTCTTCCGTTTGAGAAAACATACCTTCTTTTTTTGACAAATGTATGAATTATTTTTAGACTAATCTAAATTTTAAATTTTAATAACAAAAAACTCCTGCACTAGAAGAACTGCAGGAGTTTTACAAGGTATAAACTTGTACTTTAAACCTTTCTATTCATAAGGCCTATTCCAAATTGTTGTAACTGCTCTTTTTTATTGGCAGGTATGCTTAGTGTATCTAATATCTTAAATGCTCTATTTGTATACTCCTCAATAGCCTCCTTGGTTAGTACATCTGCTTTTGTATCTTGGTAAATCCCTTTTACAGATGCTATTTTATCCTTAGTATTATTAGGTTGTATGGAGAACAATTGCTCCAAGGAATCTCTTTCTTCTTTATTGGCCAATTCATACGCCTTTAAAAACAAAAATGTTTTTTTATTTTCAATGATATCACCTCCTACTTGTTTTCCAAATGTTTTAGGGTCTCCAAAGGCATCTAGGTAATCATCCTGCAACTGAAAAGCAATTCCAAGGTTTCTTCCAAAATCATAGATCAAATTCTGATTCTCATCTGTTGTCTCTGCTATTATTGCACCCATTTTCATTGCAGCAGCCACTAAAACCGCTGTTTTATATTCTATCATTATAAGGTACTCCGCAATAGAAACATCGTCCCTAGTTTCAAAGTCAACATCGTATTGCTGCCCCTCACAAACTTGTAATGCTGTTTCACTAAATAATTTTACTAACTTTTTAAACTCCTTATCCTCATAGGATTCTAACCACCTGTACGCTTCAATGAGCATAGCATCACCAGACAATATCCCTGTATTCACATCCCACTTTTCATGAACTGTTTGTTTGCCTCTTCGCAAGGGAGCATCATCCATAATGTCGTCATGCACCAAAGAAAAATTATGAAAAACCTCAACGGTCATAGCAGCATCCAATGCCTTTTTATAGTCTACTCCAAAAATATCTGCAGCCATCAAGGTTAAGATAGGGCGTAACCGCTTTCCTCCTAATTGCAGAATATATGCAATGGGCTTGTATAGATTTTCTGGCTTTTTCTCTTGAATGGTTTTATTTAAATGAGCAATAAATAAAGCCCGGTACTGATCAATGGTATGCATTCCTTTTTTTTTCAAAAATACAAGAAATAGCGATGAAGACTTTCAATTTTTTAAATACATTTAAAACGAAGGTGAAATAAACTTAAACTTTGGAAACTATTTTTGTTTTTTAAGTTTCCGTGCATTACATTTGCACCCGCATATGAAAGAAAAAATTTTAGAAAAAGCCACAAATCTATTCTTAACCCTTGGGTTTAAGAGTATTACTATGGATGATCTTGCTCACGAACTGGGTATTTCAAAAAAAACGATTTATACCCATTTTGAAAACAAGACAAAGCTTGTTGAAGAATGTACCCAATTTCTTTTTCAATCTATCGCTTGTGGTATAGATTCTATTCGCGAATCCCAGAAAAACCCAATTGAAGAATTATACGAGATTAAGAAATTTGTAATGATCCATTTAAAGGACGAAAAATCCTCACCCCAATACCAATTGCAAAAGTATTATCCCAAAATATTCAAATCCATTCGACAAAAACAATTTGCGGTAATGCAGAGTTGTGTTATAGAAAATCTAGAAAGGGGATTAAAACAAGACATCTACAGAAAAAATATCAATGTGGATTTTGTTAGCCGTATTTATTTTTCTGGTATGACCTCGATCAAGGATGATGATCTGTTCCCTATAGCTAAATTTCCACGGGCCTTACTTATGGATGACTATTTAGAATATCATCTCCGAGGCATTATTACGCCTAAGGGAAGAAAAATATTAAATGAAATTATAAACTCAAATCAATCATAAATGAAACAAAGTCTATTTTTAGTACTTGCGTTTTTCGCTATTAAAACAGGATTTTCTCAAGAAGTACCTTCCAGTTTTACATTGGAAGAAGCAATTAATTATGCATTAGAACACAACTACAATGCGATCAATGCTGATCGGGATATTGAAGATGCACGCCATCAAAAATGGCAAACTATCGCTAGTGGATTGCCTCAAATTGATGGAAATATTAGTTATCAAAATCAATTAAAGCAACCAGTATCACTTATCCCAGGAGAATTGGCTGGTGGCGATCCAGGAACCTTTATCCCTGTTGTTTTTGGCCAAGCCCAAACAGCAACCGCTACAGCTACCTTAAGACAACAAATATTTGATGGTTCTTATATTGTAGGCGTTCAGGCAACCAAAACCTTTATAGACTACAGCGCAAACAATAAAGAAAAAACAGCCCTAGACGTGAGAAAGTCGGTGGTTGAAGCCTATGGTAACGTTTTATTAGCCGAAGAGAGCACTTTAATCCTAGAAAAAAACAAGGCTACCTTAGAAAAAAATCTTTATGAAACTAACAAGATTTTTGAAAATGGACTAACCGAAGAGGAAAATGTTGAACAATTACAAATTACGTTGTCTTCTGTAGACAGTCAACTTAAAAACGCCATCCGTTTAAAGAAGATAACCCTACAAATGTTAAACTTAGTAATGGGATTAGAGACAAGCCATCCAACAAAATTAACTGAAAATTTAGACTTGTTAACGGAGCAAAAAATAGATGTAAATATATTGGAAACCAATCTAAATTTAGAAAGCAATGTAGATTACAAAATAATATTAAACCTAAATGAACAGCGCGCACTAGAACTTAAATTGGAAAAAAGCAGGGCCTTACCTACTTTAAATGCTTTTATTAATTATGGTTCATCGGCGTTTAGCGATGAGTTTAATTTTTTTAAAAAGGAGACGCAATGGTATGATTCTTCTGTTTTAGGTTTTGACCTAAACATCCCTATTTTTAGTTCTCTTAAAAGAAGTGCAACTACTCAGCGAGCTAAAATTGCCTTAGAAAAAGCGAAGACCCAAAAAATTGAAGCTGAAGAATCTTTAAACTTACAATGGGAAAATGCCAAAAGCGAATACACTTTGGCAATAGATCAGTATCAAACGGCGAAAGAAAACCTTGGATTGGCTGAGCGTATTGAGAAAAAAAACCAAATAAAATATTTTGAAGGCATCGCTAGTAGTTTTGATTTAAGACAAGCCCAAACGCAATTATACAGCACCCAACAAGAGTATTTACAATCTATGATAGACGTTATAAACAAGAAAACAGCGCTTGAAATCATTTTAAACAACGAATAAGTCAACTACAAACAAATCACCAATACAATACATATGAAAAAGATATTCTATTTACTAATCATTACAACTGTTATTACTTCTTGTGGCGGAAACGACAAAACAGTAGAGAGCCTTATTTCTGAAGGAAACTTAGAGGCCATTCGGGCAAAAAAAACAGAGATATCTCATACACACAAAACGTTAGAAGGTCAGATGGCGCTTTTAGATTCTGTGATTGCCGAATTAGATGGAAACCAAAATTTCCCATTGGTTAGCACTATTGAAACAAAAGCTGAAAAATTTAATCACTTTTTAGAATTACAAGGCAACGTAAAGACGAAACAAAATGTGCTAATATATCCTGAAATGGCAGGAACGCTACAAAGAGTATATGTTCAAAAAGGGCAAAAAGTAAGCAAAGGGCAACTATTAGCTTCTATTGATGACGGTGGAATGAGCAGTCAACTCGCTCAATTAAAAACACAGGCAGAATTATCAAAAACTACTTTTGAGCGACAAAAAAGACTTTGGGAGCAAAAAATAGGCTCCGAAATTCAATTTCTTCAAGCCAAAACAAACTACCAAGCTCAAGTTAGTGCTATAAAACAAGCAGAGAGTCAACTTGGAAAAGCCACAATTAGAGCTCCATTTTCTGGGATCATTGATGATATAATAAAAGATCAAGGAACGGTAGTAGCTCCAGGACCAGGATCGGAGGTATTCAGAATTGTTAATCTTTCTGATATGTATATTGACGTTGAGGTGCCTGAAGCGTATTTAAATTCAGTAAATAACGGCAAACAAGTATTGGTGTTTTTTCCCATCTTAAACGATAGTATTGTAACCGAAATTCGTCAAACTGGAAATTTTATCAATCCTAGCAACCGTTCGTTTACTGTAGAAATTCCGGTTCCTAATAAAAACGGTGCTATAAAGCCTAACCTTACGGCCAAGGTGCAAATAAATGACTACAGCAGTGATGCGGCTATACTGATACCACAAAGTGTAATTTCTGAAAACGCAGATGGAGAGCAGTATACCTATGTTGCAGAAAATGTAAATTCTGAGAATGAGGCTACAGCAATGAAAAAAATTATTACAACTGGTAAAACTCAAGGGGCTTTGGTAGAAGTTTTATTTGGACTGGAACCCGGAAAGCACATCATTAAAGAAGGCGCTAGAACGGTAAAAGATGGCCAAAAAATAAAAATTTTAAACTAAGAATTCCATGAGCAAATTAGAAAAAAACGCAAATAAGGAATTTAAAATCTCGTCTTGGGCTATTGATAATCCCTCGGTGATCTACGTCATAATTGGCATATTTTTATGGATAGGTCTTTCTGCATATTTTGCAATGCCAAGAGAAGATTTTCCAGAAATTATTGAAACAAAAATATACATTAGCACTCCATATCCAGGCAACACGGCAGAAGACATAGAGCGTTTAATAACAGATCCTCTAGAGGATAAAATAAAGAACGTTAGCAATGTAGTTGAATATACCTCTACCTCTCAAGAAGATTATTCCATGATCATGGTAGAGTTTGATGAGGGCATTTCGGTTGAAGCAGCGAAGCAAAAAATTAAAGATGAAGTAGACGCGGAAAAGGCGGGTGAAGATTGGCCTACATTCAACGGAGCAAAGGTAGAACCTAATGTTTTTGATTTGAATCTCTCTGAAGAATTTCCGATAATGAACATTAACTTTACTGGGGATTATCCAGTTGATAAGTTAAAGGAGTTCGCAGAATATTTACAAGATGAAATAGAAGACCTTCAAGAAATTAAGAAGGTTGATATTCGTGGTGCTCAAGATAAAGAGGTAGAAATCGCTGTTGATGTCTATAAAATGATGGCTGCCAAAGTCAGTTTTGATGACGTTATTGGCGCCATTTCTCGTGGAAATGTTACCATGTCTGCCGGAAATTTAAAAACCCAAGAACAGCGAAGAACTATCCGTATTCTGGGGGAGGTTAAAGATCCCAAAGAACTAAATGATTTTGTTGTAAAGTCTGAAAACGGAGCAACTTATTTACGAGATATTGCCCAGATTAACTATCACGAAAAAGACAAAACTACCTTTGCAAGAGAATTTGGTGAAAGTGTGGTAATGCTCGATGTTAAAAAAAGAGCTGGTAGAAATTCAATCTCTGCTGCAGATCAAATAAAAAAAATAGTTGAAGACAAGCGAGCTAATTATTATCCGCCAGATTTACACATCTCTATTGCGAATGATTCTTCAGCGAGAACGCTAAACCAAGTAGACGATTTGGTAAACAACATCATCTTTGGTATTATCCTAGTGGTAACTGTACTCATGTTCTTTTTAGGATTTAGAAACGCACTCTTTGTTGGTTTCGCCATTCCAATGTCCATGTTTATGTCGTTTATGATTTTATCATGGCTAGGGTACACCCTAAATACTATGATTTTATTTGGGATGATTATGGGCTTAGGGATGCTAGTAGATAACGGAATTGTAGTTGTTGAAAACGTCTATCGATTAATGGATGAAGGGATGTCACGTACCGAAGCTGCAAAAAAAGGAATTGGCGAAATTGCTTTTCCTATTATTGTATCTACACTAACCACTGTAGCGGCCTTTGTTCCCCTTGGTTTATGGCCTGGAATTTTTGGACAATTTATGATCTATTTCCCCATTACTTTATCCGTAGTACTCGGATCTTCATTGGTAGTTGCCATTTTAATGAACTCCATGTTGGTTTCTCAATTTATGGAAACAGGAGAAAAAGAGTTAACCGTAAAACAACTGCTACGCATAAGTATAATTCTTGGTGGTTTTGGTTTGTTGATTCTATTTTTTGGCGGAGCAATGCGTGGTCTAGGAACCGTATTATTGGTTACCGCTGTTATGTTCTGGGTCTACAAATATTTCCTTAAAAAATGGGCACTTCGTTTTCAAAAAAACACCATGGTTCGTTTTGAGAATTGGTACGAAAGAAGATTAAAACACGCCTTACGAGGATACAATGTTTATTGGTATTTTGGTGTTACTTTCTTTTTACTCATAGCCGTTTTTATGTTATTTGGGCAGTCTATAAGTAGCCAAAGAACTAAAATTGAGTTCTTTCCAGACAACAAACCCAATGAAATCTATGTCTATATAGAGTATCCAGAAGGGACTTCCATAGAAAAAACAAACAAGATTACGAAGGTCATCGAAAAAAGAGTTTATGAACTTTTAGACGATGATGCCTACAAATACCAAGGAGAAAACTTTATGGTCACCTCTGCAGTATCACAAGTAGGTGAAGGCGCTGGAAACCCACAAACAGACAGTGGCTCTGCTGCAGAATTACCACATAAAGGAAAATTAACGATAAACTTTAGTGAATTTAAGTTTAGAAGAGGAATTAACACCGAAGATATTCGTGGCAAAGTACAAAGCTCATTAAGCGGTATTTACCCAGGGGTTAATATTTCTGTTGAAAAAGAAGCGAATGGCCCACCTGCAGGCTACCCTATAAATATTGAATTAGAAGGCAAAGACTATGATGAACTTATTGCCGTTGCGGAAAATATCAGGAACTTTATCAATACTAAAAATATTGCTGGTATTGAAGAAATAAAAATTGACGTCAACAAAAGCAAACCGTCTATGGAAGTTTCTGTAGATCGCGAAAAAGCTGGAGAGCTCGGGGTTTCAGTAGCTCAAGTTGGCAATCAGTTGCGCAGAGCATTGTTTGGAGAAAAAGCAGGTGTATTTAAGCAAGATGGTGATGATTACGATATTAATATTCGCTTTAATGAAGATTTACGTTACAATAAAGACGCTTTGTTTAATCAGAATATTATTTTTAGAGATCCTGCTAATGGTCAGATAAAAGAGATTCCTGTTTCGGCAGTTGCCTCTATAAAAAACACTTCGGCTTTTAGCGCTATAAAACACAGAGACAACAAAAGAGTTGTTACCGTATATTCTGGACTACAACCTGGCTTTACAGATGCTGCTGCCATTGTATCTGAAATTCAAAAAGAAATGGAAGACTACAATGATCTTCCTGCGACTGTAAAAATAGATTATACCGGGCAAATTGAAGAACAAAACAAACAAATGGTTTTCTTGGTAGGTGCATTCTTTACTGGTTTAGGATTAATAATGCTGATTTTAATTTTCCAATTTGGGGGTATTTCTAAGCCATTAATAATTATGATTGCCATTTTCCTAAGTTTTATTGGTGTGTTTGGAGGTTTAATGATTACAGGCTGGTCCTTTGTTATTATGATGACAATGATGGGAATCATATCACTAGCTGGTATTGTGGTTAATAACGGGGTTGTCTTGTTAGATTACACCCAACTCTTAATAGACCGTAAAAAAGTAAGCTTGTCCATAGATGAAAAGGCAGTTTTATCTAGGAAGCAAGTAACAGATATTATTGTAAAAGGAGGTAAAGCTAGACTTAGACCCGTTATATTAACGGCTATTACTACGGTACTTGGGTTGATACCATTGGCAATTGGATTAAATATTGATTTTTTCTCCTTGTTTTCTGAGTTTAATCCTAAAATTTATATCGGTGGAGATAATGTTGTATTCTGGGGTCCATTGGCATGGACAGTGATCTTCGGATTAATTGTTGCCACCTTTCTTACACTTATAATAGTACCTGTATTGTTTAATATTACGTACCGACTAAAAATTAGATTTTCAAAAGACAAGCCATCTACAACTGCGGAGGCTGCTTAAAATAGAGCCGATTTACATTGTAATAAAAAAAGGGGTTTCCATAGCATGGAAGCCCCTTTTTTTATTGCTACACATTTATCTTACCACAAAAAAATTTAAAAGAAATTAAACAACCTCATTTCTTAAAAAACACAGCAAACATCAAGGCTCACAGGAACCAACTGACAATCTAATTCTAAAAATTTGTTAATATTTTAATATATATGACAAAAAAGTATTAGTAATGGAAAATAAATAGGTAGTGCGAACCTAATATAAATCTTAATATTGTATCAATATCTTAATATCATCATAAAAATATTCATATATTAATAATATTTAACGCTAGATATGAAGATTTGAAAACACAAAATAAAGACAATCACTTAATCCTCTTAAATATGATATCATGAACCCTTTCTAATGATGAAACAGAAATTAACATTAAAACAATAACCGTAATTTAAACCAATATGATATGAAAAAACCTATTCAAAAAACAATGCAAGAGATCTTGTTCTTGTTTCCTAAATTTCATCTAAAGACTAATTTAGTCTTATTGTTTTTTCTTACAGCATCTATTTTCCTGTATGCAAACACAAATGAAATTCACACTAATACAAACAATTACATCCCAACTAACTTAAATACAATATCAAGTGCTACAACCTTAGTTTCAATTGTACAGCAAGAAATAAAAGGAACTATTAAAGATGATGAAGGAACTCCTTTATTAGGAGCAAGTGTAATAGAAAAGGGAACCACCAATGGGACGCAAACCGATTTTGATGGTAACTATTCCATAAAAGTATCCAGTTCAAACGCAATATTGATTATTTCGTATGTAGGGTATACACCGCAAGAAGTTCCGGTAAATGGAAAAACGAATATCTCAATTTCCTTACAATTAGATGCTTCTGCCTTAGATGAAGTAGTTGTAATGGGTTTTGGTACTCAAAAGAAAGAATCTGTTGTAGGTGCAGTAGCATCAATAAAACCTTCAGAACTTAAAATTCCTTCGAGTAACTTAACTACTGCCTTAGCAGGAAGATTATCTGGGGTTGTTGCCTACCAAACAAGTGGTGAGCCAGGTGAAAATAACGCGGAATTCTTTGTTCGTGGTGTCGCTTCCTTTAATGGTCAAAACGGACCACTTATTTTAATTGATGGTGTAGAATTAACCGTTGATGATTTAGCACGATTACAACCTGATGATATTGAAAGTTTTGCGGTATTGAAAGATCCAACAACTACTGCAATTTACGGTGCACGTGGTGCCAATGGTATAATACTTGTAACAACAAAAACTGGTGTTAAAGGTAAAGCGATGGTGAGCTTACGCTATGAGAATTCTTATAGTTCTCCTGTATCTACTATTGATTTAGCAGATCCTGTTACACACATGCGATTGCAAAATGAAGCAGATAGAACCAGAGGTTTGTTCCCAACATTTACTGAAGAAAAAATAGCAGGAACAGCTAGAGGTGGAAATGAAAACATTTACCCAGCTGTTGATTGGTTTGATAAATTATTTAATGATTGGGCAGGATCTACCCGTTTAAACTTAAATGTTAGAGGTGGTGGAGACAAAGTTCGCTATTATGTGGCTGGTGCTCTTAGCCAAGATGATGGTTTATTAAAAGTAGACAATACCAACAATTTCACCAACAACATTAAATTAAAACAATACCTTTTAAGGTCTAACATTAATATTGACCTACATGATAACACAGAGATGATTGTGAGGTTACACTCTACTATAGATGATTATAGAGGGCCACTACAAGGCGGTAACGCAATTTACAATGCGGCAGTACGTACAAGTCCTGTTCGTTTTCCTGCAGTATTAGAACCTTCCTCTACAGATCGTGCTTTACAAGGTGTACCGCACATAACCTTTGGTAATGATTTAGGACCAAGGCTAGGAGGTTTTGGAGATAATGGTGCAGTATGGTATAACCCGTATGCAGAATTACAAAGAGGGTATAGAGATTATAGACGCCAACTTTCATTGGTGCAATTAGAATTTAAACAAGATTTAGCATCTATACTACCAGGTCTTAAAGCTCGTTTTTTAGGGAATGCAAATACCACATCTTCCTTTGAAAACCGAAGATCTTATAATCCTTACTTTTATAGAGTCTCAACTTTTGATGCAGCTACAGAAGATTATATTCTTACTAGAACAGCAGAAGGAAATGAATCTTTAGAATTAGAAAACGGAGAACAGATAAACAATTCTGTATTGTATATGGAGCTTGCTGCAGATTACGCCCAAACATTTAATGAAAACCACTCGGTATCTGGATTAATTGCCTTTACGGGTAGAGAATTCTTAGATGGTAACGCTAATACAGTACAGCTATCACTTCCTAGCCGTAACATTAGTTTAGCTGGTAGATTTAGTTATGACTATAAGAATAGGTATTTTATTGAAACAAATTTTGGTTACAATGGATCTGAGCGTTTTGCGAAACAAAATCGTTTTGGATTTTTCCCTTCATTTGGTGTAGGTTGGTTAGCTTCTGATGAACCTTTCTTTAAATCAGAAACCATCAGTAGACTTAAATTTAGAGCCTCATTTGGTTGGGTAGGTAATGACCAAATAGGAAATACAAGACAAGATCGTTTTTTCTACCTATCTGAAGTAAATATAGATGCTGGTGGTAGAGGCTATACTTTTGGTAGAGACTTAAGTTCTAATTTAAATGGTGTTTCTATTTCCAGATACGCAAACCCATTGGTGACTTGGGAAACAGCGGAAAAAGCAAACATTGGTATGGATTTAAACTTGTTTAATGACGCTGTACAGTTTAGAGCAGATGTGTTTAAAGACAAAAGAAGTAATATTTTACAAACAAGAGCAGACATCCCAACTACCTTAGGTTTACAAACGAGTATACAAACCAATGTTGGAGAAGTAGAATTACAAGGTGTTGATGCCTCTTTAGATATAAATCATTATTTTAACGAAGATTTTTGGCTAACTGGTAGAGCTACCTTTGTGTATTCAGACAATGAGTATACGGTTTTTGAAGAACCAAATTTCGCACAAATTGGTGCTCCTTGGCGTTCAAACATTGGCAACAATGTTAGTGTTTCTCAAGGTTTCATAGCTGAACGTTTGTTTGTAGATGATGAAGAAGCCTTAAACTCTCCTGCCCAATTTGGGACACCTGGAGTAGATTACGGTGGCGGTGACATTAAGTACAAAGATTTAAACGGCGATGGCATAATTACTTCCTTAGACCGTGCAGCCATTGGGAAGCCGTCTGTACCTAAAATTACCTATGGTTTTGGATTATCTGCCGGCTACAAACGCTTGGATGTGAGTTTATTTTTTCAAGGGCTGGGGGAAACATCATTTTTTATAAACCCAACGAGCACTGGACCTTTCATTAATAGTATTGGAAACGGTTTTAATATTAGAGGAGGTAATGGATTATTGTCTGAAAATGGACTTTTACAAGCCTATGCAGATAGTCACTGGTCTGAAGACAATAAAGATGTTTATGCACTTTGGCCTAGATTATCCACAAATCCAATAGAAAACAACACTCAAACCAGTACATGGTGGTTAAGAGACGGTTCTTTCTTACGATTAAAGCAAGTTGAAATAGGTTTTGATCTCCTTAAAGGATTAGAGGACAAAATAAAACTAACTAGAATGCGACTTTATTTATCTGGAAGTAACCTTTTAACATGGAGTACATTTAAATTATGGGATCCAGAATTAAAAGGAAATGGACTTAATTACCCGCTTCAACGTACAGTAAACGTTGGCTTACAGGTAGGATTTTAGACATTGATGAGAAATAAAAAACTATGATTAATCAATTTAAGATATAAAAAAATGAAAATAAAAATCATAAAAACCTTGGCAAATATTGCCCTAGTTGTAATGGCAGCATCATGTTCTAAATATGTAGATGTAGTACCAGACAATATAGCGGTAATAGAAGATGCCTTTGAAACAAGAGATAGTGCCGAGCGCTATTTAGCAACATTATATGGGTATATGCCTCCAGTTAACGGTATAAACAACCCTGCACTAGCTGCTGGAGATGAGATAGAAGTGAATGACAACGTATCGCGTAATTGGGCTTCTACAACCATTTCTAGAGGTGGGCAAAACATTATTTCTCCAAGACTCAGTTATTGGGGAACAGGTAGTGTTACAAACTTATTTCAGGCTTTACGAGATTGTAATATATTTATAGCAAACATAGACAAACCATTTGATATTACTGAGGGCGAAAAAATCAAGTGGATTGCAGAAGCTAAAGCATTAAAAGCATACTATCATTTTTATTTAATGCGTATGTATGGCCCTATTCCTATTATCGATGAAAACATTGAAGTGAGTGCTGGAGTAGATGCGGTACGAGTTAGCAGAGACCCTGTAGATGAGGTTGCTAATTATATTGTTCAAATACTAGACGAAGCAATTGCAGACTTACCAATAGTTATTGAAGATGAAGCAAGTGAATTGGGTAGAATGACGGCACCTATTGCCGCAGCAATTAAAGCACGCACCTTGGCAACGGTAGCTAGCCCTTTATTTAACGGTAATGCTGATTATACTAATTTTCTAGATGCAGATGGCAATGAATTAATTAGTACCACCTTTGATGCTGAAAAATGGACCAGAGCAGCAACAGCCGCTAAGGAAGCCATAGATTTAGCAGATCAAGGAGGCCATTTTTTATATAAATTTTTAGAGGCGCCTGAAATATGGACAGACACTACGGTAACCGAGTTAAGTATTAGAGGTAGTATTGCAGAAAGATGGAATGAAGAAATAGTATGGGGAGCATCTGGCCGTACAGTGAGTACATTACAAAACTGGGCGCAAGCAAAAATTGCATTAGACCTTAGTGCAGAAACAAGAGAAAGTGTACAATCGTATTGGAATGCACCAGTAAGAATTGCAGAAATGTTTTATTCAGAAAATGGAGTTCCAATAGATGAAGACATAAATTATAACTTTGCCAATCGTTTTGATGTATCTGCTGCCGACGCTGCACATAAATATTATATAAGAACTGGTTTTGAAACTGCCAATTTAAATATGAACCGTGAACCTCGTTTTTATGCCTCATTAGGTTTTGATGGTGGACTTTGGTTTGGACATGGCGTTAAAGATGACGAAAATTCGCTCATCGTAAATGCAAAAAAAGGAGAAAGAACAGGTAAAACTGATGCAAATCGTTGGGGTCTTTCTGGGTATTGGCCAAAAAAATTAGTATATTTTGAAAACGTTCAAAGAGGAACAAGCAGCGGGTATAGCAATAGAGCTTATCCTTTTCCAATGGTACGTTTGGCTGATCTATACTTATTGTATGCAGAAGCATTGAACGAATCTGGACAAACAGGACAAGCAATTCCTTGGATAGACCTTATTAGAGAAAGAGCTGGCTTGGATGGCGTGGTAAACTCTTGGGCAACTGCCTCAAACAATCCTACTAAACCTAGTACGCAAGCGGGACTTAGAGATATTATTCAAGATGAACGTATGATAGAACTGGTTTTTGAAGGTCACCGTTTTTGGGATTTACGACGATGGAAAAGAGCTAGTGAATTTTTAAACAGTGATATCCGAGCATGGAATGCCGAAGGAGAAACTACGGAAGATTATTACAAAATAATTAATGTAGGTACCTATAAATTCTTAAATAGAGATTATTTATGGCCTATTTCTGAAGCAGATATTATAGCAAATTCAAATTTAATCCAAAACCCTGGTTGGTAACAATAACCTTATTAAATTTAAAAATATGAAAAATTATAAATCACTATTTTATTTATTGGTTCTATCGTTCACTACGCTTTTTTTGTCTTGTGAAGAGGAAGAAAGAGGGCCTTTAGTTACGGATAAAACCATCCCCGGAGTAGTCTCTGAGGTGACAGTAGAGAACATGCCCGGCGGAGCAAAAATTCAATACAAAGTTCCTGCAACCGAGGATATTTTGTTAGTAGAAGCTGCCTATGAGCGTAATGGCGAACTAATAACAGCACGGTCTTCCGTTTACAAAAATTTTGTAAACATAGAAGGATTAAACAAAACTACACCACAAGAAGTTTCCCTTTCCGTAGTAGACCGTAGCGACAATCGCTCACAAGCAGTTACGGTAACCATAAACCCACAAACACCTCCTATAGATACTCTTTTTGAGTCTATAAGTATGACTGCAGATTTTGGGGGCGTACGTGTTTATTATGACAATAAGGATAACATTAAAGCAGAAATATTGTTCTATACTATTAATGCCAATGGTACTCCAACGTATAATCAATCTGCGTTTATAGATAATAACGTTAGCAACTATACTACCTTTAGAACTTTTGGGCCAGTACCTCAAAAATTTGGAGTAGCTCTTATAGATCGTTGGAACAATATTACCACAATTACAGAAGCAACTATTACTCCCTTTGAAGAGGTTAATCTTGCAAAAGAAGATTATGATACTGTCTTTTTACCTACTGATGAACCTACTAGATTTGGCTGGACATTGGATCGATTATTCGACAATAACCTAGGTACTGGGTTCCATACCGATCAAACAAGACCTGGAGCATTAATACCTCCTTATACTGAACCTTATCATATGTTTACTTTAGATCTAGGGGCAGTAGCAAAAATAAGTCGCCTAAGATTATGGCAAAGAGGAGGTACTTGGGCTTATACCCACGGAAATCCTCGCTATTTTGAAATTTGGGGTATCGATGAAATACCTGCAGATGATGGCGCCTCCTTTGATGGCTGGACCTTATTAATTGCAAACGGCGAAGTTATTAAACCTTCTGGCGCAGCTATAGGCGTAAGAAGTGCGGAAGATGATGCCGCAGCCGCAGCTGGTCACGAGTTCGATGCACCAATTGACGCTCCTCCTATACGTTATATACGTTTTGTTCAAATTGAGAATTGGACAGAAGGGAAGTTTTTACACGTTATGGAATTTGAATTCTGGGGGCAACTTCAATAGTTGAATAAGTACTAAAAACTTTTAAAAGAAAAAAAATGAAAAAATACAAACTAAATATTTGGATTCCCACATTTGTGATATCCTTACTTGTTCTGATTTTGGCTTGTGAAACACAGGTAGAAACCTATAATGAATTTACTAAAGATGGTGAAACAACCTACGTAGGTACTCCAGATTCAGTAATTATAGCTCCAGGAATCGAAAAATTAGAATTTACTGTTATAATCAATGCAGATCCTAAAATAACCAGTGGGGTGATACAGACAAAAGATTTATCTTTTGTACAGGAATTTAATGTAACCCGTGCAAATACCGGTCAGGATACCATTGTGTTAACGGTAGATATTCCAGAAGGGGACTATAATTTTGATGTTATCCTAAAAGATGCAGCTATGAACACTTCCATTCCATACGAGATAAATTCTATCGTATACGGAGACAACTACCAAGCTGCCTTATTAAGTAGAGGCATCTCTAGCATGATCGCTCTCCCAAACCAAATAGAAGTTAATTGGGGTAATGTACCTCCGGGAGCCTTAACTACAATGTTTACATATGAAGATGCCGATGGCGTTATGCAAACCCTAGAAGTTCCCAATACTGTTTCACAGACCATAATAGAAAGTTATAAGGTTGGTGGCTCATTAACTATTGAAAATACCTTTAAGCCAACAGAAAATGCAATTGAAACGTTTACTTCTAGTGCTAATCGGACTTTTCCGGATAAATTTAAGCTAGACTTTGCAGAAATAAGTACTGTAGTTCTACCATTTGATGCCTCTGCAGTTGGTTGTTACGGGGGTACGGCTGAAACTCTAACAGATGGCGCTACAAATGCCTTTTGGCATAACTGCGCTACTGCAGAAGACCAATATCCATTTGTAAAAACTTTTGACTTAGGAGTAACCGCTAAAGTAAGAGGTTTTAAAGTAGATATCCGCTCTGGCTTTCCAGGTAGATCATTAGGAAATTATCAAATATGGGGAACCAATGACCTTACAGGTGCAGAAACAATGGATATAAATGACCCTGCAGACCCTACTGTTGTTAACCCAACAATAATTGCTGCTTGGGAAGCTGATGCTGTAGCTAAAGGATGGGTAAAACTATTAGATGTTACAGATAATACTGTGGGCGCTCTAGAAATTGATATAGAAAACACTGCTAACTATAAATACCTTAGAGTTGTAGGGATAGCCGCAATAAATGGAGGTTTGGATGCCAATTTTAATGAATTTACATTTTTTGCTTCAGAGATAGAATAACAACCAATTTCTTTAATTTAACCAAAGCCTAGATATCTATTATCTAGGCTTTTTTTTGTAGTCGTTAATGGCAATACCAACCAATTTTAAATAATGTAAAAGCTAATGGCAGTAGATCTCACTACCCAAAATTCTGAAACTCATATGGTTTTAATGCTCATTTACAAAGAAAACCTATACGTTAGTTCCACAGTGAAACCACTATCTAATTAAAGTGATGTAAGCCTATTGTATTATTCCTTTATTTTCCCTTGAATTTTTTTTGAAATCATAAAGATCACCAACAGTACTATAGCGCATAAGGCAGCGACAATACAGATGAGTGCAACCGTACTTTGACCATTAAAAGGATCATTAAAATCTACCTGTGTAAGGTTATATCCTATTAACGAACCAGCGATTAACATAAAGATAAAAAACACTATTTTATTCATAACCAACCTATTTTAAAAAAGTTCATTAATATTTGCTGCAAATAGTTTTACGGCAATCGCTAACAAAATTACACCAAAAATTTTTCTAATGACACTTAAACCATTATTTCCCAAGACTTTTTCTATACGCGCCGAAAACTTTAATACAATATACACCACTACAATATTTATAAAAATAGCAATTATAATATTTTCAACATAGTACTCTGCACGCAAAGACAACAAAGAAGTCATAGTTCCGGCACCTGCAATTAATGGAAAAGCAATAGGTACCACCGAAGCCGTTTCTGGCGCATCATCCTTATACAATGTTATCCCTAGAATCATTTCAATGGCCAAGAAAAAAATGATAAAAGAACCCGCTACGGCAAAAGAATTAACATCAATACCAATTAAATTTAAGATCTCTTCACCCACAAAAAGAAAGGCTACCATAATCACGGTTGCCACCAAGGAAGCTTTTTCAGATTGTATATGACCCACTTTTCCTCTTAGGCTTATAATTATGGGAATACTCCCAATAATATCTATGACAGCAAAAAGAATCATACTTGCTGTTACTATTTCTTTAAAATCAAAATTCATTCCTACAGTCTTTAAAAATCGCCACAAATTTACATCGAATAATACGGTTATAGGTTACTTAATTGAAAAATTAATACTGCTTTAGTCTTAAAGAAGTATCTTTGCAAGAATTATAAAAAAACTATGTTTCAAATAGGAAAAACCATTGTATCTGAAGAAATTATCGACAACGATTTTGTTTGCAATTTAACTGCCTGTAAAGGCGCTTGTTGTATAGACGGAGACGCAGGTGCCCCCTTAGAAGACAAAGAAACTGAAATCTTAGTAGACATATACCAAAGTGTAAAACCTTTTTTACGACCCGAAGGTATAGCTACCATAGAAGATCAAGGTGCCTTTGTAAAGGGCGAAGATGGGGAATGGGAAACTCCCCTGGTCAATGGTAGTGAATGTGCTTATGTAGTTTTTGCCGACAATGGAACTGCCAAATGTGGCTTAGAAGAGGCCTACAACCAAGGTGCTACCCAATGGAAAAAACCAGTTTCTTGTCATTTATACCCAGTTAGAACTAGGGAATACTCAGAATTTACCAGCGTAAATTATCACAAATGGGAAATTTGCGATACTGCTTGTTCGCTTGGCAAAGAACTACAAGTGCCTATTTATAAATTTGTAAAGGAAGCCTTAATTCGGAAATTTGGTGAAAAATGGTATGCTGAATTAGAAATTGTAGCCAAAGAACACACTAAATAATAGGGATAGTTAATACCACTTCGGTACCTATTGCATTTTTATCATCATCAAACAAATCAACAAATTCTACATTAAAAGTATTTAAATAATCCTTAGAGAAATTTGCTAAGCGTTCTTTGGTAATATTCACACCTAAAGATTTTCTTTTTAACACCTTATTTTCTTTAATCCTTTCCGATGCCGCCCTACCTATTCCGTTGTCTACAATGCTTATCTTAATATATCCATCCTCTATTTTACTTATATGCATCGTAATTACCTTTTCTCCTTCCTTTGAAGACAAACCGTGCCACAAGGCATTTTCTAAAAAGGGCTGAAGAATTAAGGAGGGTATTTTAACATGCTCTACATCGACCGACTTGTCTATTGTATACGAAAAATCAATTTTATTAGAAAACCGAATGTTTTCTATATTCATATAAAGCTCTGCTGTTTCTAATTCATCTGCCAAGGAAATTTCTTTTAAGGAGGATGCTTCTAAAATCTTACGTACCAGCTTTGAAAACTTATTTAAATAATGAACAGCATTCTTTTTTTCATTATTAATAATATAAAGTTTAATGGAGTTTAATGAATTAAATAAGAAATGTGGATTCATTTGGCTACGCAACATTTTCTGTTCTAAAGTCAACAACTTCCTTTCATTATTTAATTGATGTTGCCGATACAAAACAAATAAGATTGCTGTTAACAACAATAAAGCTACTCCCATAATTAAAAACGTTGCATTCGTTTTCTTTAGCTTTAAATGAGCAATTTCGAAGTCTTTTTTAAGGTTTTCAATTTCATTGGTTTTCTTTTCACTTTCATAGCGTACAATCACATCATTAACATACCTTAAGTTTCTTGCACTAGTAATTTCATCATCAAACTTAATGGCTCTTGTATAATAGTTTAAAGACTCCTTATAATTACCTCTAAGCGATTCCAATTCTGACATAAATTTGTACCCCATAGAAATTACACGTGGCATATTATGTTTTTTTGCAAGGTTTAACCCTCTTAAGATATGCGGTTCCGCTGTATCAAACCTATTAAGTTTCATGTTTGCCCAACCAATATTCATCTCAACAAAAACCGTAATATATTTATCACCCAACTCTTCAGACAATAACAATGCGGGCTCCAAAAGCGCTAATGCTTCCTTGGGCCTATCTTGCTTAATGTAAATCTGAGCAATACTGTTTCTGCAAATAACCCTGCCTTTATCAGAATTAATTTCATTGTTATAACGCAAAGAAATTTCATAACTTCTAAGCGCTTCTTCTAGATTTCCCTGAGCTTCAAGAGACTCCCCTATGTTTTGATGATTAATGGCCAGCCCTAGTTTATTACCCAATTCTTCTTCCTGCTTTAGGGATCGTTTATAGTGATCTATAGCCAAGTTATATTGCTCTAGAATTTGGTATATATTTCCGATACTATTGTGAGAAACATTAATGCTGCGCTTGAGTCCTTTAGTCCTATTTTCAGCACTCTCTGCAAGCTCCAAGGCTTTCTGATTGTAATCTAAAGCTGTTTTTATAGCATCGCTCCTACGATACACAACACCCAACATATTTAAACTATAAACGGTAAATTCTAAATTATCTACTTCGGTGGCAATATCTAATGCGATCTCGTGTAGCTTTATTGCTTTTACATATTGCGCTAAGTTTCTGTATTTGGTGCCCAACTGGTTGTAGGCAAAAATTTGCCCAATGGCATACTTATGCGCTACAGATTCCTTTATAAAATACCGCATTAACACAGTATCTTGTTTCTTCGCACCTAGAACCCCCTCAATTTCTAAATAGGTTTTTGATTTTGCCTTAACAATACTATCTATTTTATGCTTAAAAATATCCGTATTTGACTGCGCAGCACCAGACATAGAACTAAAAATCACAAACAGGCACAACAACCGTATACATACTTGTACCGTTGATTGTGACCCTTTATTTGATTTTTTTAAATTCATAGAAATTTACAACAAATCTAAAAAGTCAGATTTTTTTTGTCTAGAAACAGGGATTTTATGGTTAGACTGTAAGACTACATAACCATCGGTCTTAATAAACTCTTTTATCTTATTTAAATTTACAACATACGAATTATGAACTCTAAAAAAGTCTTCGTTTGGCAATAATTCATTGACCTCTTTAAGTTTCTTGGTCAATACAATTTTTTGTCCATTTTCTAAAAAAATAGTACTGTAATTCCCGTCAGATTCTGCATATAAAATATCATTGCTATCCAAAAATAAAAGCTTACCATCCGTATTGAGCGTAATTCTTTTTTGGCCTGAGTTGGAATTTAAATTTAACAATATTTTTTCCAGTCTATTTACTGTGTTATTCTTTAAATTATATTTCTTGATCTTGGCAATTGTATCATTTAAATCATCGGTATCAATTGGTTTTAATAGATAATCAATCGCTTCATTTTTTAATGCTTTTATTGCGTATTGATTATATGCTGTCGTAATAATTACTGGAAAATCTTTATTTTTTATTTTCTGAATAAACTGAAATCCATCCATAATAGGCATTTCTATATCTAAAAAAAGACAATCTGGCTTGTTATTTTCTAAATAATTTAAAGCCTCAAAAGGGTCTGTAAATGAAGCAACCACCTTAATTTCACTACTGAAATTGGTTAGCTCCCACGTTAAACTTTGGAGTGCTTTTTCTTCATCATCTATTAGTACTGCTTCTAGCATATTATATATTAAAGTACACAAAAATACGGTGTAAAGAACAAAAGGAAATCAAAATTGTATGATTGGTTTACTATCGAGTATTATTCGCGGCAAAATACAGATAAACAGCATTTTACAAAATACACAGGTTTTTTTACCAAATATACATAACCAAATTACTTAGCTTTTTAATGTCCTAATTTAGCATAAGCTTAATTACATCAATAATTTTAGTATTAGGATTAATAATTCAAAAACTCCCAAATTATGAAAAAATGTGTTCTTATGTTTAGTGTTCTATTATTATTAATAATATTCGCTTCAATCGTTGAAAATAACCAAACCCAACAAGAAACCGATGTATTATTATCTAACAATCATATAAGCGACTCCTTATGGGCAAGCTCAAAACATTAATACCATTATCGCAAAAAGCAATATTATGTAACCACCAAACTACAAACTTACGATCCGTTTAGATAGCGTGTTATTAAACGAACATGTCACTTTAACTAACAGCCTATCATAAATTTTACCAATACTGAATTTAAATTTGGTTGGTTTAATGGTTTCGGGGGGAACTACCTTAATCAACTAATTTTTATTTGGGTATTTTTTAGTTGGATCGTAAAAGTTTGGTGTATCATAAAATTGGAATCTCTTCCGCAAACCACTGATCCTCAAAATATACTTTTTGGTTTATTTTTTAGTCCCGTTTTTTATCCAAAAACCCTTAAAAAAGTTATCTTTCCTACAAAGGCAACAAACATCACTAGTCAGGTTACATTTCAACATTCTGTGTTAAAAACTTTGTGCCCTAATTGCAAAAAAGGGCTTTACAAATTGACAACATTTTACAATCTTTGTTATCCCCAAGCGTAAGGAAATTTTCGCCTTACCATTTTAGAATCGTTATAATCCAAAATTAAATTATGTCCGCAGCAATTGAACCTATTTTAGAAAAAAATGAAGATAGATTTGTAATCTTTCCGATAAAACATAATGACTTATGGGATTGGTACAAAAAATGTGAAGCGAGTTTCTGGACGGCTGAAGAAATAGATTTGCACGCAGATTTAAACGACTGGAATAACAAACTAAATGATGACGAACGCTATTTTGTAAAACACATCTTAGCCTTTTTTGCTGCTTCTGATGGAATTGTAAATGAAAACTTAGCAGAAAATTTTGTTAGTGAAGTGCAATATGCAGAGGCTAAATTCTTTTATGGTTTTCAAATAATGATGGAAAACATTCATTCTGAAACCTACTCCTTATTGATTGACACCTACGTAAAAGACGAAAAGGAAAAGGATATTTTATTCCACGCCTTAGAAAACTTTCCCGCCATTAGAAAAAAAGCAGATTGGGCATTAAAATGGATAGACTCTCCAAGTTTTGCAGAGCGTTTAATTGCTTTTGCTGCTGTTGAAGGAATTTTCTTTTCGGGATCATTCTGTTCTATTTTTTGGTTAAAGAAAAGAGGCTTAATGCCCGGATTAACCTTCTCTAACGAATTAATTTCCAGAGACGAAGGGATGCATTGTGATTATGCAGTTCACTTACACAACAACCACTTAATAAACAAAGTGCCTAAAGCGCGTATTACAGAAATACTTGTAGATGCTTTAGACATAGAAAGAGAATTTATTACAGAATCTTTGCCAGCTAGTTTAATAGGTATGAACTCTAAATTAATGACTCAATATTTAGAATTTGTAACAGACCGTTTGCTTGTTGAATTAGAATGTGATAAGGTGTACAACTCTACCAATCCATTTGACTTTATGGATATGATTTCACTTCAAGGAAAAACAAATTTCTTTGAAAAAAGAGTAGCTGAATACCAAAAATCTGGTGTCACTAATAAAGATGGTGATGATGCACAGAAAATTAGCTTCGACGCAGATTTTTAGATTAAACCCATATATTTTAGGAGATTTTCCTAAAAAATAACTTAAAAAAATAACCCATTTGTTAAATCCCTAAAGATTTGACCTAACCAACGTATCACTAAAAAACATTTGTAGCATGTATGTAGTAAAAAGAGACGGCAGAAAAGAAATAGTAATGTTCGATAAGATTACGGCAAGAGTTCGTAAGCTTTGTTATGGACTTAACCCATTAGTAGATCCATTAAAAGTTGCTATGCGTGTAATAGAAGGCTTGTACGACTCTGTTACAACCTCTGAGCTAGACAATTTAGCCGCTGAAATTGCAGCTACCATGACTACAACACATCCGGACTACGCAAAATTAGCAGCCCGTATATCTGTTTCTAACCTACATAAAAACACAAAAAAATCCTTCTCAGAAACTATGAAGGACCTTTATTTCTATGTTAACCCTAGAACAGATAAGAAAGCTCCTCTCTTGTCTGATGAAGTCTACAAAGTGATTATGGAGAATGCAGAAAGGCTAGATTCTACAATAATATACAACCGTGATTTTAGTTACGATTATTTTGGATTTAAAACATTAGAACGCTCTTACCTGCTTAAACTGAATGGCAAAATAGCGGAACGCCCACAACACATGCTTATGCGTGTTTCCATAGGAATTCATTTAAATGATTTAGAGTCGGCCATAGAAACCTATGAGCTTATGTCTAAAAAATACTTTACACACGCTACGCCAACCCTATTTAATTCTGGAACACCAAAACCACAGATGTCTTCTTGCTTTTTATTAGCGATGCAAGATGATAGTATTGATGGTATATATGACACCTTAAAGCAAACCGCTAAGATCTCTCAATCTGCAGGAGGAATAGGATTATCTATACACAATGTAAGAGCTACAGGATCTTATATAGCTGGCACCAATGGAACTTCAAATGGTGTTGTTCCAATGTTGCGAGTTTATAACGATACAGCCCGTTATGTAGATCAAGGTGGAGGAAAAAGAAAAGGTAGTTTTGCGGTGTACGTTGAACCATGGCATGCCGATATTTTTGAATTTTTAGATCTTAAGAAAAACCACGGTAAAGAAGAAATGCGTGCACGTGATCTTTTTTACGCCATGTGGATTCCAGATTTATTTATGAAACGAGTAGAGGCAAATCAAGAATGGACCTTAATGTGTCCAAATGAATGCCCAGACTTATACAAAAAGCACGGTGATGAGTTTGACACTGCTTACCTTAAATTTGAAGCCGACGGAAAAGGCAGAAAAACAGTAAAAGCACGTGAATTATGGGAAAAAATACTAGAATCTCAAATAGAAACTGGTACTCCCTACATGCTGTACAAAGATGCCGCTAACCGAAAGAGCAACCAGAAAAACCTAGGAACAATACGTTCGTCAAATTTATGTACAGAAATTATGGAGTACACCTCTCCTGATGAAGTTGCTGTATGTAATTTGGCTTCCATTGCCTTACCGATGTTCGTTAAAAATGGTGAGTTTGATCACAAAGAGTTGTTCCGCGTAACCAAACAAGTTACACGCAACTTAAACAAGGTAATAGATAGAAATTACTATCCTGTAAAAGAAGCTGAAAACTCTAATATGCGTCATAGACCAATTGGCCTAGGCGTACAAGGGCTTGCAGATGCATTTATAATGATGCGTATGCCGTTTACCAGTGATGAGGCAAAAAATCTGAATCAAGAAATCTTTGAAACACTTTATTTTGCTGCACTTACTGCATCAATGGAAATGGCAAAAGAAGAAGGTACTTACTCTACCTACGAAGGCTCTCCTATTTCACAAGGAGATTTTCAACACAATTTATGGGGCATTCAAGATGATGAACTTTCTGGTCGTTGGGATTGGGGAAAATTGCGTAAAACAATTCAAAAAAATGGTGTTAGAAATTCACTTTTGGTTGCACCTATGCCAACAGCATCTACATCTCAAATATTAGGAAACAACGAATGTTTTGAACCTTATACCTCTAATATCTATACCCGTAGAGTATTATCTGGAGAATTTATTGTAGTAAACAAACACTTATTGGAAGATTTGGTACAACTGGGTCTTTGGAACGAAAACCTTAAACAAGAGTTAATGCGTGCCAACGGTTCAATTCAACATATCGATATTATTCCACAAGAAATCAAAGAACTATACAAAACTGTTTGGGAATTGAGTATGAAAGACATTATAGATATGTCTAGACATCGTGGGTATTTTATTGACCAGAGTCAGTCTCTAAACTTATTTATGGAAAATGCCAACTATTCCAAGTTAACGTCTATGCATTTTTACGCATGGAAAAGTGGACTTAAAACGGGAATGTATTACCTAAGAACAAAGGCAGCAGTAGATGCCATTAAATTCACCTTAGATAATGCGAAGAAAAAGGAAGCTCCTGTTAACGTAATGGCTGAAGCAGAAGTGACTGTAGCTACAGAAATAAAGGTTACACCATCTCCAGTACAACCAGAGGAAACTAATATAGAGCCAATGACAGCTTCAGAAATGAAAGCACTTATTGCACAGGCGAAAGCAGGTGAAGCAGATGACGATTGTCTTATGTGCGGTTCTTAAAAAAATCTAAACTTCTCCATACAAAACCTCACTAAATGAAATACAGTGAGGTTTTTTTGATTTCTACTCTTAAAAGAAAAACTGGAGCAATAAAAAAAAGCACGCTCAACTAATTAGTTGAGCGTGCTTTTCTTGCTCAGTATAAACTAAACAACAGAATGTGAACTGTATTATTTCTTAACCCTTCGCCTAATTACCGTAGAGTAAATTAATGCTGTGGTATATATAATCAGTAAAATGAAATAATTTTCCATAATAGTATTGTTGTATGTGTTACTATATATGCTGTATTAAACCTACATTATATATACGTTATGAAAATACAAAAAGATTGCATACAACCAAAAAAAACCACACTTAATCGATAGGAAATCACATTTTTTAACTTTTTGTTAAGTTTTTTTAATATTCCGTTAAAAGACAAAGCTTACATCCTTTCAGATGTAAGCTTTCATTATGTCAAAAAAAACAATACCCTACAAAAAGTTATCAACCTCCTTATAGGCATTAATAACTGCCAGCTCCCCTTCTTTATTCGGTCTAGAGTTACCGTGTTCCATTCCTAAGATACCGTCAAATTTCTTACTATGAATATATTTAAACACATTTTTGTAGTTTATCTCTCCAGTAGTTGGTTCTTTTCTTCCCGGATTATCTCCTATTTGAATATAGGCGATTTCGTCCCACGTAAGCTCCATGTTATGAATAAGGTGCCCCTCCGTTTTTTGCATGTGGTAGATATCGTATAATATTTTACAAGAAGGACTATTTACACCTTTACATATAAGGTAACTCTGCTCTGAAGTTTGTAAATGGAGATCTGGAGAATCAGATAATGGCTCTAACACCATAACCAAGCCATGCGGCTCAAAAATTTCAGCTCCTCTACGCAATGCCTCAATAACATTTGCATTCTGAATGCCTATAGGCAATCTCCTCTCGTAAGCACCAGGTACAACGGTCATCCATTTTGCATTAACCCGTTTGGCAACTTCTACAGCTTTTCTACAACCCTCTAAAAAAATATCTACATTCTCTTTTTTTCCTGCGGCTAAGGTATTGGCCATATTACCCCCTTTATCTACAACAAAAACACCCATATCCATGTTTCTCTTGGCTAAGGCTTCCCCCATTTTTGTTTGTAATGATAGATCACGCCCCATCATACCATTATCTTCTATAGCCGTAAAACCTTCGTCTGCCATAAAATTTATTTGGTCTATAGGATCATTTCCTGCATGATTTCTAAACATACCAAGATGTGGAGCATATTTTAGGTTAAATTTATGTGCTGCCAAGCCATTTCCTTTATTTGCTGAAAAAGCATACGAATGTGCCCCCCCTAATGTCACTGCCCCACTGGAAAGTGCTGTTTTCTGTATAAAACTTCTTCTTTTCATATTTAGGTATTAGTTGTTATTTAAAGTTTTTATTTGTTAAGCCCAAGCTCTTCCACCAGTTAACTCTTCTAAGTTTCCACAAGGCACAAATTTTCCTGGTATAGGGTCAAAAGCCAAGAAATTTTTTGCAATCTCTTCAGATGATTTATAGCCGTTGATAACCCATCCTCTTAATTCACGTGCAAATGCAGCAGCGCCACTATTTACGTCCAATTCAACTATTTCTCCAGCTGCAATAGCCTTGGTGTAGTTTTGCATGGCTCTATTATTGGCCATTAGATCTTCTTCTTTTAGTTGTAAACAACGAGCCAAGGTTGCTTCTAATTCTTCCGCATTTAGCTCTTGAGCCCTATCCTTACCTGTATTTGATCCTGCAAGAGATGTAAAGCTCGACATCTTTGCCCTAAACAAGTCTTTTTGTTCTTTGGTGTTCGCCACATTGATATATTGATCTATAAATAGATGTACATTAACCTCCGAGGCCGAAGGCGAATCTGTTTTTGGAAGTATAATGTCTACGAGTTTCCGTAAAACCTTCCCTTCTTCATCGGTGAAAAATTCTGGTGCCCAGGCAACCCCATTTTCATTCTTACAGCTTTGAACTATACTAAGTAAAGTAGGAGCTGCAACAACATATCCAAACGCTAATCCTAAATTTTTAAGTGCTATTCTTCTTTCCATTATAGTAGTCCTTTTTTTAGTTGTTCTGCGGCGTGGTTGGCTGCTCTAGCTGTAAATGCCATATAGGTTAAGGATGGGTTTACACAGGCAGATGAAGTCATGAATGAACCATCGGTCACATAAACATTTGGTACAGCATGTAGTTGGTTGTTTTTGTTTAAAACCGAAGTTTTAGGGTTGTGACCCATACGCGCTGTTCCCATTTCATGAATCCCCAAACCAAGGGCTCCTGGATTGTCATAAGTTGAGACATCGGTACAACCAGAAGCTTTTAACATAGCCATAGCTTGCTCTTTAATATCTTCACGCATCTTCCATTCATTTTCCTTAAACTCTGCATCAAAGGTAACCGTAGGCAAGCCCCAATCGTCCAATTTATCATAATCCAGGGTAAACCTATTCTCTTCATACGGCAACACTTCTCCAAAGCCCATAATACCCATAGTCCAACCTCCTGGTTTTAAAATAACATCTTTTAATTCTTTTCCGTAAGATACTTCTGCAATGTCGTCCTGCCAATTGCCTCTACTAGCACTACCTTGATAGCCATATCCTCTTAAAAATTCAGTAGTCTTAGAGTCACCTCCAATATTTCTAAATCGAGGGATATAAATACCCGTGGGTCTCCTCCCCTTATAGTATTTATCTTCAAAACCATCAAATTTACCTCTGGCACCAGACCCTAAATGGTGATCCATAATATTTCTTCCCAATTGATCCGACTCATTCCCCATTCCATTTGGAAAGGTCTCAGATTTAGATTGCATCAATATGGATGTTGAAGCGACTGTAGAAGCACATAAGAAAATTACTTTCGCTTTATATTCTATCTTTTCTTTGGTAAGTCTATCTATAATTTTTACTCCAGTGGCTTTCTTTGTCTTTTCATCATAGACCACTTCATAAGCTATAGAATCTGGACGTAAGGTTAAGTTCCCAGTAGCCTCTGCTGCAGGCAAAGTAGATGAATTACTACTAAAATAGGCTCCAAAAGGACAACCACGACTACATCGATTACGAAACTGACACCTAGACCGGCCATCTCCTGTAAATTTTTTATCACTATTAATATGGGCAGTTCTGCCAATGGTAACCACTCTCCCATTAAAATTTTCGGCCACCTTTTCTTTAACCACCTCTTCAACACAATTTAACTCCATCATTGGTTCAAAATCCCCATCTGGCAATTGAGGCAATCCTAATTTCTCTCCCGAAACCCCTATAAACTTTTCTACCTTATCATACCAAGGGGCAATATCATTATAACGCACGGGCCAATCTACAGCAATGCCCTCTTTTTTATTGGCTTCAAAATCAATATCACTCCATCTATAACTTTGTCTTCCCCATGTTAAAGAACGTCCTCCAACATGATATCCACGCATCCAATCAAACCTTTTTGTTTCATTATAAGGATGTTCTAAATCGTTCACAAACCAATGTTTGGTTGCTGCACCTACGGTATACCCTGTTCTAGCTTGTTTAAATTGTTTCTCTTTTTCTTCTGGAGATATAGCGCCATTATTTGGGAAATCCCATTTTTCAGAATGGGCAGTAGTGTAATCATTTCTATGAGTCACCATTCTTCCGCGTTCAAGAACCAATGTTTTTAATCCATTTTCACACAACTCTTTTGCTGCCCATCCCCCACTTATACCCGTTCCAACAACGATAGCATCATAATATTCCTGCTCTTCATTATAATAAAATTTGCCCATACATTGAATTGTTTATTTCATAAGTTTCTCAAATATAAAATAAATTTTCTACATTTAAACCCTGTTATCATTGAGGATAACATACTACAACGTTATAGTGGATATAAAGTCTTAAAAATTAAATAAGTAACAAAATGAAAGTAAAAAATCTCCTTAGTCAAAGTATTAAATGTGTATTAATAGTACTTGTTTTAAGTTTAGCTTCTTGTAAAGATGCCGCAAAAAAAACAGAAGAAGTAAAAGAAGAAATTGCAGCTACTACAGTAGATCAAAAACCATTCTTTAAATTATCGCTTGCACAATGGTCCTTACATAGAGCCGTTCGCAATGATGGTGCAGATCCTTATCAATTTGCGGCGAAAGCTAAAGAACTAGGCTTTTCTGGTTTAGAATATGTTAGTGGCTTGTATGGGGATCTAAGTAAAGCCGATTATTCTGACGAAGCTATGGCAAATTTTGTAGCCAAGTCAAATGAAGAAGCAAAAAAGCACGGAATGACAAATGTGTTAATTATGATAGACGGACAAGGTAATCTTGCCACAGCTAATGATGAAGAACGCAAAAAAGCTGTAGAAAACCACTACAAATGGGTTAAGGCTGCTGCCGCAATGGGTTGCCACGCAATCCGCGTTAACTTATCAGGTGCTCAAGAAGAAAAGGCCTGGATTTCTAGTTCTGTAGATGGGTTAACACAATTGGGAACTTATGCAAAAGAGCACAATATTAAGGTAACGGTAGAAAACCATGGCGGACTTTCATCTAATGGTGCTTTGTTAGCCGAGGTGATGAGACAAGTAAATATGGAAAATGTTGGAACTTTACCTGATTTTGGAAACTTCTGTATTAAAAGATCTAAAGATGGCTGTGCTGAAATGTACGATATCTACAAGGGAGTTACAGAGTTAATGCCTTACGCTAAAGCGGTAAGCGCTAAGTCTCATGCTTTTGATGCTGATGGCAATGAAAAAAATATAGATTACGTAAGAATACTTCAAATTGTAAAAGATGCTGGCTATACTGGTTTTATTGGTGTAGAATACGAAGGATCTCAAGTAGGAGAAATAGAAGGTATAATTGCCACAAGAGATTTATTGGTGAAAGCCTCTAAAAATTTAAAATAAATTAAAACTTTTAAAGATGAAAACATTCTTTAATCAACTTTTCGATTACAATTTTTACTGCAATAAAAAATTGATTGAAGAATGTACTATTTTAGAAAACGTACCAGAAAAAAGTTGTGCATTATTCAACCACATCCTAAATGCACATCATATTTGGAATGCACGAATTTTGGAAAAACCTAGCAGTTACAAAGTGTTTGAAAATCACGACAGAACAGATTGGGGAGCTATCCATTATGACAACCAAAGAACATCATTTGATATTATTATGGCAACGGATGCCTTTGACAAACGCATAGACTATGAAAATTCTGAAGGTCGATTGTTCACTAACACCATACAGGATATGTTATTTCATATCACCAACCACTCTACACATCACAGAGCTCAGATATCCCTAGATTTCAGATCCAATGATATTGAACCAATCCCTTTTGATTATATATTCTACAAACGATAAAAACGAAAAAATTAACAGTACTATTAAATTAGCGTATTAAAAACGATCTTATGAGTAAGAAAATTAGATTAGGAATATTAGGCGGTGGTGGCGATTCATTAATAGGCGTGCTACATAGAATAGCGTCCTTTATGAATGACAATTACCAAATAGTAGGTGCCGTATTTAATCCAGATTTTAACGCAAATGTAGATTTTGCCAAAGAAATAGATATTCCTACGAACAGGGTTTACAAAGATTTTGACACTTTAATAGTAGAAGAGTTAAAATTACCCAAAGAAGAACGCATACAGGTGTGTACTATTTTAACCCCTAACTTTTTACACTTTCCAATGGCCAAAAAGCTATTAGAAAACGGGTTTCATGTTATTTGTGAAAAACCAATGACTACCACCTATGAAGAGGCTATTATTTTACAAGAAACTTTAAAGAAAGCAGGAACAATTTTTGCTGTAACCTATACGTATACCGGCTATCCTATGGTACGCCAAATGCGCGAAATGATAAAAGATGGTGCATTAGGCACTATTCAAAAGGTAGATGTTAGATATTACCAAGGGTGGTTAAACCCTATTGTTCATGAAAAAGCTAAAAGAAGTACAACTTGGCGTTTAGATCCTGAAAAAGCAGGCCTTAGCTGCTGTATGGGAGATATAGGTGTGCATGCTTTTAATATGATAGAATACACCACGGGGATGCAGGTTAAATCTTTGTTGGCAGACTTAAACTACTTGTATGAGGACAACAAAATGGATATTGATGGAACGGCATTAATACGATTTAACACCAATGCCAAAGGCGTTATTAGAGCAAGCCAAATTGCTACTGGGGAAGAAAACGGACTTGCCATTACCATTTACGGGAACAAAGGCGGATTCCGATGGGAACAAGAAAATCCCAACCACCTTTATGTAATGAGTGACGATAAGCCGATGCAAGTTTACAAGCCAGGCCATGCCTACAATTCTGACCTCTCTTTAAACGGTACAAAATTACCTCCAGGACACCCCGAAGGAATTTTTGACTCTATGGCCAACATATATTTAGGCGTAGCCAAGGCTATACGTGGAGAGAAATACAACGATGGGGAATTCCCTACAATGTTAGATGGGGTACGTGGACTTAGTTTTATACAAAGTTGTATAGATTCTCACAATGACGGAAATACTTGGATCGATATAAAATAACCAACCCTATAGAATCCAAAGTAGAAAGCCGCTTTAAAAGCGGCTTTTTTTATGCAGTTTAAGTATTTAAAATACTTTTACAAACTCTTCAAAAACAACAATCATACTCTCTTTTGGCGTTCTATTAAAAGGAGCTAACTCTTGTTGATAATACGCCCAATGCGTTTGTTTCCAATTTACTAAACTCAGATCTCCTTCCCCTTCCAATTGCGCATTATTTTCATCAATACTAAACAACGGTTTTAATTGTACCGCCGTGGTACGAACAATACATTTTGCTTCGCCATCCCAATCCGTAACAATCCGAAAATCTCCAATTTTAGGCAAACGTTCCTTTCGTAATTGCAGACCCAACAAAGAATGTGAGGTTGCTTTTTTTACTCCTTTTAAAACTAGTTTAGCACATGCATTGGCTGCTTTTTCATTATCACAAAAATGTTCAACTTTAGGAGCTTCTACAAAAGCATCCTCTAAATGCTTATCTAAATAATCTCCCCATAAACTTTTTGCTGACCTATTGTTTTCCACAGATGATAGATTTATATTTTTATTCTAATTTCAGTTTTATGTTGTTCGTCGCACAAAACCATCCAATTCGTATAAAAAGGTAGTGCAAATCGTTTTCAAATTCTTATATTTATAACTTTAGGATATCACCATTTTGATATCTAAAATAAAACGATAAATATAGGATTAAATTACATAAAATGAAGACAATAAAAGGACCATCAGTTTTTTTAGCACAGTTTATTGATAGCAAACCTCCCTTTAACTCCTTAGATGGCTTATGCAAATGGGCAGCAGATTTAGGATATAAAGGCATACAAATACCCACTTGGGAAACTTTTTTAATCGATCTAGACAAGGCGTCGGAAAGTCAGACCTATTGTGACGACCTTAAGGGTAAAGTAAATTCTTACGGTTTAGAAATTGCCGAACTTTCTACCCACCTACAGGGACAACTTGTAGCCGTACACCCCGCTTACGACATTATGTTTGATGGTTTTGCGCCTAAACATCTGCACAACAACCCTAAAGCACGAACTGAATGGGCTATTGAAACCGTAAAAAAGGCGGCTACTGCTAGCAGACGGTTAGGTATTACAAGTCACGCTACTTTTTCAGGCTCCCTACTTTGGCATACCATGCACCCATGGCCACAAAGGCCTCCAGGTTTAGTAGAATTGGGCTTTGAAGAATTGGCAAAAAGATGGCTGCCTATCTTAAATCATTTTGATGATGAAGGTGTTGATGTTTGTTATGAAATTCATCCGGGTGAAGACTTACATGACGGCGATACTTTTGAACGATTTTTAGAAGCCACTGGGAACCACAAACGGGTAAATATTTTATACGACCCTAGCCACTTTGTATTACAACAATTAGATTATATAGAATTTATAGACCATTACCACCAATTTATTAAGTCATTTCACGTAAAAGATTCTGAATTTAATCCCACTGGAAAAAAAGGAGCTTTTGGAGGCTATAACGATTGGATAAATAGAGCAGGTAGGTATCGCTCCTTAGGAGACGGACAAATAGATTTTAAAACTATATTCTCTAAATTAACCCAATACGGTTGCGATGTTTGGGCTACTATGGAATGGGAATGCTGTATTAAAAGTCCAGAACAAGGAGCCATTGAAGGCGCTAAATTTATTCAAGACCATATTATTGAAGCCACCGAAAAAACTTTTGACGACTTTGCAGGGGCTGAAACCGACAAAGAAAAACTAAAAAAGATACTTGGCCTTTAATACTCAATCATTTCTAAAACCAACTGAACTCATGAAAAAAATATTTTTTATTATTTGTGTTGCTGTGCTGACCTTTAGCTGTAAGGACAAAACCAACAAAACAACTGAAACAGCTACAAACTCAACTACAACAGAAGAAAACCAAGATGGATGGACTGTCCTTTTTGACGGTACAAACCTTGACCAATGGAAAGGATATGGTGAAGATTCGCCAAGAGCAGAATGGAAAATTGAAGGTGATGCCTTAGTTTTTCATCCACCAACAGACCGTGTTAAAGGGGCAAACTACAATTTAATTACTAAAAAAGAATTTACCAATTTCATACTCACTATGGACTGGAAAATATCTGAAGGAGGAAACAGTGGTATTTTCTGGGGTATAAATGACGATGGAAAATACGGACAACCTTATGAGACTGGACCAGAAATTCAAGTTTTAGACAATGAGAAACATCCAGATGGCAAAAACGGACCAGATCGCCATGCAGGTGCCCTTTACGATATGGTTGCACCAAGTAAAGACGTCACGAAACCCGTAGGAGAATGGAACAGCTGCGTTATTTCTATTAACTATAAAACAAACAAAGGTAGTAGTACACTAAATGGAGTTACTATCGCAGAATTTCCGCTTCACGGCCCTGAATGGGATGCCTTACTTGCCAATTCAAAATTTAGCAATTGGGATGGTTTTGCAAAATTTAAAACAGGGAAAATTGGAGTACAAGACCACGGAAATATTGTGTCTTTTAGAAATATCAAAATAAAAGAATTATAGCATGCATAAAATTATAGTACCCCTTTTTGCACTAGTACTGATCGCTTCCTGTAAAGTAAACAACCAGATTGACCAAACTACCATTGATACAAATTATAACACACCTACAGAATACAGTGGTGTAGAGCCTACCAAGCCACAGGAGACAGAGCTTTACGCTCCGGTACCACCCACAGTGATACCTGCCAAGGCCAATGCAGCACCTAGTGATGCTATTGTTCTGTTTAGTGGTTCTAACTTAGAACAATGGGTAGGTGTAAATAACAAACCGGCACCTTGGGAAGTAAACAAGGAAGAAGGATTTTTTACTGTAAAAAACAAATCTGGTTATATAAAAACAAAACAGGATTTTGGCAGTATACAATTGCATATAGAATGGCGATCACCGGCAGAGGTCCAAGGAAAAGGACAAAGTCGCGCAAACAGTGGGATATTTCTACAAGACAAGTATGAAATACAGGTGTTAGACAACAATGATAATGACACCTATGTAAACGGGCAGGTTGCCTCCATATACAAACAGCACATTCCCTTGGCAAAAGCATCAACTCCCACTGGAGAGTGGAATACTTATGATGTTATCTACCATGCACCTGAATTTGACGCCACTGGCAAGAAAACAAAATCTGGTACCCTAACCTTATTACACAATGGTATTCTTGTACAAGATCATGTAGAAATAAAAGGAACAACACCTTATGTTGGCTGGCCTAAAAATGAAGCACACGGTAAAGCGCCCATTAAATTGCAAGATCACGGAGACAATAGCCGAGTGAGTTACAGAAATATCTGGGTTAGAGAGTTGTAATCTAACCGGTTTAATTTTGAATCTAAAACCACTATCTTTGCATAAAATTTAGAATTTATGATTCAGTCCATGACCGGATTTGGAAAACACGTAGTGCAGCTTCCATCAAAAAAGATAACCATTGAAATTAAGTCCCTCAACAGTAAAAGTTTAGACTTAAATGCCCGTATGCCATCTGCATACAGAGAGAAAGAATTGGAATTGCGTAAAACCATTGCCAATGGTCTAGAAAGAGGAAAAATAGATTTTAGTCTTTTTATTGAAACCACCGGTACAGATGCCACTTCTAAAATTAATGAGGACATTGTAAAACAATACATGCAACAATTAGAACAAATTGCAGGTGGAGATGACTTAAAATTGTTGGAAATGGCATTGCGATTGCCCGACGCTATGAAAACTGAACGTGAAGAAATTGACGTTGAAGAATACAAAGCCATACAAGACACTCTTACCATAGCACTACAAGAAATAAACACTTTTAGAACTGAAGAAGGCGCTGTATTAGAACAAGATTTTAAACAAAGAATAGCTTCTCTCGAATCTCTTTTAACCCAAGTAATTGCAATAGACCCAGACCGGCAAACAGCCGTAAGGGAGCGTTTAGATAAGGCGGTTACAGATCTTAAAACAGAAGTTGACCAAAACCGATTTGAGCAAGAACTCATCTACTATTTAGAGAAGTATGACATCACCGAAGAAAAGGTACGCTTGGCTAACCACCTGAGCTACTTTACTACAACCATAAATTCGGCTGATTCTAACGGAAAAAAATTAGGCTTTATTTCTCAAGAAATAGGTCGGGAAATTAACACCATTGGTTCCAAGGCAAATTTTGCACCCATGCAACAGCTGGTTGTACAAATGAAAGACGAGCTAGAAAAAATCAAGGAACAAATGTTAAACGTTTTATAATGAAAGGCGGTAAACTTATCATATTTTCTGCACCCTCGGGGAGTGGTAAAACCACAATTGTTAGACACCTACTTGGCATAGAAGAATTAAATTTAGCTTTTTCAGTTTCCGCCACTTCAAGACCCAAAAGAGGTAAGGAAAAACAAGGAATTCACTATTATTTTTTATCCCTATCAGATTTTAAAAACAACATTAAAAGCGATAAATTTTTAGAGTGGGAAGAAGTCTATAGAGACAATTTTTACGGGACTTTAAAATCGGAGGTAGAGCGCCTATGGGCAGAAGGGAAAAATGTAATTTTTGATATTGATGTTGCAGGGGGATTACGAATCAAAAAGAAGTTTCCCGATCAAACTTTAGCCGTATTTGTAAAACCACCCAGCATAGATGAACTTAAAATCAGATTAAAAAAACGAAGTACGGAGAGCGACGATAAAATTAATATGCGGATTGCCAAAGCCTCTGTAGAGCTTGCAACAGCACCCCAATTTGATGCTGTTATTAAAAATTATGATTTAGACATTGCCTTAAAAGAGGCTGAAGAATTAGTGGCAGAGTTTATTAACAGACCAACGGAAGCAAATTAATATGAAAAAGATTGGGCTGTATTTTGGCACCTTCAACCCCATTCATATTGGGCATTTAATTATTGCCAACCATATTGTAGAGTTTTCAGACTTGGATGAAGTTTGGTTTGTAATTACACCACAAAGTCCGTTTAAAACAAAACAATCGCTGCTAGACAACAACCACAGGTACCAAATGGTCTTTGAAGCCACAAAAGATTACCCAAAATTAAAACCTTCAAAGATTGAATTTAATTTACCCCAACCCAATTACACGGTACACACGCTAGCACATTTGTTAGAAAAATACGGCACCCAATATAATTTCTCACTCATTATGGGAGAAGACAACCTTAAAAGTCTTCATAAATGGAAAAATTATGAGGTTATTTTAGACAATCATACCATTTATGTATACCCAAGAATTGCCGAAGGAAAAATAGCGCCTCAGTTTCAAAACAATCCAAAAATTAAAACTGTTGCTGCTCCTATTATGGAAATATCATCCACATTTATTCGCAAACAACACCAATTGGGAAAAAACATTAAACCCTTACTTCCCAATGCGGTTTGGCAATACATGGATGAAATGAATTTTTACAGGTAATACCTCCTTACATACAAACCGTTTAAACCAATAGGCTACATTAAACATTACTTAATGGTGCAAATGACCTAAAAATTATTATCTTGTTGTTTTTTATTAAATGAGAGTAAGAAAACAAATAACGATAATTTTTCCCTGCATACTACTATTTTTAGCAGCTTGTAGCAGCCCTATTTTACCGGAATTGGTACAAGCTGAATACGATATTTTACCCAAAAATCTAGATTTCAACCAGCATATAAAACCTATTTTATCTGACAAATGCTTTGCATGCCATGGTCCAGATAAGGCTAAAATAAAAGGCGGCCTTCAACTACATCTACAAGAAAAAGCCTATGCTGAACTATCAGAATCTCCTGGAAAATATGCCATTGTACCTGGGAATCTTAAAAAAAGTGAGCTCGTATTTCGAATTTTGTCTGACGATCCTAGCATTATTATGCCTGAACCAGATTCACATCTCACCTTAACCGCCAAAGAGAAAGCCCTATTGCTGAAATGGATTAAGGATGGGGCTACCTACAAAGATCATTGGGCGTATATTCCCCCAAAAACATATAAGATACCGAAACTTCAAAATGTAGGAACCACAGCAAATCCTATAGACCATTTTATTCAAGCCCAGCTCAAACAAGAAAAATTAGTTCCCGCTCCTAAAGCGGCTAAAGAAACACTTTTAAGAAGGCTGTCTTTTGATCTTACAGGTCTTCCTCCAACTCTTGAAGAGATCAGCAACTTTACAAAAGACACCACTAGTAAAGCCTATGAAAAACAGGTAGACAGACTCTTGGCCTCTTCCAGTTACGGAGAACAAATGACATCACATTGGATGGATTTATCCCGTTTTGCCGACACCCATGGTTATAGCGTAGATCGTTATAGAGATATGTCTCCTTGGCGCGATTGGGTGATTAAATCATTTAACAAAAATATGCACTATGATGATTTTGTTACCTGGCAGTTGGCCGGCGACCTGCTTGAAAACCCAACACAAGAAATGAAACTAGCCACTGCCTTCAATAGAATACATCCACAAAATATGGAAGGCGGTATTGTTAACGAAGAATTTTTAATAGAATATGCTGCAGACAGAGCTAGCACATTTGGACAAGCTTTTATGGGCCTTACTGTTGCTTGTGCCCGATGTCATGACCATAAATACGACCCCATATCACACAAGAATTTCTATGAACTAACTAGTTTCTTTAACAACATTAATGAGTCTGGCCAAATTTCCTGGAACAATGCAATGCCTGTCCCTACCTTGCTTTTAACCACCGATGAAGAAGCTAAAATGATAGCCTACATGGACCAACTATTGGTTGCAAAGGAACAAACAATTAAAACTATAACCCCCTTAGTTGATAGCAAAGATTTTAAGAGTTGGATTTCCCAAAACAAGTACAAAACCATTTTACAGCAGCTACCAGAAAATGGATTGGCAGCCTATTTCCCATTAGACAATCAGCAACTTGAAAATGCTATAAATCCAAAAATAAAAGGCGTATTAAAACGCGAATCTGTTGTAGATAAAAAGGCTGATCTTGTTTCTGGAAAACACGGCAAGGGTGTTCGGTTTAATGGAGACACTTGGTTAGACCTTTCTAAAACCGCCGTTTTTGGTAAAGGGGATGCCTTTACTATTAGTTTATGGGCGCACATACCTGCCAATCTGAGTGACGGTAATATCTTTCACAAAGGAGATGGCGCAATACTTTATAATTGGCGTGGCTACCATCTTAAAATTGTAGACAACAAGTTAGAGTTGATGATGGCGCATACAGCCCCTGGAAATGCCATTATAAAAACTTCTACACACAATTTTCCAAGAGATGAGTGGGTCCATTTTAGTATGACCTATGATGGTTCTAGTACTGCAGATGGCGTAGGATTATTTATTAACGGAAGAGAAGCCCCGACCCATACTAAGGTCGATAATTTATACAAGGACATCCTTTTTAGAAATGGCAATGAACCAGGGCTTCAATTTGGCGCAAGATGGCGTGGCAAAGGAATAAAGGGAGGTGTCGTTGACGAAATTAGAGTTTACCACAGGCAATTGGCAGCCTTAGAAATTATGCAATTGGCAGCCAGGGAAGAACCTACCGTACTAGCAAACAAAAAAGAACAAGATTTAACCGTTGCAGACAAAGTTCAGTTAAAAGAAGTCTACGTTCTAGCGGTATCAAAAAAAATGAACAAGGAGCTTGATGAACTTAGTCAATTGCGAAAAGCATATGCAGACAGTATGGAACATATACAGGAAGTTATGGTGATGAAAGAAACAAAGGAGCCTGTACAATCGTATCTTTTAGACCGTGGGGTATACGATGCAAAAACGGATTCTGTGTTTCCAAACACCCCTTCAAAGATATTTCCAATGCCAAAAAATCTGCCAAAAAACCGCTTGGGACTTTCCAAATGGCTTTTTAATCCAGAAAATCCATTAACCGCAAGGGTTGCCGTAAATCGGTTTTGGCAACATTACTTTGGCACAGGTTTGGTAAAATCGGCTGAAGATTTTGGCAATCAAGGTGAGATGCCAAGTCATCCCGAACTATTGGATTGGCTTGCCTTAGAATTTATAAATTCTGATTGGGATGTTAAAGCGTTTCAAAAATTGATTGTGATGTCCAGTACCTACCAACAGTCTTCTATAGCCAGCAATGAACTGCAGGAGATAGATCCAGAAAACAGATTATTAGCCAGAGGCCCTAGCCAAAGGCTTACAGGAGAAATGTTACGAGACAACGCCTTAGTTGCTTCGGGTCTTTTAACACAACAAATAGGCGGCAAAAGTGTTCACCCTTATCAACCTGACGGCTTATGGCGTGTTAATGGTGCTGCCTATAGCGAGGACAAAGGGGTTAATTTATACCGCAGAAGTCTTTACACCATATGGAAACGCTCTGTACCCCACCCAACTCTAGCCACTTTTGATGCTCCTGCAAGAGACGTATGTACCATTAGAAGACAAGAAACAAACACACCTTTGCAAGCCTTGCTTTTGTTGAATGATCCTATTTATACCGAAACCGCTAGAGTATTAGGAAATGAGATGCTCAGCTTTGCCAAACCTACTCAAGGTATTGCAATGGTCTATAAAAAGTTAACAGGAAAAACAATTACAGCCAAAGAATTAGCCTTATTAGTTGATCTTCAAAAAACCGAATATCAAAAATTTAAGGAAAACCCCTCAAAAACAAAGGGATGGCTGCAAACAGGTGCCTTTACCATTGCCAAAGGGAAAGATGAAGCTTTAATAGCCGCCAATGCAGTCGTAGCAAATACGATTATGAATAGTGATGCAACAATAACAAAAAGGTAAGTTCTATGTGCACAAATCACAGTAAATTAAGTTCTGATAATACCGATTTACAAGAGGTAGAAAGACAGTGGGATCGTAGAGAGTTTTTTAAAAAAACATCCTTAGGGCTGGGTGCAATGGCCCTTGGCTCCTTACTAAATACAACGAATGCCCAGGGAAATAGGAAATCAACTCCAGAGGAGCTACTGACTGCGTTTAACACTAATAAATTAGGATTACCCCATCATTTACCCAAGGCAAAACGCATTGTATACCTTTTTCAAAGTGGAGGCCCATCACAATTAGATCTATTTGATTACAAGCCCAAGCTTGTAGACATGTACGGTCAGGATTTACCCGATTCTGTAAGAGCCGGACAGCGCCTAACGGGTATGAGCGCAGGGCAAACTGCATTTCCTATAGCGGCATCCACTTTAAACTTTAAACAGTATGGCGAATCTAGAGCCTGGGTTAGCGAAGCCATGCCCTACCTTTCAGAAATTGTAGATGATTTATGCTTTGTAAAAAGTATGCATACCGATGCCATTAACCACGATCCGGCCATCACCTTTTTTCAAACAGGAAGTCAGCTTCCAGGCAGACCTTCTATAGGCTCATGGCTAAGTTATGGCCTTGGATCTGACAACGAAAACTTACCAACCTTTATAACTTTAGTTTCAAAAAACGGATCTGGACAACCCTTGTATTCCCGTCTGTGGGGCAATGGATTTTTACCAACAGAACACCAAGGGGTGCAGTTTAGAGCTGGCAAAGATCCTGTATTATATTTAAGTGATCCTGAAAATTACGATGGGAACGACAGAAGAAACATGCTTAATTATTTAGGAAAATTAAATGATGTGGCTTACGACACTTATGGAGACCCTGAGATTAATGCGCGAATGACGCAGTACGAAATGGCGTTTAGAATGCAAACATCCGTACCCGAAGTTACAGATACCTCCAATGAACCGGATGCTATTTTTGAAATGTATGGAGAAGATAGCCGCAACCCAGGCACCTATGCCGCCAATTGTTTAATGGCTCGGAAATTATTAGAAAAAGATGTAAAATTTGTCCAGTTATTTCATCAGGGATGGGATCAACATGGCAATTGTCCCGGTGGAATAAAACACCAAAGCAAAAACACAGACCAAGCTACAGCTGCTTTAATTAAAGATTTAAAACAAAGAGGCATGTTAGAAGACACCTTAGTGGTCTGGGGTGGCGAGTTTGGACGAACCGTATATTCTCAAGGACAATTAACAGCGACCAACTACGGTAGAGATCACCACCCAAAAGCATTTACAATGTTTATGGCTGGGGCCGGAATAAAACCTGGTTTCACGTATGGAGAAACAGACGATTTTAGCTATAATATAACGAAAGACCCTGTACATACCCATGATTTCCAAGCTACATTACTACACCTTTTTGGTATTGACCATGAGCGACTAGTTTTTAAACATCAAGGAAGACGCTTTCGACTAACAGATGTACACGGCCATGCAGTTAAAGACATCTTAAGTTGATTTAAAAATATTATGTATTTATGAATGATGTTACCGATTTTGTACTTTTCTTAGGCCGTTTTCACCCTTTATTAGTCCATTTCCCTATTGGCTTTTTATTTTTTGCGCTTATTCTCGAATTAGGAAGCAAGTGGAAGAAAAACAAAAACTTATCCGCTGTAATTCCGTTAGCCCTTTTCTGCGGGGCCATTAGCGCCTTCCTTGCCTCGGTGTTGGGATATATGCTTTCGCAAAGCGGAGATTACCAAGAAGAAATGCTCAACACCCACCTATGGTTAGGTATTGCCACTACCTGTGTTTCTTTTATATGCTGGGCAATTAGAACAGAAAAACTAAAAGTGGCGCAAAGTACTAGCGCAAAATCCAATACAACAATATTAATATTAGTTGTACTATTGGTAAGCATTACCGGACATTACGGAGGAAACTTAACACACGGTAGCAATTATCTAACCAAATATGCTCCTTTTTTTAAGGAAAAAAAAGTCGCCCTTTCTCCCATTGAAAAACTAGAAGATGCGGTTGTTTTCGATTATTTGGTGCAACCCATTTTACACAACAAATGCGTAAGCTGCCACAATTCATCCAAGAAAAAAGGCAACTTGTCACTTGAAGATTCCGTCGCTATTAAAAAAGGGGGAGAAAATGGAAAAATAATCGAAGCCGGAAAAGCATTAACGTCAGAATTAATTCACCGAACTACCTTGGCCCCTAATCATGAAGATTTTATGCCGCCTGAAGGCAAAACACCATTAACCGAAGAAGAAAAACAGATCATCACCTATTGGATAGATTCGCTCAATGCCGATTTTACAATAAAAATTAACCCTTCTAAATCCCCAAAAAACGTCCTTGCAAGCATGGCGTCTATGTTGCATTTTGAAGGCTTCGAAAAAGAAGGAGAAACCAAACTACCTAAAGTAGAAAAAATTGACGAGGCAATCTTAAGTAATCTCACTACAAAAGGATTTAAGATTAGGGAACTAATTTTTGAATCTCATTTATATGAAATAGTTCTTCCAGACAATACCATCACGGAAAACAACCAAGGCCAATTACCTACTATGCTCAATGAACTCGTTAAAATAAAAGAAAATATACTATGGTTGTCCTTGAATAACAATAGGGTGACTGATGAAAACTTAACTCCTATTGCGCAATTTCAAAATCTTCAGAAATTAGTTTTAAACAACAACCCAATAACCGACAATGGGATTTCACAGATTACAAATCTAAACAGTTTGTCTAGCATAAGTTTACATCATACAAGCATCTCTAAATCTAGTTTTGATTCCTTTGAAAAGCTGAAAAAACTGAAGAAAATATACGCATGGAATACTTTGGTTACAGCCGAAGATCTCAAAAATCTAAAACCGGGCCTCCAAATCATTCTTGGGTCACCATCTATAGTGTCAAAAACGAAATAGCATTCCCATTACTTTTAGTATATTGCTTCACCAATAATCGGAAAATGAAAAAACTACTATTATTTTGTTTGGCAATTAGCTTGTCTACCACAAACTTTACAATCGCTCAAAAAAAGAAAAAAGTAAAAAAAGGAAAAACGGAACAACAGGCTCCTGTTGCAAAGGATGGCATTAAACCCTACAGCCAAGTAGTGACTAAAGAAGCTATTTCAGACAACGGTCTTTTTACCGTTCATAAGGTGAACAAAACCTTTTTGTATGAGATTCCAATAAATAAACTAGAGAAAGATATGCTTTGGGTGAGTAGAATTGCCCAAATTCCTTCAGGTTTTGGTGGAGGCTATATGAATGCTGGTTCTAAAACCAACGAGCAAGTAGTTCACTGGGTTCGTTTTCAAAATAAAATACTTTTAAAAGTAAAATCATATGCCAATGTTGCCGATAATTCTAAGGCTATAAGCGCATCAGTTCGTGTCAATAATTATGAACCAACACTATTTGCTTTTGATATAAAGGCTTTTAATACTGACTCTACTAGTGTTGTGATAGATGTAACTTCACTTTTTGATACTGACGTACCCGCTATAAGCGGACTTTCGAGTAGAACAAGAAGTACCTACAAAGTAAAACGATTAGACCCGAGTCGTAGTTTTATTCATAGCGTAAAGAGTTTTCCTGAAAATATTGAAGTAAAACAAGATTTTACCTATACTGCCTCCGAACCTTCTACACAAAGCGCCACAGAATCTATTAGTTTGCAAATGAATCAATCTATGATTTTATTACCCGAAGAACCTATGCAGCCTCGTATGCATGACCCAAGGGTTGGCTTCTTTACTGTGAGTCAGGTCGATTTTGGAAGTGAGGCGTTAAAAGCAGATGAAAAAACATACATTAGACGCTGGAGGCTAGAACCTAAAGATACTGCTGCCTATGCGCGGGGCGAATTGGTAGAACCCGTTAAACCCATTGTTTATTATTTAGACCCCGGGACTCCAGAAAACCTAAAGGAATATATAAAACAAGGCATTGAGGACTGGCAAAAACCATTTGAAACTGCTGGTTTTAAAAATGCTATACTTGCAAAGGAAGCACCAACCCCAGAAGAAGATCCAGAATTTAGTCCAGAAGACATTAGATATTCGGTCATCCGATATGTGGCAAGTACCACCAGAAATGCAGTTGGACCAAGTGTGTCTGACCCAAGAAGTGGTGAAATAATAGAAAGTGATATCATCTGGTACCACAACCATTTACGCAGCTACCGGAACAGGTATTTATTAGAAACTGGTGCAGCCAACCCGAGCGCAAGAACCCTACAAACCAAACCTGAAGAGATTGGTGAAATGATGCGTATGGTTATTGCACATGAGGTTGGCCATGCTCTTGGCTTTCCTCACAATATGGCAGCCAGTTATGCCTACCCCGTAGATTCATTACGCAGTGGGAAGTTCACCCAAGAATACGGGATTGCCGCAAGTATTATGGACTATGCGCGTTACAACTATATAGCGCAACCTGAGGATGAAAACATACGTTTTGTACGCCAAATGGGACCCTATGATCACTATGTTACCAATTGGGGCTACCGCTACCTAAATGCGGGTACTCCAGAAGAAGAAGTACCTACTTTAAACCAATGGGTTTTAGAAAAAGCAGACGACCCTATATATACCTACGGTAAACAATCTAGTTCCTTTGACCCACAATCGCAAACGGAAGGCCTTGGAGATAACCCAATAAAAGCGAGCACCTACGGCCTTAAAAACCTAAAATATGTGGCAGAAAACCTATCAAAATGGACCTCTGACGAAACCAATAATTATGATGACTTAGAAGAATTATACGGCGAATTACTAAGTGTATACGGCAGGTATATAGGCCATGTTACAACTACTATTGGTGGAGTCTATGAAAACCTAAAAACACCTGCCCAAGAAGGAGTGGTATACACCCACCTAGACAAAGCATCACAAAAAAAATCCATGCAATGGCTACAAGAAAACGTATTTAACACCCCGCATTGGCTTATAGACAAGGCCGTTTTGCAAAATATAGCCTATGCCGGTTATTTTGAAAGGTTACGCAGTGCTCAAGGCCGACATTTAAGTGCGCTTTTAAGCACGGATCGCCTAGGACGATTAATAGATGCCGAAACTACGAACAAGTACTACTATAGCGCCTTAGAAATGCTTTCTGATGTCCGCAAAGGCTTGTGGAAAGAAGCCTATCGCGGAATCAATGTAGATATCTACAGAAGAAACCTGCAGCGCACTTATTTAGAGCGAATGGCTGTTTTATTGAACACAAAAACAAGCACAGGAAGATTGTCTTATAACGTGGGAACTTCAGATGTTAGCTCCCTAGTACGAGGCGAATTAAAAACATTGCGAAGCAGATTACAAACAGCCAAAAGTGGTTATATAAATACGATAACACGTTACCATTACGAAGATGCTATAGCCAAAATTGATGCCTTGTTAGACCCAAAATAATAGGCACACAGCTAGACCCTTTTGACACAGCATAGCCCAAAACGGAGGCTCAGAAACGGTTTTTGCTCCCCTAATGTTTGTTTTCTAAGTCTACTGAGCCAGAGAAACTAAAATAATATAGTGATGATGTAGTGGTTGCGAGTGTAGCTCCGCTTAAAAACATTTAGGGATGGCTATTTAATGCGTATACGCCGAAACAGTATCTTGTTATAGTTGTCCGTCTCATACAAAACACCCAAGGTAGTTGCATCTACTTTTACCATATCTGAATAGGCAGAAAAGCCTTGGTGTACCTGAAAAACTTTTTCCCAAGTCATCGCTTCGTCAAAGCTGGCCATCACGATCAAATTCTCTCTTTTATTTGGGTTTGAAGGGGTAGAAAACAGGATGGCCGAACCTCCATTGTCCGTGTTGGAGTTCCACCGTAATAAGGCCGATTGTACAATTGGACTCGGGAATTTGTCGCTCTCTACAATGGTCTCACTAAAGCTTGAACCTCCATCTAAACTATAGGTTTCTCCTCTATTTTTTAAGGCAGACCCACCCGTATGATCCCTGGTATTTACATAGATTCGCCCGTCATTTAATTCCACAATCGTTGTTTCATTGGCGCGTACTATATCGTTTAAATTTTCATCAACCGCTCCCTCTTGCCAGTTTTTACCAAAATCATCAGAATACAATAAGGCCATGCAATAAGCAGTACCCCCTTTTTCGATACTAATAGCTACAGGAACCACCAACCTGCCCTTATGCATCTCCTTTTTCAATTGAATGCCATGCACAGGACCTAAGGCAAACCAACGCCAATACGGTCTTTTTACACTTTGTGTAATTTCTCTAGGAATTTCCCAATGTAGGCCCTCATCTGCAGTAGAGGTTACAAAGGCTCTTCTCCCGTCTTTGGCCTTATAATCTGTATGTAAAATTGCGTGTTCGCTAAGAACTGCCGTATTAAACAGCAATACAACCTTATCATTTTGTGCATCGTAAATAGGCACCGGATTTTGGGCTACCAAATCGCCATTGCTATGGATAATTTGCAATGCTTCCCAACTTTTCCCTCCATCAAATGAGCGTCTACATACCACATCTATATCACCATAATCACTGCTCGAATTTTTACGCCCTTCAGCAAAGGCCATGACAGTATTTTTGGTTGTAACCACTGATGGTATTCGGAACGATGCATACCCATTTAATCCTGCATAAAAGGGGGTAGAAACCGATGTAGTATCGGCTCCTAAATTGGTAAACCCAACATTTAAACTGTGTTTGGCACTACAACCCAATTGTAGTAGGGCCATGACGGTAATACCGAAAAGGAACCGAGTGATATTCATACTCTTTTTAATTTTATTGTTTAGACAGAACATCTGTTCCTAAGTGTTTGTCGTCTTTATTGTAATACCAGGCTCTTGTTTTTGGCATTTTAATCCCATTTACCTCTTCCTCTTCTGTTAGCAAAATATATTCCCCATCATTTTTAGATTCATCATGAAAAAACTGGTACACTTCCATAGCATAGGTTTTGGGGTCAAAATAAAAGTACCAAGTATCCTTACCCACGCTTTCCTCATAAGTAGCCTTTAACACCAAATAGGTCTTGCCTTTAAATGTTTTCGTTTGAACTTCTTCGCCTATAATGGTTCCATTATCATTTAGTTTCATAGGCAAACCATACAGATAGGTATAGTAGTTTTTCATCATTTTGACCCGATCACAGGTTAGCTTGTGTTTTTTAAGTTCGGCGTCATCTGTGATAATAGAATCATTAACAGACAGTACGCAGTCCCCATTGTTTAGGGTACTCGTTATCTTATTACCATCCCTGGTGTTGGTTAACACAAAGGTATTACCCGGCAAATTTATTTGAATATCACTTACCCGTGATACTTTATTTGGCGTGGTCATGGTTACCACAAAATTACCTTTAAACTGTGCCCAACTATTGGCTGGGTCATGATATGCGATTGCCTTTTCTAACAGTTGTTTCCCCGTTAGTTCTTGTGCATTACTTGCAAAAGCAAACAGACAACAAATTGCAAAAAGAAGGGATTTATTTTTCATAGGAGTTAATTTTTTGTGCAATGTACAATAAGAACCTATGTTTTGAAAAAAATTAATAAATTGTCAGCGTAAACCAATGGTTTATGGGATAGCAATACTGTAAATTATAAAAAAATCGAAATAAAAGTAATAGCTTAACGCAATGAACGCGTATCAAAAATGAATTTTTTTCCATAAATCCGCATTACATCACAAAATGGAGAAGAAGATTAGCACAAAGGCAGCACTGCTTCTAGTGACAACCTAGTTGAAAGGGTTTGATGAAGACAAAATTCAAAAGTTCATTGACGAAAAAGTAACCTCTGAAACCTTTTTTCAAAAGGCAATATTGCATCCAAATTCGCACCTTATTTAGGGCGTAACCTGAGGTTATATCCTCGAAGAATTAGACAATCCTCTAACCTAAAAAGCTAGGTATTAAGACAAGTTGGTAAAAGGGCGTAAAACTGATGAAATATTACGCGTTAAGTGAAAAACAGCTCTATCACAGGGCACCACTGTACCAATCAATACCCAATAAAATCTATTGCTAGTCCTCCTCTACTTTTAAACCAGCAGACCTCCGGCCTAGAGGATTTTCTATTCGGTTTATATTTACTACATTAGATGCAACAGAATCCTAAAAAAATTTAAAATGAAATTAAAAGCAATGGCGTTTTTGTTTGCAATCACTATTCTAGTTTGCAACGCACAAGAAATAAAGCCTGGACCACAGCCACCACCAGAAACCGGTGAAACATTTAAAGTAGGAATAGCAGGTTATACCTTTGTGAAATTTGATCTTGACAAAACGCTTGAAACATTAAAAGCCTTGGATGTACATTATTTATGCATCAAAGATTTCCATTTACCAATGACGAGCACCGATGAAGAAATTGCTGCTTTTCATACAAAATTGAAGGCCAATGATGTCATAGGTTATGCTGTTGGCCCAATTTATATGAAAACAGAAGCAGAAGTAGACCAGGCTTTTGAATATGCAAAAAGGGTTGGGGTAAAGTTAATTGTTGGCGTTCCCAATGTGGAGTTGCTTCCTTATGTTGATAAAAAAGTAAAAGAGTATGATTTTAAATATGCCATTCATTTGCACGGACCAGACATTAAACTCTTTCCAGATGCCGAAGATGTTTGGAACCACACAAAAGACCTCGATCCAAGAATTGGAATGTGCTTAGACGTTGGTCATGATAAACGCAACGGCAAAGATCCTGTTGCAGACCTTAAAAAATACATCAGTCGCGTTTTTGATATGCACATAAAAGATGTTACTGCACCCACTAAATTGGGGTATTCCATTGAAGTAGGTCGTGGCATAATAGACTTTCCTGCCCTAGTGAGAATGCTTAGAAAAGTAGGTTACACAGGTGTTTGCAGTCTTGAACACGAAAGAAATCAGAACAATCCATTTATGGGAATTGCCGAATCCATTGGTTATTTTAGGGGTGTTATTGAAACAACAAAAAAATAGAATTACACAATAATTTTGTGTTTAACCAAGCTAAAAGGATCTCAATTAACTAAAAAACCAAAACATACCAACTATGCACAAACTATTGAAACAGCCAAGATTACTCTATTTATATGTACTCATTGGTTTTTTAACTAGTGTAAGTTGCTCTAAAGAGTCAACTACCACTACCCCAGAAGTAGAAGACGTAAACTTGGTTTTAGAATCTTTTGTTTTTGAAAAGAAAAACAATCCCCATTTAAGTGAAGATATTGTTTTTAATATTGAAAACAATACGGTAAGCGGGGAGCTTAAAACTTATTTTTTCAATGCTATTCCTACCTTCACTACAAATGCACAAACTGTAGAAATCAATACTATACCGCAAGTAAGTGCTAGCAGTTCCGTTGATTTTAGAAAATCCATTACCTATAATCTAAAATCTTCATCTGGGGCTGTTAAGGCATACAACGTCAACATTTCTTGGGATGATGCCTTGGCTCATATTTATATTGACACCGAAGGTGGTGCTCCAATTATTTCTAAAGAGGACTATGTAAATGCCAAGTTAACTATTGATGGACAATCTAAATATGAGGATCGGGTTTTTGAACTTAGCGAACAAGCCAAAGTTAAAGGGAGGGGGAATTCTACTTGGAGTTGGCCAAAGAAACCTTTTAAAATAAAATTGGATTCTAAGGAGACTCTTGTAGCCGATAATGACCCACTTTCTCGATTATTACCAGAAAAAGATTGGGTACTTTTAGCCGATTATCAAGACGGTGTGCATTTATTAAATAATGTAGCGTTCACCATAGGACGTATGTTAGAAATGCCATTTACCAATACCATTATACCTGTAGAATTAACCTTAAATGGTGATTATCTTGGAGTATATGGTCTAACAGAACAAATAGAGGTAAAAACAAATAGAGTAAATGTAGGTGACACCGGTCTCCTATTAGAATTAGAGCAATATTTTGATGAAGAATGGCAGTTCAGATCCGCTGCGTACAATTTACCCGTAATGGTAAAAGATCCTGGATTAGATACACAAGGTGAATTGGATGTAATACAAAGTGATTGGAACACCTTTGAGGCCTTGGTTGCAAGTGAAGATTTTCCAAACAACAATTATCTCGATTATATAGATGGTGAATCTATTGCCAAATATTTTATTGTGTATATGCTAACTTCCAATGAAGAAATTAATCATCCCAAAAGCACTTATATGCACAAAGCAGCTGGAGGAAAATATGCTATGGGTCCCCTATGGGATTTTGATTGGGCTTATGGGTATGAAGGAACAGGTCAGCATTTTCGCAATGCGGATGACGATTTATTCTGGACCGGTACAAACAGTGGCACTACATTCTTTAAAAGGCTCATGTTGTCTGACCCCACAATTAAATTGTTGATTCAAGAATATTGGTCAGATTTTACAACAAATCACCTTGGGGATTTAATGGATCATATAGAAGAACATTCTTTTATTATTGCTGGGGCAAAAGCTAGAAACCTTCAATTGTGGAATAACGGTTTAGTAACCGATGAGTTGGTTATGAAACAATGGATTGAAAACAGGGTCTCCTATATGAATAGCTTTATAAGTAGTTTTTAAGTGCTCTGCTATATTTAATATAGATTCCTGTAAAACACAACCGTAACCATGTGTTGGCATCAACAACAAGTTGAAACTAAGGCTGAAAAATGTTGCGCCTCGGAATTTCAGCGCTACCCTCTATTGGAAAGCATAGATAAAAACAGATTATTTATAACATCCATAAATAAATTTGACAAAACCTGTGAACCATTCGCAGTACTTAAAGAACTAAAACCAAACAAATGAAAACTTTGCTTAAAATTCCTAGCTGTACCGTGCTACTACTTTTTATGGTTGCTTTTTCAGGCCATACCTTGAAAGCACAGACAAAACTTATGCAACAACCTGCATTGAGTGATACTCATATCGCTTTTATTTATGCTGAAGATCTTTGGGTAGCCAATAGAGATGGCTCTCATCCCATACGCCTTACCATTGATGAAGGTATTGAATCTAATCCTATATTTTCACCCGATGGCTCCACAATTGCCTTTAATGCCCAATATGATGGCAATTCTGATGTGTATATTGTTCCCGTAAAAGGGGGCGTACCAAAGCGTTTAACCTGGCATCCCTATAATGATTATGTTAGAGATTTTTCTACTGATGGAAAAACAATCCTATTTGCATCGCAACGCAATTCGTTTACCAATAGATATGTTCAACTCTTTTCTATTTCAATTGATGGAGGAACAACAACGCAATTGGATATTCCAAATGCCTTTTGGGCCTCTTATAACGATGACGATTCTGAAATTGCCTATACCCCTATTTCGGATCGATTTCAACAATGGAAACATTATCGCGGAGGTACAACGACTCGAATTTGGCTGTACAATACCAAGTCGCATAAGGTAGAAGAAATTCAAAAACCTACTGGTGGCAGCAATGATTCCCAACCCCAATGGATGGGGAATTCTGTGTATTTTATTAGTGATAGGGATGGCGAATTTAATTTATACAGTTATAATACATCTACTAAGGCAATTGCGAAACGCACAGATTATACCAATTTCCCAATTGTAAATATTGCAGCACATAATGAGGCAATCATTTTTGAACAAGCCGGATCCTTGCATATTTACAATACTAAAACCAATGTTTCTAATACCCTTACTATTAATATTGCCACTGATTTATTGGAACTGAGAGAACGTTATGTATCTGGTGAAAAGTATGTGCGTTCCGGATCAATTTCTCCTTCTGGCGCTAGAGCTGTTGTTGATTTTAGAGGGGATATTGTAACCGTTCCCGCTGAAAAAGGAGACCCTAAAAATCTTACTGCAACTACCGGAATACATGAAAAATTTCCAGAATGGTCACCAGACGGAACGGCTATCGCCTATTTCTCTGATGCATCTGGTGAGTACAGCTTACATATTAAAAATATTGATTCTGGAAATGCAAACACTATTCCAGTAATAGGAACCGGTTTTTATGCCAATATTCATTGGTCTCCAGATAGCAAAAAAATAAGTTATGTTGATAATGGCCGTAATTTGTACGTTACAGAAATTGCGACAAAAAAGACGACAAAAATAGCTCAAGACATCATGTTTTTGCCTGGAGATATTAGAGACCTTTTTGGAAGTTGGTCTCATGATTCTAATTGGATTTCATACACGATAATAACGGACACCAATTTTGAAAAAGCCTACGCCTATTCCCTTCTAGAAAATAAATCGCACCCTCTTTCAGATGGCCTATCCAATGTTTCTGAACCCGTTTTTGATCCCAGTGGAAAATACCTCTATATGTTAGCCTCCACCGATGCAGGTCCTTTGGTAAACTGGTTTGATCAGTCTAATATTGACAAAGAATTAACGCACTCTATCTATATGGTAACCCTACAAAAGGAAGTGCTATCTCCTTTGGCTAAAGAAAACGATACAGAAGAACCAAAAACGGTCAAAAAGGAAGAGGACAAAAAAGAAGCCAAACCCACAACTCTCGTCTTAAAAATAGATTGGGATGGTCTTCAAGAGCGCATACTAAGTTTACCCATAAAACCTGGTGTATACAGTAATTTAAACTTAGCCAAAGAAGGTGAATTATATTATGTATCCTCTTCTTTCCACTCGCCAGAATCGCAGCTCAACAAATTTGATTTTAAGGAACGCAAAAGTGAAGAGTTGATGGCTGTTAGCCATTTTCAAGTTTCGGCAAATGGCGAAAAAATGCTGTATGGAAACGAAGGTTCATGGTATATTTCCGATCTAGGAACACCCTCAAAAAAAGGGCCAGTGAATTTAAATGCCATTAGCATAAAGATAAACCCGAAAGACGAATGGACTAATATTTTTAATGAAGCATGGCGGGTTAATAGAGATTATTTTTATGATCCCGGTATGCATGGAGCCGACTGGAATGCTATGAAAGTTAAGTACCAACCCTTTTTAAAAGACATCGCTTGTAGGAGCGATTTATATCGTGTTATGCAATGGATGTTTAGCGAGCTTTCCGTTGGTCATCATCGTTTTTCAAGCTTCGGAGATCGGCTCAATGCTCCAAAACAAATTGCAGGTGGTTTATTAGGCGCCAATTATATAGTGAAAAATAATCGTTATCAAATTCATAAGATTTTCGGTGGGTTAAATTGGACCCCTGATTTACGCTCCCCATTAACAGAACCAGGGGTGGCTATTAATGAAGGTGATTATATCCTATCCGTTAACGGTAAAAACTTGGTTGGAACTGATAATATCTATAGTTTTTTTGAAAATACAGCCGATAAAATTGTAACGCTTCAAGTTAGTAAAAATGCAAATGGGTCTAACGCTAGAACCTATAAGGTAACCCCTTTGGAAACAGAATGGGCCCTACGCAATAGAGACTGGGTGGAAGCTAATATGAAAAAAGTACATGCAGCTACAAACGGAGAAGTTGCCTATGTATATGTACCTAATACCAGTGTTGATGGCTTTAATTATTTTAAACGTTATTTCTATCCACAAGCCAACAAAAAAGCCATAATAATTGACGAACGTTTTAATGGAGGTGGTTCATTGGCCGATTATTATATCGATATTTTAAAACGTCCTGAACAAGCCCATTGGAACTTTAGGTACGGAAAGGACTTAAAATCACCGAGTGCTTCCATACAAGGCCCTAAAGTGATGATTACGGATGAAACCGCAGGTTCTGGCGGCGACTATCTACCATGGCTATTTAGAAAGTTTAAGGTAGGAACCATCGTTGGTAAACGTACTTGGGGTGGCCTTGTAGGTGTATTGGGATATCCTGAATTTATTGATGGAGGTATTGTTACGGCTCCCAATGTCGCCTTCTATACAGAAAACGGATTTCGAGTGGAAAATGAAGGTGTTGCGCCAGATATTGAAGTGGAACAATGGCCAGAACTGGTCATTAATGGCCATGACCCACAATTAGAAAAAGCAATTGAAATAGCACTGAAACAACTCAAGGAGAATCCACCAAAAACGATGAAGACACCAGCCTACCCAATTAAAACGAAGTAGTAGCAAGGAACTTATTTTTCATAACAAACAGCAGGATAGTAAAAAAACGATGATAAGACCGTATAAACCAGCAGATAAACCGCATTTATTGAGAATATTTGCTCTTAACACGCCAAAATATTTTGACATTACAGAAGTTCAGGATTTTGAAGCCTATCTAGCCCAAAAGGCAGCTACTTATTTGACGGTAGAAGTAGACCATATTATTGTTGGTGGAACAGGTTATTATATCCATAAAAAGGACAATTCTGGTCGAATTACCTGGATATTTTTTGATCCAAACTATTCAGGACAAGGCTTGGGTAAACAATCGGTACTTTATTGCTTAGAACTATTAAGAAAAGATAAACGGGTAGAAAAATTTATAGTAACAACATCCCAATTGGCTTATAAATTTTTTGAGAAATTTGATTATAGTATCACTCGAATTGAGAAAAATTATTGGGGAGAAGGTCTTGACTTATACGAAATGGAAAAAACAAACAACTAAAGACCCCTAACAATTATACCTAAAACAGAACCTTAAAAAGCTTATACTTAAAAAAATGAAAACAATAACCAGAATTATTCTTATCACCTTACTCATTGGGATTGCTGCTTGCAATTCCAATAAAAAACAAGAATCTACAAAAGAAGAACATGCCGTTACAGCAAAAACTGAAAAGAAAAAAAAGGCCTTGACCGAGTATGAAAATTTAAAATTTTCAGCATTTTATCAAGATATTAAAAATGAAATATCTGATCATCGCTTGATCTCGACCAACGCTCCTGGAAAAATTACGGAAATAATTCTTGTCGATAAAACAAATGGGCATTACGCAGTAACATTAGACACTTTATTTCTGATACCCGATATGCCTAAAATGAATCAAATATGGGAATTTAGTCAAGTTGCAAATAGCACAATTAAACATGTAAAATACATTGAAAAGAAACTGGAATAAACCACGAACAGCGTATTCCTAAAATAGAGTTGTGCAAAACATCCATTCAATGCAAACCATACTATTTGTTATGCTCATATTTTGACCTTCATATTCAGTGGCATTCATTTGGTTGAAATGGATGCCTCTGGTATTGGAAAAATAATGGAGTTATTACCAGCCTTATAAGGAACAACGCAATAAATTTATGCATATTTGTAGCCCCTACTCCCCAAAAACATAAGAATGAATTGGGCATAAACAGGAAAATTAAAACACAAACAATATGAGAAAAACCTTTTTAATTATAGGAATGGTACTCGCTTTACTAAATGTAACCTATAGCTTTTTCAGAACGGAGGATACTGCAATTCTTTTTGGAATTGAAATGAATATTTGGGTATATCGTTTTATTTGGTTCGCTATGGCAGCACTACTGTTTAACGGTTACAGAAAAGAGCAAGGGAGAAACAGCTAATCCGTTTTTATTATGACAATCAATATGAAAGATAAAAAAATAGGTGCTACTGTATTGAAGTGGCTTCCTTCTATAATTCTAACTTTGATTTTTATCCCAAACGCTTTCCTTAAAATACTTGGCTCTAACCCCATAGATAAAGTTGTTACCAACAGACATGTTCTCATTGGTGCGGGTCTTTTTTTGGTACTGGCCACAGTTCTATTTTTATACAACAAAACCTTACTTCTTGGAACAACGCTATTAGCCTTGCACATGACTTGTATTGTTCTTATTCACCTCTACAAAGGCAAACCAGCTGAAGTTGCTATTCTAATTGTAATAGCAACTATTTTTGCAGCTTATATTCGGAAACCAACATTGTTTCAACCACGGTAAAAATTCGTAACGCATCCCATTTATTACCGACTTACAACCCTTTGCCGTTCTTCCCAGAAGTAAGGTTCCATTTTTAATTACTAAATTTGAGAATACTAACATTACAAGCATTTGTAAATGACTCGGACTACAATGAGAAACAGTATTTTTATTTTATTACTATCGTTATTCCTTATATCCTGTACCCAAAAAGTTAAAAAACCCAATATTATTTATGTTTTTGCTGATCAATGGCGGGCACAAGCAATGGGCTACGCTGGCAACCCAGATGTGAAAACGCCTAATTTTGACAAGCTTGCATCCGAAGGGATTTCGTTTACCAATGCCATTTCTACCAGCCCCGTATGTACACCCTATAGAGCTATGCTCTTAACTGGGCAATATATCTTGAAAAATGGGATGTTTATGAATGATGTATCCCTAGACCCCGAAGCCAATAGTTTTGGTAAGCTCCTTAAAGAAGAGGGTTATACTACAGCCTATATTGGAAAATGGCATGTTGATGGCCAAGACCGTTCAGCCTTTATTCCTAAGGAAAGGCGACAAGGTTTCGATTATTGGAAGGTATTAGCCTGCACGCATAGTTATAACAACTCTAATTATTGGGGCAATGACGACAAATTGCATCAATGGGATGGTTATGATGCTAAAGCACAAACCGAAGATGCCATTGCCTATATTGAGGAGCAATCTAAAAGTGATACTCCTTTTAGTTTGATGCTCTCTTGGGGTCCACCGCATGCACCTTATAAAACGGCTCCTAAAGAATTCCAAGATTTATACGAAAATATGGATATACAGTTACGACCTAATGTACCTGAAGAACTAGCCCAACAAACAAAAGAATCACTAAGAGGATACTACGCACATTGCTCTGCCCTAGATAGTTATATTAAGCAATTGCAAGATGCCATTAAGCGTAGTAATATTGAAGACAATACTATTTTTGTTTTTACGTCAGACCACGGCGATATGATTAATAGTCAAGGCCAAATTAAGAAACAAAAAATCTATGAAGAATCGGCCAAAGTTCCTTTTATCATTAAATATCCAAGGTTATTTGGAACAGCAGCAAAGAAGAGTGATTTCCTATTAAATACTTTGGATATACTTCCTACGCTATTAGGCATGTCTGGCTTAGCCATCCCTGATGATTTGGATGGAGAAGATATTACCGATATACTATTAGGTAAAAAAGCAGATACCAGAGAAGCTTCGCTTGTGGCTTGTGTACAACCTTTTGGACAATGGAATAGGAGCCGCGGCGGGCGGGAGTTTAGAGGGGTAATTACAAAAAAATATACCTACGCCAAAGGCTTATCAGGCGATTGGCTACTTTTTGATAATAGTACTGATCCTTATCAATTACACAACCTTACTGAAAACCCAGACTTTACATCAGTTGCGAAAGATTTAGACCAATTGTTGAGTGCAGAACTCAACCGTTTGGATGATGAATTTTTGCCGGGCGCTGCCTATATAGAAAAATGGGGCTACAAGCTTGATGCTACCGAAACAGTGCCCTATATCAATTGATTTTTACTAAAAACAAAAGCGAACCTCTCACTATTAATTTGGTGCAAAGAACTAAAACAAATGGAAGAAACAATTCGAATTTTTATTTACATCCATGCCTTTTTTGGTGGCCTTGGATTAATAATGGGCCTTGGAAGTATCATCGTAAAAAAGGGAAGTGTACCTCATAAAAAAATGGGAAAATTATTTTCTATTGGTATGATTACAAGTTCACTTATTATCATACCCATTTCTTGGATGCCCAATCACGAGAATACCTTTCTTTTTCTTATTGGATTATTCACCATTTATTTGGTGGTTTCTGGAAACCAAATATTGACCTTTAAGTCCAAAAAGATAAAACAAGCGAAACCCTTACATTGGATAACCTCCGGAACAATGCTTCTACTTTCTACGATTATGGTTCTATACGGCGCTTATGGCTTGTTAAAAGGCAATACAGCCTATTTCCTTTTTATATTTTTTGGCGGTTTTGGACTTTCATTGACCATTAGGGACTTTTTATTTTATAAGAAATTGAAGGTTACCAACAACAAATGGCTTGCAAATCATATTGGCAAAATGATTGGCGCTTTTATAGCATCCGTTACAGCTTTTATTGTTGCCGGATTAGGAATAGGAAATCTTATGGCTTGGATTTTACCCTCTATACTTGGAACCATTTATATTGTGTATTGGAGAAGGAAATTAAAACCAAAAATAGCTGTCTAGTAATTGTTTTCCAAAGCTTGCACACCATCCCAAAAGGTCGGATGTTCTGTTGGTTTTTTTATCTTATACCAAGGAACTAACCTAGTATAAATAGGTTGTTTGCGGTGTTAAATATGGCCTGATTTTTAAAATGTCATAATATTGACGCAACCATTAAACACCTTTCTTGCATACATTTGCTTAGATATAGCTCATAAAAATGAAACAACTGAACCTTTCAGACCGCGCAAAGGAATTAAGGCTACAAAATGGGTTGTCCCAAGAAGTAGTAGCAGATGAATCTGGCTTAAGCTTAAGGACAATACAACGTATTGAAAACAACGAAACGGTACCCAGAGGCGATACATTGAATAGGTTAGCCAAAGCCCTTAATACTACCTCTGACCAGCTCATTGATAGTGTTGTTTTAGAAGACCTAAAATATAAAAATTTAATGTCTATATCGGTGCTCAGTTTTTTGTTTTTCCCTTTGCTAGGAATACTTATTCCTCTCCTCTTGTGGCGTTATAAAAAAAATAAAATCAAAGGAGTTCATGAATTGGGCAAGGCCATTCTAAATTTTGAAATAACCTGGTCGCTTGTATTATTTCTATACTATTATTTTTTGTTTTCAGGTCTCTACTTTAAATATGTAGATTATTATATAGATAGCCCCTACTTTTTTACAAAAACATTAATACCCGTTTTCATTATGTACGGTTATAACTTTATCATTGTAATTCTAAATATTTTTAAAGTTTCTAACGGTAAAACACACAAATACATTCCAGCGATCAAGTTTCTAAAATAGGAGTTTAGGTAAAGAAACAGTCAAAGGATTTCACGCTCATTTAAAAATTTCACGATATTAACTATTTTCAGCCATTATTACCCAGAACACTATAAAACGAAAACCCCAACCTACTATGGCTGGGGTTTTTTCAATATTCATTCCTACGCTATTACTCTGATATCGTCGCTGGAGGTATACTACTGTCATGTTCTTTGTAATACAACTCTAACATATTCATGGTAGCAGTCATTAAATCTTTAGTCTCTATCAATAAAGAGAAATAAAGGGTCGTATTTTTAGGACTAGATTCTTCTGTTCTAGTTCGTTCTACCTGTTTCTGTATTTTTTCAGACAATAAAGCAAACAAATCGTCTTTTTCATTGATAAGAACCCCTATTTTTTCAATAGCACGAGAATCAAAAGCAATCTGAGTTTCGCTTAAAATATGATCTAACTTATAGTTAATCTCTTTTAACTCTTTTATTTGATTGTATTTTAATTTTTTGTGGTTATTGTTAATATGCTTGTATGATATTTTAGTAATATACTCCAAGGACTGGGCCATATCTTGTAAATATCCTAAAATATTGATATAAAAATCACTTGCTCCTACGCTTGCGTCATCCAAGTTTTTTATAAAGTAAAAGATATGATCTCTTAAGTCATCAATTTCATCTGTAAGTTTAACAACTCCTTTTTTATTCTTTTTAAGAATATCCAAGTTCTGCTTTGCAAGACCGTCTATCGCATTTGTATAAATTTTGTTTGTTCTTTTAACAACATTAGAAGTGTTTTTAACACTCTCAGCGATTACCCCTTGCACAGAACTGCTTTCTGCTCTTCGCAAGCTATCTTCTGCCTTAATCTCTTTCGATTTTTTATTGTATGAAATATAGTTTCTAGCCAACAATAACACGGCAACAAATAATAAAATGGCAATTGCAGCCCCTGTTCCAAAATTAATTAAGGTTAAAATAATACCGGAAGCGGTAAAGGCTATGATAGCCGTACCAAACCATCCACCAATCACATTTAACACACCTGCTACTCTATACACTGCACTTTCTGCTCCCCAAGCCCTATCTGCCAAGGAAGTTCCCATAGCCACCATAAACGTCACATATGTGGTAGATAACGGCAACTTGTAAGAGGTAGCAATAGAAATTAGAATACCAGCAACCATTAAATTCACAGCCGCTCTAACCATATCAAAGGCTGGCATTTCATAGGTTTTATCCTTAGAAAGCGCTATGGTTTGTTTTTGAAATTTAGTTTCTATTTTATCAGATACCGATTTAGGTAGTATGGTGTCGGTATACTGTGAAATTGCCATCCCTAATCTAACGATACTTCTAGATAAAAAATTAGGTTCAAATCGCTCTTTTCCTTCTCCTTCTCGTGATAAGTTTATTTCTGTTTCTGCAACATAGCGTGCCTTTTTAGAAAACCATAAGGTTGCCACCATAATCATACCAGATAAGAATAATAATAAAGTAGGCGTAGGCACTTTTTCAGAAAGAATTTCCATGCTAAACTCTGTAGCCAATTGACCCGAAGCTACCCACTCCATGTACGATTGATAAGCTGCAATAGGAACACCTATAAAGTTAACTAAATCATTACCTGCAAAGGCCAAGGCCAAGGCAAAGGTTCCAACCCCTATAATTAATTTGTAAATATTAACCTTTGCAAAAACAGTTAACAGATACGCAATTAATGACCAAAGTACAAAGTTAGCCAATACAATACCTAACCATTCTGTTTCCAAAAAGTCTTTAATGGTAAGTCCGCCTAAGAAAGTAAAGTGTTCACTCCCATAGGCTGTACCTTTTATCCCTTTCATAAAGATAAAATAGGTTATTGCTGATAAGGCTATACCACCAAACAAGGCGCCTACCCATCTTGCCTTCTTTTCAAAATCATAGGACAATAACAATCGAGACACCCACTGCACCAGAGCACCTATGGAAAATGCCACAACGACCGAGAGCAGGATTCCCAATATAATTTCAGTGGCTTTAGAAGTATTGATATAATTCACCAGTTCTGAAAAACTACCCCCAGCATTTAATATTTTAATTAAAGCCATAGCTACCGCCGCTCCTAACAATTCAAAAACAATAGACACCGTTGTAGAAGTTGGCATCCCAAGCGTATTAAAAAAATCGAGCAGCAATATGTCGGTAATCATTACAGCCATAAAAATGAACATAATTTCATTGAAGTAGAATTCCCCAGGATTAAAAATTCCCTTTCGGGCAACTTCCATCATACCACTTGAAAATATGGCTCCCAGCGCTATACCAACACTGGCTACTATCATGATTGTTCTAAAAGAAATCGCTTTAGAACCTATTGCAGAATTTAAAAAATTAACAGCATCATTACTAACACCAACTACAAGGTCTGCCACAGCTAGCACAGCTAAGGCAATAATCATTATAAGGTAAATATTACTCTCCATAATTAATAAAATTCAATTTGCAAATATGTTTTGTTTATTTATTTCTAAGGTTATCTTAAGGTTAATTTTAATTAAAAATGAACCTCGAGTTGCAAGCGATACATAAATCCGTTTGAACCCATTGTTTCTTCAAAGTAGGTAATATCGGTCTGCACTTTTAACTTATGGCCCACAATGTACTTAGAAAGACCTAAAGTATGTTGTTTTTCTCTGTTTTTTCCAATACTATTATTTTCTAATTCTGCCATAGTATACCTTCCTGTTACCTCCCAATTGTTTTTAAAAAGATACCCCGACATTAAATTTAGACCATGTCCTTCTTGCACAAAGTCTCCAGTTAAAGAGCCATCGCCATTCTTTGCGATAGGATCTTTAGCATCCCTATGTGCATATTCACCCATAAAAGTAAAACCCTGGTATTTAAAGGTTGCATCTAAAAAAACAGTGCTAATATCTGTACTATAAAAGCCATCTGTAGTAAACATATAATTGCCTTGATTACTTCTAGTCTTTACCGCATCATTATTTAGGTCGTATGCTGCAGCTAGCATTAATTTGGGTGTTTTTTCTCTCTTTAGATCACTACCAACATATTCTCCAGAACTGGAAAATAAGCCAAAAGGCATCAGTTCTAATCTTCCGGTGTATTGATACCCTCCTAAATTTCCTCTGGTTACATTGCGACCTTCACCCTGTGCTATAGATAATTTTTCACGGACAAAAAACTTATCGGAAATCCTAATCTTATGATGCAACTGCACCCCCATATCTCGATCTATGGTAAATTTACTGTTTAATAATGACCTATCTACCAATTGTAGATTCGCAGATGACACGGTACGTTCTAAATTTCCAGGTAGTTTTGTTTGCCCCACCCATAATTCAAAATTTTCATAGAAATTCCACATAACTACTGCATCCAAAATGTACCTTGGTGCATTATGTGTAAATTCTGAGGCTCCAGAAAGGTCTCTGTTAGACAAGCCCAGCTCTATTTTATATTTAAGTTTAGGAGAATATGCAAATCCTTTAAATTTTAAACGGGCCCTACGAACAGAAAAATTAGAACCTACAGAAGTTAAATTACCCAGCGTATTTTCTTCCCACTGCCCTGTACCTAAAATTTGCATTCGTGCAGAAACATTCATGGTCCAGGTACTATCTTGACCTACAAGATTTAATATCCCTTTTCCAAATTTGGGGGCATTTGATTCTTGTCCGTAAGAAAATAAAGAAGCGGATATTAATAGCCCTAGAGCTATAACCTTTTTCATAGTATTGATTTTTGTCGCTGCAAAGAACCAATATCAATGTTAATTTAATGTTTAGTCTATATTAACTTTTAAATAAATAAAAATAATGCTGCCTCTTTGCAAGAGGCAGCATTTGGAAACATTCTAGAAGATGAAGTCGACAAAAACCAATATCTAATGCATGTAATCCGTTATAGGCGAAGTAAGCGCTTTCAATTAAAACATATGTAACCCTAAGATTAAGTAATCATTAAGAATATCACTTGACACCTTCTACTTTTTTATGTTGTTCAATTTATTTCTGTTTTTAACCCCAAATCTTCCAGTATTAAAAAAGTGATTTGAGTATCTTGCACCTATAAATTTTCTACCATGAATTGGGAACAATTATTATCCTTAAAGCGCTTTGGCGACACCAATAAAAGATTACGTAAAGAACAAGACGAAACTCGTCTTGGATTTGAGGTCGATTACGACCGTGTTATATTTTCATCTGCTTTTAGGAGTTTGCAAGACAAGACCCAAGTAATACCCTTGTCTAAAACCGATTTTGTTCACACCAGACTTACACATAGTTTGGAGGTTTCTGTTGTTGGAAGAAGTTTAGGCAGAATTGTTGGAAAACAAATACTAGAAAAACACCCACATCTTAAAGAAATGCACGGCTACCACTACAATGATTTTGGTGCCATTGTTGCCGTTGCTTCTTTAGCACATGATATTGGAAATCCGCCTTTTGGGCATAGTGGAGAAAAAGCGATTGGAGAATATTTTAAGACCGGAAATGGCAAAAAATACCAGACTGTATTAAACGAAAAAGAATACCAAGACATTATAGATTTTGAAGGTAATGCCAACGGATTTAAATTATTGACAGAATCCAGAATAGGAGCTGAAGGCGGATTGCGGTTAAGCTATGCCACCCTAGGGACATTCATGAAATATCCAAAAGAGTCTTTACCAAAGAAACCTACCAAGCATATTGCAGATAAGAAGTTTGGGTTTTTTCAACCTGAAAAACAATTCTTTACCGAAGTTGCCGAAGAACTAGGCTTACTACAAACACGTAAGGGTAAAGACATTTCATTTTCGCGCCATCCATTAACCTATTTGGTTGAAGCGGCCGATGATATTTGCTATACCATTATCGATTTTGAAGACGGTATAAATCTTGGCTTAATCTCTGAAGATTACGCTTTAGAGTACTTAATTAAACTGGTAAAAGATAAGATAAACACCAAAAAGTACAACCAAATGGTTTACATGCAAGACCGCTTAAGTTATTTAAGAGCGCTTGCTATAAACACCTTAATTACAGATGCTGTGGATGTATTTATTGAAAACGAAGAACGTATCCTAGCCGGTTCATTTGATGTTGCTTTGTTAGACAAGAGCAACTATAAAGCTCAAATTGAAGATATTATATCCTTAAGTATTACTAAGGTTTATCAATCACAAGAAGTCATTGATAAAGAAATAGCGGGTTATAAAATCATTTCCGATATTTTAGATGTATACACTACAGCACTTGTAAAAACAGCTGAAGGCAAGGCTTCTAATTACGACAAATTACTCCTGAGTACTTTGCCGGAATATTATCAAAAAACAGATGTCTCTTTATATACTATTTTATTAAACACCTGTTGCTATGTGGCGAGTTTATCGGACAGTTCTGCTGTGCACATCCACAATAAAATCATGGGAAAACAACTTTAAAAATCATAGGAGAGACCTACACCTAATAATTGCTTGAACTGTGTTTTGGGTCTTCCAGGTGTCGTAACAATTCCACCTGTTTTAATTTCATCAAACAATATATCATCATCATAAATAACGTTGGTACCTATGGTTGCTTTTACAAATTGATTGACCTTCATACCAATCTTCAGTTCCCAATCGATATCGATATTGCCAAAACTATTTAGATAGTCTGTGTATAAAGTAAGGTCATGGTCTAAGGTTATATTTTCAAAAAGGTTAGTTTTCCATGTATTGGTTACCAGAAACCCAAACTCCATTAATGTTTTTTCTCCTTTTGTGATAACAATGCCTTCTGCATCCTTAATTGCTTTTTTAACACCAAAAGCTCCAGCATTTGCCAAATCATCGTCTAAAACAAACGTAGCCTTTTGGGTTATGGGAGAAATATACAAGTTAAGCTTTTTACCTTCAGGAATGTATGAGGTACCTGCCCCTAAAAACAAATACCCAGGTGCCATAAATTTCGATATTTTTTTATCCCTATTTGGGTATTTGTATCCATTAGCAAATTGGGTATTAAAATTGGCTTTCACCGAATAATACCAATTGCTAATAGTGTCTCTTCTATATGCAAATGTAGAGCTAAACTTTATAGCGTCATCTGCCTTTCTCAGCTTTTCACCCTCCTGGGAGCTTAACCCATAACGGAGATCTAACCGATTGTTCCATTGCACATATCTAAATTTATAATTCCGCTCAAAACGAACATCCCCAAGTGCCGTAACCGCATTGTTTCCCCCAGCTCTCCAGTTGATGAAAGCTACTTCGTTTAAGGCAATACCTAGTTTATTTGTGGTATCCCAAAAAGAAGGAATTCTAAACCATTTAAACTTTTCTGTTTTTGCCTTTGTTTTATTGAAAGATATCCGAGGATTAGCAAGGACAACACCCCTTGGTATTTGTTTTATTTTTTCTTGAGTTGTTCTAACTACAATAGTACCTACGATAGTAGTATCTACAACAACAGAATCAACTACTATGGGATTGCTTGGCACCTGCCCTATGACTACATTATAATTAAGAACAACCAAAGCACAAACAATAATCTTTTTCAACATTTCTTTTTTATATTAAGCAGGGATTCCATGTGCTTTTTAAACACATTGGCTCCTATATTATTTAAATTTTGTAATTCTTCAACACTTCCGTGTTGGACAAACACATCATCTATTCCAAGCACATCTATTTTTTTGTAACTATCATTTTCATTTGCAAATTCTAACACAGCACTACCAAATCCTCCAATTTTACAACCGTCCTCGATTGTAACAATTCGGGTGTATTCTTTAAAAATAAATGCCAATTTCTCGCGATCTAAAGGCTTAATAAATCGCATATTAAAATGCCCAATGGCGTCTGAATTTATCTCCTCTAAAACGCTCGTTACCATATTGCCTATATGACCAACAGACAACACAGCAATTTTTGTGCCTTTTTTTAACTCCTGAGCGCTCCCAATGGCAATTTTCTGAAAAGGCATCTTCCAATTTGAAGTAACCCCCCTTCCTCTTGGATAACGAATAGCAATAGGGTGCGGCAAACCCAATTGGGCGGTGTACATGATATTCCGAAGCTCTATCTCATTCATTGGAGCAAAAATAATTAGATTAGGAATACAGCGCAAGTAAGCCAAATCGTATACCCCGTGATGTGTTGCACCATCTTCTCCCACCAATCCTGCCCGATCTAAACAAAAAATAACTGGTAAATTTTGCAAAGCCACATCGTGAATGACCTGATCATAAGCACGCTGTAAAAATGTAGAATAAATGTTGCAAAATGGCACCAACCCTTCCGCTACCATACCCGCAGCCATTGTAACTGCATGTTGCTCCGCAATGCCTACATCAAAGGCTCGATCAGGCAGTTCTTCCATCATTATTTTTAAAGAACTCCCTGTAGGCATAGCTGGGGTAATACCGACAATATTTTTATTTTGTTTTGCTAACTCTACAATTGTATACCCAAAAACATCTTGATATTTTGGTATCCCATTTTCATTTGTTTTGGGCAGCAAATCTCCAGTAATCTTGTTAAATTTCCCGGGAGCATGGTAGGTTACCTGATTTTCCTCAGCCTGTTTTAACCCCTTGCCCTTGGTAGTAATTATATGCAAAAACTTTGGACCGGGAACCGATTTTAATCGTTCTAGCTCTACTATCAAACTTTCTATATCATGACCATCGATAGGCCCCGAATATTCAAAATTTAAGGCTTCAAATATATTGTCTTGCTTGGCCTTGCCTTTTTTAACATTGGTTAGATATAACTTTAAGGCCCCTACACTAGGGTCTATTCCAATGGCATTATCATTTAAAATGATTAAAACATTGGCATCTGTTACACCAGCATGGTTTAAACCTTCAAAAGCCATCCCGCTGGCAATAGAAGCATCACCAATAACCGCAATATGTTGTTTTGTAATGTCTCCTTTAATTTTAGAAGCGATTGCCATTCCTAAAATAGCAGAAATAGAAGTAGAACTATGGCCGGTGCCAAAATCATCATATACACTTTCACTTCGTTTTGGAAACCCACTTATTCCATTAAATCTTCTATTGGTTTCAAAAATAGTTTTCCTCCCCGTTAAAATTTTATGCCCATAGGCTTGGTGACCTACATCCCAAATTAACTTATCTACAGGGGTGTTAAAAATGTAATGCAAGGCAATGGTAAGTTCTACCACACCCAAACTGGCTCCTAAATGTCCTTCCTTCACAGAAACTATGTCTATAATAAAATTACGAAGCTCCTGTGCAAGGGCAGGCAAATCTTCTTTGCTGAGCCTACGCAAATCTGCAGGGGTTGTGATGTGGTCTAAATGTGCCATTTATGGTGCAAATTTAATAGGTATTTGCAAAGGAAATAAAGAATTTATGAAATAGTTATTGCAAGCAATAAATATAGTGTCTTTACCCCATACGATACCACACGATTTCACATAAAATTAGGTTTATCAGATTACGATGATAAAACCAGAAAGTATTTTTATATTTTTGACCTATGCTAAAACCTTTTGACGACAATTATTTTATGAAAAAAGCCCTGGAAGAGGCCGAAATCGCTTTTACCAAAGGAGAAGTACCGGTGGGAGCTGTGATCGTAATTAACGACAGAATCATTGCTAGGACTCACAATTTAACCGAGCGATTAAATGACGTGACTGCGCATGCAGAAATGCAAGCCATTACATCTGCCGCAAACTTTTTAGGTGGCAAATATTTAGACAATTGCACCCTTTATGTAACCTTAGAGCCATGCCAAATGTGTGCTGGAGCTTTGTATTGGAGTCAGATTTCTAAGATTGTTTATGCTGCCAAAGACCACAAAAGAGGCTGTGGTGTTATGGAGACCAAACTACATCCAAAAACAGCAATTATTGGTGGTCTAATGGAAAACGAAGCCGCCGAACTACTAAAACGATTTTTTATTCAAAAAAGAAATTTAAACTAACTATTTGTAAATCAGATTGTTGGCCATACCCGTAATCAAAGAGAACAATGTACTTGCCAATGCTTCTGAAGTCATTTGAACTTACAGTCAATAACACCAAAAAAAAAAAAAATCGCTTGAAAATTGCTTTTCAAACGACCTCTAATGCTTTCAAAATAAACACATCATTTAGATCACTTGCACTTGGCCAGCAACCACACCTTTTCTTCCTTCCTCTTCAACGTATTCTACTTTGTCTCCTTCGTTTAACTCCGTTCCGTTCAATGCTGTAGCATGAACAAAAATGTCTTTTCCTGTTTCGTCGTTCGTAATAAACCCATAACCTTTAGATTCATTATAAAATTTTACTGTTCCGGTCATTCGAATAATATTAAAAATAAATAATACTCAAATATAATATTTTTTGATTAGAGGAATGTAAATTGAACTAAAAAAATCCGGGCAACATTATTGATCCTCAGTACTTTCAGTACTTTTCCCTTGCATTTTTTTAATATTTTCTTCGTTCAACATATAATTTTTCATCTTCTTGCCTTTACTTACTTTTATTAAAAAAATTGGCATCGCAATAAAAAAGATCCCCACAGTTCCCAGACCAATATACTTATGCGCCAAGGGTTCGTTATCTGCCATGATTACAAATCCATAAATAATTAAAGCGGTAGCTACCAGTGCTACAATTCCACTACTATATTTCATCTGTTATTTATTTTGTAAAATCTATTAATTTACGTCTGTATGCGGTTAATAATTTAGATTTAGACACAAATCCGATATACTTACCTTCCTTGACAATTGGTAAATTCCACGCACCAGAAAGCTGAAATTTATTCATTACAGCCTGAACATTATCCTTTTCATAAACAATTACATCTGGCACAGTTCGCATAAAATCTGCTACTTCTAAAGTTTGGTAAAGCTCTTGTTTAAACATCACATCTCTTATATCATCTAAAAGTAAAATCCCTACTAAAACTTGACCTTTTTTATCTAAAACCGGAAAAATATTTCGATTAGACTTTACAACGGCACTATGTACCACATCCCCTAATGTCATTTTTTTCTTTAACGGAATAAAATTAGTCTCAATTACGGAATCTAAATCCATCAGCGTAAGTACTGCGTGATCTTTATCATGCGTTAGCAATTCTCCTTTACGACCTAGCTCCATCGTATATACAGAGTGTGGATAAAAATATTTAGTAATACCAAAAGATAATGTTGCGGTTATCATAAGTGGAACGAAAAGCTCGTAACCACCTGTAACTTCTGCTATAAGAAATATAGCAGTAAGTGGTGCATGTAACACTCCAGCCATTAAACCTGCCATACCTATTAAGGTAAAATTACTCTCTGAAACTGGATCTTGCACCAAGCCACTGTTATTAATTATTTTAGCAAAACAATTACCCATTATACTCCCCATAAATAAAGTTGGCGCAAAAATACCACCAACACCACCAGCTCCAAAGGTTAAAGCACCTGCAATGACCTTAAAAAAGACCAATCCGCCTAGTAGCGAAATAACTACCCATACATTATCTAAGTTCAAATGCAGCGAATTATTTACTAGTGCTTTTTCCGGATGTCCAGCTATAAGATGGTTAATAACATCAAAACCTTCTCCATAAAGCGGCGGTATAAAATACACTAAAACACCTATAGAAACACCTCCTATAAGAACGCGCTTTAGCGGTGATTTAATCCTATCAAAAAATTGTTGAATACGATCATAAACTTCTGTATAATACATTGATACTAATGCAGAAACGACTCCCAAAGCCATATAAAAAGGCACATCAGAAATAATAAACTTGTCTTCTATTTTAAACGGAAGCAACACATCATCACCGAAGAAAAAATAAGAGGTAATAATTGCCGATAAAGAGGCCAACAGTAATGGCAACATTGAGGCAATAGTAAGGTCTAGACTAAAAACTTCTATAGCAAAAATTATGGCAGCTATAGGTGCTTTAAAAATTGAAGAAAGCGCCCCAGCCGCCGCACAACTGATTAATAAATTACGCGTAGTTTGGTCTAAATGAAAAAACCGAGATATGTTTGAACTTATGGCTGCTCCGGTTGCCACAGTTGGCCCCTCTAACCCAACAGAACCCCCAAAGCCAACAGTAATAGGAGCCGTAATTAATGACCCAAACATTTGGTATCTTTTCATAAACCCTTTACGCTTAGCAATAGCATATAAGGTAGATGGTATTCCGTGACTTACCTTGTTTCTAATAATATACTTTACACAAAGGTAAACCAAGAAAAACCCCACTATGGGCGATAAAAAATAAAACGCATGATGGTAATTTGCCACCAATTTACCTTCTAATGCATGTTGAATAAAATGCGTAGCGTTTTTTAGCAATACAGCACCAATACCAGATGTTATCCCTACAATTACACTAAGAATATAAATAAATTGCCTATTTGTAATGTGCTTTGCTCTCCAAACTAAAATTCGTTTAAGCAATTTTCTATTAGACATTAGCTGGCGTTTAAATATTTTTAGTTATTTATTACAATCTGTAACTTTAATTCGTCTAACTGCTCTTTATCTAGCGATGCAGGAGCATCTATCATCACATCTCTACCTCTGTTGTTTTTTGGAAATGCAATAAAATCCCTTATCGTTTCTTGTCCGCCTAAGATTGCAACCAATCTATCTAATCCAAACGCTAGACCACCATGAGGTGGCGCACCGTATTGAAAAGCATCCATTAAAAATCCAAATTGTTCTTTGGCTTCTTCTGCCGTAAAGCCCAAATGCTTAAACATGGTGGCTTGTGTTTCTTTATCGTGAATCCGAATAGATCCTCCACCAATTTCATTGCCATTTAAGACTAAATCGTAAGCATTCGCTTTAACCGCTCCAGGATCTGTGTCCAATAGCGCTAGTTGCCCTGGTTTTGGCGATGTAAATGGGTGGTGCATTGCGTGGTAATGCCCTGTTTCTTCATCTAGCTCTAACAATGGAAAATCTATAACCCATAATGGTGCAAATTCGTTTGCCTTACGCAAACCTAATCGCTCTGCTAACTCCATACGTAGCGCACTTAACTGTGCACGTACTTTTGTTGTAGGACCAGAGAGTACACATATCAAATCTCCTGGTTTTGCGCCGGTTCGGGCTGCCCACTGAGCCAGATCATCCTGATCGTAAAACTTATCTACAGAAGATTTATACGAGCCATCATCATTACAACGAGCGTAAATCATACCCAAAGCACCTACTTGCGGACGCTTTACCCAATCTATTAATTTATCTATTTCTTTTCTTGTATATGCATTAGCTCCAGGAACGGCAATACCAATTACGAGTTCTGCAGAATTAAAGACGCCAAAATCCTTGTGTTGTGCAATATCGTTTAGTTCGCCAAATTCCATTCCAAATCTAATGTCTGGTTTATCATTACCATACAAACGCATTGCATCATCAAATAACATTCGAGGGAATTTAGCTACCTCAACTCCGTTGATTTCCTTTAACAAATGACGAGTTAACTCTTCAAAAATAGTCAGGATATCTTCTTGTTCCACAAAGGCCATTTCGCAATCTATTTGCGTAAATTCTGGTTGGCGATCTGCTCGCAAATCTTCATCTCTAAAACATTTAACGATTTGAAAGTACTTATCCATACCACCAACCATAAGCAATTGCTTAAACGTTTGTGGCGATTGTGGCAAGGCATAAAACTGACCTTCGTTCATTCTACTAGGCACCACAAAATCTCTGGCTCCTTCCGGGGTCGATTTTATTAAATATGGCGTTTCAACTTCTATAAATCCATTAGAAGCTAAAAAGCTTCTTACTGCCATTGAAACTTTACTCCTAAAAATAAGATTGTTTTTAACCGGGTTTCTACGAATATCCAGGTAGCGATATTTCATGCGTAAATCTTCTCCACCATCAGTGTCATCTTCAATGGTAAATGGCGGTAGCATTGCTTTGTTTAGAATAATTAGTTCGGATACTAATATTTCAATTTCTCCCGTTGGCATATTGGCATTTTTAGAAGTTCTTTCGATTACCTTCCCTTTTACCTGAATAACAAATTCTCGCCCTAATTTCTGGGCGCGCTCCATCATTTCCTTACTAGTTCGCTCTTCATCAAAAACCAACTGCGTTATACCGTAGCGATCACGTAAATCTACCCAAACAATAAAACCTTTATCTCTAGATTTTTGCACCCATCCAGAAAGGGTTACCTCCGTGTTGATATGAGCTGCGTTTAATTCCCCACAATTATGACTTCTGTACATTTATTCTTTAATTTAAAACCCCAAATTTAAGAAGTATTGTTTAGTATTAGGACAAATATCGATTTAGTTTTTTATTCGCTGACCATAATGCCATAAAATAACAAAGGCATAAAAGCCTATTTTTCAAGTAAATATAGCTTCAATGTAAATTTAATGTTAATTAATTGTGTTTTTATTGTAAAATAATGTTATTTTTATAGTAGAAATATTTTCAAACAACAAAATTAGAACCTACAATTCATATGAAAAACATAGCACTTATATTCGCATTTATATTCTCTATAGCCATCGCAAATGCTCAAGCAGTTAAACCCATTTTTGAAAAAGCAGCCAACAAAGTAAAGGCAACTTATTTTCATGAGAATGGGGAAATAGCCCAAGTTGGTCATTTCCTAAATGGAAAATTAGATGGGGAATGGAAAATGTATAACGATGAAGGGAAAAAAATTGCACAAGGTAATTACGCATTGGGACAAAAAACAGGAACATGGTTCTTTTGGAAAAATGCTATACTCCAAGAAGTAGATTTTGAAAACAGCAAAATTGCGAATGTAACGAAATGGAATACAGAAGGAACTTTAGTTATAAAGTAGCACTAAAAATATATCAAACAAAAAACTCAGAGCCTAGGCTCTGAGTTTTTTGTTTGTATTAAATAAACAGTTCGCAATCTTCACAATCTTTTACTTCTCCGTAATATGTTTCTCTGTATTTATGCAGCGTTATAATTGGTATACCCAAAACGTATTTCTTAACGTAAGTTACTCTAGCCGCAAGTTGTCCCATATTCTTGGTATATCTCTTTTCTACTTTGCTTTTTCTTTTGACTTGTATAATCTTCATGTGAAATTGTTTACCTATAACATACATTTATAACGCTCATTTCCAAAAAAAATATGTTAATACTTTCCTTTTCCTACCTAAAATGTAGTCTACAACGTTATAGTAATCAATTAAATAACAGTCAGTTATATTTAAAACAATTAATTAACGTCAAAAATCAAAGTTTTACAAGTATATTTCTTCTTACAGATCATTAAATTGAAGGATATATTAAGCGGTTCCATACCAAGGAAACCTAAGAAGGCACTAAATTGACCTTAGAGATTCTTAGCATTTACTTTTTATTCCCCATCTATAAATTAGCAATTCTCAGAAACAGAACTACCACTTTTCCTGTTTTTTACAAGTTAAAAATTGGCACAATTAATCCGATTTAACATGGCCCTCCAAATCTACTTTTTTTGTCCCCTTAAACGCTTTGGTGGCATCTTTTTGAATAACATTTGGAGCATGTTGTTCTTGATCTGTTATAATTCTAAAGGTCCAAGCATATCTACTCTTACCTAAATTGGATGGAGGTGTAATTGCAAGTCCATTTGCTGTTACCTCCCATTCAACTTTGTTATCCGAACCAAGAAGTGAAATAGATTTAACACTTGTTGCTGTCCACCCTTTGGTTGCCTCAATTAGAATAGTTTCCTTTGGCTCTTCTAAAGCGATTGCATAAAGGGATTTACCTTTGGTAGTAAATGCCAAATGACCTTTTTCTTGGTGATTTTCTTTCCAGTATCGGGTGCCATAAATACCATCCCCATTAATTTTTAACCAATTACCCATTTCACGCAGTCGCATAACTTGTTCTTCCGGAATGGTTCCGTCTGCCCTTGGCCCAATATTGATAAGAAAGTTACCGTTACGAGACACCACCTCTACCATTTCTATTATTACATTTTGTACTGTTTTATAAGTGTCGTTCTCTAAATACCCAAAAGAAGTACCAAAAGTGGTACAACTTTGCCATTTGGGACCAATAACCGAAAGTTTAAGATTGTCCTTTTCCAAACACCCAACACCATCTGGCCAGTTGCGATTGGCCCCCTTATTATTTACATAAACTTCTTGACTCCTATCCGATCCATTATTCATAAAATCGGTAATCATACCACGGTATTGATCAAAGAAATATTGTATTTCAGGTTTAAACCCTGTTTTAGGATTATTCCCGTCACGGGTAAAAATAGGTACATCATCAATCCAAAGAAAATCGGGTTGGTACTGCTCTTGTATTTCTTTCCAGCGTGCCACATAATCATCTACAAATTCCTTACTATAGTTAAAGGGACCATAAAGGGATGCTGCTTCTGGAACACGTTTTATTTCTTCGGCAATATCGGGTCTAGGCTCGCTATGCACTACGTACTTCTCCTTGGCAAAAAAACCAGTATGTCTCTCTCGATGGTAGGAAGGCGCATACTTTAAACCTTGGCTGCGAACAGCCTTTCCCAAATCTCCAACAAGATCACGTTTAGGACCCATATTAACAGAATTCCAAGGGTTAATCTTTGAATCCCAATTAGAAAAACCATCGTGATGTTCTGCGGTTAGTACCACATATTGGACACCTACTTCTGCAAAAAGGGAAGCCCATTCTTCAGGATTCCACTTTTCTGCCTTGAATTCAGGAATAATATCCTTGTACCCAAAATCTGGTGGCGCAGCTCCCCAGCGTTCCTTTAAATAGGGGTAGTAATGCTCCGGGTCTTCATATACTAATTTTGGTACGTGCTCTGCATACCCTTTACCGCCTTTTTTATATCCAATAGCACTATAGGGACCCCAATGGATAAACAGTCCAATTTTTCCATCATCGAACCAAGCAGGGATAGGCATTTCCTGTAAAGCCTCCCAACTACCATCATAATGAACGCTTGATTCCAAGGTCGCCGTAGTAGCTGCTTGTTTCTCCTTACACGATATAAATGAAACAAATAAAAATAGTAGTAGAAAGTAAATTTTTTCTGTGTTTTTCAGTTTTTTCATAGGTGCTGTTAGTGTTGGTTTGCTACTTTTTTATTTTTCAGATTCCATTGGTAATTTTTTTGGTGCCACTCCATTCATAAAATTTTGGAATGCAGACGCAATATCAACGGGGTCATTCATTTGTTTTTGTAGAATAATATATTCTTCCATTAGTGTATTTAAAATAGCGCTGTAATCTTCCTTATGCACCGCCAAATCGTTCTTTTCTAAGGGATCTTTTTTCATATCATACAGCCGCACCATATTCGCGGTCGGGTAAACTATCATTTTGTATTCTTCTGTTCTGTACATCCTTTGAGTTCCAAAATATGCCCCGTAAATTACTGGATAATGACTGTTCATTACATTCCCAGTTGCTAATGGCATTAAGCTATGGTAATCTACTTGATCGGGTTTTTTAAGTCCGGCGAGCTCCAAGGTAGTGGGCATAACATCTTGCAAGTAGACAAAGGCATCCACTGTTTTTCCTTTCGGTAGATTTGGACCGGACATAATCAGCGGTACCCGCATACTGCTCTCATACATGTTTTGTTTTCCCATAAATCCGTGATCCCCAACCGCAAGTCCATGGTCTGCCGTAAAAAAAATATAGGTATTATCTGCTTTTCCTGAAGCTTCAAGGGCGTCTAAAATTCGCCCGATCTGCTCATCCATATGGCTAATTATGGCGTAGTATTCTTGTAAGTTTACTTGTATTGAATATGGCGTCCTTGGAAAGGGAGCTAATTTTTCATCTCTTAGGGTACGGCCTGAACCTGCATACTCATTATAGGGATATTCTGATATAAAATTTTCAGGGATCTTGATCTCTTCAACAGGATACATATCAACAAACTTTTTAGGTGCCTGCCTAGGGTCATGTGGTGCATTAAAGGCGAGATACATAAAAAACGGATTTTTACTGGATTTAGATTGCTCCAAAAAGGAAATACCATTATCTGCTAGCACCTCACTCCAATGTTTTCCTCCCTTCCAGAAACCTCCTAATTCTTTATCGTATGGAGACCAAGTATCGAGCTTTCCTTTCTCAAAACTACGTGCATACCGCTGCTTGGTTTGACCTGGCATACCTCCACGAATATCTTTGGTGTAATCAAAAATATCCTTAGGAGCTACTTCTCCTACATGCCATTTTCCTGACATATAGGTATCATAACCAACCTCCTTTAGGTATTGTGGCCAATACTTCTCCGGTTTCTTAAAGGGAATTTCATATTTCGGGTTTAAACTGGGTGCATTAGGATCGCCAACAACATTCCCTTTTTTTGAAAAAGAGGCAGCTTTCCAAAGGTAGGCTCCGGTAACCATCATTGTTCTACTAGCCACGCAGACCGCAGGAGCAAAAGATCCTTGATTATAGGTCCGAGAGAAGGAAACCCCATTCTGCCTAAAACGATCTAAGTTGGGCGTTTTAATCGGACAATTTTCCAAAGCTCCAATACTGTTGAACATCTGATCGTCAGCAAAAATAAAAAGCAGGTTTGGCTTTACAATTTCAACTGCTTTCTGTTTACAAGAAAACAAAGACAATGTACTACAAATCAATACTACTAGACTGAATTTTTTCATCGTTATTGTAGTTTATTATTACATTTTATACCCAATTTAAAAAAAGGAATAGCTGTAGCAATTTAGTGTTTTTTTAATCCAATACACCCTTATCTTCCTTAACTACAGCGAATATCACACATCTAATTTTCAACGTTAGAAAAATATTTTTTAGAATAATGTCTATTTCTAATGCAAACAAATTGTATTGCGAACCGGTAAGCAAAATGAATGAACAACGAAATCTAGTAACAAAGATATTCGCATTCTAAAATTGAACAATACCTATGTTCCTATTTTGAAAATGTGTTTAAATTGATAACTTTGAACATATGGACAATATACTTCAAATACCAGCACATTTTATTGAGCAGAATACTCATTTTCCAAGTTTAATCGATGCATTGCGAACTGCATTTTCTGAACAAGACACCTTAGTTCCTATGCGGCATCATCACGATTTTCCCAATCCTGACGTTCAAGAAGATTCAACGTTATTATTAATGCCCGCTTGGAAACCCGGAAAATATGCAGGAGTTAAAATTGCTACTGTAAGTCCAAAAAACGGGCAATTTAACCTCCCCGCCATACAGGGTGTCTATATCTATTTGGATGCGTTAAAAGGCGGGATCCTTGCTCTTCTAGAAGCGAAAAGTTTAACTGCAAAAAGAACTGCGGCGGCATCTGCCCTAGCATCATACTATTTGTCAAAAGAGAATTCTAGCAGCTTATTGATGATTGGCACAGGGGCCTTAGCTTCCAATTTAATTCTGGCACATGCTAGTGTACGCCCTTTGAAAACAGTTTATGTTTGGGGCAGAAATTATGCAAAGGCTGTTGCACTTTGTGAACAACTTAAAGATGCAAGTTTCCAGATTAAACCGATAAAAACTATTGAGGAAAAAATTGCTGCCGTAGATATTATTTCTACGGCCACCCTATCTAAGACCCCTCTTGTTTTTGGAAAACACCTGCAACCCGGTCAACATGTGGATTTGGTAGGCGCATATAAAGTTGATATGCGAGAAGCCGATGATGAAACGGTTACTAAATCTGAAGTATATGTAGATACGTTTCAAGGTGGACTAAAAGAAAGTGGGGATATCGTTATTCCACTTAAAAGTGGCGTATTGAAGCAAACAGACATCAAAGCCGATTTGTTTGAACTCACTTCCCAAAAGAAAAAAGGAAGACTGCACGAGAAAGAAATTACGATGTTTAAATCGGTTGGACATGCATTAGAAGATCTAGCAGCTGCAAGCTATTATTATTCGTTATTGAGAACACAAAGAAAGGTGTGAATCCCTAAAACCAGAGGCTGCTTCCCAAACCAAAGTGAAAAAACACCCATATTCCTTGCTAAAGATTTAATTCAGCACAAGGCTTCCATGTCCAAGCTCTCAGCAACACCTTTCCCACATTATGGTAAAGGGGGGTGTACCTAATAGCACCCCTTTTTCTATAGATAAGAGAGCAAATAGGCTTCTAACCGAATTACATATTTCTCTTAAAATGCTATATAACAGCATTTAGGAAAGTATTGAAAAGCAAAAAACCTTAACTATTGCTAGTTAAGGTTTGTTTTGCTCCCCCTCTTGGGCTCGAACCAAGGACCCTCTGATTAACAGTCAGATGCTCTAACCAACTGAGCTAAGGAGGAATGTTTAGCGGCATAAAAGCCCCTAAGCGGGTGCAAATATAATTGTTTTTTTTATATCGCCAAATAAAATAATTAACTTAAATAAATTTCTTTATAATATTCCAGATATCATTACCAAAAACAACGGCCATTAGTGTCATTAAAATTACAAATCCAATGATCTGTCCTCTTTCTAAAACTTTTTCACTTGGCGCTTGCCCAGATATCATTTCATACAACAAGAACATTACATGCCCGCCATCTAAGGCAGGAATAGGCAGAATATTAAGAAAGGCTAACCAAACTGAAAACATGGCCATAAAGCCCCAGATATAGGTCCAGTCCCATTCTTTTGGCATTAGATCTACAATCCCAATTGGACCTTTTACTTGCTTATAGGCTTCCGTTTTAGGCGCAAAAAGCACTTTAAATTGTTTGATTTGCTTGGTTAAAACTTCAATGGTTTTATTAAAACCTTCAGGTACAGCAGCCAAAAGACTGTACTCATCTGTTACACGCAAGTCTTCTGTATTTGGTAAAACTCCTATTTTACCAACTTCAGGCACCGCTATTTGTATGTTTTTAGATTGTCCGTCACGTAGTACTTCAACAGCCAAGGGCTTGTTTGCAGATGTTACTATTTTGCTAGTAAACTCATCCCAATAGGTTATTTTTTTTCCATTAACAGCAACAATCACATCCCCATATTCTAGTCCACTTTTGCTTGCAGCAGAATTAGGAACCACACTATCTATAGTTTTTTCTTTTTGCCTATATCTTAAAAAGTTTTTGCCTTGTACACTTAAAACAGCCTTTTTACCTTCGTCACTTAAGGGAACCGTAATTACTTCTCCATTTCTATTTAAAGTAATCTCATCACCCAAAATAATATCTAATACAGCATCCGTAAATTTTTTGCTCTTTTTACCGTCAATGGCTAATATTTGATCTCCTGTTTTTATTCCTAACTGCTCTCCAATAGAATCTACCAAAACTCCGTATTTTAGACTATCTGCTGGTATATATGTATCTCCATTGTTAAACAACAACATGGTATAAATAATCCAAGCTAAAAAAAAGTTAACCGTTACACCACCCAACATAATAATTAAACGTTGCCACGCTGGCTTGCTTCTAAACTCCCAAGGTTCTGGTTCCTTTTTCAATTGCTCAGTGTCCATACTTTCATCAATCATACCCGCAATTTTCACATAACCACCAAGTGGCAGCCATCCAATCCCATAAACGGTATCCCCTATCTTCTTTTTGAAAAGCGAAAATTTCACATCAAAAAACAAATAAAATTTTTCTACTTTGGTCTTAAAGTATTTGGCGGGAATATAGTGACCTAACTCGTGTAAAATTACAAGTACTGATATAATAAATATAAACTCGGCAATTTGAATAAATAATTCCATTAACTCTATTTTAGTTTTTAAAAACGCACAAAAGTACACTTTTAAGCGCTCTTACAAAAAGATAAAAAGTATAGCCCTACTTTTTTATGAATTATTTAATATTCGTTGGTGTTGAATCTTTAGGGTATCAATTGTACCTTTGTAAAAAAACTATGCGCTCCTTTTTTAGTAAGTTTAAGATTTTTGGTATTGCCCTTTTAGCCCTATCCTCTGTTATATTGTATCTCTTTTACAATGCACTACAACCAGAAAAGAAACTTCCCATTTATCAACCTGTAGATTTTAATGAAGAATTGGTAGATCAATCCTTACTGCACAAAAAGAAATACCACACCGTAGCCGATTTTTCACTCATCAACCAAAACGGAAAAACAGTAACCCAAAAAGACTACGAGGGCAAAATATATGTAACTGATTTTTTCTTTACAACCTGTCAGACCATATGCCCTGTTATGACAAAAAATATGGTGGCTATTCAAGATATTATCAAAAACGACGATGCAGTTATGTTGTTGTCCCATTCTGTTACGCCCAAAATTGACTCCGTAGCCCAATTAAAAAAATACGCCTTGGAAAAAGGAGTACTAGACAACAAATGGAATTTGGTTACTGGCGATAAAAAACAAATTTACGACTTAGCGAGAAAATCGTATATGGCGGTAAAAACAGATCCCAATATAGACCCTTACAGCATGATACATACGGAAAATTTTATCTTGGTGGATAAAGAAAAACGCATTAGAGGAACCTATGATGGCACCAATGAAGAAGACATTGAAAAATTAATCCAAGATATTGAAATCCTAAAATCTTCATACACCGATTAATTGCTCCATTGGATTAAAAAAATAATTATGATTTTTTGGTTTCCTAGTTTCCTTTTTTCTATTACTTTTGCTCTTACTTAAAATCAATCTAAATAAAAATTGAGTATTACGGTCGCACAGCTAAAACAAGGTCAAAGGGGAATCATACGGGATTTCACTGAAGATATTTTGCCCATAAAATTATTAGAAATGGGTTGCTTGCCTGGTAATGTGATCGAATTAATACAAATTGCCCCACTTAAAGATCCTATTTACATTAACGTAAATGGTTCCCATATCGCCATAAGAAGGTCTACCGCAAAACTTATTGAGCTAGATTTAATTGATGAATCCAATTCGCTATGAGCAAGAATATTAATGTAGCTTTAATTGGCAACCCAAATACCGGTAAAACATCTGTTTTTAATCAGTTAACAGGTTTAAAACAAAAAGTGGGAAACTACCCGGGTATTACCGTTGAAAAAAAAGAAGGAATTTGTAAACTTCCTCGGGGTGTAAAAGCTCATATTTTAGACTTGCCAGGAACGTATAGCCTTAATACCACCTCCTTAGATGAGAGTGTTGTGGTAGAATTACTTTTAAATAAGAACGACAAAGATTTCCCAGATGTAGCGGTAGTAGTAAGTGATGTAGAAAACTTAAAACGAAATTTACTCCTATTTACACAAATAAAAGACCTTAAAATACCTGCTATTTTAGTTATAAATATGGCAGACCGTATGATTAGAAAAGGTATATCGTTAGACATCCCTTTACTAGAAGCAAGGCTAAACACTAAAATAGCATTAGTAAGTACCCGTAAGAATGAGGGCATAACCAATTTAAAAGAGCTAATTGCCGATTATAAAAACTTATCGGTAGTACCTAATATTGATACCACAACCATAGCTCCAGACTATTTTAACAAACTAAAAATAGCCTTCCCTAAAGAAGAAATATACAAGCTTTGGTTGGTGATTACTCAGGATGTAAACTTTATGCCCATAGAGAAGAATAGGATTAAAGATGTCACCTCCTTTTCTACGAAATCAAATTCAGAATTAAAAAAATTACAGCATAGGGAGACGGTTTTAAGGTATCAATTTATAAACAACATCCTTAAGGAAACCTACAAGGTAGATTTAAATGTAGCCAAAGGTTTCAGAGCCACATTAGACAAGGTGTTAACACATAAAGTATTTGGATACCTTATTTTCTTCTTTATTTTACTCACCATTTTTCAAGCGATATACGAATGGAGTAGTTATCCAATGGACTTTATTGATGAGACCTTTGCACAAGCAAGTGAATGGACCAAAAACACTTTACCCCCAGGAGTATTTACGGATCTAATCGCCGAAGGAATAATTGCGGGTATTGGTGGCGTTGTGATTTTTATACCACAAATTGCTTTTTTATTCCTGTTTATATCCTTACTTGAAGAAAGTGGCTATATGAGTAGGGTTGTTTTTTTGATGGATAAATTAATGCGCCCATTTGGACTGAGTGGAAAAAGTGTAGTTCCCTTAATTTCAGGTACTGCCTGTGCAATACCGGCCATAATGGCTACCAGAACCATTGAAAACTGGAAAGAACGCCTTATCACTATCCTAGTTACGCCTTTTACCACCTGCTCTGCACGCTTACCCGTTTATTTAATTATTATCGCCTTAGTCATTCCTGATGGCACTTTTTTAGGGTTAAGCTACCAAGCGTTAACTTTAATGCTTCTGTATCTAATGGGCTTTGGAATGGCAATTTTCTCGGCAATGATCTTGCACAAAATAATGAAAATTAAAGGTAGGACGTTCTTTGTCATGGAAATGCCAAGCTATAAATTACCGCTTCTTAAAAATGTAGGTTATACGGTATGGGAAAAAACAAAGAGCTTTGTATACGGCGCAGGTAAAATAATTTTAGCAATTTCCATTATTTTATGGGTATTGGGAACCTATGGTATTTCTGACAATTTTATTAACGCAGAAGAAATTGTTAAAAAAAGAATTGAAACTGAAGGTTTTTCTACTTTCAACCAAGAAGAAATTACAGAACATATTGCAGTTTACACAGGAGAACTTAGAACAAATAATCCTACCCTTTCAACTGCCCATATTAAAGATTCTATTGCCGCACATGCTTTAACACTACAACATAGAGCAGAGAGCCAGGAAATTGCCAGTTATAAATTGGAACATTCTTTTATTGGTTATGCAGGTAAAGCCATTGAACCTATTGTAAAACCATTGGGATACGATTGGAAAATTGGGATAGCGGTGATTACTTCTTTTGCTGCCCGTGAAGTTTTTGTAGGTACCCTAGCCACCATTTACAGTGTGGGTAATGATGAAGAGGAAACCATTAAAAACAGGATGGCGGCGGAGGTAAACCCATGGAACCAAAAACCGCTATTTAATTTAGCTTCTGGAGTATCGCTATTGCTTTTTTATGCCTTTGCCATGCAGTGTATGAGTACTCTTGCCATTGTAAAACGAGAAACGAATAGTTGGAAATGGCCAGCAGCTCAATTGGTATTTATGAGTGCTTTTGCCTATGTGGTGGCCCTTATTGCATATCAGGTTTTAAATTAGGGAATCATTTAAACTACCGTCTTTATTTTTTGTGCCATACCGTAAACTGTTCTGATAATAAATAGACCTTATTATTCTGCTTCCTAACGAACAACTACTTACTTATGGATTCCCGTAAGGCTAACCCAATAGCTTTGGCTAGCAATGGCGGTACGGCATTGCCAATTTGCATCATTTGTTTGCCCTTGGCTCCTTTAAAAATAAAATCATCTGGAAAAGATTGCAATCGCGCCATTTCCCGAACCGTAATTACCCTTGGTTCAATAGGATGAATATTAACACCACCATGATTTTCTTTTATGGTACAACTCGCCTCATTCCAAACGCATTTTTTCCAAGAGTCAGAATAATTATCATACAAACTTTTGCCTTCTGGCACTTTGGCCAAACGTTTTTTCATATCCTCCCTATGCTTGGTTCTAACGTGATTAAAGGCAGCATTATCTTTCAGCTGTACCAAATCGTGTATCGCCTCTTTGGTGGTGATATAATGCTCTGGAGACAATAATGGTTTGGGGTGCTTGTTCTTTTTTCCGATTCTATTGGCAACAAAAATGATACGTTCTCTTTTTTGGGGTACATAATAGTCTGCTGCATTTAAAACCGTCACATTAACCACATACCCAAGTTTTGCGATGTCCTCTTTAATTTTATCCTCAACCTTACCTTGCAGCATGGAACGCAAACCTTTTACATTTTCGGCAACAATAAATTCGGGTTGTAACTCTTCAATAATTTGAAGCATATCCTTGTATAGAGAATTGCGCTCGTCCTCTACCATTCTACTTCCAGACATGCTAAAACCCTGACAAGGAAAGCCTCCAGACAAAACTGTTAATGGCTTGCCATTGAGTCCGCTTTTAACTGCAGAAATAAAGGCATCTTTTACGTCTCTTTGGGTAATATCGCCTTCTATATGGGGATGGTTAAAATTTTCTCGGTAGGTCAGCCCGGCTTCTTTAAACCAATCCAGCCCTCCAACTTGCTGAAATCCAGCCATCTCAAAACCCTTAGCCATTCCTCCTGCTCCGCAAAACAAATCGGCTGCAGTAAGTGCTGTTTTTGATGGATTATCCCAATTTTTAGAAATATCTGCCCAGTTAATGACATCGGTCTTGGTGGATTTTGTTGGGATTTGCTGTTTGTAATTTTCGGCTTTTTGTTCAAAAATATGGGAATCTAAAAACTTTGCTAACACCTCTGGCTGAATAAAATGCACGCCCCCAGTTTTATGAGATTCCAATACCCCAGCATGAATAGCCCTACGAACAGACTTCTGTGAGACATTATGTTGTTTCGCAACATCTTCAATTCGCAATAACGCTTCTTTTCTTTTCATCCTTTCCTTACGCTCCAAATTCTAGTCTTTATTATTTTGATTGCTGGTAATCTGCCAACTTTTGTGGACCTTCTAACAAAACACGAACTACCCTTAAGGTACCGTCTTCTGTAGTTGCAATTTGCCATTTTATCAATGAAATAGATCCATTTTCAATTTCTATCCCCGTTATACTTCTAGGGTGCACACAACTGCCATCATTAAAAAAGGGAATAGCTCCTGGCTCTGGAAAACGAGGTCTATGTGTATGCCCAGCAATCGTAATTTTTTGATCGTTTTGCAGTATCCATTTTTTTATCCGTTTTTCTACTTTTATCAGTTCCTTATGATTTTTAGCGGGACTCGTAGGATCTGCAATGCCCCATACTTGAAGTGGTTTCCAGAGTATGCGCACTAGAAATCTACCCAAACGCCAAAACGTATAGTTCCACCAATCTGCCTGATGACCATGCGTTAAAAACAATTCTTGCTGCGTTTCTCTATGCTGTAATACAATTCCCTCTTGATAGGTAATACCCACCAATAACTCTTTATCCTCACCATCTATAGGCTCAAAATAGCTCGATAAATTTTTCTGTACATACACTGGGTCTTTGTAGACCATATCATGATTGCCCCAAATCATGTGCAATCTATTTTGCAAATGAAATTGACGCAGAAGTCCATACACATTTTTATGAGCAGTAAAAATAGGTTCAAATGAAGTGTTTTCCCATAGCTCATCCCCATCCCCTAATTCAAAATAACTAAACCCTTCGTTGTAATAATGCTTTAGCGCATGGAAATAGATGTTTCTGTTATTGGCAAAATCATCTGCAAAACTATTATCCCCCCGATGACAATCACTAAACAGGATAAACTTTGAGGTATCATCAAAAGGCACAACTTTGGCATTTTTATAAGCTCTGGCTAACCTTGAAAAAGATGACATAAATTTAATTTTGCATAAATATCTAAAAAAGCTAGCAATAGTCACAAGGCTCACCCTAAAATATCTTTTTCTTTTTGTAATTTTACCACACTTAGCTAGACTAATGAATATATGGACTTAGAAAATGAAATAGAGCTGCCCTTAAAGAGTCTTATTAGTTTTGACAAATTGTTAAAACAATATGATAAAATGGCTGTTGGTGATGATGAATTCTTGGCTCAAAAAGCTCAATTTATTTTAAATTATCAAAAACCATTTCCCGAATTACGTGATGGTTTTACAGACCTTACGCTACTAAATACTCATAAAAAAGCCATTACAATAATATTACAAGATGTATTCGCTGAAGTCTTAACAAAAAACGAGATTAAAACAGCTTCATTACCTTATACCAATGTATTTTTTAATACATCTAGCAGGCTTCAACAAATTATTAAAGATGCGGGGAATAACTTTGATCTAAAAATCAAAAATATTGAAGACAAGTTAAATTATATTACGGCTTGTACAGTAATTTTAAACGTTCATTACGGTTTTAATCTTGATTTTTCACGGCCTTTATTTTATGAAATTCCTGATTTAAATGGAGTACTTAGGCATTATAGAATTTTATATAATGCCGATTTTATTGATATCTTACCCAATGAAAATGCTAAAAATCTCACTCAGGAAGATGTAGATGAGCTCCTAAATAATATTAATAATTTAGAATTGTGGAAAGAAAAAATTCCACCCAACAGTTTTACCTGCAAAGGGTTTGTGGTCTCCAATATGTTTGATGTTACCGCAGAACATTCCATTTCTGAAATAAAATCGAACCTTATTTCCAACGATAAAAAAGACAATACTTTTTTTAAAGAAGATTTTCAAAACACCTTTAAGTCGCTCTTTGGTTTGCCCAACTTAAAAGTAGGCTTCTCTGCGCACAACAGTAAGGATAATACTTTTGAAAGAGTACATGGCGTAGGTATTGAAAGTTTCATCTTAAACCAAAGCGAGAAAGTAGATTGTAAAACTGCCCTTTGTCAACATTCCTATCTAACCATATTACAGGATCATTCTTATTATGTGATTTCTGATATCGATAAATATTTTAAACAGGCACCAGACAATGCCTTGTACAAAACACTGAGTGATCAGGGTATAAAAAGTGCAATTATAGCGCCTTTATCTAACGGTGACGAATTGCTTGGGGTTTTAGAATTAGCTTCTACAAAGAAAGGCAATTTAAATAACGTAAATGCCCAAAAACTAGAAGACGTGATGCCGTTTATAGTAACGGCCGTATTGCGCTCCAAAACAGAAGAAGAAAACTTAATTGAAGCTGTGATACAACAAGAGTGCACCTCTGTGCACCCTTCCGTACGCTGGGCCTTTGAAAAAGAAGCCATCCGTTTTATCGGGGAAAAAAATCTAGGCTTAGACCCCAACTTTAAGGAAATTGTTTTTAACAATGTACATCCACTATATGGTCAAATAGATATTAAAGACTCTTCTACCTTTAGAAACGAATCGATTCAGAAAGATTTATTAATTCAATTATCTGAAATTAACACCATTCTAACCAAGGCTTGGGAAAACGTTAAATTACCTGTATTTGAGGAATTGATGTACAGCGTACATAGCTATATCAAGGAAGTTAAAGATATTTTAAACACCAATACAGAGCAAATCATATTTAATTTTGTTAAGAAAGATATTGCTCCCATTTTTGAGCATTTAAAAAATACAGAAGAAGGGGAATTTATTGATTTAATTGCCAAGTACGAAGCATCTATTGATCCTAAAACGGGTTCTTATTACGATCACAGAAAAAACTATGACGAAAGTGTCATGAAAATCAATGAAAAATTGGCATCTGTACTCGATAAAAAACAAGCGGAAGCCCAAGAAATGTTTCCTCATTATTTTGAGCGTTACAAGACCGATGGTATTGAGCACAACATGTATATTGGCGCACCTATTTCACACAACAAACCATACAACTCTTTATACTTAAAAAACCTAAGATTGTGGCAATTGCAAGCCATGTATGACATGGAGAATGAGTATTACAATCTTAAACCTAAATTACCAATTAAATTAGATGTAGCTTCGTTACTATTGGTATACAACACCTCACTTTCTATTCGCTTTCGATTGGATGAAAAACGTTTTGATGTTGATGGCACCTACAATGCCAGGTATGAGGTTATCAAAAAAAGAATAGATAAATCCTTTATTAAGGGAACCAATGAAAGACTAACACAAAAAGGAAAATTAGCTATTGTATATTCACAAAAAAAGGATGAATTAGAGTATTTGCGTTATATAAAGTTCTTGCGATCCAAAGGTTATTTTACCAAGAATATTGAAGTATTAGAACTAGAAGGCTTACAAGGTGTGGCGGGCTTAAAAGCGATCCGTGTAGAGATTTTATACAAAAAGGACAAGACGTCTGGAAAAACGTATACCTATGACGATCTTATGCAAGAGTTAAAACAATAAGTAAAAAACTGATGAATGCCGAACTATATAATTCGGCATTCATCCACTACTATCTGGTTTATAAAATCACAGCTGCTCTAGGACCATAAAAGTGTAACGATAAGAAAAAGGCAAGTACAGAAATTATCATCCCTACCATAAAAACAGCATAAGTCCAACGTAACAATTTATATTTTCGATCTAACACAAGGCCTAAAAAGTATAGATCTTTTGTGAGAGATGAATATACATAAGCCTGATCTTTAATAAGTTCCTTCATGGCCCATTCATAATCTTCTAACTTCATTTTATGAAAGTTTCCAAAGAACAAAAGGTTTACTTTTTTCTTTTTTACATCTTCTTTTGTAAATTCTCCACTTGTAATATTGGGCCTTGTAGCAATAATGGACAACACCATTGATATTACACTAAAAAACATAAATAGTGCAGTGGGTAAAATTAAATATTTATTGGAAGGGTTATCCAACTTAGGCATTAAGTCGGCTAGCACTAAAGAGATTATAATAGCATTTACTGACAATAAAATATTGGCCTTAGTATCCGCTATATCACTCAGCTTTAAATGATTTCGCATAGTAACCCTATACATGGTCTGCACACCTCTTTCTGGGCTTTTGTCTTTAAATTCTGTTTTGTATTGCGCTTTCACCTTCTCTTTCTTGGCTACCTTCTTCATTTTCTTTCTGGCCTTGATTAGCCTCCCTAGGTTATCATCTTTCGTTTCTTGCCAGTTTTCTATAGCGTAATCTGTATAAAACCGGTGTTCTGTTTGAAACATTTTAATATTGGCATCCCTCCACTCTGCCGCCGAGTAATTTGCGACACCCAACAATGACAATTCTTCACGAAGCATCTCTGCTGTTTCTAAATAGCTATCTTTTCCCAAATGCGAAGCATCCGCATCTCTCAAAATCTCTTCAGAACGGTTGGTTGGTTCATGCTCCCTTTTTGTTGCCATAATTAAGGAACGAATAGCAGCTATGCGTTCTTCGTCAATGGATTTACTTCTTAAAAACGCTTCCGCTAGCTTACAACTCTCTTCCTCATGGTTGGTAGCACTAACCGTATAACCAATATCATGCAACCATGCAGTTAACAGTAAGTCTTCTGCTGCTTTTGCGTCTAACCCATAAAAATCTAATAATTCTTGTGTACTTTTGACAACGCGTTGGGTGTGCCTAATATTATGGTATAGAAAATTTGAATCTAACTCGTTGGTTAGCAGACTAATTACATAATTCTCGGTTTCTATTATAATATCTGCCATAGTTTTATTGCTAAAATGCATTACAAATTACAAATTTTAATCTTTATGAATACTTCTGTTAGAAAATATTGTTTGTCGCTAAGTATTTTAATCCTTACGAATTGCGCTACTCAAAAAGCAAAATACGCTCCAGGAACTCAAAGAATAGATGTATCGGAATCCAAAGAAATAGCGCATACCTTTTACCTTATTGGCGATGCTGGCTTATCTCCCATAGGAGACTTAAACCCGGTCTTAAAATCGTTTAAAAAAAGAATTGCTAAAGCGGATAAAAACAGCACAGTTCTATTTTTAGGAGATAATATCTATCCTGCCGGTTTGCCAGACCCTAAAGATTCTACTGCGGCCTATTTAAAAGCAAAAAGTCATTTAGATGCCCAATTAAACACTTTGAAAAACTACAAAGGTAAACCACTCTTTATTCCGGGAAATCACGACTGGTATACCGAAGGTTTGGTGGGACTAGAAAGAGAACAAACCTATATTCAGGAACAATTAAACAGTAAAGAAGTCTTTTTCCCTGAAGATGGTTGCCCGCTAGAAACTATTGAGGTTAATGAAAATCTTATCGTGATAGCTATTGACACTGAATGGTATCTTACCAATTGGAATAAACGCCCCGATATCAATGACAAGTGCGACATAAAAAGCAGAGAGAAATTTTTGTTAGAATTGGAAAGTATAATTTCTAAAAACCGACAAAAAACAACTGTGATTGCATTGCATCACCCCATGTTTACGTATGGGCAACACGGCGGACAGTTTTCTTTTAGAAAACATTTTTACCCACAAGGAAATGTAGGCCCCTTACCCATTTTAGGAACGCTTATAAATACCTTGAGAAAAACAGCCGGACCATCTAATGCCGATCTAGACAACAAAAGATATCGCCAATTAAAAAACCGTATTGTTACCCTAGCTCAATATTCTAACAAGGTTGTTTTTGTATCCGGACACGAGCATTCATTGCAATACATCGTTGAAGAAAACACCCCACAAATAGTAAGTGGTGCCGGAGCAAAAGCCGGAGAAACAAGACTCTTAAATGGCAGTATGTTTTCTACCGGAGAAAAAGGTTATGCTACCCTTGAAGTGTACACCGATGGCTCTTCTAGAGTACGTTTTTATGGTTTAGACAATAATAAAGATGAAAAATTCTTATTCACATCAGAAGTATTACCCGCAGACAAAAAACTTTTCAATAAAAAACTACCCGACACTTTCCCTGCCACCACAACAGCCTCTATTTATACAGCTATGGAAACAGATAAAAGTGGCTTTCATAAATTTATTTGGGGAGAACGTTACCGCAAGTATTACAGCACGGCGGTTACCGTTCCCACCCTTGATTTAGACACTATTTATGGCGGCCTAACCCCTGTGAGAATGGGTGGCGGACACCAATCAAAATCATTGCGCCTTGCCGATAAAAATGGCAAAGAATACGTGATGCGATCTATGCGCAAAAGCGCAGAGTTATACCTGCAATCCATGGCATTTAAGGACCAATATATTGTAGGTGATTTTAAAAATACGGCTACAGAAAACATTTTATTGGATTTCTATACTGGCTCACATCCTTATGGTCCATTTGCCATTGGCACTTTGTCTGATGCCGTTGAAATTTACCACACCAACCCTGAGCTATACTATATTCCCAAGCAAAAAGCATTGGAAGATTTTAATTTGAATTTTGGCGATGAACTCTACATGCTCGAAGAACATGCGGGAGACAACCACGGAAACCTTAAAAGTTTTGGTTATGCCAATGAACTTAAAAGCACAGACAGCATGCTTGAAGACTTACGTGATGACGAAAAGTATGCTGTAGATGATACCATGTATTTAAGAGCGCGCCTTTTTGATATGGTATTGGGCGATTGGGATCGGCATACAGACCAATGGCGTTGGGCAGAAACCAAAGACAAGAACGGCAAAAAAATTATTTACAAACCTGTCCCTAGAGATCGAGACCAAGTATTTTCTATCATGAATGATGGTTTATTGATGGGCTTAGCCACCAGAATTGTACCGTCACTGCGACTAATGGAAGGATTTAACAAAGAGATTAGAAGCGTTCGCGGATTTAACTCATCCCCAAAAACCTACGCCCTTGATATGGCTCTACTCACCGAAACTACAGAAGACCAATGGGTAAAGCAAGCCGAATTTATAAAAGCCAAGCTAACGGAATCTGTGATAGACGAGGCTTTTAAAGCTTTCCCTCAAGAAATTCAAGACGAAACCCTAGGTACCCTAAAGAATGTTTTGTTAGCACGCACAGCTGCCATTACAGAAACCGCACTTGAATATTATAGAGTGTTAAACAAATTTGCAGTAGTTACAGGAACAGATAAAGACGATTGGTTTGAAATTAATTATCTGAATCCGAGTGAAACAGAGCTAAAAGTATTTAGAAACATAAAAGGCAAAAAAGAAAAGCTGTTTTTTAGTAAAGTATTTAACCGCAATACCACCAAAGAAATATGGATTTACGGATTAGATGATGATGATTATTTTGAAGATTTTGGTACAGCCAACAGTGGTATAAAGATTCGACTTATTGGCGGACAGAACAATGATATTTACAATATAACGAACGGTAAAAAAATAACTATTTACGATTATAAATCAAAAAAGAACACATTTAAAGCAACCAATAAAGCGAGAATAAAGCGTACAAATGATTACAGCACCAACATATACAATCCATTAAATGTACGTAACAGCGTAAATCAAGTTATACCAACCATAGGTTTTAACCCTGATGATGGTATAAAAATTGGTTTTACCAATACCTATACCTTTAATGGATTTAGACAAAATCCGTTTACAGAAAAACACAGCTTAAAGGCTTCGTATTATTTTGCAACAAGTGGATTTGACCTTCAGTATACTGGAGAATTCGCAGCCATTTTTGGGCAATGGAATTTTGAGCTGGATGGCAGATTTACCAGTCCCAATTTCAGTATAAATTCTTTTGGTTTGGGCAATGAGACCATCAACCAAGATGATGATTTAGGAATGGACTACAATAGGGTTAAACTTGAGCAACTAAAAATTGCACCTTCTCTTGTTTGGCGCGGACAATTGGGTGCTGTATTTAAAACAGGGCTTGCGCTAGAAACTATTGAAGTTGAAGAAACTGAAAACCGTTTTATCAATACATTTTATGTCGCCAATAATGAGGATGTACGTAAAACCTTTTTAGGTATTACTGCCAACTACACCTATGAAAACAAAGACAATGCTGCTTTTCCTACTATGGGGATGGCCACTAGCTTAGAAACCGGCTATAAAGCTACGGTAGATGGCAGCAACCAAAATTTTGGATATATTATTCCAAGCATTTCGTTCGATTATAAATTAATCCCCAACGGCCAATTGGTATTGGCCAGTAAATGGAAAGCACATTTTAATATTGGTGAAGGCTATGAGTTTTATCAAGGGGCAAGTATTGGCGGCATAGATGGCTTACGAGGCTACCGAAACCAACGGTTTACAGGGAAAACATCATATTACCAAAATACGGATTTACGCTACAGTCTTTCTAAAATAAAAACAAGACTATTGCCCATCTCTTTAGGGTTTTATTCTGGCTTTGACTACGGTCGGGTTTGGTTACCAACCGAAGATTCTAACCACTGGAAAACCTCTTACGGCGGTGGATTCTTTCTAAACGGCGCAGACTTAATCTCTGCGACCCTGGCTGTATTTCACGCCGATGAAGGCCCACGAGTAACATTTGGACTGGGCTTTGGGTTTTAAATTTAGTGTCCTAAATGACTTTGGCTTAGCAAGATAAGACCAATTATAGGACATCCTTGGATGTCGAAACTAAAAAGGAATCATAAGCTTCAATGGCCTCAATAATTAAACGTACCGCCTCTATATAAAACGCCTGATTGATATTCTCAAAAGTATCTGTGGCCTTATGGTAATCCTTATGATCTTCAACCCCAAAATAAATAAAGGGAATGCCTTGTTTATGAAACACTCTGTGGTCTGAAGAAAAAGTCCAATCGTCTAACTTAGAATCGTTTGGATCATCATGCCCGTATACTAATTTTATTTTAGATCCCTTTAACGCATCTAAGGGTTGTTGTAGTTGTGGGTAATGGTATAATCCGGACGCATACAATTCTGAAGCATCATTATGGGCTATCATGTCCATATTTACATTCAAAACAATGTTCTCTATAGGAATAGGGAAATTTTCAAGCAAATAAGTACAGCCAAAGGATCCTATTTCTTCTGCATCTACCGCAGCAAAAATTAGGTTGTGCTGTGGTGCCTTATCCTTAAAATAATTGGCTATGGCCAGCAAGGCTGCTGCGCCAGAAGCATCGTCATCTGCCCCGTTAAAAATCTCACCTTCTTTAACACCCAAATGGTCTAAATGAGCAGTTATTACAATCGTCTTTTCTAGTTTCCCCTTTATCATTGTTACTACATTACCACCAATAATGGTAGTATCTGGCACATTGCTAAAGTCTTCTGCCGGATTTATAATTGGGTATCTTCGTTGTCTGGATTTTCCAGAAAATGTATGTGGAAACTTCTGAATGCTCCCCGCAGTCAAGGCGGGTTCTATACCTAACGAATCGAATTGTTGGGCAAGGTATGCTTGGGTTTTGTAATTGCCTTCAGTACCAAAAAAACGCCCTTCCATATCATCCGAGGAAATTATTTTTATGGCATTTAACAGCAGTTTTTCATCTACTGCTATTTCTAAACTGCTAGTATTTTCTTTGCAAGCTGTTACGAGTAGCAAACAGACCATTGCGAACATATAGTGTTTCATCCCTTCTATTAATTTTATTTTGTAATAGACCGAATTTAGTGAAAAAAAAGCAGCTACAGCCGCTTAGGCAGCCTAAGTTGCAGTGTACAAAATGGTTAGTGGTTGTGGAGTGTATTCTATCTTTCTCTAGGATTAATGCTACAATTTTTTTTGAGGTAGCTATTTTCAATAATTGGTTTTAATACCTTGTCTTTCCTTGGGGGATGTTTTTCTAATGCCGCTTTGGGTCGTGTAGGTCTTTTTTCAAAACCACCTCCGCAATTGGGGCAAACGTTCTCTAAGACCGAAGCCACACAATCTGTACAAAAGGTACATTCGTAGCTACAGATCATGGCCGCATCACATTCATTGGGCAATGACTTGTCACAATTTTCGCAATTCAGCCTAATTTCTAACATTCTTTTCTATTTTAAACAGTGGTTTTATATTCTTCTAAACCCAATCACTAGCGTGGTTTCAGGATTTTCTATTATAGATCACAGGCATTTTTCCCTTCCATTTTAGCCATAGGTCTTCGTCCTTAATGAGCTGCGCCATAAAATGGGCTACATTGATCCGACTCGTTTTTCCGTTGCCAAAAATTGCACTTGTTATGGGAGAAGGGTGTAGTTCGTATTCCGTTACCTCATCGGTATTTAGCAAACTGTCTGGGCGTACGGCTGCCCATTCTACAAACGGATTGTGCTGCCCTATTTGGGTCCGCAAATAATCTGCGGCCTTTTCATTATCTACATGGGGCGGTAAAAGCAATCGAAGCAAACCAATAACACATTTTTGAGCCAACGAAATAGCTTCGTTTGTATCCCGATTGCGATTTCCTATGGTATTCATTAAGACAAACTTCACAGGACTTTCGGGTTTATGTGTATCTACAGCCGTACATAATCTTTGTACCGCAGTTGTAACCAACATTCTTGGCTGTCCATAGATTCCCTTCCAACTCATAGTATGCCCCAGACAGGAGGCAATGGCATTACAATCTAGTGTTAATTCCCTCAGTTGAGCATCACTCAGCTCTAAAAGGCTGGCCGTAACAATTTGAATATGTTTCGTGTTATGCCAAGCGTTGGGTAGTTTATTAGGAGAACGCACCACAACCTTAACGCTATGCCCCTGCATTACAAGTTGGCCTACCAATTGTCTCCCTGTTGCCCCACTTGCCCCTACTACCAAAACCGTCATCTACTACTTTTTACACTATTCGTATACTTACAAGACGACCATTACCATAGAATGTTACACTAATTTCCCAAACTACAACTGCTAGACACTATTAAGTGGAAGTAAGGCAGCAGCTGCAACCTCAGCGAAAATGGAATCGTTTTTCCTTTACCTTTTGTTGGTTATTCTTTTGCCGTAGGTGAGTTGTCTCCAGAGCCATTCCATAGGTCCAAATGTAAACCGCTTTAACCACCACCGACTAAAAATTACTTGTGCACTAAAAATGAGCAATCCACTACCAATTACTAGGGTATATCCAAGGCTTCCTGCCAATTTAAAGCCAATCCCATAAAATACAATTGTGGCAACAATGGTTTGCATTAGGTAATTAGACAATGCCATTTTACCAACGGGGGCAAACCAATGTAAAAAACGTCCTTCTTTTTTAAATACTAGTGCAAGTATAGCTGTATAGGCAATCGCTAAGGGAACAGTACCAAAGGCATAACTTAGAGTACTCATAAAACTCCAAAAATCGCTGGAATCTAAAAAGAATACTATAAAGCTTCTACTACAACTAATTGGCAATCCAATACACAGGCCCCAGATGGCTATCTTTTTCAAAAATGCCCTGTTCTCCAGTAAATTCTCGTTTAAAATTTTTCTTCCTGCCCAGAGTCCCAATAAGAATATTCCAAGTACTTTAAAGGCTCTACCTTCGTTGAGGATATCGCCTATTCGGATAAAGGTGGCTCCCATATTAGCTTTAAAAAAATCCAATAGGTTTTCGTTTCTCAGGTAAGCGTTAAAGTCTGTCAATAATATGCCGTAATCAGTAGAATTTGGAACTCCCACATACGCATTAAACTGTGGATTTAAATTGTAGAAAAAACTGGGATAATTAAAGCCTAGCAGATGTATGACACCCCAATTAAGTAGGGGTAATAGAATTAAAATTACCGCCCATTGCAAGAGCTGTTTGTCGGTACATTGTACAAACAAAATAAGCACTAATCCTAATAGGGCATAGAGTGTTAAAATATCACCCATCCAGAGGAAGACTAAATGCAGTAGCCCAAATCCTAAAAGCCAAAGCATTCTACGCCTAAAAAACGAAGTAAAATGCTTGTTTTGTGATGTGATATTTTGAAGCTGAATAGCACAACCAATTCCAAACAACAAGGAAAAAATAGAATAGAATTTACCATCTACAAGCATGTGCATTACAAATTCAAAATAATCGTCAATCTTAAAGAAGGTAGGGCCAGTACGCAGCTCCACCGGAAAATCGAAATATCCAGAAAAATACACAATATTGGCACAAAAAATAAAGAAGATGGCAATACCTCGTAAAACATCGAGGTATTCAATACGTTGGTTTGGAGCTACAGGTTTTGTTTGGTTGGTTGTACTCTGCATGGTTTATTTTTATTAATATAATAGCGCAGTCCAAGCAATCTTAAAAATAAAATTGCCGTTGCTACAATTCTAATATGGGTAGCATCTATTCTCCTTCCCCTATCGTTTTCATAAGCTCCGGGCACAGGCTAGTAACAGCATTTGTCATAGTACCTAGGGCTGTTATATTTGACAGTAATACAACTCCATTTTTAGCGGCTGTATCTAGGATTATAGAGCTGGTATACCCTCCTGTCCCGCCATTGTGCCAATACCATTCAGCTTTGGAATCTGTGGTAACAATTCCCCAGGCCAAGCCAGTAGCAAAAGTTTCTGTTGCCTTATAAAAAGGAGTTCGTGTCATTTTTAATGCGGCATTACTATCGTCAAAATTGGCAATGGCAAACTTGCTTAAATCGGTTACTGAGGCTAAAGCTCCCCCTGCTCCAACCAATACTTCCATATCCCAATTGGGGACTACTGTCCCACTATCGTTTACCCCAAGCACCAATTTATTAGCCACCTTGGGGCGTATTGTTGTAGCGGTAGTCATGTTGTATTTGGTAAAAATTTTGGTCTGTAAGAGGTCTTCATAACTGGTGTTCTCTAGGGTACTCAGTAGATAGCCCAACAAGCCAACGCCCAAGTTAGAATACTCCGATTTTTCCCCAGGGATGTATGCCATCTTTAAATCTTGAGCTAGGTATTCTTTTAATTCTGCTTCCTGAAATTCTTTGTAAGGATTTAGAGAAGCCAAAGACGCTGGCGTTAGCAAACTTGCAGGCACTCTGGGAAGTCCAGAGGTATGGGTCGCTAGTTGTTTAAAGGTAATGGCAACATTGTCTTTTAAGGGAAACCCTAGAAAGTTGTTGATGGTATCGGTCAGGGCTATCCGCTTTTGCAGCACAACATCTGCCAAGAGGGCTGCTGTAAATACTTTGGTTAAGGACCCAATTTCAAATACTTTACTGCGGTTGTCTACTCTAAAAATAGTATCGTTTTGCCGTTGTACTCCTATGTATTGTGGCGTGCCATTGCGCAGTAGGGCCATTGAAATTTGAACTCCATTGGGCAAGGTTTTTAGGGTGCTAAAAATAAGTGCTGATTGTTCTTTTGTGATGCCTTCCCCCAAGGTATTTTGGGAAATTACCGCATCTATTACTTGCCCTTGCCCAAGGGAAAATACCTGAAGTGTGACTAGGAGTAAAAAATATTTTTTCATAAGGTACACTTTATTGAAGTTGGTTGTGGTTACAATGGTTTTGAAACTATTGGATACACTCACTTTATAAAAGTCCGTCCCCTAACCTACCCAACTAAATTACTAAATTTCGGACATAAGCCTAAAATGGCATTTATCATGGTGTCTAAGGCAGGGAATTTGTCTTTTGTTGCGCAAACATCCATTCCCACAAGCCAGAGGTGTTTTTAACCTCATCCCAGATAAGATGTCCCGCTGAAAGCTCGGTATACTTGGGGGTACCACCAGCAGCCCTTATGGCTGTAATCATATCTTGTGTTAAATGCACCGGCACGGCCTTGTCTCGTTTTCCGTGAAATGCCCAGATGGGAATGGCGGTCATTTTTTCGGCCGTTACTGGGTCTCCGCCACCACAGATGGGGACGCCAGCTGCAAATTTTTCAGGGTGTAGGCCCATAAAATGCCAAGTGCCGTACCCGCCAACAGACATACCTATTAGGTAGCGCCTGTTAGTGTCTATATTGTATACTTGTTCCAGTTGTTCCATAGCTTCAAATACCAGCTTTGCATTCCCTTCGCCCCTATTCATTCCCCCAAAACCTGCTTGGGTGGTACTCTGCGGTAAGAATAGTATTGCAGGATATTTTTCGCGATATTCATCTGTAGCTAGCAGTTGTGCGGTATTGGTAGCATCCAGTTGAATTAGGTTGTCATTACCCACCCCACCTCCATTATGGAGATTAACAACCAAGGGATATTTACGGGTATTATCGTAATTTTTAGGCAATAACAAACGGTATTTAAGGGTGTCATTTTCTGTATTTATATAAGTTTTGGCCATAAAATCGCCTACCATTCTACTGGCCCTGTTTACTTTTCCCTTCTCCCAGCTGTATTCTGAAGCCGCTGCACGCAACACAATTAAAACCGCAACAACAGACAGCAAACTTAATACCATCCGTGTCGCCATATATCGCTTAGAAGGGGTTGCATTGCTAGTATCTGTTAGCGTGCCCAATTCCTCTTTAAAATGCAGTATGTAGAACACCAAGAGTAAGGCCAAGAGAACTATAAGCCAGGGCATACTATTGGTATAGATCTGAAAAGCTTCTTCGGTACCCGTTTGCATGACCCATAGCTGTAGCCCTAATACAATGAGATGAATGGGCAATCCTATTATTCCGGCCCAAAACAGCCACCGCTTTTCGCGTGTTTTGCTTACAAAAAGACTAAGGGAAAAAAGGGCCCCCAGGCCAATGAGAATTACAATAGCAGTAGGCATAAACTGCTGTAGTTCGGAATTAAACAACGCCAGAAAGATCAAGCCCGTATAGGCTAGGTTACCAATGAAAGTAAGGCCAAAAGTTATAGCGATTAGTATATAGTTGTTGCGCCAAAAATACCAAAGCAGCAACAGTTGTAATAAAGTAGCGACTACCGTAAGTAAAATAAGCCAAGGCTCAAAAAAGGGACTAAAGAGGTAGAATCGATAGCCTGCAAGGGCTTCTACAGCTCCTTGAACTAGCGAAAGCAGAATGTTGAGGCCTAAAAGAAAGATGGTGAATTGGTATCGGCTTCTAAGTTCTTGATTCGTCTTCATAACAATTGTCCATTTTTAAGTGTGCTTAAACCACGTAAAACCTTGGGATTCCATAGTTTAGCTGGGCACCAACTGAGAATCACTAAGTTAATAAAAGAAAACGATAAATAGTATTCCGGTTAGGATTTACAAAGCAATGAGCTATGACAGCGGAAATAAATATGGTTTTATCTTAACATATTTTAAAGATCGCAATAATTTGAATTAGTCAATAGGCCGCTGGCTATTGATAGTATACTTGTAACCCTTCGTTTTTATTCCTATGGTGTTGCCACCGGCACTAAAAATTTGTGGGTAAAATCTGCCGCGTTTTCTATTTGTTCCGTGACTTGGATTTCAAGTTTTCCATCTACAAGAAACCTTTCTGTAGGTATTATGGTATACCGAAACTCATGTTTAGCCCCTTGTTTTACCATAATACCTGGCCCAAAAACTTTGAACTTTTGAGTATTTATATTTTCCGTTTTAAAATAGGCTTTAATTGGTATTCCAAGAACCAAAGCTTTCGCATCCTTTTCCAATTCCAATATCATTTCTACTTTTTTGTCTCCATTGGAGTACACAAATTCTGCCTGGGATGCTGTTCGTATAGAGTACTCCGTTTTAGTTTTGGACTTCGCACTAAAATCGCACCCTATTACACACAAAGTGATTAATCCACAAACAATGTAATTTAGATATTTATTTTTCATAGGAACTGTTGGTTTTTTTAGCTTTTTGCAACAAGTGTATACCTACACTGTTGTGTGATAAACATCATCATTACAAGACACAATTTAATTTTCATAGCGACCCATAAAATTATACAAAGTGCAGCTTTTAGCAGCACATGCAGCAGCAGAACACTCTTTTATTGTGTAGCAGACCTATTTTTATGTACTACTAGTGTAAAGAGAGTTGTTTTTGGTAAGAATAATGTAAACGATGCACCACCCCTGTCGTTATTGTGGCGCTGGATTCATATTTTTGGCTACGGCTTTTTTAAAATCGTCCGTAATTTGCGTTGGCAAAACCGCTTTTTGCAGCCATAGATCACTCCAATAGACCCTTATTTTAGAATAGTCAATGGGTGTAAAGTTTATTTTAGCAATTGCCTTCTTGTTTTTTAAACGAAAGTCAAAACTAGGAGCATCTCTAAAATTTGGGTTCCCCACAAAACTATGCGCATCATGGCCCGTTTGCTGCCATTTCTTAAATGAAGCGCCGTTAAAATCATAGGCCGTTGCACTGCTATTCCAATACATATTGTAGTCCATCTCAATATCTATAGTGTTCCATGCCCCTTGTAATACCATTCCTTCCTTAAAAACAATAATGTTGTTGGTAAAATCAAAAGATCTGTGCTCCTCTACCCTAGTACATTGTAACTGATACATTTTAGCATAGGCAAATACATTGTTCCTGATCACATTCTCTTTGCCGTAATGTTGGTGAAAGCCTCCTGTTTTCGTGTTGTATACCAGGTTGTTTTCCATAACAATACCCGAGGATCCTTCATCGGTATATAATCCCCATCCACCGTAGGAATAAGCGTGGATATCATGGATAATATTGTTGTTGATTACCGTTCCTTCAGAGGCTCCCAAAGTATATACTGCTGCCATATCGCTGAGCAAATCCCATCCAATATGGTGAATGCGATTGTAAGCGACTTTATTTCGTTTCGAAAGGCTTGGCGCATAACCCCATACCCATCCGATAGAGATGCCGGTATAGTAAAAGTTAGCAATGTCGTTGTTTGTAATTTCATTGTCTGAGCTATGCCCTACCCAAATCCCTACAGCAGGTGGGAATTCTTGCCCTCCGGTTTGAATAATGTTGTTGTGTAATTTTATATATTGTGTATGTCCAGCACCTTCTAAAGCTGCCTTACTTCCTAAATAAATACCGCCACCACCAAGCTCATGCAAATAACTATGGGTTACACTAGATTGGCTACAGCCTTCTCCAAACCACAAGGCATGTTGCCCTGTAAACGAGATTTCACAATTCAAAAAATTGATATGTCTTGCCCCATTGAGCATCACGGCCGCATTGATGGCTATGGCCGCCTGATTAGGTTCAAAACCAGAGGGTGGAATGCGGTAATGGCAGTGGGTAAATGCAAGCCCTTCAAAGCTTATATGCTCTACAAAGTTATTCTGGGCGCTATCGCCTTCTACAGCAACCAAACTTTCCAATACCGGCGCTATTACCTCGGTATTCTCTGGGGTCTGACCAGCTAGTGGCTTGTAAAACAAAACGCCCTCTGTATTTAGAAACCATTCCCCAGCAGTGTCTAAAGCAGCGGCATAATTCTCGAGCACCAGACGCCCGCCTTTTTTAATGGGATTCCAAGGTTTCATACCTTGCCCTGAGGTCACCAAAGCAATACTATCTGCTGTTACAACCACTTCATCCAAATGCCTAATGGTAAAATCCCACTTATGATAGGTTCTAAACCGCAACAGTTCCCTCTCAGCACCACTTAGCTCCTCCAAGGCGGTCAACTGTTTATTTTGCAGCATAAGTACTTGTTGGGCTTTCTTTGCAGTCCTCCCCGTTCCTTTTTCCCAAACGGTCTCTTGCACGCCCTCTATTTTTAAAAAGCCTGTGTTTGGGGTCCGTGCTAGCGTAGCCCTTTTAGCATTTACATACAGCTGCTGAAATCTCCAATTATAGCGACTGCTCTCCGGAATTTTCACCTCCCAAACACCATTTTCATTGACCTTAAATCCACTAATTTTTTCACCTCCGCTAAAAATGGGTTTGGCTCCTTTTTCTGCCTTATAGACTATTGGGTGCTCTGGGGTTCCTCCATCTTTAGGGGTCAACACAAAAGTTTCGTTCATCGAATAGCTACCGTCCGCAATTGAAACTACAAAAGGCACCGCTGCACTATGTTCTTTTTTATAGGCACGTATGGCATTTCGTGCTCCTAGTAAGCTTGCTAAGGGTTGTGCTGCTGTGCCCGAATTTGAATCATTACCTCTGGGAGAAACATGGAAAGTTACTTGGGCATGTATGCTAAAAGTAAAAAACACCACTATCATTAATAATACTCCTTTTTGCATCCTATTTTTCTTCATTGTAACGTTTTTTGCATTGTAACCCAATTCTAATGTACTGTCACTTCTATTGATACTGACAATTCCCTCAGCAGGGTATTGCGACGTTTTAATCCCGAACAACGCGCAATAGTTCTGGATATGTTCCTTTGGAACCCTTAAGTTGTTATTGCTAGCTCAGTCTTTTATTTAGCAATCCGATTGTATTTTTTAAGAGTTGCAATAAGGAGTTCATGTGGTATGGCAAAAGCTTTGTTTCCATTGATACCTTCCATAGTTTCTGCGGCTACCATAGCATTGATAATTGCTTCTTCAACAGCCTGCACAGTGGCTTCAAAAACTGGCATCAGTTGGTCATTGGGCATTGATTTTACGGTTGTTGTTTGGTCTCGATCAAAAGCATTTTCGTTGGCTGTTGAAAAGGCTAAAAAAATATCTCCTGAACCATTGCTTCCACGTCCGCCTACAATGCCAACACCCAAAGGAATGCGTTGCGCAATTCGTTTTAATTGGTGAGGCAAAAGAGGTACATCTGTGGCTACAATGACAATAATAGAGCCATCGCCTTCTTGCCTTCTTGATGATGGCGGGGCATTATAAACAGAATTCAAAGTGTCTTGTAATGCCAATCCAACAGGAACACCTGCAATGGATAAATTTCTTTTTGCGCCAAAATTAGATTGTACAATGGCGCCAACCGTATAAGTAGTGTCCTTTATTTTGAAGACTCTTGAAGATGTTCCCGTTCCTCCCTTAAAACCCAAGCACATCATTCCTGTTCCTCCACCAACATTCCCTTCGGCAATTTTTCCACGCTTAGCATCTTTTATCGCTTCTAATACATGTTCTTCTTTTACGTGAAATCCATAGATGTCATTCAAGAAACCGTCATAGGTTTCTGCCACCACAGGATAGGTGTACCACCAATCTTCTCCGCTGTACCAATCTGTATCTACATACCATTTTAAAACTGCATCCCGAACTACACCTACACTATTTGTATTAGTAATCATGACGGGGGTTTCTAAAAATCCAGACTCTGTGACCCAAGTAGTACCTGTCATTTCACCATTACCATTTAGACTGTACCAATTGGCATACACCGGACTAAATTTTTTGGATTTCCCTCTTGGAAATAATGCTGTAACGCCTGTTCTTATAGGGCCTTTACCAATATGGTTTGCTCCAGTGCCAGAAATAATAGTGCTATACCCTACTTCTACACCTGTAACATCTGTAATGGCATTGAACGCACCAGTTGTTCCCGCAAAGGGAACTCCTAAGTCTCTTGCTCTTGGTTTTTGACTGAACGATTGGAAACAAAAAAGGAGTATAGAACTAACTAAAACAATTTTTTTCATGGAGGTTGGTGTTATTAAGAAGCAATACATACGCATAATTATATCTCTGGAAAGTCTGTTCCAAAATTTACTAAAAGTAACATGCGTTTTTAGGTAGCCCCTATTTCCCTACAATTTAGGAATGTTTTAGCAAACCACAAGATGTAGTCTTTTTTTTGGAGAAAAAACCTTGTAGTTTGGTCTTATTTTAAACGATAGGAATATAAATTACGCCCTGTTTTCTTATTTTCTTCATCAGACAAATACAAGGTATTGTTATCGGCAAAGGTCACGGCCTCCAATTGGGTGCGTACGCCCAAGTCTATGGCTTCCATTTTGCCTTCTGTAAAATTATCGGTTGTATAATCGGTGAATTTCCAGAGCATGCCATTACCCAATAACACTATGGTTTTTTCATCTGGAGAAATGGCAGCCGCCGTAACCCTACATTGGTCGCCCTCAGTACAACTCATAAAACTACCCACCAAGGTTGCTTTATACTCCCCCTTTTCTGCCGGAACTTTATAGATAAAGGCTTCTCCCGTAAAAGGGGTGGCTCTATTTTTGGTAATGATAAAAAGTGCTTCTTTCCAATAAAAAAACGCCTCTGCATCATACAAGAGCCCGTCTTTTTTAGGTGAAAAATTGGTTTGTTCCGGGTAGCTAAATTCTATTTTTTCAGCTGCTATCTTATCGCCCTTTTCCTGCTCTGGGTTTGGAATTTTATAGATGACCAAGTTTTTGCGATCACTATGATTATTCCCAAAATCACCTATATAAAGGTTGTTGTTTTTGTCCTTGGCCAAATCTTCCCAATCGTGGTTTTTAGCATTGGTCACCTCTAAGGTTTTTAACCAATTACCCCGGGTATCTACCTGGTAAATTTCATCGGCATTACCCTTGTCTTCTACCAACCAAATACTGTTGGCAGAGAGCGTAACTATCCCAGAATTCTCATCGAACTCCTTTGGCAAATCGGTCAGCACCGTCAAGGCTCCAAAATTGCCACAACCGATAAAAAAAAACAATAAATAACTACTTAAAAATCTATGCATAAACTAAGCTCCAGGAAAATTTGCTTTTCTTTTTTCTAAAAATGCTGTTGTCCCTTCTTTAAAATCTTCGGTTCCAAAGCTAGCCCCAAAGGCCTCTATTTCTGCCGTATATCCATCCGTAGAAAATCCGGCATTGATCGCTTTAATGGCATTGCCAATAGCTACAGACGAATTGTTGGTTATTTTACCCGCCAACTTAGTACAAAGAGGCAGCAGCTCTTCTAAGGCAACTACATAGTTCACCAAGCCGTAAGCAAGTGCATCGTTAGCTCCTATCATCCCTGCAGTCATAATAAGCTCCATGGCCCTTCCCTTGCCAATTAGTTGCGGCAAACGCTGTGTGCCTCCATATCCTGGAATAACCCCCAAGGATACCTCTGGTAAGCCCATTCTAGCGTTATCACTGGCTACCCTAAAATGGCAAGCCATTGCCAACTCTAAGCCACCACCTAAGGCAAAACCATTTACGGCTGCAATCACCGGGGTATTTAAATTCTCTATAAAAGTGAACAATTTTTCTTGCCCTTTACGAGCCAATTTTGCACCATCTTTTTCGCTGAAATCTGCAAATTCAGAAATATCTGCGCCGGCTACAAAAGCCTTATCACCACTTCCGGTTACAATAATAACCTTGGTATTTTTATCCTTACCTAAGGCTTTTAGGACCGTATGCAAATCGGCTATAGTTGCCTTGTTTAAAGCATTTAGTTTTTTTGGTCTATTGATAGTTACAATAGCGATATTGTCTTCTTGTGTTAATAATATATTATCAAAATTCATAGGTTCTAATTTTAATTATTTGTGAGCGGAAAGCGTATCGTAAATACAGTCCCTTTGGTGGGTTGCGATGTAAATACAATAGTTCCCTTATAAGTTTCAACTATGTTTTTTACCATGCCCAAGCCCAAGCCCATACCACTTGATTTGGTGGTGAACTTGGGCTCAAAAATTTTCTCTTTAAATTCATCGGCAATGCCAAAACCATTATCGGCTATAGCTATTTTTACGAATCCATCTTCAGTGGCTACTGTAACCAAAATTCTAGGGTTTTCTATTTCTGGAACAGCTTGAATGGCATTTTTTACCAAATTGGTGACAACACGTACCAATTGGGTACGGTCTAAATTGGCAATGATCTCATCCTCTTCAGTAACAAAATGAATATAACTTTCATTAAAAATATCTACGGCTAATTTTACAACCTTTACCACATTTAGGCTTTCATTTTGCTGTGCAGGCATTTCAGCAAAATTAGAAAAAGCAGATGCAATACTACTCATAGTATCTATTTGCTGTATAAGCGTTTTGGAATATTCTGCAAGTTTCGTTTTTATATTTGGATCATCAACATCAAATTTACGTTCAAAACTCTGCACGCTTAAACGCATGGGCGTTAAGGGGTTTTTAATTTCATGGGCTACCTGCTTCGCCATTTCACGCCATGCCTGTTCCCGTTCACTCTTGGCAAGCATCACCGCGGATTGTTCTAGTTCGTCAATCATTCCATTATAGGCGTCTATAAGTCGACCTATTTCTTCACTTGGATTTTCAACTATAATTTTTGGATTCTTAATACTTAAATCGGTCTGATTAAGCTTGTCTGAAATGGTTTTCAACGACCTGGTAATATATTTAGATGTAAAGTACGCCAATATCATTGCAATGATAAACATCACTACATAAACTACTGCCAAGCGCAACAATAATTCCGGCAATTCTTTGTCTTCAAAGGAGGTATCCTCTATATATTCCAATTTTAAAATACCAATATCTCTAAATCTAAGGTCTTTAATAAAGGTATAGGAAGATCTTAATATGATTTCTTCATTCGACGCTTTTTCAATATGGCTTATTTCCTCAACATAACGTTGATCTTCATTGGTTCTCAATTTCTGTAAAACGATAGCCTCTAGACATTTGGAAGACTCATCGCTATTTAAATTTGGGTGTGAGTCAATGATAATTTGTCCCTCTAAATCGTAGATACTAAAATTAACGTTCTGAATTTCTGCAATCTCAAAAATCTCATCTTTAAAAATATGTTGCAAATTTTCTGTGATCCGCTCAAAAGTTGTCTTCCGAATAGTGAGATTTACACTTTCTTGTATTTGTGCTTCCTTGCGCTCTAGTCTGTCCCTATTGTATTCTTTAGATTGCTCCCTGTACTGATAAATGGTTACCCCAGCGATTAAGACAGATGCCATAAGCACCAAAAACATCATGGTAATAAAAATACGTGACCGAAGTGAAAATTTTTTAAACAAGAATTTATGATTTACCTTCAAATATAGCAATTATTGCGCCAAATTTTAAGTTTAGAGAAACCAATAATTACCGCGGTTATCCCAGTGATTCCTACAAATTATTTTAACAATTTAAAGGCGTCACATTAATTTTTACCTATTTTTAGCCAAAATTTATCGCATTATTTCCTGAAAAATGAAAAATACCATCCTAGCGCTATCCCTCCTTGTACTAACCGCTTTCTCTTCTGCTGAAAAACCTAAGATTTTAATTATTGGCGATTCCATTTCTTTAGGGTATACTCCTTTTGTTACGGAAACACTGAAAGAAGTAGCTATAGTAACGCACAATCCTGGAAATGCACAGCATACCGGAACGGGTTTAGAACGACTTGAAAAATGGCTTTCGAATACGGACTATGACATCATACAATTTAATTGGGGTTTATGGGATTTGTGCTATAGACATGCAGATAGTAAGGTGTATGGAAATAGAGATAAGATAAACGGAAAAGTAACCTATACTATTGAAGAGTACACTAAAAATTTAGAGAGCCTAGTTGCTATTTTAAAAGAAAAGTCCAATGCAAAACTGATCTTTGTAAGTACTTCTTATGTTCCTGAAGGAGAAGCCGGCCGCTATGTAAAAGACCCTCAGCGCTACAATAAGGTCGCCAAAAAAGTCATGAAAAAGCATGGTATTTTGGTAAATGACATCTATAAAACTTCTAAAAAAATACATCAAACAGAAGCGCAAGCTCCAGGAGATGTTCATTATACCAAGGCAGGTTATAAAGAATTAGCAAGATCAATCACCAAAGTATTGCACAAAGAATTGTAAAGGCAAGCGTTGGGATAAATGAACAACCGGAATTTTTAATCTTGGTTAAAAATTACTTCAAAAGTTGAAAACCGAAACAAAACAATACGTTTATGAAACGTCTAGTACTACTTACAACATTTCTACTGCTTTCTTCTCTTACATCTCCTTTGTTAGCACAACAGAACGATTTTATAAGGGATTATATAGAGCGATTGGAAAATTCAAGAAAGTATCTGCTTCTGGTGGCTGAAACTATGCCTGAAGACAACTATACTTTTAAAGCCACACCAGAATCCTTAAGCTTTGCTGAACATCTAATGCATATTGCCTGGGCAATGGATTGGCATAGTGAATCTTTATTAGGTGGACGCAAAGCAAGAGATTGGGAAACCGATACAACTCTTATGGTTAACAAGAAATTGAAGGAAGAAATGATAGCAACCCTTGACAAAACATTTGATGCAACCATTAGCTTTATCAACGAATTTGATATTGCTAAATTAAATGACAACTTGGACTATTTGGGCTTGCAGAGATCAAAACGGCAAATTTTATTATTACTGGCTGATCATATTACACACCACAGAGCACAAATGCTTGTTTCCTTACGATTAAACGGACTAGTTCCACCAAGATATGTTTTATACCAATAGGGAGCAAAACAACCATAGCCCCTAATAAACTTGAAGTGACCAATGAATGGCCGCAAAATTTAAAGCTTAATTAGGGAGGTCTAACAAACTAATAAAACTATCCGGCATCCATTATGCTTTAGAAATACTTAATTTTAGCATATCTAAAGCAAAAATAAAACCCGAGAACCCCTACATGCAAAATTTAAAAACTCATTACCATCCTGAAGTAACCAGCTTAGAAAATAAATCTATTTTTACCAGACTGGCTACCCGAAGTATCGCAATGCAAGGCAGTACCATTTTACTCCTGTACACAGCCCGTTATGAAGATTACAGTCTGCCAGGCGGAGGCTTAGATTTGGGGGAAGATCAGATAGACGGGATGATGCGGGAACTCAATGAAGAAACAGGAGCCCAAGGCATTTGCAACATAAAACCCTTTGGCGTTTATGAAGAATACCGGCCCTGGCACAAGGAGGATTACGACCTGCAACACATGATTTCCTATTGCTATACCTGCGAGATTAACAACGAATTGGGCGCTACCAAAATGGAACATTACGAAACAAAAAACGGTATGAAAGCTGTATGGGTTAATATTCATGAAGCCATTAATCACAACACTAAGACAATGGCTACAAGTACAAAAAAAGGAATGTCTATTGAGCGTGAAACTTTTTTACTTCAGCTTATCGCGGATCGCCTCAGTTAAAATTAAAGGGGTTTTTATGCTCTCAAGTAATCCTAAAAAAAGTTAACCTAACTTTGAACAATTATTAGGAGTATAGCCCAAATAAAAAAGTTGCAATGAATTTTAAAGAAGCACAAGAAGATATGCGCTCCGCCTACTATGGTGGTGCACCAGGAGCATTAATTTCTGGCCTTGTTTGGCTAACAGCCGGAATTACAGCAGTAATGAGTACCACACAAATGAGTGTGCTGGTTTTCTTTTTTGGAGGAATGCTGATTCACCCTCTTGGAATACTCCTATCAAAGGCATTTAAGTGTTCTGGGAAACACAGCAAAGGAAATCCATTATCAAATTTAGCTATGGAAAGTACGGTACTCTTATTTATAGGGTTATTTATAGCCTATCTAAGTCTTCAATTTAAACCCATATGGTTTTTTTCGATTATGATTTTAATTATTGGGGCTCGATACTTGATATTTGCTACCATTTACGGCATGCGCCTCTATTGGGTGTTTGGTGCCGCATTACTAGTAACAGGAATTGGCGGCATCCTCTTTTCCCAACAGTTTGCATGCATTGGCATCCTTGGGGGTATCCTTGAAATACTATTTGCATTCCTGATCGTGTATTTCGAAAAAAGAAGGGCCCAAAATCTTCTTCGCTAATTCAGCGTTTAGTTTTTTAATGAAAAGCTTGTATATTTAGCTGTACATCGCAACCAATGCATAAGTCTTGCGCGCTGACTTAAAATTAAAACACCCAATTGAAGGACATTCCCAAAATAGTATTTGAACAAACGGAAGACGCCAAAGGCTTTGAACTTTTGAGTGTCACCCATTTATTTGCTCGGATTCCTACCTTTACAGACCATAATCCAACCCAAGCACATCGATTAACTTTTTTTGCGTTACTAATGGTCACCAAGGGGAAAGGAAAGCACCAAATTGATTTAAAAGAGTACGATTTAAGTGAAGGATCCGTTTTAAAAATTGCCAAGGGACAAGTACACGCTTTTCAAAAAGATGCCACCTATGAAGGTTTCTTGCTCATTTTTACAGAAGAATATGTTTTGAACTATTTTTCAAAATCTTCTATAGATTTAATTTCACACCTCTACAATTACCACATAAGCTCACCCATAGCGTACCATAAAACATTAAATGAAGAATTTTTAACAGAGCTACTAGCAGAACTACAAACCAATAATACCTATGCCCAAAACAACATTGTTGCCGCCCTATTAGACCTGTATTTATTGCGTTTAGAACGGAATTCAACAACTACAAAAGCGCACAACAACAATGCTAAACAGTACACAACATTTCTACAGTTTAAAAACTTAGTAGAATCCAATTATACAGCCACCCGAAACGTAAAAGATTACGCAAACACCTTGCTAATTTCTACAAAATACCTAAACCAGGTAGTAAAACGCTATACCCTAAATACGGCCAAATCTTTTATAGACAACTACGTAACCCTTGAGGTCAAACGCGCCATTGCAAGTACAGAAAAAAGTTTAAAGGAAATTGCTTTTGATCTTGGTTTTGATGAAGTAACTAATTTCACCAAATTTTTTAAAAAGCATACTGCTGTCTCCCCAAAACAATTCAAAAACAGCTTATAAAAGCCTTATTCTCACATTTACCATTCTTATCCGAAGATTAACCGCTGGGAATCTTCCAAATACCACGAATTTTGTATCAAACTTTAAAATCAAAGAAAATGAAAACGAAATTAGTTACATGTATTTGTCTTGCACTATTCAGTGTTGGAATTGGTTTATCACAAAACAAAACAACAGCGGAAAATAACTTTCAGTTTGAGGAGGCCGAGCATTTCTTGGATGGTTACTCCTTAAATTTCCAATACACAAATGGTACTGCTATTCATATGGAGTTTTACAAGGGCAAAGCCAAGTACGAATGGGTTGCCGGACCGGCTAAAGGTAATGGAAATACTGATATTCCATACCGTTCTCGTAAAATTGGAAACAATATGTATTTGATTAATTGGCACGAAACAGGGATCAAGGATTATTTAACCATTGTTTTTGATTTTGACAAAATGCTAGTACACAGTTCCATCATAATTGGATATGAAAACAACCCTGAACGTACCTTAAAAACTGTATTTCGGAGCGGAATTATTGATCATTTAAAAATTGTTAAATAAATCTAAACCCAAATCCGTTACCCTTTTCTTAGCGGTATGTCATTCAGAAATACCGTATTGATGACTATCAATAGGAAGATCAGCAACCAAATATTCTGGTATTCCTATACTTAAAAAAGACAGCGCTATGAATACACTACAAATAGAAACTACCTTAGCACATTTATATAAGGATGCTAAATGCGACCGATTAAAAATGATGAAAAGATTGGCTATTCAGGCAATTAAACCCTTGAGACCAAAAGATTTTAAGGATGTATATCTTTCCATTTCAAAAAAAGAAGGCGACTATTTAAAACAACTTATACAGCAGAACAAGCTTAAAAATATAGTTGAATTTGGAACTTCATTTGGTATATCTACACTTTTTTTAGCACAAGGAGTGCTTTTAACTGGTGGGCGTATCATTACTACAGAACTATTGGCATCTAAAGCTCAAAAAGCAATTGCAAATTTTAAAGAAGCAGGCGTCAATGAACGTATTGAAGTTAGAATTGGCGATGCAATGAAGACCTTAAAAAATCATAAGGAGCCCATAGATTTATTGGTATTAGATGGCTGGAAAGATTTGTACTTGCCATTATTTCAAATGCTAGAGTCTAATTTTCATAACAATACTTATATTTATGTGGACAATGCAGAAATGGCGGAGACCCAGGTTTTTTTAAAAACGATTGATCATTTTCAAAAGTATCAATTGCAATCTAAATTTGGTGGAAAAGTGGTACTCATCACCATTAAACAATTGCCACACTCCTAAATAATTGAAAATAGTAAAAGGACAGAAAAAATGAAAATAGCAGTAACATCAGCAAGCGGACATTTAGGCGCCGCCATTGTAAAGCAACTGATCAAAGAAATCGGGAAAGACAATGTCATAGGCATTGCGCGTACTCCCGAAAAGGCAAAACATTTAGGGGTTGAAATAAGAAAAGGAGATTACAATAGTCGTCCGGATTTTGACATTGCCTTAGAAGGAGTAACGGCCGTTTTATTGGTTTCTGGTATGGATGAGCCTCAAAAAAGAATTCAGCAACATAGAAATGTTATTGAAGCTGCAAAAAGTAAGGGCGTTCACAAAATAGTCTATACCAGTATTGTTGGAGCCGAAGAAAAAAATGCTTTTAGCCCTGTAGTGCAATCCAATCGTAAGACAGAAATGGATGTACAAAACTCCGGACTCCAATGGGCCATAGGCAGAAATGGAATTTATATTGAGCCCGATTTAAACTATATAGCAACCTATGTAAAAGAAGGTGGCATTCGGAATTCTGCGGGCTCTGGAAAGTGTGCCTATACAAGCAGAGAAGAATTAGCAACGGCTTATGCCAAAATGCTCATTGAAGAGAAACACAACGGCCAAGTTTACAATCTTGTTGGCGAACCAATAACACAAACCCAACTTGCAGCCCTTATAAACAAAGTGTATCATACCAAGCTTGAGTATACCGCAGTTTCTGTTGAAGACTATGCAACAGAAAGAAAAAATGAGCTAGGCGATTTTATAGGAACTATAATTGCAGGGATTTACGAAGGGATATTTGCTGGTGCTAATGATGTAGCTTCCGATTATGAAAAGGCCGCAGGAAAACCGCATTTATCGCCCTTAGAAATGATTGAAAATTACCATCAATACCACTCTAAAAATTAAGAAGAAGCATGCGCATTATTGAAAATATCCTAAAAAAAGTTGTCCTTCATGAGGCTGTAGTACTAGAGAAAGAATTCCTTTCCTCCACGGTCATTAAAATTCGTTTGCAGAGTGATGATTTCTCTAAAGTAAATATCATTCCCGGGGCTTTCCTTAGATTAGGTATTGGTATAGGTCAGGATCAATTGTCTATGAAAGACAAAATAAGAAGTTATAGCATTTGGGATTATCAGCCATCTGAAACCACTGTAGACCTAGCTATTGCCACCCATAGTAACGGAATTGGCGCTAAATGGGCAAGGGAATGCCAAACGGGAGATATCGTTTATTTCAAGGTGAAAAAAGGCAACTTCCTAGCCGAAGACACGGCTGATAGTTATTTGATGGTCGGTGATTTATCGGCCCTATCACACCTTTATATGTTAAACCGAAATATTGGAAAGAACAAACAAGTAGCAAGTATTGTTTACAGCCAACAAAAAAGTGAATTGTTCCCAGATATAGACGGCAGCACTCCCCTTAATTTTTATGAATTACGCCAAAACCCAAGTCTTGAAATTATTGCAAAAATTAAGGAAATAACACCAACTTTTAAAAGCAATAAAATGGTCTATATTGCGGGTGACAGCAGGGTTTGCATGACCTTACATACTTATTTTAGAAAGGAATTGGGTTGGGAAACCAAGCAACTGAAAACAAAACCTTTTTGGAACCCCATAAAAAAGGGATTAGAGTAAGTTTCGCCCGGTTAAAACCTTGGATTTAACTGTCATTTTCATACAACACTAAACCAAGGCTTTTTTTCTGGCATCCTTGAAAACAACGGCATAATAAAATACTCACTAGAGGATAGGAGTTATTGTTATGCTGAAAAATTTAACTAGAATATTCGTTTTTGTACCATACTTTTTGCCATTCCCGTTTGAGCACCAAAAAAGCAACTTGCTCTGCCACCTCAACAGCATCCGTGACCTGTATTTCTTTGAGTGCACTTTCTGGAAGGTCCACAATATAAAGCAGATTTAAATATTCGGTAAAGCGCTCCATCAATAGGAAGTACATTTTTTCACGTAGGGCGGCAATCAATTCTTGGGGAGCAAGGGTGTCGTTGTCTTCTAAAAAACCAAATTCTATATTGGCCAGATTAAAATCCTTCCGCAGTTGGGCCACCAAATTATGATACAATTGTTGGTCGTTAATGGAGGCTAATAAAGCGTTGCTATTTGAGTAGTTAAATGTCATCACTCTTATATACGAGAAAAATAAAAAAATGGTTTATTGTTAGTACAAACAATAAACCATTTTTTCTGATTTTATCAATTTTACTTCCTTATTTTCTGCTCCCAATCCCAAGCAGATTGCATGGCTTCATCTAAGGTAGATTTTGCTTTCCATCCTAAAACGGTATTGGCTTTTGTAGTATCTGCATAGGCAGAGGTAATATCACCAGGCCTGCGATCTACAATCTTGTAATTTAATTTTTTACCCGATACCCGTTCAAAACTTTTTATGGCTTCCAAAACAGAACTACCCGTTCCTGTACCTACATTAAATACGTCGTAGTTATCTTCATTGGTATTGTTCAACAATCGTTGCAAGGCCACCACATGGGCTTTGGCCAAATCTACCACGTGAATATAATCGCGGATACAAGTACCATCTTCCGTAGGGTAATCACCACCAAAAACAGATAATTCTTCACGAATGCCCATTCCGGTTTGTGTAATGTACGGCATTAAATTTTGAGGCACTCCAATAGGTAATTCCCCAATTTCTGCACTTGGGTGGGCGCCCATAGGGTTAAAATAACGCAGGGCAATGGCTTTTAAGCTCGGTACTACTTTACAGGTATCTCGAATAATTTCTTCGCCCATTTGTTTGGTGTTACCATAAGGCGATTCCGCTTCTTTTACGGGAGCACTTTCTGTAATTGGCATTTTATCTGCCTGCCCATAGACCGTACAAGATGAACTAAAGATAAAACTAGATTTTTCTAAATTCGATAATTCTTGCAACAAGTACACCAAGGTTCCTATATTGTTTTCATAATACAATAAAGGCTTTTCTACACTCTCGCCTACGGCTTTAGAGGCTGCAAAATGAATTACTCCAGCAATATCTTGATGACGCTTAAAGAAATCTTGAACCTTAGTTTTCTCCTTTAGATCAAATTTTTCAAAGACTGGTTTTTTGCCTGTGATGGCAACAATGCCATCCATTACTTTTTCAGAAGAATTAGAAAGATCGTCTATGATGACCACATCAAATCCTTCATGCTGTAATTCTACTACGGTATGCGAACCTATAAAACCCAATCCGCCTGTTACTAATATTTTCATTGCTCTTTGCTTTATTTTTATCGATTTAAAAACTCTAAAATGGTAGTGGTAATAAAGGTGATTTGTTCATCACCTAACTCCGTATGCATGGGTAGTGAAATTACCTCTTGTACCAACTGATTGGTTACCGGAAAATCTTCTTCCTTGTATCTAGTATCCGTATACGCTTTTTGTAAGTGTAGGGGAATTGGATAATACACACCGCAGGGAATATCCTTTTCATTTAAATGCTGTACCAAGGCATCTCTCTTGCCACTCTTAATTTGTAAGGTGTATTGGTGAAAAACATGGCTATCACAAACACAGGTTTCTGAAGCGCAACATATGGGCATTTTTGGCGTCACAATATCGTTGTGATTTCCCAATGCCATAGAATACTTTAAGGCAGCTGTTCTTCTTTTCTGATTATAGGCATCTAAATGTGGTAATTTTGCACGCAGAACCGCAGCCTGAATGGAATCTAATCTAGAATTTACACCAACTACGTCATGATGGTAGCGCTCATACATACCGTGATTTACAATACCTCGTAAGGTATGTGCTAAGGCATCATCATTGGTGAAAATTGCACCGCCATCTCCGTAACAGCCTAAATTTTTAGACGGGAAAAATGAAGTAGCCGAAACATGTCCAAGTGTACCTGCCTTTTGTTTGGTTCCATCGGCACCTATATAACTTGCGCCTATAGCCTGTGCATTGTCTTCAATGACATATAAATTGTGTTTTTTTGCTATCTCTAGAATAACATCCATATTGGCACATTGCCCAAAAAGATGCACCGGAACAATAGCTTTTGTTCTAGGGGTAATTGCTTTTTCTATGGCCTTGGGGTCTATGTTAAACGTATCAGGCTCTACATCTACCAATACGGGTGTTAATTGCAACAAGGCAATCACTTCTACCGTTGCCGCAAAAGTAAAGTCGGCCGTAATAACTTCATCACCACGTTCTAGCCCTAGGCCCATCATTGCAATTTGCAAGGCATCGGTACCATTGGCACAAGGAATCATGTGTTTTACACCCAAATAGTCTTCCATTTCTTTTTGAAGTGCGTGAACCTCAGGGCCATTAATGTATGCTGAGGAATCTAATATTTGAGCAATTGAAGTGTTTACTTGCTCTTTTATACCTTGGTATTGACCCTTTAGGTCTACCATCTGAATTTTCTTCATTGCCATAATTTGAACTGTAAAATTACAAAAATACCATTGGTCACCAATGAAATTAGTGAAAGAAACGTATTTTAGCGACAAATGAACATTGGGTGTATCTTTTATACAATATAGTAGTACATATTGCCGCCTTCTTGGTAAGGCTACTTTCTAATTTTAGTCCAAAGCTGAAACTGTTTGTGCAGGGCAGACTAGACATCTATCCCAGACTTGCCAAAAGCAGTATAGCTAAGGGATCTGTTATTTGGATACATACTGCCTCCTTGGGGGAATACGAACAAGGTCTACCCCTTATAGAAAAAATAAAGGCTGCTTACCCCGAGTATAAAATTGTGGTTACTTTTTTTTCGCCTTCTGGCTATGAAGTCAAAAAAAATGACCCCATCGCTGATGCTATTGTGTATTTGCCCGTAGACACGCTTTCCAATGCCAAAAAATTTATAACCACCCTTAACCCTAAACTGGCCATTTTTGTGAAATACGAGATTTGGCCTAACCATCTAAAGCTGCTAAAAGAAAAGAAAATCCCCACTTTATTAATATCCGCTTATTTTAAAAAAGAACATTCCTTTTTTAAATGGTATGGTGGTTTTATGCGAAAAAGCCTAAGTGCCTTTACCCATTTTTTTGTACAAGACAGCACCTCTAAAAATCTACTAAAAAATATTGGGTATACCAATGTAACCGTCAGTGGTGACACTCGGTTTGACCGGGTTTCTGAAATTTTGGAGGGTGATAATTCGCTACCTTTCATGACTACTTTTAAACAAAACAAGAGCTGTCTAGTTGCCGGAAGTACCTGGGCAGTGGGTGAAACCTTTTTACAAAGCTATATCAACAATACCAAGGCCAATTTAAAATACGTAATTGCCCCACACAATATCATAGCCGATAAAATTACATCCCTAAAAAATAGTTTGAACAAATCGGTGATTATGTTTTCTGAAATTGGAACACAAGACATTTCTAATTTTGATGTTTTAATCGTTGACACCGTGGGACTTCTTACAAAAATTTACAGCTATGCCGATATAGCCTATGTAGGAGGTGGATTTACAAAGGGTGGCCTACACAATACCTTAGAGCCTGCTGTATTTGGTATTCCCGTGATCATTGGCCCTGTATACAAAGGGTTTAAAGAAGCGGAGGATTTGGTGCAATTAAAAGGTGTACTTACAACCCGCACTAAGGAAGAATTTACGGATGTTGTAAATGAGCTTTTAGCCAATTCCGATTTTTATAATAAGACAGCACATATTAACAAAGAATATGTTGCTAAAAGTACAGGGGCTAGCGTCCAAATAACAACTTTCATTCGTACATTATTGTAACCTTAGATTTGTTACATAATGAAAGCTTTTCTTACAGCCTTATATGCAGCTGCAATTTTGTTCGTTTTATTTTCTTGCGTAAAAACTCCTGAAAATAAAACAGTACCTGATGATATTGATTTTCAAAAAAAATTAGATAGCTTAAAAAAGCGCACGCAAAAAAACGACTCCATAAAAAATCTATACGAACTTAAAATGCCAAAAAGAAAAAGTAAGGCAGAAGAGTTAGATACGATGAAGGCTAAAACCATATAATATAAATTTAGCTAAGCTTTGGTTGCCAGGAAACCTCAAAACTTAATTTACTGTTTTTCAGCGTTTAATTGCTTGTTGATTTAAAAATTAATTTGTATTTTACATCAAACTATTTGATTATGAGAGAAGCAACAGTAAGTACCAAAATACTTAATAGTTTCCTGCGTGTAATGGTTTTTGTGCTGGTAGGCATTTTAATTAGCGTTGTAGTATGCCTTATTTTGGCTGCTTTAGGAATCTTAAAGTAGATTTTTTGAATTTTCCCCAAGTCTTGTTGTGTTATTCCTTTTTTCTAAAAAGCTATATACTTTAAAGCTCCTCTAGGTAAGAGGGGCTTTTTTTATACCCTCCTTATAATTCCCCTAACCAATGAATTGTTCCCCCACATTATTAAGGCACTCCTTATCCGTAACAATAATATTACAAAATGTCTTGAAGCAACAGGCTTTCTTTTGTTTCGTCTGTCTTGGACAAACAAAGAAAATGAAAGGAAATTTAAAACCTAAATACACAAATATGAACTTGAAGCTTAAAACAGAAACATGTTTCTAAAAAAACCGCATAAAAAAAGCTCCTCATTGCTGAAGAGCTCTTTCTTTGTACAGGCGGAGAGACTCGAACTCTCACACCTTGCGGCACTAGATCCTAAGTCTAGCGTGTCTACCAATTCCACCACGCCTGCATTTATCAATTCGCCGTTTTGGCCAATTGGGTTGCAAATATAAGTCAAAAAATCAATTTAAAAATACTTAAACATAAAAAGTTCTTTTTTTGTACATTTATCCTTTATAAAACGAAGCTATGAAACACCTAAATGACTTTATAAACGACAATAAAGAGCGGTTATTAAATGAACTTATCGACTTACTAAAAATGCCATCGGTAAGTGCAGACCCTGCCTTTTCACATGATGTATTAGCTACCGCTGATGCCGTAAAAATTGCCCTAGAAAAAGCGGGTTGTGACACGGTTGAAATATGTGAAACTCAAGGTTTTCCAATCATTTATGGTGAAAAAATCATAGATACTTCCCTGCCTACCGTTTTGGTGTATGGACATTACGATGTGCAGCCAGCAGATCCTATAAACCTATGGGATTCGCCTCCATACGAACCCGTAATTAAAAAAACAGAAATTCATCCAGAAGGGGCCATATTTGCCCGTGGCGCTTGTGACGATAAAGGACAGATGTACATGCACGTAAAGGCCTTGGAATTTATGGTAAGTACCAACCAATTGCCGTGCAATGTTAAATTTATGATAGAAGGGGAAGAAGAAGTAGGTAGCGTTAGCCTTTCAACCTTTGTAAAAGAAAATAAAGAAAAGCTTAAAAACGATGTTATTTTAATTAGTGACACCGGCATGATTGCCAAAGACGTCCCATCTATCACCACCGGCTTACGTGGTTTAAGTTATGTAGAGGTAGAAGTTACAGGTCCAAACAGAGATTTACACTCTGGTTTATACGGAGGCGCAGTGGCCAACCCTATTAACATTCTTACCAAAATGATCGCTTCCTTACACGATGAGAACAACCATATTACCATACCAGGTTTTTATGACAAGGTAGAAGATCTCTCTACGGAAGAACGTGCAGAAATGGCAAAAGCACCCTTTAATTTAGAAAAATACAAGGCTTCAATTGCTATAAATTCGGTTTATGGAGAAAAAGGTTATACCACCAACGAACGCAACTCTATTAGACCTACCTTAGATGTCAACGGCATTTGGGGAGGATATACAGGAGAAGGAGCCAAAACCGTAATAGCGAGTAAAGCCAATGCAAAAATTTCAATGCGTCTGGTTCCCAACCAAGATTGGGAAGAAATTACAGCCCTATTTACCAAACACTTTAGCAGCATAGCACCAGAAGGAGTTACCGTAAAGGTAAATCCACATCATGGCGGACAAGGTTATGTAACCCCTATAGATAGTGTGGGGTACAGAGCAGCTTCTAAGGCCTATGAAACTACATTTGGCAAAACACCCATCCCACAACGCAGTGGCGGTAGTATCCCAATTGTGGCGCTGTTCGAAAAAGAACTACAAAGCAAAACGATATTAATGGGTTTTGGGCTAGACAGTGATGCCATACATTCACCAAACGAACATTTTGGTATCTGGAACTACCTAAAAGGCATAGAAACCATCCCCTATTTTTATAAGAATTTTACAGAAATGAATTCCTAATACAAGAAATTACACCACTTTAAAAGTCCGTTTTTTATCTAGAAACGGACTTTTTTATTCCCAAACCTAAAGTATTTAAGGCGTTCCTTCGGGCGGGCTATACCCTGCAAGTCCGCGCTCTGCTGTGGGCTTTCCGCTCCTATCCCTAACGCAAAACACTATTTATTTAACTCTACATTTGTAGAATACAATTATTTGCTCTACATTTGTAGAGAACATTCTAACAATGTAGAAGTATGCAGTTATCTAAAGCCGAAGAAGAACTAATGAATCACCTCTGGAAACTAGAGAAAGCCTTTTTAAAAGATTTGCTAGAACAGTATACAGATCCAAAACCGGCAACTACAACCGTTGCAACCATGCTAAAACGCATGGCGGACAAAAACTTTGTGGGCTACACCCTTTATGGGAAATCTAGAGAATATTACCCACTTGTAAAAAAGAAAGCCTATTTCTCTAAACACGTAAACGGTTTAATCAAGAACTTTTTTAACGATAGCGCATCACAATTTGCATCGTTTTTTACAAAAGAAACCAATCTTAGTAAAGAAGAATTGGCTCATTTAAGAGAAATCATAGATCAAGAACTAAAAAACAAATAGTATGCTATTCTATCTACTAAAATCTACAGCCTGCTTGGCCGTTTTATTTCTCTTCTACAAATTGTTTTTAGAAGGGCATAAAATGCACATCTTTAAGCGCTTTTACCTGCTCATTGCCTTGGCGCTAGGGTTTGGTATTCCTTTGGTAACTTTTACGCAGTATGTGTCAATTACTAAGCCCGTTTATGAAACCCATATTGAAACCCTTCCTTTAGCTACTGCCGTTCTAATTGAAGAACCTACCAACTACCTCCCCTATATCCTTTGGAGTATTTACGGTATTGGGGTGTTAGTTTTTAGTATAAAATTTATAAAAAATAGTGCCAACATTTTTAAAAAGATACATGCCAACCCCAAAGTAAAATTAGACAAACATACCAACGTACTCCTTTCAGAAAAAACAACACCACATACTTTTTTAGCATTCATTTTTCTAAATAAAAAGGCCTATGAAAATAATGAAATTCCGCAAGAGGTTCTTTTACATGAAATAACCCATGCCCAACAAAAACACTCCATAGACGTATTGCTTGTAGAGCTCCTACAAATTCTATTTTGGTTTAATCCGTTGATCTATTTTTTTAAACACAGCATCAAATTAAACCATGAGTTTTTGGCAGACTATGCCGTTTTAAAAAACGGGGCAAACGCCACCGCCTATGGAAAAATACTCTTAGCATTCTCATCAGCTGCTTCGGAGCCACAATTGGCAAATTCAATCAATTATTCATCAATCAAAAAACGATTTACAGTTATGAAAAAAAGAACCTCAAAACAATCGGTTTGGCTGCGTAGCCTTATTGCTTTACCAATAGCAGCTTTGTTATTGTACAGTTTTAGCAGTACAGAAACTAAAGAAATTTTAGCAGAAGCAGAACGAGTAACGGTTGCTACAACCCCTCAAGAAAATGTCGAAGGTGCATCTGAATCGATTTCAGACGAAAACTATTTTCTACTAGAGCTTAAAACCAAACTACTTTACAACGAGCTAATATCGAATCTACAAAAAGAAGGAGAAATTGTAAAAACCAATGATTTTAAAAACGCAAAACTCGTAGACAATCACTATATAATTACTTTAAAAACAAAAGAACTTCATAATAAAAGAATGGCTAACTTAAGAAAGTTAGTAGAAATAAAAAACATATATCGTGTTATTGATGGACATAATACAATTTTAGACAAGGCAACCCCAAAAATGGTGGCCGAGTATAACACTCTAGCTAAAAAATACAATGCACAACCCAAACAGCGACTTGTTATAAAGCTGAAAGAGATCAACCGCATGGAATACATTTATGGCTTAATGACTCTTACACAAAAGAAGTCTGCCCAACCTTATCCAGAGTTTCCAAGCCCACCACCTGTCCCTAAGGTAGAAAAAGGGGAGCACAGTACTATTCCACCCCCACCACCGCCATTGCCATCAACGACAACGAACTCGAAAGAATTGCTAAATGCAGAATCAGCCTTTCACAAAGAAGCAGATGCCTATGGCAATGCTATCAATGCCTATATCAAGGCAAACCAAGGAAATGCAACCGATTTAAAAGCGCAGTATGAGACGGTAATGAAGTTCTATGAAAAATATAAAAACCTCAATAAAAAAGAAAATAGTAATTCACTTTTGCCTCCACCTCCGCCACCACCTTCTGCACGAGTGAAAAAAGGAGAACAAAGCAGTATTCCGCCACCACCACCACCTGAGAGTCCAATAAACCATATCATACGAATGGCTAAAAAAGGGGCTAGCTTTTCGTATGAAGGAAACAACATCTCTTCAGACAAGGCGATAGCCTTACTCAAGAAAAACAATAGTTTAAACATTTTAACCACAGACGTGAACTCAGCCAATCCCAAGGTTGCAATTTCCACCAAACCTATTTCTTTAAAAGACTCAAAAAACATAGTCCTTTCAGTTATGGATATGCCCTATAACGGTCCAACCAAAGACTTAAGCGACCCTGTTGAAATGCTAAAATACATGGTAAAAAGAGGGGCAAAACTATATTATAATGGCGAAGTTATTTCGGAAAAAAAAGGTTTAGAAATTATTAAAGACCAAAAATCTGTAACCATAAAAAAAATAAAAACACCCCATGCTATCCCAACCGTGTTAATTGGCGGTGAAAACGATTGCTAGTCACAGAAATGAAAAATTAAAAGCTCCATATTTTGGGGCTTTTTTTATACCAAAAACTTAAAAACTGCGTTACAATAGGTACATCATCATCATCAAAAACGAGAACTTATCATGATCAAACGCTTTTTCATCCTCTGCTCAGGGGCAGATTCCACCATTCTAGAAACATGTTCCTCAGGCGAACAAAACAAATATGCGGGTATTGGCGCTACCGTTTTTTTTACAGCCGTAATGGCTTTTATTGCAAGCTCATATGCCTTATACACAGTATTTGACTCTGTTTATGCCGCTGTCTTTTTTGGACTAATTTGGGGGCTACTCATTTTTAATTTAGACCGCTTTATTGTTTCTACCATTAAAAAAAGAGACCATTTTAAAAGTGAATTGCTACAAGCTACCCCACGGTTAATTCTTGCAATTATCATTGCCATAGTCATTGCAAAGCCCTTGGAAATGAAAATTTTTGAAAAGGAAATCAATCAGGTTTTATTGGAGCAAAAAAATGAATTAACATTGGCAAACAAGGAACAAATTGCCTTGCAATACAACCCTAAAAAAGAAAACTTACAACAGTCCATTCAAAACTTAAAAGAAGAAATTACCACCAAAGAAACAGAGACCAATGCGCTATACGACACCTTTATTGCGGAAGCTGAAGGCAGAGAAGGCACCAAACTTTTAGGCAAAGGCCCCGTTTACAAAGAGAAGCGCGAAAAGCATGATGTCGCCTTACAAGAGTTGCAAGCCTTAAAAGAAAACAATACCAAAAAAATAGCTGGTCTGGAAGCAGAAATTACAACTGTAGATGCGGAATATACCAATAGTGTTGCGGATTCCCAGCCCATCATTGATGGCTTTGACGGGCTAATGGCACGGATTACAGCTCTAAACGAATTGCCGTGGCTCCCTTCATTCTTTATCTTTTTGCTTTTTTTAGCCATAGAAACATCACCCATAATCGCTAAGCTTTTGTCTCCCAAAGGAACATATGATTATAAATTGGAAGAGGAAGAAAGTGTGGTTAAAACGTGGGTAGCGCAAAAAGTGGCCCAACGTAAAAACGTTTATGACACCGATGTGATCCTTAACAAAAAGATCTACAATGATATCGCTGAAGAAGAAGCCATTTACGCTTATAAAAAGCAACAGGCAGAGAAACTACTGAAACAGCAAGCTGACGCTTTTTATGCTGTGCAGACCAAAAATTTATAAGGACTAAAAAAAGGGGTGGCTTTTCTATTGAAAAACCACCCCTTTTTAATTTTAAGTATACACTTTACCTAATTCGCAAAATACACATAGATCCCTACAACCAATACGCAAATAGCTATTCCAATTTGATTCACATACTTATATGGGGTTATTTCTACCTGCTCTGTATATTTTTGCACATAAGGTGTTTCACGCGGTTTAAGCTTTCCTATCAACAACATGATTCCAAAGTTTAAGACAAACAAAATGGCCATTACATGTAAAAAGTGCGGATAAGCATCTACTTCAATAACGCCTAAAGCATCTACATCTGTTATACCCGCTGCCTCTGCTTTCTCTAAAGCTGCATCTATAAAATAGGGTTGTAAAATAAACTGACTAATAATATACAACACAGAACCAGAAATAATTCCAATTTTAGCGGCAATTGCCGGTACCCTCTTCGTTACATACCCAATTATAATTACAGAAAAAATAGGAATACTATAAATACCATTTACCTCCTGTAAATAACCAAATAAACTACCAGCATTTGCAATAAAAGGGGCAATAAACATGGCTGCTAATGCCAAAATAATTCCAAATATTTTACCATTCTTTACTATTTGTACCTCTCCTGCTTCTTTATTAATATGTTGTTTGTAAATATCCAATCCGTATAAAGTAACAGAGCTATTTAAAACACTGTTAAAAGAACTTAGAATGGCACCAAAAAGTACGGCAGCAAAAAAGCCAACCAAATAACTTGGTAAAACCTTACCTACCAACATAGGGTAAGCACTGTCTGAACTTTCCAAACTACCTTCAAAAATATGAAAGGCTATAATTCCAGGAAGCACCAAAATTAAAGGCCCTAGAATTTTAATAAAGGAGGCCAACAACAATCCCTTTTGACCTTCTGCTAAGTTTTTAGCACCCAAAGCACGTTGTATAATTTGTTGGTTGGTACCCCAATAAAACAATTGTACCAACATCATTCCTGTAAAAATGGTAGAAAAAGGAACGGAATTTGTTTTTGTTCCTATAGAATTGAATTTTTCAGGATTTTCGGTTGTCAATATGGATAAGCCCTCCATTACACTTCCATCACCCATAAACATTAATCCAAAAATAGGAATTAAAATACCTCCAATCAATAGGCCTATTGCATTTATAGAATCTGAAACTACAACTGCTTTTAAACCCCCAAATATGGCGTAAACACCTCCAATAACACCTATGCCCCAAACGCAAACCCATATGGAAACTGTATGGCTTATGCCTAACATTTCTGGAACATTAAACATTCCGCTTATTGCAACAGAACCAGAATATAAAATAACAGGCAACAAGACCACTACATATCCTGTTAAGAACAACCCAGAGGTTATTGTTTTTGTTGTTACATCAAACCGATCTGCTAAAAATTGAGGAATGGTGGTTAAGCCTCCCTTTAAATACCTTGGCAATAAAAATATGGCAGTTACCACAATAGCTATAGCGGCTAAGGTTTCCCATGCCATTACAGAGAGTCCATCCGTATAGGCATCTGAATTTAGGCCTACAAGTTGTTCAGTAGATAAATTGGTTAATAAAAGCGATCCGGCAATAACTCCTGCGGTAAGGCTTCTGCCTCCTAAAAAATACCCGTCCGACGATTTTTCATTGGTTTTTCTAGTTGCCAGATAAGAGATAATGGCGACTAAAAGCGTAAAGCCCACAAAAGAGAGTAAGGTTAATAACATAAGTTAAAAAGTTTGGTTTGAGTATAAATATATTGGTTTAATTTCTTACTAAAAACATTAGTCTTAAAAAATATAATTTTTTGTTTTAAATCTAACATTTGAAAAAATTATGAATTAATTTCGATTAAATTTTACCTTATTACACCTAATTTTACTCCATTTTTGAAATTGATGTAAGATTTTAACATACAATTCGTTATTATAGAGTAATCTCAAGATCATACCATGAAGAACATTACTTTGCTACTCCTTTTTTTTATTGGTTTCAGTGCATTTGCACAAAAAATGCCCGTAACCTATAAATTCAGTGAAAAATATCACGACAGGTATAAATACTCTAATCTACAAACTATAGCCAATGACGGTGCTGGTGGGTCTATCCTTGTTAGATCTTACTTTACCGGGTTAATCCTAAAACCCCGAGGATACATCATAGAACACTACGGCCAAGACTTAGGGCTTTTAAATGAATTTAATTACAAAGTAAAAGACAAAGATTTTGTAAATGCTTTTGTAAATAACGGCATTTTAAACATTTTATTCTTAGAATATAATGCTGGTAAGCAAGCGTACGACTATGTGGTTCACCAAAGCCCGATTACAAACTTTGATTTTACAAAGACTACAATTCTTTCCATACCTTCCAAACAAGTAGAAGAGCCTATCGATAAAAAATACTACAATAGAGAATTTGCTTCTGGCTTTAGCACGTCCATATTATTTAATGAGAAAAAGGATGCCTTTGTCATTAGTGCTCATTACAAAAAAGCCAAGGACAATCAACATTTTATACATGTATTTGATGCTGATTTAACAAAGTTAGTTTCCCATGATTTCTCTGCTGAAGTGGAAGAAAAAAACTACGCCTTTGAAAATGTAGAAATCACCCAAAACAAAAAAGAAGTCTTTTTAGTAGCAAAAGCTTATTATAAAAAGAGACGTTTTTCTGCCTTGGAGCGCAAGTTTCAATACGAGCTAATAAAAGTCACAGACCAAGAACGGGTACTAAAAACTTTTGATGAACCCGGAATGTACTTGGAGGCATTAAAACCTATTCTTACAGAAAAAAAACTAATCTGTATCGGTTTTTATTCCAACCGGAAAGACAATCGTTACAATGGTCTAAGTTATTTTAAATTAGATGAAGGTTCCTTAGACATAAAATCCACGAAATTCTTACCCTTTACACCACAATTTATGGCAGATAAGTTTGGATTAGAGGAAGATAATAAAGAAGTTAAAAACCTTATTTTTAAAAATGCAAAAATAGCGAGTGATGGTTCTATCCTATTTAATGCAGAGGAGTATTTTATTACTTCTGGTTTTCAGAACAATCCAGGAGGATCTAGGGTAAAGATTACGAGATATCACTACAACGATATGATAGGTGCCAAATTAACAGACGATGGTGATTTAATTTGGGTACGTAACATTAATAAATCTGAAGTAACCCAAGGAGATGGGGCGTATGCATCTTACAGCACCCTTACCAAAGGCAATGATACCTATTTCTTTATTAGTACAGCCTCTGAAAATCCGCAATTATTAAATAACGAACGCTTAGTTTTTAGGCAAGGTTTGGGCAGAAACCGTAATGTTTTCATGATTAAGCTAGATGAAAAAGGATTCATGACCTATGATAAAATTATAGATGATAAAGAAGCACGACTGCCATTAATGGTGTCTAAACCATTAATCAATAAAGACCAAATACTGTTTTACGCCAAACGAGGTAGTAAAAAACAATTGGTAGAAGTTAAGCTTTAACCACATTTGTTACATAACTAAACCTTAAGGAAGTCCTCCTACAGTATTGTATGGGGATTTATTTAAAATTTAATAGCGTTAAGGATTTATTCCATATTTTTAGATTAAATCCTATAAGTAAAAAAAGACTACATCAAAGGCCGAAGGCACAACAGAACACGCATAATAAGTTTCTACAGCACGTTTATGAAATTCGTGATGATTTTCTAGAGTTCTGTGGTTTGGAAGGTGAAGAAGCTGACAACGACGGCACAAAGTACAACCCATAATTCCAAAGACTATAGTAAAAAAAGTTACAAGTCCATACCATTGTATTGTCTGTAAATACGGATTGTTACCAACCTGCAGAAAAACAATATAAAAACACCAAAGCTTGCCTAAAAGTGGTTTACATGTACAGACACCCTCTTGGCATCATCATTAAAAACGCACTAATACTACGGGATTTGGAAATATTAAAACAACCGGCCTACCACAACTTAGTAGGGGTAAATGTTTCCGTGACCTCTTTATCAGAAGAAACCAGAAGGATTTTAGAACCCAGTACCGTAAGCATTAAAAAAAGGTTGGAAACCATTAAAATCTTATCCGAAAACAACATCCCCATAAACGCCATGTTGGCGCCAATTATTCCCGGCCAAATCAGTCATAAAATATTAGGGTTGGCAAAAGCGGTAAGAAACAACGGGGCACTTTCCTTTAGATTTACGATAGTACGTTTAAATGGTGCTTGGTCAACTATTTACAGATTGGATGGATAAAACCTTATCAGATAAAGCCGATAAGGTATTGCACTTAATAGAAGCTTGCCTCAATGGTTCTTTAAACGATACTAGATTTGGACTGCGCACCCGGGGCGATGGGCAAATAGCAGCACAAATACACAGCTTGGTTAAACTGGCCAAACAAAAGTATTTTGCCAACAAAACCTTTCCAACACTAAATACTAGTTTGTTTGAAGAATATAAAAATGGACAGTATAAGTTGTTTTAAAATAACCTTAAAAATAAAACTTCAGTTTATTTAAGGTTTACCTAGGTATATAAAAAGGCTCTATTTTCAAATGTAAATAGAACCTTTTAGCATTATTATTACTTAACGTAATTATTATATCTTTATTTAGTCCCTACACCTAGTTTAACAGGCACGTAAGTAGTATCCCAAAGTATTCCAAAACTAGCACTAGTATCAGTTAAATCACCTATTATTATTGTAAATGTTTCTACAGACATTGGCATTTTTAGTGCTTGAGAGGTAACTTTTGCAGCCACTTTAGATTCATCTAATTCTTGTGGAGTTCCACCAGCATCATGCTCAGTATATAAATAAACTTCCCATGAAGTGGCACTAGGTTTAGTGAAAATTGCATAAGTACCAGCCTTAACTGCTGTTCCGCCAAAAGTTACATCTTTATCAAAGGTAATCTTAGTTCTGGCATTTGCACCAGTTCTCCAAATTTTATTAAAAGGCACTAGATCACCAAAAATAGTTCGGCCTTTAACTGAAGGTCTTGAGTACTCTACTGTAACTTCAGTTAAACCAACTGTCTGAATTAATTCTGAAGCAGGACTAGCTGCTGGTTTTTCAGCTTGTGCGCTTAAAGCAACAGAAGCCATAATGGCACAAACAAATAATGTAATCTTTTTCATAGTTTAATGTATATATTAGTTTTTACTAAAATACGTATAATGCCACTTGCAGTTTGTTAATAAAACCCTAAATATGAAATAACTAAACAGTATTTTCTTTGTTGTAATTGATTTTTCTTATTTTCTTAAAGAGGTAAGAAGTTAGCTACTTACCTCTTTACAATATTTTATTACCTTGAACCATGTTCATTAGTAGGTGATTGGATAGAACGTTTTAGTGAAGAGTTAAAAAAGAAAACAAGTAAAAATTTTGAGAGTGGTTCGTTGTCAAAAGATTTCCGCTTCAATAGGATATTGGGATTGAAAGAAGAAATGAATTGGGCAGGTCTTGTTACCTCGATAGGAATTGAGATTATTCAGTAAAAAATTACCTATTGAATTCAAATGTTAGTTCGAGTAAAATTCTATTTTCAGGATTTTGTATCGAAAACCACAAACCAGTTTTTAATTGAAATTATTGAAAGGTTGGCACCTTAAATCCGTCTAAACAATAGCAACAAATAAAATAACTATGCACATACAAATTTGGTCAGACATTAGATGTCCGTTCTGTTACATTGGGAAACGAAACTTTACAGCGGCATTGGAAAAATTTCCGCACAAAGACAAGGTCACAGTGGAATGGAAAAGTTTTGAATTGGACCCCAATATTAAGACACAAACAGACATAAGCGCTATTGCTCATTTTATGCAAAGTAAAGGTGTAGATGAGGCTAGCGCTACTGAAATGTTTAATCGAGTTACTGAAATGGCAAACAGCGTTGGTCTTAATTTTAAAATTGGAGATATTGTAACCGCCAATTCATTAAACGCTCATCGCCTTTTGCAATACGCCAAAACCATACAACGGGCAGATGCAACAAAAGAAGCGCTTTTAAAAGCCCATTTAGAAGATGGTAAAAATATAGACGATATCGCATTTTTGGTTGCTACTGCAGTCGCTCTGGGAATGGACAAAACAACGGTTGAAGAAATATATACAACAGATGCTTTTACCTATGATGTACGGCAAGATGAAATGGAAGCACGTAACTTAGGTGTCAACGGTGTCCCTTTCTTTGTGTTAGACAATAAATATGGTGTTTCTGGCGCACAACCTATAGCAGCGTTTACCGAAGCTTTAGAAAGTGCTTGGGAAAACCACCAAAAAGAAGCACTTACCATAATACCTACGGAGCAAGGCGATTCTTGTGATGTAGATGGCAATTGCTAATGACCCTATACAACTAAAAAAAGTCTTGATTCGCAATTGCGAATCAAGACTTTTTTTATAAGATGGCATTAGAGAATTATGTTAACTCCCAACCTTTTCTATAGCTACCTTTTACCCATTCATTGGCTTTGTCAAAATTGGTGACATTCATTTTGGCACCATCCCATTTAATGGTGCGTCTGCCAGGATATAAAAACGGATCCCAATCTCCTGCTTTCTTACCTTCTTTAAACGTTTTATATTGATAAGCCTTAATGGCTAGATTCCCCATAAGTACACCTTCTGTTAAGGGCCCTGCTTTGGTTACAAAATCAGATGCAGTTTCTACACCGTTTAAACAGCCTTCTACCCAATTGCTTTGATGCCCTGCAAAACCACCTTCTATTCGCGGTAAATACGGCTTTGGTTTGTTAAACATTTCATTCACACTTGCCGGTAACAATCGAGGATTAGCAGAATAGATATCACATAATATAATTCCTTTTGTTCCGTGAAAAACTACGCCTCCACCAGTTTCTCCCAAGAGTTTACCATCTTCCAATTCGGTTGGAATATCTGGCATCAATCCGCCGTCATACCAATTTAAAGCGATATCCCCCTGTTCTGCAGTATTAAATTTTAAACGTACTACCGAGGAAGGGGGACAAGAATTTGAATAATCTGCCTCTACAAAATCACCTACCCAAGTTGTAGTACAACTGGCTTCTGCCTCAGTAGGAGAACCCAATCCTAAAACACTATAAGGTGTTTCCATAATATGGCATCCCATATCACCCAAGGCTCCAGTTCCAAAGTCCCACCAACCACGCCATTTAAAAGGCAAATACGCTGGATTGTACGGTCTGTTAGCCGCTGGTCCTAACCATAAATCCCAATCCAATTCTTTAGGAATTGGGTGTCCGCCTTCTGGAGTTTTTAACCCCTGTGGCCATACCGGGCGATTGGTCCAACAATCTACCTTCGTTATTTTACCAATAACACCAGCATCTATCCATTCTTTGGTTGTTTTACTACCCGGATTAGAAGACCCTTGGTTTCCCATTTGGGTAACAATACCATTCTCTTTGGCAACTTGAGTCATTAATCTAGCTTCATAAATATTATGAGACAATGGCTTTTCTACATACGCGTGCTTTTTAGCACGCATAAACGGCAACGCAATAGTTGCGTGGGTATGGTCTGGTGTAGCCACCATAATGGCATCTATATCGCTAAGGTGTTTGTCGTACACCTTTCTAAAATCTTTGAATCTTTTTGCTTTTGGATGCAACTTATAACTACCCGCAGCACTTCTATCATCTACATCACAAAGCGCAACAAATTTTACTTTCCCTGTATTCGTAAGTTCTTTCACTACCGATCCTCCTCTGCCGCCAACACCAAAGGCTCCAACATAAAGGGTATCACTTGGTGCAACGTGATTTTTACCCAACACAAAACTTGGGACAATAGAAAATGCAGCAGAACTGGCAGCTACATTTTTTATAAATTTTCTTCTTTCCATTTTTGAAATTCTATAAATTCGAACATGCAAGATACTTAAAATGATAAAAAGATAAGAGTTCGTTTATCCTTAAAAGTCAACTATAACTTTATCGTTAAAAATGGTTATATTTTTCCATTCCATTCATCATAAAATTGGGCCAAAAAAGCCTCCATATACTGATGCCGCCCTTGCGCCAATTTTTGGCCAGTAGAAGTATTCATCTTATTCTTTAAAAGCAATAATTTTTCATAAAAATGATTGATGGTAGGCGCCGTAGATTTTTTGTATTCCTCCTTCGTCATAGAATGGTTTGGAGGAATCGCTGGATTGTACATTCCCCGGTTTTTAAAACCCCCATAATTAAAGGCACGTGCAATTCCGATAGCACCAATGGCATCTAACCGGTCTGCATCTTGCACTACTTTTAATTCTATGGAGGTAAATGGGATTGTGGCAGCATCACCCAAACTACTTTTATAAGAAATATGATTAATGATTTGAACCACATGCGCAATCACTTTATCATCAACAGCTAAAGATTTTAAAAAGGTAGTTGCCATTTTTGGCCCTATAGTTTCATCTCCATTGTGAAATTTAGGATCGGCAATATCATGCAGTAATGCTCCCAAAGATACAACCAACAGATCTACCTGTTCTTCCTTAGCAATAAGCATCGTATTGTTGTATACCCGCTCTATATGAAACCAATCATGACCGCCTTCAGCTCCTTTCAAAGTCTTTTGTACAAAGGCCTTTGTTTTTATAATTATTTCTGAATTCATATTTTAAAAGAGGTTATTCCAGCAGTAATTGTCGCTTCTACCTCATCAATAATAGCCGCTACATTTCCTTTGTTCTTAACAGGAGCATGAACATCTATCGTAAAATGAATTCCTGCCGTATATGGAAATTTACCGTATTGTAACAATTTCCAAGAATTGTTAATGCTGATAGGAACTATTACGGCCGAAGGTGCATTTTTTAGCAGTATTTTAAGTCCCATGGGTTGAAACTTTCTAGGATGCCCTGTTTTGCTTCGTGTACCTTCTGGGAAGATTACGGCACTTCTGTTATGAGCTTCAATATACCTACCCAATTTGGCTATTTCCCCTAAGGCTTGCTTTGGGTTTTTTCTATCTATTAATGCCGCACCACTATGTCGTAAATTATAGGAGACACTTGGTATTCCTTTTCCGAGCTCCTTTTTACTTACAAATTTTGGATGGTTCTTTCTAAAAAACCAAATTAAGGGAGGAATATCATTCATGCTCTGATGATTGGCTACAAAAATAACAGGAACATCCGTTGGAATTTCTGTTGCCATCCTAAACGTATACCTCGTTCCTAGAAGATGGGTACTTCGCATTAAACACCAGTTTAAAAGACTTACACTCTTTTTATGCGCCTCGTATCCAAACAGGTTAAAACAAATCCATTGTATGGGATGAAAAACAACCAATATTAATCCAAAAAAGAAAAAATAAAGAAAGGTTAACGGATATGAGATAAGTTTTCGCATAGCACAAAAATAAAAAAACCGCTCTTTTTATAGAGCGGTTTTTATAGATAATTTTCAGTAGTACTTAACAGAACTCATTATAAGCTGCTTTTAAGTTTTCAGCAATCAATTCTGCTGGCCTACCTTCAATATGGTGGCGTTCTATCATGTGTACTAATTCTCCGTTTCTAAACAACGCCATACTTGGCGAAGATGGAGGAAAAGGAACCATCATACCTCTTGCTGCGTTAACAGCATCTGTATCTACACCTGCGAACACGGTAACTGTATTGTCTGGTTTTTTATCATTAAGCAAACTCATTTTTGCGCCTGGTCTAGCATTGGCAGCAGCACAACCACAAACAGAATTCACGACTACCAAAGTAGTTCCTTCTGCATTTATTGCCTTTTCAACTGCTTCTGCTGTAAATAATTCTTCAAAACCTGCAGATACCAAGTCTTGTCTCATAGGTTTTACTAATTCTGCTGGGTACATATTTTTAATTTTTATGTTAATAAGCGTTTTACAAAAGTAACCAATTTGTCGCATTTTTCTGCAAACCTTAACTTTTCATTTAGTCTTAAATTCTATCTTTGAACAAATTTTAGAAAAAGTATGTTAAAATGGGGAGCTGCAATCGTCGGATATTTTATTTTTCGATTGCCAGGAGCAATAATTGGATTTTTTATAGGAACCTTAGTAGATAATTTTGGCGGTAACGCTAATAGTAGAAGCGGCAATACTGTTTTTAGCGATATGACGCGACAAAAAGTGTCGCCTGCAGATTTTGAAATGCATTTAATATCGCTCTGTTCTATCGTCATTAAGGCAGATGGAACTATTAGTCAGCGAGAGCTCGATTACGTTCGACAATATTTTGTGCAAACCTATGGCAAAGAAAAAGCCAATGCTATTTTTAGAACCTTTAATGAGGTGAATAAAAAGCATGAAATTTCTGCAAAAAATATTTGCTACTATTTAAACCAACGGGTACGCTATGAAGTGCGTTTGCAATTGGTTCACTTTTTATTTGGCATTGCTCAAGCCGATGGTTCGGTTAGTGCTGCTGAAGTTGAGGTTATACGGGATATTGCAGCCTATTTTAAATTGGGCAAAAATGATTATGAAAGCATTAAGGCCATGTTTATTAAATCTGCCGATAACTCCTATAAGATTTTAGAGATTGATAAAACTGCCACAGATGATGAGGTTAAAAAAGCCTACAGAACTATGGCTAAAAAATACCATCCGGATAAGGTTATTACACAAAACGAAGCCATTAAAAAAGGCGCTGAGGAAAAATTTAAAGAAGTCCAAAAAGCCTATGAAACTATACAGGCAGAACGTGGCATTGGATAGTTAGTGGTTAGTGGTTAGTGAAATTACAAACCCACTTTACTAGGAAGCACTAAACAAGGAAACAAAGTAACTTTAGACAAAATTATAAGTAGACAATGGAAGAATTTTTATTTTACACAGAACTAGGATTGTATCATGTATTAGACTTTGGTGCGTATGATCATATTTTATTTTTAACTGCACTGGCTATTCCTTTTACATTTAGCAGCTGGAAAAATATAATTCTTTTAGCCACCGTTTTTACAATTGCTCATTGTTTTTCTTTGGGATTATCTAGCTATGAGGTTTTGACCGTAGACGTTGCCCTCATAGAATTTCTTATCCCTGTAACCATCTTACTTACAGCATTATTTAATATATACAGCGCTAAGAATAAAAAAGAAATTCATTCTATAAAATTGCATTTGGCAGCTACCACATTTTTTGGTTTAATACACGGTTTTGGGTTTTCTAACTATTTTAAAATGCTTATGGCAGAAGAAGAGGATAAATTAACCCCCTTATTAGGTTTTGCAACGGGTATAGAAATGTCTCAACTATTAATTTTAATCTTTGCATTAGGACTAACCTTTGTAGTATTAAACCTCCTTAAAGTAAAACAGCGGCTCTATGTTATTGTGGCATCAATACTAGTCATAGCCATTACAATACCTATGCTGATTGATACGTTTCCTATTTAAGTATTGTTAAAAATAACATTAATTCATTGGTGGCCTTAGCGAAAGCCAGTATATTGTAGTCATTAGAACAGAAATGAAAGAAAGAAAACAGAAAAAATATGATGAGGCATATTTGCGCATGGCTCAAGAATGGGGAAAACTTTCATATTGCAAGCGCAAACAGGTAGGCGCTATTGTCGTAAAAGACCGAATGATCATTTCTGACGGATACAATGGTACCCCAACAGGTTTTGACAATGTATGCGAAGATGAAGAAGGGTATACAAAATGGTTTGTATTACATGCCGAAGCCAATGCCATTTCTAAGGTCGCCTCTTCTACACAATCCTGTGCCGGCGCCACCTTGTACATTACACTATCACCCTGTAAAGAATGTAGTAAATTAATACATCAGTCTGGCATAATACGTGTAGTATATCAAAACGCATATAAAGATGATGCTGGCCTGAAATTTTTAGAAAAAGCGGGTATTAACCTAACACACTTGCCGTTGTAGCAATCGTATGAAAAACAAAATGTATTACATCTGGCCCATAATAGTTGCTTCAGTTTTAGCAATTGGTGTTTTTATTGGTGGAAAGTTAAACTTTAACGATTCCCCTGAAAAACTATTCTCTACCAATTCTAAAAAGGACAAACTCAATAGGCTCATAGATTATATAGATTATGAATATGTAGATGATATTAATACAGACAGTATTGTTGATGTTACTGTCAATAATATTTTAAATAAATTAGACCCTCATTCTGTTTATATTCCCAAGCGCGAAATGGCAGAAGTAAATGAAAATATGAAGGGTGATTTTGTCGGTATCGGCATTAATTTCTACATGTACCATGATACTATTTCAGTCATCAGAACAGTAGAAAATGGACCCAGTGCTTTAAAAGGCATCCAGGCTGGAGACCGTATTTTAAAAGCCGATGGCAAAGAATTATTTGGCAACAACTTTCCAAGTGGTATCGTTGTAGATAAATTAAAAGGAAAAAAAGGTACAACTGTTAATTTAGAAGTTTACAGAAAAAAAGAAAATAAAATTTTCAATGTAGCAATACAGAGAAACACCATTCCTCTAAAAAGTGTAGATGCCTATTATATGCTTACAAAAGACATAGGGTATATTAAAATAAATAGATTTGCAGAATCTACGTACAAAGAATTTAAAATTGCCTTAAATGAATTGCAAAAGCAAGGCGCTAAAAAATTAACCTTAGACTTGCGTGATAATCCTGGTGGCTATTTAGGCATTGCCGAACAAATGGCAGACGAATTTCTGCAAGATGGCAAGCTTATTTTATTCACCAAAAATAAAAGTGGTAAAATAGAAAATGCATACGCCACACGCAAAGGTAGTTTTGAAGACAAGCCGGTTTATATTTTAATCAACGAACGTTCTGCTTCTGCAAGTGAAATTATTGCTGGAGCACTACAAGACAACGATATAGGCACAATTGTAGGGAGACGTTCTTTTGGAAAAGGCTTGGTACAAAGAGAAATGGATCTAGGCGACGGATCTGCCGTACGACTCACCATATCTCGTTATTACACCCCAACAGGAAGATCCATTCAACGCGATTATAAAAACGGGAATAAAGACTATTACCAAGAATTAATGAAAAGGTATAGCAATGGAGAAATGTCTGAAGTAGACAGTATTAAGGTTGCAGATTCCTTAAAATACACAACGCCTAAAGGTAAAATTGTATACGGCGGCGGCGGTATAATTCCAGATGAATTTGTACCTATTGGAGACAATGAAGAAGAAGCTATTCAAGATTTAGACAGCTACGGGTTTATCTCTTATTTTATTTTTGAACATTTAGACGAGGATCGTACAAAATATAACTTCTATGGTCGCCAAGAATACATAAACGACTTCAAGGTAGATGACACCTTGTTCAATAGTTTTATTGCCTATTCTCAAAAAAATAATATCACCTTAGATTTCTACAAATACGAGCTAAGTTTAAAAAGGTATCTCAAAGCTACCCTTGCAGATCAGTTGTTTGATGCCAACACCTATGCTAAAATAAAAAGTAAATCTGACCCTATGTTGTTAAAAGTATTAGAATTAGATACCCAAATACTCACTAACAATAACGGAGATAAGATTACTACCGAGGATTAAATAATCTTGTACAGGTTATTTATGGCCAGGAGATAAACCAATTTCGATCCTTAGGTCACAATATTGATTTCCTAAGGAATAAGTCTCTTTTTTTGGTTAAATTAGACCAACAGAAATCTTATGAATTAATTGGACCAACAAAACAAAATAATAAAGGCTTTATGCCAACCCCTTCCCTTTTTGGATTCTTCCAAAAACAAGTTACAATTAATCGGTTTTACGTCTATCTATACCATAATTTTTTTATTTGTTTTTGTTCCGTTTAACTTAAACGATTGGAAGGAAAACACTTTGGGCTATATTACGATAGGTGCTTTTGTTCTTCTTAGTAGCCAGTTTATCATGCGCCCCATTATGGGCTTTAAAAAATTAAAAATATACAGTCTACTCTTTATCTTCGCCATAGAATTATTAGTAATTACTTATATTATCTACCTCATCTACGGCCCCTCACTTCTGTCATTTACAGCCCAATTAAATGAATATCTAATTACGCTGAAACACACGAGCCTTACCCTTTGTGTACCGTACTTTGTTTTTGTTTGGTATTTAAATTTAAGGCACAAAATGTCATTTTACAAAGAAGCTGAAAACAATAAAATACAAGCGCTACCTTCACCTAGCGATGAATTATTGACCATAACAGGGGAAAACAACAAAACAATCTTGGCTATTAAATACCAACAACTTTTATATGTAAAATCTGCCGGAAATTACCTGGAACTCTTTTATCTAAAAAACAATACAATTGCGAAAGAATTGGTAAGGGCAAGCCTAAAAGAACTAGAAGCAAATATTAATTACACTAATGTAATTCGGGTACACAGATCGTATATTATTAATACACAACATATCTCTTCCTATAAAAAAACTAAAAAAGGCTATGCCGTACTAATGGATAGTATTCCTGATACTGTAATTCCTGTTTCTTATGGATTTAAGTCGACCTTTGAAACCGCCGTTTGTAAAAAAGTGTCCCATTAGTCCCTATATAGGTATTTTCATCACAAAATCAACAAATTCACCCTATTCTAGACACCATCCTATTAATTTGGATGCAGTTGTGTTTCTAAAATAAGCTGTCACGCTTTTCTTTAAAGGAAACAAACTTCATGATTTAGACATTTTAAAAGGGTGAACAAAAAAAAGTATTTCTTACAGTTTTCTGTATTAGTCGTTTTGGCTGTAATTCTCTCATTTTTAGTGGCCGGAAAAAAAGTAACCTCGGAATATGAGGAAGTGTTCTTACTAACAAACACCTGCCCGCCTGGCTTTAAGCTAAATGATAAAAATGAATGTGTTGCACAAAACTTATACAAACTATATACCACAGAAAATGACCCAGGTGTAGGCGGATTAAAATCGGCTTTGCCAAAGGCACGTGATGGGTTTTCTCCCCAGCAAATAGACCTCGGAAGGTATTTGTTTTTTGACCCTGCGCTATCGGGCAATGGCACCATTTCTTGTGCAACATGTCATATTCCTAGCAAAGGGTTTAGTGATGGTCTAGCAACAAGCATTGGAATGAATGGCCAAAAATTAGACCGTAGTGCCCCTTCCTTATGGAATGTTGCCTATATGAAATTATTTTTCTGGGATGGACGGGCAAGCACCTTAGAAGAACAATTGGAAGGACCTCTTTTTGCTTCCAACGAAATGGACAACACCCCAGAAAACTTGGTGAAAACAATGAATTCTTTTGAAGAGTATTTGCAAATGTTTGCAGAAGCTTTTCCAAATAGAGACACAAAAGATCAAATTAAATTAGAAGAAATTTACACCGCCTTAACTGCCTTTGAAACCTCGTTAATTTCGCTCAATAGCAAATACGATCAATATGCACATGGCTACCAATCTGCCCTAAACAAAAAAGAGATTGAAGGGCTTAACGTTTTTCGATCTTTTGTTGCTCGTTGTGCAGAATGCCATACCCCACCGCTATTTAGCAATCAACAAATTGCAATCATTGGAACACCAGAGCCTTATGGCTTGCCCTTAGATGCTGGAGCAGAAATTCCTTTTAAAGACAGTACACTACGTGGTGGGTTCAAAGTACCAAGTCTAAGAAATATAGAAAAAACAGCTCCCTATATGCATTCTGGAAATTTTGCAACACTGAGAGAAACCGTTCAGTTTTACACAGATGGCAGAGGACATGCAGTTCCTAAAGGGGAGCAGTTAAGAATACACTGGCACATTTGGGAACCCAATTTAAGTGACTATGAGCTAGACAGACTAGTCGATTTTCTAAAAACACTAACAGACGAATCTTTTATACCTAAAATACCCCCTACCGTCCCATCAGGTTTAACAAACGCAATTAAATAACTAAACTCAATATAAAATGAAAAAAACAACTGGTTTATTCAAATTTCTTGCAGCCATTGTCTTTCTAGGCATAGGTGTATTTGTAGGCAAAACATTCTTTGCCAACAAATACTCAGAAGCCACCATACCCATGCCTTCTACTATGCAGTACAGAAATGTGGGCTTTACTACAGATACCACCCAAATGGCTCAAAAAGAAGATTTTAATGGAAAAGTAATTGAAGTAAAAAGCGGATCCTCCATACAAGCTGCCGTAAAAGAAGCCAATCCCGGAGACCTAATACGGGTATTTCCAGGTACCTATTCTGAGAATGTTTATATAGACAAAGATAACATCAGCCTTCAAGGTGTTGTCATCAATGGAAAGTGGCCTACACTCGACGGTAAAAAGAAAATAAATGACGCCTTTTTGTATTCAGGCAACGGTATTTTAATTGAAAACTTTAAAATCATTAATTATAAGGGTAATGGTATCATGGGGCAGGCTGGCAATAATTTTATCATTCGAAATAACTGGATTATTGATACAGGAGTATATGGTATCTTCCCACAATATGGCAAAAACGGACTTATTGAACACAACGTTTTAAGTGTCATTGCAGATGCCGCAATTTATGTGGGCATGTGCGATAATGTGGATGTAATACACAATGAAGTTTTTGATAACGTGGCAGGGATAGAGATAGAAAATTCTAGGCACTGCTTGGTGGAAAATAATTATGCCCATAACAATACGGGCGGCATATTAGCCTTTGTAACCCCAGGGCTTCCCATTAAAACAACTTTTGACGTCATCATTCGAAACAATTTTATAGTTAATAACAACCATGAGAATTTTGGAGCGCCAGGATCCACAGTGGCAGGTATACCGCCAGGAACTGGTATTTTGATTATGGCTGCAGATGATGTTATTGTAGAAAACAACATCATTACTGGAAATGACAATGCAGGTATCACCATAGTAGATTTAACCAATGGCGATCCTAAGGCCAATGATCCAAATTCTGAACCCAACCCAGATAGGGTTGTTATTTTAGATAACATTATGTACAACAATGGCAATAATCCTACGGGCGAATTAAAAGCTCTTATGCTTACGCAAATGGACACCAAAGGGCCAGACATTTTTGCCTATGGCGGTGGTACAGGAAGTACCATTAGAGACAAAAATAAATATCGCTCTTTTGGCATTGACAATTATGGTCCAGCCCAAATAACAGACACAAAAGACATTACCACATTTATGCTTCCAGAACCTGTAGCGCCTAGATCTGTTTCCGACCATGAGCTAGGAGAACTGACCTACTACGGTATTTGCGCAGGTTGCCATGCCTTTAATTCAAGATTAATTGGTGTTCCCACCAATATTATACAAGCTATTCACAACAACAACCCTCAAGGCATTGTAGATTATATCAGTAATCCTAAAAACCTAAGGGAAGACTATCCGGAAATGCCTCCCCAAAATTATTTATCAGATGAGGCTAAAATGGCGGTTGCTGAATACATCCTAGCCTTAAAAGAATAAAAAACCATTGCCCAATCATGGGAAAACAACTAAATAACCAAAACTAAATGAAGAAAATAATAATCTTACTGGTGGCAATTGGTTTTTCAATGACAACCAACGCTCAAAAAACCATTTCTGGCAAGGTCCTAGAAAAAGACACCAACACCCCACTTTTGGGAGTTAGCGTTATGGTTAAAGGAACTAACAAAGGTGCTTCAACAGATTTTGATGGCAACTTTCAACTTCAAGGAGTTCAAAATGAAGACATTATTGTGTTTTCCTCCTTAGGATATTTGACTCAAGAAGTTACAGTAGATGCAAATACAAATCTAACCGTATGGTTAGAGGTCAATGCACAAAAAATGGAAGAAGTAGTTGTAACCGCCCTCAACATTCAAAGAGACAAAGAGTCTTTGGGTTACTCTGTATCGCAAGTATCTTCGGAGGAAGTCAATGTTGCGCGAGAGAATAATGTTATGAACTCACTTTCTGGTAAGGTTTCAGGTTTACAAATAACCCAAAACAACACCGGTGTAGATGGTTCTAGCAGAATTTTACTAAGAGGCATCACAACCATCAACGGATCTAACAGGCCCCTGGTAGTCGTAGATGGTATTCCCATTAGTAACGGTGGTGGTGGTGGCTCTGCTTGGGGTGGTGTTGACCGCGGGGATGCACTTTCAGATATTAACCCAGACAATGTTGCCTCTATAAGCGTTCTTAAAGGTGCCGGCGCAGCAGCAGCTTATGGATCTTTAGGAATGAATGGTGTCATTTTAATAACAACCAAAACAGGAATCAAAAAAGAAGGAGTTGGTATTTCCTTTAATTCCTCTTTTAACACCACAGAAGTAGCATTAACTCCTGACTTTCAAAACGAATATGGCTCTGGTGCTTTTGGAGCTTTTGCTCCTATTAATGCTGATGGAAGACCTGTTCTAGATTATCCTTTTTCATGGAGTTGGGGGCCAAAAATGGAAAGACAACCCTATACCAATTGGTTGGGTCAACAAGCTACATTTTCACCCAACTCTAGTGCAGATCCCTATAAGGACTTTTACCAAAATGGATATACCTTAGCAAATAGTATTGCCTTTGAAGGACAGAGTGAAAAAGGTTCTTTTAGAATTGCTATTACAGATGAAAATAGCCAGGGTATTATTGCTAATAATACGCTAGACAAACAAACATTTAGTATTAGAGGTTCCTCACAACTTACAGAAAACTTTAGTGTTGATGGAAAAATGACCTATATCACATCTAAAGTAAAGAATAGACCCCAATTAGGGGAAGGTAGCGGAAATACAGCATTACAGCTCTCATTGATGCCACGTGATATCCGATTAAATGATGTTGCCAACAATACAATTAATACCAATGGTGAAGAAATAAAATGGAACTTAGACAATACCTTTAACAACCCTTATTGGGCATTAGACAATGCAGGAAACTTTGATGGAAAAGATCGTTTTCAAGGGTTTATTTCAACCAAATGGAAAATAAATAATGCCTTCAATATCACAGCTAAATCAGGTGTTGATTATATTTCCTATGATTATACCAGTTTTGGAGAAAGAGGAGCCGTTGCTGTAAGTAACGGCCTGGGGTCATACAATCATGATAGTGGAAAAAGCCGCATTTGGAATTCAGATATTCTAGCCACCTATACAGCAAAAATAGCTGATTTTAATTTCACTGGAAGTTTAGGGTCTACCTACAGAAATGAGTCTAGTAGTTCTTTAAACATCTCTGGCAATGATAGTAAAACTCCTAATTTCTATAGAATCAGTAATTACAAAAACTCTTTTAGCTCGGAGAGTATTTCCGAAAAAGGAATTTACTCTTATTATGCCTTAGGGCAATTTGGTTATGGTGGGTACCTTTATTTTGATGCCACCATTAGAAACGACCACTCCTCTACACTACCCAAAGAAAATAATTCCTATTGGTACCATTCGGAAAACATGAGTATTCTATTCTCTAAAATCTTAGGCATAAACCCAAACATTCTAAGTCAAGGTAAACTTAGAGGGTCCTATGCCAAGGTTGGTAATGATACCAGTCCGTATAGAACACAGGCGGTATACAATATAGATCAGACTGTTACTTTGCCCTATACGATAGGTTCCATTTCTGGAAGTTTACCTTCTTTTGATTTAAAACCAGAAACTTCAGAGTCTTGGGAAATAGGAGCGGATTTAGGATTCTTAAATAACCGGATTCAATTGGATGTAACTTATTACCAAACGAATACTACAGACCAGATCATGGCAGTACCTATTTCAGGATCTACCGGGTATTCTTCTAAAGTAATCAATGCGGGAGAAATAGAGAATAAAGGATATGAAGCCCAATTAAATCTTATCCCTTTTGAATCTGATAATTTTCAGTGGGACTTAGGTTTTAACTTTACCAAAAGCAACTCTAAGGTAATCACTTTAAACCAAGGGTTAGAGAGTATTTCCTTAGGGTCTTTATGGACGGCTTCAGTTGAAGCTAGACCAGGTCAAGAATTTGGAACAATTTATGGCAATGATTTTTTACGAGATAATTTTGGAAGAAAAATAATTGGTAATGACGGACTAGCCAAACGTGGTGATCGGGTTGCATTAGGTAATATTAACCCTGATTGGTACGGTGGTTTTACCAGTAAAATTCGCTATAAAAACCTAACATTAAGTACCTTAATCAGTGCCCAAGTAGGTGGCGAATATTATTCTTATGGGAGAGGGTATCGCTTATTTTTTGGAACAGATCAACGGAGTTTAGTAGGCAGGGAAACTGGAATTATTGAAGAAGGCATCAATGAACACACTGGCTTTACAAATGAGGTTGTAGCTAGCGCCTTTCTAAAACAATTTACAGATATATTCGCAAATGAAATTGCTACAGATCTTATTATAGATGCTACCAATGTAAAACTTAGAGAAGTAGCCCTAACATTTGATTTTCCAAAAACCATGTTGCGGAATACTGGTATTCAATCTGCCAGCATATCTGCCATAGGTAGAAACCTATTCTTTTTATACAACGCTTCGGGTGATATTGATCCCGAAGGAAGTTATAGTAGTGGACCAACAAGTACAGCCTTTGAACATTCATCATTACCTTCTACAAGAAACTATGGTGTTAATTTAAAACTTAACTTTTAATAAAGCCAACTATGAAAAATATACAAAAAACAATTAGAAAAACAGTAGTTGCCTTAGGAATCCTACTATTGTTCGTTGCATGTGAAAACCATTTGGAGGACTTGTACGATAACCCAAATGCGGTAACAACAATAGATGATGCAGCCTTATTTACCAATGCTGTTCGAAGTTTATTTATAGGAACATCCGATAACGCATCTAGCCATTTTGCAGGACAACATGCTCATTATTACGTAGCCGGAAGTACGTGGCGTGCCCCCGATCAATACGGAGATGGTTTTGATGGGGATTACAACAGTATTTTCAATGGCCTTTACGGAGGCACCATTCGGCATATTGAAGAGGTCCTAGAACTAACCACGGCCGAAGGAACATCAAACAAGGTGCGTAATGCAATGGCACATATTATAGCCGTTTTAGGCTATGCCAAAATAACCGATGCCTTTGGGGATGTTCCCTATACCGAAGGTGGTAAGGGAAAATCACAAAACATCGTACAACCAAAATACGACACCCAAGAAAGTATCTACAAAGACCTTATCCTAAGATTGACGAACAGTATTACTATATTAAAAACTGCTGACCCTACAATGGGATACCCTAACTCTGACCCAATCTTCAATAACGACCTTTCCAAATGGATACGCTTTGCCAATAGTGTTCGCCTACGGTTGGCCATGCGATTACGCTATGTTGACCCTGGTCTTTCTGAAGCCACGGTTAACCAATGTCTATCACAACCCCTTATGGAAACCACGGCGCATGATGCCTTTATGATAGAAACCGAAGGAACTGGAAACGCCTGGTTTACAAGAAGAACAGGATTTCCATCGGTAAAAGTGTCCAATACACTTATTGACCAATTGCAAGGAACTGAAGACCCAAGATTAGCCGTTTTTGTTAGCACAAACGGGAATGGAGATTATTCGGGCATGGTCAACGGCCTTACGGATCAAGCCTTTGGAAGTTCAGATTTTGCAAACAGATCAGATATGGGACTTCCGTTAGCTTCGCCAGATAGCAAGCTATATGTAATAACAGCTGCCGAAGTTTGGTTGTTGCGTGCTGAGGCTGCCTTGGCTTATGATAATGATCCTGTTTCAGCCAATACTCTATATCGGAAAGGAATTGAAACTTCTATGAATCAATGGGAAGTAGCTGCACCCGAAATAACGACATTTCTTGCATCGCCAGCGGCAACATTGGCGGGCAACAATGATGAAGAACAAATTGGCGTACAAATGTGGTTAGCCCTTACACCAAATTTCTTTGAAGGGTGGTCACACATTCGCCGTACAGGATATCCAATGATACCCATTAGAACAACAGACAATTTATCAAAGGGGGCAACCAACGGTATAATGCCTCATAGATTTAATTATTCTTCCTTTGAATTGGGTTCCAATACGACAAATGCTACTGAGGCTATCAATAGACAAGGCGCAAATAAAATAGACACCCCAGTTTGGTGGGATAAAAATTAATCGTTTGAATTCAAAAATATAGAACTATGAAATATTTAAAAATAGCAGCCTTTTTGTTCCTGAGCTTAACCATGGTAAACTGTTCTTCTGACGACGCCCCATTGTTACCTTTGGCCGATTTTCAGTTTTTGGTTGAAGGCACTCAAGTTACCTTTAACGGTACTGTAGAAAATGCATCCACCATTTCGTGGGATTTTGGTGATGGCACAAACAGTACAGAAGAAGACCCTGTGTACGCTTTTTCAAGTGCAGGAGTATATCAGGTGGTTTTAACGGTGAATGGCGCAAACGGTACGTTTTCAGAAACAAAAGAAGTTACCATCCTTCCCTCTCTTGAAATATTACTCACGGGTGGGCAAGCGAGACCCGAAGGAAAATCATGGAAACTGAAAAAGGCATATACCGCAGGGAAAGAAGGCGCTGGATTAATTGAAAATGATCTTGGTTTGTTGATCGCCTCATTTGATAATTTATTGGACGCTGTTGGCTTAGGTGCTTCTTATGAAGATACCTTTACCTTTGTATATGACGGTTCCTACAAAGTAGATAATATAGATGGGCAAAGCCTGATGGGTATTATTCATGCAAGTGTTTTTCACGGGGCAAATATCACGGCTGTCTCAGCAGATTTAAACAATGTTCCTTTGGCAAATGCCTTATACACCCCAATTACCAACGCTACTTGGGAAATAAACGAGGGAGATTTTACCGTAGACACCGCATCTGGCCCAGTCAATTTTATAGGTAAAAAACAATTGATCCTAGGAGAATATTTAGGATTCAAAGAAACAACAACGGTCGTGATTTTAAAGGAAATTACCGAAACGACGATGAATGTAGCCTTGGGAATTCACACGGTAGAGGCAGCTTATGATAAGCCAACCTTATTATTTCATTTAACCTTAGAGTCTTTCTGAAAATTGAAAAGGCACTTGCTGGTTAATAAGGTGTATTTTTGTACTACATAGTAGTAGTTAATTTTCTAAATTTTAGTGTAAACAAAGAACAAATGGACGTATTAAAAAAGCAACAAAATTTCTTTAGATCACAGCAAACTAAAGAGGTATCATTTCGGATAAAGTCCCTGAAAAAATTACGTCAGGTTATACTAAACAGGGAAAGTGATATCTGCGACGCCATCTATGCCGACTTTAAAAAACCAAGGTTTGAATCCATGGCTGCTGAAACCCAATTTGTACTGGCAGAGCTTAGTTACGTCATAAAAAACATAGGGTTTTGGGCACAAGCAGAAAAGGTATCTGCTTCTCTGTTAAACTTCCCTTCCTCTGATTGGATTTATAAAGAGCCCTTTGGCACCGTTTTAATTGTTGCACCGTGGAACTATCCTTTTCAGTTGGCTATAGCCCCATTAATTGGAGCAGTAGCCGCAGGCAATACAGCCGTCATAAAACCTTCAGAAATTACACCGAATACTTCTAAGATTGTTGCTGAAATCATTGCCGCAGTATTTAATCCCGAATATGTTACCGTGATTGAAGGAGGTGTAGAAGTTTCTAAAGAATTACTACTCCAAAAATGGGATTATATATTCTTTACAGGAAGCACCCGGGTTGGGAAACTATTTTATGAAAGTGCCGCCAAACATTTAACACCAATCACTTTAGAATTGGGAGGTAAAAACCCTTGTATTGTTGATGAAACAGCTGCCATAGAACTTAGTGCAAAACGCATTGTATGGGGTAAATTCTTAAACGCCGGACAAACCTGTATAGCAACCGATTATATTTTGGTTCATAAGCGAGTAAAAGAAAAATTAGTAGCGGCCTTAATAAATAGTATTGAAGCTTCCTATGGAAGAAACATTGAAGCTTCTCCCGATTATGCCCGCACCGTGGATGCCAACCATTTTAACAACCTTAAAATGCTTCTGGAAGGACAAGAAATTATTTTTGGTGGCGAAAGTAATGCAGCTGATAATTATTTAGCACCCACCCTAGTAAACGAACCTAAATTGGATAGCAAGCTAATGGAAGGAGAAATTTTTGGGCCAATATTACCAATAATCTCTTATGAAAACGAAACAGATATAGACCGTTATATGATGAATTACGGCAAACCTTTGGCCACCTATGTTTTTTCAAAGAATAAAAAATTTCAGAAAAAAATAATACAAACCTATAGTTTTGGTGGAGGCGCCATTAATGATACGATCATACAAATTACCAATAAAAAACTTCCGTTTGGTGGTGTAGGTAGTAGTGGAATTGGAACTTATCACGGTAAAATGTCTTTCGATACTTTTTCCCACAAAAAAGCAATCATTAAAAAAGCGAATTGGTTTGATGCACCCTTGCGATATCCCCCCTATAACTTACCTCAAAAAATCGTAGAAAAAATTAAACTCTTGTTTTAAAAAAAAAGGCTAGCATTTAAAATGCTAGCCTTTTTTACTTCTATTGATCCTATATATTAAAATTGATATCGAATACCTAAGGCGATATCCAGATCTAAATCGTTGGAATAGCTATCGTTAAAACCAAGTTCTGGTCTCATATCTAGCGATATCAACAAAGGAATATTAAAATTATATTCAATACCTATATCCCCTGCAACTAGTGCAAATATACCATCATTATCTCCAGCGTCAAATGAACCAACACCACCACCAACACCAACATACCAATTAAAATTAGTATCTATAGGTTGTACCCATTGGTATAAACCAACTAATTTAAAGGCGTCTACGTTTTTAGAATTACGCCAGCCAAGGTCTAATTCTAACCTATTGTTGTCAGACAAATAATTTTGGTACGATATTTCTCCACCAAAACCATCATTATCACCAATACGCAATCCTAATGCGTTTTTAGCTATTGACTGCCCATGTACGCTAATTGCGGAAAAGGCTAAAATTGAAAATAAAAAAATTATTTTTTTCATAGTGTGTGTTTTAATTAATCAAAAATTGATCCTAATTGTTGTGCTAATATATAGCAAACCTTTCTGAATACTACTTTTATTGGTTGTTAAAATTTGTAAAAAAGAACAAGGAAATATTGTATTTCCTTGTTCTTTAAATGGCTACAGAAAAAACGCATTAATTATCGTCTGTAGCATCATCAATTTCATCCCCAACTTCCTCTACTCCTTCTTCAATTCCATCACCTACTTCCTCAATTCCGTCTTCAATTTTTTCTCCTGTACTTTTATTTTCCCTACATCCAGATACAGCTATTGCCATAACAAATGTAAACAATCCTAAATATGCTATTTTTTTCATATGTGTTGTTTTAAGTTGTTAATTTTAAATTTATATATTTCTTTTTTTTCCTGTAAATAATGATACTACAAAAAGTATCAGAAACAGAAAGAATAATATTTTAGCGATACTGGCAGCTCCTGCCGCAATACCTCCAAATCCTAAAATTCCCGCTATTATTGCCAGAACTACAAATGTAATTGTCCATCTTAACATAACTAATTAATTTAAAGGTTAATACTACTTTTTTGAATATTTAAATTCTATAGTACAAAGGTGCAGCTTTATACCAACAGTCCTTAACGCTATCAATTTAAACCTTAACTCATTTAAAATACCTAGCTAAGCTACTATATAATAGGTATCCCAATAGATACACATATCATCTGAGGCAAGATTCATTTTAAATGAGCAAAGCCATAACAGACCCTAAGATTAACTTTGTTATAAACAAACCAAGGCGTGGAAAAGCCACGCTAGAATACTATAAAAACGCACGAACAATTTGAATTATTTAAATATTAGTGACACTAAATTAATACCCGTTATTGGCGAATTAAATTTGCTTTTAGCAGATTATAGCATCTATTACCAAAAACTGAGAAGCTTTCATTGGAACGTATTAAGTGAAAATTTTTTTGACTTACATGATAAGCTTGAAGAACTGTATACCGATGCTCGATTAAAAATTGATGAAATTGCGGAAAGGGTTTTAACGCTAAGGTACCATCCTGTTAGCAATTATAGTAAATACTTAGAAACATCATCTATCAAGGAGGTTTCTCCATTAATTACAGATGTTGAGATGATTTCCGAAATTTTAGGTGATCACCAAAAATTATTAGAACAAATGAAAGCTACAATGGCTAATGCAGAGAAAGCTGGGGATAAAGAAACAATAGCCATGTTAGGATCTTATACCGCTAATTTGGAAAAATTGAGTTGGATGTTGGATGCTTGGCGTAAAAACACTGAAGATCAACTAAATACAAAATCCATTGAAAAAGTTTATTAACTTGTAGAAAGAGTAAACTTCCAAAACTTTAATCAACAAACCAAACGTAAATGAAAGATAAAATACAAACATCATTTCTTGAAATAATAGAAAAAATAGAAGGTTGGATTACAAGTTTCATTGAAAACCTACCCAATATTATTGTTGCCATAATTGTTATGGTTGTCTCCTACTATATTGCTCGTGTTGTAAACAAATGGGTTGTTAAATTAGCTTCAAAACGGATACCACAAAACAGTATTTCACAACTAATAGGTCGTATATCTGCCATATTTGTAGTTCTCGTTGGTCTCTTTTTAGCATTAGGAGCAATGGACTTAAGCAAGACACTAAACACCTTATTGGCTGGGGCCGGTATTTCTGGTTTAGTAATTGGTCTAGCCTTACAAGGCACATTATCTAACCTGCTTTCTGGTATTGTACTGTCTTTTCGGAAAAAAATAGAGCTAGGCAACTGGATAGAAACTACAGGTTTTGCCGGTGAAGTCATAGACATCAACCTAAATAGCGTGGTACTTAAGGAATTTGATAATAATTTAGTGGTCATACCTAATAAAACAATCATCGAAAACCCGTTTAAAAACTACTCCCTAACTACAAAAATGAGAATTGTTGTTGCCTGTGGTGTTGGTTACGAATCTGATTTAGAGCAAGTTGAAAAGCTGACCAAAGTAGCTATTGGCGGACTCTATAAAACAGATGACGATTCTGAAATAGAATTCTATTATACAGAATTTGGGGATAGTTCCATAAACTTTATTTGTCGTTTTTGGGTAGATTCTGAAAATGCAAAAAATAAGTTAGATGCCACAAGTGTAGCCATTAAAGCAATTAAAAAGTCATTTGATACCAATAATATTAATATTCCTTTTCCTATACGAACATTGGAATTTAACAATCAATTGGATATCAGTAACCCTAAAAAGAAGGAATTATAATCGCAAATAAAACTAATTAACGGCAACCATTTATTTTGAATAAAAATTTGGTTTAATTATTATTCGTATGATTTGTGTTGCAAAAAAGCCTCTTTTTAAAGGGGCTTTTTTTAGTATAACATTTCAGCAAAAACAAAAAACATCCCATTTATGATTAATTATTTACCTTTGATTGTTGACTTTTTCATCAAAAACACCAATTTTATGGGTCAACTGCAAAGAATTATGATTAAAATCAGTATTGATGCCAAAGGCATTGAAGGTACCGTAAAGCAAATTCAAAACGCTATTGGTGGTACCATCGAAGAACGTTGGGGTGAATACACACTAGCTGTAGATTCGAAAATTGCAAAAGGAAGCATCCGGTTTATTACTTTTGATTGGGGGGTTAATTTATTAGAATATGACATTACCTTTTTTGATGATATAACCATAGAAATGGATGCCTCTAATTTTAATCCAATTCATTTTACCTATTGCCTAGAAGGTGATTGCAGCCATCGTTTTGGATATCAAACTGATGAGCAGATCAAAAAATTAGAACAATTTCAATCCGTAATAATCACAAGTAAAGACGGAGGTTACAACTACTTTTATTTTCCCAAGGGGAAAAAACTAGCCATTAATGTTATTCAAATTACACGAAAACAGTTTTTAAAAAAGCGTCTTAATAATGTAGATCAGTTGAATAAAAAACTCTATGAAGTTTTTTTAGATACAGATCACGAGAACACCTTTTCCTATTTTGGAGCCTATAATTTAAAAATGGCGGACAAAATAAGTGCTTTGCGAAAAGTAAAAACAAAAGGAATGATTCGGATTATGCAAATAGAAGGAATGGTATACCATATTCTATCCATGCACCTCTTACAATACAATAGAGCCACAAATAACAAAAACTTAAAGACTACCTTACTTAGAAGTGAGCTTAAGATTGTCCGGAACATATCCAAAATGATACTTAATGAAGTGTCTAAAGACTATTCTTTAGATATGCTTTGTAGAGAATCTGGTCTATCGCAATCAAAACTTCAAGAAGGTTTTAAAGTATTATACGCCCGTACGGTTACAGAATATATTAGGCATGTACGATTAGAAGAAGCTCGAGATTTCATTAGAAATACCGATATGAATATCTCTCAAGTAGTGTACAGTATTGGTTTTAGCAGTAGAAGTTACTTCTCTAAGATTTTTAAAAACAAATACAAGATAAGCCCCAGTGACTTTAGAGAACATATACTTTCAAGGGTTAGTGCGTAAAAGCTTTTTATTCACTAATTTCATCCTTGTAAAACCCTAAAAACACATCCATTTTACGCAAAAAAGTATCACTTTATGCAAAATAAGTTGTAATTTATGCTTTCTTAATTTTCTATATTTGGAGTGATTCCATAAAACAATACCGGTGAGTTTTACAAAAATGTCCGTTTTCATTGTCCTTATCTCCATGCTTGTTTTACAGTCTTCGTGTAGCAGCTCCGGTGAATACACAGAACCCTTACCAGAAATTGTAGACTTTAATTTTCATATTAGACCCATTTTAGTACAAAACTGTTATTTGTGTCATGGGCCAGATCCTAGCAGTAGAAAAGCCAACTTAAGACTAGACAATTTAGAAGGAGCTACCGCATTATTAGAAGATGGCGGTTATGCAATTGTACCTAAAAAGTCTTCTAAAGGTCTTTTAATAAGGCGAATTAATCACACGGCAGAAGACCAAATCATGCCTCCGCCAGAATCTAATCTTAAATTAACCCCAAGAGATAAAGCATTACTGGAAAAATGGATAGATCAAGGTGCTCAATGGAAAGATCACTGGGCCTTTATACAACCTACGACCACTGCAAATGCTAACGATAATAATGTAATTGATGCTTTTATAGACAAGCGTATTGAAGAAAAAGGAATAGAAAAAATGCCAACTGCAGATAAAAACACGCTAATCCGAAGAGTTTCCTATCTGTTAACCGGACTTCCTCCTTCTCCTACTGCCGTTGAAAACTTTATAGCAAACAAAAGCGACTTGGCCTATGAGCAGCTCGTCGATAGTTATCTGAATACTCCCGCTTATGGAGAACGTTGGGCACGCCATTGGATGGATTTAACGCGTTATGCCGAAACAAAAGGACATGAATTTGATTACACCATAACTGGCGCTTGGAAATATCGAGACTATCTCATACGCGCTTTTAATGATGATATTGCATATGACCAATTACTAAAGGAGCATTTAGCTGGAGATTTACTAGAAAATCCCCGCTACGGCAAAGAAGATGGTATTTTAGAATCTCCCTTGGGGACCGCCTTTTTTGCTATGGGTGAAGGCACTCATAGTCCGGTTGATATTAGACAAGATGAAGCGGACCGTATCGATAATATCATAGACGTTACTACAAAAACTTTTCAAGGACTAACGGTTTCATGTGCCAAATGCCATGATCATAAATTTGATCCCATTACTGCTGCCGATTATTACGCCTTTTACGGTGTCATAGAAAGCACTCGATTCTCTCCAATTCCGGCTGAGTTATCTAAAGATAAAAAACAAACGGTTCAAGAAATTGAAGGTTTACAAACCTATATGAGACAAATGCTTGCTGATTCTTGGTCTGATAAAGCAAAATCAATACAAGCACAACACAGCATTAAAGACAAGCAAGTACCTTCCAAAGACACTCCAAATTATAAGGTAATAGGCGATTTTAGGAATTCAGATTTTAATGGATGGAAAAGTAATGGACTAGGTTTTGGAAATGGGACTACATTAGGTAATCCGATACTTGACAAAAACACTGAAAAATTAATACGCCTTGATGAAGGTCGTGCTTCTAGTAAAGCAATGGGACTAAGTATTTTTGGAGCTCTACGCTCTCCAAATTTTGTAATAGATACTGATTTTATCGGGATCAGAGCCTTAGGCGTAAAAAGTACAATTCGGATCGTTGTTGATAATTTTCAATTAATTCAGAATCCTATTTACGGAAATTTGACTCGGGGAATTAATACGCCTGAATGGAACAACCATACGTTTAATGTTGCATCCTTAAAAGGCCATAAAGCTTATATCGAAATATTACCAGGTGGGTACAATAGACACGACTACAGTCTGCCTGAAGATGCTTTTATAGAGGCCGAATACGCTATTGCCTATGATGAGGAATGGCCCAAAACTATAGGTAATGACCGCGAGCCTAATGCCATAGGTGTCTCTTCGCAATTGGTGAAAACAGTAAATAAACAACTTAAAAAAGGACAATTACCTTCCCAATTTCCAGCACTAAAAGTGATGATAGATAGTAGTGAAAGACTTGCTAAAAAACTAAAGTCCAATTCTTTTTTCTATGGTGTTTACGATGGCTTTGCCATTAATAGTCCTATTTTTAATAGAGGAAGCTATAAAGAATTGTCGGAAGACAGTATCCCTAGGCGGTTTTTATCAGCTTTACCTTTGGGAGACATTCCGTATTCGGCAGCAGGAAGTGGCCGTTTAGAAATGGCAAATGCTATGTTAAACAAAGACAATCCGCTTACGTCTAGGGTTATGGTAAACCGTATCTGGCACCACCTTTTTGGAAAAGGTATTGTAGAAACCGTAGACAATTTTGGTCTTCAAGGAAAACTACCTACCCACCCCGAACTTTTGGATTTTTTGGCTATAAATTTTCAAGAAGAAGGATGGTCTATTAAAAAAATGATTCGGCAAATCGTCGTATCCGAAGCATTTCAAAGAAGTACAATTAGATCTGAAGAACTAGCCGAAAAAGATCCTACAAATATCTATTTGGCATCTTTTCCAGTTAGGCGATTAGAGTCTGAAGCCATACGAGATGCTCTATTGTCCGTTTCCGGAAATTTAGACACAACCCTTTACGGAAAGCCCATTGCAACGCATCTTACCGATTTTATGCAAGGAAGGGGTAGACCAGCTACCTCTGGTCCTTTAGATGGTGGTGGCAGAAGAAGCATTTATCAAGAGGTGCGCCGTAACTTCCTAGAACCAATGATGACTACTTTTGATAGGCCAATGCCCTTTAGCACCTTTGGAAAACGAAATGTAACCAACGTGCCGTCGCAATCGCTGATTATTATGAACGATCCCTTTGTGGCCAAACAAGCAGAATTAATGGCGCAACAATTACTAGCCGCAGCCAATTTATCATTTGAAAACAAGGTGAATTGGGTCTATATGAAAACTTTTTCTCGTTCCGCAACTGCTGATGAAATCACGAAAGCAAAAACCTTTATTACAATGCTTCAAAATAGGAAGGAGCAAGAGTTACCAAAGGGTTTAGACAAAGAAACTAGCATTTGGACCACCTATTGCCATAGTATTTTTAACCTAAAGGAATTTATATACCTAATCTAATGAGCAAGTACCACAATTTTATGCAGCGTTCACTTTCGCGCCGAGAAATGCTAGACATCTGTAAAGGTGGCTTTGGTTCCCTTGCCTTTATGAGCTTGTTTGGAGGCCTGCCCTTATTGGGCTGTGAGCGTCCAAAAAATAATGCAGCTTCTAATTTATATTTGGGACCGCATTACCTTCCAAAAGCTAAAAATGTAATCTTTTTATATATGGATGGCGGTGTTTCTCAAGTAGATTCTTTTGACCCAAAACCAAGATTAGCAAAAGAAAATGGCGAAGACCCTAGAAAAAAATTCAAAGTAGATGCTACGCAATTTGATAACGTAGGTAAAATTTTAAAAAGTCCATGGGAGTTTACTCAATATGGAAATTCTGGGATACCAATCAGCGAACTTTTTCCACATATTGCAACCTGTGCAGATGATCTTGCAGTCATCCGTTCTATGACTTCAAATTTCCCAGAACACACCAATGCCAATTACTTTTTACACACGGGTAGCGGTATACAAGGAAGGCCAAGTATGGGCTCTTGGATGACCTATGGCTTGGGTAGTGAAAATAAAAACATTCCTGGATATGTGGTACTAGATGGTGGCTTAGTGCCTCCTGGCGGCTTGGATAATTTTAAAAATGGATTTTTACCTGCTTCCTATCAAGCCTCTATCTTTAAATCTGGTCCAGAACCTGTTGCAAACATAGTACCGAAAGAGGATGGAGCTAATTTGCAAGAACAAAAACTAGATTTCATCAAACAAATGGACCAAAGCCTTATCTCTAAAATGGGCGAAGAAGACGCCGTGGAATCAGCTATTTCTAATTATGAATTGGCTTATAAAATGCAAACTTCAATCCCAGAACTAACAGAATTTAAATCTGAGTCAGAAGCCACCAAGAAATTATATGGCTTAGATTCAGACGACCCTCATAAAAAAGGATATGCTTCGCAATGCCTATTAGCTCGTAGGTTGGTAGAGCGCGGTGTTCGATTTGTGGAGTTAACCTGTCCCAACATAAGTGGTTTTGATCGGTGGGACCAACACAGTAACCTTAAAAATGGACACGAACGTAACGCTCATGCCGTAGACCAACCTATTGCCGGTCTATTAAAAGATTTAAAATCCCGTGGCTTGCTTGAAGAGACCTTGGTCGTCTGGACTGGGGAATTTGGAAGAACACCCTTTGCACAAGGTGCTAATGGTCGCGACCACAACCCCTCGGCTTTTAGCATGTGGATGGCTGGCGCAGGCATAAAAGGAGGCACCATTTTTGGAAAAACAGATGAATATGGATACAGAGTCGTAGAAAACCCTGTTACCATCCACGATTTACACGCTACCATTATGCATTTGCTCGGTATAAATCACGAACAACTAACCTTCCGTTTTGGAGGTCGCGACATGCGACTTACAGACGTTCACGGCCATATCATAAAAGACGTATTGGCTTAATAAATGAAAAAAAAATGAAAAAAACAATACAACAAACTGTATTTATAATGTGGTTGTTAGCACCACTTTTTATTATGGGCCAACAAGCGTGGACCCAAGCAGAAATAAAACACTCCCTCTTTATTGCAGGCCCACAATTTACCGGAATTTTAGGCGAAAATAATGAAGTAGTTTGGGATTCTAAAAAAGCAAGTGCTAGAGACGGCTACGTACTTAAAAATGGAAATATACTAATTTGTTGGGGCGATGAGGTACGGGAATACAACAAGAAAAAAGAAGTAATATTTACCTATACAAGAGCTGAAAAGTCTATGGAATTAGGTACCGCCGTTCGCTTAAAAAATGGTAATACTATGATTACGGAATCTGGTAAAAGTCCCCGTATTATTGAAGTAAACAAAAAAGGTGTAGTTGTAAAATCCATACCTTTACAGCCAGATACCGACAATGTACACATGCAAACTCGTATGGCCAGAAAACTTAAAAATGGCAATTATTTAGCACCCCATTTATTGGCGTTTGCGGTTAAAGAATATACGCCAAATGGAGACGTCATTAAAACTTTTAAAACAGACGCAGATGCCCTTGGCGGCAGAGCTGCAGAAAACTGGCCTTTTACAGCAATACGACTAAAAAATGGAAACACCGTAGTTACACTTACACACGGCAATAAAGTGGTAGAATTAGATACTGAAGGAAAGGTGGTATGGAAACTTACCAATGCAGACTTAGAGGGAAATCCATTGGCAGATCCCTGTGGTGCACAAAGATTACCAAACGGTAATACCGTAATTACAAGTTATGGCGCCAAAGGCGGTTTAAAAATTATTGAAGTCAACCCAAATAAAGAAATGCTATGGAGTTATTCTGGCCACAATGCACATCATTTTCAAGTATTGACTACAAACGGTAAAAAAATTAAAGGGTCGCCCTTAAAATAACAGCTCATTGATTGTATTTACTATTGGGTTTTTAGAGAACCCATCGGACTTTATTCTCTTTTTAGGTAGACTACACCCACTTGTGGTACATTTACCTATTGGGTTTATTTTTATGGCTGTCATCGCCCAATTTGCATCCCAAAAACCAAAGTTTAAACCTCTTGAACCTTTTGTTTCATACATCTGGCTCCTCGGGATAGCAAGCACCTTTTTTGCAGTGCTATTCGGTTATTTTTTATCCCTTTCTGGCGATTACGACCCAGACACCCTTTTTTGGCACAAATGGATGGGTGTAGGGGTATTACTATTTATTATTGGCTGCTATTATAGTACCAAACAAGGCAAAACCACCTTTACCTACTCCAAATGGGCATTTACAATTATCGTAGCCATTTCTATCGGCATTACCGGACATTTAGGAGGAAATCTAACACATGGCTCAACCTACTTGCTAGAATACGCCCCAAATACAGTTAGAAATTTAGCTGGATTGCCAGACAAGGTTGAAGCACGTAAAAAAGTTGTTGTTTTAGATTCTGCTGATGTTTTTCTAGATATCGTTATGCCCATGATGAACAGTACCTGCATAAGTTGCCATAATGATGGCAAAAGGAAAGGTGGATTAAAGCTAAACTCCTATGTCAATATGTTAAAAGGTGGTGAAAATGGCGCAGCCATTGTTCCTGGAAAACCCCTAAAAAGTGAATTATTGCACAGAATAACACTGCCAGAAAACCACGAAGACTTTATGCCGTCAGAGGGCAAAAGACCTCTTACAACTCAAGAAGTTAACCTTATTGAATGGTGGATTAGCAATGGTGCACCCGATACTGGATACTTTACTGCCTTAAACCCCGACAAAAAAACACGTACGCTGGCTGAAAATTATTTAGGCCTAAACAAAAAAAATCAGTTGTACTCGCAACAGGTAGCCCCTCCAAAAGGCAAAGTTATAGATACCCTAGCCAAACGCGGTTTTGTGATTAACCGTCTCATGAACGACAACAACTTTTTAGATCTTAATTTAAGTTTAAGTGAACAAAGCCTACTGCCTAACGATCTAATCTTATTGCTTCAACTTAAAGAACAATTGCTTTGGTTAAACCTAAGCAACAGCAATATAACGGATACTCAGCTTGAAAAAATTGGTGCATTAAACAACCTTATCCGCTTAGACCTCAGCAATACTAACATTACAGACAAAGGTTTAGAACATTTGACGGCTCTAGAACATCTAGAGGTTCTTAATTTATACAACACTGGGGTAACAGACCAAGTATTCCCACTACTCTCAAAACTTAAAACACTTAAAAAAGTATATTTGTGGCAAACCAATATCACAGAAGCTACTGTCCTTCAATTTAAAAAAGAACATCCAAACCTTGTTGTGGATTTCAGGAGAGAATAAATACTAGTTCCACTTACAAATCATAATTTATTCTTAAATCAGAAAACGATACACTTCTATTGGTATATTTGTTTATTAAGATTATGATTAAGACTACCAAACTTCAGTTTTCATACACGCCCGATTCCGAATTTCATTTTCCGGACATTTCCTTGGCAGAAGGGGAGCATCTTTTAATTTTAGGAGCCTCCGGGGTTGGCAAGACTACATTATTGCATTTGTTATCTGGTCTACTGCCAGTGAGCTCGGGAAACATTACCATAGACGCTACAGAATTGCCCAGCTTATCTAGAAAACAACTAGACGCTTTTAGAGGAAGGAAAATGGGAATTATTTTCCAGAATGATTATTTTATTAGTTCACTTTCTGTCAGCGAAAATTTAGCATTGCGACTCTATTTTCCCGACAAGAAAAAAGACATTAAAAGAATTCGAGAGCTAGCAGCTAGATTAGGAATTCTAGATCAATTAGACAAAAAGGTTACCGCCCTAAGTGAAGGACAACGTCAGCGTTTGTCTATTGCCATAGCGCTCATAAACAAACCTAAGGTAATTTTTGCCGATGAACCAACCGCTAGCCTGGATGATGAGAATTGTGAAAAAGTAATTGAACTTTTGAAAGAAGAAGCTAGTCTCAGCAAAGCGAACTTACTTATAATTACACATGATCAACGAGTAAAAACAATGTTCAAAAACCATTTACAGTTATGAATCTTGTAAAACTCAGTTTTAAAAATTTAGTGTCAAAGCCTTTAAATGCTTTGCTAAGTTTGCTATTGTTAGTTTTAAGTGTAGCACTTGTAACCTTTATGCTGCAACTAAGCGAGCAAGTAAAAGGCAACTTAGATAAAAATATAAAACCTGTAGATTTGGTAGTTGGTGCAAAGGGAAGTCCATTACAATTGGTGCTTTCTTCCGTTTTACATATCGATGCCCCTACCGGAAATATTAAATTAATAGAAGCTGAAAAACTCAAAAAAAGTCGACTTATAAAAACGGCAATTCCTGTATCTTATGGTGACAACTACAAAGGGGTTCGTATTTTAGGCACGGACAGTACGTATTTTGCGATGTATCACGCCAATTTAAAAATGGGTCGGTTTTTTTCTAAATCTCATGAAGTAGTTCTAGGGAGTACTTCAGCCAAAAAACTAAAATTAAAGCTAGGCGACACCTTTTTAAGTTCACACGGATTAGCAGATCAAAGTTTACAAGAACACCACGGACATCCGTTTGTTGTGGTGGGTGTTTTGGAATCTACGGGGAGTGTAGTAGACAATTTAATAGTCACCAATTTAGAAAGCATTTGGGATGTTCATGGACATGCGGAAGAAGAACACAAGCACGAAGATTTAGAAATAACCTCACTACTAATTCAATTTAGAAATCCAATGGCAATGGTACAGTTGCCACGGTATATTAATGACAAAACCAACATGCAAGCTGCCTTGCCTTCCTTAGAGATTAACCGTTTGGTTCGCTTATTGGGTGTTGGAGTACAAACCATTCAACTTATTGCAATTGCCATTCTTCTGGTCTCAGGTTTAAGTATTTTTATTAGTCTTTTAAAGGCTATCCGCGAACGTAGGCAAGAGTTGGCCCTATTGCGCACCTATGGTGCAACTTCTGGTCAGCTACTATGGCTCGTTCTATTAGAAGGCTTGTTTTTAGGGCTTATAGGCTTTATTTTTGGATGGCTTATAGGTAGAATAGGATTATGGGTAATTGCCGCTTATGCTCAAGATAGCTATGGGTATTCCCTAAGTTTAGGTCTACCCACTACATGGGAAGCAATATTGTTAGTTGCAACTTTGGCTATTACCGCTTTGGCTTCTATTTTAGCTTCGCTATCTGTTTTTAAATTAAACGTTTCTAAAATATTATCCACAGAAAAATAAAGAGCATTATGAAAAGAAGAATCCTATTGTTTAAGTACCTACTTCCCCTATTTTGTATAGGTATGGCATCCTGTTCTGAGCAACCTGCAACGCCTACATACGACCTTGTAATTTATGGCGGAACATCTTCCGGTATCGTTGCAGCCATCCAAGCCACTAAAATGGGCAAAACTGCCATAGTAATAGAGCCAAGCGCTACAATTGGCGGACTTTCTACCGGAGGTTTGGGGGCTACTGATATTGGAAACAAACAAGCTATTGGAGGTATTTCTCGAGAATTTTACGAACGTATTGCACAAAAATATGCGAATCCTAAGGCCTGGAAATTTGAAAAAAGGGAAGCCTATATTAAGAATGATACCGCAACTTCTATGTGGACTTTTGAACCCAAAGTAGCAAAAGAAGTATTTGCAGATATGGTTAAAGAATACAACATAGACGTTGTTTATAATGAACGTTTAGATCTATCAAAAAATGCAAACAAAGAAAACGGAAAAATCATTTCCATTGAAATGGAATCTGGCAATAAGTACTATGGCAAAATTTTTATTGATGCTACCTATGAAGGTGATTTATTGGCAAAAAGTAATATCAGTTATACCATAGGCCGGGAACCCAATTCTAAGTACAACGAAACATTAAGCGGGGTACAAACAGCCTTGGGTTATTACCATCAATTTCCTGACGGTGTGGATCCTTATATTGTTAAAGGAGATGCTAATAGCGGCTTACTACCCAACGTAAATGCCGCCATTGCAAAAGATGGTACTGGAGATGATAAAGTACAAGCCTTCTGCTTTAGAATGTGCATTACGGATGTACCAGAAAACCAGATTTTAGTTGATAAACCAAAAGATTATAAAGAATTAGAGTACGAGTTATTATTTAGAGCAATAGAAGCCGGCTACAAAGGCCCGTTTTTTATTATGTCAATGATGCCGAATCGGAAAACAGATTCCAACAACAAAGGTCCTTTCTCCACAGACTATATTGGAAAAAACTATGACTATCCCGACGGCGATTATAAAACTAGGGAAGCCATTGTTAAGGCCCATGAAGTCTATCAAAAAGGATTATTATGGACACTTGGAAACCACCCTAGAGTTCCAGCCGAAATTAGAGAAGAATATATAAAATGGGGGCTTCCAAAAGATGAATATACCACCAATGGACATTGGACACCCCAATTATATATTAGAGAGGCGAGAAGGATGGTTAGTGATTTTGTAATGACAGAACACCATTGTACCCAAGATTCAATTTCTGCCGACCAATCTATTGGAATGGGTGCCTACACTATGGATTCTCATCATACGCAACGTTATATAGACCAAAACGGTTTTGTAAAAAACGAAGGGGATGTAGAAGTTGGTGGCTTTCCACCCTACCCAATAAGCTACAAAGCTATTGTACCCAATGAAAAAGAATGTACCAATTTGTTGGTTCCGGTTTGCTTGTCTGCTTCCCATATGGCATTTGGATCGATACGAATGGAACCTGTTTTTATGATTTTAGGCCAGTCTGCTGCCACCGCAGCTTGCATAGCCATTGATCAAGATATTGCAGTACAAAAAGTACCGTATCCGGAATTAAAAAAACAATTAAAAAAGGACAAACAAGTACTGTAGTCATGCCTTCAAATGTTCTGGAACAATTATTGAAATAGTATCTTTGAAAAAAATAGTGTTATGCTTAAAAAATTAGGATTATTATCAGTTTTTATACTCTTTACTCAAGTTGCCATATCGCAAGCCTTGTTAGATTGGGATGATATGATTTTGGGGGTTGCCTACGATGTACCTGAAGGAGGTGCAGAATTGGGTGAGTTTTTAACACCTACCTATACCAAACAAATGATTGCCTTAGAAGGTAAAGAAATTTCCATAATTGGTTACTTCCTAATTCTAGAAGGTGAAAAAGACACCTATATGCTTTCCAACAACCCAATGGCATCTTGTTTCTTTTGTGGAAATGGAGGGCCAGAAACTATTATAGAATTGTATTTTGATGCCAAACCTACCTTTCTTATGGACGACCTAATCTCCGTAAAAGGAAAACTAAAATTAAATAGAGATAATCCAGATCATACCTATTACACCATTGAACAGGCCAATGGCTTTGCTATAAAACTTTAATTTAGCATATCAGTTAAACATTTATTGGCTTGTGTCATTATAACATAACTTTTTATTGGAAATTTAGGGGTGTATTTTACGCTCCAATGACCTTTAAAATGAAATGGCAAGAAAAAACAAAACACTAAAACTAATAGCGCTTGCGGTAAGTGTATTTTTTATTCTTTTTATAACCCTACAATGGGTGGTCAAAAAACGAATAGAAAACTTTATTGACAAAAAAACACCTTCTCATCTCCAAATTAGCTACACCAACTTAAGGCTTAACCTTGCCTCTGGCAACCTAGTTGTAGACAGTATTAAAGTTGCATTCTTCAACAGAGATTCTTTAGCCAAACAAGCAGAATTAAAACTGGATCAACTCACCGTAAAAGACATTGGGTATTTTAACCTACTGCTAGATAACACCATCTCTTTACAGCAATTAATAGTGAACAAACCAAGATTAAAATTTGAAGTCTCTAAAGAAACCTCCCGCTCAAATTCCGAAGAACAACAAACAAAACCGTTCCCAAAAAACATCAACATTTCAGAATTGAAAATTGTAGACGGTACAATCGAAATTAAAAATTCAACTACCCAAAATTTAGCTAGTGTAAAAAAATTGAACCTTAGTTTAAAGAAGATTGTTATCACTACCGAAACAATAAAAAATAAAATCCCATTCACCTATGCCAATTATGAGTTATCTACCAAAAATCTCTTGTTGGACCTAGGGCGTTTTGAACAGTTAAAAATTGGAAGTATAACAGCAACCAAGGAAGAATTAGCTATATATGATTTTAATCTAAAGTCTAAATATACAAGAGAAGAACTCACCAAAAATCTCTTTACAGAAAGAGACCAAGTAAACCTTACCATTCCTAAAACTACAGTAAAAAAGTTACGTATTGGTTTTGTTGAGGATCAACTCTTTATTAAGTCACCTAAAATTAAAATCAATACACCCAGAATAGAAATATATAGAGACAAACGCGTAAAAGATGATTTAAGTTATAAACCCTTATACAGCCAATTACTGAGAACAGCTACCGCAAACATTAACATTACGGAAGTTAAATTAACAGATGGCTATGTCTCCTATGAAGAGCGATTAGAAACAAACATTGACCCAGAAAAACTATTTTTTTCTAAACTGAATGCCACCATAGATCAAATAAACAACACCCCTCTTGCCAAGGAGAAAACTAGTATTAAGGCAGAAACTATGGTTATGAACAAAACCCCATTACACTTAAATTGGAGTTTTTATGCCTCTGATGTGTCCGACTCATTTACGGCATCGGGTAACTTTAAAAATTTAAACATAGTAAGTTTAAATCCCTTTTTAAAATCCAACCTAAGGGCCCAGGCCGAAGGAGATATGCATACCATGTATTTTACCATCAGCGGTAACAGAATAAAATCTACGGGTAATATGAAGATGAAGTATGATAACTTTAAGTTTCGTATTTTAAAAAAAGATAGATTAGGAGTAAACAAATTACTCACCAAAATTGGTAACATTTTCATTAATGATGGATCAGCCACTGATGATGAAGGCTACCGCCATGGAGCCATTGAAGTGGATAGAGACCCTACGAAATCATTTTTCAATTACCTTTGGCTTAATGTAAAGGAAGGGATGTTAAACACGCTTACCGGTAAAGGAGTTAAAAAGAAAGATGAATAACTTTAATACAGCTAATCATTTAATGGTATGCATTAAACAAACCTACTACGCTAAGCTATTTTTGATCAAGAAAAATAGAGTGCTTTTTAAATATCACAACGATGAACAACACAATAACAACTAGAAATCCTTACACAGAAAAATCGATACAAACCTACAAACTGCAGAACAAGGAGCAAATTGAGGATGTATTAAAAACAGCTGAAAAAGCATTTTCAAACTGGAAAAAGACAAGCATAAAAGAGCGTACCACGCTACTAAAAAAACTGGCGGAACAATTGGTAGACAAAAGAGAAGACCTATCCACTTTAATGACTGCCGAAATGGGTAAACCCATAACCCAAAGTAGAGCCGAAATTGATAAATGTGTTTGGTTGTGCGACTTTTATGCGAAAAACGCAGATAACTTTTTAAGCGATGCCATTATAGACACCGAAGCTCAAGAAAGTTTTATTAGTTATGATCCCATTGGAGGTGTTCTAGCTGTAATGCCCTGGAACTATCCTTTTTGGCAGGTATTTAGATTTGCTATACCAACACTTACCGCAGGAAATATAGGTATTCTAAAACACGCTACTAACGTTACAGGTTGTGCCTTAGCCATCCAAAATCTCTTTGAAAGTGCCGGGTATCCTAAAGGATGTTTCCAAACAATAATTGCAGATCATAGCCTCACAGAAACAGTGTTAGAACATCCTTTTATACAGGCAGTTAGTGTTACCGGTAGTGAAAAAGCAGGTAAATCTATTGCGGCGATAGCGGGCAAAAATCTTAAAAAAGCTGTATTGGAATTAGGAGGCAACAATGCTTGTATTGTTTGGAACGATGCGGATTTAGCAACCCATATCCCTACCATGGTACAAGCACGGTTTCAAAATACCGGTCAAAGTTGCATTGCTGCTAAAAGGTTTATTGTAGAAGAAGGAATTTATGATGACTTTTTAGACCGATTTAAAAAAGAAGTTGAAGCCTTAAAAATTGGCAATCCACAAGAGGAAGAAACTTTTATGGCTTCTATGGCTCGTACAGACCTAGCCAAAGAGTTAAAAAAACAAGTAGACGACTCTGTAAAAAAAGGAGCAACAGTAGTGTTAGGTAATACACTATCTAAGACGAACTATGCGCCTACAATTCTTACCGATGTTACAGAAGAAATGCCCGTTTTTAAAGAAGAAACCTTTGGGCCGGTAGCAGCCATAGTAAAAGCCAAAAACAAAAAGCATAGTTTGGAGTTAGCCAATAATTCTAGGTTTGGTTTAGGAGCAATGCTATTTACAGAAGACTTAGATGCTGCTCGGGAGGCTATAGACCAGATAGAAGACGGTGCTTTTTTTGTAAACGAAATGGTGAAATCTGACCCAAGATTACCATTTGGAGGCACAAAATCTTCTGGCTATGGTAGGGAATTATCTCAGGAAGGTATCTTAGCCTTTGTAAACAAGAAAACGGTGTATATAAAATGAAGTAATCTGTTAACTACTCCTAAGTTTAGCTACAGACTACTTCATTAAGTTGGTGAGGTTCGTTTACCTTTTTTATGGGTTGGTACCGTAAAAATTATTTTTTAGTGGTTATTTCTACAACACCATCTTTGCCCTTTTTACCATATTTTTCAGTGGCCTTTTCTCCTTTTAATACGTTTACACTTTTTATGTTATCCGGGTCTATAGATTCCATATCAAATGAACTTTCCATTTCTTTACCGTCTAGGACAATTAGTGGTTTTTTATCGGTAACAATCCTATGTGTGATCGTTTTGGTTTTAGATTGGTCGGTACGTACATCACTATTATTAGATGTGATAACTACAACACCGTACTTCCCCTTAGCTCCATAAGCATCTTTAGCCTTTTTTCCCTTTAAAACGGAAACACTTTCAATATTAACCGGATTTATAGATTCTAGATCATAAGAACTTTCCATTTCTATACCATCTAGGACAATTAATGGTTTTTTATCACCATAAATACTTTGGCCTACTACTGTTAGTTTATTCGTAGCTTGATATGCATTTATATCTTGTTGATTTCCTTTAGTTGCAATCATTACAACACCATTTTTTGCTTTAGCTCCATATACATCTTCAGCCTTTTCTCCTTTTAATATAGATATACTGTCTATATTTTCAGGATTTAATTGATTTTCATCAAAAGATTCATCCATTTCCTTACCATCTATAAAAAACAATGGTTTTTTCTTGCCTTTAATAGGATGACCTTCAACAGTTATTCTGTTAAGGGGCTGAGATGCATTTACCCCAGTCTTAAACGCGACTTCTTCAACCTCCTTGCCATCTGCAGTCATTTTTATGGCAAATTGAAAAGGTTTTATTGGTTTAATACCAGAAAGGTCAAAGTTTCCTGAATTTGTTTCACCATACTTAAAAGAAGATGAAATAGCTGTTATTTCGCCACTTGCATTCCTCCTTATTTTCTCAAACTTTAAATCAATTTTTATGATTTTAGCTTCGTTACTTACCCTTTTCAACTCTTCATCCGTAAATTTTGAAGTTATTTTAACTCCAGTTGACACTCCCCAGGTTTTAACTATTGGTGCTGTGGTATTCACACTCATTGGTACTTGCGCAATAGTTTTAGTATTTATAGTAAATAATGCAATTGCTAAAAATGGTACCACAACCCCCATTTTAAGTAAACTTTGTTTTTTTGATTTGTTTTTGTTTAACATGACGATTCGTTTTTTGATGATTGAATTAAAAAATGTATTTGTAAATGATATAGATGCTTGGTTTGGGTTGGATTGATGTAATAACAAATACTGATATTCCTTTTTGTTATTGAGGTTAGTAGTAGTTGCTGCATCTGCCAAAAATTCTAGGTTTTGTGAAAGCGTCTTCTTATACAACCACGCCAAAGGATTTGCCCATTGCAGCATACATACCAAATGCGCCAAGAGCATATCTATAGAATGCTTTTGAATGGAATGTAATTTTTCATGTTCTATAATAGTTGCTAGCTGTTTGGGTGTATGTAGTTCTGGATTGTACACAACATAATTAAAAAATGAAAATGCGCTGGTATCTTTCGATACCCTTACCATTTTAAAACCATCTTTTTTTTCTATTTCTCCTTCACTAATAAGCTTGCGTAATGAGAGTAATTGAATGCCAAAACGGATTAAAAAGAAAGCAACACCAGCGGCATAAATGGTAACCCCCACAAACCACCAATCTGTACTTTCTATAATTATTTCTGCATTTGTTGTCGCATTTACAAAAGCATTGATATCAAAACTAGGGGTTGAAATGGCTACTATTCTTTTTAAAATTACAAACGGAAAGATCATTGCAATTGCAATGCCTGCTATTAAAAACCAACGTTTGGCTGTAAAGAAGGTCTCGTTTCTTAAAAAAAGTTGAAAACAACAGTAAAATAACGCAAGAACCAAACTGCTTTTACCTAAGTATATGAAAGCTTCCATTAGTTGTTTTTTTCTATATGGTTGATAATCTCTTTTAACTCTGCGACACTAATTTTTTCCTCATTGGCAAAGTGAGATACCAGATTTTTGTACGAGTTGCTGTAAAAGTCTGCAATAGCTCTATTCATAAATCCATTTCTATAGGCTTCCTTTTCTATGATGGGATAGTATTGATGCGTATTGCCATAAGCCGTATAACTAACATAGCCTTTCTCTTCCAAATGCCTTATAATGGTAGACAAGGTGTTGTAATGTGGTTTATCATCCCCAAACTCTGCCAAAACATCTTTTACAAAAGCTTTTTTAAGCTTCCATAAAATTTTTAACACCTCTTCTTCTTTGTTGGTTAATTTTTTCATATTCTATTTTTTGCGCAACTAAAAACTTACGAAAACAAACGTACTACTAATTTTATAGTTACACAACTATTTTTATAGTTTACTAACTAAAATTACAGTTTAAATGTTTTTGTAGCTATTAATTAGTTTGTCATGTGACACCACTTTCAAAAAATTGAGCAAAAAAAAATCGTCTGAAAATTGATTTTCAGACGATTTCTATACTCTATTAATTCGTAAAAAAGTTGTGTATTAACTACCAAATACGAACCCTATTTTCTGGAGCTACATACATTTTATCGCCCTCTGTAATATCAAAAGCTTCGTAAAATGAATCTACATTTAACAAAGGTTGTACTGCCCTAATCATTCCTGGAGAATGTGGATCTGTTTTAATTTGTGTCCGTAAAGCCTCATCCCTAGACTTGGTTCTCCAAATAGTAGCCCAAGACATAAAAAAACGTTGTTCTGCCGTTAAGCCATCGATATCCTCAGGTCTGCCATTTTCTTTAAAGTACAACTGCAATCCATCATAAGCGCCTAATACACCTCCTAAATCGCCAATATTCTCGCCCAAGGTAAACTTGCCATTTACATAAACGCTATCCAATACTTCTAAAGTACTGTACTGGGCAGCCAAGGCATCTCCTCTTTCCGTAAAAGCAGTCAAATCTTCTGGTGTCCACCAGTTTTTTAAGTTACCATCAGCATCAAAACGAGCACCACTATCATCAAAAGCGTGCGATATTTCATGTCCAATAACAGCACCAATACCCCCATAATTTACCGCTTCATCTGCCGTATAATTATAAAAAGGAGGTTGTAAGATTGCGGCAGGAAAAACAATTTCATTGTTTAATGGATTAAAATAAGCATTTACCGTTTGTGGAGACATTCCCCACTTAGACCTATCTACAGCCTCTCCTATTTCAGAAAAATTTTTGTCTTGCCCCCACCTGCTTACAGCCGTCATATTATCAAAATAAGATTTATCCGCTGAAACTTCCATGTTAGAATAATCTTCCCACTTGTCAGGATATGCTATTTTAACGGTAAACTTATCTAGTTTCTCTATGGCTTTAACTTTAGTGTCTTCACTCATCCAGTCTAGATTTTTAATACGGTTTTTGTACGCAACAATTACATTGGCTATCATTTTTTCTGCTTTTACCTTAGCTTCTGGTGGAAACTTAGCATCAACATATAATTGTCCTAACGCTTCACCAACGGTACCGTTTACTGTAGCCAAAGCGCGCTCATCTGCTGGGCGTTGTTTTTTATCTCCTCGTAAGTATTTGCTGTAAAATTCCCAGTTTGCAGTTTCTGTAGCTGTTGTAAGTCTACCCGCCGCACTATTAAATGTATCCCACTTAACCAGTGTTTTTAAATCTTCAATTGGAGTTTCTTTTAAAAATTTATCCAAGGCATGAGTATATCGAAGTTGTGTTACCAAAATTGTATCAAACTTTTTTGTAATGCCTAAATCAGCAATCATCTTGGTAAGGTCCACAGCACTTAACATTGCATCAGTTTCTGCAATAGTTCTTGGATTGTTATAGTTTCTTGCATCACGGCTTTCTACTTTATCTAGGCGTGGTTCTGCTAATTTAGTTTCCATCGCTAAGATTTTAACTGCAGCTTCATTTGCGCTAGCCTCACTATCACCTATCATTTGCAACATACGAGAAATGTGTTTCTTGTATTCTTCTCTGATCTCTTTAGATTTGGTATCTTGATCTAGGTAATAATCACGATCTGGAAGACCCAAACCAGATGCACTTAAATAAACGGCATTCATAGCAGAGTTGTTTAAATCCGCATCCGCACCAATACCAATAAAAGGCGATGATACTGCTGGATTCTTAGCCAATACAGTTTGTAAATCTGTTAAACTCTTAATACCTGAAATGGCATCAAGTGAAGGCTGTAATGGAGCAAGTCCCGCTTTATTCCGAGCAACGCTATCTAGTTTTGTATCAAAGATTGCCAACGCCTTGGCTTGGTCCGTATCCGCACTATAATTTCCGCTAGTTTGTGCTTTGGCAATGATATCTAAAACATCATTATCAGTCGCTTTACGTAAAACTAAAAAACCACCCCAGCTAGACCTATCATCTGGGATTTCAGTGTTCTTCATCCAACTACCATTCACATAATTATAAAAATCATCTTTTGGATTTACATTGGTATCCATATTTTCCAATACAATACCCGGTATTTTTTCAATTTCAGGATCTGCTTCTACTTTTTTACCATCTTTACAAGAAGTAATTACAAGTGTACTAGCCAATCCTAATATTAGAAAAGATTTGTTTGTTAGTTTCATTGTTTTAATAATTAATTAGTCCCTGATGCTAAACCATTTAGCACCCATACAAAAATAAGAAAAAGATCACTAGTTGTTACATTTAACAATTAAAAGGTCCTTTTTGTTTTAAAAAACTAACCCAAATCAAGGGAAACAATTTTATTTCACGCCTAAGTCTTGTCAAAAAAAGAATTAACAGCTACCAATATTGATAAAAAAAATTAATTTTGGCTTTTTACTATCTTAAACGGATAAATAAAAGCCTCATAGTTCAACGGATAGAATAGAAGTTTCCTAAACTTTAGATCCAAGTTCGATTCTTGGTGAGGCTACAACCAGCCAAGTTCCCCCGAATCATCGGGGTTGGTGAGGCTACCAAATAAAGTATATGAAAAAAGAAAATATTAAAAATGTTTTTAAAGAGGGTGCTATATCGTCTCAATTTATTGCAGATGCTATACAAAAACACCAATCTAAAACTCAAATTGGAGCACACAATATTTTCTTAGGTCAAGTACGGAAAGACACTCTTGAAGATAAAATAGTTAAAGCTATTGAATATACAGCCTACGAGGAGATGGCTAACTTTAAATTTCATGAGATAAAAGAAGCTACCTTTACTAAGTTTGATCTTACATGCATGCACATTTACCATAGTATAGGAACTGTGCCCATTGGTGAAATTTGCTTGTTTGTATTTGTATCTGCGCCACATAGACAAGTTGTTTTTGATGCCTTAACCTTTGCAGTGGAAGAAATTAAGACGCAGGTTCCTGTTTTTGGAAAAGAAATATTTGAAGACAGTTCGTATCAATGGAAAATAAATAAATAACAATGGTAGATATTACACAAAAAGCAATCACATTACGAACTGCTGTTGCGCAAGCTGTTGTAAAAGTAAGCTCGCAAGCAACTATAGATGCCATAATTAATAAAACTGTACCTAAAGGCGATGTTTTTGAAATGAGCAAGGCTGCAGGCCTCCTTGGCGTTAAAAAAACGCCAGACCTTTTGCCAGATTGCCATCCATTACCTATAGAATATACGGCTATTGCTTACGAAATAAAGGGCTTGGAAATAACAATACTGATTACGGTAAAAACAAACTACAAGACCGGGGTAGAGGTAGAAGCCATGCATGGCGCTAGTATTGTTGCATTAAATATGTACGATATGCTAAAACCCATAGACAAAGGTATAGAAATACACCACATAAAACTTTTAACAAAAACGGGGGGTAAGTCAGATATCAACAACTAAGTATTTCGTTCTGGAACACTATTCACGAATAGACCACACCTCATAAATATCCGCTCCTTTGCTACTTTTACCACTATGGTGCCAATCACCATTCTTTATCTCATATTTAAAATCTAGAGCAGCACCTACTCTACTATCATCCCTAGAGAAATAGGCTATTTTCTCTATATATGTTCCATTTTTAGCCTCGTAAGTTCCTCCTCCAGTTCCAGAAAACTGAAAGGTATCTGAATTAAAAGCGATCCATTGAAAATGGCCATTGTATAAAAATTTCATTGTTTTTCTCGGCTTTTTGAATACTTCAGCCTTATCAAAACTTTGATCTCCCCTGCCAGTAATTAGCCACTTTCCATTTAAGTCTATTGGACTCTCATTACTCTTGGTATAGCTTTTTACAGTATCTGCCTCTAGTTTTAGTTCCTTTTTATTTTGTATAAAACTATAAACCAACTCTTTTACACCATCTTCTTGAAAATTGGAATTAAACTCTAATTTTACCCTGAGTTGATTGCCTTCTACTGTGTAAAATCCTCCTTGGGTTTTGATAAACTTAGCTGGATTTTTTTGGTATACCGTTGCTACAAAATAGGTGTCATCAATTTTCAATTCATGCACCAAGCTAACATTCCCCTGTTTTTCTTCAGATAGAAAAACACCTGAATTTAATTGTGCATTTGCGAAGGAAGCCATGATAAAAAAAACGGCAATACATATATTTCTCATAACTTATATTTTTACTAAATATAAAAAATGTTTTAATGCGTTGTGGTTTCTATTTGTTAAAATTCTATCACATTTGGAAAATCCATTCTTCAGGATTTAACTTGGTAATGTCCTTATACAAATAAAACTTAAGGATGGTTTGCCCATTAAACCTATTGGTAAAAATTTCACCAATAGCTTCTTTGGTATTTACTTTGTCTCCCTTTTCTACATAGGTCTTAGAAAGATTGTAATAGGTACTAATATAGTTACCGTGTTTTATTTGCACTCCTTTATTACCACCAGGAACTGTGATCACAGCTATTACTTCCCCATTAAAAATAGAACGGGCTTGTGCGCCTTTGTCCGTCGCAATAACAACACCATTGTTTTGATGTTTAATACCCGGATAAACGGCATCTTTATAAACACCAAAACCTTTGCTCTTAAACCCCTTTTCTACCGGCCAAATAAGTTTTCCTTTGTTGGCCGTAAAATTATTGGCTACTATTTTAGCTTCTGGCGTAAGTACAAATTTGGTACTACTAGATGCTACGGTACTATTTCCTGTTGTCTTTTTATTAGACGCAGCAATGGCCGAACGAATTAATTTTTCTATTTGCTGGTCAATTTTTCTGGCTTCACTTTTTTTCTTATTTATAGTAGCGGTATATTGAGTTTCATTCTTTTTGATAGTCCGCAACAAGGCATCTTTAGCCTTTTTTTCTGATTCTAATTCTTTTCTGGAAGCTACATTTTCTTTTAACAATTGCTCCTTTAGCTTGCGCTGAGCAATTAAAGATTGATTGGTTTTATTTAGGGTATCTGCCTTTGCAACGATAACAATTCCTTGTTCTTTACGGTACTGTGTATATTGTTTCATATACTGCATACGCTTAAAGGCTTGCAGAAAACTCTCTGAGGAGAGCAAGAACATCAATCTACTTTCTTGTGATTTGTTTTGATACGATTTCTGTATCATTTGCGCATAATCTTCCTTCAAGGTCAACAAGTCCTTTTTTAAGGCACTAATGTTCCGGACATTGGCATTAATTTGTCGGTTTAACAAGTTAGACTGTTCGTTGGTAACCCGTATTAATTGTTGTTGGGCATTTATTTTTTGTTCCAAGCCATCCATTTGATCTAATACGTTGCCTTTTTCCTTGGTTTCAGCAAAAAGCAACCTATTCATTTCACGAATATCCTTTTGGATTTGCGCCCGTTTTCTTTCCAATGCCTTTTGTTCATTAGTTTGTGCAGACAACACCCCCACAGTTAACAAAAACAGAACTGGAATTAGAATGCTAAAATGTTGTAATCTATTCATCGATTTATTCTAAAGTAATTTTCGAAAATCCATTGGGTATTTTATACGGAAAATTAAAATTCTTATTTATCTCAATATTCTTAAATGTCAGTGCTATATTGTTTTCCTTATTTTTATCTTTTACATAGATATCTATAATATTTGGCACTAATTTTTTATCGACCTCTTGATAATTTTTATAATGTACATCCAGTATTCTATCTTTTAGCGGCTGTGTCAATTGCAGTCCCGCTACCTTATAGTTTAAGGGTTCTATTTGTAATAATGTTTTAAACAGTTCATTTGCTTTTTTAGGTTCTAGTTGGTATTGCCCATTAAATTCCTGGGTAGTATATTTATCTTTTCGCAAATCAAACAAAGCCTGTCCCAATAATAAATTTTGTAATTTTTCAAAATCCAACTCGGTTCCCAAAAGGTTACTTATGTAGGAGAAATCCCCATCAAAATACTCACTTTGTAAGCTGTTATAAAAACTCACTCGCGTTGGTGTTATATACGCCTTTACAATGCCTAAGGTAGCACTAATCCATATCGCTTTATCCTTTTCCATTCTAAAACTAACGGTATAGGCCTGAGAATCGCTTCCATCAGAAAAATCAATTTTTAAACGCCCACGAAGGGTTTTAAAATCTAAAGCATTGGCATAGTGATTTTTTACTAAGGTCTTTGTATTTAATTTTATATCTCCTAGATTTCCACCTGCAATTATTTTCTTTGATTTACAAGAAACCAGAAAAATGGCAACAACTAGTGTCATTCCTAATTTATTAATTATTTGGGGTGTTTTTATCATTTTAATTTTTAGCTTTAATTTTTAATTGATACATATTGGCCTTTGTCGCATTACCTAATACCGTATAGGCGGTAACCAAGGCTATATAAATCTGATCTTGTAACAACATATCGTCAATGAGATACTCCAAGGCTGTATCTAAAGATTTCACGGCAGCGGAAGCTTCCTTTTCCCCGTTATATGCAACTCCTAAAGCATAGTGAAAATAGGGTTGTGATGGATAACTTTCTAGTGCTTCGTTGGCTGTTTTTTTTAATAGGTCATAGTTTTTTTGTAACAGTATGTCCTTTAGAACAGATTTGTAGTTTTCTACAGGGCTGCTTATAGCCAATGAGGTATTAGTGACCGCGCTAGGAGCAACAACCGAAGTTTTGTTTCTCCGTTGGGCTATGGCATCTTCTACCCTTGCCTTTATACTATTTTTAAAAACACTGGGCTCTAATTCTTTTACCACCGCTTCTGCAGTATCATAATCTCTTTCCAAATACAATAGGTGCGCAAGGTTTTCTTTCAGTTTTGGATTTGAATAAGGTACTATTTCTTTTAGGTCCTCAATTTTTTTTTGCTGACTTTTTAATGTATGCATCAGCGTTTGTAAAAACCACATGTTTGTAGGTGCTGCATTAACAGATGCTTCTGCCTGCTCTTGTGCTAACACAAACTTTTTATCGGCCAAATAAGCTTTTGCAAGCTCGTTGGTTACGGCACTATTTGTAGGCTGTAATTTTTTACAGATCAGTAGGCTATGAATTGCTCGGTCGTAATTTTCAATGCCTTTTTGTTTTAATGCTTCAAAAAAATGCTCCTGAAACTCATCTGAATATTCTTCTAAAAATACCTCAGCAGTATCTTCTATTTCTTGCCCATACCCAATGCCCTGGAAAACAAAAAATCCCAGAAAGTAGGCAAGAAAAAAAGGGTTGCGCCAAATACTCATATCTTTTGTAAAATTATTAAAAAAACAAATGGTATTACCATCAATGCCATTTGTTTTATAAACTTCAAATATTATACCGCATTAGAATCTGGCTTTCGTAAATTTCCAATTACAAATCCAATAATTGCCGGTATGACCCACCCAAGGCTAAAGCTGCTAAGTGGTATCCATTTTGTAAAAAAATTAGAAAAATCCTCTATTCCTATACTACTTAGAAAATCTGGCACACTAAAAAACATGGTGGTATAAACAACAATCTTAAAAACTTTAGGGGAAGCATATCTATTTGGAACTATATTCAAAAGAATTAAAACAATGGTAATTGGATATATAAATAATAATGCAGGCACAGCTACTGCAATTATGTGAGCAACATTAAACTGCCCCATTAACACACCTAATACACATCCTACTACAGCGGTAAGTGTATACGCATTTCTAGAATCTGAAAACTTATATTTGATAAAATCTGATGTTCCTGTCACAATACCAACTGCTGTAGTAAAACAAGCCAAACCAACCAAGATACTCAAAAAAACATTGGCAGCATTGCCAAGTGTTTTCACACTAATACCATTTAAAAGAGCTGTCCTATTTATGGTTGCTTCAAAACTCCCATGCATTAAAGCTCCTGTAATGATAAGTCCGCCATAAATTAGAAACAAGCCTAAACCCGCCAGTGATCCAGCCCTGCGAATTAGAGTTCTTTTATCAGCATAGGACGCTTCTTTATTTTTTAGATTGATAGAAATGATGATTACACCACCCACAACTACAGCACCAATGGCATCAAACGTTTGATATCCTTCTAAAATACCAGCTGTAAACGGATTCGCCATAACCAAGGAGCCAAATGAAAAGTCAAACGAAAACAAGGTAACACCAATGATGGCTACTAAAATTATAAGAATTGCAGGAGTTAAAAATTTACCTATAATATTTAAGAGTTTAGACCTGTTTAAGACAAAAACCAAGACCAAACCAAAATACACAATACTGGTATAAATAGACGGTATATTAAAAAATGGCGCTACGGCTATTTCATGCGTTACAGATGCCGTTCTAGGCGATGGTAAACTAACTGATATAGCATAAATTAGTAGCGAATAGATAATACTAAAAGTAGGGGAAACCTTTTTTCCAAAGTCAAATATGGTTCCCTGTAGTTTTGCATGTGCAAATATTCCTAAGATAGGAATAAGAACGGCAGAAATACAAAAGCCTAATGCCACTAACCACCAAAGGTTTCCAGAATTAAATCCAAGTAAAGGTGGTAATATTAAATTACCTGCTCCAAAAAAGAGAGAAAACAAGGCAAAAGCAGTTACGACAGTTTCTTTCGTTTTATTCATTAAATGAGTGCTATTTTTTGGGAAAGATAAAACATTTATACAAGGCTACAAACAGCACTATATGGTATTGAAATAGTGCCGTTTATCGAAAAAAATGCCGTTTATCGAAAAAAACTAGTAGTGGCTCAATATTATAAGAGTCCCTGCGTTTAGATAAAAACAATTGAATAAAAAAATTGTTTAACCCAAATTTTAATTAATCGTGCTACATTAGGTTTCAACCAAAACAAGCAACTATACCTACCCTATGAAAAAAGTTTTCTCCTCTTACGGCTCATTGTTTAATTCAATGTGCTGTGGTATTTTTGGACACTATTATGCAGTTTCAAAAAAAGTGACTTCACACATTAAGGAGTACGAGTGTATACACTGTAAAAAACAAGTTACAACAGATGTTAGTGGCAATCTTTCTACGCTCACGCCTGAGTTAGAAGACATCAACAATACCTTGCAAGAAATATATCAGAAAAAACATGAAAGCCACCAACAGGTGGCTTAATTATGCTTTGGCGAGCGAATTCCAACCCTGAGCGGTTATCGGAATTTTACTATTATTCCTGGAAATTAAATGTACTCCCTCATTCGTTTCTGTCATGTGCCCTATGACCGTTAAGTTAGGATTGCCTTTGATTTTCGGGAATTCTTTTTGGTCTATAGTAAACAATAACTCATAATCTTCTCCTCCATTTAAAGCAACCGTAGTACTATCAATTTCAAATTCTTCGCAAGCACTAATAACTGTAGGGTCTAACGGTATTTTATCTTCAAATAAATTACAACCTACCTTGCTTTGGTCGCAAATATGTAATATTTCGGAAGACAATCCATCACTAATATCAATCATTGACGTAGGCTTAACCCCTAAGGCGTCTAGCAAAGGAATAATATCTTTACGTGCTTCTGGTTTTAGCTGCCTTTCAACAATATAAGAGTACATTGATAAATCTGGATTACTATTCGGATTCACCTTAAATACTTCCTTTTCTCTTTCTAAAACTTGTAAGCCCATATACGCTCCTCCCAAATCTCCAGTAACAACTAGGAGATCATTGGGTTTTGCACCAGATCTATACACTAAATCTTCTTCTTTTGCCTCCCCTATGGCCGTAATGCTAATCAGCATTCCCTTAGTAGAGGAAGTTGTATCACCACCTACAACATCTACATTGTATTTTTTTGCAGCCAATCCAATACCACTATACAATTCTTCCAAAGCCTCTAATGGAAACCGATTGGAAACGGCAATGGAAACCGTAATCTGTGTAGCTACAGCATTCATTGCATAGATGTCAGACAAATTAACCATTACGGCTTTATAGCCTAGATGCTTTAACGGCATATAGCTTAAATCGAAATGAATACCTTCAACAAGCAAATCGGTAGAAATTACGGTCTTATTATTTTTAAAATCCAAAACAGCAGCATCATCACCAATTCCTTTTATGGAAGATTTGTGTTGTAAGGTAAAATCTTTTGTAAGGTGGTTAATTAAACCAAACTCGCCTAATTCTTCAAGCGATGTCCTTTTGGGGTTCTTATCGTCTAACATTTTGCAAAAGTAAGAAGTAAATTTTTGATGTTACCGCTTCTACTTAAATAAAAACACACCCCTCTATAAAAAGTAGGAATCTACTTTTTATAGAGGGGTGCTTTATCTGAAAATTAGATCTCTTATTTCCCTAAAGAATAGCCTTCTCTATAGTTGCGTTTTACGTATTTATTTGCAGCATCAAAATTGGTAATTTTCATTTGCTCGGCATCCCATAGCAAACGTTTTCTACCATTGTATTTAGAGCCTCCCCAGAAGCTGCCTTTGTCTGCTTTTGGATCTACCTCAAAATAAGCTTTAAGAGCCAGGTTCCCAATTAGAATACTTTCTGTAAATGGTCCTGCATAATCAAAAGAAGAACTCGTCTCCGCATTACCGTAACCCGCCATACATGCATTTACCCATTGTAAATAATGACCTTCCGGCACCCTAGCGATAGTTTCCTCTACTTCAAATTGTTCGTTTAATGTCAAGGGTAGCAACCGTGGGTTACCCCCATAACAATCACATAATAATTTTCCTTTGGTACCAATAAAAAGGGCACCTCCATCCCAGTTTCCTAAAGCCTCATCATCGCCCATTTCCTCTGGTCGCTCTGGTAGTAATCCACCATCCATCCAAGTAACTTTTATTTTTCCCTTGCCATCTGTTCTTGGGTAACTTAAGTGTATTTTACTAGAATTTGGAAAACTTTTAGGGTAATCCGCAGTTTCAAATTTCCCTTTAAATGAATCTGAAACACTGCATTCAACGCTGTCCGGATAAAGTATTGGCAAGATTCTATAAACCGGATCCATTATATGACAAGCCATATCACCTAGAGCTCCTGTACCAAAATCTGACCAACCTCTCCAATCAAAAGGAAGGTAGGCTTCATTATAATCGCGCATTTCTGCTGTTCCCAACCACAAGTCCCAATTTAATCCTTTTGGAATTTTGTCTTTTTTGGTTGGCGTCTGTAAAGCTTGTGGCCAAATAGCCCTATTGGTCCAGCATTTTACAGTATGTACATCTCCTATAATACCTGTATCATAAATTTCTTTCATTTTTCGTACACCATCTCCAGAACCACCTTGATTCCCCATCTGCGTAACTACTTTGTATTTTTTAGCTGCTTCAGTTAACATTCTTGCTTCCCAAATATCATGTGTAAGTGGTTTTTGCACATAAACATGTTTACCCATTTGCATAGCCATATAGGCCGCTACAGCGTGGTTATGATCTGGTGTAGACACAGAAACTGCATCAATATTTTTCCCTTCTTTTTCTAGCATTTCCCTAAAGTCATTGTAGTACTTCGCGTTTGGAAAAGATGCCCTAGACTTCACAGCCTGTCTATCATCGACATCACAAAGACCAACAATATTTACGTTTGGGCTTTCTGCAAAGGAAGCGATATCACTTTGGCCTTTACCTCCTGCCCCAATACCGGCAATATTTAGTTTATCACTTGGCGCAACAAAACCGGGGCCACCCATGACATGCCTAGGCACTATCATAAACCCGGCCGTGGCTAAGCCAGCTCCTTTAATAAATTCTCTTCGTGATTTGGGACTAGTTTTGGTCTTCTTTTTAGACATAATTCTCAGAAAGTTTTTTTGGATTATTAAAACGCAGTTCAAGTTAATTTAAATTTTGTAATTCTAAGGATTATGTCCGAAAAAAATTGTTGCGGTGTTTGTTTTATCTCAAATTCTTTCTAGAACACAATTTAAATCTTTTGTTTTGGCGCAATTCATCGGTCAATTAAAGTGTATAACCAAGTTCATTGTATCTTTACAACAATTCACTTTATTTAAAAAAAATCCATTTTGAAAAAGATACCGCTTTTCCTCCTATTGCTATGTATTATTTGTAGCTGTTCCAAAAACAAGGAATCTTCTTTTGAAGAAGAGCAAATAGAGAATGACTCCAAAGTAACATCCCCTTGTATCGATGGTTTTGCGGGAATTTACCCTTGTAATGGATATGATTTACTAGCGAGACTCACCTTAACAGATATGGGTACCGACTTTGCTAATGATGTTTGGGGATGGACAGATCCTACAACCGACAAAGAATACGCCTTGGTTGGTCTAAAAAACGGAACGGCCTTTGTAGACATTACAGACATGGAAAACCTTAGGTACCTGGGCAAGCTGCCAACGGCAACCGTAAGTAGTTTTTGGAGAGATATAAAAGTATATGACAATCACGCTTTTATTGTTTCTGAAGCAGAAAACCACGGCATGCAGGTTTTTGACCTTGCAAAATTAAGAACGGTGACAAATGCTCCCATAACTTTTACGACAGACGCACACTATACCGGGTTTGGAAATGCACACAATATTGTCATCAATGAAAACACAGGCTTTGCTTATGTTGTTGGAACCGCTAGAAATGATGCCTATGCAGGTGGCGTACATTTTATCAACATCAAGGATCCAAAAGCACCCGTAGCAGCCGGAGGATATGCCGCTAACGGTTATACGCATGACGCACAAGTAGTTACCTATAACGGCCCGGATACAGCTTATACTGGGAAAGAGATTTTTATTGGAGCAAATGAAGATCAAGTAGTTTTAATCGATGTAACCGATAAAACTGCTGTCCAAGAAATTGCAACAATTTCCTACAACCAAACAGGATACACCCATCAAGGCTGGTTTACAGAAGACCATACTTATTTTATTTTGGGCGATGAAACAGATGAAATTAACTATGGTTTTAATACCCGAACCTTAGTATTTGATTTTTCAGACCTAGAATCACCAACCTTACACACCACTTATCTAGGAGAAACAGCCGCAACTGATCACAATGGATATGTAAAAGGGAATCAATTTTTCTTGGCGAACTATACAGCCGGAATGCGAGTATTAGACCTCACAAACATTAATGGAAAATTATTAACTGAAAGTGCTTATTTTGATACCTTCCCAACAAATAATACGGCTGGAACAAAAGCATTATGGAGTATTTACCCCTATTTTGAAAGTGGAAAAATTATTTTAAATGATACCGAATCTGGATTTTTTGTAATTAAAAAATCCGAGTAATCACAACCACAATCTACCTTAAAATATGTTGATGATATGAAGCACTTAAAATTGATTTTATTATCATTCTTAGTTATTGCCTGTTCTAAAGATAGCTTAGAACCCAAAGGCGACAAAAAAGGATTCTTAGGAGAGATCGCTTGGGTTAAAAGTTTTGGAGGCTCTGGCTATGACACAGCGCAAGCTGTAATTAAAACTATTGATGGAGGGTTTGCTATTTTAGGTTATAGCAATAGTGTGAATGGAGATTTAGCCCATAAAACCACAGCCGTAAATGATTATTGGTTGCTAAAACTAGATAATGAAGGTAATTTAGAATGGAGTAAAACATATGGTGGTTCTGATGACGATATTGGAAAAAATCTAATACAAACGGCAGATGGTGGATTCGCTTTAATTGGCTATAGCAGAAGTAGTGATGGTGATGCAAGTAACAATGAAGGGTTTCATGACAATTGGGTTGTAAAATTAGATGCCAGCGGATCAATACAATGGGAACGTAGTTTTGGATTTTCGGGCCATGACCATTCGTATGATATTGTGCAAACCACAGACGGAGGGTTTTTCTTTGCTGGATTTTTAGATGTTACTGCCTCTAACGGTGATGGAAATTATGGCAAAAGAAACAACCTAGCAAGCCATGGCGTGGGAGAATTCTGGGGTACTAAACTAACGGCAAACGGAGATTTAGAATGGCGTAGATTTTTTGGGGGAAGCAATAACGATAGAGCACATGGAGTGGTACAAGCAAATGATGGAGGTTTTTTATTATCGGGCTTTTCAGAGAGTGACGATTTTGATATCTCCAACACAAAAGGAAGTTATGATTTTTGGATGCTTAAAATAAACAGTCAAGGAGATTTGTTATGGGAACGGTCTTTTGGAGGTACAGGAATAGAAATTTCGTATGACATCGCAAAGACATTAGACCAGGCCTATATAATTACTGGAAATACTTTTAGTAGTGATACCGATGTGTCAAAAAATAACGGAGAATCAGATGTTTGGCTTATAAAAGTAGATGACAATGGTAACTTGTTATGGGAAAAAACCTTTGGCGGAACTCGATTTGATGCAGCACAAAGTGTACATACAACCTCAGATGGCGGTTATGTAATTTCAGGAAATTCTAAAAGTACGGATGGCGACTTAACCGAAAATGCTGGGGAAAACGATTTTTGGATTTTAAAAACGGATAAAAATGGAACACTGCTTTGGCAAAAAACAATAGGTGGTTCACATCTAGATTTTGGCTTTGATGCCCTTGAAACTTTCGGTAATAAACTCCTCATGGTGGGAGAATCACAAAGTACAGATTTCCCAAACCTTCAACCTAAAGGAGAGGCAGACGCCATAATTATTATGCTGCAATAGCCATCATTATTTTTTTTCTCTATTCCTCATAGAAAAATCCTATGCCAACATTCGTTATATTAATGTTAGGAACTATGGTAAAACCCTACTTATACCTTATATTTGTAAATTATTTAGAACTAAACCAAATAAAATTTGTGTAGCAGTCTAATTTAAATTAAGATTAATATGATAAAAGTCTCAGAAACAGCAAAAAAGAGAGTCATTGATTTAATGACAGAAGGTGGCTTTGATGCTGAAAAGGATTTTGTGCGTGTTGGAGTAAAAAGTGGTGGATGCAGTGGTTTGTCATATGAGTTAGATTTTGATAAAACTACGGTTGAAACAGATAAAGTTTTTGAAGACAACGCAGTGCGAATTGTAGTAGATAAAAAAAGTTTTTTATACCTAGTAGGAACTACTTTGGAGTATTCTGGCGGATTAAACGGAAAAGGGTTTGTGTTTAATAACCCAAATGCGCAAAGAACCTGTGGTTGTGGTGAAAGTTTTTCACTATAACCCTTATTGCCAAAATGTTGCTAAAATTGTTATAAAAAATATTTTATTGAAAAGTGTTAAACTATTGAACAAATGAAATTTCCCTTAGGGGAAGTAAATGAGGATTATGGCATATACAGAAGAAGAGTTAAAGAAAGAGTTAGAAACCAAAGAATACGAATACGGTTTTTACACAGACATAGAATCTGACACTTTTCCAATAGGACTAAGTGAAGAAATCGTAGTAGCTATTTCCAAAAAGAAAAATGAACCACAATGGATGACCGATTGGCGAATTGAAGCCTATCGAGTTTGGGAGAAGATGGTAGAACCAGAATGGGCAAATGTTCATTATACGAAACCAGATTTTCAGGCCATTAGCTATTATTCTGCTCCTAAAAAAGCAGATCCTAACAAAACCTTAGGTGATGTAGACCCAGAATTATTAGAAATGTACAAGAAATTAGGCATTTCAGTAGATGAACAAAAGAAATTGCAAAATGTTGCTGTAGATATCGTTGTAGATTCTGTATCAGTGGCAACTACGTTTCAAAAGACCTTGGCAGAAAAAGGAATAATTTTTATGCCAATTTCGGAGGCAATTCAACAACATCCAGAATTGGTGCGTAAGTATATGGGAACTGTAGTTCCTACAACGGATAACTTTTATGCCGCCTTAAACTCTGCTGTATTTACCGATGGTTCTTTTTGCTACATTCCAAAAGGCGTTCGTTGCCCTATGGAGCTTTCTACCTACTTTAGAATTAACCAAGCTGGTACGGGTCAATTTGAGCGTACTTTAGTCGTTGCTGATGAAGGAAGTTATGTAAGTTATTTGGAAGGATGTACAGCTCCATCTAGAGATGAAAATCAGCTGCACGCCGCTGTTGTAGAGTTAATCGCAATGGATGACGCAGAAATTAAATATTCTACTGTGCAAAACTGGTTCCCTGGAAACAAAGAAGGTAAGGGTGGTGTTTATAATTTTGTAACCAAAAGAGCAATTTGCGAGAAAAACGCAAAAGTGTCATGGACACAAGTAGAAACGGGTTCTGCTGTAACATGGAAATATCCATCTTGTATTTTAAAAGGTGATAATTCTATAGGCGAGTTTTATTCTATTGCGGTTACCAATAATCACCAACAAGCAGATACCGGTACCAAAATGATTCACCTTGGCAAGAACACAAGAAGTACTATTATTTCTAAAGGTATCTCTGCCGGCAAATCTCAGAACAGCTACCGTGGATTGGTGCAGGTTAGTAGCCGTGCAGATAATGCGCGTAACTTTTCGCAGTGCGATTCGCTTTTAATGGGCAATGAGTGTGGTGCACACACTTTCCCATATATCGAAGCAAAAAACAAAACTGCAATGATAGAACATGAGGCTACAACAAGTAAAATTGGTGAAGATCAAATTTTCTATTGTAACCAAAGGGGTATTACTACTGAAAAAGCAATTGCCTTAATTGTCAATGGTTTTAGTAAAGAAGTTCTCAACAAATTACCGATGGAATTTGCTGTAGAAGCACAGAAACTATTGGAGATTAGTTTAGAAGGCTCAGTAGGCTAATTTGTTTCTAACAAAGAAACATAAGTGGTGCTCTTTAGCTTGAAAAAGAAAAATCACCCGATTAAAGTAAAAAATAATAAAGAACATTAAAGTAGCGATAAAATGCTTAAAATCAAAGATTTACACGCAAGTGTAGAAGGCAAAGGAATATTAAAAGGAATTAACTTAGAAGTTAATGCTGGTGAAGTACATGCTATTATGGGACCAAACGGTTCTGGAAAAAGCACATTAGCCTCTGTTATAGCTGGTAACGAAACTTACGAGGTTACCAAAGGAGATATTTTCTTAAACGGAGAAAACATTGAAGATCTTTCTCCTGAAGAAAGAGCGCACAATGGCGTTTTCTTATCGTTTCAATATCCCGTTGAAATTCCCGGTGTTTCTGTAACAAACTTTATGAAAACCGCTATTAATGAGTCTCGGAAATCAAGAGGATTAGATGATATGCCTGCCAAAGATATGCTGAAGCTTATTCGTGAAAAATCTGAGTTGTTAGAAATAGATCGCAAATTTTTATCCCGTTCGTTAAACGAAGGTTTTTCAGGTGGAGAAAAAAAACGTAATGAGATTTTTCAAATGGCCATGTTAGAGCCAAAACTAGCCATTTTAGATGAAACAGATTCTGGCTTAGATATAGATGCCTTACGCATCGTAGCAAATGGCGTAAATAAACTAAAGAACAAAGACAACGCTATTGTAATCATTACCCACTACCAACGTCTATTGGAATACATTGTTCCAGATTTTGTTCATGTTTTACACAATGGTAAAATAGTTAAATCGGGAACCAAAGACCTTGCTTTAGAGTTAGAAGAAAAAGGATACGATTGGATTAAGCAAGAAGCGGCAGTTTAAAAAGTACTAAGGTTAAAATTTGAATGGCACTTCAAAGCGCCTCCTTGTTTAATACTTACTACTTAATACTAAAGAATATGGATTTAAAAGATAAATTAGTTTCTTCATTTTTAGCTTTCGAGAACAATATTGATGTACACAACCCAGTGCATGATGTTCGTACAGAAGCGATCAAGAATTTTGAAACCAAAGGTTTTCCTTCTAGAAAAGAAGAAGCTTGGAAATACACTTCATTAAACAGCTTACAAAAAATAGATTTTAGCATTTTCCCTAAAAAGGAAAGTTCTTTAGAATATAAGGATGTTAAAAAGTATTTTATTCACCAAATAGATACGTACAAAATTGTATTTATAGATGGTGTATTTAGCTCCAACTTGTCCGAAACCACCCATGACGGTGTAGATATCTGCCTTATGAGCTCTGCATTGACAAAACCAATGTACAAGGCTGTTATCGATGTATACTTTAATAAAGTGGCCTCAAAAGAAGAATCTTTAACCACCTTGAATACGGCGTTTAGTAGGGAAGGTGCTTATATATACATCCCAAAAAACAAAGTCCCTAAAAAACCGATAGAAATTATACATTTTTCAACCGGTAATGATACCGCATTAATGTTGCAACCACGGAACCTCGTTATCGCTGAAGAAAATTCAGAAATGCAAATTATTGAGCGGCACCAAAGTTTAACAAATCATGCGGTTTTAACGAATTCTGTTACTGAGATATTTGCTGCTAAGAATGCAATAGTAGATTATTACAAGGTACAGAATGATAATGATGCTGCTACTTTAATAGACAACACCTATGTAGACCAAAAAGACAATAGCCATGTTAAAGTACATACGTTTTCTTTTGGAGGTAAACTTATACGGAACAACCTTAATTTTTATCAAAACGGGGAACGTATAGATTCTACCATGAAAGGGATTACGATCATTGGAGAGAAACAACATGTAGACCACCACACTTTAGTACATCATATAGAACCAAATTGTGAAAGTCACCAAGACTATAAAGGTATTTTTGCGGAAAATTCTACCGGTGTATTTAACGGGAAAATTATCGTTGATAAAATTGCTCAAAAGACGAATGCTTTTCAGCAAAACAATAATATTCTAATAAGCGACAAAGCCACTATAAATACAAAACCGCAGTTAGAAATTTTTGCAGATGATGTAAAATGTTCGCATGGTTGTACCATTGGTCAACTAGATGAAGAAGCACTCTTTTATTTACAATCTAGAGGTATTCCCAAAAAAGAGGCTAGAGCCTTGTTAATGTATGCCTTTGCCAATAACGTACTAGAGAGCGTAAGAATTCCAGAATTAAAGGTTCGAATTAACAAATTAATAGCCAATAAGTTAGGTGTTAATTTAGGATTTGATTTGTAGAAAAAGACGATCTATAAGGTTATAGAATTATGGAGAAAACAACCCTAGATATTCAAAAGATACGCAAAGACTTTCCCATTTTAAGTCGCACTGTAAATGGGCAGCCTTTGGTATACTTAGACAATGCCGCCACTTCACAAACACCCAAGCAAGTGATAGACGTTATTGTGGATTATTATAGCGGCTACAATGCCAATATTCACCGAGGCGTACATACACTTTCACAAGAGGCTACAGATAAATACGAAGGAGCCCGATTAAAAATTCAGCAGCACTTTAATGCAAAGCTATCCCATGAAATAATTTTTACTGCCGGAACAACTCACGGTATTAATTTGGTGGCAAATGGTTTTTCATCACTCCTAAAAAAAGGAGATGAAATTATAGTTTCTGCCCTAGAACACCACTCCAATATTGTTCCTTGGCAAATGTTGTGCGAGCGTACAGGAGCTATTTTAAAGGTAATTCCAATGAACCTGGAAGGCGCATTGGAAATGAGTGAATATCACCATTTATTATCAGACAAAACCAAATTAGTGTTTTGCAATCACGTTTCCAATGCCCTTGGAACGGTGAACCCGATCAAAGAAATTATAAGTGCCGCTCACAAGGTTGGTGCCGCTGTTTTAATAGATGGTGCTCAAGCAGCACCACATATAAAGGCAGACGTACAAGCCCTAGATGTAGACTTCTACGTTGTATCTGCACATAAAATGTGTGGCCCTACAGGAGTTGGCATGCTATATGGCAAAGAAGAATGGTTGCAAAAACTGCCACCCTATCAAGGAGGTGGTGAAATGATTGCTGAGGTTACTTTTGCTAAAACAACATACGCAGATCTACCTCATAAATTTGAAGCAGGAACACCTAATATCTGCGGTGGCATCGCTTTTGGAGCTGCCCTAGATTATATGAACCAGCTTGGATTTGAAGCCATAGCCGCTTATGAAAATGAGCTTTTAGAATATGCCACAGAACAGTTGCTCACTATAGATGACTTAAAAATATACGGCACTGCACCAAAAAAAACTTCCGTGATTTCTTTTAATATTAAAGGCATTCACCCCTACGATATTGGTTCAATACTTGATAAATTAGGCATTGCCGTACGTACAGGCCACCATTGTGCACAACCCATTATGGATTTTTATGGCATTCCCGGAACAGTACGTGCAAGCTTAAGCTTTTACAACACTAAAGAAGAAATTGATATTTTAGTAGCTGGCGTAAAACGGGCTATTTCCATGTTATCATAAACAACTTTTCTCTAAAATACTGTACTTTGCACTAATTTTAATTTAAATTAATTTCCGCAAACATATGGGCAAATGTATACTTTACTTAGTAATTCTTGTACTGTTCTTTGGTTGTAAAGAAACTGAAGTACCCTACAAAAAGGATACTACAACCATACACAAAGGAGCAGCTACTTTTAACCAATACTGTGCCTCTTGCCATAATTTTGAGAACAATAGCATTGGTCCCAATTTATCCGGGATTACAAACGAAGTCCAATACAATTGGCTCTATGCTTTTATTCAAAATCCCCAAAAACTAATTGAAGCTAAGGATAAGAGATCCACAGAATTGCTTGCAAAATACAAATTGATTATGCCTTCTTTTCCACAACTTTCAAAAACAGAAATAGAAGGCCTACTTGCGTTTTTACACACTAAAGATCAAAGAGTTATAACCACAAAAATCAAGGGCAACAAAATTCCTCTCGAGGACCCTATTGCAGAAAGAATTGAAAAAAACGGCAATTGTATAGCCTTGGACTTTTATCTACAAGCACCAGCTACAGCTTCAAGTAAACCTTTGGCTAGAATTAATAAATTAACGCCTATATCAAGTGAGAACAAGCGCATTTTTTTAAGTGATCTCAATGGAATATTATACGAAATAAAAAGTAACACCTTAGAGAAAACACTAAACTTACAAGATTACTTTCCCCATTTTATTACCAAGCCAGGATTAGCTAGCGGCTTAGGTAGTTTTGCTTTTCATCCTGACTATGCAAACAACGGCTTATTTTACACCACACATACAGAAGATCCTAAACAGGCTGCAAAGGCCGATTTTAGTTACCATGATAGTATCCCAAAAAAAATGCGATGGATTCTAACAGAATGGAAAAACAAAAAACCATCAAACCCTAGTTTTAAAGGTAGTCACCGAAAAATACTTTCTGTTGATATTCCAACCCAAGTACACGGCATACAAGAAATTAGTTTTAATACATCAGTTGCGGCGACTAATTCTGATTATGGTAACCTCTATATTTGTATTGGAGATGGTGGATCTGCCGAAAATAAATTTTTACACTTAACACAATCCAACAAAAAAATTTGGGGAACTATATTGCGAATTGACCCCTTGGGCAACAATAGTGAAAATGGCAACTACGGAATTCCAGCAGACAACCCTTTTGCTAACACACCCAACACTTTAAGTGAAATATGGGCCTACGGCTTTAGAAATCCAAATAGAATAAGTTGGGACAACCAAAGTGGTAAACTGTTAGCGTCTGACATAGGGCATCGGCAAATAGAAGAAATTAATTTAATTGAACCAGGGAAAAATTACGGTTGGCCAATGCGTGAAGGTACGTTTACCTTAATCCCCTTAGAAAGTATGGAAGACATTTATAACGTAGATACAACATTTTTACAAAAGTATGCAGACCCTGTCCTTCAATTTGATCACGACGATTCCAATGCCGTTTGTGGGGGATATGTCTATCAAGGAAAAAATATCCCAGCCTTAAAGGGAAAGTATATTTTTGGAGGTATAGTGCATGGAAAAATATATGCAGCAACTGTATCAGAATTAGAGTTAGGAAAGCAATCTAAAATTGAGGAATTTGACGTTTGCTATATGGGTAAAACAACTAGCCTCAAGGAAATATCCAAAACTAACCGGGTAGATTTTAGGTTGGGAATTGACGGCGATGGAGAATTATACGTTTTTACTAAGGCCGATGGAAAAATATATAAAGTAGCAACTGTGCATTAGGTTAGTAAAAGTTTTTGGATACTATTTCTCAATAAAGTTATCTTTTTCATAATCTTTAGATTAAATAGAATTGCAGTTGTACTTTTGTACAAAGAGTTTATGATGACAATTAAAGACATACAGGCAGAAATAGTAGACGAATTTTCAATGTTTGATGATTGGATGCAGCGTTATGAGTATATGATAGATTTAGGCAAATCATTACCTTTAATAGATGCACAATATAAAACGGACGACAATATTATAAAAGGTTGCCAAAGTAAAGTTTGGGTGCATGCAGAATTAACTGGAGATAAATTATCCTTTACTGCAGATAGTGATGCTATAATAACCAAAGGAATCATTGCCATATTAATTAGGGTTTTTAGTGACCAACACCCGAAAGATATCATAGCCGCAGATACCAATTTTATAGATGAAATTGGATTAAAAGAACATTTGTCTCCAACACGAGCAAATGGTTTGGTAAGTATGGTGAAGCAATTGAAATTGTATGCAATAGCATACCAAACACAATTAAAATAAGATTGTAAACAGAGGTTAACACAAAAAGTTATGAGTGAAACAATAGACACGCACGAATTAGGTGAAAAAATAGTAACGGTGCTAAAAAGCATCTACGATCCTGAAATTCCAGTAGACATATATGAATTAGGATTAATTTACGATGTATTCGTCAATGAAGATATGGAGGTAAAAATATTAATGACACTGACCTCTCCAAATTGTCCTGTAGCAGAATCATTACCTGTAGAAATAGAAGAAAAAGTAAAATCTTTAGACGAAGTTAAAGGCGCAGAGGTGGAAATTACTTTTGACCCACCATGGACGCAAGAATTAATGAGTGAAGAAGCGAAGTTAGAACTTGGCTTACTTTAATATTTCGTTCTAGTAAATAAGATATGACCTATGGTTAAGGAATCAGAAGAAATAATAAACAGAGTAGCCAATAGCTCTTTGGTAACCTTTAATCTGGAGGATTTCTATCCAAGAGAAAAAAGTGTGGTGTTAGACATTTCCAACTGGCTTTTTGAAGGCTATATTCTCAAAGAAAAAGAATTTAGGGCCTATATCGATGCCCACGATTGGGAACAATATACGAACACCAATGTTGCCATATTTTGTTCAACAGACGCCATTGTTCCAGGATGGGCTTATATGTTAATAGCATCACAACTACAACCCTTTGCAAAACAAATTGTTCAAGGAAATTTAGAACACTTAACTACAATCCTTTATCAAACAATCATAGCAGCTTTGGATGTCTCTGCCTATAAAGACAAAATGGTAATTATTAAAGGTTGCAGCAATAAACCAGTGCCTCCAAATGCCTATTTATGGCTGACCGCAAAACTGCAACCAGTGGTTAAAAGTATAATGTATGGCGAAGCTTGCTCTTCTGTGCCCCTATATAAGAGAAGGTGAAAATCGATTTTTTTTCTGAACGATAATTCTTACTTTTGTTGGATAAAACCATTAAATACTATAAAAAAATGAAAAAGATTATCTTAACATTATCATTGGTATGTCTTACCACTGTTTCATTTGCACAAACAGTTGATGCCCTAAAGGCAGAAAAAGCTACTAAAAAAGATTCTATTGCTGCTATACAGAACAGAATAAACGCTATCCAAGGAAAAATTGATGCGATACCAGGTTGGAAAAAAGGAGCTTTTGGAACTATTGGGGGCAGCATTTCTAATTTCAGCAATTGGTATGCCCAAGGAACACCAAACAACAGTTCAGGGAACATAGGTTTTACGGTTAATGCTTTTGCAAACCTTAAGCAAGATAAATTCTTTTGGAGAAATTCTGCTAATGCAAACCTAGCATGGGTAAAATTAGACGATAAAGATGATGCAACAGATAACGATAACTTTGAAAGCACTACTGATGTATTTACAATTACATCACTATACGGACGTAAAATCACTGAAAAATTCGCGATTTCTACCCTGGGAGAATACAGAACTACATTATTAAACAACTTTAACAACCCAGGTTATTTGGATTTAGGTCTTGGTGCTACTTGGACTCCAATTGAAGATTTAGTGGTAGTAATACATCCTTTAAACTACAATTTTGTGTTTAGTGATAATGATGCTGTTTTTGAATCATCTTTGGGTGCTAAAATAGTTGCAGACTACACAAGAAAAATCGGTGCAATCAACTTTAAAACTAATCTTTCTATGTTTCAAAGTTACAAGAGCGGAGACTTATCTAACCTAACTTGGACAAATTCTTTTGGATATACACTTTGGAAAATGATTGGTGTTGGTTTTGACTTTGGCTTAAGAAGTAATAAGCAAGAAGCCTTAAATTACTCTTTAAATCAAACTCCAGCAACAGCAACATCATTTGCTGACGTAGATAATAAATTACAGACCTATTGGATGCTAGGTTTAAATTACGCTTTCTAAAAAGAATTAGAACGTAAGCCTAAAAAAAAGACCGCTTCTTTACAAGAAGCGGTCTTTTTAGTTTTCTAAACTATTGTTAGTTTGTTTTGTTCATTATTTTTACCCTTGAGCGACTTTAGCAAACGAGCGTAATAGGCTGTACTCCTATCATCTTTTTCAATACATGATTTTAAAAAGTCTTGTAAATTTCTAAAAAAGATGTTTGCATTAAACGTTTGTAAATAGGTATTCATTTTCTTAGAATCATAGTTGGTATCATCCATAATTATATCCATTACCACTCTTTTCCGGTGGTAATCAATTTTTACATCGATGGCATTGTAATACCTTTTAAGAATTGCCGTATGCAAATCTTTAAATTTTTCAGTTGTTTTATGTTCTACACAACTAGCGGAAATTACTTTATTCATCTCCCCAACAATCCTCTTTTTCAATTTTGAATTTTCCATGATATTTGTTTTAGCGATTACTCTAAGTTACTGAATATCAAGGTTATTTTGTTTTGTTTTAACAATATTACGCCAAATATGTTGTGAAACATACGCATCCTGTTGTGAAAATTCATTTTAGCTTAGTCTATAGTATGTTAATTTTAACATAATATAGACTACAACATATTACTTATTTTCTGTCTTTAATGAATTAAATCTACATTTATGTCTAATTTTCGCTTGTGAAGTGTACGCCGCTTTTTTATCTTCGCTTTCTTTTATAAAATTTTTACCTAATACACCATCAAATAATGCATAAATCCGCAACGGCAATTCTTCTTACCCTATCCTTTTTTTTACTAGCAAATAGCACTTTACAAGCTAAAGAAAATCCGAAAAATTTTGAAACTGAATTTCAAAATAACCAGGAGATTAGTAGCGCAATAAAAATTAACAACCATACCATTGAGTTATTATATGCAAATAAGCAACGATTGACTTTAGATTTTTATAGCAACCATACCTTCCGAATGTTCCAAGACAACAATGGTGGAATTCTAAGAAATCCCAAAGCTATTCCTGAAGCACAAATATTGGTAGACCAGCCTAGAAAATACATTTCATCTTTAAACTTGACTGAAGAAAACAGTGAATTTAAAATAGAGTCTGACGAAATTATCATAATTATTAATAAATTCTCCGGGTTACTAAAAGCTATTAATAAAAAAACAAAAGAAACTGTTTTAGAATTCGCAAAATTGGTGGCTTTTGAAGATAACAAAGTTAGCCTTTCAATTAAAACCAATGCTGATGAATATTTTTATGGCGGAGGTGTACAAAATGGACGTTTTTCACATAAAGGAAAAGTAATTTCTATAGAAAACCAGAATAGCTGGACAGATGGTGGTGTTGCATCCCCAACCCCATTTTTTTGGTCTACAAAAGGCTATGGCATTTTGTGGCATACATTTAAGAAAGGAAAATACGATTTTGGATCACAAGAAAAGGACATAGTAAAACTATACCATGAAACTGATTATTTAGATGTTTTCGTGATGCTTAATGATACTCCCGTTTCCTTATTAAATGATTTCTATCAACTAACTGGAAATCCAATATTACTGCCAAAGTTTGGTTTTTACCAAGGACACCTAAACGCTTACAACCGCGATTATTGGAAAGAAGATAAAACTGGAATCCTTTTTGAAGATGGTAAGTATTATAAAGAAAGCCAAAAGGACAAAAGTGGCATCAAAGAATCGTTAAATGGGGAGTTGAAAAATAATTATCAATTCTCTGCACGTGCAGTTATAGACAGGTACAAAAGTACTGATATGCCTTTTGGTTGGATCCTACCTAATGACGGTTATGGCGCAGGATATGGACAAACCGAATCCTTAGATGGCAATATAGAAAACTTAAAATCATTTGGTGAATATGCACGGAAAAACGGTGTAGAGATTGGTCTATGGACACAATCGGACTTATACCCAAAAGATTCTATTAGTGCTTTATTACAACGTGATATTATTAAAGAAGTAAGAGATGCTGGCGTGCGTGTTTTAAAAACAGACGTAGCCTGGGTGGGGCCTGGATATTCATTTGGCTTGAATGGTGTAGCAGACGTTAGCAATACCATTTCTTATTACGGTAATGATGCTCGTCCGTTTATTATTTCATTAGATGGTTGGGCCGGCACACAACGGTACGCTAGTATTTGGTCTGGCGATCAAACCGGTGGAATATGGGAATACATAAGATTTCACATTCCAACCTATATTGGATCTGGATTATCTGGACAACCCAATATTACCTCAGATATGGATGGTATCTTTGGAGGAAAAAACATCCCAGTTAACGTACGTGATTTCCAATGGAAGACATTCACACCTATGCAACTTAATATGGATGGATGGGGCTCTAATATAAAATATGCTCATGCATTGGGTGAACCAGCAACTTCTATCAATAGAAACTACCTAAAGCTTAAATCTGAATTAATGCCGTATGCCTATAGTATTGCAAAAGAAGCAATAGATGGTAAACCAATGATTAGGGCACTATTTTTGGACTACCCCAATTCGTTTACCTACGGTATTGCAACTCAATACCAATTCTTATACGGCCCCTCATTTTTAGTAGCTCCAATATATCAAGACACCAAATCTGATGCATTAGGAAATGATATTCGCAACGGAATTTATTTGCCAGAAGGAATCTGGTATGACTATTTTACCGGGGAAAAATATAAAGGAAACCGCGTAATTAATAGTTTTGATGCACCACTTTGGAAATTGCCATTGTTTGTAAAAGCTGGGGGCATAATTCCCTTAACTAGACCAAACAATAATACAACAGAGATTCCCAATCATTTACGCATCTATGAAATATACCCTTATGGTAAATCATCATTTTTAGCCTATGACGATGATGGAAAAACAGAAGCCTATAAAATAGGAAAAGGAACAACGACTCGCATAGAATCTTCCTTGGAAAGCAATAACCAGTTGCTAATAAGTATCTTTCCAACACAGGGTAGTTTTGATGGTTTAGTAACAGATAAGTCTACTGAAATTCGCATAAACGCAACTTCTATTCCAAAGAAAATAAAAGCAAAATTAAATGGAAAAACGATAAAATTAACAGCCGTAAACGCTCTTGAAGAATTACAGACTAAAGAAAATGTTTTCTTTTATGACAAAGCACCAGAATTTAATAAGTTTTCAACGGCAGGAACACAATTTGCGACTACTCAGATTTCTAGAAATCCTCAAATAATTATAAAATTAGCGCGTACAAACACTCAGACTTCTACCATTACGGTACAGATAGACGGTTTTAATTTTGAGCCTAAAAACAAAACGCTTACCACCACAGGTCCGCTAACCGCCCTTTTAAAGGCTGAAGTCACAGAAGACAACACAGAAGCCTATTCGTTAAAACCGAGTTGGAACGCAATAGATAATGCAGATTATTATGAAATTGAATTCAATAATATGCTTTACACAATGATAAAAGAAAATGCATTTGTTTTTGATGGCCTTACCGAACAAACTGACTATGATTTTAAATTGCGAGCAGTAAATAAAGACGGTCACTCCAATTGGGTCAGTTTTCACGCCAAAACGAAATCGAATCCTTTAGAGTTTGCAATTAAAGGAATTGAGGCATCGCTTACAGCGGCTGACCAACCAGGAAGTAGGGTCAATAAATTATTTGATTTTGATGAAAATAATACATGGCATACAAAATGGGGAACAAAAGCAGTTCCTTTTACGCTAATAGCTGATTTAAAATCTTATAATGTCATAGATAAAATACACTATTTACCACGTTCTGGCGGAGGCAATGGAGTCTTGTTAAAAGGAACTGTTTATTCTAGTGATGATCATAACAAATGGACTAAAGCAGGCTCATTTGATTGGGATAATGACGGAAAGGTAAAGGAGTTTGTATTTCAAGAGACACCAACCGCTAGATACATTAAATTTGAGGTAACTGATGGAAAAGGAGATTTTGGCTCTGGACGTGAGTTATACATTTTTAAAGTTAAAGGAACCGAGAGTTATATCCCTGGCGATATTAACAATGATAAAATAATAGATGCGAATGATTTCACCTCCTATATGAATTACACAGGACTTCGTTTAGGAGATTCTGATTACGATGGATATGTTGGCATAGGAGATATCAATAAAAACAATCTTATTGACGCCTATGACATTTCAGTAGTAGGAACTCAATTAGAAGGAGGCGTATCTGAGCAAAAAGCACCTCATGTAGCTGGTAAAATTGTACTCAGTACAGATAAAAAAAATTATGCAAAAGGAGAAACGATATCCATCACAGTAAAAGGCATAAATTTGAAATCTGTTAATGCTATTAGCCTTGGATTGCCCTATGACGGTGATTATGAATATATGGAAACCATACCCTTGGCAACAAAAACAATGGAGAATTTAACCTATGACAGACGGCATACAAACGGCACAAAATCGCTTTACCCCACCTTTATCAATATTGGTAATAAAACAACCATTGAGGGAAATACAGATTTATTTAGGATTACTTTTAAAGCAAAACGTGCTTTAAAATTTAATTTAAAGGGAAAAGATGGAATATTAGTAGATACCAATTTAAAAACGGTCCAATTTTAGGTTATCCACGTTTTTGATTGAATTAACTGTAAAAGTAAATAATGGAATAGAATACCTTCTTTTTCCTATCCTTAAACGGGGGCTACAAATTGGTAGCCCTTATGTTCCACTAAATTAGTAGCTCTAATTGTTTTACCTTTAGAAGTTGTGTTCGTTATAAATTTTGGTGGTTTTAGGCCTTTTTCTTTAGCAATCGCAGTATAATACAATGCCTTACTGGGGTGATGCGGGTAAACCGCATTAAAGATTTCTCCCCAATACTCTTTCGCAATAATGAGATGAATAATCCCAATACAATCTGACCTGTGAATTAGATTAACCGGATGGTTTCCATTAGTTACTTCCTCTTTTTTTGCCAAATGATTCACAGGATGTCTATCGGAACCTATAAGGCCGCCAAAACGTATAATGGAAGTCTGTAAGCTTGTATCGCTTAAAAACAATTGTTCGGTATCTAAAAGTTGTTTGGCTCCTTCAGATACAGGCTCGGGCACCGTTTGTTCCGTAACCACTCCGTTAAAATTACCATAGACTGATGTACTACTCACAAAAATAACCTTGCTCACTGAAGATTGTTTGGTGCAATGATGTAATACTTCCATTTTTTTAAAGTAACTGGAAGGATCACCAATTTTCATCCGTGGCGGTATATTTACTATTAAAATAGTTGCATTTTGTAACAGATTCTGTACAACATTTACAAAGTTAATGGCAGTTAAATCGATCAAGAAAGGCGAAATTTCATTTTCTTCTAAAAGTCCCATTTTTTCTTTGGAAGTTGTGCTTCCGTTAACGGAAAACCCTTCCTTTACTAAAGATTTTGCAAGTGGCAATCCAAGCCATCCGCATCCAAAAACAGCTATGGTATTATTCAAAATTTTATGGTTTTAGTCAATAAAATAGCGTCATTCAATACAAAAGGCATTGGAATCTCATTTTTAGGGCGCTTGGGAATATTGAAATTTTCATTTATTAGTAAATCATTTGAAGCTTCAAATATACTTAATTCTATGGGTAGACCTACAGCAGTGACAAGGCTTATTTCCGTATAATCATTGTCATTTATGTAATGTGTAACTAATTTTCGTGAAGTATCAAGTAAAGCATAATCACTCAGCCTTACTCCATTTACCGTTGCTGCTTCCAAGCTAATCTCATTTTTAAAGACATCTACCCTGTTTACAGCTCGTTGCGGTGTAATACAGATCGTTAAATAACGTCTATTTTCAATAATAGTATCTAAGATTTTTTCAATTTTTGGCGCCGGTATGTCTTTCACGGGCGCCTTGGAAACATAGGAGAAAGGAGTTTTATACTTACTATCAATTGTTTTATCTCTATGCTTATTTGGGATGGTTTTATCTTTGCCAAGGTACTGCTTTGTCCAATCGGTTAGGTAATTGTCATAGGTGGCCCATTGCGCTGAATTTTCATTGGCATCTAAAAGATAGACTAAACTGCTAGGTTTTGCATTATCTTCTGTAAAATAGGAATTAAAATGGGCATAGATTAGACTCCCAAGACCTAAAATTGTAGCCATTAGTGCCAAGCGCCCCTTGTGTTTATAAAAACCGAAAATAGGAAGTAAAACCACAAACAACAATGTGGTAAGTACGGTAGCTGAAACCAACATTTTTAAACCCAAGCCAACGGGAAACATTTTTACAAAAGGAGCAAACATAGTTAAGGCCGGAAATACAAGAAAGACCAACAAATAAAGGCTTGGTTTTTCTTGGTTACATACAATCATAAAAGAAATTAGCAATGCAAAAACAGGAATAATCGTAAAGCTAGCCCCTTTTAAATAAACGGCAGCTACTACAGATATTAAAAGCCAAACAACCAGAGGTGCTACCAAGAGGTTTGGAGTTTTAATGGACCTGAACCTATGATACATGTAAAAACAAATAGCCATAGAGAGCATTGTAAACGCCAATATATAAGTATAACCATTATATGGAAAGCCGTGCAAGATGTCTCTGTATTGCGGATAAAGCCCGTTTAAAAAAGGCCAGGCATAATAACCAACCATTCCTGACACCAATAAGGAGAATAAGCAGGGTAGAAATCCCTTAAAGATTTCCCTAGTGCTTAGAACTTTCTTTTTAAAACCAATAAAAAGCAATAGTAAAAAGAGTAAAACAGCCAAGACAACCATTGGCCAGATCCAGGCATAGGGATAAAAGACTGTTTTAAACAACGGAACGGTAAAGTATATATAATCTTCTTTACTTCGTAAATTAGATAAATCGGTATTTGAGAAATGGTCTAAAAGCGGCATTAAATAACTGCCTTGGTGGGCTAATGTTTCTCTATCTAATCGTTCATAATTATCACGTTCTGTATGGTAATCAAAATGATCATCAATAAAGGCAAAATTAAGACCTTGTATATTTCCGTCCTCTCTAAAAATCGTTAAATCCGTATCGTTTGGCAGCATTTTATAAATACTATACACCAATGAATTTGCTACCGGATATTCTGGATTTGCTGCTGTAAACTCTTCTATTAACCGTCTGTTTCCTTGATTGGTTTCAATTAACATATAACTAGGACCGCCACTACCTCTCGCTTCAAAATTTAAAACCAAGCCAACATCTTTTGCCCAAGGATGCTTATTTACAAAAAGATCTGCGCCATTTAACCCTAATTCTTCTGCATCCGTAAACAAGATTACAATATCATTCTCTGGGGTTTTGTCTTCAGAAATAAATGCTCGAATACTCTCTAATATTGTGGCAACACCACTACCAGCATCACTTGCTCCAAGCGAAGAGTGCGGACTACTATCATAATGAGACATTAAAACCAATGATTGACGATTATTTTTTCCCTTTATTTTGGCTAAAATGTTAGTGGCATACGATAGGTTTGCCCATTCTCCAGCCGAATAACCTTCTTGTAACGTTGGTTTTAGCCCCATATGCTCTAGTTCATGCACAATATAGTTTTGTACATCTGTATGCGCCTTAAAACCTACAGCATGTGGCTCTTTAGAAATTGCAGCTATGTGTTTTAGGGCTCTATCTGTTGAAAAAGAGTTGGACGCCACATCTATATCCCTACTGTATCCAGGCATTATAGCTATAAAACTCCAATAGATTATGCCCAATAGAAGAAATAAGGTTAAATATCTAGCCGTTTTTGTCATAATAAATATTTCCGATTTATATCCCTAAAATTATACAAATTTGATGTTTTTTTAAGAAATAATTAGGTTATTCGCTAATAATAACTATATTTAAGATTAACCAAAATACGAAACAATATGGGAATTAAAAGCTTTCAAGGTGTACGGAAGGCCTTAAAAAAGGAGTTTGAAGCCCCTATTTTAGTAGCCGATTATATGACTAAAAAACTGATTACCTTTAAACCAAATCAGTCAATTTTAGAAGTAATGGAGTTGTTTACCACACATAATATTTCTGGGGGGCCGGTATTGGATGACAATGGATTTTTAGTCGGTATTATTTCTGAAGCAGATTGTATGAAGCAAATTTCAGAAAGTCGATATTTTAATCAGCCTATATTAGACAAGAGTGTAGAAAAATACATGACAAAAGATGTAGAGTCCATTTCTCCTGATATGAGTATTTTTGATGCTGCTAATATTTTTGTAAAACACAACAGACGTAGACTTCCAGTTCTTAAAAATGATATTTTGGTAGGCCAAATTAGTCGTAAAGATGTTGTGATTGCTGCGCTTAAATTAAGTGGCCATAATTACAAATAACACATAAAGGATCTTCTTTGCAACAATGGTTTTCACGTATTTGGAAACCATTTTTTTTTATACCTATTCTCTTTTAACAATCATGTAATAATCGTTATCCAAGGGCAAATACCCCAAATCATACACAAAGAAATAAGTAGTTCCTTTTTTGGTAGTATAGGTATTGGTTATAAATTCAAAATCGAACCCCTTATCAATTAACCGTGTCCGTGTGGTTTTTGTTTTGCCGTCATTTAATGAAAAACTATCCAATATCCGGTAGTTTTTACGCAATCTATTGTTAATATTTCGAATTAGATTTTTACTGTCTTTGTTTATTTTATTATTGTAGGCATTACGGCAATAATCTGCACAGAACTTTTTATCGGCCCTACCGATTAATTTTTTACCACACTCTAAGCAAACTGCTGTTTCCAAATTTAGTTCTGTCTTTTATAATTGAATTTTACTTCTTCAGAAGTTCCATCATCATTCCCAATTACCACATACATATTTATTTCAGTAGTACTAATTTTTTCAATAGTGAACCTATCAAAATAAATACGATTGCCTTCCATAGCAACCAATTTAAAATCTACTGTTTCATCCTTAGTTTCCCAACCTTTAAGATCTCCATGAAAGTGCTTTAATTGAAGTAGTAATGTTTCTTGTACTTCTTGGATATGTCCAATTTCATAAAAAACAACCTTTCCTCCAGCCACAATTTTAAAAACAAACATCATAGAACCCCCAAGTGGCGGACTCCATATTTCTTCTGTTATACCCCCAAAGGCTTCCCCTTTCCAATGACCTGCAATCCAAGAGACGTTTGCCAAAGTTGCCTTGGGCGCTTCAGTACTTTGTGTAAATGCTTTTGTGTTTTGCGCCCTGCAAGCAAAGCTTACACAAATAAAGAGGCAGATAAGTAATCTCATTATAAACAAGTTAATGGAAAACAAGTTACAAAAAAATATTACGTAATTTGGATCTTGTACTTACCCAATAAACCCGAAACACCTTCGGTAGAGAATTTCGCCTTTCTAAGACTATTATTTTCTGGGTCTATGGTATAATTATAGGCGGTTCTAAAGTCTGATTTCTCAATATTAGTTCCATCAAAAATGGCATTATTCAGGTTAGAATTTTCAAAATTACTTTCCGTTAGGTTACACTCAGCAAAATCTACCTGCTCTAAATTACAACCTATAAAATTTGTTTTTTTAATACTGAGTTTATAAAAAGAGGCTAACTGCAAGTTACAGTTGGTAAACTCAAAGGAAAGTAGAAAAGGATTACACGTCATAAACGGAACACCCAGCATTCTACATTTTGTAAAGTTGGCTTCCTTAAATGAGGTGTCATTTACTTTAGCATTTGCAAAATCGCACTCTATAAAATTGCATTCCAAGAAGTTGATTCCATTTAAAAAAGCATCTGAAAATTTGCAGTCGGTAAACGTACAATTTTCATAATCTGCCAAAGCCAATCTATTGGTAGTAAAATCTTCTTTTATGTACTCCTTATCTAACACTATTGGGTTCATAAAAATACAGTTAGGCATTAGGGTTTTTGCTTCTAATGCTCTTGTACAGTTTTATGCCGAACATTAAAAGTAGGGCTAGAACAAAAATACCAAGCACCCCATAAATCCAATTGAGGGAGTTTTTTAGGATGACTAAAAATACGATGGAAAACAAAATAAGGGTGGATGCCTCGTTCCATATTCGCATAAATTTAGAAGTGTATTTTATTTCATCCCTTTGAAATTGTTTAAAAATTTGATGATTTTTTAAATGATACAGCATCAAGAGCACTACAAAGCCAAGTTTTAGGTGCATCCAAGGCATTTTCAAAAAAGAGGGATTGATAACGAGCAACCATACAGCAAACAAAGTTGCTAAAATAGCAGAAGGCCATGTAATAATATACCACAGCCGCTTCGTCATTAATTTTAACTGTGTTGAAAGGATTTCTTTGTCTGGGGAAGGCTTATCGTTAGCTTCTATATGATAGATAAACAGCCTAGGAATATAAAACAAGCCAGCAAACCACGTAATTACAAAAATTAGGTGAAGGGCTTTTATGTATAAATTATACTCTGTCATTTTTTGATATTATAAAGGCAAAACGCCTTCTTTTTCCCAAGTATTTACCCATTTTGCCATTACAGCCACCCATTTATCACTATCATTTAAGCAAGGAATATGCTTGTAATCATCTCCACCGGCAGAAGTAAACTGATGTTTACCTTCCATAGCAATTTCTTCTAATGTTTCTAGACAATCGGCTACAAAAGCAGGGGTAATCACAGCCAAGCGTTTTTTTCCTTCTTTAGCCAAGCGTTCAAACTCAAAATCTGTATAGGGTTTTAACCAAGGGTCATTTGGTAAACGAGACTGAAAAGAGAGACTAACCTTATCATCGGAAAGTCCTAACATGGCTTTCACCCTTTTGGTAGTTTCATAACACTGATGACGGTAACAACTATTGTGTGCTACTGAATTTGTACTACAACAATTACCATCTATTTTACAGTGAAACTTGGTGGGATCAGATTTCCGGATGTGTCTTTCTGGAATACCGTGATATGAAAATAAAATATGATCATAATCAAAGTCTTTTAAACCTTCTGCTATGCTTTCTGAAAGCACCTTTATATAATCATCATTTTTATAAAATGCTTGTAGTGTGGTAATTTTTAGTTCTGGAAAATGCTTTTCCTGTTCCTCCATCGTTTTTACCACAACGGTTTCAAAGGAAGACATTGCGTATTGCGGATAAAGCGGCACTAAAAGCACCTCATCCACACCTTGGTTCTTTAATTCTTGTAAGGCATTTTTTATGGTCATGCTACCATAACGCATTCCTAAAGCCACTGGCATTGTTGTTTTTTGTTTTACTTTATTCGCAAAACGTTCCGATATTACAACCAATGGAGAACCTTCTTCCCACCATATTTTTTGATAGGCTTCTGCCGATTTTTTTGGACGGGTTTGTAAAATGATACCTCGCACTATAATGTTACGCAGCCATTTAGGAACATCAATTACCCTTTCATCCATTAAAAATTCATCCAAATAAGGCTTTACATCTTTTGGTGTTGGACTATCCGGCGATCCTAGGTTAACTAATAAAACTCCCTTCACTTTGTATAATTTTATGGTACAAAAATAAGGCTTGTTAGGCAACTAAAACAGGTTTCAGATATATTTATAATCATTCTTAAAAGCCAGCATTTTAATTGTAAAGCTCGGCCACATCCTAATTTAACGTTAATTCGGTTAAATTTTTTTATTGGCAACTTTTTTTAATGCAACTTACATAGAAATTCAAGTATCGCCTTTAACCAAATAGAAGTATATGCGTCTTTTATATTGTTCACTTTTTCTGATTCTTTCCTTTTCTTTGACTGCTCAAGAAAAAAATAGTTTGTTGTGGGAGATTTCAGGGAAGGGTTTAACTCAATCCTCATACCTCTACGGTACTATGCATGTTAGCAAAAAGATTGCATTTCGGTTGGATGATGTTTTTTATGAATCGCTCTTGAAAAGCGATATTATTGCATTAGAATCTGACCCCGCTACTTGGTTAGAAGATGACGCTAAAGCAGCCTATGGTAGTAGGGGAAATTACATCCCTAAGGGTTTTTATGCTGGCTCTTTTGTTATAAACAACCCCAATGAACAAGAAATAGCTTCTTATTTAGCATTTGAAGACAGGGTATTAAACGGACTTTTATATAGAACTAGCGCTGCTTCTCAGGATTTTGAGGAAGAAACTTATTTGGATATGTTCATTTATCAAGCTGGACAAAAATTTAACAAACAGATTGTTGCACTAGAGGATTTAGAAGAATCTACCACCCTAGTAGGAAGAGCCAGTTTAAATGCAATGAAAGAAAAGCCCGATGATTGGTTGCAGGAAAAATTACAGCATAAAGGAATGGATTTTTTAATTCAAGACGCTTATAGGGAACGCAACATAAACCTAATAGATTCGCTAGATTCCGGAATTTATACCGGTCATTATTTAAAAAATATGTTATACCTAAGAAATCACAATATGGTGGCTCAATTGGATTCAATAATCCAAGAGAACAAGGTATTCGCTGGGATAGGAGCTGCCCATTTACCAGGTAAGAACGGTGTTTTAGAACTATTGCGTACCAAAGGATATACGGTTAAACCGCTTATTTCTAAAATTACCACTAAATCGGAAAGGCTGAAAGAAAAAATAGAAAATACATATAAATCATATGCATATTCAACACAAAGTCCAGATGACAATGCCTTTTCAGTTTTATTACCGAACAAATTATATGCTGTTGCAGACTACAATAACACAGGTTACATAGCACCAGACCTAGCAAATGGTAGTTATGTTATGGTGAGTCGCATACCAACCTTTTCCTATTTAAAACAAGATAAGACCTATGATTTAGACAAAATAGATGACCTATTGTTTGAAAACATTCCGGGGAAAATATTTGAAAAAATTAGAGCCGTAAAAGAAGGTGCACCCTATTTAGACATCAAAAATGTGCTAAAAAATGGCGATCAACAACGCTATCAAATATATATTACACCACTAGAGATCATCATTTTTAAAATGGGCGGCAAGGGAACTTACGTTACCCAGTATTCAGATACTATATTTAATAGTATTCAAATTAGAGAAGACCATCAGAAAAAAATTACAGTCCATTCTGGGTTTCAAGATTTTTCGGTAGAAGTACCATCCAATTATATCTTTCCAAATAAATATAGAGCTGGGGATAGGCTATTACAAGCGGTTGACACAAAAACTGGGAATTACTTTTTTCTGCGTAAAGTTACTCAAAACGATTTGCACTTTATTGAAGAAGACACCTTTGAATTAAGGCAGATACAACACCGATTTTATCAGCACTTAAAACTTAAACCTAAAAATCAACAATACATAGATAATACACTAATTTCTAAGGCAATAATTAACGATGAATCACAAAATTCCATACATTTAAAAACTGCATTTAAAGGAGGTGAATATTACTTACTAGGTGCTGTAACCCAAGATACATCTGCTGCAAATTCATTTTTCAATTCCTTTAAAATGCACAAAAATGTATATTCTGAAAAATTTAAAACAGTAAAAGATACCGCTCTGTATTTTACTACAAAGACCAGCGTAAACCCACCCAAATTTTCAATAAATAATTACAGTTTTCAACAAGGCCGCCAAAAGCCCAAGGAATACAATTCCTACACAAAAACCAATATTTATAAAAATAAAAATGGAGAAACCATCAGCGTAACCCTAAACAAGGCTCATGATTATTTGATGCTTCCCAGTATAGATTCTGTGTGGTCCTTACGTAAGAAATTATATGCTCGAAATACTTTCAAGTTGCAAAATGTTAAAAATAGTGTTTCTCCGGAAGGATACGAACAACTACAGCTGGTGTTAACAGATACTGCAAGCACAAGAGGCATCCTTGTAAAAAATATTGCGAAAGATGGTTTGTTATACGAACTAAAGGCAGTGGTAGACACTCTCCAGAGTCCTAGTAAATTTATAACTGAATTTTATGAGAATTTTAAACCTACAGATACCGTTATTGGACGCGGGTTTTTAGAAGATAAAACAACAGATTTTTTTACCGCTTTAAAACAGAATGATAGCATCATCATTCATGGCCATCGGTTTATCTATTTTCAAGAAAAACACTTAGATTCTTTGCAGCACTATATCGCCAATTTTAACTTTAAGGACAATCAGAAAAATATACAGGCCTATCTTATTCAGCAAATGGGCAGCATAAAAAACCCAAAGGTTGAAGCGTTTTTTAATGCCTATTATGAAGAATCTTACAATAATTCTGCAGCACAAACTAAAATCTTACAAGCGGTTTCCAGTAAAGCAGATAAAGCATCGGTGAGTATACTACTCCATTTAATGTCTAAGGACCTTCCCCTAGTATCTAACAAAACAGAAATTAATAAAATATTCAAACCCTATCTGGATAGTCTACCCTTAGCGAAACAGCTCTTCCCAAAAATTTTAGATTACAGCGCCATAGCAGAATACAAGGAACCTATTTTTTCCCTGTTGGCCAACCTAAAATTTAAGGGTTTGCTAAAAGTTAAAAGCTATAAAAAGTATAAAAATCAAATTCTAAATGATGCTAAAATTCAATTAAAACGGCATTTGGGGCAAGATGCTAAATTCACAAGGGCAAATAGCTATGTCCATGCAAAAAATACAGTTAAAAACACATTAGAAGATTATGTTGTTTTGTTATTTCCTTTCCGAAAAGAAACCGAGGTACAATGGTTTTTTAATAAGCTTTTACTCAGCAAGGATCCAATGATAAAAAGCACCTATGCCGCATTATTGGCGAAATCAAATGGAATAATACCAAACGGTATTATAGACTCTTTGGCGGCCAACCCAAGGAGTAGAAAATTACTTTTTGACAAACTTAACACCCTAAACAAACTTGCCCTATTTCCAAAAGAATACAGCAACCAAAAATCCTTGTCAGAGTCTGCAATACATATTAAAAATACATTTAATACCAATGAGTATAGTGTTGAGTTTGTAGCCCAAAAAGATATAGAATACAAAGGCAAAAACTATAGGGGATATTTCTATAAATACACGGAAGAAAAATCATACAACCCCACCTCAAAAATGTATCTTTTAGTTTATGATACTACAAAAAAATTAGGGGCTAAGCCATTTTACGAAAACAAGGGTCGTACCATCGAAGATATCGATTCTGATGCCGAAATGACAGCAATGGTTACTGAGGAATTTCTTTTAAAAGACAGGAAGAGAGCTGCAGTTTATCGGCCAGAAATGTACAACAATAGATTTGGGTATTATGGTTATTAATTTTTTGATTCCACCTAAATCTTAAGAACCGTGTTGTGAAATTTAATTACATTTGGGTATGACAAGAATTATTGTACTTATTCTAAGCTTCCTAAGTTTCACTATTTCAGTTGGACAAAACATTAGTTGTTCGCCTAAAGATGCAGCAGCCTTCTCTAAAAAGGTCACCGAAATTAACAGGCTAAATACGACTGCAAAATTTGGCGACAAGCTCACAGCCATCGGGAAAACATTTGTGGGAATTCCCTATGTTGCAAAAACACTAGAAGTTGGTGAAAAAGAAGCTTTGGTGGTAAACCTTCACGGTTTAGATTGCACTACATTTATAGAAAATGTACTTGCTTTTGCACTTATTGATAGGGCAGATAGCACCGATTTTTATTCGTTCACCAATACCTTAGAAAAAATACGATACAGGGATGGTAAATTAAATGGCTACGGATCTCGGTTGCATTATTTCACGGAGTGGATTTCCAATAATGAGTCCAAAGGATTGGTTAAAAACATTACCCATAACATTGGAGGAAGAACGGTTCAGAAAGATATCAATTTTATGGGGACTCATCGGAATTTGTATCCTTTTTTAACCGATGATGACAACTACACCACTATTTTAAAAACCGAAGCCGAACTTAAAGAAAATGAATTTTGCGTTTTAGCACAAGAAGATCTTGTAGGCAATGAACATTTACTACAAACAGGTGATATTATTGCGCTTGCCACCTCAATTAACGGGCTAGATGTTACCCATACTGGTATTGCCATCCGGGAAAAAGACGGCCGTATTCACTTACTACATGCCTCCACAGGATCTATGGAAGTAGAAATCACCAAATTGCCGCTTGCAGACTACCTTAAAAACATCAAAAGCAATATTGGGATCATAGTAGCAAGGCCGTTGTAGCGCTAGCCATTGGTTAACGACATCACATACTTTTTAGGGGTTGTGCCGTATTTCTTTTTAAAGGCAGCAATAAAGTGGCTAGCCGTACTGTAGCCAACCTTTAGCCCGACCTCATTGACATTATGCTGTCCGCTTTCAAGCATTTTACGTGCATAATCCATTTTATGTTCAAAAAGAAAACTGTACACAGAGTCGCCATAAATTTGTCTAAACCCTTCTTTTAACTTTTTTAAAGACAACCCAATTTCTTCAGATAATTCTGCCAAACTTGGCGGTTCTGTCATCCGGGCAATAATAATTTCTTTGGCTTTTCGGATTCGTTTAACATTATCTTCATCCACCAAAAAAGGACATTGCTCTACATCGGCATCTTCGCTTTTATTAAAATACAAGGCTATTAATTCATACACCTTGCCTTTTATATACAACGCTTTTATAGAGGAGTGTAAATTGTAGTTTATAATTTGACTCAATACAATTGCAGTGGCTGGAGGCATACTTTCTTGAGAGTAGTACTTTTTATCCTTAAAGTCGGAACTTAAAAAAGGGATGTAATCTGCCTCCTTAGAAAACAAGGAATGAAATTTATGTATGGTCATCACAACAGATACCATCCAAGAATTTGGGCTAATCTCCAGGTTTAAAGGCAAATCTTTTTGAGTGTTGTACAATAACAAAGAGTTTTCTTCAGAAACCTCTAAGGCATAAGTACCTTCATTAAAAATAAACTTACCATTCCCTTTTAAACAGTAGTGAAACTGTATAAAAGAACTGTCTATTTCTCGTTCAACTTTCTGATTATCAATACTATTGTTTTGAATTTTAAGCACATAAAAACCTTCTTCTATAAGCACTTCCTCAAAAGAACCTTGAGCGGTATTTTTTGTTTCCATTGGTAAAATAGTTAGGGTTACTTTCTATTTAGAAAGGTTCTAAATAGAAAAAACAATATCACATATATACCAGCAAATATAGCTATTTAGAGCCATTTAACACCCTTGTAAAGGTCAAAAAACGCGAAACGACATTTATTGTTCCTCTAGCGTTACTTTTATTGCAATGTGAAATTTATTTTTGTAACCGATTGAAAAATTCCGAATGAAGAATTATCATATTTCTAAACACAGCTCTTTTTACACCATAGGCCTTAATTATGAAAAGGCAAATGCCGTAGTACGAGGTAAATTTAGTTTGAATGAAAATGCGATGCAGAAACTACTTGTGGAGGCTGTTGCAGAAGACATAGATGGCTTGTTGGTGACCTCAACTTGTAACAGAACAGAACTACACGGTTTTGCAAAACACCCATTTCAGCTTATAAAACTATTGTGCGATAACGCTCAAGGAACTGTTGAGGAATTTCAAAAAGTGGCCTATGTGTATAAAAACAATGATGCTATTAGCCATTTGTTTAAAGTAGGTACTGGCTTAGATAGTCAAATTCTAGGCGATTTTGAAATTATTAGTCAGTTGCGCCAAAGTTTTAATCGATCTAAAAAACACAACCTAGCCAACCCCTTTATTGAACGTTTGTGCAATGCGGTTATTCAAGCTAGCAAACGTATAAAAAATGAAACAGAAATATCTAGTGGTGCCACTTCGGTAGCTTTTGCATCAGTACAGTATATCATCAAAAATGTCCCTAATATTTCAGAAAAGAACATCTTACTTTTTGGAACTGGGAAAATAGGTAGAAATACCTGTGAAAATTTAATCAAGCATACGCAAAACTCTCACATTACCTTAATCAATAGAACCAAAGACAAAGCAGAAAAAATTGCTGGAAAATTCAATTTGGTAGTTAAAGACTATGGCGATTTACAAACCGAAATTAGAAATACAGATGTGTTAATCGTTGCCACTAGCGCAGCCTTACCAACCATTTCTAAAGAATTGATCCACACTAAAAAACCGCTCTTAATTCTGGATCTTTCCATTCCAAAAAATGTTGCGGAGTCTGTAGCAGATTTGGATAATGTTTCTGTAGTTCATCTGGACCATTTATCGCAAATGACGGATGAAACCTTAGAAAAAAGAAAACAATTTATTCCGCAAGCGGAAGCTATCAATGACGAGATTAAGGCAGATTTTATAAAATGGTTAGAAACCAGAAAATTTGCTCCTGTTATTAAAGCCTTAAAGAAAAAATTAAAAACAATGAAGGAAGAAGAGTTGGATTTTCATAGCAAAAAGGCGTCCAACTTTGATCCTGAACAAGCAGATATCATATCAGACCGTATAATTCAGAAGATTACAAAGCAGTTTGCAAACCACTTAAAGGATGAAAACACGGATGCTAACAATAGTTTGGATCTCATACAAAAAGTCTTTCAATTAGAAGTGGAAACAAAATGAGCAAAATAATTCGCATTGGCACAAGAGACAGTGAACTTGCATTGTGGCAAGCAAATAGAGCAAAAACAGAACTAGAAGCATTAGGATACAAGACCAAAATTGTTCCGGTAAAATCAACAGGAGATATTGTTTTAGACAAGCCACTTTACGAGCTTGGTATTACAGGTATATTTACTAAAACACTTGATATTGCAATGCTCAATGGGGATATTGATATCGCCGTACATTCGTTAAAAGATGTACCTACAGAATTACCTGAAGGCATTGTACAAGCAGCTGTTTTAGAACGAGGTAATGTTAAAGATACCTTAGTATACAAAAACAATGAAGAGTTTTTAGGAGCTCGTGATGGTGTTGTAGCAACTAGTAGCTTGCGCCGCAAAGCACAATGGCTAAACCGCTACCCAACACATACCGTAGAAGACATAAGAGGTAACGTAATTTCTCGATTGAAAAAACTAGAAGATAGCCCTGTATGGAACGGTGCTATTTTTGCAGCAGCGGGTATTGGAAGGCTAGATCTTAGGCCAGAAGAAGCCGTAAATTTAGATTGGATGATTCCTGCTCCTGGCCAAGGTGCAATTATGATCACGGCACGAGAAATTGACGAAGACATTTTGGCTCTTTGTGCTCAAATTAACCACGAAGAAACTGAAATTTGTACAACGATAGAGCGTACTTTTCTAAATAAGTTAGAAGGGGGTTGTTCTGCTCCCATTGGCGCATTAGCCTATATCAAAAGTGAACAAATTATCTTCAGAGGAATATTATTAAGTCCCGATGGTACCAAAAAAATTGAAGTTGAGCGAATTGTTAAGCTAGGCGAACATACTGATTTGGCCATTACGGCTGCCGAATACGTTTTAGAGCGTGGCGGAAAATACGTGATGGAAAGTTTAGGGAATGAAAAACAAAAAACCAAGGTCTATTCTACCAAATTGCTTACCAAAGATCAACGCGGACTTTTTACAAAAGAAATTGTCGTAGATAGCAATGACTTCATCAAGGTAAACCCCAATAGAATACCAGCTCGTTATTTTAAAAATGAGATAGAAAATGTAATCATTACGAGTAAAAACGCTGTAGAGTCTTTAATAACAAATTATGCTGCAGTTGAATTACAGTTTAAAAACATTTATTGTGTGGGTCGTAAAACAAGACGATTTATAAAAAATAATATCGGCCCTGTTACGCATTTTGAAAAAAGCGCAAAAGAATTAGCCCATTACCTTGTAGACCATATTGAAGGTACTGAGGTTACTTATTTTTGCAGTAATTTAAGGCTAGATGATTTGCCCGCAATTTTAGAAAAAAACAAGATAAAGGTAAACGAGATAGAAGCCTATCAAACCAAGTTTGATACACTAAAAGTAGCTGATAGCGTAGAAGCCGTTCTATTTTTTAGTCCATCTGGAGTGCAGAGTTTTTTGCAAAAAAATGAATCAAAAGCCATTGCCTTTTGTATTGGAGACACGACTGCCGTTGAAGCTAAGAACCATTTTTCAGATGTTAGAATTGCTAAAATACCAACAGTAGAAAATGTAATCGATTTAGTAAATGAACATTATAAATAGCTAAAGGCCAAAAGCCAACGGCTAAAACCCAGTTATGATAAAAAACGATTTATTTTTAAGAGCACTAAAAGGAGAAACAGTAGACAGACCACCAGTTTGGATGATGCGCCAAGCAGGTCGGTATTTGCCTGAGTTTATAGAAATCAGAAAAAAGTACGATTTCTTTACACGTTGTCAAACACCAGAATTAGCTTCTGAGATTACCATACAACCCATACGAAGGTTTGGAATGGATGCCGCTATTTTGTTTTCTGACATTTTGGTAATTCCCCAAGCCATGAATATTGAGGTAGAAATGAAGCCTAATTTTGGGCCCTATTTACCAAACCCTATTCGTACTTCTAAAGACTTAGAATCTGTTGTTGTACCAGACATACAGAGCAGCTTAGGCTATGTAATGGATGCCATTAAAATGACCAAGGAAAAATTAAACGATGATGTGCCATTAATTGGCTTTGCTGGATCGCCATGGACCATTTTATGTTACTGTGTGCAAGGACAAGGGAGTAAAACATTTGACAAAGCCAAGGAATTTTGTTTTACAAATCCGGTTGCAGCACATCAATTGTTACAGAAAATTACGGATACAACCATTGCGTATTTAAAAGAAAAAGTAAAAGCTGGTGTCAACGCCGTTCAGGTTTTCGATTCATGGGGAGGAATGTTATCCCCAACAGATTATCAAGAGTTTTCATGGCAATACATACAGCAAATAATAGATGCTTTAAAGGATGAAACTCCAGTGATTGCTTTTGGCAAGGGCTGCTGGTTTGCCTTAGGCGATATGTCTAAATCTGGGGCTGCTGCTTTGGGAATAGACTGGACATGTTCTGCACGGAATGCTCGCTATTTAACCGGAGGAAATATCACCTTACAAGGTAATTTTGACCCCTCTAGGTTACTATCACCTCCTGCAGCTATTAAAAAAATGGTGCACCAGATGATTAATGAGTTTGGCAAAGACAAATATATCGTAAACTTAGGGCATGGTATTTTACCTAATATACCACTAGAAAATGCCAAGGCGTTTATAGACGCAGTGAAAGAATACAAAGCTAATTAGTGAAAATCTGGACGCGAATACGCAATTTAAATATAAAGCAGTTTTACAAACTGTCTTTGTTGCTTGCTCAGCATCCACTACTAATTATCCCAACACTTAGTGCTACAAAACGCACTTTTGAACTATGCACTTCTTTCTATGGAAATAACCATGGAAAAAGTAATAAAGGTAATGCTTTTAGGCATTCATTATGGAATGCCTTAATCTGCAAACAGTCGTTAAAACGAACCAAAAACAAGCAGAAAAGTGTTTTTTGGGCCCAAAAAGTGACCGATTTATACGAAAGGGTCACCCAAAATAATTTGTTAGATGAGCAAATGGATCTTCAAAACAATGCTGTTGGGAGATTGTATTTTTTAAACTTTGTCGAGAAAGCTGAATCTGAAATGGTTCATTTTATTTGGAACAAAAGCAAGGTTGCAGAAAAAATAATCAAAACGGAAGATATAAAAAGCTATCCTTCCAATATGGTTTATATTGTAGATTAATCTATTCTAAAGACTAAAAAGTGATACAGAACATCCTAAAAGGCATAAGAGCATACGCTGGTAGTTTTTCGCTAATTTCTAAACTAAAGCTTTGGAAATACTTTTTTATCCCTATTTTAATTAGCATTATTACCGCAGTTTCCATTGGTTTATTAGCCTATGGGTTATCTGATACTATTGGATCCATTATATCGCAAATATGGCTTTGGGAATGGGGTAAAGAAACCTTTAGTTCAATTTCTAATTTTATTGGTGCCACCTTCATTATTGCCATTGGTTTGGTTTTATATAAACACATTATAATGGCACTATCGGCACCATTTATGAGTCCAGTTTCAGAAAAAATAGAGACCTATTTAACAGGTATAGACAATCACCAGCACAGAGACACTTCATTTAGCGAACAACTTTGGCGCGGCATTCGCATAAACCTCAGAAATTTATCGAAAGAGCTCCTACTAACCATACCTATTGTTCTTATTGGTTTTATTCCAATAATAGGCATGCTTTCTACTGTACTCCTGTTTCTAGTTCAAGCCTATTATGCAGGTTTCGGTAATATGGATTACACCTTAGAGCGCCATTTTAAATACAAAGAAAGCATACAGTTTGTGCAGAAACACAGAGGTGTTGCAATAGGAAACGGTATTGTTTTTATGCTATTTTTACTTATTCCAATTTTGGGTATTATTCTGGTTTTACCATTATCTGTTACGGCTGCTTCTACAAAAACAGTAAATTTGATACAGGCAGACAAACTCCTTGCAAACCAAAAAGATATGCAAAATGATTCTTGAACTCCAATCGTTTTACTTAGCCCCAATTGAGGAAAAAGATGCCTGGGCCTTGTGTAATTTTATGGTTACTAATGAAGATCGATTAAAACGATATTTACCACAGACTCTTGCACAAAATCTCACACCTGATTTATCTCATATATTTGCCGTTAAAAAAGAAAAACAATATCGGGAAACTGAAGTGCTCCTTTTTTTACTAAAAAAAAAGGAAACTAATGTATTGGCGGGTCTTATTTATATTAAAAACTTTGATTGGGAGACTAAAGAAGCAGAATTTGCGTACTGTATTGGATATGAATTTAAGGGGAAGGGTCTAATTGCAAAAGCAGTTAAAGAATTAAGTAGTTATGTTTTTACCAACTTAGGACTAAAATCGTTAATAATTATTACGCATAAAACAAATAAAGCAAGTGTTGCTGTAGCTGAACAGAATGACTTTAGATGGCAAAAAACATTGAAAAATGAATTTACTCCTTCTGGTGAAAAACCAGTGGATATGGAGTTGTATAGATTATACAAAGAGACAAATAGTAATGAGAATGCCCTACACAAAAATTGAAGTGAATTAATAATCACTTTTAGATTTGGGCGAGATGTTTAAGTTATGAAAAACAAATTTTACAAGTACATAGAAGAATTACAAGACACTATTACAGCCAAATTAGAAGCCATAGATGGCGTTGCTACCTTTAAACAAGACCTTTGGAAGCGTCCAGAAGGCGGAGGCGGCAGAACAAGGGTTATAGAGCATGGAGCTGTTTTTGAAAAAGGTGGTGTAAATATTTCTGCAGTTCACGGCGAGCTTCCCGAGAGTATGCAAAAGTATTTTGGCGTTAAAGATGCCAATTTTTTTGCTTGCGGATTAAGTCTTGTATTACACCCTAAAAACCCAATGGTGCCAACGGTACACGCCAATTGGCGTTATTTTGAAATGTATGACAAAGAAGGAAACATTGTAGACCAGTGGTTTGGAGGCGGACAAGATTTAACCCCCTATTATTTGTTTGATGAAGACGCAACTCATTTCCATACGGTTTGTAAAACTGCGTGCGACACCCATAATCTTGAGTTTTATCCCAAATACAAAGCACGCTGCGATGAATACTTTTGGAACACCCACAGAAATGAAGCTCGCGGCATTGGCGGTTTGTTTTTTGACTATTGTAAAGCAACAGATGAACTGTCTTTGCAAGATTGGTATAGTTTTGTAACCGAAGTCGGGAATAGTTTTTTAAAGAGTTATGTGCCTATTGTAGAAAAAAGAAAAGATTTGGTCTATAACAAGGACCAAAAGGACTGGCAGGAAATTAGAAGAGGGCGATATGTAGAGTTTAACTTGGTACACGACAAAGGCACCCTATTTGGTCTTAAAACCAATGGTAGAATAGAAAGTATTTTAATGAGCCTTCCACCCCACGTACAATGGGTATATGACCATAACCCAGAACCAGAAAGTCCGGAAGATAAATTACTACAAGTTTTAAAGGAGCCAAAAGAATGGATTCTTTAGCACTAGAAAATAAAACCTATCACCCATACAATAGTATTGAAAAAAACACCTTTTAACATTCCTATTATTACTCTTAGCTGCTTAGGACAATTCTCTTGTTAAAACAACAGAAACAAACCACTTAGTATATTCTTTTTTCAGTTTTTCGTAGGCCAATGATAACTATTGCGTTATTCAGTTTCATTTATCGGTTAACACGTCAGTTTTTTATAGGGTTTGAATGCAGAACAAACCCCAACCAACTACCTAGTATTATAAATAAAATTAATTGACTTATAAAAAACGCCCCATCTGGAGCGTTTTTTATAAGCAATCTATACTGTTTTAGCTGTTATTCTAGAACGGATTTTAAATTATCATCAGACTTACGGTCTATCAACTTATTGTAGGGATCTATTCCTGCTTTTTCAGGTTTTTTATCCGTTATAACGGTAAAGGTATTGTCACCTGGAGCCAACCATTTTAGTTCAAAGTAATATGGATTCTTAATGGTTACATTATCTTCATTTTTAATATCGGCACCAAAAAGTCCAACATCAACCAAATTCTTCTTGGTATCTGTTTCTCTCTCTTTTCCTTGATCATCATAATAAATTTTAGCAGAATTCACCGTAAAGGTGGTTTCCCATTTTCCATTACCCAATTTTTTAGTTTTTGCTTCGTTTACCTTGTTCTCATACAAGACAATTTCTTTAAATCCATCAGTAACCTTATACTTTAAAGAATCTGGGGTAATACCATAAATGGCATCAAATAAATTTTCAGAAGTAGCATAAACCCCTTTATTAAAATATTTATACTCGTTTAAGAATTGCTTTAAGGCGTTGTTAATTTTGTCTTCCCCAATAACATCTTGCAGCTCGTACATTACCATAGAGCCTTTCTGGTACCATATATGTTGACCGGTTTCTACATTTAATAAGGAGCGCTCTGGTTTAAAGCTAAATTGGCGACTGCTTAAATAAGAGTCCAATGAATTTTTTAAAAATGATTGTATTCCGTTTTCGCCATACTCTTTTTTCATGGTCATCAATGACACATACTCTGCCAAGGTTTCGGAAATAATATTAGCACCAGAGGTTTTACTTGGAGTAACTATATGTCCCCACCATTGGTGTGCCACCTCGTGCGCGGTTACACGAAAGGCATAATTAAAATCTTCTGCCTTAGAAAAATCGGCTACAAAACCAAAATCTTCAGAATAGGGAATTGTTGTTGCAAATGATTGTGCAAAAACCGAGTACGCAGGAAACTCAACTATACGTAATACCGTATATGGATATTCAAAAAAGTTTTTAGAATTGTAATCCAAAGAAACCTTTATCCCATGTATAAAATGTTCTAGATTTCGTTTGTGTTTGGGGGAATGGTAAATTTCAATATTTACTTTTTTCCCGCTAGGCGCTGTCCACGTATCTCTTTCTATATCATATGCAGCGGAGGCAAAGTTGAAGAAATAGTCGGTCTTATCTCCTAACTGATAGGTAAAATAGCTTCGTTCTCCTTCATCCCACTGCTTTATAAGTTTGCCTGGAGCAATGGCTGTCTGCCCTTTAGCAGTACTCACAGTAGCTTCAAACGATAAATAGTTAGCATCCTCATTAAACAAGTTTTTACGTAACGCTAGACTGTCTGTCCTAGGCGACAATAGATAATCCATTTCATCTAGCCCATATTTTTTACGTGTACCATTGTCTGTTAACGCAATTTCATAATGAAAAGAAGGGAAAATATCATCTCTAAAAAAAGTGCCATTATTAAGAACGCTAGTCTCTAATCCGTTAGAAAAACCTTGGGTTATAGCCCTCGTATGAATTACCAAATCTGCAGTATCCTTAGGTTGTAATGGTTCAGGTAATTTGTACATAAACAACCTATAAATACTGTCTTTTAAAAAGGGTTGTAGTTCATTACCATTGTACACAACTTTGGTTATTTTGGTGTCTGCAACCCCAAACTTTACTTCCAACAAAAGAGTGTCTATAGGTGTATCAAAGTTATTTACAGCCGTAAAATCACCCTCAGCATACACATCTCTTTCTTTCGGGTAAATATCCACTTTGGCCTTAAGAGCAACTATTTGCAGGTGTGGCTTGTTTAAATATTTAGCATATTTTTTTTCTGCATCAGCAGCAATTTTGTTACCGTGATCTGAACTTTCAATACTGTTGAGCACTTTTAAATTGTAATAACTGTAGGCACCTACCGCCATAAATAAAACTAAAAAGACTACCGTTGCCCCAATAGTTTTTGCCTTAAAACGACTCACCGCCAACCGGAGTCTTTCTTTAAACGAAGAATAAAACCCTCTATTCCAGAAAACATAGCCAATGATGGCTAATATGCAACTGAAGAGGATCCAGTATAGATTTAACCAAAACCCCCCACTTAAATAATGTCCAAACCCATTTAAATCACTTAAAAAGCTAGCTGGAACACTTCCATAAATAAACAAGGGATTATTTATTTTGAAAATTAAGGTGATGAGTAAAGGCAGACCTAAGGAAATTAGAATAACCAAAAAGTGACCTAAAAATTTATTATTGGCCAATACGTGTATAAAAAAGGCAAGCAATACTGTTGTAATATAGGCTGGGAATATATTGGCAAAATTAAAGGTAAGGTACATGCCCAACTCATAGTTAAAATAGCCATTATAGGTTTGATAGAGCATCCCTACTAAAATGGTTACTAGGGTAAGTAATGCCGCTACACCAACCAAGGCAATAATTTTAGAGACATACAAGGTTGCATTGGTAACTGGCAATGCATCATAAAACTCAAAAGTTTTATTATTTCTGGTCCTATGAACTGCTTCACCCGCATAAATAACAAGGATAATGATAGAAAAAACGAGCAAACCAGCACTTAGTTCCTGTACCATAAATCTAGTTAAGGGTAAGGATGGCGTACCGTAGGTTTGCGTAGATTGCGTCGCAATAAAAATTGAAAAAATCGTTCCAATTATAATAAGAATAATAAAGGCATTTTCCTTTACTATAGATAAAAATTCAATTTTACTCAATGACCATAAATTACCCCAATTTGCTTTTTTACTATAAACTTGTTTAATAGTTGCTATGGCAAGTGTTGGTTGTGGAACGGTGGCATCATCCTTAATTTTTTTAGCCCGCTTCGGAATTAAAAAATTAGGATAAGTAAACTTAAAAAGAGTGAATAAAAAAATGGCAATACTAATTGAAAACCATAGGATACGATTTAATAAAAACTCTCCGTACATTGGCAAATACAAGGTATTAACTTCATTAATAGACCAGTATTTCTTAATGTATTTATAAGCTTCAGACCCAAATGGGTCTACATAAACACTTAGCCATTGACTGTCTAAATTTCCCAGTAAATTACCTGCTACACTGCTGAGAATAAAAATAAGAATTCCACCCAAATACAAAATAGACATTCTTTTAAAGAAAGTCATTAAACTAAAAAACAAGACGCCAATAAATAATGAGTTAAAGGTGAGATAAAACAGAAATGGCAATAGGTAAGCTGTAAAATCGAACCCCGTATAAGTACCGTAATCTGGCCTATTTAATAAGGCTCCAATGGTAAAACCCATCATGGCACCAAGTACAGCACCAATATTCATTAATGTTACAATAGTAAAACTTCCAAAAAACCGACCCATCAAATAACTCTTCTCCGATATTGGGTATGTAAAGTACGTTTGTGCTGTTTTGTGTTCCTCATCTCTATATACCGGAACTCCCATAATCGCAGCATAAAAAAACAATCCAATGATACTTAACCCCCCTAAAACACCAGCAATGGCGTTAGGGCTATTGGTAAACTGTGCGGTACCAGAATCCTGAAAAACAGCCAGTAACAAGGGAATAATAAATAGTAAAAACAGGTAGACATAGGTTATTGGTCTGCGCAACCTATACTTGAGCTCAAATAAAAATATTTCTTTCATAATTACACCGTTTGCGCCATTTTTTGATTGATGCTATAGAAATAAAAATCTTCTAACGTATTGTTGATAACTTCAAAACCTTCGCCCGGATGGGTATCCGCATAAACATTAACGTGTAGATTGCCGCTACGCAAGTACGAAGATAAAACCGTGTGACTTTCTTCATAGGCAGCAATTTCTTCTTTTTGTATGCTTTTTCTAAAGACTTTACCGTTTAGAGAATTGGAGAGTTCTAAAGGATGACCTTGAACCAGCACTTGTCCGTCATTAAAAACAGCCATATTGGTACACAGGTTAATAACATCGTCTACAACATGCGTAGATAATATAACTACAGCATCTTCTCCTAATTCACTCAATAAATTATGAAATCGATTACGCTCCAGTGGATCTAAACCTGCTGTTGGTTCATCTACAATTATTAGCTTAGGATTGCCAATTAAGGCTTGCGCAATGCCAAACCGTTGGCGCATACCACCAGAATAATCACCCAAGTTTCTTTTGCGGAACTTGTATAAATTTACTTTGTTTAGTAAATCTGCCACATAAGATTTACGTTCACCACTATGCTGGATTCCTTTAATTTTTGCGATATGATTTAACATCATTTCAGCAGAAACCTTAGGGTAAACTCCAAAATCTTGAGGCAAATACCCCAATACTTGACGCAATTCCTCAGGCTGTGAAAATACATCAATACCGTTAAACGCTATACTTCCACTATCGGCTAATTGCAAGGTTGCAATTGTACGCATTAGTGTAGATTTACCAGCTCCATTTGGCCCCAAAAGCCCAAACATTCCTTTGTTAATTTCTAGATTTACATTGGATAAGGCCTGTGTTCCGTTTGGATAGGTTTTGTTAAGGTTTTTGATAGAAAGCATATATCTGTTCTTTAAATTTATAGCTATTGGTTAATTAGTACCTAGAATAGTTTCATTGTTACAAGTTTAAATACTTAATTTACATATATCTTACATTGAATACTTATCTCCAGGTAATAGTTTGTTTAGACGCTTCTTTAAATTGATAAAAAATATGTGCCATCTTAGCCTTAACGAGCAATTTTCTACCATGTCTTGTTCTCGTATAAATTAGAGATGAGTTACCCACATATTCTTTCCAATGGAAGTGAAATTTTTTAGCTTCTTCTTTTTGTTTAGAAAAAATAGCAGGTACAACATAGAATGTTCTTAAATTCCATTTTCTTTTTAACCAAGAACTATTATCTATTAAATACTTAGGATTTTCTACTGGTGCTATAATTTCTTCTAAAATAGAAATAAATAAAGAACTCTCGTTCGTTGTAGCCCCAATAATATAGCACTCAAAGACTCCGTTTGGCTGCCTTTCAGTTACTATCCTAATTTTAGCACTAGGAGTCGCAATTTTATTTGATCCCACCAGAGATTTTAGCACAGCATTTGCAATGTCTTTTGTTTTACGTTCCATATTTCCAAACAAAAAATATAGCTTTAAGGCCTTGTAAGCTTTAGGAACAAAACCTAAAAAAATTACACCAAAAAATAAGGATATCATTTGTACTAATCCTTTGCTTAGCAAAACCCCTAAATTTTTAAGAATAAACTCTGGTACAAGTGCAAAAATCCCAACAACAATTTCTAACAAAAGATATTTGGCAGCATTTACACTTCGTAATTTTTTCTGTTGAGGATAAGGTACATCATCACTGTATAAGACTTTTAATTCTCGAATAAAAACAGCTCCTTTGCTAATGGCTTGTTCCCACCTTTTCGCGATTGTATTTCTTTGCTTCGCTATCGAAAAAGTTTCCTTATTAAGGGTATCTAAATTTATTTCTGGTTTGTAAATTTCAGGTAAATCCAACCTATCAATTCCATTTAAAATGTAAGGTTCTCCTTTTAGTGAAACACCTTTAAATGCCGAAAACCTACGTATTAATTGTTCTAAATCCTTACCGCCAGTACTATCTGTTGGGTCTATACACGCCAAATGCCAAATATTAGCTGTTTTATTTTTGTTTCCTGCCTGAGTCCGAATTGCTCTACCTCTCATTTGATTAGACGACACAAAAGAGCCAACATAAGTTGCTAAAACTAATGTATTCATAGCAGGAGCATCCCACCCTTCGCCAAGTAAGGCTTTAGTGCCTACCAGAACTTTGATAGTTCCATTTTCAAAAAGTTCTGTTACGGCAGCAACTACAGTATTTTTGCCCTTTACAAATGCTGTGATTACTACAAAGTCGGTGTCTACTTCTAAAGGTTTTGCCGTAAACTCCGAATCATTTACTATCTTTTTTAGATTGATAATCGCCTTTTTGTGGAGAATAACAATAGACCCCGTAAGCACAGCTAACTGCTCTTTGTGGTTGCTTTGCGTTCGTAAATATTGAAAAATTGAAACAACGCCTAATTTGTTTAACTCTTTGGTGTTATTGCCCGTAAAAGACAAAAACTCTTGCCTAATAAAATCGGTTAAAATAACTGCTCTTAAAGTATCGCCTAGGCTATTGCCTTCAGCTCTAATTATGGTGTTTATACCCTTTAATTTACTAGGGCTATTCGCTAGGGTTCTGTACAAGTGTTCTATGCCAATAAAATCGACTCGCTTTTTTTCAAAAGCACCTATTTTGCGTAAGTCTTTTTCAATAGCAAGCAGTTTTTCTTCAAAAAGCGGGAATTGTTCTCGTTCTACAACCAACAATTCTTGCAGTAAAATTGTCAACCAATCGTAATTTAATAAGGGAAACTTAATTTTATTATCCTTAAAACCTAAAAGGGTTATTTTTTCTTTTGGAATCGCTATTTGAGCGGCATTTAAAAATACTATTATGGATGAATAGTACAGTGGTTTACTATAAATATTTTCTAATGCTACTTCTGTATTTTTATAAAACGAATGTTCTTGCAGCATAAAAACAAACTCTTGGTCTGCAACAAGATTATTTATAAAATTTAATATGTTTTCACGATAGTGAATAATATACTTTATTTGTGCTTCTTCAGGCTTAGAAAAATAGACATAATCCTGATGTGGACATAAATCACCATTCTTAATTAAATCAGGAACAACAATTTCATCATCTATTGGCCCACATAAATCAAAATACTTTTTAACCTCATTAGATTCGCTATCATAAGGAGGTGTAGCTGTAAGCGAAATAATGGTAATGTCGGCTGCTTTTTTAATTTCAAACAAGCATTTCCACCATTCATTTTTCAAGTGATGAGCCTCATCTAAAACTACAGTTTTTATGCCATTTTGCTGAATAAAACCTATTAAAGTTTTTGAATTATCTTCTTTATTAAAATCTTTATGTAAGGCGTATAAAGCTTGGTAGGTAGCAAAGGTAATTTGTTTCGGTTTTTTTATATTCGTAGAGTAATTCACAAAAGAATCATCTTCTAAAAAAAAAGTTAACATTCTATCTTTCCATTGGTTTCTAATGGTTAGTGAAGGTGATAAAACCAAGGTAGCTTGGTTAACTCTTTTCAGGATTTCTAATCCTAGAATGGTTTTTCCAGAACCAGGAGGGGCAACAACATGTAAGTGTTTGTCACTTATATGAGTATCAAAATTATCTAAAAATTTTTGTTGATAATTACGCCAAGTAAACTTGAAATTTAAAATGTTAGAAATTGTATTCAAATGAAAACTCTTGGTTTCTTGATTTTTAGTTGATATTAAGTAACTTTGACACTACTAAAGTAAACAATAATTATGTATCCCATTATTAGAAATAGAAGATTACGTAGTAATGAAGCCATCCGTGCTTTGGTTCGTGAAACCATAGTGTCTCCTGATGATTTTTTGGTACCCCTTTTCGTGGTAGAAGGCAAAGGTATTAAAGATGAAATACCGTCCATGCCCAATTATTTTAGGTACAGTTTAGACCTGTTAGAGAAAGAGGTAAAGGAACTTTGGAAAATGGGCTTAAAGTCTGTTTTGCTTTTTGCTAAAGTAGAAGATCATCTAAAAGACAATAAAGGTACCGAAGCCGTAAACCCTAACGGATTAATGCAACGTGCTGTTAAAACGGTAAAAAATGCGTGTCCGGGGATGTTGGTAATGACCGATGTTGCTTTGGATCCATATTCTTCTTATGGTCACGATGGAATTATAGAAGACGGAATAGTTTTAAACGATGAATCTGTTGAAGTGCTTACTGAAATGAGTGTGTCTCACGCAGAAGCTGGAGCAGATTTTGTTGCACCAAGCGACATGATGGACGGTCGCATTTTAAGCATTAGAGAAGCATTAGAAGATGATGGCTTTTACAATACAGGTATAATGAGTTATAGTGCTAAATATGCCTCTGCCTTCTATGGCCCATTTAGAGATGCTTTAGATTCTGCTCCAGTAGATATAAAGAATGTTCCTAAGGATAAAAAAACATATCAAATGGATTATGCCAACCGTTTTGAAGCAATTCGAGAAACGGAATTGGATATCGATGAAGGTGCAGATATTGTAATGGTAAAACCAGGATTGTGCTATTTAGATATTGTTCGGGAAATTAAAAATGAAGTGGATGTGCCTGTTGCGGTGTATCAGGTTAGTGGAGAATATGCAATGGTTAAAGCGGCGGCTGAAAAAGGTTGGGTAGACCATGATGCTGTGGTTATGGAACAACTTACAGCCATTAAAAGAGCAGGTGCAAATATTATTGCCAGTTATTTTGCTAAAGATGTAATTCGTATTTTAGGTTAATTTTACATTCAAATGAAATTACAACAGCATACTAAATCTGTGTTTCTAATACTTTTTTTTAGTATGCTGTTTTCATTTGGACAAGATCTAACAAAAGGAAGGCTTTTAGGGGCTGGTTTAGATTCTGTTACGGTTTATCAAAAAGTTGATTCTATTATGATTCATGGTATAGCAAACCATGCATTCCCAGGCGCTCAGCTTTTGGTAGCTAAGGATTCTAAAATTATATTCCATGAGGCCTATGGTTTTCATACCTATGATAGCCTACAGAAAGTAAAGTTGAATGATGTGTATGATCTGGCTTCGGTGACCAAAATTACAGCAGCCTTACCAGCGTTAATGAAGCTTTATGACGAAGACAAACTAAATTTAGACGCACCATTTAGCAACTACTGGAAACCTTGGAAACACAAAAAAAACAAAAACAACCTCACTGTTAGAGAAATATTAGCGCATCAAGCAGGTTTGCAACCCTACATTGTTTTCCTAAATGAAGTTATAAAGAAAAATGGAAATCCAAAATCTAGATTTATTAAAGATCATCAAAGTAATCGATTTTCTAATCAAGCTTATAAAGACTTGTATGTAAAAAATAGGTTTAAGCACAAGGTCTTCCGGCAAATAAATAGGTCAAAAGTATCGGAAGAAAAAAAATACAGGTATTCTGGTCTTACATTCTTATTGTATCCAGAAATAATTAAACAGCTTACGGGTGAGAATTATGCTACTTATTTGGACCAGAATTTTTATCAGCCTTTAGGTACTACAACCTTAGGATTTCTACCTAAAACCAAAAACTTTACCAATGCCATTGTCTCAACAGAGGTAGATACCCTTTTTAGAAAAGAATTGACGCACAATTATGTTCATGATGAAAATGCAGCACTTTTAGGCGGAATTTCTGGTAATGCAGGTTTATTTGCTACTGCTATGGATATGGCTAAGATGATGCAATTGTACTTAAATAATGGCACCTTTAACGGCAAGCGCTATTTTTCAGAAGCTACAGTAAAAGAATTTACAAGGGTGCAATACCCAGAGAATGACAATCGGCGTGGTTTGGGCTTTGACAAACCAACTCTTGGAAACGATACTTTGCCCCTATCAAAAGCATACCCAGCACCAGAAGTAAGTGCAGCAAGTTTTGGTCATGCTGGTTTTACAGGTACCTTTACTTGGGCCGATCCAGAGCATAAATTAATTTTTATTTTTATGTCCAATCGGGTATATCCTACAAGAACAAACAGAAATTTATATACCCTAAATATTAGGCCGGCACTACAACAGGTTTTTTACACGGCCACTAAAAAATAAAAAATACGTTTTATTAAAGTTATCTGTCACAACTAGATACCGACAGACTGCCAACTTTTTGTTACTTTTGTATTCTAATTACGGACTATGGGCATATTATTGTTTTACGCATTTGTTTCAATTTTCTTTTCCTTTCTGTGTTCTATCCTAGAAGCAGTTTTATTAACTATTTCACCAACATTTATTAATGTAAAAAAGAAGGAAGGTAAAAGTTTTGCTCTAGATTTAGAAATTCTAAAAAAAGATGTAGACAAGCCATTAATTGCTATTTTAACTTTAAATACTATTGCACATACCGTTGGTGCAATTTTGGTTGGTGTACAAGCTAAAGTAGCCTATGCGGAAATGTACGGTACTGAAACAAAAAGTATTCTTGGTATTTCGTTTACTGAAGACCTAATGGTTGGGGTAGTTTCTACCATTATGACCATTTTAATCCTAGTGGCCTCAGAAATAATACCAAAAACCATAGGGGCAACGTATTGGAAACAATTGGCCAAATTTACCGCGAAAACCCTAAATATTATGGTTTTAGCCTTAAAATGGACCGGACTTTTGTGGTTGTTACAATTATTTACAAAATTGGTGGGCAGCAAAGAGCACCATGGCAGTGTATTGAGTAGGGAAGATTTTACCACAATGGCAGACATTGCCCATGAAGAAGGAGTTTTTCAAGAATCCGAATCTAAAATTATTCGCAACCTATTAGAATTCGATGAAATTTTAGCCAAACATATAATGACACCACGCAGTGTCATGAAAACTGCGGCAGAAACTGCTACTATTAACGATTTTTATTCAGCAAACCCAAAAATGAGATTTTCTAGAATTCCTGTTTATAGTGGCAGCTTAGATAATATTACAGGATTTGTACTAAAAGACACCATTTTAGAAGAGGTTATTAATAAAAACGGTGAAAGTCAATTATCAACTATAAAAAGAGAAATTTTAGCTACGGAACGGAATACTCCAATTACAAAATTGTTTGAGATTTTTATAAAAAAGAGAGGACATATAGCCTTGGTAGTCGATGAATATGGTTCTGTAAGTGGTATGGTTACTATGGAAGATGTTATAGAAACTCTATTGGGTATGGAAATCATGGATGAAAGTGACCATACAGAAGACTTACAGCTATTGGCTCGTAAAAACTGGGAAAATAGAGCCAAAAAAATGGGTCTAATAGGAGAAGAAGGTGATTCTGAACAAGACATCAATTAATGGAAGTCGCCTATATAAAGACCCCTTTGGGCATTGCCAAAATAGAAGGTGATTCTGACGGACTTGCCACAGTTACTGTTTTGGATGATACTGAAGAGCTAACAACCGTAATTCCCGAAATATTGGAAGATGTGGTTTATCAGCTTCAAGAATATTTTGAAGGAAAAAGAGAAACCTTCGATTTGGTTTTAAATCCATCAGGTACTGCATTTCAAAAAACCGTTTGGGATGCACTTTTACAAATTCCTTACGGAAAAACCTGTGCCTACCTAGAACTTGCAAAACTACTTGGAGATCCCAAAGCAATTAGAGCAGTGGCCGCTGCAAATGCTAAAAACCCACTATGGATCATTGTTCCCTGTCACCGCGTTATTGGCAGTGATGGGTCTTTAACCGGCTATGCAGGTGGCTTGCATCGTAAAAAATGGCTATTGGAACACGAAAGCCCTGCAAAACAACAATCCCTATTTTAAAAGTAGCAACTTAAACCATCGTTTGTTTGATGTTTTAACTATTTTATCTGATATTTATATATTAAATACGGCCTATGCTATCAAAAATAAACATAGAACATATACTGTTTTTAGATATAGAAACAGTACCGGAAAACAGGGATTTTAATGAATTAACGGAAGAGAAAAAAGAACTTTGGGCACAGAAAACAGCCTACAAACGCCAAGAAGAGTTTACTCCTGAAGAATTTTATGACCGAGCTGGAATTTGGGCCGAATTTGGAAAAATCGTCTGTATTTCTGTCGGGTATTTTAATAACAATGGAGAGAAGCGCAGTTTTAGAGTAACCACCTTTTTTGGCGAAGAAGCTTCCTTATTAAAAGAATTTAATAATTTATTAACAACACATTTTAGCTCTCCGAAATATGTGCTGTGTGCACACAATGGTAAGGAATTCGATTTTCCTTATATGGCGCGTCGTATGCTAATAAATAAAATAGATTTACCCGTTAAGCTAAACCTCTTTGGTAAAAAACCGTGGGAAGTGCCGCATTTAGATACTATGGAGTTGTGGAAATTTGGAGACTACAAGCACTATACCTCACTAAAACTAATGGCCAACGTACTGGGGGTACCCTCGCCAAAAGAAGATATAGACGGTAGTATGGTACGTGATGTTTTTTATATTGAAAATGATATAGACAGAATTGTAAAATATTGCGAATTAGACGTCATTGCCATTGCTCAAGTATTTTTACGCTTGCGCAATGAAGACTTGCTACATAAGGATGAAATTAAGCGGGTGTAGCCTTTAAATTAAATTTACTTATTGTATTTTAATTGTAAAAACACTGGGAAATGGTCACTGTAACCGCCAATATATTTTTTACCCACATAGGTTCTAAAAGGGTTTCCTTTGTACTTCCCTTTAAACTCGGTTAAAAAATGTTCATCAAAAACATTGGCTTCCGTAAAACTATGGGTGCCCTTTTCATAATTTAAAAAATTATGAGAAATAATGATTTGGTCAAACAAGCTCCATTTTCTTTTATAATTGGCACTCCCTCTTTTTGGTGTTATCAAATTTTCCATAGGATTAAACAACACTTTGGTTTCTAATAGGGATGCAATGCTTTCAGCTTTTGGTCCATCATTAAAGTCGCCCATAATAATATAATTGGGGCTTACTACTTCAGCTTCAATTTTAGACATAAACCGCTTTATTGTGGCGGCCGCCTCTATCCGCTTATAATCGGTCTCTCCATTTCCTTCTCGCTTGGATGGCCAATGGTTTACAAAAACGTGTACTTCTTCACCATTTAACCTTCCATGAACATAAAGGATATCTCGGGTAGCATCTCTGTCTCCATTTAAGTTCTGAATTAACAAAGGAATGGGCTCAGAGGCTATAACCGTAAAAAAATCTTTGTGATAAATTAAGGCCGTATCAATTCCCCGTTCATCCGGAGAGTCGTAATGTTCATATCCATAATTAATATCTGCGATAGGGCTCGTATTTAATAAATCGTTTAAAACCGTTTTATTTTCTACTTCTGCCACCCCAATAAGAACAGGGGAAATTTCAGAGGTGCTTTTCCCTATTTGGGAAATGGTATTTCCTATTTTATACAGTTTTTTATTGTATCTACTTGTGGTCCATCTCTTTTCTCCTTTTGGAGTAAATTCTCCATCCAAAGTGTCTTCACCATCTATGGTATCAAACAGATTTTCTAAATTGTAAAACGCAATTGTAAATAAACTTGTTCTAATTTTTGTCTTAAAAAACGAAAAAAGCATCTCTTTTTAATATTTGGTGCTAAAATACAAAAATAGCTTCGCAAGTATTGATTAGATTTGCATTATAAAAAAGTTTTATGCTAGAGAAGAAAGACGTAGAATATGAAAAAGCTGTACTTATAGGAGTAATAAGTAAGAGTCAGACCGAGCAAAAAGTTACCGAATATTTAGATGAATTAGAATTTTTAACCTACACAGCAGGTGGAGAAGTCTACAAGCGATTTGTTCAAAAAATAGACACTCCAAACCCAAAGACCTATATAGGTAGTGGTAAAATGGATGAGGTTGCTCAATATGTTGAGGAAAACGATATAGGATCTGTAATTTTTGATGACGAACTAACTCCGGGGCAACAACGGAACATTGAAAAGCATTTAAAATGTAAGATTGTTGATCGCACCACCTTAATCCTAGACATTTTTGCCCAGCGGGCACAAACTAGCTATTCTCGTACCCAGGTAGAATTAGCACAATACGAATATTTATTACCAAGGCTAACTGGCTTATGGACACACTTAGAAAGACAAAAGGGTGGTATTGGTATGCGTGGTCCTGGAGAAACAGAAATAGAAACCGATAGACGTATTGTACGTGATCGCATCTTTTTACTTAAAAAGAAACTGAGTAAAATAGACCGACAAATGGAAACCCAGCGTGGTAACCGGGGTTCATTGGTTAGAGTTGCTTTAGTTGGGTATACCAATGTTGGCAAGTCTACCTTAATGAATGTTGTAAGTAAAAGTGAGGTTTTCGCAGAAAACAAATTGTTTGCAACCTTAGATACAACCGTTAGAAAAGTAGTTTTAGGAAACTTACCATTTCTATTGAGTGATACTGTTGGGTTTATACGAAAGCTGCCAACACAATTAGTTGAGAGTTTTAAAAGTACATTAGATGAGGTGCGTGAAGCAGATCTACTGCTACATATTGTAGATATATCTCATCCAAATTTTGAAGATCATATTGCTTCAGTTCATAAGATTCTAGAAGAAATAAAGAGTGATGATAAAAAAACAATTATTGTTTTTAATAAAATAGATCAATTTACCCACGAAACTATTGATGATGATGACTTGGTGACAGAAAAAACCAAAATTCATTTTACACTAGAAGAGTGGAAAAAAACCTGGATGCAGAAAGTTGGAGATCGCGCCTTGTTTATATCCGCTTTAAATAATGAAAACCTTGATACTTTTAGAAAAAGAGTTTACGATGAAGTACGGGATATTCATATTACCCGTTTTCCGTATAACAATTTTTTATACCCTGAACATTTGGATGAATATTAGGACTAAATTTTTAATCCTTTCCATTTTTATTATGTACTTCATCGGATAAATTGACCTTTATTTTTTTTTACAACAAAATAGAGTTCATTCACAACATAAATTGTGGCATTTTACCATTCCTTTCTATTTTTACACTGTAGTTAAGAAATAACAATTCTAAAATTACAGCAAAATATTATAAAACGCCTTTTTCCCTAAATCTGGCTTTTCATAAAAGAAGTTAAAAAGATCCCAAATCTTATTATCTATTTACCCAAAACGTCCTCTTCAGAGGGCGTTTTTTGCTATACAACACGTTTATTGCCTTTAGGTAACTACTTACTAAATTTATTTTTATAATTTTGGCCCACTAAAATAATGAGAATGAAACAGATAATTATTGCATTGACCCTTATTTTTACACTTGGTGTAAGTGCCCAAACAAAGAGCGACTTGTTAAAGCATTACGAAGCTTATTACAAGGAAATGAAATTACAAGGTGATACCCAGGGCATCATTAATGCCATTACGCATTTAAACGTTTTAGAACCAAGCAGTTCTCGCAAAGACACACTTGCTTTTTTATACGCCAATGGCAACCAACACATGCAAGCCATGCGAACTATTGGAATAGATACTAATGATTCAGATTCAGATCTTGCCGTGCAAGTAAGGGCTATGTCTTTAAAAGCCTTGGGACAAACAAAGCGAGCCATCACCCAATTTGAAATATTGTACAAAAGAACGCCCAATACATTTATAGCCTATGAATTGGCAGATTTAAAAATACAATCTGGCGATAAAGAAGGTGCTAGCAGCAATATAGCCTATGGTTTAGCGAACGCTACCCCCGAAATGATGTATGCTTTTTATGAAAGACAACAACCTTATGAAGTACCTATTAAAGCTGCATTTTTACATTTAAAAGGCTTGGTACAGTACAATACGGACCAAGCAAATCCAGATGCTGCCCTTGCTTTTATTGATGAAGCACTAGCAATGGCTCCCAATTTTAATTTAGCGGGATTAAGCAAACAAGCTATTGAAGCCAGAAAAACGCAGGAAACAACAACAGTTGAGGAAAAAAAATAAATTACTTTTAATCCAATAAAAAAGTGGGCAGCTGCCCACTTTTCTATTGCTTATTTTTAAGCCTAATTTTAATTTCCTTGTCCTTTTCCTTTTTTAGTGCTACCACCTCACTTACATTTTCATTTGGAATTGCAATAGAAAGGACATAATGAGCTATTTTCCATTCTCCCTTTACCTTTTTTAGCACCCCAGAACCACGACAAACTTCCATTTGAGTATCTAATAATTCATCAAACCAAGCTATTTTTTTAGACTTGTCTATATAAATATTTCGCTCTATGGCCGTAAAACTCCAGGCCTTCCCCTTGTCAAAATAAGGTTTTGAAAATGTCCTAAAAGCTTTGTTTTGCCAGTTTTCTGTAGCATCAGTACCTATAAAAACCGCATCTGCAGTCATTAAACCAAAATAGTCATCAAAATTGGCAGTTGCTGCTGCCCTATGCCAAGCATCTAGAGATTTGGCAATCTCGTCTTTCTGGGCAGTGAGTTGTAATGTACTTGCCACAAACAAAAAATACATGAAAATCTTATTCATTTTGGAGAATTAAATTAGTGTCTAAAGTATTGTTCACGATGATGTTAAACTGGTTTCTATAATTGTTAAAAGCCGTTATCATTTCAATAGCTGGCTCCAAGATGTCGGTATTATATTCTATAGCGGCCTTTGTTTTTAAAGCAAAGGTTTTAATAACAATCTGCCTACTCTTTATATGTGGTTTATTAAATTCAACCGGATAGACCGCCTTTTCTAATTGCTTTTGGGCCTCAATGATTTGATCTAGTGTTAATCGTAGGTCTTCATTATTCTCTGCTTTATACATTCCGTCAATTCCCGTATTCAGGGCTTTATATTCTGGCCACCCTTCTAAAATAACGATTGCTTTGGAATCCAATTCTAATTTTTTTGGAAGTTTGGTAGCATTAAAAGTAATCTCATTTTCGAGTTCTTCCTTCACCCCTTCTTTCTTTGATTCATTGCAAGAAATAAAAGCAAAAATAAGCACGAAAAAAAGTAAAAATCTGTTCATAAGACGAATGTATAAAAAAAGTGCAAGATAAAAAGTTCCTTCCCTTTCTAATCCCTATTAAATTATAAATTTTTTAATAGCAAGTGCTCAATAGGCTATGAAATTAGTTGATAAAAACTATCTTTGCCCCGAATTTCTAGAACACCCTTTATTTTGCAAAAATCGATTTTAATTATTGGTGCCTGCGGGCAAATTGGTACAGAGCTTACCTTGGCTTTACGCGAAACTTATGGAAACGACAATGTTGTTGCCAGTGATATCCGGGAAGGCGGTGAAGATTTAATGAGTTCAGGACCTTTTGAGCTTTTAGACGCGACAGACTACAAGGCCATAGAAAATGTAGTTATGCATTATGAGATAGATGAAATTTACTTGATGGCTGCTATGCTAAGCGCTACAGCAGAAAAGTTTCCTATGCGCGCATGGGACTTAAATATGGGATCACTTTTCAATATTCTAAACTTAGCCAAAGATAAAAAAATAAGTAAAATATTTTGGCCTTCTAGTATTGCCGTTTTTGGGCCAAATACACCCAAAGAGAACACACCGCAAAACACCATTATGGAGCCAAGTACTGTGTATGGGATTAGCAAGCAATCTGGAGAACGTTGGTGTTCTTATTATCATAACAAATACGGTGTAGATGTCCGTAGTCTACGTTATCCTGGATTAATTAGTTGGAAAACACAACCCGGAGGTGGCACTACAGATTACGCAGTAGAAATTTACCACAAAGCCTTAGAAGACAAGGCGTATACTTGTTTCTTAAATGAAAATACCAAATTACCCATGATGTTTATGGATGACGCTATAAGAGCCACAATGGATATTATGGAAAAAGATGCGGCAAGTATAAAAGAGCGTTCTTCCTATAATTTGGCAGCAATGAGCTTTACACCAACTGAAATTGCAGCCAGCATTCAAAAGCATATTCCTGAGTTTAAAATTGACTACCAAGTGGATTTTAGACAAGAAATAGCAGATTCCTGGCCACAGAGCATCGATGCTTCAAAAGCAACAGAAGATTGGGGTTGGAAAGCTGAATTTGACTTGGAAAAGACTACCAAAACAATGCTTAAGAATTTATCTTAAGCAACTCGTTCTTGTTTTTGTACGACTTAGTCAGCCTCCTCTAAGTCTATGTCTGGTATGGCTTCAGGATCATCATCATTAAAGTCTTCGTAATCATCTTCATCGTAATTAGCCATTGTATACTCTAATTTCGCACTGATTTTTACCAAGTATTTGGTGTCCTTTGTTATGACTTCAACTGCTTCAATAGTTTCTCGTTTTGAATTCTTAAAACTAATAATATCCCGGTCTCCATAACCGGCAGGATACCGTTCTACAAGTAACTTTAATACATCTGGGGCCAGCTTTTTAAAATCGACAATTACCCGTTTAAGATTATCCATATCAAAACATTTAGAGCATTGTGACGCATAATTACGCTTACTACTAAAATTAGGTCTTTTTCATTGAATGGCAAAAAAATAAGAATCTCAATTCAAAACCAGATCTTTTTTTAGGGGTCAAACTAATTCCAATAGGCCTTCGAAACCTTGTCGCCAGTAGCTTCCAACATCTTCTAAAAAGATTTCCTTGCAATGGATTTTATGGATCATAGGAAGGCATATAAAAAGAAAAAATGCAGTACAAATTGCACTACAATTATATACTATTATACACATAACATTTCAATGTTACCTATTCTTTTGGCCTTTATCACCTAAACAACTTAAGAAAAAATTAAAAACATAATGCCCGCTGATCAAAGAAAAGCACCAACCTATAGGTAAACCTAGATTGGCAATTAAAATCATTTTGGATAAAGGTCAGGAAAATTAACCTTAAACTTTATTTATTTCATCAATAAAGGCTACAACTTTTTTCTGATAATTCAAAAAGAACTAAATTTAAAGGTTTCATAAAAAGATACAATGGAAATAGTTGCAACCGACCGACTTTATTTGCGGGAATTAAAAAGGACAGACGCCGAGTATTTTTACCATTTAAATCTAGACCCGGAAGTGTTAAAATACACGGGAGACAAACCCTTTGAAACAATTGAAAGTGCAATGCAATTTCTTGAAAACTATGATCATTATAAAAAATACGGATATGGCCGATGGGCTGTAATCGCGAGAAAAAATCATGACTTTTTGGGATGGTGCGGTTTAAAATACACCAAAAGTTTAACCGAAATTGACCTAGGCTTTCGGTTTTTTAAACGGTACTGGAACAAAGGATATGCCACTGAATCTGCCAGAGCCTGTTTGATGATTGGTTTTGAAAAATACAAAATCCAGCGTATCGTTGGCAGAGCAATGAAAGATAACGAGTACTCCATAAGAGTATTGGAAAAAATAGGGTTTCAACACCTTACAACGAATACAGACACATTCACCATACAACAAAAATTTGAGCATTGGGAACTTACAAAAGAAAGCCACAAAGGATTGCAAAATATATAAAAAAAAGTAAAAAAGAAATTGGCTTACCTCCAGATGCCATCTTTTTTAGAGGTGAACAAAAAATAGATCACGTACTCTTACGCCTTATAGATTTTGACGCTTCCAATCTACAAGAAAGCACCATAGAAAAAGTAGAAGAAGCCATTCATTACAACGACAAAAATTCTGTTACTTGGCTAAATATAGACGGGTTACACAATGAAGCTATTATTGAAAAAATTGCCGCTAATTTTAATTTAGACACCTTACTCTTAGCAAATGTAATGGATACAGCTTCACGCCCAAAATTTCAAGATTTTGATGGCTCAATTTTTATTTCTTTGAAAATGATGAGATTGGAACATCCAAATAATCAGGTTGTTGTAGAAAATTTAAGCTTGATACTCACAAACAGCATGTTAATTACTTTTCAGGAGTCTAAAGGCGATGTTTTTGAACCTGTCCGAGAGCGTATTAGAACGCAGAAACCGCGAATTAGGAATTCTGGAACAGATTATCTAGCTTTTGCATTGTTAGACATTGTAGTAGACAACTACATTTATATCATAAGCGAGTTTGCAGAAAAAATAGAATCTATTGAAGACAAGCTAATTTCGAACCCAGATCAAAGTATTGTTGAAGAAATAAACACCTTTAAAAAGGAATTAAATTTTCTTCGAAAAAATATAAATCCAGCCAAGGAGATGATATTTTCGCTTACCAAAACAGAAACGAATCTAATTAAAAAGAAAACAGAAGTTCATTATAAAGAACTCATAGACAATATAAACCATGCCGTTGAATCTACAGACAACCTGCGAGAAATTCTTTCAGATCAATTAAACATTTACCACACCACAATCAGTTCTAAACTAAATGACATCATGAAGTTCTTAACCGTCTTCTCTGTCATATTTATTCCACTAACCTTTATTGCAGGAATTTATGGGACAAATTTTGATGTTGTTCCAGAACTTCATTATAAATACAGCTACTTTATAATGTGGGGAGTTTTTGTAATTATAGTTATTGTTATGCTATTTTATTTTAAGAAAAAAAAGTGGCTTTAAACCGGCAGAACAGTATTGTAGTTATTCATCAAACAAAGCCTTAAGCTCTGTAGCTTCATTGGGTTTAATTTTACCAGCTAACAGTAAGCTCAATTGTTTTCTGCGCAAAGCAGCCTCAAAACGTTCTATTTCTAATTTGGTCTCTGGTTTTAATTCTGGAACCTCTGTTGGTTTCCCCGTATCGTCTACAGCTACAAAAGTGTATATAGCTTCATTAGCCTTGGTTTTCTCACCACTAAACCTATCTTCCATCCAAACATCAATAAATATTTCCATGGATGTCTTAAAAGCTCTAGAAACAGATGCCTGTACAGTTACAACACTTCCTACGGGCACCGATCTGTTAAAGGCAACATGATTTACAGAAGCGGTAACCACGATACGTCTGCTATGCCTACGCGCAGCAATGCTAGCTGCTCTATCCATACGCGCCAACAACTCACCACCAAACAAATTATTTAGAGGATTGGTCTCACTAGGGAGTACCAAATCTGTCATAACCGTTCTACTACTTTTAGGGGTTCTAAAGTCCATAACTTAAATTTTGGGCAAAGATACGCCCCTTCTTAAGTTATTAAAACAAGAAAATAGATTATTTAGGAGATAGCATCCAAGCGTCTGAAGACTCTGTACTTTTTATTTCTTTTAAGTATTTTAGCCCTTCTTTTACATCTGTAAAGCTATCATAAGACACTTGATGAAGACCGTATTTATTAACTCCAACATAAGAAGCATTATACCCTCTTTCCTTTAGTTCGTCTATTTTTTTTGTCGCATTTTCCTGTACTCTAAATGCACCAGCTATAATATAATGTATACTTTGTTCCTTCTTGGCTATAATTTCCAAAGAAAGTGAAGGCAACTCTAAAGGGGACGTATAAAAAAAAGTGGCTTCTTGTATATGCTTAGACACTTGTTCTTGCACTTCTTGACGTACTATTTGTTCATTGTTTTTTGTAGCATTATAATAACGCAATCCTGTTAAACCCGTAGAAACAGCTAACAATGCTACGGCTGCATATTTTAAAAATGGTCTGAAAACAGATTTTTTTCTTTGCTCAGGTGTAATAATAAAAGGAATCTCTTCCTCTAAGGCTACAATCTCTTCTTTTAACACCTCTCTAAGGATTGGTGTAGACACCACCGGTGACAACCCAAATGATGTGGTTAAATAATTAATTTGACTTACTGGTGTAAATTGAATTTTTTGTTCTGCGTTTAAAAACAATTCCCCAATGTTCGCAAATTTAACGCGCTGACCAAGGCTTAGCATTCTACTCCAATGCTGCGTTTCTGTAATTATAGCAGCTAATGCTTCTTCATAAGAATACTTTTCTGCTGTAGCCATATAATTAACCAGCAAACCATCGTTAGATTGAAGTTGCTGATTAAAAGAAACTAGTTTAGAAGGAGGAGAAAAAGTATTGCTATTTTTTTGAAGTTCAGCCGATATTTTTTGGGTTAAAAAAGCACCAAAACCTGGCAGTATTACACAATTGTATCTATATAATAACTCTTCTATATATTGTTCTGTTCGCATTGATACAAATATTGAAAAAAATCAGGGAGTGTAAAACCTTTAGGCGAACTTTTTATTAACATTTTATTTGTTGTATTTTGTAAACAACTACTTGCACCTTATAAATGACTACAACTGAAATCATTGCAACGCTTAGGTTACAAAACATTCCAAATATTGGTAGTGTAACTGCTAAAAAACTAATTGCACATTGTGGTAGTTCAGCTGCAATTTTTGAACTTAAAAGAGCACAGTTGCTTAAAATTGATGGGATTGGCTTCCTAAAACTAAAAAACTTGTACGATGGGGCACATTTAGAGGCTGCTCAAGCAGAATATGAATTTATTGTAAATCACAATATTGAAACGGTCTATTTTATGGACCCGGGATACCCCAATTATTTAAAACACGCAATTGATGCGCCTATTCTATTGTTTAAGCGCGGGAATATAAACCTCGAAGGACGAAAAATAATAAGTGTTGTAGGAACACGAAAAATTACGAGTTACGGAACGGCCTTTTGTGAAAAATTCATAGAAGATATAGCCCCTTTAAATCCTATAATTGTTAGCGGTTTTGCTTACGGGGTAGATATCTGTATCCAAAAGGAAGCCATAAAACACGGCCTTCAAACGATAGGCTGTTTGGCACATGGCCTGAATCAAATATACCCTAAGACCCATAGCAAATACATTGTGGATGTAGAAAAAAATGGAGGTTTTTTTACGGAGTTCTGGAGTAGCAGTACGCCAGAACGCGAAAATTTTCTAAAAAGGAATAGGATTATTGCGGGTTTAAGTGAGGCTACGGTCGTCATAGAATCGGCCGAAAAAGGGGGAAGTTTGGTCACAGCAGATATTGCCAATAGCTACAACAGAGATGTTTTTGCTGTTCCCGGAAGGGCTCAAGATAAATACAGTATTGGATGTAATAATTTGATAAAACAACAAAAGGCACACATGTTGACTTCCGCAGCCGATTTAATTTATCTTTTAGACTGGCAAACAACCCAAAAATTACCACAAGCAACCCAAAAGCAATTGTTTATAGAATTCACCGAAATTGAACAACAAATTTACGATTTTTTGCAAGTAGAAGGCAAGCAGTTGTTAGATACTATTGCACTTTCTTGCAAGCTTCCCATCTTTAAAACATCATCAACCTTATTGCATATGGAAATGAAAGGCGCCATACGCCCCTTACCTGGAAAATTGTACGAAGCTATTTAAGATCTTCCACAAACTATGCGGTTTGTTGTTGGTGCAAATTTATCCCAAACCAACCAAAAAATTGCCGTTTACAGATGAAAAAGCATAAAAAAACTGATTTTAATTTTTTAAAAAAATTAAAATCAGTTTCCACACAAACCAACTAGTCTTTTACACCGATTTAATAGCCAATTTTAGCACGTACACGCGCTAACACCTTGTCTGCCTCTTTCTGCGCTTTAGCAGCACCTATAGCCAAAGCAGCATCTATCTCCTCCGTGTTATTTATATAATAATCGTACTTTTTCCGTGCTTCCCCAAACTTTTCAAGAATAACTTCATACAGGGCTTGCTTTGCATGTCCATACCCGTAATTACCTGCCTTGTAATTGGCACGCATTTCTTCAATTTGATCTGTTGAAGCAACTATTTTGTAAAGTTCAAACACATTATCACCCTCAGGCTCCTTTGGGTCTTCCATGGGAGTACTATCTGTTTGAATCCCCATAATTTGTTTCCGCAGCTTCTTATCTGGTTGAAACAAATTAATAAGATTTCCTTTGCTCTTACTCATTTTAGCACCATCCGTACCTGGAACATACATGGTTTCTTCTTGCACCTTCCCTTGTGGCATAACAAATGTTTCGCCCAATTGCGCATGAAATCTAGAAGCAACGTCTCTGGTCATTTCTATATGCTGCATCTGATCTTTACCTACGGGTACAATCTCAGCATCATACAGTAAAATATCCGCTGCCATAAGCATAGGATACGAAAATAAACCTGCGTTTACATCATCTAAGCGATCTGCCTTATCTTTAAAAGAGTGGGCTAAGGTTAATCTTTGGTACGGAAAAAAACAGCTTAAATACCAAGACAATTCCGTAGTTTGTGGAACATCACTCTGTCTGTAAAAAATAGTTTTTTCTATATCCAATCCAAAGGCAAGCCAAGTAGCTGCAACCGCATAGGTATTGTGGCGTAACTCTTCCCCATTTTTTATTTGTGTAAGCGAATGCATATCCGCAATAAAAAGAAAGGACTCATTCTCAGGGTTATTTGCCATTGCAATAGCCGGTATAATTGCTCCTAAAATATTCCCCATATGAGGGGTTCCTGTACTCTGTATTCCTGTTAAAATTCTTGCCATTGGTATCTAAAATCAATCAAAAAAACAAAGGTAATCTAAATAGAAGAATAGGCAAGCGTTAAATAGCGTAGGTGTTTGGCAGTATGTACTGGTTAAAACTGAAATCAATAGAAATATAAAAAACGAAACAACAAAAAAACATTTCCATAAAAAACTTTCAGATGTAAAGGTTTGTATCCTAGGAGAGGACAACAACAGAACATAAAAGCTACCATTATTTATAAGTTAAACTTTTTCTGTTGCTCTCTTTTATAATTCCTATTTTTGGCGTTATGCTTACTTTTTTTAAGAATATTGGACATTTAGTATACCGTATTTGGTTTTACATCCTTGTAGCGGTACCTATAATCATCTTTTTTCCACTTCTACTTTTACTTAGTGTTAAAGAAAAATGGTATCCGTATTTCTTTTGGGTAGCGCGTAACTTTTGGGCCAGACCCATATTGCTAGGTATGGGTTGTCCACAACGTATAAAGAGGGATCAAAAGTTACGCAAAGGAAAAAGCTACATGCTTGTAGCGAATCATACCAGTATGTTTGATATTATGTTGATGCTTCGTTCTAGTAGAAATCCTTTTGTATTTGTAGGCAAAAAAGAATTGGTAAAAATACCTGTCTTTGGTTTTTTCTACAAGCGTGTGTGTATTATGGTCGATAGGAATGACACCAAAAGCAGAACTGCCGTTTATATGCGTGCACAAAGACGTTTAAAACAAGGGCTAAGTATTTGTATTTTTCCAGAAGGCGGTGTTCCAGAAGAACATGTGGTCTTGGATGAATTTAAAGATGGTGCATTTAGAATGGCTATAAACCATAAAATTCCTGTAGTGCCACTAACATTTTTAGATTGTAAAAAAAGGTTTCCATTTACGTTTTATCGCGGAGGGCCAGGATTACTAAGAGTAACAATTCATTCGTTTTTTGAAACCAAAGATTTGGATGAAAACCACAAAGCCTCCCTCCGAGAAGATGTGCGTGCGGTTATTTTAAAGGAGTTACAGGCGCATTGAATGCATTAAAACTTAAAACTAAGTCCGCTATACACTCCCATTGTAAACGGCTGAAAATCACCAGAAGTGTTAGAGAAGGTATTTAATTGGTACTTAAACATAGGCTCTATATTTAGTTGCACCTTGGGCGTAAACTTGTAGTTAAGTCCAACACCTACATTGGTGCTAAAATTAAGACTGTTAATATTATTAGACTCACCTAATTCTGTTTTTAAATTATCTGCTTCCAAAGAGATGGAATTATCCAATAAAAACAACGAACTAACTCCACCTATTAAATTGACACCAAATTTACCATCAGTTAGTGCGTAATTAACTTCTAATGGCATTTCTATATAACCAAATTGCTGCACCATTTTCCCTTCTCTAGATGTACTTTTTGCTGAAAATTCTGTACTACCTGGATCGCTTAAAGAGGATGACTTTTTGTTTTCTACAACTACACTTTCTGAATTAGAGTCGTAATCTATTGAGTTTATTATACTATTGGTTTCCGGATTAAAAACAGATTTAAAAACAACATCGTTGGTATTATACCCGTAATCTACCTTATGCAAACCAGAACGAATACTAAGCTTTTTACCCACATTGTATGCCACTGATACACCATAGCTCAAATTTACATTTCCCGTTTTGGAATTGGAAATAAAATTCTCATCAATAGGAGAACCGTTATTTAAAGAGTTAAAATAAACAGGCGCAACGCTTGCTCCAACCGACCATTTATTTGATCTATTTGTAGCTATTGCATCTGCTTCCTTGGATGCTTCTATTTCGTCGTAAATAGACTTTTTATGCACTGTATCTGCAGTTGCTAAAGCCTCTTCTTTGTGGTCTTCCAGAGCTTTTTTATTAGAGTTAGCCAAATTGTTATTTAAAAATTTTGATTCCTTTTTCACTGTAGAATTGGCTTGGTTTGCACCCTCCTCAATTACAGTAGAACCAGAGGCAATTGCAGTTTCTTCTTGGGTAGATTTACTACCTTGCACCAATAACTCTGCTGTATTTAAATTTTTGCCCTTATTTTGGCTGGAAACAATCCCAGTTGCGGTTTTTTGTTTCGTTTGAATTCGTTCGGAATTGACATCTTCACTAGAAGGCGGTTTAACGGCATCCTCCCCATCACTTTTATTAGCATCCGTATCCGTGAGTGCTCCCTCTCCTTTATCGAAACGGCCATCCTTATTTTGGAGGTCTAGCTCTGTTACAGGAACTACCTTGATTTTAGGAGTGACACCCTCAGTATCAGTAACTGAAGGAATATCCGTGGTTTTTTCAAATGGGTTCACTGCAAAAAATACGATTGCCAATACAGCTGCTACCCCACCCAGTTTCCACCAAATAGGTATTAACTTTCGGTCCTTTTTCTTCTCATCCAAAGATGTTTCTAGTCTTTCCCAAACTTTTTGGTCTGGAAGCTGACTGAAGTCTTGAAACTTCTCTTGAAACAACTTGTCTATGTTTTTCTTCCCCATGCTCTTCGCTTCTTCTATTTCTTCCTTAAGCCACAGCTATATTTACTGCCTATAAAAAAGCAGTATACCTACCACTATTTTTAGTTTTGACTTATCAATTTTCTCTTTTAATATTTGCCTAGCCCTTGCTAGGTTAGACTTAGATGTCCCAGCCGTTGTTCCTAACAGCTCCCCTATTTCTTTATGCGTATAACCATCCAACACATATAAATTAAAGGTAGTTCTATATTTATCTGGCAATTCTTGTATATAATTTAGTAAGATTCCTAAAGCAACAGTTTCATTTTCAATTTCAACTTCTGTAACTTCTTCAATATCTTCAGTAACCAGAGGCACATACTCCTCTTTTCTAAATTTTTGCATGATGGTATTTACGGTGATTCGTTTTATCCAACCTTCAAAAGAACCTTTAAACTGAAATTGTTCAATTTTAGTGAAAATAGTCATGAAGCTATCGTGCAAATTGTCTTCTGCTTCGGCCTTACTTTTACTGTATTTTAAACAAATACCATAAAGCACAGGCGAATACTTGCAGTAGAGCTGCCCTTGAGCCACCCTACTGCCTTTAACACATTTATGTATAATTTCATTTAGATCCAATTATATGTTGGTTTATATAATGTTCACTCCCCATCTTTTTTATTTAATTAACCGGTACTGCAACCTCTAGATATTCATCTTCTCCATCAGCATTTTGTCCAGTCCAAAACTTAAATAAATAATCATCCTCGTAAATTACTTCAAATTTTAAAGTAACCTCTACCTCAGCTGCACTTTCTTCACAATTATCTCGATCTACTAGTTCTGCTCCAATAGGGTATATTTCTCTTTCAGTAATTTCATGCTTGTGAATATCAAAACCTTCAAAATAAGTACATGAGTTAGGACTTAAGTAGGTAACTTTTATATCATAACGCTGTCCCAATTCAAAGGATTGAGGAACCTCCGCACTCACAACTTTTAAATTTACGTATTTAAAATTAGTGCCATCATCATTTAACGAGCAAGCCGTAAAAGATAGGCCAGCTGCAAAAAGCAATAAAATGCTTAAAACTCTTTTCATAGTAATTAAAATTATTTTTTACTAAGATGTAAATAGCTAATGAGGGTTGCGTAGAAAACGACAAAATCCCGAAAAAATCGGGATTTTGAAGAAATTGCTCGTTCTAATTCGCTAAAGCGATGTGTTTTAAAAAGAATTAGCCTAATAGTGTACTTATCGCATCCCTAATTTTTTTATCCAATTCTTCAGTTAATTCAGGGTTATCTTGCAACAAACTCTTCACAGCATCTCTTCCCTGTCCTAATTTAGTATCACCATAACTAAACCAAGAACCGCTCTTTTTAATTATTTCATATTCAACCCCAAGGTCTAATATTTCCCCTATTTTAGAAATCCCTTCCCCATACATAATATCAAACTCGGTTGTTCTAAATGGCGGAGCTACTTTATTTTTTACAACTTTAACACGGGTTTTGTTTCCTAAAACACCTCCATCTGTATTTTTAATTTGTGTAGACCTTCTTATATCCAAACGTACAGATGCGTAAAACTTTAAGGCATTACCACCTGTTGTTGTTTCTGGATTACCAAACATCACCCCAATTTTTTCACGCAATTGGTTAATAAATATTACCGTACAATTGGTCTTACTAATAGACCCTGTTAGTTTCCGTAGGGCTTGCGACATTAAACGCGCATGCAATCCCATTTTAGAATCCCCCATTTCACCTTCAATCTCACTTTTTGGAGTTAAAGCTGCCACGGAATCAATAACTATAATATCAATTGCTCCTGATCTAATTAAATTATCCGCTATTTCTAACCCCTGTTCTCCGTGATCTGGCTGAGAAATAATTAAATTATCAATATCTACTCCTAATTTTTCAGCATAAAACCGATCAAAAGCATGTTCCGCATCAATAAAAGCAGCAATTCCACCTGCTTTTTGAGCCTCAGCAATAGCATGTAAAGTTAAGGTTGTCTTACCCGATGATTCTGGACCATAAATTTCTATCACCCTTCCACGTGGATAACCACCTACGCCTAAAGCTATATCTAAACCTAGGGAACCCGATGGGATAACGGCCACATCTTCTATAACTTTATCTCCCATTTTCATTACAGCTCCTTTACCGTAAGTCTTATCTAGCTTGTCTAAAGTTAATTTTAACGCTTTTAATTTTGCTTCTTTTTCGCTGCTCATTTTAATAATATTTGTACCGCTAAATTACCATTTCTTTTGTCAAAATACAATGCCGACGCAACCTTTTTGCAAAACCTGCATCTATACCTTAGTGTTCACCTCCTTAAATGGAGGGACCCCATATTTCCGCAATTTTGGGGTTGGTTTATTTTTCCGCTTTGTTGGTTAAGCAGGGAAAAAAAATGTAAAGGGGTCTTCTTAATTGTTAAGGCCCTTTTTTGTTGGTCATAAGTAACATATTACTTAATTTTGCAGCTATTCTTTAACTTAATACCATTAGTATAGCATGCAACTGTACAATACATTAAGCGCAAAAGAAAGAGCAGCCCTCATAGAGGAAGCTGGCAAGGAACGCCTTACTATTTCTTTCTATCAATACGCGCATATAGGCAACACCTCTATTTTTAGAGATCATTTATTTATTAATTGGGACACATTAGAAGTCTTAGGCCGCATTTATGTGGCTAAAGAAGGTATTAATGCACAATTGTCCGTGCCAGCAGAAAACTTTAAGGCCTTTAAAAAACACCTCGACAGTATTTCCTTTTTAAAAAATGTGCGATTAAACATTGCCATTGAACAAGACAATATGTCTTTTTTAAAACTAAAGGTTAAGGTGCGTCATAAAATTGTTGCCGATGGTTTAAACGACAACGCTTTTGATGTTACGAATAAGGGCATACATGTAACAGCAGAAAAATTTAATGAGCTTATTGAAGATCCAACTACCGTTTTGGTAGATATGCGTAACCATTACGAAAGTGAAATTGGTCATTTTAAAAATGCCATTACCCCAGACGTAGACACGTTTAGAGACTCTTTAGATATTATTGAAAATGACCTAAAGGACCATAAGGATGACAAAAAATTAGTCATGTATTGCACGGGGGGAATCCGTTGTGAAAAAGCCAGTGCCTATTACAAGCACAAGGGTTTTAAAAATGTATACCAACTAGAAGGTGGAATTATAGAATACACAAGACAGGTAAACACACAAAACCTAGAAAATAAATTTATTGGCAAAAATTTTGTATTTGACCATAGGCGAGGCGAGCGAATTACCGACGATGTTATTTCTAATTGTCACCAATGTGGCGAAGCTTGTGATGAGCATGTAAATTGTGCTAATGAAGCTTGTCACCTCCTTTTTATTCAATGCAACAGTTGTGCTGAAGCTATGGATAATTGTTGTTCAACAGCATGTAAAGAAATACATGCCCTACCTTTTGAAGAACAAAAAAAATTGAGGCGCGGTAAAACCGTAAGCAATAAAATCTTTAAAAAAGGCCGATCTGAAGTGCTGAAATTTAAAAAATAAGCTCCATTTTTTAGCTCCATTTTATTTGATTTTTTTAAAAATTAATCAGCCTAACCGTTTACTTTCTACAATCAACATAAAAATAGTATCTTTACGGTTAAGTAAATTAATATGAACCTTTTTTGATAAAAGCTCGCTTTGTTTTTTTATCAAATCAATATATAAAATATGGGTTGTAGCAGTTGTTCAACTGGTAAAGACGGCCAACCTAAGGGATGCAAGAACAATGGTACTTGCGGAACGGATGGCTGTAATAAATTAACAGTATTTGATTGGCTTTCCAATATGTCGTTGCCCAATGGTAGCGAACCGTTTAATTGTGTGGAAGTCCGTTTTAAAAATAGTAGAAAAGAATTTTTCAAAAACAGTGACAAAATCTCGCTTTCTATTGGTGATATCGTTGTAACAGAGGCCAAATCTGGTCATGATGTGGGTATGGTAACACTAACAGGAGAACTTGTAAAAGTTCAAATGAAAAAGAAAAAAGTTGGGGTTGATGATGAAGAAGTTCTTAAACTCTACAGAAAAGCGGCTCAGAAAGACATAGATACATGGCAAAAATGCAGGGATCGCGAGGAAGAAATTAAAAAACGATCGCGAGAAATGGCCATTGTTCTGAAACTTCAAATGAAAATTTCAGATGTAGAATTCCAAGGAGATGGTTCTAAAGCTACTTTTTATTATACGGCCGAAGATCGGGTAGATTTTAGGCAACTTATCAAGGATATGGGAAGGGCATTTTCTATCCGTATAGAAATGCGTCAAATTGGATACCGGCAAGAAGCACAGCGCCTTGGAGGTATTGGATCTTGCGGAAGGGAATTGTGTTGTTCTACCTGGTTGACAGATTTTAGATCCGTGAGTACATCAGCAGCACGTTACCAACAATTATCCTTAAATCCGCAGAAGTTAGCGGGCCAGTGTGGAAAATTAAAATGCTGTTTAAATTATGAACTAGATGTTTATTTAGACGCGCTTCAAGACTTTCCTTCACAGGACACTCGAATTTTTACAGAGAAGGGATTGGCTTTTTGCCAGAAGATTGATATTTTTAAACAAATGCTTTGGTTTTCCTATAAAGACGATGCCGCTAATTGGCACATGCTTACTAAAGAACAGGTAAACATTCTTATTTCTCGTAATAAAAAGAAAGAGAGTATTGCCAGTCTGGAAGAGTATGCTGTTGATAATATAATAGAAGACAAACCAATGGTTTTTGAAAATGTTGTTGGTCAAGACAGTTTAACTCGATTTGACAAACCCAAGAACAACAAACGAAAGAATACAAAAAATAAAAAAAGGAATACCAAAAGACCCGTTAAAAATGCTAAAAAATAGTTTAGCCCTATGTTTAGTTGTGCTGTTAAGTGCTTGTAATTCTACGATAGTAGAGTCTAAATACAAAGCCACTAAAAACGGTGTTTGGAGCAAGGATAACGTTATAAATTTTTCTTTCTCTGCGCCCGACACTTTAAACAGGCACAACATTTTTATCAATCTAAGAAACGATAATACCTTTCCGTACAGCAACTTGTTTTTAATATCAGAGCTAAGTTTCCCTAACGGAACAACCATTAAAGACACCTTGGAATACGAAATGGCTATGCCCGATGGAAAATGGTTGGGAAAGGGGAATGGTAGTATTAAAGAAAATAAACTTTGGTACAAAGAAAACATCGTTTTTCCCGAAAGCGGCGTATATACCTTACAACTATCACAAGCCATGCGTAAAAATGGCAGCGTAGATGGGGTTATAAACTTAGAAGGCATCACTGATGTTGGATTTCAAATAGAAAAAAATTAAGAATCCCAATGGCAAAAGCTGTAAAGAAAAAAGAAAATAAATCCTTTTTTAAACTAATCAAATGGTTTTGGATTTTGTTTGCAACCGGTGTATTTGCCGGAATATTGATATTTTTATTGGCCTCATGGGGCGTTTTTGGAGATTTACCTGATTTTGAACGTCTGGAAAATCCGCAAACCAATTTGGCAAGTCAGATTATATCTTCTGATGGTGAATTATTAGGAAAATATTATTTAGACGACAACAGAACAGACGTTGCCTTTGAGGAATTACCTACACATCTTGTCGATGCTCTTGTTGCCACAGAAGATGTTCGTCATTTTGAACATTCGGGTATCGATGCCCGCGGAACATTACGAGCCTTTATCTATCTGGGCAGTAAAGGGGGCGCCAGTACCATATCACAACAATTGGCAAAACAGTTGTTTACGGGTCCTGCAGCCAGAGGATGGGAAAGGTACACTCAAAAAATCAAAGAATGGGTTATTGCAACTCGTCTAGAGCGCCAATACACCAAGGAAGAAATCATTGCGATGTATTTTAATATCTATGATTTTGGAAACAATGCAGATGGAATACGATCAGCATCCCGAATTTATTTTGGAAAAGAGCCTAGGGCATTAGATGTTAAGGAATCTGCAATGTTGGTAGGTATGTTTAAAAACTCGTCTTTATACAACCCTACACCACATAGAAATCCTGAAGGGACATTAAACCGTAGGAATGTGGTATTGGCACAAATGGCCAAATACGGTTATATCACCCAAAAAGAAAAGGATTCTTTGTATGAGATCCCCTTAAGTTTACAATTTTCTCCAGAAAACCACAGGGAAGGCTTGGCCACCTATTTTAGAATGTATTTACAAGGGTTTATGAACGATTGGGCAAAGAAAAACCCAAAACCTGCTTTAGATGGAGAACGCGATAAATGGAATTTATTTTTAGATGGCTTAAAAATCTATACAACTATAGATTCTAGGATGCAAAAAAATGCCGAAGATGCCGTGGAGCAGCACATGACAAAATTGCAAGCAGAATTTTTTGTTCAAAACACAGCAGAACGCAATAAGACCGCTCCTTTTTTGGATTTAGATAAAGAAGAGATTGATAGAATCATGGATCGGGCAATGAAAAATTCAGATCGTTGGCGAGAAATGAAAAAGCAAGGCAAGTCAGAAAAAGTCATTAGAGCTTCTTTTATGAAACCCACTCAAATGACAATTTTTGATTGGAAAAGCGAAACCAAAGGGAAAGACACCATTATGTCTCCGATAGATTCTATACGCTATCACAAAGCTATTTTAAGAACAGCAATGATGTCTATGGAACCACAAACAGGCCATGTTAAAGCCTGGGTAGGCGGTATAAATTATACCCATTTTCAATATGATAATGTATATAGAGGAAGAAATCAGGCGGGTTCTACTTTTAAACCGTTTGTTTATGCTGCTGCCATAGATCAACTTCGCAGAACTCCTTGCGATTCTTTAATTGATACGCAGCATTGTATCGCTGCAGGGAAACACGGAAATATGGAAGCTTGGTGTCCTAAAAACTCAAATGGCAAGTATTCTGGAGAAATGATGACCTTAAAATACGCATTAGCACACTCTGTTAACTCTATTACTGCCAAATTAATAGATGAAGTAGGCCCGGCCCCCGTAGCTGCTATAGCTAGTAAGTTGGGCATCACAGGAGATATTCTTCCAGTACCATCACTAGCCTTGGGCACACAAGATGTAAGTGTATATGAAATGGTTGGTGCTTATGGCGCTTTTGTAAATCAAGGGGTCTATGTGAAACCAGTTATGGTGACACGGATTGAAGACAAAAATGGAACCGTACTTTACGAATATGTTCCAGAAACAAGAGATGTAATGAGTAAAGACGTTGCCTATGCTATGGTTAACCTAATGGAAGGTGTTACCCATGGAGGAGCCTCAGGAGCTCGTCTAAGACATAACTTTGGGGTTAACAGAACCGATTACAAAGAAATTATGACCGGTTACCCCTATGAACTTGAAAATCCTATTGCAGGCAAAACTGGAACTACACAAAACCAAAGTGATGGATGGTTTATGGGAATGGTACCCAACCTCGTAACTGGTGTTTGGGTTGGTGGTGAAGATAGAGCCACACACTTTAAAACTATTACGTACGGTCAAGGTGCTGCTATGGCCCTTCCTATTTGGGGCCTTTATATGAAGTCTAATTATGCGAATAAAGATTTAGGCATTTCTGAAGCGGCTTTTGACAAGCCAGAAGATATGTCTATTAACGTAGATTGTGAAAAAGTGAAACAAGATATGCTAGATCAAGGTACTCCTGAAGATGATTTGGACGATCTAGATTTTTAAAACCTATTTAAAATGATTCGAAAAACGGTTGCAGATGTTAAGGAAGCGTTACAAGGTGTAAAAGACAATATGACTTTTATGGTGGGAGGTTTTGGCCTTTGTGGTATCCCCGAAAATGCAATCGCCGAATTGGTACAACTAAATGTAAAAGGGATTACTTGTATTTCTAACAATGCGGGTGTAGACGATTTTGGTCTTGGCCTTCTTTTGCAAAAAAAGCAAATAAAGAAGATGGTGTCTTCTTATGTTGGTGAAAATGATGAGTTTGAACGACAAATGCTCAGTGGCGAATTAGAGGTGGAATTAACGCCTCAAGGCACACTAGCAGAGAAATGTAGAGCAGCCCAATGTGGTTTTCCAGCTTTTTACACACCAGCAGGTTACGGCACAGAGGTAGCTGAAGGAAAAGAAACCCGAGAGTTTAATGGAAAAATGTATGTCTTGGAAGAAGCTGCTCAGGCAGATTTTGCATTTGTTAAAGCTTGGAAAGGAGATGAAGCTGGTAACTTAATTTTTAAAGGCACTGCCCGTAACTTTAATGCCGCTATGAGCGGTGCAGCAAAAATAACCGTTGCAGAAGTTGAAGAATTATTGCCCGCTGGTAGCTTAAACCCCAATGAGATTCATATTCCTGGAATTTTTGTACAACGTATTTTCCAAGGTAAGGATTATGAAAAAAGAATAGAACAACGCACTGTTAGGACTAAAGAATAAGTATCAAATTATAACCCATGCTCGATAAAAACGGAATAGCGAAAAGAATTGCTAAGGAGATCCAAGACGGTTATTATGTTAACCTTGGCATAGGCATACCTACCTTGGTAGCTAATTTTGTAAACACTGCTATTCATGTGGAGTTCCAAAGTGAAAACGGCGTACTAGGAATGGGCCCTTTTCCTTTTGAGGGCGAAGAAGATGCTGATATTATAAATGCTGGCAAACAGACCATAACCACCTTACCCGGGGCCTCCTTTTTTGATTCTGTCCTCAGTTTTGGAATGATTCGAGGCAAACACGTAGACCTTACTATTCTCGGTGCTATGGAAGTTTCAGAAACCGGTGATATTGCCAATTGGAAAATTCCAGGTAAAATGGTAAAAGGAATGGGAGGCGCAATGGACCTGGTTGCCTCGGCTGAAAACATTATAGTAGCTATGATGCATACCAATAGAGCTGGCGAGTCTAAAATCTTAGACAAATGTACTTTACCTCTAACAGGAGTTAGCTGTGTTAAAAAAATTGTAACCAATCTAGCGGTTTTGGAAGTAACAAAGGATGGTTTTTTACTTTTGGAACGGGCACCGGGAGTTTCCGTAGAGGAAATAAAAAAGGCTACTAAAGGCACCTTAATCGTTCGTGGTGAGATTCCAGAAATGAGCATTTAATCGTATATTACTTACGTTTCATCGATCACAAACAACAGACTCCTTTTTTTACAACATTTTTCTAACGGTTCACAACATTAATTAAAATCTTAAAGCATTTGTCCTTAGCTTTACGATAGACAAAAAGTTCAACCCCAAATTTAACTTTAACAACCTTCAATTATGAACACCCAAATCTATCAAACATCTGAAAAAGTAATTTATAAAAAGAACTTTCTTTTTGGTGTTATTACCTTAACTAAAAAGCTATTTATGTTTTCATAAATAAGTTTAATGTAAAAAATTAAAGGAGCCCTATTAAACAATAGGGCTCCTTTAATTTTGTGTCATCTACCTAGAAGTTCTAGCAACTCTTCAACGTTAATTACTACCTTCCTCTTCTACTACGATTACCTCCTCCTCTTTCAGGATTGAAGCCAGATTTCATATTCTGCCCTGCAAAACGTCCAAATTTATAGTCAAATGTCAGCATAAAGTATTGTTCCAAAATTCGGCTTTCGGCATCCTCAACATAGGTTTCCGCAACTGTTCTTCTGTACCCATTGTTTTTGCCTAGCATGTCATAACCAACAAGCGTTATGGTAGCCTTTTTATTCCATAGTTGGGCACCTAATGAAGCATTCCAAAAAACCACGTCCCCATCAAAATCATCGCCAACCCTACTATTATACCTATAAGATACCTTGTTGGAGAAAAATATGTTTTTGAAAAAATATATGGAAGAATCAAATTGTACGTTCTGTACAAAGTAATCCAAATCGTCATAAACATCGGTATCATAAGCGTTTTTCACCAATGAGTAACTATAACTAGTACCAAAATCTATTTTGTCATCAAACGAATATTTAAAACCAACTCTTGGTCTCAGATTCGTTTTCTGCGTAATAAACTGCAAACCGTTTTGAATCGTTATATCATTGTCGAAATTTCCATTGAAACTTAAATTAAAATTTATTCTATTCTTATTACTATAATACGATTTGGCAAAATTCACATTTCCATTTAATGAATAATCCCCATCTATATTATCATAGGTTGTCGTTTTAATTAAATCTTCATCTGTTATGGTAGAATTAATAATTTTATCATCCATAAATTGAGCTCCAAGCCCCCCATTAATACTAATATTATTAAAGGCGATATTATTCTGATATTGAAAATCAATCCTGTGGTTCAATGATGGTTTTAAGTTTGGATTACCTGTGCGAATATTTAGCTGATTACTAACGTCTGGCACGGGCTGTAATTGAGAAATAGAGGGTAGACCAACATTCTGTCTATAGTTTAAATTAATATTTTTATACCCCTTTTCATCTCTATATCTAATTCTTCCCGAATAGGTTAAATATTTAAAATCTGTTTTAAAGTTTCTAGCTTCAATTAATTTATCATTATAATTTCTATAGGTATTTGTATAGGCCCCTTCTGCCTCATAACGAAAATTACCTAGCTCATACCTCAATCTAAGCGAAGGCGTAAGTGTTGATGTTATATAGGTATTATTGGAGCTAATATCTTCGTTAAAATCATCATACAACGCATTGGTGTCGTTAAAATCATAAACATTTTTAGTATTCTTACTATGATTTATCCGCACGTTATAACTTGGAATTAACCTAAAGTTTTCTGAAAGCTGTTTGCTCCAAACCGTATTTAACGAAATACCGGTATCTACATCATCCGTATCGCTTAATTGGTCTTGTACAATAGTGGTGTTTTTATTGTGTAATACGTTTTCTGAATATTTTTGACCATCATTCATACCCTTACTGAAATCAGTATCTAAACTCATGTTAAAATAATCCCTACTACTCCCTAATACAGGAGTAACTCTAAATTTATTATTTATTTGATAGTTAGAACTACTGGTAGCATTATTAGAAGTATAATCACTCACTAAATCTCCATTATCATAGGTAGATTGCGTTTCACTTTGAGAATAAGAATCATTATTAGAAACACTAAAGTCGACCTCATTAGATATTTCTACCTTATTTCTAGACTTTGGCTTTATTATAAATTTAAGATCTGCACCCCCTCTGTGGCTGTCAGAATCATTTATACTACTACTTTCAGAATTTGTAATATAATTTAAGTTAGGTAAATAGTTTTCTCGTCTACTCTTTTGATCAAATTCCCTACTTTGCGAACTGTATCTATAATTTCCATTGACTCTATTTTCATTCCATTTCCCTTTGGTATAATTTGTACCAATATAATTAGATTCAATATACCCATTACTAGATTCGGTGTCTGGTAACGAATTAAAGCCTCTGGACATATTTATATTATTCGCCCCAGAAATTAATCCAATTTGTTTTCCATCGATAAGCTTAAATAAATTGGCACTTGCCAGGTACTTATCATCCAAACTATAACCCCCTCTTAAATCACCAAAAAAAGCATGGTTTTTTCCTTTTTTAATTTTAATATTTAATTCTTTTGTCCCGGAGTCAGATTCTTCTCCAGTAAACTTTTGCAGATTAGACTTATAATCTGTTACCTGTATTTTATCTACAACATTGCTTGGTAAATTCTTAAGGGCAATATCTCCAGTTTTCTCGCCAAAAAAACGCATCCCGTCTACATTAACAGCTTCAACGACAACTCCATTAGAGGTAATTACTCCGTCGTCATCAATTTCTATTCCTGGTAATTTCTTTAATAAATCTTCCACCTTGGCGTTTGGCAACGTCTTAAAGCTATCTGCGTTATATTCTATAGTGTCTTTTTTTATTAAAATTGGGGGTGCTTTCCCCACTAAGGCAATTTCCTCTAATTCTTCTGATTGCTCCGAAAGGGTAACAGTTCCCATATTTAATTCGTTCGCTTTAGGAACATTTAGATCTTGGCTATAGGTTTTATAGCCTAAATAGGCAATTTTAAAAATTACTTTGGGTTGATCTTCCGCATTTACTTTTAGTGAAAATAATCCGTTTTTATTTGTAATCGCATAAGCTATAGCAATTGAATCTTGAATATTCAACACAAAAACAGTTGCGCCTTCTAGAGTATTGGCATCTTCATCCTTTACAACCCCATCTAAGGAGAACTTTTGAGAAAAGAGGGTTGTGGAAGCCACTAAAAACAGCACAAAAATTGATTTTTTAAGCATAATTCTAAGTTAAAATGAAGTTTGTTTTTAAGTGGTTAACTCAAAAATCCATTGTAAAGAAGTTAGACCCAAGAAAACTGAAAAGGTTTAAAAACATTTTAGCAGTAAAATGTTATATTATTTTAATAGCATCATAAAACCTAGAGATTCTTCTTTTTTAGATGCGCTTAGGCGTTTAAAATCGTTAAAAGATTGTTTTTGTACACCCTCCCTATCGGGAGTTTTTCGTTGCCAACAAAGGCAGTGTTTCCCACAAGTTTATGAATTGCATGAAAATTAACAAGGAAGGATTTATGGATTTGAAGAAAGGACGCATTTGGTAAGATAAGCAACCAATCCTTTAAGGATCCTATATAGGTAAGTTTTGTGCTTTTTGTTACTATTGTTATATAATTACGATCGGATTGCAGATATAGAATATCCTTAAAATAGACGCGGTGTTGTGTTTTGTCAACATTTATAAATACAGAAGGTTCAATAGCTGCACTTGTATTTATTGCAGGTACATCTTCTAATTTATTTAGAGCCTTTAAAAACCGCTCAAAAGAGAAGGGTTTGACCAAATAATCTTTAATAGCAGTTTCTTCAAAGCTTTCTGCCGCATAATTTGGATAGGCAGTTGTCATTATTATTTTGGGAGGATTGTACAGCGTTTTTATAAAATCCATTCCCGAAATATCAGGCAGATTAATATCTAGAAATAGGACGTCAACACTGTTCTGCCTTAAAAAACAGTTTGCCTCCAAGGCAGTTTGAAAAGATGCTAAAAGGTCATATCCCTGTAGTTTTGCAATATAATTTTGCAACACCATTTGGGCAGGAATTTCATCTTCTAGAATAATACACCTCATATTAATTCTATCCTTAATTTTACGCTATACATATCACTCTTAACAATCTCTAACCTATGTTTGTCTTTGTAAATTAAATGCAGTCGCTTCCGTATGTTTATTAATCCGATAGGATTGGCCTCGCTTTCAATTTTAATGGTTTTTATTACATTGGTACAGCAACACCATAAAACGCCTTTAACAACCCTTATTTCTATTGTAACCTTGCTGTTAGCAGCACTATGCTTAAATGCATTCTCTATTAGAGTAATTAATAAAAGAGGTGCTATTTTATAGCAATAACTATCTATGTCCGTCAGATAATCGATTTCTTTAACTTTCGCGGTCCTAATTTTTTGAAACGCGATATAGTTATCAATATAATCCATTTCCTTCTGCAGAGAAACCATAGTTGTATTACTGCCGTACAATACATGTTTTAGGTTGTTAGAAAGCATTAAAATCATTTCTGGGGTTTCCTTAGGCTTCTCCAATGAAAAGGCATAGACTGTATTTAGGTTATTAAACAATACATGCGGATTTATTTGTGATCTTAAGTACTGTAGTTCCATTTCTGTATTTTCCATTTTAATGTGCTCCATTTCTTCGTGTTTCTCAATATACCGAAACAACATCCAAACAAATGAAAAGAAAATAATAGGAACTAGCGTTTGCCATAAATAATCTGACAAACATTTTACTACACTACACCCGCATTGGGCAAAATAATTGCAATACAGTTCGGTTGCCAAAACAGCAATTGTTGTAATAGCTATGGCATAAATGAGGTACCACCGTTTTTTTATAAAAAAAGGCAACAAAAACAGATGGTTGGCATAGACAATCACTAACAAAATAAACAAATACTGTACAAAGGGATTTTCTTTCCAATAAAAATCGGAAAATACAAAAAGTGATATAAATACAAACAAAGCCCAAAAAAGTAGGTGTATTAATATCTTAGAAAAGTGCTTGCCCAAAATTTTCATTGAAACTATTTAACAAGTAAAATACTAATAATACATTCCATTTTCAATTTTTATATACAAACAAAAGCTTTGAAGGTATCAACAACACATTTCCGTAGCGAAAACGTTGTAGAAGGTCTCCAAAGTGGTTTGCATAATTAAGCTTGTCGTTGGTAAAACTAATTTTAAATAATGGGTTTAGACCGTTAAGTTCCATTCAAAAAAAACGGAATAACATGAAAAATCACACACAACTTATTCTTGCCTCACTCGTATTTATTAGCCCTCTTCTTGGATCAGCACAAATAGTTAATAGGGTAATTAAGGATTACAACAACAGAGAAATTTTGGTAGGAAAAATTAATAAGGTGGGGCTCACCAATCCCACTTTTGCCCCTTGGTTTACCCCCAAATACAATGCTTATGAGATAGACACCACCATTTTAAACACTCTAAAAACCCACCTTAAAGACTACAAAATTGTCGCCTTTATTGGGACTTGGTGTGGTGATAGTAAAAGAGAAATTCCTCGTTTTTACAAAATTTTAGAAACAGTGAACTATCCAATGTCTCACTTTTCATTAGTTGCTGTAGACAATTCCAAAGACAACTACAAAAAAAGCCCAAACGGGGAAGAAAAGGGACTACATATAATACGTGTGCCCACCTTTATCATTTACAAGGATAACAAAGAAATAAACAGGATTATTGAATCGCCCGTGGTGAGTTTAGAAAAGGATCTAGCGGTCATTATTCAAGGTGGAGAATATGTACCAAATTTTCCTCTAAAATAGACTGTCCTTCTTAGAATATGAACAGCTTAACAGAATATTATATATGATCCTATATGCAGCTATTTACCTTTACCATAAAGTTAATTACTTATTTTCTAAATGTAATATTTCTCTTTTCCCTTGTATTTCTTAATGTAACCTTCAAACTACCTTAAACTATAAAAAAATAATAATTCATTGATTTGCGGTAACTAAAAACAACCACTAATTTATGAAATATTATTTTGCTGTTTTACTATTGATATCATTCACAGTAAACACTTTAGCGCAATCTGGAAACATCCAAGGTGTTATTACAGATGACAATGGAATCACAGTTCCTGGAGCCACAATTGTAATAGAACAACTAAAAAAAGGTGCTATAACTGACTTTAACGGAAAGTTTACCATAGTAGATGTACCCGAAGGCACTTACACACTAGTATTCCAGTACTTAGGCTATGCGGACTTTGAACAAGAAGTTATTGTGACAGCTTCAAAAACAACAACGGCTAACATAATCCTTGCCTCAAAAAGCACCAAACTAAATGAGGTGGAGGTATATGGATTTGCTCTAGGTAGCCAGGCGAGAGCTTTAAATACTCAAAAAAACAAACAGAACATATCCAATATTGTTTCTACAGATCAAATAGGTAAATTTCCAGATGCCAATATTGGAGATGCTGTAAAACGTATTCCCGGTATAACTATGCAGGTAGACCAGGGCGAAGCCCGTAACATTATTGTTCGTGGTTTGTCTCCTCAACTAAACTCAGTTACTTTAAACGGTAGCAGAATTCCTTCTGCCGAAGGTGACAACAGAAACGTACAAATGGATTTAATTCCGGCTGATATGATTCAGACCATTGAGGTTAACAAAGCGGTTACCCCAGATATGGAAGCAGATGCATTGGGAGGTTCTGTTAACTTAATTACTAGGACATCTCCGCAAGGGTTTCGTTTATCGGCCACAGCAGGTTCTGGGTTAAACTTTATCACAAACAAAAGAATATTAAACGGATCCTTTTTAGTAGGTGACCGCTCCAAAGACAACAAGTTCGGTTGGGTGGTTTCAGCATCCATAAATGATAACGACTTTGGTAGTGATAATGTTGAAGCTGAATGGGAAGATAAATTTGAATACAACGCCAATGATGACGAAGATAATTTGGAAGAAGTTGCTGTAAATCCATATGCAAAAGTATTCGAAATTAGAGAGTACTTGGTGCAACGTGTACGGAGGAGTTTTTCTGCTAATTTGGATTACAACTTGGATGAAAACAACAGCATTTATTTAAAATCCATCTACAACTGGAGAGACGATCGTGAAAATAGGTTCCGTTTAGAAAATGAAATTTTAGATGGTGAAGACATAGCCCCAGGAGATTTCACTGTTGATGCCAATGGAAACCTAACATCTTTTCCTGTTGAAGCAAAAAGACAAAGCAAAGGAGGAATTGACAACAGTAGAAGTCAAAACACACGTTTGGAAGACCAACGAATGCAAAACTATAGTTTAGGCGGTAACCACTTGGCCAACAATTTGCAAATAAATTGGATGGCTTCTTTTTCTAAGGCGTCAGAAGAACGACTTAACGAACGCTATTTGGAATATGAAAGCGAATATGGCGTTGCATTCACAAACAATGATAACAAGCCACTATTTACAGCTTTAGATGCCAATGACTCGGCCTATAACAATTTTGAGATAAGTGAGTTAACTGAAGAAAATCAATATACGGAAGAAAAAGATATGAATGCTTTTGTAAACTTTCAATTGCCACTTAATTTATTTGATAACGAAGACGGAAATGTAAAGTTTGGTGCTCGTGGAAGATTAAAAAACAAAAACCGTAAAAATAATTTCGTGGAATACAGCCCTGAAGGTTCAGAATTTGAATTTCTTGGAGGGATCCCTACTCGTAGTTATTCTGATACAAGTTTTGGAGCAGGAAAACAATATGCTATTGGCAGTTTTGCCAATCCGGAGTTTTTAGGAAGCTTAAACCTAGCCGACTCCAATCTTTTTGAAGCAGAAGATATACCTGAAGAGTACTTAACGGCCAATTTTGACGTGGATGAAAACGTATATGCAGGTTATGCAATGACCAACCAAAACATCACGGAAAATTTAAGTGTTTTGGTTGGTATCCGATTAGAACATACCAAGATTAACAGTACCGGTAACGAAATTATTTTCGATGAAGATGGGGATTACGCCGGGACCAATGAGGTAATGGCAGAAAACACGTATACAAATGTTTTGCCTGGTATTCATTTTAAGTACAATGTTAATGATAACACCGTTTTACGTTTTGCATGGACAAATACCATTGCTAGACCAAACTATGTGGATTTGGTTCCTTTTAGGGAAGTGAACAATGAGGATGAAGAAATTATTTTGGGTAATTCCGACTTAAAACCTGCTACTTCAATGAATTTTGACCTTATGGGAGAGCACTATTTTAAATCTGTTGGTATACTATCAGCTGGTGTCTTCCAAAAAAGCATTCAAGACTTTACGTACGTTTATCAATATGAAGATGAAAATGATTACGAAGTTTACCAGCCATTTAATGGTGATGACGCTTCAATTCTCGGTGTGGAATTTGCCTTACAACGTCAATTGGACTTTTTACCTGGTTTTGCCAAAAATTTCAGCATTTATCTTAACTATACGTATTTAACATCTAACGCAAATGGAATACGTAATGAAGATGGTGAGGAGCGTACCGATTTGGACTTGCCAAATACGGCGCCAAATATGTTTAACGCTTCATTGGGGTATGCTAACAAGAAAATGAGTTTCCGTTTGTCTGGTAACTTTTCAGACTCCTATGTAGATGAAATTGGAGGTCGTGCTTTTGAGGACAGGTATTACGACAAACAATTTTTCTTGGACTTTAATGCAAGCGTTAACCTCAATAAAAACCTAAGTTTCTATTTAGACGTTAACAATATCACAAATCAGCCATTGCGCTATTTTCAAGGTGTAAGCAACAGAACAATGCAAATGGAATACTATAAAACACGCTTAACCTTTGGTGTTAAATACGATATATTCAAAAAATAAAACTGAAGAATAATGAAGTACATTTATACTGTATTTTTACTGGTAACAATAGTTGCATGTAAATCAAATTTAGAAGAAATAAAACCAACTCTGGTTACCGAAAAAACACCACATGATACAGACGACCCTGCCATTTGGATAAATAAGAAAAACCCTGAAGAAAGCATAATTTTTGGGACAGATAAAGATGAAGTTAATGGTGGTGTTTACGCCTTTGATCTAGATGGAAAAATCATCTTAGAAAAAAGTTTAACCAAGGTAAGTTATCCAAACAACGTAGATGTCGAATATGGTTTTGTTTTAAACGATTCTACAACTACCGATATTTTGGTGTTTACGGAAAGAGAAAAACACCAAATACGAGTTTACTCCATCCCGGATATGAAACCATTAGATAAGGGAGGTTTTCAGGTTTTTGAAGATGAAAATAATGTTGAAATGAAACGGCCTATGGGCGTTTCTATTTATAAAAATCCTGAAAACGGAAATATTTCTGCCATTGTAAGCAGAAAATCAGGTCCGTCCGATGGTTATTTATATCAATATGCTTTTGTGTCGGACTCGCTAGGTGTACATTCTAATTTGATTCGAAAATTTGGAAAATTTAGTGGCGAAAAAGAAATAGAAGCCATTGTTGTGGATGACGCATTAGGGTTTGTCTATTATAGTGATGAAAGCGTTGGTATTAGAAAGTATCATGCAAGCCCTAAAAAGGGGAATGCTGAAATTTCAATTTTTGGAGGGGAACATTTTAAAAGAGATATAGAAGGTATAGCCATTGCTACTTACCAAGGAGATCGAGGATTTCTAATTGTATCTGATCAACAAGATCATAGTTTTAATTTCTTTTCAAGAAGTACTAATAGTTTTGTAAAAAAATTAAACCTAGGCACTTTAGAGACCGATGGTTGTGATGTTACCACTGAAGCCCTAGGGAGCAAATATCCTAACGGTTTGTTTGTTTCTATGAATGATGAGCAAGATTTCTTTTTTCATGCACTAGATTCGCTTAAAATTGCAAAATAACTTACTGCAATTCTACTAAAAAAGCCCAAACGTTATATAACGTTTGGGCTTTTTATCTATATTTTTAGAGATTAGCTCTTTAGGTTTGCGCTTAAGAATTCGCGGTTCATACGTGCAATGTTTTCTAAAGAAATTCCTTTAGGACATTCTACTTCACAAGCACCGGTATTGGTACAATTCCCAAAACCTTCCAAATCCATTTGTGCAACCATATTTTTAACACGGTCTGTCGCTTCAACCTGCCCTTGTGGCAATAATGCATATTGAGATACTTTAGCACCCACAAACAGCATCGCTGAGGAATTTTTACAACTTGCTACACAAGCTCCACAACCAATACAAGTTGCAGAATCCATTGCTTCATCTGCCGCGTGTTTAGAAATAGGGATCGCATTTGCATCTTGTGTATTACCCGAAGTATTCACAGAAATATAACCACCCGCATGTTGTATACGATCAAAAGAACTACGGTCTACAACTAAATCTTTAAGTACAGGAAATGCCTTTGCTCTAAATGGTTCTATAGTAATGGTGTCACCATCTTTAAACATACGCATGTGCAATTGGCAAGTAGTTACGCCCCTATCTGGACCGTGAGCCTCACCATTGATAAACATAGAGCACATTCCGCATATACCTTCACGACAATCATGATCAAAAGCTACTGGCTCTTCGCCAGTATTGATTAACTGTTCATTTAAAACATCCATCATTTCTAAGAAAGACATGTGTTCTGATATCTCAGTCACTTTATAATCGACCATTTTACCCTTCGACTGAGCATCCTTTTGACGCCAAATTTTAAGTGTTAAATTCATAATGCCTTTGTTATTTGTATGACCGTTGTTTTAATTCAATTTCTTTAAACTCTAACTGCTCTTTATGTAAAATAGCATTGCTAGGTTCTCCTGTATATTCCCAAGCAGAAACATAAGCAAAATCCTTATCATTACGTTTAGCTTCTCCTTCTTGCTCTCCATCTAACTCAACAGATTCTTCTCTAAAGTGACCTCCACAAGACTCTTCTCTTTCTAGTGCATCTTTAGCAAAAAGTTCTCCCAACTCTAAGAAATCTGCAACACGACCTGCTTTTTCAAGTTCGCTATTTAATTCATTTGCAGTACCAGGAACACTAACGTTTTTGTAAAAGTCTTCACGCAGTGCTTTGATTTCAACCATAGCCTCTTTTAATCCGGCTGCGTTCCGAGACATTCCACATTTATCCCACATGATCTTACCTAATTTTTTATGGTAATAATCAACCGAGTGTGACCCTTTATTATTTACAAAGAAATCTATCTTATCTGTTACTTCTTTTTCAACAGCATCGAATTCCGGAGTATCTGTTGGGATTTTTCCGGTTCTAATTTCATTTGATAAGTAATTCCCAATAGTATATGGCAATACAAAATAGCCATCAGCTAAACCTTGCATTAATGCAGAAGCCCCTAGTCTATTTGCCCCGTGATCAGAGAAGTTAGCCTCACCAATACAGTACAAACCATCTACGGTGGTCATTAGGTTATAATCTACCCAAACACCACCCATTGTATAGTGTACTGCAGGATATATCATCATGGGTGTTTTGTACGGATCTTGGTCTACAATTTTCTCATACATTTGAAAAAGGTTACCGTATTTTGCTTTCACAATAGCCGCCCCTAATTCGTATATTTTTTCAGCAGAAGCATTCGCTATATTATGAATCTTTGCTTGCTCAACACCATAACGTTCTATGGCAGATTTAAAATCTAAATAGACAGCCTCACCCGTTGCATTAACACCGTAACCAGCATCACAACGTTCTTTCGCTGCCCTAGAAGCAACATCACGTGGTACCAAGTTTCCAAAGGCAGGATATCTTCTTTCTAAATAGTAATCTCTTTCCTCTTCCGACAAATCCGTTGGCTTTTTCTTGCCTTCACGAATCGCCATTACATCTTCCATATTTTTAGGCACCCAAATACGACCATCGTTACGTAGGGATTCTGACATCAATGTTAATTTTGACTGATAATCTCCAGAACGTGGAATACAGGTTGGGTGAATTTGAGTATAACAAGGATTTGCAAAGAAGGCTCCTTTTTTATGTATTTTCCAAGCGGCCGTTGCATTAGAACCCATTGCATTGGTAGATAAGAAATAAACATTACCATACCCACCAGAAGCAATTACTACGGCATGCGCTGAATGACGTTCAATTTCTCCTGTTATAAGGTTACGGGCAATAATACCACGGGCTTTTCCATCTACTTTAACAACATCTAACATCTCATGACGATTGTGCATCGTAATTTTACCACGTGCAATTTGTCTGTTCATAGCAGAATAGGCACCCAATAATAATTGTTGTCCTGTTTGTCCTTTGGCATAAAAGGTACGAGAGACCAATACACCACCAAAAGAACGGTTATCTAATAATCCGCCGTAATCACGGGCAAAAGGAACACCTTGAGCCACACATTGATCTATAATATTGGCCGAAACTTCAGCCAAACGATATACGTTAGCCTCCCGAGAACGGTAATCACCACCCTTTACAGTATCGTAAAACAAACGATAGGTAGAATCTCCATCACCTTGGTAGTTTTTTGCAGCGTTTATACCTCCTTGCGCAGCAATAGAGTGTGCTCTACGCGGAGAATCTTGGTAGCAAAATGCTTTTACATTATACCCTAATTCCGCTAAAGTCGCAGCGGCAGAACCACCAGCCAAACCAGTACCAACAACAATAACATCTATATTACGTTTGTTCGCAGGGTTTACTAAATCGATATGGTTTTTATAATCGGTCCACTTATCTTTAAGTGTTCCTTTTGGTACTTTAGAATCTAATACAGACATATGATACTATATTATTAATGATTAAAATAATGAAATAGGGCTATAAAAATAAATCCTAAAGGAATCAGTATAGCATACCCCTTACCAAAAGCTTGCAGCTTTTGTTTTCTCATAGAGCTAACCCCAGAAGATTGAAACGCAGAACTAAATCCGTGCATAAGGTGTAATGATAAAAACACAAACGCCAATACATAGGCGCCTACTCTTAATGGGTCAACAAATTTATGCGTTAGTTCTTCGTAGTAACGAAAACTTTCACCATCCGCTAATAACCCAGACATATCGCCTTGAATATATTTTGTATTTATTTCTGGCAACCAAAAATCAATAAAATGAAGAACTAAGAAAGCCAATATCGCCAAACCGCTATAGATCATATTTCTACTCATCCAGCTAGAATTTGCAGCTCCATTGTTTTTCGCGTATTTAACAACCCTTGCATTTCTGTTTTTTATTTCTAAAATAAAACCCATTATAAAATGGTAGATTACCCCAAAAATCAACACGGGTTGTAATAAATACTGCACTGCCCAAAATGTTCCCATAAAGTGAGATGCTTCATTAAAAGCATTTGGACTGAAAACTGATAAAATATTGATGGCAAAATGTTGCAAAAGAAAGAACATTAAAAATAATGCAGAAAGGGCCATCGCATACTTTCTGCCAATCGAAGATTTAAAAAATCCGCTCATTTGTTGTTAGTTTTGATTACAAATTTACGACACCTACCAGTTAACAACAAACTTTGCTAGTATAATGTACCGTATTTAGACTAATTTTAAAGAATCATTTTTAGGGGAACACCCTAATTGTTATTTTTGAAGGATATTACAAACTAACTTAAAAAGACACCTAAAATGGATATTGGCCTGCTATCAGTGAGTATGGGAGTTTATTCTACCAAGAGAATTGCCGAAGAAGCTGTAAAAAGAGGTCATTATATAGAACTAATAGACCATACTAAATGTTCTGTGAAATTGGGTTCTGGCCCACCAAAAATTTACCTAAGGGAAGAAGATGTTACGAACGAATTTGATGCAATTATACCTAGAATAGGATCTAACGTCACAAAACACGGCGCTTCTATTGTTAAACAATTTGAATTGAACGGTATTTTTAGCACTGCGAAATCTATTGGCATCATAAGAGCCCGGAATAAGGTAAGAACACTTCAGTTATTGGATTTAAAGGGAATACCTATTCCAGAAACCCTTTTTTCTATTAATCCAGACAATATAGAAACACAAATAGCACTTTTAGGTGGCCCTCCTGTTATCATTAAACTACAGGAAGGCACCCAAGGGCTGGGTGTTATATTAGCAGAAACTAAAAAATCGGCAAAATCTATTATCGATACATTTTATAAGATGGATACAAGCATCTTACTTCAAAAATACATTCAAGAATCTAATGGAGAAGATATCCGAATCTTTGTGGTGGGCAACAAAATTGTAGGCAGTATGAAACGTTCTAGCGAGGCAGGCGAATTTAGAGCTAATGTTCATAGGGGTGGCAGCACCACAGCAATAGTGCCCACTGAAAAAGAATGTAAAATTGCACTTAAAGCTGTTAAATATTTAGAATTAGGAGTTGCTGGTGTAGATTTGATACGTTCTAAGAACGGACCCCTGCTACTGGAGGTAAATGCCTCGCCAGGATTAGAAGGAATAGAAAAGGCCACTGGCGTAAATATTGCACAACAAATTATAGCATACGTAGAAAAAAATGCATTTAGAAGAAAAAAATAAGAGCATACATCTCGGGAACGAAGCCATTTTACCAGGCAAGGAAAAGCTTGTTCACATTCAAATAGACCGCTTACCTACGGGCACGCTTATAGATATACCAGTCTATGTATTCAATTCCAAAAAACCGGGACCAACAATTCTTGTTCAAGCGGGTTTACATGGCGACGAGGTTAACGGCATTGAGATAGTTCGGAGAATGCTAGCCGAAAAACATTTTAAGGTTACCAAAGGCGCTGTTATAGCCGTTCCTATCCTAAATATTTTAGGGTTTATTCATTTCTCAAGAGATTTACCAGATGGAAAAGATGTAAACAGAAGCTTCCCTGGATCTAAATCGGGCTCAATGGCAAGCAGAATAGCCTATCATTTTACAAAAGAAATTTTTCCGCAAATAGATTTTGCGGTCGATTTACATACCGGTGGCGCTAGAAGGTCTAACTATCCTCAGGCTCGCTATACTGCTACCGACAAGGAAAGTGCAGCATTGGCAACTATTTTTAATGCACCCTTCACCTTTTCGTCAAATTTAATTGCAAAATCCTTTCGAAAATCGGCCTACAGTAAAGGCATACCCACTATTGTTTATGAAGGTGGAGAAAGTATGCGTTTTAATGAGTATGCAATAGAACAAGGCGTACAAGGCGTCTTAAATATTCTAGCCCATTTTAAGATGTTAGCGGATAGCACTATGCCCATACCCAAAGCAGAAACAATCTATATCACCAATAGGAAATGGTTGCGTGCCCCAACTGCCGGCATGTTTTTACCCAAAATAAAAAATGGAAGCGCAGTTGAAAAGGGTGCTACATTAGGGGTTGTAACGGATGCATTTTCTAGCCGTATTAAAGAAGTAAAAGCACCTTTTAATGGATATGTTTTTTGCGTGAACCATCAAGCGATTGTAAACCAAGGTGAAGCCCTGTTTCATTTGGGTGCACAGACCGAAAAACCTTAAGTTGTCGGAAGATCACTTTTTTACAAGCTTGTTGCCATCTTCCCTTATTCACTCCAATTTTTAAGTCGATCCAGATACAAATAACTTTCAATAAAATTTCTATGTTCAGTACTGGTCATTTTCTCCAACAAATGCAATGCAGAAATATAACTCGCTAAATTTCCGTTGGAAGAACTGAATTTTCCGTCTTCAACAAAAGTCACCAAACTATCATTCTGTACTTTTAAATTTGGATAGTCTTTTTGCAATTGCACTCCACCACCAATCCATGTAACAATTTTATGGCCATCTGCAATTCCAGATTTTCCTATTAGTTGTGCTCCAGCACAATTACTCACAGTGTATTTAGTTTCTTTATTTTTCTCTTTTATAAAACTTACAATTTTATCATTGTGAATTTGTGCGTACATATCATACGCACTAGGAACACACAATACTTTTAACTGTGGGCAGTTATTAAATGTATAATCTGGTAAAATTCTAATTCCCTCTTCCGTTGTAATCGGATTTTCAGTTTCTGCAATGGTAATAACATTAAAGAGTTGTTTCCCGTCTACATTTGGTTTTGCAAAAACGTCTGAGGTTGCTATAACTTCACTTTGCAAAACTCCATCATACATTAAAAGTCCAACGGTTGGCAATTGGGGGTTAAAAGGCTTTATATATTTTGTTGAGGTGGCAGTCTTCTTTTTAGTGTGGTTAATCACTTTAGCATTGGATTTTTCAGAATTACAACTACTGAATAGTATTGCAAAAATCAGGATCGCTAGCACGCTATATGTTTTCATTTATCTCCTTTTAAAATGTTGTAAAATACAAGAATAATTGTGATACACCTATTCAAAGATATCCCGTTTAATTATACCGATATAAAGAAATTGATATATTAATTAGAGCCTTCACTGTTTCTTTTTTTGAAGAGGTTTAGCATTGGTATGATTGCCCCATATGGCAACAACCGCTTTAAAACCAATAGTATCATACTTCCTTAACTCCATTTTATGGAATGGAAAATAATCGTTTATCCCAAAATAGGCTTCTGTAAGCTCTGCGAAATATTCTTTTTCGTTGGTTAGGGCATAGGCCGATGCTTTTACACGCTGTTCCCCTCCTCCTTTATGATACAAAATATTGGTGTATAAATTAGCAGATACCGCATTCTTGTATGCATTAGTAATCAAAGTACTATTGTTTTTTAACACCCTATGCTGATACGCATGTGCCAATTCGTGCAAAACCATATAGGGTTGATTCTGCTTTGTCCAATTGATAAAATTTTCAATGTTTGAAATTTCGACACCTTTTGCTTTTTCAGGAATATAGCCATTCGCAACCAACCAGGATTTACTAGGGTGATATTGAGCTGCTCCAGCGGTAGTATTCCAATCCATAAAAATTGGTACTGCTTTTAAGGCATCTATCTTCACTGCTTCCATTGGTAGCTGCGCAATCTCAATTAATTTCATTTCTAAAAGCCCAATGGCCTCCTTGGCACGGTCTGCATGTGCAGCTAAGGCTGTGTTTTGCACCAATACATTAAAACCAGAAAGTTCATAATTTGTATAGCCATCAACGGTTAATTGTGCGTTCCCTTGGAATGACAAAAGTGTAAAATATACAATTAGGATGACTGTGGTTTGTTTCATAAAAATGGCTTTATTTCTCATAGACCACAAAAACATCCTAATTGTATTGGAACTCAGTTACACTTAGACTCATCTATTTTGATTTTGCCTGCTGTGCTAAAAAGTAAAACAAATCTTTCACCTCAGCTTCATTTAACCTGTTGATAAGGCTTGGCATCATGATAGATCGTTGAGATACCTTTTGGTCTTTTATGTCCTTTTTGGCAATTTTTAGTTGTTGTTTTGCAGAGAGGGGGTTTGTGTTTAAAAACACTTCGTTTTCATTTTCAGATACAATTCTTCCCCAATGTTGCCTATCGTTATTTAGGGTTATTTCTACCGCCTCATATTGATCCGAGACCACAGCATCTGGATTGATAATTGCTGTTGCAATATCTTTCACTGAAAAACGGGTTGCCACCTGTGTTAAGTTGGGTCCAATGCTTCCACCTTCGTTATTTACAGTGTGACAAGTAGCACATAAAACCGATTGGTACATTTTTTGGCCATTTTCAAGGTTTCCAGTCTCCCCAATACCATCAATAGCTAGTACTTCTGCTACTTTCCAATTCTTTCCAGGTCCTTTGGGTTTTGGTAAATTACTTAAATCTGAAGCATTTACCTGCGCCAGTTCCTCGCCAGACAAGGCTATTAATTCATCTTGTATTGCTTTAGGAACATTGACCAAAGCAGCTTCTCTCATTTTCAATAAAAACCCACCATAACTTTCACCGCCATTGGCAGCAAAGAGCGTAGCAAACTTTTTAAAATACACTTCCCTATTACTAGCATTCCATCCGGCCTTTGCTTTACTTAGGGCATTTACATAATGCATAAGCTCAGAAGGCGGCGTGTTTTTCTTCATCTGCTCTACCGTTTTACCATACTGGTCACTTCTTCCGGTTACCTCACTATTAAGAACAGGTGCTTTGTTTGTCGTATTTAAATTGGTGATCAAGCCAAGGGTTTTATCTACAACCATGGGATCATCAACATACACCAACAATTGCACCAATTCTCTATTTATGGTATTGTCTTTTGAAGGGTAACTTTCTCCCAATTTCTCAGAAACTACTTTTTTACTTTGAGCATCAAAATCGCCACGAATAAACAGCAGATCTATTGCACGTATGTAATTTATCTGTTGCTGGGTATTCATGGTATCAAACGACAGTGTCATCAGCTTATCTAAAACAATAGCCTTATTGTCTTGTTCCCCTGTTCTTGCCAATGCAATGCCCGTTTGGATTAAAATATCCACATTTTTTTCGGCTGCAAATCTATCTACTACTAATTGCTCATCTTGATATTCCAAGGAAACACGAGCTGCATAGCTAATGCGACTATCTTGATCTCCTAAGGATTTCCAAAGAAAATCCATATCTGCTTTTTCTCCTATAGCATAAGATTCTAGTTTCTTACGCCTTTCTTGTGCCTCAGAAATAGTACCAGCTACCTTTGTAGAGGCAGAAGCATCTCTATGAGACACTCTATACAATCCAGATTCTAGCCTTCGTCCTCCGGTAACAAAATATAGTGCCCCATCGTCACCCGCTACACCGTCTGTTAACGGTAGGGGTGCCCCTGATAAAAATTCTTCAGAGGTTCCGGTATAACTTGCCCCTTCTTCTTTCATACTTACGAAATACATGGTCCCAAAACTCCAGTCGAACACAAACATTCCGCTCTTATAAGGTTCTGGAAAGTTTAAATCATTTCCGGAAACCATACCTGTTGGTGAGCCTTGACCTATATCTACTACACTACCTACATTATCTGGGTAGTAACTGGGCCATTTTCCTGAACCTGTACGCCATCCAAATTCTGACCCCTGTGTAATATGACACACTCTAATTGGCCTATACCAAGGCGAACCCATATCCCATTCCATATCAGAATCGAACGTAAATAACTCCCCTTCGGCATTAAAAACCAAGTCGTATGCATTTCTAAATCCCGTTGCAATCACGGTAAAATTACTTCCATCTTTCTCCGCTCTAGCCACCCAACCACCCGGTGCTTTTACGTTATTAGCATGCCCACGAGGATCTTTTATTAAACCCAATAACTGGTCTTCATCCCATATGGGTTTCTGAACGGAGTTAAAAGTTTCAGGTAGTGAGGTATGGTTACCACCAGACATGTACAACAAGCCATCAGGACCCAACACAATGCCATGAGGTCCGTGTTCTCCCTGCCCTATAAATTGATGTAAAAAGGATATTTTATCCAATTCACCATCATTATTGCTATCGGTAATACGATACAAGCCACTTTCTTTACCATTATTGGCATTTTTCATAACGTACAAACTATTATACGCCCACAACAGTCCGTGTGCATTGCCCATTTCTAGTGGAAAAGGGGTCACGACAACGGAGTCTTTAGATCCAATTTTTGGTGCATCTACATAATACAAGCTTCCATATTGGTCTGAGGTTATCAATCTACCCTTGTCATCCTTAGTTATGGACACCCATGAGCCGTTTTCTTTAGCAGTTGGGCTATAGAGTTTTTCAACAACAAATCCGTCTTTCACCTGTATGGAAGGGTCACTCACCAAGGGTTCTGAACAACTACTTAATACGACTAATGTTACTACTATTAAAATTTTATACATTCTTAGTTTATTTCAAATTCAATTTCTTCAGAGTTACCGTTTCCAGATAGCTGTATTTTATATTTTCCTTTTGGCAAATAGGTTTTACCATCATTAGCCGTAACCAATTTTACTTTGTTTTTCTGTAAGTAGCTCGATTTGCCTTTTTTAGAAAAAGCGACATCATACGAAAGTACGTTAAATCCTTTTTCTCCTGTAACCCCTACAGCGCTAACCTCTGTATTATTCATAGTTAAGATTTTAGCGGAAAAGTCTCCTGCCTTGGCAGCATAAAAGTGAATGTCTATTCCTGGCGTATTTGGCCTTCCATATCTAGCTGTTCCCCATCGTTCAGAATGTTGAAGATCTTCAACCTTAAAGAGGTGCAACTTCTTTTCTAAAACCGTTGGTGTCATCTGCTGTATTAGGGCAATGTTGGCCTTGTATAGACTTCTGCCATGGGTTGCGACGATCATTTCTTTGGCTTCTGCTTGTATAACTAAATCATGTATTGCCACACTAGGGATTCCGTTTATAAAAGAGTTCCAGGTTTCTCCGCTATTAAAAGTAACATACAGTCCGTTATCTGAGCCTACATAGAGAACATTTGGATTTTCCGGGTCTTCCTTAATGACATTTACGGCTGCTCCAGGAATAGTAGTACCAATATTTTTCCAACTTACTCCATAATTATCAGACACATACACCTGAGCAGTGAAATTATCCCAGCGGTATCCGTTTAAGGTTGCATAGACTCTTTCTTTTTTATGGGCTGATGCTACAACTCTACTAACCCACATATTTTTAGGTAAGCTCGCTGAAATATTTTGCCAAGATGCTCCTCCATTTTTTGTGAGCTGAATTAACCCATCATCTGAGCCCACATAGATTAAACCAAATTGAAATGGACTTTCACTAATGGTTGTGAGGGTGCCATACGCAACGTTCCCTTTTTTTCCTCCTAAGGTTAAGTCGTCAGAGATAGCCTCCCAATCGTCTCCTTGATTAAAAGAACGATGTAATATATTACTTCCAAAATATAAAATATCTTGGTTGTGAGGTGATAGTAAAATTGGTGTTTGCCAGTTATAACGAAAAGTTTCTTCTTTCTCTTTGCTTTTAGGTGTAATGCTTGTACGTTTTCCGTCTGCTAAATTTATACGGTAATAACTTCCAAATTGAGACCCTGTATAAACAATATTATGGTCTCTAGTATCTACTTGTACTTGCATCCCATCTCCACCCATAATGGACTTGTATGGATTTTGACCTGTTTGTTCCCATCGTTTGTCTATTCTGGCATTGTTTGGACCATACCACACCCCATTATCTTGTAAACCGCCATATACATTGTACGGTTTTTGATTGTCAGCGAAAACATAATAAAACTGACCTACGGGCGCATAATTTAATTTAGACCAACTCTCACCGTCATCATAACTCATGTTTAATCCACCGTCATTGCCATTAATTAAATGCCCAGAGCGGTTGGGGTTTACCCAAAATGCCTGATGATCTGCATGTACATTTTCTTGGCTAATAGACGAATAAGTTTCTCCCCCATCTTTAGATTTCAGCAAGGAAATGCCTAAAATATAAATACCATTTTTATCTTGTGGATCTACCCTTATTTCACCAAAGTAATAACCATAAGACGAATAAAAACTTATTTTTTCTTTGTTTTTTTTCGTCCAAGTTGTACCTCCATTTATAGACAAATAGACCTCTGCACCAGTTACGGCATAGGCAGGAATCGCCTGATTACTTTGCAAAAAACCAGGTATTTCCCCAGGTGTTAACGCCTTAGATTGTATAAAGTTTTTAATATTTAAAGCTCTATACTTTTCATGAAAACCATACGATTTTAAATAGGTGTCTATTTCTTTATCATCGAGGTCTACAAATTCTTCACCTGTACTATTGTTAAAGATTTCATTGTAAAAGGCCATATCGGTAGCGCCTTTCTTTTCTTTATTTTTTTCTTCTGGAAACTCAAACTGACTATCATGCAAGGCATAAACCGTATTTTCATCAAAAACAGCCAGTCCAATTCTACCAACACCGCTACCAACAGGAAATCCGTTACCCGAGATGTTCTTCCATGTTTCCCCCCCATCTATACTCTTATAAATAGCAGAGTTGGTACCACTTCCCACAAAATTCCAAGCCTTACGCTCTCTTTCCCAAGAGGCAGCATACATGACCTTAAAATTGTTAGGTGCTATGGCAATATCAATAACACCCGTATCCTTGTTTATAAATAGGGTTTGCTTCCATGTTTTGCCACCATCTGTAGTCTTGTAAATTCCACGCTCCTCGTTAGGAGAGTACAAATGACCAATGGAACCTACCACAACCTCATCTGGATTGGAAGGATTTATTAGGATTCTACCAATATGGTGAGCATCCATCAATCCCATATTTTCCCAGGTTTTTCCTTTATCTGTAGATTTTAGAATTCCAATTCCAGCATAAGATGACCGAGAAGAATTATTTTCTCCTGTACCCACCCATAAGGTTCCGTTGTTCCAGTTCACTGCAATATCACCAATATTTTGAGTTGGTGCATTATCCATAACTGGAGTAAAAGTGATGCCATTATTGTTGGTATACCACAACCCGCCCGATGCATAACCCACATAAAATTCTGAAGGATCGCTTGGGTTAACATCCAAATCTGCCACACGACCACTCATTACTGTAGGGCCAATATTTGTAAAAGGAATATTTTTAACGATGGAAGAAGCTTCCATTTCTTTTTTTGCTTTTAAAGCCTCTTTAACCAGATTTTTTGATGTTGCTTCTGGCTGTTGCCCCCAAATCATTACAGACGTAAGTAAAAAAGAGAACACTAAAAATTTTTTCATTCTAAGGTGTTTGGTTTCTATGAAAAGTTCCGTACAAATCAAGTATGGACAGGTATCTTCATTATTTTTTTAAAAAAGTGAAGTTATAAAATAAAGCGTATTACAACAAAATTATATTTCATATCAACCCTAAATCCAATTAAATTCCTTTTTTAGTCAAAAAAATAACAGTGTATTTCCCTTTAGTGATGCTGCTTAAATCTGATGCTATAGACAGATTTGGCCGCATAATTTTGATAGATTAGGAGTTGGCCGATGCCTTAACTGGTGGTTTTGACCGTGGTGTCTTGTAGACCATAAAATAAAAAGGGACAAGTTTTTATTTAGAGCTGTTCTAGGAATTTGAAAGTACCTTTTTAACTTCTTTTTGTATGTGCCAAAATTGAAATTCCTTACTTTTGACAAAAGCTTTTAGTAATACCTCAATTTTGTACTACGAGGTTAGACACCTATAATTAAAAACGAAATTCTAAGACATGAAATACAACCCTATTGATTCCAAATTATTTATAAAAAATCGCGAAAAATTTATGGCACTTATGAAGCCAAAAAGTATTGCTGTTTTTAATTCTAATGATGTTTATCCTATTGGTGCAGATAGCACTATGCCCTTTGAGCAGCATCGGGATATTTTTTACCTTACTGGAGCAGACCAAGAAGAAACGATACTGTTACTTTTTCCCGATGCTCTAGATCCAAAACATAGAGAAGTGTTATTTGTACGTGAAACAAATGCTCATATTGCCGTTTGGGAAGGTGAAAAACTTACCAAAGAGCGCGCAACAGCAGTCTCAGGGATTGCTACTGTATATTGGTTGACGGATTTTGACAAAGTCTTTTTTGATTTGATGACAGAAACCGATACCGTATATTTTAACACCAATGAGCATTACCGCCAAGCGGTTGAAACTGAAACTAGGGAAGATCGCTTTATAAAAAAATGCAAGGCAGATTACCCTGCGCATTCATGGGCAAAAAGCAACCCTATTCTACATGCCATTAGAGGTGTAAAAGAACCTGAAGAAATAGCCTTGCTACAAAACGCCTGTAATATTACCGAAAAAGGTTTTAGACGTTTGTTAAGCTTTGTAAAACCCGGGGTATGGGAATATGAAATTGAAGCCGAATTATTGCACGAATTTATACGTAACCGCTCAAAAGGTTTTGCGTATACACCCATAATAGCCTCTGGAAACAATGCCAATGTCTTGCATTATGTAGAAAACAACCAACAATGTAAGGATGGCGATATGCTGTTGATGGATGTTGCTGCAGAATACGCCAATTATTCTAGTGACTTAACCCGTACTATTCCTGTAAACGGAAGGTTTACAAAACGTCAAAAAGAAGTGTACAATGCTGTTTTACGCGTAAAAAATGAAGCCACCAATATGTTGGTTCCTGGTACTTTCTGGGCAGAATTCCACAAAGAAGTTGGCCATCTAATGACCAGCGAACTGCTAGGTCTTGGTTTACTGGACAAGGCAGATGTGCAAAATGAAGATAAAAACTGGCCAGCCTATAAAAAGTATTTCATGCATGGTACTAGTCATCATATTGGACTAAACACGCACGATTATGGAGACCTAAAGGCTCCAATGAAAGCCAATATGGTTTTTACCGTTGAGCCTGGTATTTATATTCCTGAAGAAAATATGGGCATCCGACTAGAAGATGATGTTGTTATTCAAGCCAAAGGAGCACCATTTAATTTAATGGCAAACATACCTATTGAAGCCGATGAGATTGAAGCTTTAATGCAGTCTTAAGACCAAATAAATGTCTTTATAATAAGCCACCCTTAAAATACCAATGAGTATTTTAAGGGTGGTTTTTGTATTCTATTCACTTCTTCATTTGTTGGTAATCTTTGAGCCATAAGTAAATATTCAACTTTTTAAACCATTCAGAAATGCAATAAAATAATTAGTGAATACTTCCTTACTTCTTTCACTATAATGTTCATATAAAATTATGTAACTAAAATGTTTTGTGATAATTACACAAATTATATACACTAATTGTTTAATAATATGTAAACTTAAAAAAGTTGACAAACGAATAAAAATAACTATTGGTATGTTGTTTAAAGGTAAGGCAATTAATTTATAATCTTATGAGAATTTTATAAATAATTATAAGCATTTTAAATTCAAATCGGATGCTTTGTGTAATGGAAAAAGCTAAGATGAATTAGTTCACCTCAGCCTTTTTTTACAATTTCTACTATATTGTTATTCTTGATCTTCAAACATACTATTTGCATACCCATTTTGTTTTCCTTTAGAAACTACAAACTCAAGTCGTTTATTTTGCAAATTTTTTGTTTTAGTATGGTTTGTTGTTAGTGGAATTTTATCTCCATAACCCCTCCAAGAAATTCGATCAAAACCTAAACCGTTATCTAACAAAAACTCTCCTACCGCTTTTGCTCTTTTTTCAGAAAGTTCTTTATTGTAATTCTTATTTCCTTTCCCGTCAGAATGCCCATAAATGGTAAGGTTTAACTCTGGGTTACGCTTAAGGTGGGTTAAAAGTGCTTTTAGTTGACTTTTTGACCCCTTATGAATCTCAAAACTATCAGGAGTAAACAAGAAGTCCTTTACAACATAGATTTCATCTAAATTAAACTGATAGGTATCTTTTGTAAGCGACACCATATCAAAATAATAATAGGCTGCCTTTCTCTGATGCTGACCTGTTTCCTCTGTTTTGGTAGCCAGGTTCCTTTTAAAATTACCTAAAGTCATAAACTTCTCCGTTCCATTGGCTACAAAATCTGCAGAAACACGAATCCATTCTGTTTTATTGGAATAAAAAACAGGATTACTAGAACGCACAAAATTTAAATGATTTTCTTCTTTTAAATTTTCAATTTCTATGTTTTTGTTGGTTTCCCATTTTGGATTGTTTTCTGTAAAAAGAATTTCAAACTGGTCTACTGAGAGTCCAGATTTCTCTGCCAAACTAACCATAAATGAAATTTTATAGCGCTTTCCCTGTTCTAAAGGCTCCAAAATTGATGCGGTAATATATTCCCGATAATTATCAGGACCGTACATATAAAAACCGGCAAAGGCCTTTCCGTCATGCACCGTTTGCCTACCAATAAAATTTTGTGAGGTATGCATTTCTTCACTACAATCATTAAAATAATCGGAAGTTCCTTGGGATGGATTGAACCAATCTGTAACATCTTCATTAAAATTACCTACTTTGTTAGAGCATTTTTGCGACGATTCAAAACTTGGATTTTGGATTAAATTTTGAGCATTGAGTTTTCCTAAAAACACGAAAGTGAATCCTGCAACAAAGCAAAGATATCGACGAAAATAAAGAAAGAAGTGAGACATAAGGCTATTGGTTTTAAGTTGGTACTCCCGTTTTATAGTAACCTTGAACCTTTATGTTTATTGCAATTTTTACAGCGCTATGTTGTGAAACAATAGGTTGTTGTCTGTGAACGTCTAAAAAAGTAAGTCGAAAGGGCCTAAAATCAAAAGGACATAAGCATCTTTATTTACGTAAATAATTGTAAATCAATGATATACAGTAGGTTTTTTCTTACAACACACCATCTGTCTGTTGTTTTTTTGTAGTCTGTTAAGAGGCAAAAGGCAAGAATCTCTACTTCCAAAACACGGTAATCTCCAATACAAATCACCTAATCATTAAACATACAAATACACCCTTTGCCAAGCAAGGCATCGTCAAAAACAATTGCTCCCTGAGAATCCGATTCAACCGCTAGCAGTTTCTATTATTTGGTCCCGGTACTTCCAAAACCACCTTCACCTCGTGAGGTTTCTGATAATTTATCTACTTCAACCCATTCTGCCCTTTCGTGTTTTGCAATGACCAATTGCGCAATACGTTCTCCGTCTTCAACCGTAAAATTGTCCTGAGATAGGTTAACCAATATAACACCTATTTCCCCTCTATAATCCGCATCTACGGTACCTGGAGCATTTAAGACTGTTATTCCCTTTTTAGCGGCCAATCCGCTTCTAGGACGTACCTGTGCTTCATAGCCTACCGGTAATTCTATAAAAAGTCCGGTAGTGATAATAGCTCTTTGCAAAGGCTCTAAGGTAATAGGTGTAGATATATTAGCTCTAAGATCCATCCCTGCAGAAGCAAGCGTTTCGTATTTTGGAGTGGGATGTGCCGATTTATTTAGTAATTTAATTGTCATTTTTTACTGATTATTTTTTTTAATACTTCGTTTTCCATTTTATAAACCAACCCTAAAAACAAAAATAGTAAGATGCAACCGATCCACAAATTCCGATCAAAAACATAAAAGGAAATGATAGACAACAGTACCGAGATGGAAAAATAAAATGCTATTTTACGCATGTTGTACGGAATTGGATAATTCTTTTTTCCAAAGTAATAGGACAGCACCATCATAGAGCCATAGGCAGCTAAGGTGGCTAAAGCAGAGGCAACATACCCAATTTTCGGAATGAATAAAAAGTTAATTACTATAGTTAACCCTGCCCCAATTAACGAAATAAATGCGCCATACCTTGTCTTATCCGTAACCTTATACCAAACTGAAAGGTTGTGATAGATCCCTAGAAAGAAAGCAGCCAACAGCACAATAGGCACTATAGGCATGGCTTCCCAATACGCCTCTTTAGTAATAAATATTTCTTTAATAACATCTATAAATACAATGACCGCTAAGAAAATAACACTCCCTATAATCACAAAATAATTGGTTATTTGCGCATAGGTTTTCTGTGGATTTTCTGATGTAGAATGACTAAAAAAGAATGGCTCTACTCCCATGCGAAATGCTGTGGCAAACAGGGTCATAAACAAGGCGAGCTTATAACAGGCAGAATACTTTCCTATTTCACTTTTAGCGATGTCTTCCGGCAGTAAATTTTCTAATAAAATACGATCAAAAACTTCATTGATAGAAAAAGCTATACCCGCCACCAAAATAGGTGTGGCATATTTCATCATTTGCCGCCAAAGCACTACATCAAATATATATTTCGTTTTAAAATACAACGGAATTAATAAAAATAGGGTTACCAAACTAGCCAAAAGATTAGCTATAAGGAGGTAGGAAAACTCAAAATTGGGTATGTAAATGCTTTTTAAAATGGAATCTGGACTTTTTACCAATATTTCTGGGATAACATATAAGAAAATTGCAGTAATACCCGTATTAATGGCCACATTAATTAACTTAACCACCGCGTATTTCATGGGCTTTTCCGTAGCTCTAAGCCAGGAAAATGGCACAATCACCAACGCATCTAAAGTTAAGATCCATATGGCGTATTTTACATAGGCAACATCAATGCTAATAACACTTGCTATGCTGTTCCTGAAACTATAGGCAAGCACCAAAAAAAGCAGGCTGCTTCCCAAAATAGACAACAATGAAGTTGAAATAACGGTGTTTTTATCCTTTGCATTGGTATAAAATCTAAAAAATGCAGTTTCCATACCATAGGCTAAAAAAACATTGAAGATTGCGATATAGGCGTAGATAATTGAAAACTCTCCATATCCTTCTGTCTTAAAAACGTAGGTATACAGCGGAAGTAACAGAAATGTTAGCATCCTAGGCAATACAGTTGCCAAGCCGTAAACAAAAGTTTGTTTAAAGAGTTTTTTTAACGGATTCAATGCTGTTTAATTAGTGTTTAAAAGTAGGTATTAATCCTCTAGTAAACAAAGTCATTCTCTTGGTTTAGAAGAATAGATTAAAGCAGGTTTGTCTTTAACTCCCTTTACTTTCACATAATTGATGGTACTTTTTTGAATATAACTCAATACCGCTTCATCGTCTGCCAAGGTAAATGGAAATTCTAATTCTTCCTTCGCCTCATTTTTAATTGGTTTATTTCCAAATTCTTCTCTAGGGTCTGCATGGGCTACTATATCGTGAGGCGCAACTTTCCTTTCTTTATCAAACTTGGCTACAACAAACTTTTGCCCTTCTTCTGTCTCTATTTTAACATAGGCCTGTTGTCCCCTAAAAAAAAGTGTGTTTAGCGTATATCCTTCAATTTCCGAAACAGGAATTTTCACTAATAATCCGCTACCAGTTGCTTCTTTTCCGCCAATCCATTCTTGAGAATACCCTTCTCCTATTTGAAAAGGGGCACTGTTTACCAAATTTTTCTGAGAAGAACAACTAGTTACGAGCACGGTTACTACCAAAAAACTATATATCGTATTTTTCATTTGTTTATGTTTTCTATGTCTATAAAGATACAATGACAAAATTGATGCCACGTATAAACGTGAATAAAATACTGACTTTCTATAAAGCAAAAAATCTCACTACCAAGTAGTGAGATTTATATTCGTAACCATACTATTTATTCACCAATGATATGGAGCTCATTAAAATCCTTGCTCACTACAAAGGTATTGCCTTCATTTAATTCTAAATCTGCAAATAGAATTTCTTCATTATCTACTTCAATTTTTGCAATGGTAAATGGCAATCCATGTAATTTAATTTTAAACGTATCATAGGTTGTAATAAACTTACCAGACTTGTGTTGTTGAATAATAAGTTGGTTCTCTTTCCCTGTTAATTTAAAATTACGCAAGCTATACCGTCCTTTGATATAGTCATAGCCGTCATTTGCATCTTCATATACCATAGATTTTTCACTTCCTACTTTATAATACGTATCTAAAGTAAGTTGTTCAATAACCAACTCCCCTACATACTGCTGCACAGGATATTTTGGTATAATAGCACCTTCTTTTACAAATAATGGCATACTATCTAAATCTGCATCTACCCAACGTTCCTTGCCACCAACTACCACCTCATCATTCCAGTAATTGTACCAATTCCCTCTAGGCACATACATTCTACGCCCTTTGGCATTAGGCTCTATAATTGGACATGCTAAAATATGATCTCCAAAGAGAAATTCATCTGTTCTAAAGTGTGTTTGAACATCTTCTTGATCAAAAAGTACTAATGATTTTAGCATTGGAGTTCCCTCATTAGCATATTGCCAAAATGTACTGTACAAATACGGCAAAAGTTGGTACCTTATTTCTATAAACTTTCGTACAACATCTGTAATTTCATCGCCAAAGGTCCAAGGTTCTTGCTCACCGTGATCTCCTGATGAGTGGGTTCTACAAAACGGGTGAAAAACACCTAATTGAATCCACCTTGCGTATAATTCACCGTTAGGTTGTTCTGCAAATCCACCAATGTCTGACCCTGCAAAGGAAAATCCAGACATACACATGCGTTGTGCTTGAATGTTTGCAATCCATAAATGCTCCCAAGAAGCAATATTATCACCTGTCCAGGTAGACGTATATCTTTGTGTACCTGAGTAGGCTGAACGGGTTATTACAAAAGGCCGCTGCGGATAAGCGTACTTCTTTAGCCCTTGGTATGTAGCCCTTGCCATTTGCATTCCGTATATGTTATGCGCTTTTCTATGGCTACATGGGTTTCCATCATAATCATGACGCACATCGTTGGGGAATGATTTGTTAGGAACTTCCATAACGGCTGGCTCATTCATATCATTCCAAACACCTCTAACGCCTATTTCTTCTATTAATTCTTTAAAAAGACCAGACCACCATTCTCTTACCTTGGGGTTGGTGAAATCTGGAAAATAACACTCTCCAGGCCATACTTTCCCTTTCATATAAGGCCCGTCTGCACGCTTACAAAAATAATCGTTCTCTAAACCTTCCTTAAAGACATCATATTCCATATCAATCTTAATTCCTGGATCTATGATAACAACTGTTTTAAAACCATCGTCTTCTAACTCCTTCACCATTCGTTTCGGATCTGGGAAATACTTTTTATTCCAGGTAAAACATCGAAAACCTTCCATATAATCGATATCCAAATAAATGGCATCACATGGTATTTTAAGTTCCCTAAATTTATTAGTTACCTCCTTTACTTTAGATTCTGGGTAATAGCTCCATTTACATTGGTGGTACCCTAAGGCCCAAAGCGGAGGTAATTGGTGTGGTTTACCTGTAAGGTCTGTATAATTAGCCACAACGTCTGTCATTTTTGGACCGTAAATAAAGTAGTAATTCATTTCACCACCTTGAGCCCAAAAACTTGTTACATTTCTTCTCTCGTGTGAAAAATCGAAAAATGATCTAAAGGTATTATCAAAAAATATTCCGTACGACTTTCCATTGTGAAGGGCTGTATAAAAAGGAATGGTCTTATAAATGGGGTCTGTTCCTTTACCATAGGCATAGGAATCTGTTACCCAATTTTCAAAACGTTTTCCTTTTAAGTTAAGATGAACTGGCTTATCGCCTAAACCATAAAAGCTTTCTCCGTCTTCACAAACCTTACTCATTTTTACTACATCACCTCCAAACTCGTAACTTTCTTCCCAATGAAACCCCAATTCATCTTCACTAATAAGCGTCTTATCTGCTGCATCATAGATAGATTTTCTCATATCTGCCTTATAGATATTACAAATCAGTTTGGCAGTAGTAATGATATACCGGTCATCTTCTTCCTGTATTGTTAGATGATTGTATCCCCTACTCGCATATTTTGTAATGGCATACGAAAAATCCTGATCTAAATTATGGGCCGTAGAATACCTGAAACGTAATACACTATCTCTGAGTACAGTTAGCTGTAACAAAATTCCGTTATCTGCCTCAAATACTAAAGTGTCTACATTCTTTTCATAGGTAATTATCTTTCCAGGAAAAAGGTTTCCTTTATATTCTAGTTCTGTATTGGTAATCATAGTTAGTTTTTATTTGTCAGTACAAATGAACAGCTTTCCGGCAACATTAAAAATTATCTTGCAAAGATTTAGTATCTATACGATTAACGTTGATTTTAATTGTTTAAATGGAAAATTGGTCTGCTTTCATTGTGAATTCTATAGCGTCTATTGTTCTAGTTTATACACCATAACGGCTAATGAAGGTAAAGTGATGACTGCTGAGAAAGGCATATTTTGCCATTTTGCCTTCTTAACACTTACTTTTCTGTTACTTACAATGCCACTACCGTTGTATTTTTTATTGTCTGTATTAAAAATTGGTTTTAAAGAACCTTTCCTTGGAATTCCAATTTGATATTTTTCTCGCACTACGGGTGTCATGTTGCAAACAACCACTAGGTCCTCTTCTGAATTGTTTCCTTTTCTAATAAAGGAAATAACAGAATTTTCTGCATCACCATAATCAATCCATTCGAAGCCTTCATTGCTAAACTGTTTTTCATACAATGCCGGGTTGTTCCTGTAAAGGATATTTAAATCTGTTACCAAATCTTTAATTCCTTTGTGAAAATCATAGGCTAACAAATGCCAATCTAGGCTCCCTTGAAAATTCCATTCCTCACTTTGTCCAAATTCGCTCCCCATGAACATTAAATTTGTTCCTGGGTGCGTAAACATATAACCATACAGCAGTCTTAGGTTGGCAAATTGCTGCCATTCATCACCTGTCATTCTTCCACGAATGGATTTTTTACCGTACACCACCTCATCATGCGAAAAGGGGAGCATAAAGTTCTCCGTAAATGCATAAGTCATGCTAAAGGTTAAATCGTTTTGATGGTGTTTTCTATAGATACTTTCTTTTTTAAAATATTCTAAGGTATCATGCATCCATCCCATCATCCATTTCATTCCAAAGCCTAAGCCTCCGGAATAAATGGGCTTAGAAACCATTGGAAAATTGGTAGATTCTTCTGCAATGGTTTGTACGTCAGGGAAATTTTTATAGACGGCTTCATTTAATTCTTTAATAAAGGCTATTGCTTCTAAATTCTCATTTCCTCCATAGATGTTAGGGTCCCACTCCCCATCTTCTCTGGAATAATCCAAATACAACATGGAAGCAACAGCATCTACCCTTAAACCATCTGCATGGTATTGCTCTAACCAAAATAAAGCATTACTTATTAAAAAGGATTTTACTTCATTGCGCCCGTAATTAAATATCAGGCTTTTCCAGTCGTTATGATACCCTTTTTTTCGGTCTGGATGTTCGTATACGCAAGTACCATCAAAGAAACCAAGGCCGTGCGCATCTTCAGGAAAATGCGAAGGCACCCAATCTAGAAGGACTCCAATATTATTTTGGTGTAATGTATCTACAAGCAACATAAAATCTTCTGGCTTGCCAAATCTAGATGTTGGTGCAAAATAACCCGTTACCTGATACCCCCAAGAAGGATCATAGGGATACTCCATAATGGGCATAAATTCTACGTGTGTAAATTGAGTTTCTTTTAAATAATTTACCAGTTCATCTGCCAGCTCTAGATAGGTTAATGGCCTATCTTCTTCGGCATTGCGTCTCCATGAACCCAAATGTACTTCATATACAGAATACGGCTTATCTAAAGCATTTACATCCTTTCTATTTTTCATCCAAGCCGTATCTTTCCATTTGTATTTTAAATCCCATACAATGGAAGCTGTGTTTGGTGGATGTTCACAACTCAAAGCATAGGGATCTGCTTTTTCTGTAGTAATATTGTTGTGGTTGCTCTGTATTTTATATTTGTACTTTTCTCCTTGTCCTACACCTGGAATAAACCCTTCCCAGATACCAGAACTGTCCCATCGCACATCTAATTGGTTATCGCCCTCTACCCAAAAATTAAAATCGCCAATAACAGATACAGCTTTTGCTGATGGTGCCCATACAGCAAAATAAGTGCCTTTTTGCCCGTCTACAGTTACAAGGTGTGACCCTAATTTTTTATAAAGTTGATAGTGCTTTCCACTTTTAAATAAATCGATATCAAAGTCTGTAAACAAACTATAAGGTATTGTTTTTGTCATACTATTCAATTACGTATCCGCTAGGAATTACTGCGCCTTTTTTAATAACTACAATGCCTTCTTTTATAACATAGGTGTCTGTTTCTGTATCCTCTAAATGGTTTCCTCCGTTTATGGTTACATTATCTCCAACCCTACAATTCTTGTCAATTATAACTTTATTAATGATGCAATTCTCTCCAATACCCGCCAAAATTTCGATTTTATTCTTTTCTATTTCTTCCAAAGATTCATAGTAATCATTTCCCATCATATATGTGTTTGTCACCACAGAACCCTTACCAATTCTAGACCGAACACCTATAACAGATGATTCAATTTTTTTTGCATGAATAATACATCCCTCAGCAATTACAGTTTTTTTAAACTCAGTCTCTGATATTTTGGAAGTAGGTAAAATCCTTGCATTGGTATACACCCTTTGATTCATATCATACAGGTTAAATTTTGGGATATCATCAGTAAGTCCAATATTGGCTTCAAAAAATGATTCTATATTACCAATATCTGTCCAATAGCCCTCAAACTGATAACTTGTCACTTTACGCTTTCCTATTGACTGTGGTATTATTTCCTTACCAAAATCTACAGTAGACTCATCTTTCATTAGTTCAATTAACAGTTCTCTATTAAACACATAGATCCCCATAGATCCCAAATGATTTCGGCCTTCTGATTTCATCTCTTCACTTACTGGAGAGGTCCATTCTGGCAACAGATCTGCGCTTGGTTTTTCAATGAAGGATGTAATATTATCTTCATCATCGGTTTTTAAAATTCCAAAAGCAGGAGCTTCCTTGGCTTTTACTGGAACCGTTCCTATAGTAATATCGGCCTTACTATCTATATGCTTTTGTACCATATCATTATAATTCATATGATACAATTGATCTCCGGATAATATCAGCGCATATTCAAAATCATGCAGTAAGAAATGGTGCATGCTTTGACGCACTGCATCTGCAGTTCCTTGAAACCAAGTTTCGTTATCTGGGGTTTGTTCTGCAGCCAAAACATCTACAAAAGCAGCGCTAAAAAAACTAAAGTGATAGGTGTTTTTGATATGCTTATTTAAAGATGCTGAATTAAACTGTGTTAACACAAACATTCTTTTAATATTAGAATTTATACAATTCGATATTGGTATGTCTACCAATCTATATTTTCCAGCAATTGGTACCGCTGGTTTAGATCTTGCTGCCGTTAATGGATACAATCTGGAGCCTTGGCCTCCACCTAAGATAATGGATAATACTTTCTCGTTCATAATTGGTTATTTAGTGCTTTATACAAATTAATATATTGAAGTGCAGAGGCATCCCATGAGTGGTCAATTCCCATAATATACCTTCTTATTTTTATAAATTTTGTCTTGGTTTTATAGAGTGCTGTACCCCGCTCTATCGCATTGATCATTTCGTCCACATTAACTTCCTGGTGACAAATTCCAAATCCGTCTGCTTCCGTTATATCGGTAATAGTATCTTTTAAACCTCCTATACTCCTTACAATGGGGATAGTTCCATATCGCAGGGCATACATTTGGTTTAACCCACAAGGCTCTACCCGCGATGGCATTAATAGAAAATCTGCTCCCGCATAGATAATATGCGATAGTTTTTCATCGTATCCTATAAAGGCGTTATAGGCTCCCGGATACAGCTCTATTAATCCAAACAGTGCCGATTCTATCTCTGACTGTCCAGAGCCTAATACGAGCACATTTATTTCGTTACTTTTTAACGCCTTGAATATGGCCTCTGGCAATAAGTCTGCCCCTTTTTCACCTACTAATCTTCCTATAAATGCAAATAATGGTTTTTCTATATCTAGATTAAATTCCTTACAAAGCCAAGCCTTATTTGCCTGACGGCCTGCCGCAACAGTTTTTTCTGTATAGTTTTGAACGATATAGGTATCTGTTTCTGGATTCCATACCTTGGCATCAATACCATTTAGTATGCCAACGCTCTTACTTCTTTCAGCACTTAATAAACCTTCCAAACCATTTGCCTCTAATTGCAATTCTTCCATATAGCTCGGGGAAACGGTAGTTACGCTCCAAGCGCATTTTATAGCTGCAGCAAGTGGGTTTATAGAACTTCCCCAGTCTAATAGGCCTACATTATGAAAATCAAACTCTGGAATAAGATCTACTTTTTCATGTGAAAACCATCCCTGATATTGGGCATTGTGAATTGTGGTTACAACCGGAATTTTATTTAAACTTTTATAGTTATGGCACTCTTGTAACATAAAAGGAATAAGCCCTGTATGATGGTCATGACAATGAATAATTTCTGGTTTTTTGTCTAGGGTTAGTATCCAATCTAAGGCGGCTATTTGGAAAGCTATAAACCGATCTGTGTCATTTGCAGAATATACATAGTCTTTATACAATAGCTCTGGAACATCTACAAAATAGACATCAAAATCTAGGGGGTTATTGGCAAGCATTCGTATGCTAAAGTTTAATTTATAAACCCCAAGAGCTACAGTAGATTCATATATGGTTTTAAAGGAGTTTTGCTCTACAAACTTATTCTTGTAATACGGCATAATTACCGCACTAGTATAACCAAGTTTGTTTTGGTATTTTGGGAGGGATCCAACAACATCTGCCAATCCTCCAACTTTGGCTACTGGATAACATTCTGCACTTATATGAATAATTTGCATATATAGATATTAGATAATTTAAAAAACCCTTGTTTTGTTTTGGAATTTAACTTTAGAAATAATGATAAATACGCACTCACTTAACCCACTTTGCTAATACATCCTAAAATTTAGGCATAAATTTTAAGATATTGAGATAATAAGTTGAAAAAAAATAAAAATACTTTAGTGCATAAAAAAACCTCACTAGAAAGTGAGGTTTTAAATCAATATAAATTTTAAAGCTAATCTATTGCGAATCAACGCTTCAGATTAATACCTGAATGACGCTCTTTTAATTATTAAGTGCTTCTGCACCACCAACAATTTCTAAGATTTCATTTGTAATTGAAGCTTGTCTTGCCTTGTTGTATTTAAGTTTAAGCTGATCTCTTAACTCAGTTGCATTATCTGTTGCTTTGTGCATGGCTGTCATACGTGCGCCATGTTCACTTGCAAAAGAGTCCCTAACACTTTTATACAATTGTGTTTTTAGGGATTTTGGTATTAATTGTTCAACAATCTCACTTTCCGAAGGATCGAAGATATAATCTGTGCTCGTTGCAATTTCTCCTTCAATAGGGGCAATTGGTAAAAATTGCTCTGTCATTACAATTTGTGTAGCAGCATTTTTAAACTTATTGTAGACTACATCAATTCTATCGTAAGATCCACTACTAAATTGCTCCATAAGGTCCTCAGCAATGGCGGCAACATTATCAAAGGTTAAGTCATCAAACACTTCACTATGGTTTGCTACAACAGTATTGTTCTTTCCAAGAAAGTCGTTTGCTTTTTTGCCGATAACAAGATAATCTACCTCTTTTCCGGCATAGTTGTTTTGTGCTAAAGAAACACTTTGCTTTAGAATGTTGGAATTAAAAGCACCACACAAACCACGGTTTGATGTAATGGAAACAATCAACACTTTTTTAACTTCTCGTTCTTCTGCATATTTACTACTAGAATCCGCATCTAAATTAGCACTTAAGCTTTGTAAAAGCTCCGTTAATTTATCAGAATAAGGCCGCATTGCAGTAATTGCATCTTGTGCTTTCTTCAACTTAGCGGCAGATACCATTTTCATGGCACTTGTAATCTGCATCGTTGAAGATACTGATGCTATTCTGTTCCGTATTTCTTTTAAGTTTGCCATATTTTAGTCCGTAGTATTGAGAATTAAGTAGTGGGATCTAAGGATCACACTACTCAATACTAAAAATCTGTGTTATGCTTTATATTTTGCTGAAAGGTCTTTACATACATTAAATAATGTATCTGTTACCTCATCCGTTAATTTACCAGCTTTTAAAGAATCTAAAACATCTCTATGCTTAGCGTTTAAGAATTCAATATAATCAGCTTCAAATTCTTTTATTTTATCAACCGGAACGTTCTTTAATAAGTTTTTAGATCCAGCATAAATGATAGCTACTTGATCTTCCACAGTAAACGGATCGTTTTGTGCTTGTTTCAAGATTTCCACATTTCGCTTTCCTTTTTCAATAACGTTTAATGTAGAGGCATCCAAATCAGAACCAAACTTAGCAAATGCTTCTAGTTCACGATATTGCGCTTGATCTAACTTTAAAGTTCCAGATACTTTCTTCATCGATTTAATCTGAGCGTTACCACCCACACGAGATACAGAAATACCTACGTTAATTGCCGGACGAACACCAGAGTTAAACAAATCACCATCTAAGAAAATTTGCCCATCCGTAATTGAAATTACGTTTGTAGGAATATAGGCAGATACATCACCTGCTTGGGTTTCAATAATTGGCAAGGCTGTTAAAGAACCACCCCCTTTTACGATTGGTTTTAACGAATCTGGAAGATCGTTCATTTCCTTTGCAATATCATCATCATTGATCACTTTTGCAGAACGCTCTAACAATCTAGAGTGTAGGTAGAAAACATCACCTGGGTACGCCTCACGTCCTGGAGGACGACGTAATAATAAAGAAACCTCACGGTAAGCTACTGCTTGTTTTGACAAATCATCAAAAACAATTAAAGCGGGTCTACCAGTATCTCTAAAATACTCTCCAATAGATGCTCCTGTAAAAGGTGCATATACTTGCATTGCAGCAGGATCTGATGCATTTGCAGCAACTATAGTAGTGTAAGCCAATGCTCCTTTTTCCTCAAGAGTTTTAGCGATTAAAGCTACTGTTGACGCTTTTTGTCCAACAGCAACATAGATACAATACACAGGGTTACCTGCGTCATAAAATTCTTTTTGATTTAAGATGGCATCAATACAAACCGTAGTTTTACCCGTTTGTCTGTCACCAATTACCAACTCACGTTGCCCTCTACCTACAGGAATCATAGCATCAATAGCCTTAATACCTGTTTGCAATGGTTCCGTTACCGGTTCTCTATAAATAACCCCAGGAGCTTTACGCTCTAATGGCATTTCATAGGTTTTACCTGCAATTGGTCCTTTACCATCAATAGGATTTCCCAATGTATCTACAACACGACCAACAATACCTTCACCTACATTTACAGATGCGATACGGTTTGTACGTTTTACAGTAGAACCTTCTTTAACTCCTATTGAAGCTCCTAATAATACAATACCAACGTTATCTTCTTCTAGGTTAAGTACAATACCTTCTAAACCACCTTCGAATTCAACTAATTCTCCGTATTGAGCGTTAGCTAATCCGTAGGCGCGTACAATACCATCACCTACTTGTAATACTGACCCTACTTCATCCAAAGATGCACTTGTGTCAAATCCAGATAATTGTTGCTTTAAAATTGCTGATACTTCAGCGGCTTTTACTCCTGCCATGTTGTTTTAATTATATTGCAAAGTTCCTAAGTAAATCCTTAGAAACTATAGACTGTTTGTAAATTCTCTTTTTAAACCATTTAATTTATGAGCGATACTAGCATCAAACTGCAAATCGCCATATCTCAGTACAAAACCACCAATAATGTTTTCGTCTATAGTATTTTCTATAGTAATAGTATCAGCAGTTATTGTCTTTAATTTTGTCAAAATTTTTGCTTCTAACTCAGAAGTTAAAGGTACAACAGTTGTAACATAAGCAACTCCTTGTCCCTTTAATTTTTCATTAAGGATGATAAATTTTTCTGCAACTTCTTTTAAAAGTGACACTCTTTTATTATCAACTAGTAGCGATATAAGTTCTTCTGATATCGTATTAAACCCTGAAAAAACTGCTAATAGAGCCGACTTTTTCACTTCTCCTTTCACTACTGGACTACCCAATAAATCCTGAAGTTCTTTACTGTCAGATATTGTTTGTACTACAGAACGCATGTCTTTATCAACTGCTTCTGTAGCTTTATTTTCAACCGCTTGGCTTAAAATAGCTTTGGCGTATCTTATGGCTGCTCTAGACTCGTTCATTGCTCTTCTATTGTTAGTTTAATTTAATATCTCCTAACATATCTTCAACCAACTTTAACTGCTTGTCTTTGTTAGACAATTGTTCTTTAATAACCTTCTCTGCAATTTCTACAGATAAATTAGCCACTTGGTTTTTAATATCTGCAACTGCAGCTTTCTTTTCACTTTCTATCGTTGCCTGTGCTTGAGCAATTAACTTATCACCTTCAACCTTAGAGATTTCTTTTGCATCTGCTACAATTTTATCTTTTATCTCACGTGCTTCCTTAAGCATCGCTTCTCTTTCTGAACGTGCTTCCTGCAACAAACGTTCGCTATCTGCGGTAACATTTTGCATTTCTTTCTTTGCGTTCTCAGCAGCAGATAAAGCGTCTTGAATACCACTTTCGCGGTCCTCAATAGCATTCATTATTGGTTTCCATGCAAATTTCACCATTAAAGCAATCAATACCAACAATAGTATGGTTTGCATTATAAATAGGCCTGGAGAAAAATCGTTAAGTAATGTTTCCATTATATGTTTTGTTTTGTTTAATTTTTAAAGACACAGCCTGCAACCAACCGTTACAGGTTTGTGTCTTTGAACATTTGTTTGGTTCTTATTTTCCTAAGAATAAAGCTCCAAATGCTAAACCTTCTAAAAGTGCAGCGATAATAATCATTGCTGTTTGGATTTTACCAGTTGCTTCTGGTTGACGAGCAATACCTTCCATTGCTTTTCCACCGATTTGACCTAGTCCAATACCTGCTCCGATTACGATTAATCCTGCTCCAATTAAATTGTAAGTTACTGGTTCCATAAAAATTGATATATATAGTTAAATTAAAAAAACTCGAATTAAATAAAATCCCCTCGTACATCTTCTGCATCCGGAACATCATGTCCTTTCTCATCATGTGTATGCTCGTGGTCATGCTCTGCTACAGCCATACCAATAAACAAAGCAGAAAGCATTGTAAATATATAGGCTTGCAAAAAGGCAACCAAAATCTCAATCAAGGTTATAAAAAATGACAACCCAAAAGACAATGCTGTTGAGCCTACTGCCCCCATTGATTCTTTCATGGTTACCATTATCGCAATAAGGCTCATCACTACAATATGCCCTGCTGAAATGTTTGCAAAAAGTCGAACTAAAAGCGAGAAAGGCTTTATTAAAAAAGCACCTGCAAGCTCTATGATTGCCAATACTGGACGTATTAAATAAGGCACTCCTGGCATCCACAACATGTGCATCCAATAATCCTTATTACCACTAAAGGTGTAGATCACTAAGGTAAAAATAGCCAAAGCTGCAGTTACCGCAATTTGTCCTGTTACGTTAAAACCTAAAGGTGTTAAACCCAATAGATTTAAAATCCAGATAAAAAAGAATACGGTTAATAGGTAGCCTGTAAATTTTCTGTATTTCTTTTCTCCAATATTAGGTCTGGCAATCTCATCTCTAACATAGATTACCAAAGGCTCTAAAACTCTACCCAATCCCTTTGGAATGGTATTGTTTTTATATTGTCTAGCCAATGAAGAAAAACCAAATAACATTAAAAGACCCACTAACAAAATACCAAAGACACTTTTAGTAATAGAAAAATCTAAAACTTTACTCGCATTGGTTGCGTGGTGGGCTTCATCAAAGCTAACTTTAGTTGCTCCTGCCTCTAACTCATATATCTTACTGTGAATTTTAGCGAATTTTAATCCGTTTTTCTCTACAACAACATGGCCGTCATCATTGTGATGAAATTCAGAAGACATAAAGGCGGTTACACCATTACTTGTCCAAAGAATTACCGGAAGCGGAAAACCGATGTGCTTACGTTCGTTTGCATCATTGGTATAGGAGAAAAAATGAAAATCGTGAGAATCTTTAATATGGTGCAAAATATAATCTGCAACTTCCTTATCTCCACTTATCTGTGAATCGTTACTTTGATGCTCTTTTTCTTGGGCAAATGAATGGGCTCCAAATACTAGGGCAACTACTATAAGAATTTTCTTGAAAAATGTATTTCGCATATTGCTTTAAAAATATCGGTCTCTAAAAATCGGTGCAAATGTACGCTTTTATCCCAAAAAGAAAAAAGCATTTTTGCGTTTATTTTAAAGCTATGCAGAAAGTATAGACAAACTAAATTTAGTCTAATTTATGAAGCACTTTAGCCATAAAGTAGGTTTCTATCCCCAAACAGATGGCATACGGGACAAAAAAAGATGCGAATTCTAGCGCATTTATGTTTCCATCTGCCTTAAAATCAGCATAAAAAAACACAAAAAAGAATAAAAATTTTAAAAAACTACCCCCTATAAAGAAAAATCCCAATTGATTTTTATACCGATTTTGCAAAACATAGACCAAAGCAAAAATTACAGTAGCTAAAATAGCATTTAAGCTATAAGACAGCACTATCTTATTTGCAAACAAAGGTTCCTTTAACATATCTAACACCAATACATGCAATCCAAAAACAACAATTGTAACTAGGGTAATGGTAGCCAAAAAGGAAACTAGCAACTTGTGCTTCATTCTTAATATTTAATTTTTTTTAATTGCAAAACAACAACCCAAATAGAAATTGCCACACCTAAAAGCGTAGCAATTATCATAAAAATTTCGTTGGTAGTTTTGAAATAGGAATCCAGCCATAATCCGCCTTTATTGGCAAAATAAATGATGGCTCCCATTTGAAAAGCAATCCCAGACAGCATTGCTGCATTCTTTAATTGACTTGGTTTATTCTTCTTAGGAGGCTTTGGTATTTCCATTACTAACAGGCTGTTTAGGTGCATTAGGAGCAACGTTATTTTTACCCTTCATAACACATGAGGCATTAAAGGTGGCACCTGGTTCTACGGCAAGTTTGGTAACAGACACGGTACCTTCAATTACAGCAGAGGCTTTTAATGATAATAATTCTGCAACTAACAATTCGCCATTAAAACCGCCTTCTATGTCAGCATTAACGCATTCTACCTTACCGTGAATAAAGCCCTCTTTACCAATGACTACTTTACCAGAAGTTTTTACATTGCCTTCTAATTTTCCATCAATTCTAAAATCGGCTTCAGAGATAATATCTCCTTTAATTTTTGTGTTTTTTCCTATTCTGTTAGGCTGTCCGCCCATATCTACCACATCTCTGGGTTTGCTCTTGTCTGAAAACATTTTGTTACGGTTTTGGGGTTAATTGTATTCTTTTGTACTCACCAATATTTTTGTGAACTTGTATTACTTTATAGTTGTTGGATAAAATTACAAAATTCTCGTTATGAACCTTATAATCTTTATTGTTTTTTAATAATTCAGCATACCCTAAGGCGTAATCTTTGGATGCAAAGCCATGCACTACTACAAACTGAGTTTCTAAATTGTATACGTCTTTAGAGACACTATTTCTATATTTTAAATCATCAATAGATTTATTCAACAAAGCTATTAGCTCCTTTGCCTTGCCATCATTAGTGCTTTTAAAAGGAAAAACAACTTTCCAACTTCCTTTAGAGGATTCCTCTTCATTTGTAAACTCTTTTTGTGCCAATTGTGGAATTTGGTTGGCTACCATTTCTTGCGCACGTTTTCCTTCAGGGTTGTTGGGATAATTCAAGGCCACATAGTTTAACGCTTCTTTAAATGCCTCAAAACCTTGTATTCTGCCCGTGGCCATAGCCTTTAACATTTCAAATTTAGGTGCAATTTCATCACCTGTATACCTGTTTATGTTTTCTTCTGCAGCCGTAATAACCTTTAAATACTCCTGGTTTTCATACATTTTATACAGGAGTGTATACCTGCCTTCTGGCGTATCATTATTGCTTTCTATAATTGCCTGTGGGTTTAGTAGTAATTCTGCATATCTAGAGCCTTTATGATTTTTAATAATATCATCCTTCATAGCAATTGTCAAATTACTTCCAGACTCCTCATAGATTTTATACAGATTGTATTTAGAGGGCAATAGTAAACGCTCTTCAGGATTAGACTGCAAAACATTTTCCAGTTTAGCAGCGGCCAACATATTCTCTTTAAACTTCTCTTTATAAATTAATCCCAGTTGGTAATTTGCGAAATTCCGTTCTGTTCTCAGGCTATCTACAACCCTTACATTGGTTGGAATTCTATCAGTATAAAACTCAACCGTATATTTTTGATCTTCCGCTGCCTCCGTATTCGTTGCTGTTATATCTGTAATTCCTGTGCCTTCGTCTATTGCCGCTGGCATTACAATACTCTTATTAGACCACCTCCAGTTATCTTCTAACTTCCGAGTGCCCCAAGCCGTTCTAAAGTCTGTTTTACCATAGCCCAAACTCGTTACATTGTAAAAATAAAAATTGCCTTTGCTTTGTTTGCCGGCTTTTGAAGCCGCAAATGCTGCAATTCCAGAATTTTGACGTTCTTTTTCTTTTTTGGCCGCAGCTTCTTCTTTTGCTTTTAGGCTTGTTATATAATTCTCAAAATAGGAGATTTGCTCCGCTTTTGGCATATTGTATACGGTAATGACACTGTCTGTATACTGTACAATGTCTTCATATTTGATGACATCTTCTAAGTTGTCTAATTTCTTTTTAATAGCCCTGTATTTTTTACTAGTATCCACAAGGTTGGTTAATGTACTATCAAAATAGGCTCCTGCATCTTTGTAATTGTTATTATCAAAATAGAACTCACCTAGGTTTTCATAGTTGAGGGCATTCAACCTAGCGTCATTAGTTGTGGCTTGTATGGATTTATTAAAATAGACTATAGATAAACTATCGTTCTTTTTCTCCAAATGAAACTGGGCAATTTGCCTATAAATTTTATCTAAAAACGGGCGATTTTCCCGGTCTTCTTCTAAATCTGTAAGGTATTCAATGATTTCTTCTGTATTGCTTGCCGTAATTTCCGTATTCATGATCTTCTGCAAATGCGCATTGATAAGGTAAACACGGGGCGACTTTCTATTGAGGTCTATAATTTTATGAAAGGCGTAATTGGCACTATCTTTCTTATTTAATTGATTGTACAACTGTCCAATGATAAAATAAAACCTTCCTTTTTCTTCTGGTTTATTAGTATAGGCCGATGCTCTTTTTAATTGCTGAATAGCAGTATCTGGAGCATTTAGGTTGATATATGCCTGCGCCATAATTGCTCTGGCATCTGCATACTCTTGATCCGTAAGCTTATCATATTTAAAAAGATCCTTTAGATTTTTTAAGGCAAGCTCTTCGTTTTCTAATCGGATATTGGTTTTCTCTCTCCAAATACGGGCTTCGTTAAATTTATCACTCTGCTCGTAATTTTTAAGCACATAATTAAAAGCTTCTAGCGCAGGAATAAAGCGTTGGTCAAAATAACGCGCCTTTCCCAGCAGCAAAAAAGCTTCATCTGTCTGTGGATTGCGCTCCCTATCTTTTATCACCATACTGTGTTTTTGTATGGCTTTGGTTGCTTTTTCTTCGGCAATTACAAAATTAGGATTGTTGTTTTCAGAATCTAATTTTACATCATCTGTAACTTCTAGGCGTTCAACTGGCAGAATATCCCAATAATTATCTTTGTAATTGGCATTGAGTTCTTCCCTGCCTTTTTCAAAAGAAATATTACCATTGTACAGCACATTAAACTTTGTGTTTAATGCGTGCCACTCTCTATTAACTAGGGCGTCTTTTTTAGTAGAACAAGCATTAAAAAACAATGTTCCTAATACTACCGTTCCCAATATTTTTGTTTGAAGCTTCAAAATTGTATCTATTCTTACCTAAACAAAACAGAAAAACAAGGGTATTATTATGTTTAAGGTCGTTAATTTTTGTATTTATTTTTATTTGCAGCTATCATACAGAAATAGAAACGAAAAGCTTGTACATTATCTGTTCTGATGGAAACTTTTTCGAGCATAAAAAAAGCACAATAGAAATAACTTTTTATGGTCCTATTACCAGCTTAATTATTTAGGATAAAGATACCAATTTTTTAAAATAGGGGTATTTTAAACATCTCATTTGTAAAATACAAAGCAGCCAGTTACTCCAAGGACAACTCCTCTACGGTACATTTTTTTTCCACACCATTTATAAAACCATCATTAGCGGTTATCTCTAAGGGATAATAGTGATCTAGAATTTCAGATAGGTTTGTGAATGGATGGTATTTGCACTTAATTTCTTCCGTAACATAAAGTACTTGGGTTGAAGTAGGCCCTAGGAATTCCTTATATTTTTCTTTAAATTCTGAAGACATCTCAATTTCAAACAAGTTTAGGGATTTAAAAAAAGGATCTGTTTTAGTGATCACCACCTTAAAACAGTCTAACCCATAATGTTTTTTCTAATTTCCCTGTACTCATATATTTTAAGGTCTTCATTGCTATCTTTTATTGGGACACTGAATGTAAATTCGTCAAGGACCAAAATGGAATCTTGTAGGGTATAATTTCTTTGCTTGCCGGTACTTCTGTTAATTACCGTTACCTCTCTGTTTTCATCCAATGGATGACGTTTTATTTGGTGATTAATTATGGAATCTTCAAACGTATAACTATGTTTTTGTGGCGACCGCACAATTTTTCGCGGGTCTAGCATAATGTCTAGTGCCGGTAAAATTCTATTTTCTATATGCTTGTTTAGCGCCACGGTATCATGAGCCACCCCCTGTGCTAAGGTGATTTCTTTAAACATGTCTTTGAACATGTTTACGACAACTGGTTTTTAAGTTGTATGGACGAATCTAATTTTTGATTGCTGAATACATTTTTCTCAACCGAAAAAATCATTTTCCCGTATTTCGGAACCGTGCCTTTGTCTTGACCGTACAAAAAAGGGATTGCTACAAAGAAAAATAGGTAAAAGAGCTGTTTCATAAGTTACAATTTAAAGCTAGGTAGGTGTAACCTGGCTGTTATGGTTTATGTGATTGTTATATCAGTAACTTTCCAGAGTTGGTGTAAAATACTAGAAAGTTAAATTACCTTCTTTCCATTCTTTAATGATCATTTTAGCATTAAAAGAATTTGTTTCTCCATTGGCTATATCTTCTAAAACTTTTAACGCCTCTTTTTCATAAACATTTAAAAGATACCTTGCAGACCAAGACCTTACTTTAAAGTTTTCGTGTGACAATAATGCTTTCATTTCTGTAAATGCATTTTCATTTTTTATATATTCAAAGGCTTCTACTATACCTTTATATGATAGGTTTGCGATTTTAGAATCTGGAATCTCACCTGTTGTCATTCCGTGGATTGTAGCATAACCAATAAACCCATTAATTGCATCTTTTACAGCTAAATATTTCATCTTATAAATTTACTTAATTATTCCATAGATTGCATCTCAACCTTCTTGTTTTAAGATTTTAACACCCCAATCATATTGTTCTTGAAAAGATTTATCCTTTACCCATTCCCTAAATATTTTCCCATCAGTAAATTCTTGTATGGATAGTTAATATG